>NZ_MTBQ01000001.1 GCF_002153375.1 Oceanobacillus rekensis
TCGAGGACTTAACTAAACTTCTTTATTGATGTGTTGATTTACTCTTATTTAGTTTTTAAGGTATAAACTAAAAAATACCTTGCATTTTCATATGAAAATGTATATAATAAAATTTGTCCTTATTTTTAAGGAAGGTCTGGTAGCAATAGCGAAGAGGTCACACCTGTTTCCATCTCGAACACAGAAGTTAAGCTCTTCAGCGTCGATGGTAGTTGGGGCTTTGCCCCTGCAAGAGTAGAACGCCGCCAGGCAAATTAAAAGAAGCTAATACGGTATCTCGTATTAGCTTCTTTTTAATTTAAAATCCAATTGAAGAGTAAGGAGGAGACCGTATGGCAAAAACGTCTTTAATTGTAAAGCAACAAAAGAATCAAAAATATTATGCCCGCGAATACACTCGTTGTCATCATTGCGGAAGACCACATGGTGTATTGAAAAAATTTCAGTTATGTCGAATCTGTCTCCGTAAATTTGCACATAAAGGACAAGTACCTGGCCTAAAAAAGGCTAGTTGGTAAATAAAATAATAAAATCCCCTCTCATCAACGATTAAAGTGATATGAGAGGGGATTTTTTTTGATTTGAGAGTTTTGACCATTAAATAAATGTAAAGTTAATGTTTTGTTTCACTTAGCACAATTTGAAAAACAGAATTTCTAATAAGAGTCTTACAAATGATTAACTCTCCAAAAACTAAAACTTACTCTTATATTATTTTGTTTAATTACCAACTTATTTTTTAGTTACTATTTTTTCAACTACTATTGACTGACTTTTCCGGCCAGGTTTCCACAAATTTACGCAATAGACGAATATAATAAAAACAAATAATATTGCTACTCCCGAAAAATCAAAGTCTATAAATAGTTTGACTAAATTATAGGAGATTACAAGGGAAAAAACGGGTGAAATAACCCAAGTTTTAGCCAATTTTACAACTATAGCCTTTTTCCATATTTCCTTTCCCTTGTCGGAAGCCCCTATGCCCATAATGCTGCAGGTTGTTATTTGAGTATGTGGGACTGGAATACCGAAGACGGAAGCAATTATAACTAAAGATGCCCCAATTCCGGATACTGCCGACCCTTGTAATAAACTCAGATTTGTTATCTTTTTACCATTTGTTTCAATTACGTTAGCCCCGAGAAAAAATGCTCCTGAAGCAACAAATAACCCTCCGATTATAATCCCATATTTCATATCAATAATCCCAGCGGCGATAATAGGTCCCATTGCATTGGCTACATTATTCATCCCAGAAGAAAAGGCTTCTAAAAATCCTGTGAGGATGACTAATATGGCCAATATTTTTGGCCAGTTTCCTTTCGAGAGGAAATATAACTTTTTATCCATTATTTTAATTACCTTGTTAGCTAAATAGGCCAGTAGAAATGAAATGAGAGGGACAAGTAACCAAAACAGGAAAATTATGACGATTGTTTTAATGTATAATGCTTGATAAGCAATACCAACCCCAACGATAGCTCCTACAGTCACTTCGCTGGTAGATAGAGGAATACCACTAATATTTGCTATAAAGAGAGAAATTGATGCAGCGGTAAGTATAATAAGAGCAACATTAACTGAAACGATATTTTCTGGTATTATTTCTGAACCTAATGTTTTAGCAACTTCTCCTCCTCCAAATGCAGCTCCGAGAAATACACCTATCCCACAAATGAGCAGTGCGGTTTTCTTGTTTTGCAGCACCCCGGAACCGTATGCTATACCCATCGAAGCTGCAGCGCCGCTTGCTCCAATATTAATAGCAAAAAAGCAGGCAATGATACAGGCAAGTATTATAAGTAACACGTTTTATAGCTCCTGATTAGATGTGGTGCAGTCCATATTCTAATATTTTTGGAAATTGCCCACCTTCCTGATCTCTGTAATTGTTTACCCCAATTACAAAAGGTTGATATTTTCTCCATGGTAATCCTCCATATGGTATAGATTTAATGGTTTAGTATTTTTCCTCCAATTGTTACTAGGTATTTGCCTTAGAATAAATATATTCAATATGGCAAATGATTGTTAAGGAAATTCTCCCGAAAGAATCGGTTCACTTAAACAGTAACCAAAATCATCTAGGCGAATATACTTAACATAGCTAATTGAAGGGGGAAAGGATTAAAACGATACATCAAATAATTAAGGAGAATAGTATATGCAGGTTAATATATACCAAGGAAGGGCACCTTCTCCGGAAGCTGCTAATATTACTATTGTAATTGATGTGATAAGAGCCTTTACTGTAGCTCATTATGCCTTTTTACGAGGTGCTTGCAATATATTCCTTGCAGAGACGGTAAAACAGGCATTTCGAATCCATAAGGAACATCCTGAATTTTTACTAGCAGGAGAAGTTGGCGGTTTATCGATAGAGGGATTTAATCTAGATAACTCACCTCACCACATTAATGATAAAAATCTTAGAGATAGGACACTTGTTCAAATGACTACGAATGGCGTACGTGCAACCTTAAACAATTTATCATCGGAACAAGTGTTTGTGACCGGTTTTACGAATGCAAAACAAACAGCGCTTTTTATTAAAGAGAAAATGGTAGAAACGAGTAAAGTTAATATTATTGCATCACATCCTTTTGGAGACGATGACCTGGCTTGTGCAGAATATATAACTAGTATTTTGCAAGAATCTGATGCAATTACAAAGAATGAAGTAATTAAAAGAATTCTTAATTCATCTGCGGCTCAAAAATTTTTTGACAAGAGTGAACCGAATTTTAAAGAGGAAGACATTTTTTTATGTGCGAAGGAACTAAATTCAGATTTTGTAATGGAAGTAAATAAATTTAGTAGGACACCAATGATTGAGAGGGTTAGCATATGATAGAATCGGGACTGAATTTGCCGGAAAGGACCATGAAACCAAGAGAAAGTGGTTTAACAATTTTAATAGACAACGGTGCCCCCTTGAACTTATTTATGGACACCGTCAATAGTTCTAGTGGCTATATTGATTTCGTTAAGTTTGGTTGGGGTACTTCACTAATAACTCCTTTGCTGGAACAGAAAATAGAGGCTTTGCAGGAAATTGACATTAATTTTTTCTTTGGTGGTACACTTTTTGAAAAATATTTAAGCCAGGGTAAAACGGAAATGTATTTTAACCTTTGTAAAAGGTTTCACTGTAGTTATGTAGAAATTTCAAATGGTACAATAACGATTCCTAACAGTGAGAAGGCAAAATTCATTAAAGACTTTTCAAGTGAGTTTGTGGTTTTCAGTGAAGTCGGCAATAAAGACAATTTTAGAGCTGATAATCAGGACTCCCTGGAATGGATAGAAAGCATTCATGAGGATTTAGAAGCTGGAGCGAATAAGGTTATCACCGAAGCAAGAGAAAGTGGGACCAGTGGAATTTGCTTAGAAAATGGAGAGATTAGAAGTGATATCTTTGAAGAGATTTTAGGTTCAGGGATACCCATTGATAAGCTTATTTTTGAAGCTCCAAATACAAAAATGCAGACTTTTTTTATTAAATATTTTGGGCAAGATGTAAACCTTGCAAATATAGCCTTATCAGATGTTATTTCATTGGAGACGCTTCGTTTAGGATTACGGTCTGATACATTTAACTTTCACTTGTAAAAATATTATTCAAAGGAGAGAATACGATGAGAGACACGAATAAAGTATTTCATTTAGCAATTCCATGTAAAGATCTGGATGAAACGGTGGATTTTTATGAAAGACTTGGATGTGAGCTTGCCCGAAGGTATGATGATAGAGTAACATTCGATTATTTTGGTGACCAGGTTGTGTGCCATTTAAGCCCGGATGATATTGATGAAAAACCAAAAATGTACCCTCGGCATTATGGCATTACCTTTTTAGACAAGGTTGAATATAACCAGGCTTTGGAACTTGCCATTAAACAGGAACTTCCTTTTTTTGCAAAGCCAATGGTTAGATTTGAAGGCAAAAAGGAAGAACATATGACATTTTTCTTGACTGATCCAGCAAATAATCTTTTGGAATTTAAGTATTATCACAATATTAGTATGGTTTACTAAAATAGAACTAATTAAAACGATAAAAGCGCTGGAATTTTATTTCAAGTGCTTTTATCGTTGTTCATTAAATTCTCTATATCGTTTATTAAGGTTTTGGATATTAAGTTACCAAGGAACTACCCTGTAAAAACTCATAAAGCGCAGAATATCCTCATGTATGCCACCATTTTCTCTAAAGGTGAATTTTATTTAACTTTTACTTGGGTCATACTCATCATAGGTAAGTCTTGTAACAGTAGTTGATTCACCTTTTTTAATTTCAGACTTGGTTGCCTTTTCTCCGTACGAACTCTCTGGGTCCATACCTGGAGCAACAGGTATATGTTCCGTTGGTAAATTTCTTTTTATTTTATCCAATAGTAATTCCTCCATTCTGGTAAGTAGTTTGTATTAAATTTTTTAACTTAACTTCTATTGTTAATCTATATGGGGATTATATGTATTTTTAGTTTAATAATACTCCTGTGACTCCTGAAAAAACCCATGATGTAACTATTATAAACCTCCGTTTATTCTGACAGGTTAAAGTAAATGCAGTTGGGTATTTTAATTAGTGAAGGAGGAATAATGATGACAAGCCAAGAACGAGATAAATTTGTTAAAAATCAAAATAGAGGAAAAACGGACTTTCCAAATAATAGCCAACGAGCGAATAACGTAGATCCAAAAACGAATAACCGTAAAAATTCAAATACTAGTCCAGGGGCAACAGGACGAGGAATTTAACTATAAAAAGTTGAGTGGGTCATATACGATTACACTCAACTTTTTATTATGTTTCACCTATATTAATACCGGTGTAGCAGCTACTACTTACTATAGGGAAGGACCAATGTACCAAAATCAATAAAAGACTTCAAGCCTTTAATCCTTCTTTTTCTTATCCACGAATAGGGTTCCATCGGTTTGAATCTGTCCAAAAAAAACCTCCGAAGCCGAATTGATATTTAGTTGCTTTAGTTGTTGAGATAACCAATCAGTATTAAGGTTTAAATTTCCTAAATTTTTAGTTAGTATCTTACCATCCGATATAACTTCTGTTGGAATAGGAAAAACTTTTGATATGGTAGGTATATTCATATCCATTTTGGTCAGTACTTTTTTATCCTCTTTTTTCATAACCGATAATTTACCATCCGTTTCAAATATAGCATAATCAACGTCTGCCATACTAAATATCTTTTGTTTTCTTAACATGGCATTCAATGAATCTAAATCCAATCTGGTTTTATGAAATGCCTTTTCAACTATCTTTCCTTCTTTTATGACAATTACAGGATCACCAGTCACGATTTTCCTTAACTTTTTTGATTTGATGTCAATAAAGTCCATAATTAAAGTGAAAAGAGACCATCCAATAAGTGCTATAACTCCATTATGAATGCTAAGGTTTTGATTGACTACCAGATTTGCGGTTACTGAACCAATTGCAATGGCAGAAACAAAGTTAAAAAAAGTCATTTGGCTAATTTCTTTTCTTCCCATCATTCTTGTTAGGGTAAATAGCACGATAAAGCCAATTGCAATTCTTATTATTAACTCAATGATATTCATATATAAAATTACCGCCTTCAATGTTTATTCTTAGCATTATAGGCAGATTATAAAAATGTAAACCATGTAAAATTATAAATTAGTAAAAGATAAATGTGTAACAATAGACAGATTTTTACTATTTATTGGAAACTTGCAAAGGGACATCCGATTAATCGAGGTACTTTAAGACAGGTGCTATTATATGCCTTTAGCTTTTTCACCTACTTATGACTGTACAATAGGCTAAACGAGTTTAAGAATCTTGAAATATACTCAACCATGTTGTGAAGTCCTCATTCCTTTATAAATAGATAAATTTACCAGATGTTACGGAACTATTTTGGGGTGGGAGTGAATAAGAGCCATCAATTTATGATGGCTCTTAAAGTTTTTCTCGGAATAAGCGGTTTTAACTAATGATAAAAGCCACTTTTTTAATGAATATTTCTGTATAACCCGATTACTTTTCCTAAGATTGTAACATTTGGATAAATTAAAGGATCCATTGTAGCATTTTCCGGCTGTAGACGGATATGACCTTTTTCCTTGAAAAACCGTTTTACAGTAGCTTCGTTATCTTCTGTCATGGCCACTACAATATCACTGTTCTCCGCAGTGTTTTGCTGTTTTACAATAACCATATCTCCATCAAGAATCCCCGCTTCTATCATACTTTCGCCGTCAATTACAAGAATAAATAAATTGTCATCCGGACTTGAAGTAGAACTTGGTAATGGGATGAATTCTTCTATATTCTCCACAGCAGTGATAGGAAGCCCAGCTGTTACTTTTCCAATTACCGGTGCATATCGTGCTTCGTTTTTGGGGATTTGATTTTCGTCGGAATGTTCAAGAATCTCAATTGCTCTGGGTTTCGTAGGATCTCTTCGAATGTAACCTTTGCTTTCTATCCTTTCGAGATGTCCATGCACAGTCGAACTGGAAGCAAGGCCAACAGCTACCGCTATTTCACGAACGGATGGTGGATAACCTTTTAGCTTTACTTCACTTTTTATAAAATCAAGAATCATTTGCTGTCTATTTGAAAGTTTTGTCATCTATAATTCACCTCTATCATAGGATTAATTAATAGTAGTTTACCATTTTTAATGTAGATAAGCAAACATTCGTTCTAAAAAATATTGACAGGACCGTATGTTCGGTAGTATACTTTGTTTATACGAACATTAGTTCTAAATAACTTTAAGGGGGACTATATTATGTTTGAAAGAATTTCAAAAACGGATGCTTTTTATTTAATTGCTTTTGCTTTATCATTGGGTTTCCTATACTTTTCCATGATTATTAGTGGTTAAGTAAATTTATTAGTTGGGAGGGTCAAAGGTTGAATGCAATTATTTACTGTCGTGTGAGCACAGACAAGAAAACACAGGAAACATCATTAGCACGGCAAAAAGAGGAATTACTCCGGCTTGCCGATAAATATAATTTTACTGTCATCGACTCGATTGAAGAGCAGGTGAGCGGATATGATATTGAACGGGATGGTATTTTTAAAATGTTGGATTACTTTTCGGAAAAGAAAGCAAATTGCTTACTGATTCAGGATGAAACAAGACTTGGCAGAGGAAATACGAAAATCGCTCTATTTCATCAGCTTCAAAAGTTACGTATTCCAATTTATACTGCAATCCATGAAGGTGAACTGGAATTGACGGAGTCGGACTCCATGGTGCTTCAAATTGTTGGAATTGTCGAGGAATACCAACGTAAGATCCACAATATGAAAATAAAAAGAGGGATGAAAAAGGCGGTAAGTGAGGGTTATAATCCAAGACAGAATCTTTCCAATAGCAATAAGGCACCAGGAAGGGAACGGATTTCATTTCCCATCGAAGAGGTTATACGCTTAAGAAATAATAAGTTGACGTTTGATGAAATAACAAAAACGTTGAATGGTCTAGGTTATAATGTCTCTAAAGCGACGGTACATAGGAGATATCTAGAATCCCAAAACACTTGAATATCCAAGCATGGTAGCGTACGATATAAGGGCAGGAATACTCAAAATTCTTGCCTTTTTAATTTGTTGAATTTACCGGGAGGTTAATGAAATGCTATCAAAAGAAAAGCTTGCGCGTATTAATATATTAGCAAAAAAAGCAAAAAATGAAGGGTTAACAGAAAAGGAAAAAGTGGAACAAAAAACATTGAGAGAAGAGTATCTGGACAATGTCAGGGGATCTTTCAAAAACCAGTTTAAATCAATGACTGTTATCGATCCTGAAGGTAAAGATGTAACACCTCAAAAAGTACGTGATCTTCAGAGTAAGAATAAAAAAAACTAGGAAACCTAGAATGAGCAGAACACTATATTTAATTTGGTTGACAAACTAATTGAATGTAATCACTTGTTGTAAAGAGCTTTTCATTATAGAATGTAATAGGATATTAATTTCCTTAAAGTGCGTGTTCTAAAATGAGGATAAAAAGGCAAATAAATTCATCGCTTCATTTTAACCGACCTTTGGAATAACCACTTAAAATTGAAAGGAGTAATAATTATGTCAGAAAATATTGAACAACTATCCGTCAATACGATTCGTACATTAGCAATTGATGCAATAGAAAAAGCTAACTCAGGTCATCCGGGTCTTCCAATGGGGGCTGCACCGATGGCATACACACTTTGGACAGACTTTATGAATCACAATCCGAAAAGTTCAAAATGGTTTAATAGAGATAGATTTGTACTCTCTGCTGGGCATGGTTCTATGTTGCTTTACAGTTTGCTTCACTTGTCTGGATATGATGTTACCATTGATGATTTAAAGAATTTCCGCCAGTGGGATTCAAGAACACCGGGACATCCTGAAGTAAACCATACAGATGGTGTCGAAGCAACAACAGGTCCACTTGGTCAAGGTCTAGCAATGTCTGTTGGTATGGCAATGGCAGAAGCGCATCTTGGAGCGAAGTTCAACAAAGAAGATATGTCTGTTGTGGATCATTTTACATATGCTCTTGTTAGTGACGGTGATTTGATGGAAGGTATTTCCCATGAAGCTGCTTCATTTGCAGGACATTTAGGACTAGGTAAATTAATCGCACTATATGATTCCAATGATATCTCACTTGATGGTGAATTAAACCGTTCTTTCTCTGATAATACAGATCAACGCTTTAAAGCTTATGGTTGGCAGGTTATTCAGGTAGAAGATGGTAACGATTTAAATGCAATCCGAAGCGCAATTAAAGAAGCACAAGCTAACACAGAACAACCAACTTTAATTGAAATTAAAACGATTATTGGTTATGGTTCACCAAATAAATCTGCTTCTGCATCCTCACATGGTGCACCACTTGGATTGGATGAAGTGAAGTTAACGAAAGAATATTATAAATGGACACATGAAGATTTCCATGTACCTGAAGAGGTATATGCAGATTTCAAAGCGAAAATTGTGGACAACGGTATAGAGAAAGAAACTGAGTGGAATAATTTGGTTGAAAACTATAAAGAAAAATATCCAGAACTTGCAGAGGAATTTGAATTAGCACTAAAAGGTGAACTGCCTGCTAATTGGGACAAAGAACTTCCTGTATACAAGCCTGAAGAAAAAGCACTTGCAACACGTGCATCATCCGGTGAGGTTTTAAATGGAATTGCAAAATCAGTACCTAATCTTTTCGGAGGAAGTGCAGATTTAGCAGGTTCAAATAAAACGTACATGAATGATGATGCTGATTTCACAAGAAGAGACTATGCAGGCAGAAATATCTGGTTTGGTGTACGTGAGCATGCGATGGGTGCAGCACTAAATGGTATGGCATTACACGGTGGTCTCAACGTATATGCTGGTACATTCTTTGTCTTCAGTGACTACTTAAAACCAGCAATTCGTTTAGCTTCTATCATGAATGTGCCGGTTACGTATGTGTTTACACATGATTCTATTGCGGTTGGAGAAGATGGGCCAACACACGAACCTGTCGAACAAATAGCAGGATTACGTGCCATTCCTGGACTTTCATTGATAAGACCAGCTGACGGAAATGAAACACAGGCAGCATGGAGACTTGCAATCGAATCAACTGATCAACCGACAGCATTAGTCTTAACAAGACAAAATTTACCTACACTTGAAGGAACAAATGAAAATGCATATGAAGGTGTTAAAAAAGGTGCCTATGTAGTAAGTAAATCAGATAAAGAAACACCTGATGCACTATTACTTGCAACGGGTTCTGAAGTACAGCTTGCTGTAAGATCTCAAGAAGCTCTAAAAGAGAAGGGTATTGATGTAAGTGTTGTAAGTATGCCATCATGGGATCGTTTTGAACAACAAGACGCGGCATATAGGAACCAAGTAATTCCACCACAAGTTAAAGCACGTGTTGGAATCGAAATGGCTTCATCATTTGGTTGGGCACGTTATGTTGGTGACCAAGGTGCTGTTATCGGAATAGATCGTTTCGGTGCTTCTGCTAATGGTGATAAAGTGATAGAGGAATATGGCTTTACAGTAGAAAATGTAATCAGTCATGTTGAAAAAGTTTTAAAATAATAAGAACAAAAGTGGAAGTGCCCAGATAGCGACGTATGGACTTCCCTTTAGCTGATGTTGATTTAGAGTACAGAGGCGAGGGAGGTCAAATACGCTAAAGTACATGAAACTTGCAGTGTTGTTCATGTCCGTGGGTTAATTGCTGCCAAATTCTTATGCATTATTAAAAAAGATGGTTCTTTCAAGTTAAGAGCCATCTTTTTTAGTGTGAAATGCTTACGACAGGTAATCTTCTTTGAATTCGACAAAAGTAGTTAGTATTTGCATTATAATATGACAACTTTCTAAATCCTCTTTAATTATAATAAAAGATAGAGGGAGGAATATAGAAATGTATGAATACTCTATTTATTGGATTGAAAAAGAAGTTGCGAAAAATTACTTCCATAAAAGTGATATTCTTTTACGATTTTTGAAAGAATATGAAGCAGAACCTGACAGGAATGATTTAAAATCTCAATACACATATATTGCTCGTGATATTCAATATCATGAAATTATTTCTCACTTGAATAATCGTACTGAAAAAAATATAACTATCTATACAGTAGGGCAAGCCATTTATATTCGTAGAAAAGACCAATCTATCCGTCTCCAAGTAGAGAATGGATTATTAAATTTTCAATGTCACCATCTTCAGGAAGCCGTCCTAATATTATTCCCAATGCTTCAGGACATTCACCCTTTTCTATTTGTGAAGGGAAGAAATGTATCAAATTACGGTTGGATTTCTCCTATTATTCAACAAAAGAATATCCACAAGGTAAGACAAGTATTGTATTCTTACCACTAATTTAATATACTATAGAAGAGACAACACGAAGGAGGAAAATCTAGAAATGGGCACAATTTGGGTCGTACTAATTGCTATAGCAGCATTAATTGCTGGTGTTGCTCTTGGGTTTTTTATTGCAAGAAAATATATGATGAGTTATCTAAAAAAGAATCCACCGATTAATGAGCAAATGCTTCGAACTTTAATGATGCAAATGGGGCAAAAGCCATCACAAAAGAAAATTAATCAGATGATGCGTTCAATGAACAATCAAAATGAGAAGTAACCCTTGATGTATAATGGTGTTATATTGTATTAACTAATCTGTTTTCACATAGATGAAATGTTATTTGGTTAACTACCTTTGTACTTTAAGCACTAATATGTCTACTTTACGTAAAGACCACTTTTTCCAGCAATGAGCGGGAAAAGTGGTCTTTATATGTGAAAGTTTATTGTCTTTTTTATCACCTTTTATAAATACTCCTCATTTTGCCAAATTCAAATCGTTTCTTTTACTACTGAATCTGTTAGAATTAATGATGGATAACTAGGAGGGTTACAATGACAGAAATAAATATATTCCTCGCATTTGGGGCAGGATTCTTATCGTTTATATCACCATGCGTATTGCCGCTTTATCCGGTATTTTTATCGTATATTACTGGGATGAGTGTAAGCGAAATCAAAGAAGAAAATAAGAAGGTTAATAAGAAAGCACTCATACATACGATTTGTTTCCTAATTGGTTTCTCAAGTATTTTTATTATGATCGGATTTACAACTACACATATTTCTGAGTTTCTACTGACTTATCAGGATATGATTCGGCAAATTGGAGCAATTTTAATTATTTTCTTTGGTTTGGTAATTGTCGGTGTACTAAATTTCGAATTTCTAATGAAAGACAGAAAGATTCAATTCAAAAATCGCCCTGCAGGATACTTTGGTTCCATTATAATTGGAATGGCCTTCTCACTTGGCTGGACACCGTGTACAGGGCCAATTCTTGCAATTGTACTTTCGTTAGCTGCAACCAATCCAGATATCGGTATGATTATGATGATTAGTTATATACTGGGGTTTTCCATTCCATTTTTACTCTTATCCCTCTTTATTGGAAAATTGAGCTGGATAAAAAAACACAGTGCACGCTTTGTCAAGATAGGTGGATGGATTATGATATTCATGGGTGTTGCCTTGTTCTTTGACTGGATGACAAAACTAACTGCATTTTTAGCAGGATGGTTTGGTTTTTCGGGATTTTAATGGATTTTTAGCTGATATTATATTACTCTTATATATATCAGTATAGGTAAAGGGGATTTTTGTTATGGACAACTACAAGCCGAATAATATGATTTTACAGACGACAACATCTTTGATAGCCTTTCTTTTATTAGGTTTTGCGGTATATTTACTATTTGCTGGACATAATTCACCTGGGGGCGGGTTTGTCGGAGGATTGATGACTTCGGGAGCAATATTACTATTAAATATGGCATATGGAAGTCTTACTGTGAAAAAAATGCTTCCTATCAATTTTACAATGCTCATTCCTATTGGTTTACTTATTGCAATCGCAACCGGTCTAGGTTCATTCATCTTTAATGTACCATTTTTATCCCATACATTTGGTTATTTTACGTTTCCAATATTTGGAGAAGTAGAGCTGGCAACAGCTATGTTATTTGACTTCGGGGTTTATTTTACTGTTGTCGGTGTCGTTATGACAATTATCTTATCGATTGCAGAAGACCAATAACAGGTGACGATTCTGATGGAATTACTTTAGCATTGATACATGTATACGAGAGAGTGATGTGAAATGTTTTGGTTAGTTGCAAGCACTGTAGGTGCAGCTTTAATGGCTTCTGCAATGATTGTTGTGCGTCTAAGAGCATCCAAAAAGCCAGCTTCCATTAAAAAAATAGTACTACCACCTCTTTTTATGAGTACTGGTGCTCTAATGTTTGTTTTTCCAGTATTCCAAATTGCTTGGATACAAGTACTCGAGGCTTTTGTGGTGGGAATGTTTTTTTCAATATTTCTTATTAAATCATCGAAGTTTGAGATTAGGGATGATGATATTTTTCTAGTACCATCAAGGGCTTTTCCGTTAATATTAATTGGTCTACTTGTTGCTAGAATTATCATTAAACTTCTTGTAGGTAGTCAAATTTCTCTCGCTGAGACCAGTGGAATGTTTTTCATACTTGCATTTGGTATGATTTTTACTTGGAGGATTGCGATGCTCTATCAATTTTTACAATTAAAAAAGCTGAGCTATAGATAATGCGCTTAACTGTTGTTAGGCGCATTATCTTTATTTATATTTCGTTTCCCAGTTATCACTATAATCTGCTGTTGATAGTTTGAAAAGATGTTCATATGGTTTGACATCTATTTCCTTCTGTTTTAGTTTTTTTCTTAAAAATTTATGGTCACGTTTGGGGGTTGCCAGAATGTACCCTTCAATTAATGTAGTCTGACTAATGTAATCCTGCTCTTTTTCTAATGTTATTTCTCCAATCTTACTGGCAATCCTGTGTCTGGCCACATCTCTGAACAGTTCTGGAACTGGAGATACTAATTCCTCGAGTAAGTATTTTTCTGGCGCCTTCCACATATGTCTAGTCTTTTCCATATAATATTCTTCCCAATCCATAACCGATTTACCATCATCTTTCGGCAACTTCTTAAGGAACTTTCGAAACATAAAATATCCACCAATTGCCATTAAGCTAATAAGCAAAAATCCCCATAATATAAGAATTACTGACACTTTATTCACCTAATTCTTTCCTGTTATTTACAAATAATGGTTAATTTTTTCAACATTTAATTTATCTTTTGTCATTTTTGTAGTAAGATTACTTATAAATTAAGTGTTATTAAAAGATTACCATTACTTTCATTATAATAGCACGAATTAAGATAGACAAGCATCATATTCTATTCAACTTAATCATACATATAATAGAGATAAGAGCTTTTTGAAAGGGGAGCAGGTATGGATACAAATAATTATGAGGATGGGGATTCAGAGTATTATAAAAAACTGATAATCTACGGGATATTAAGGATTTTTTTGGATTGCCTCCTAATATTCTCAAATGGATCGAAAAGAATAGTGACGGTGTGTTTATTCTAGCAAATAGTGCTGGAAAATTACTATATATCGCACAATCGATTGAAAATCTTACGGGTTATAAGGCTTCTGATTTGATTGGAACCTATTGGTATGAATGGTTGACAGATAAAGATGTTGAATATGTAAGAAAGCAGATACAGGAAACTCCTGAAGCAAGTAAAAATGTAAATGTAAATGTTCTGAATAAAGATGGCAGGACCGTATTGTTAGAATGCAAGTTAGATCAGTATAGGCATGAACTTGGTGGTACCTTTTATTTTTTAGTATATTTAAATGATATTACATATAAAAAGGAAACGGAAGAAATGATGATACGTTCTGAAAAGATGTCCATTGCTGGCCAGTTAGCTGCGGGTATCGCCCATGAAATACGTAATCCACTTACATCTTTAAAAGGTTTTCTGCAACTACTTCAAGCTGGGATCAGTCACAAAGAAGAATATTTTCATGTGATGATTGATGAGATTAATAAAATAGAAGCCATAACATCTGAACTATTATTTATCTCGAAACCCCTAGCAGAAAATAGAAAGAGAGAAACCATCCAAGCGATGATCGATGAAGTATTCATACTGTTGCAAGCCCAAGCCAAGATGAAAAATATCGAGCTTGTTGTCATACAACCAATTCAAGGTGAAATCGTTTGTGATCGTTCACAGATTAAGCAAGTATTAATCAATTTGGTTAAGAATGCAATTGAAGCGATGGATGAGGGTGGAACAGTTACCGTCTCAGTCGAATGCAAACAAGAAAGTGTGGATATTTTTATAGCTGATGAAGGGAATGGCATACCAACGGACATTTTACATAAACTCGGGGAACCTTTTTTTACGACGAAGCAAAGCGGGACTGGTTTAGGAATACTAATTACAAAGCAAATTCTCAAATCCCATGAAGCTACATTACATATTAAACAAAACACAAGAAAGGGTAGTATCTTTCAGTTGATTTTCCCCTTAACCGAATATTGATTAACGATACGATGATAACTTGTTGTTAAGTCCTTCTTGATTTAGTATAAGCAAAAGTTATCGAAATGCATAACATAATTATATATGCAAGTTTGCGCTAATCAATTGTTTTATCTCATAGGTTCCTATATTATTAGTATTGAAGGCATACTTAGTTTGAGATAGTGTTGTGAAAAGGGAAGATTTTTTTGAAGGTCCCTTATTTGAAGCGAACATTTAGTTAATCAGAAGGAAATGAAAGGGGTAACATGATGACTGAAAGCAACGTGTATAATGCAAAAAAACAGTTTGATTTAAACGGAAAAAAATACAATTATTACCGTTTAAAAAGCCTGGAAGAGTCTGGTATTGGTAAGGTAGGACGTTTACCATTTTCTATCCGTGTTCTTTTAGAATCTTTATTACGTCAACATGATGGACGACAAATCAAAGATGAACATGTTGAAGAACTTGCCAAATGGGGTACAAAGAAGGGAATTGCAACAGACGTTCCTTTTAAACCATCCCGCGTAATTCTTCAGGATTTCACTGGTGTACCAGCTGTTGTTGACCTTGCTTCCTTAAGAAAAGCAATGGTTGATATGGGCGGAGAACCGAATGAAATTAATCCTGAAGTACCAGTAGATCTTGTAATTGACCATTCTGTGCAGGTTGACGAATATGGTACAGCTAATGCACTTAAAGCAAATATGGATTTAGAATTTGAACGTAACGCTGAGCGCTATGAATTCTTAAATTGGGCTCAAAAAGCATTTGACAATTATCGCGCTGTCCCTCCTGCAACAGGGATTGTACACCAGGTAAACCTGGAGTATCTTGCAAACGTTGTTCATGGAGTGGAAAACGATTCTGGTGAATACGATGCATACCCAGACACATTGGTAGGTACTGACTCGCACACTACGATGATTAATGGTTTAGGTGTTCTTGGATGGGGTGTTGGTGGTATTGAAGCAGAAGCTGGAATGCTTGGTCAACCATCTTATTTCCCAGCTCCAGAAGTTATCGGTGTTAAGTTCACAGGAAGCTATCCTAATGGAATAACTGCAACAGACTTAGCATTAAAAGTTACGCAAGTATTGCGTGAGCAAAGCGTAGTCGGGAAATTTGTAGAATATTTTGGTCCTGGGCTAGAAGATATGCCATTGGCTGACCGTGCTACTATTTCTAATATGGCACCAGAGTACGGGGCAACTTGTGGATTCTTCCCAATCGATGAAGAGTCACTAAACTATCTTCGTCTTACTGGTCGTAGTGAAGAACAGATTGATTTAGTAGAAACATATTGTAAAAGCAATGATTTGTGGTATTCTTCTGATCAACCGGATCCAGAATATACGAAAGTTCTAGAAATTAATTTATCTGAACTTGAACCAAATCTATCTGGACCAAAACGTCCTCAGGATTTAATTTCTTTGTCTAATATGAAAAAGGAATTTAATAAAGCTATCACAGCACCTGAAGGAAACCAAGGATATGGAATGGATAAATCAGAATTTGATAAACAGGTTGTTGTCCAGCATCCTAACGGTAATTCAAGCACAATGAAAACAGGTGCACTTGCCATTGCTGCGATTACATCTTGTACAAATACATCCAATCCGTATGTAATGCTTGGTGCAGGTTTAATAGCTAAAAAAGCTATCGAAAAAGGGCTTAAGGTACCAGATTATGTGAAGACTTCATTGGCACCAGGATCGAAGGTTGTTACCCGTTATTTGGAAGATGCAGGATTGCAAAAATATCTTGATGAGTTAGGTTTCAACCTTGTTGGGTATGGTTGTACAACATGTATCGGTAACTCTGGTCCACTACGTGAAGAAATAGAAAAAGCAATTTTAGATGGTGATCTAACTGTATCATCTGTTTTGTCAGGTAACCGTAACTTTGAAGGTCGTATCCATCCATTAGTTAAGGCTAACTATTTGGCATCACCTCCACTAGTTGTTGCATATGCACTTGCCGGTACGGTGGATATCGATTTAACGAAAGAACCACTTGGAAAAGACCAGGATGGTAATGATGTTTACATGAATGATATTTGGCCGACATCAGAGGAAATCAAGAAGGAAGTGCACAGTGTTGTAACACCGGAAATTTTCCGAAAAGAGTATGAAAATGTATTTGCTTCCAATAAAAAATGGAATGACATTGAAAC
This sequence comes from Oceanobacillus rekensis, assembly GCF_002153375.1. GTDB lineage: Bacteria > Bacillota > Bacilli > Bacillales > Amphibacillaceae > Oceanobacillus > Oceanobacillus rekensis. The sequence continues at coordinate 17,164 of NZ_MTBQ01000001.1, forward strand.
GACAGATGAGCCATTATTTGAATGGGATAATGAATCAACATATATTCAAAATCCTCCATTCTTTGAAGGATTGACAAAAGAAGCCGGAACCGTTGACCCTTTAAATAACCTACGTGCTATTGGACTATTCGGTGATTCCGTTACAACAGATCATATTTCTCCGGCTGGGGCTATCGCAAAAGATATGCCTGCAGGGCAGTATTTACAGGAGAAAGATGTATCACCAAGAAACTTTAACTCGTACGGCTCCCGTCGTGGTAACCATGAAGTTATGATGCGTGGTACGTTCGCAAATATACGTATCCGTAACTTACTGGCACCTGGTACAGAGGGTGGATATACTACCTACTGGCCTACTGGTGAAATAATGCCTATCTATGATGCGGCAATGAAATATCAAGAAACTGACACCGGCCTTATTGTTATGGGTGGTAAGGATTATGGAATGGGTTCTTCCCGTGACTGGGCTGCCAAAGGTACTAACTTATTAGGAATAAAAACAGTTATTGCTGAAAGTTTCGAGCGTATTCACCGTTCTAACCTTGTTATGATGGGTGTATTGCCATTACAGTTTGAAAAGGGTAAAAGTGCTGAAAAACTTGGTTTAACTGGTAAGGAAACATTTAATATTGAAGTTGACGAGACTGTTCGTCCACAAGATGTAATTAATATTACAGCAACAGATGAACAAGGAAAAGTAACGAAATTCAATGCAGTTGCCCGTTTTGAAAGTGATGTAGAAATTGACTACTATCGTCATGGTGGTATTCTACAAATGGTATTGCGTGATAAATTAAAAGCATAAAGATGTCTAAAAATACTCCGTGCAAATTTTGCCGGAGTATTTTTTTATATACAATTTTAAAAAATCACAAAGATTATTGTTAGCTGCCTCGTAGTTGAGATAAAATGCGAAGTAACTACTATGTATTTTAGATTTTATCCACAAAACCATAAAAAGTGACGTAACTACAGGCTGATTTCCAAAGACGTCTGCTTTTGCGGCCGTCCGGGATCGCTGCGGGCGGATGCGCACCTCAGGGCACGGCCTAAAGCCCCGAAGAGAAAACCACTCTTCAGGTCTTCAGACACGTGCTTTTCCCGCAGGAGTCACCGCCCACAGCGATGCCGGACTGGTGAAGTTGTGATGCCATTTTTAATTCAATAACTAAGCAGTTAATTGTTTGCAAGCTTAATACCAGCTCTGGGAAATACACGGAGAATACTGCGGGAAGAGAGGCATAGGTGAGACACTGAAATGCGTTAACATGAAGGGGCTCACCTATGCCTTAGGATGCGCGCAGTGTATTTCCCAGAGCGGTCGCCGAAGGTTCTCATACTGATAGTAATCAACCAGCAGTTACTTCGCACTTTATTTAAACTGTGAAGGTTGAAAAAGCAACGAGATGTTCGAGAAGAGATATTAAAAAAGAATTCATCTCTAGTGATACTCCTATTAGTGACTATTTTAAGAACTTTAAGCCTGACCTCTTTACAAATGCACGATTAGTACATACGATATAGTTGGAATACTTGTCTTTAATAACTTCAGTAATGGGGGAAGGAACGTATTGTTTAAAAAAATATTTGGAATTAGCCTTTTATTAGTATTAGCTGGAATTGTAATCGGTAATTTTATTGAACAAAAATACGTGGAGGAAGAAGAACCTTATATATATGATGTAACAGGTGACACCAATGTACAAGGTGGTGCAATCGCACCAAAAGAAAGCATTGGACTTGAAGCAGGAGAAGTAGCACCAGATTTCGAATTAGAAACACTTGATGGGCAACAGTTTAAATTATCAGATCTGAAAGGTAAAAAGGTAATTTTAAATTTCTGGTATACCTGGTGTCCACCGTGTCGTGACGAAATGCCTGAAATGCAGGAGTTTTACGATGAGTATAGTGATGAAGTGGAGATAATTGCGGTGAATTTAACGTATATGGAAAAAAGTGAGCAGGATGTACATGACTTTATTGATGAATTTTCATTTACCTATTCTGTACCATTGGATCGGGATCAAACTGTCGCGGATGAATATAAAATACATGCTGCTCCAATTTCGTATTTTATAGGGACAGATGGAATTATTCAAGAACCGAGAAAAATTGGTCCGATGGATTATGAGTTCATGGAAGAAATGGTCCAAGCATTAAATTAATTCAATGTATTATAAAATTTAAAGTTTCTGGCAATACTCTTTATTAAAAGGGGTGGATTGCCATGTCTCTTAAGAAAAAATTTAATTTTGAAGAATTAGTAGCCGAAAATCGAAAGCAGATTTTGCAGGATCGCATACTGATGGAGAAAATTGAAAGCAATTTAGATATGCGAATGAATCAAACAGTAAAAAAGACTAATGAGAATTAAGGTGGAAAGCTATATTCCAGAATATTGGAATATAGCTTTCTTTCGTATAAGAATTCACTTTTATTCAAAAAGTAAGCTTAATCTATTGGAGAAAGGAGATCTTAAAAATGACAGACAAACAGTACCAACCGAAACCAGATGACCGTAGTGATAATGTAGAAAAATTACAGAGTATGGTACAAGATACCATTCAGAATATTGAAAAGGCGCATGAAACAATGGAATTTTCAAGCGGCCAGGAGAAAGAACAAATTATAGCCAAAAATAAGCGTAGAGAAGAAGCTATTGAAGGTTTTCGCAGTGAAATCAAAGATGAATATCATAACCAATAATTAAAAAAATACCTCAAATCATTGTTGATTTGAGGTATTTTTTTACAATTATAAAGACATTCATATGTCGATATTTACTTCGTTTATGATACGATTAAGAAATAAAGGAAGCTAGGGGGAAGCTAATTGTTAAAATTAAGAACGCCAATAGAAGTCAGGTATCAGGAAACAGATAAAATGGGTGTCGTTTATCATGCCAATTATTTAATTTGGTTTGATATTGGAAGAACAAAATATGTGGAAGAACTTGGATTAAGTTATGTGAAACTGGAAGAAAATGATGTCGTATCCCCCGTACTTGACGTAAATGTTTCATTTAAGAAGCCGATTCGATTTGGAGAAGATGCTTTTGTAGAAACATGGTTAGAAGAATACGATGGAATTAGGACTGTTTATGGCTATCATATCCTTAATGCCGATGGTGATATAGCTGTGAGTGGATCTTCAAAACATGTCGTTGTCAAAAAAGATACATTTCGACCGATATCATTGAGAAGATCATTTCCTGAATGGCATCAAGCGTATCTTGCTCAGATTGAGGGTGAATAAGGATGGCTTTTGGATTAAAAAGAAGCGAACTAATCTCGTGGAAGAAAAATGTTGAAAATGGAGAGGTAGATTTCTTAACACATTTTTGGCTTGATGATCGTTTTCCTGGTTGTAATACGGTGACTAAAGTAGGTTGTAGTGATATGGAGAAACTTAAAGACTGGGGTAAAACCTATGGTCTTCAAGAGGAGTGGATTCACCGTGACGAAAAATACCCACATTTTGATTTATTTGGTGAACGTCAAAAGGAGATATTACAAAGAGAAAAAAAGTGGGACCATATTGAAAAGTTTAGATTATAAAAGGCGTCTAACCCGACGCCTTTTATAATGGGGAAAATTCACTATATATATTTCAAAATTGGTTCATTGCGCTGATTATCAAATTCGATATCCAAGTCGCTATCTTCAAAATACCATATATCAGAGTCTTCAATGTAAAATGTAATATCTTCCACGGTTTTAGAAGTGTGAAGCGATTGCGGCCGATCCTTTTTCACACCAAGTGAAAAGCCTGGGATTTTACCACCAACTCCACCATATCTGACGAAAAAACGAAGTTCTTCTGTAGTGTCAATTTCCAGTTCTTCTTTATACCAAATCGCTGCTTCTTTACTAATATCAATATTCACTTAAAGCAACTCCCTCTTATGTTTATTCGTGACTGTTACAAGTTATCTTTATTCGTCTTCTCAGGTACGAGATCAACACCACCTGGATGAAAGGGATGACATTTACTAATTCTTTTAATAGTAAGATAAGCACCTTTAATCACACCAAAACGTCTAAAAGCTTCAAGTCCATATTCCGAGCATGTAGGAAAGAATCTACAAGTGGCTGGTGTATATGGACTTATTGCTGTCCGGTAAAACTTGATAAGACCAATAAATAGATATTTCATTATCAATTACCAGTTCAATGAAGAAAGTTTATCAAATGTTATCGATGCAATTGCATCATGCATGTGAATCGATTCTTCATTTCTACAGGAAACCTCAAACTTTGTTACAAAGTGCATTTCATATAAATCCGCAGCAACAAGGCGAACTATATCCTCAACAAATCGTGGGTTCTCATATGCCTGTTCCGTAACCATTTTTTCATCTGGTCTTTTTAAAACCGGATGCAGCCTCGCACTCGCATTACTTTCTGCAGCTTCTAGCAGCATTTCTTTCCAATCTGTAGTTGTCTCATCAAAATCCTCGGAAAGTGTGACTTCCATACTAACTTCTCCACGCTGATTATGGGCACTATACTCACTTATTTCCTTGGAACATGGGCACAAAGTTGTTATTAATGCAGACAAGGATACATGTGCTGAATAACCTTCTATCTGATCATAGGTTACACGTATCAAAGCATTTGCATGATTTAGCCCGCTTAATCCTGAATCTGGCCCCTTCCTTTCAAAAAACCATGGAAAGGAGACTTCAATTGTTGCATCTTTTTGCTCAAGACGTTCTGCTAGTTCTTTAACAAATCCATTCAGATTTGCAATAGTTACAGAAAAACCTTGATCATGATAATGATTTAATTGTTCCATGAAACGGCTCATATTGGTTCCCTTACTTGTGTTGGTTAAGCTGGAAGAGAATTTGAATGTTCCGATGCTTGTCTGCCGCTCTGGACTTATATTACTATCGATTGTAATTGGATATTTTACATTTGAAATACCAACGACATCAAGGTTAAATAGGAAGTTCTTTTTTGTGTTTTGCAAGTCTGCCATCTTACTTTTATCAACCGGTTTTATTTTCTCGGTAGGTTGAACAGAACCAAACAATTTATGTCGTTGTTCTTTTGTCGGTAATTGTTTTAGTGGGAGTGTTTCTGTATGCTGCATAGCATGGTCCCCTTTCTAGCGATGAATTACTAAACTTAGCGATTGCTTTGTTTGTATGATTTATTTTAAGTATACTGAATGTACTATCATTATTCAATTTATTGGTTTTTAGTAAATTACATCCATTTTATTTTCGGTTCGGTACCATTTTTAATTCGTTTAATATTTTCCCGGTGTCGATAAAAGACAAAAATAGTCAACAATGAAATAACAATAACAAGTCCAATATCATTTAAAAATAAGGATAAAATGATAGTTATCACACCAGTAATCATGGAGGAAAGTGATACATATTTAGATAGATACAAGGTAATCAAAAAAGTAGTAATCATGATAACAAACAACAGTGGATATATCCCTAAAATAATCCCCGCTGAAGTTGCAACTGCTTTTCCTCCTTTAAATTTGGCGAATATCGGATACGTATGTCCAATAACGGCGAAAATTCCGATTGCCAACACGTAGACATCTGCGCCAGAGAAGAGAGGAATCAGTGTTGCGATAGTACCTTTTAGAATATCTGAAATCATCACGATTATTCCAGCTTTGATACCAAGAACCCGGAATGTATTTGTTGCACCAAGATTCCCGCTTCCATGTTCACGTATATCAACTTTATAACCAATTTTACCAACGAGCAATGCTGAAGGTATTGAGCCTAATAAGTATGCAAGGATAGCAAATAAAATATACTCCAATATTATTCCTACTTTCGTTATTAAATAATTCGTTACGCAACTAGTATAACTACCATTATTTTAGCATGAACTACTAAGATAAAGAACTAAAATATGTACAAACCTATTAGTGAAAGAGATAATATTTTTCATTTTTAAATATTTTTAGTTTATCATAGCTATGAAAGGGTATTTAATATAGTTGGTAGGATGGATTTTGGCTGTAACTAATTTAAGAGGTAGGGCGCTAGGGAGATATTCCATACGCCCTAACTTAATTTTAAGCATGCATTTAAAGGGAGAACAGATATGATTGAATTTAAAAACGTAACGAAATTATATGAAGATGGAACGGAAGCAGTTAAGGAATTTTCACTTGAAGTAAGAAGAGGAGAAACATTGACATTAATCGGTCCAAGTGGCTGTGGAAAAACAACAACGATGAAAATGATCAATCGGCTGATTGATCCGACATCTGGCGCAATATACATAAATGGTAAGAATATAAAAGATTATAACATACATGAATTAAGGTGGAATATTGGTTATGTGTTACAACAAATTGCCCTATTTCCCCATTTGACCATTGAGGAAAATGTTTCCATTGTTCCAGAGATGAAAAAGTGGAGTAAAAAAGAAACTTTGACGCGAAGTAATGAATTACTGGAAATGGTTGGTCTAGACCCTGCTATTTATAAAAATAGAATGCCTAGTGAACTTTCGGGTGGACAGCAACAGCGCATCGGAGTTATTCGGGCACTGGCCGCGGATCCGGATATCATCTTAATGGATGAACCATTCAGTGCCCTTGATCCAATCAGCAGGGAGCTATTACAGAATGATATTCAGAAATTACAAAAAGAGATTAAAAAAACGATTGTCTTTGTAACCCATGATATTGAAGAGGCGATAAAGTTGGGTGATCGCATTTGTCTGATGGAAGAAGGAAGAATCATTCAACTGGATGAACCAAAACATTTAATTATGAATCCAAGTAATGAATTAGTTAAAAACTTTATAGGAAACCAAAAGTCACCATGGCAAACAACCGTAGGAAGCATCTCAACATATAAAAAAGATCTGATTCTATCGGCTGAAAACCTTAACGGAGCAAATTATCGACAGCAGGGTAGCTTTGTTATTGTTGATAAGAATAATGTATTCCAGGGTATTCTTATGAACGGAAAAGTGATGAAAGGTCAGAGGATTGAGCATGATATGTCGTTATATGATGCAGCAGAATGTTTAAATGGTAGTGACCAAGCCTTATTTCCGGTATTGGAAGAGGAAAAGTTGGTAGGGATATTGTCATATCAAAATATTGTCGAACATCTTAGAAGCACGGCTACTAAGGAGAACGGGGTGATTAAGACATGAATGAATTTATAACCGTTTTTCAAAAAAGACAAAATATGCTACTGGAGACCACTTTAGAACACTTGCAAATTTCAATGATCTCGTTAATCATCGCCGTTATTCTGGCGGTACCCCTAGGATTAATTCTAACTAGATATCCAAAGGTTGCTGAACCGATTATTGGTGTCTCTGCAGTCATGCAAACGATTCCGAGTCTGGCAGTGTTAGCATTTCTAATTCCGTTTTTTGGTATTGGTACAACGCCAGCAATCATTGCACTTGTTTTATATGGACTCCTACCAATATTAAGGAATACGTATACAGGGATAAATGAAGTTAATCCAGCTCTTACAGAAGCGGCTACTGGAATGGGGATGAATTCACTAAAGCGGTTGACAAAGGTAGAATTGCCCATAGCAATGCCGGTAATTATGGCTGGGATACGGACGTCAATGGTGCTTATTGTCGGGACAACAACAATTGCTGCTCTTATTGGTGCAGGCGGTTTAGGGGAAATCATTCTATTGGGATTGGATCGTGGTGCAGATATAAACTTAATTTTACTCGGTGCAATTCCTGCAGCATTGCTCGCTATTCTTCTGGATTTCATCTTAAAAATACTTGAGAAATTTTCTAAGAAAGCGGGAATAAAATCGTTTATTTTGACGTTTCTGATAGCCATCTTTATTATTGCAACTCCATTTATATGGAATGGAAATAAACAGCCGGACCTTGTCATTGGAGGCAAAATGGGTTCTGAACCTGAGCTATTGATTAATATGTATAAGTTATTGATTGAGGAAGAAACGGATTTGACGGTTAGTTTAGAACCAAACCTTGGAAAAACAGCTTTTGTATTCAGTGCGCTTCAGGAAGGAAGTATCGATATTTTTCCGGAATTTACAGGAACTGCCATTGTTACACATATGGAAGACCAGGCGGAAAGTAATGAGGCGCGGGAAGTATATGAACAGGCAAGACAAGGAATGAAAGATGAATTTGATATGGAATTCCTTCAGCCAATGGCATTTAACAATACATATGCCGTGGCAACTACGAAAGAAATGGCCGATCAATACGATCTCAGGGAAATCGGCGACCTGAAGCGAATTGAAAATGAAATTACAGCAGGATTTACATTGGAGTTTAACGACCGATATGATGGGTATGTGGGAATGCAGGATGTTTATAATTTGGAAATTGCTGATATTAAGACAATGGAACCAGGAATCAGACAAAGTGCTCTTACAAATGGTGAAGTGGACATCATTGACGCCTATGCAACAGACAGTTATATGATAGAATTGGATTTAGTGACCCTGGATGATCCGGAGAATCTATTTCCACCGTATCAAGGAGCACCATTAATGCGGACAGATACACTGGAAACATATCCAGAGCTGGAAGCAATTTTGAATCAACTAAGCGGAAAAATAACAGATGAAGAGATGCGGCAAATGAATTACAAGGTGGACTATGATGATGAATCTCCAAATGAAGTGGCAAGGACGTATTTAGAAAATGAAGGTTTACTACCCAATTAAAGGAGGAAGTTGACATGGCTTGGGAAAATCCCGCTAATAGTGAATTGAAACGTATTCTTGAATCTGCTAAAACGATAGCAGTTGTTGGACTGTCGAATAATCCTGATAAAACGGCTTACCAGATCTCCAAAATTATGCAAGAACAAGGTTACCGAATTATACCAGTTAATCCAACGGTTGATGAGGTTCTCGGTGAAAAGGCGTACCCTTCATTAAAAGATATACCGGATAAAATTGATATTATAAATGTCTTCAGGAGACCTGAATATTTACAATCTGTCGCAAAAGATGCAGCAGAAACAGAATGTCGTGTATTTTGGGCACAACAGGGAATTGTGAATGAGGAAGCCTATCACTATTTAACAGAAAGAGATTTTACGGTTATAATGGATTTATGTATTAAAGTAGTCCATTCAGTGCTTGTCAAATAAACAGTTTTTAAAAATAAACTTGAAAAGAATGCCAGATTTATGGCATTCTTTTTATTGTCGACTTTGGTTATCCATTGGTTCTAAATGTTGCGGAAATCGCCGTACAAACGAAAATTTATGCATGAAATCAGCAATTATAGTATACTTAGGAACATAATCTGCGTATGATATAGCATATGTGAGGCGGAAATGATCCATTTACAAAATCGAACAATAGTTCTATTATAATAGATGGCGTGTGTTTTTGTAAGAGAGGAGTAGATGATCGAATGGCTAATGAATATCAATATTCGGATGACTCCATTCAAGTATTAGAAGGTCTTGATGCTGTTAGAAAAAGACCTGGAATGTATATAGGAAGTACAGATACCCGTGGGTTGCATCATCTTGTTTTTGAAGTCGTAGATAATGCAGTTGATGAGGCTTTAGCAGGCTACGGAAATGAAATTAAAGTCACTGTACATAAGGATAACAGTATTTCCGTACAGGATAGTGGTCGTGGAATTCCAACAGGTATGCATAGTACAGGTAAGCCAACTACTGAAGTTATTTTTACGGTATTGCATGCAGGAGGTAAATTTGGACAAGGTGGTTATAAGACAAGTGGGGGACTCCACGGTGTAGGGGCTTCCGTCGTAAATGCTTTATCTGAATGGCTGGAAGTGACCATTTATCGGGAGGGCAATACATACTTCCAACGATTCGAAAATGGTGGTAAACCAGTAACGACTCTTGAAAAACGAGGGGCAACGAGAAAAAAAGGAACAATTATTCACTTTAAACCCGACCCTTCTATTTTCTCGGCAACGGTCTATAATTTCGAAACCATTACCGAGCGTTTACGTGAATCGGCGTTTTTACTAAAAGGATTGAAGATAGAAGTACTGGATGAACGAAATGATGAGAAGGAAATGTATGAATTTCCTGATGGACTCGAATCATTTATTGCTTATTTAAATGAAGAGAAAGATACCCTACATCCAGTTGTTTCCTTTGAGGGACAAGTACAGGGATTGGAAGTAGACTTTGCTTTTCAATTTAATGATGGCTATGCAGAAAGTATGATCTCCTTTGTAAACCATGTTCGTACGAGAGATGGTGGAACACATGAATCGGGTGCACGCTCTGCAATAACGAGAACAGTTAATGATTACGCAAGAAGAATTGGCATACTGAAAGAAAAAGACAAGAATCTGGAAGGCACTGATATCCGTGAAGGACTAACAGCAATTGTTTCTGTCAGAGTTCCTGAGGATAAGCTGCAATTTGAGGGTCAAACAAAAGGAAGATTGGGTACGATAGAAGCCCGCTCCGCAGTCGATTCCGTTGTTTCAGAGAAGCTGAATTACTTTTTGGAAGAGAATCCGGATGTATCAGGAATGCTCGTCAAGAAGTCGATTAAGGCAAAAGAAGCTCGTGAAGCAGCGCGAAAAGCACGTGAAGACGCAAGGTCTGGTAAAAAACGAAAAAGAAAAGATATACTCAGCGGAAAGTTGACACCAGCACAATCGAAGAATCCGAAACGGAATGAGCTATACCTTGTTGAGGGTGATTCAGCCGGCGGTTCTGCTAAACAGGGAAGAGACCGTAAATTCCAAGCGGTACTACCATTGCGAGGTAAAGTGATTAATACCGAAAGGGCAAAACTGCAGGACGTATTTAAGAATGAAGAGATTTCAACAATTATTCATACGATAGGTGCTGGTGTTGGTGGAGACTTTGATCTTGAGGATGTCCAGTACGACAAAGTTATTATTATGACAGATGCTGATACAGATGGTGCCCATATTCAGGTACTACTATTAACATTTTTCTATCGTTATATGCTCTCACTTATTAAAGCAGGAAAGGTGTTCATCGCATTACCTCCACTCTTTAAAATATCCAAAGGTAAAGGGAAGAATGAGAAAGTCGTTTATGCATGGGATGAAGAAGAGATGAAAAAGGCTTTAAAGCAATTTAAAAATGGATATACGATTCAACGTTATAAAGGTCTTGGTGAGATGAATGCTGATCAATTATGGGATACAACAATGAATCCAGAATCCCGAACATTGATAAGAGTAACAATTGAGGATATGGAAAAAGCCGACCGTCGAGTTACAACATTAATGGGTGATAAAGTATCTCCAAGAAGAAAATGGATTGAGGGGAATGTGAAGTTCGGCCTGGAGGACGATACCAACATCCTGGAAAATGAAAAAATTCATACCGAAGAATAGGTTATAAATGAATCAAATATATATGAAGAAGAATATACAATTGATTAGGTAAGGGGGGGTAGTTTTGTCACAAATAGAAAAGTTTTTAGATCTACCACTGGAAGAAGTAATCGGTGACAGATTTGGGAGATATAGTAAATATATTATTCAAGACAGGGCTCTTCCCGACGCAAGGGACGGCCTGAAACCTGTGCAACGTAGAATTTTATATGCAATGCATGTGGAAAAGAATGACTTTGATAAACATTTCAGGAAGTCGGCGAAAACGGTCGGTACGGTTATCGGTAACTACCATCCACATGGTGATTCGTCTGTGTACGAAGCCATGGTCCGTTTGAGTCAGGATTGGAAACTAAGAAATGTGTTAATTGAGATGCATGGTAATAATGGAAGTATGGATGGTGATCCGGCTGCAGCAATGCGTTATACCGAGGCAAGACTGTCTAAGATTTCATCAGAGTTATTGCGTGATATCGATAAAGAAACCGTCGATTTTATTCCGAATTTTGATGAGACTACTTCGGAACCTGTTGTTTTGCCTGCGAAATTTCCTAACTTACTTGTAAATGGCTCGACAGGTATTTCTGCGGGTTATGCAACAGATATACCTCCACATAATCTGGAAGAGGTAATTGACGCAGTAATTATGAAAATTGATAAACCGGAAGTAACTGTTCAAGAGTTAATGAAAGTAATCAAAGGCCCCGATTTTCCTACCGGTGGAATCATTCAAGGTGTGGATGGAATCAGGAAGGCATATGAGACAGGTCGCGGCAAAGTAATTGTACGTGGTACGGCTGAAATAGAAACTTTAAGAAGTACCCATGAGCAAATCGTTATTACGGATATTCCATATGAAATCAACAAAGCCAGCATGGTTAAGAAAATGGACGAAATGCGCCTCGATCGAAAAGTGGAAGGCATTGCTGAAGTAAGGGATGAATCAGATCGTACAGGATTGCGGATCGTTGTTGAACTTAAAAAAGGTGCCAATAGCGAAGGTGTACTTAATTTTCTATATAAGAATACAGAGTTACAAGTAACATACCATTTCAATATGGTAGCAATACAGGACAAAACACCTAAATTGCTTTCATTATCACAATTACTTGAGGCATATATATCACATCAAAAAGATGTTGTTACGAAACAAACAACGTTTGATTTGAAGAAAGCAAAAGAACGAGCACATATTTTAGAAGGTTTGATTAAAGCAATTTCAATTTTAGATGAATTGATTGCAACAATCCGAGCATCAAAAAATAAATCAGATGCGAAACAAAGAATTATTGCTGCATATGGATTTACTGAAGCTCAGGCTGAAGCGATTGTGATGCTCCAGTTATACCGATTAACAAATACAGATATTACACAATTGCAAGATGAAGCGGCTGAACTGAAGAAAAATATCACTGATTTAGAAGCGATTCTCGCAAGTGAGAAAAAAATGTATCAAACAATAAAGAAAGACTTAAGACAAATCAAAAAAACGTTTGCGGAAAGCAGACGTACCGTGATTCAAGATGAAATTGAGGAATTGAAAATAAATATTGAGGTTACCGTCGCAAGTGAAGATGTGATTGTTTCTATAACAAAAGAAGGTTACATGAAGCGGACCAGTCTCAGATCCTACAGTGCATCAAACGGTGAACATCTAGCATTGAAGGATAATGACTATCCGATTGGCTTGGTTGAAATGAACACAACAGATAACCTACTGGTCTTCACCAATAAAGGTAAGTACTTTCTTACCTCCGTCCATGAGCTTCCAGATATTCGTTGGAAAGACATCGGACAGCATGTATCAAACATTGTTCAACTGGAAAAAGATGAACATCTAGTTCAATGTATTCCGGTACGTGACTTTAAAGATACGACTGACTATTTACTGTTCTTCACAAAAAAAGGAATGGTCAAACGTAGTGAGTTTAAGTTATATGATGCACAGCGACGTTCAAAAGCTTTAATCGCCCTGAATTTAAAACAGGATGATGAAGTTGTCAGTATATGTAAGACCAATGGGAATACTGATATTTTCATTGCATCAAATAAAGGATATGGATTATGGTATCACGAATCAGAAATAAATGTTGTTGGACAGCGTGCTGCAGGGGTTAAATCAATTTTGCTAAAAGAGGATGAATATGTTGTGAATGGACAAGTGTTTAGTCATTTGTCAGATCCCTCTCTTGCTATAGTAACCCAACGAGGTGCATGTAAAAGAATTAAATTAAAAGAATTCGAAAAAACAACCAGGGCTAAACGTGGCTTACTCATGCTCAGAGAATTGAAGGCAAAACCACATCGCATAAGAGGGTTCTTCATGCTTAATGAAAATGACAAAATTTGTTTCCAAACAGCAAACGGCGAAACGCATCATGTATTTCCACTGGAACTTTCGGCTAGTGATAGATACAGTAATGGATCATTTATTATTGATAGTGATCATAAAGGTGAAGTCGTGAAAGTCTGGAAAGAAGCTACTTATGAAAAGCCATTTTATGATCTAGAGTAAAACTTATTACAATAATGAACTCCTAATTAATTAAAATACGTTGCATTTTTGAGTATAAGGTATAAAATAAATGTGTAACGATTCATAACTATCTGTCTTATATGCACAATTCAGGAAGTGGTATGGTGGTTTCCTACTGCTCCTGAATGAATTAGGAGGTTAAGTCATGAATTTTGAGTTGACAAAAGAGCAGACAATGATTAAAAAGATGGTACGTGAGTTTGCTGAGAAAGTAATTAGGCCAAGAGCAATTGAAATTGATACAATGGCAGCGTTTCCTTCTGATATATTTGATCAGATGGGAGAACTCGGTTTACTAGGTATTCCATTTCCAGAAGAATTTGGAGGATCAGGTGGGGATACATTATCCTATGCCCTAGCTGTTGAAGAAATTGGCCGTGTATGTGGAAGTACAGGATTAAGTTATGCCGCTGCAGTTTCACTTGGAGCAAGTCCACTATATTATTTTGGAACCGATGAACAAAAAGAATTATTTTTGAAACCGCTTGCAAAAGGAGAGGCACTTGGTTCTTTTGGTTTAACCGAACCGAATGCAGGGTCAGACTCCGGCGGTACAAAAACAGCTGCTGTACTTGATGGTGATGATTATGTGATTAATGGAGAAAAGTGTTTTATTACGAATGCCAGTTTTGCTAAAATAATAATTGTAACCGCTGTCACAGGGAAAAATGATAAGGGGAAAAATATGATTTCTTCTATTATCGTGCCAACGGATACAGAAGGTGTCAAAATTACGAGCAACTATGACAAGATGGGTGTACGAGGTTCCGATACAGCAGAGATTATTCTCGAAAATGTTCGCGTTCCGAGAAAAAATGTGTTGGGTGAAGAACATAAAGGCCATAAACAGTTTCTCTATACGTTGGATGGAGGGAGAATTTCAATCGCAGCACTAGGACTCGGAATTGCGCAAGCATCTCTAGAAAAAGCCTTGGCCTATGCGAAAGAGCGTAAGCAATTTGGAAAAGCCATTTCTAGTTTTCAGGCTATTCAGTTCAAACTCGCAGATATGGCAATGGAAGTAGAACTTGCCAGAAATATGGTACATAAAGCTGCATGGATGAAAGATCATGGGAAACCATTTGGCAAAGAGGCAGCATTCGCAAAACTATTTGCAACGGAAACAGCATTTAGGTCAGCAAATCAGGCCATCCAGATTCATGGTGGATATGGCTATATGCGGGAATATGAAGTAGAAAGATATTTGCGTGATGCAAAACTATTGGAAATCGGTGAAGGTACATCCGAGATTCAAAGACTTTTAATTGCTAGGGAGCTAGGTTGCTAACATAATAAAATTTAATAAATAATCCAAGAGATTTTAACATACGTCCTTCAAGTAATAGCATATGATTATTTAATTAACGATACTCTATAGGAGTGTGTTTATGATACAAAAAATACTGATTGCAAATAGGGGAGAAATAGCTGATCGAATCATACGGACGTGCAAAAAAATGAGCATTGCCACGGTTGCTGTATATTCTGAAGCTGACAAGCAAGCATCATATGTTTCCATGGCCGATGAGAGCTTTCTAATTGGACCGCCCAAGGTAAATGAAAGTTATTTAAATGTCGATAAAATATTAGAGGTTGCTAAGGAAGCATATGTAGATGCGATTCATCCCGGTTACGGTTTTCTAAGTGAAAATGTACAGTTTGCAGAAACTTGTTCAGCAGAAGGGATTATTTTTATAGGACCAGACAGTAAGGTAATTAATCAAATGGGCAGTAAAATTGCAGCTAGAAATTTAATGAGGCAGGCTGGGGTGCGGGTAGTCCCAGGAACAGATGGTGCTGTTTCAACCACCCAGGATGCTTTAGAAGCCGCAAAAAAATTCGGTTATCCAATTATGTTAAAGGCCTCAGCTGGTGGCGGGGGTATTGGAATGCAAGTTGTACAATCTGACGAAGAATTAGTTAAAGCATTCGAAAGCAATTCAAATAGGGCCTTGAATTTTTTTGGCGATGGTTCGATGTTTATGGAAAAGAAAATCGAAAATGCCCGTCACATTGAAATCCAAATTTTAGCTGATGAACATGGTAATGCCGTCCATTTATTTGAACGAGAGTGTTCCATTCAAAGACGCAATCAAAAGGTAATTGAAGAGGCACCATCCATTTACATCTCGGATGAATTGCGCAAGTTAATGGGTGATGCAGCTGTAAAAGCGGTGGAAACGATTGGTTATACGAATGCTGGTACAATTGAATTCCTTGTGGATGAACAGGAGAATTTTTACTTTCTTGAAATGAATACGAGAATTCAAGTGGAGCACCCGGTAACGGAGGAAATTACGGGTGTAGATATAGTTGAACAGCAAATTATTATCGCAAATGGTAATGAAATGACAGTGAAACAAGGAGATTTGAGTATAGACGGTCATGCGATAGAGGTACGAATCTATGCAGAAGATCCAGTTACATTTTTCCCTTCACCAGGGCATATTTCTGTCTTAGAATTACCAGAAGGTCCACATATTCGAA
The DNA here is from genome assembly GCF_002153375.1 of Oceanobacillus rekensis. Classification (GTDB taxonomy): domain Bacteria; phylum Bacillota; class Bacilli; order Bacillales; family Amphibacillaceae; genus Oceanobacillus; species Oceanobacillus rekensis. The sequence goes on from NZ_MTBQ01000001.1 coordinate 33,514, forward strand.
ATGAAACTGCCGTGAAAGCTGATTATCAAGTAACGCCTTTCTATGATCCGATGATAGGTAAATTAATTGTAAAAGAAAAAGATAGAAACAAGACAATTGCTTCATTAAAAGAAGCACTTTTAAATTATAAGATTGAAGGAATTAAGACTAATATTCCGATGTTAATAGAAATTATCGAACATGAACAATTTTTAAAAGGAAATACAACGACGTCATTTGTTGAGAATTACTATTTGATACAAAAATAGGAGGATTGAAGATGCAGGAAATTAAAGCAAGCATGGCAGGAAGTGTATGGAAAATAGTTATAAAACAAGGGGATTCTATTGAAGAGGATCAGGACATTGTGATTCTTGAATCAATGAAAATGGAAATCCCTATCGTTGCTGAATCAGCTGGGACCGTTAAGGAATTAAAAGTTGCTGAAGGAGATTTTGTTAATGAGGGGGATGTAATAGCAATCATCGAATAAAGCATAACCTTCTATTAGTCGCTACCGTCCTAAACATATGAACCGTAGCGGCTCTATATGGTCAAGTCCGTATTAGTATAAATGAATGGAGGTTATTATGGCTGATTATATTAAGTTGGATATAAAAGAAGAGCATGTTGCTGTTATTACACTCAATCGACCCCAAGCGGCAAATGCGTTATCAAGAAAAATGCTTGATGGATTGAATGAAGCAGTAGAATCTATCAATCACAATGCTTCAATATACTGTACGATTATAATTGGATTCGGAGAGAAAGCATTTTGTGCTGGAGCCGATTTGAAGGAAAGAAGCGGAATGTCGGAAGAGGAGGTAATCCAAACAGTTCGTTACATAGGAGAGACAATCACAGCGATAGAGAATATGAACATGCCAGTTATTGCTGCTTTAAATGGATCTGCGTTTGGTGGTGGATTGGAATTGGCGTTAGCGTGTGACGTAAGAATTGCAGGAGTGAACGTAAAGATGGGTCTGCCTGAGACATCACTTGCGATTATTCCGGGGGCGGGTGGAACACAACGCTTACCAAGATTAGTAGGGTTGGGACATGCAAAACGGATAATTTATACTGCTAAGCCGATTGGTGCGAAGGAAGCACTTTCGATTGGACTGGTAGAACAGACGGTGAATGGAGGTAACATTAAAGCTGAAGCATTAAATCTTGCGAAAACTATTTCCTCTAATGGCCCACTTGCATTAAAACAGGCGAAGAAAGCAATTAATATTGGTATACAATCAGATATTACTACAGGTCTTACGATCGAGCATTTAAGCTATTGTCAAACAATTCCAAGCAAAGATAGAATCGAAGGATTACAAGCATTTAAGAATAAAAGGAAACCTGTTTACGAAGGTAAATAGGTAAGGAGGATGATTATGTCATATTTGGATGAATTGCAGGATAGAATCGGCAAAATAGAAAAAGGTGGTAAGGAAAAATACCATCAAAGTAATGAAGCTAAGAATAAGCTTTTTGTCCGAAAAAGACTTAAACTTCTGTTTGATCAAGGTCTGAACGTAGAGGATGCATTTTTTGCCAATTGTATGGATGGTGATTTACCTTCAGATGGAGTTGTGACCGGTATTGGTAAAATTAGCGGACAAGATGTCTGTGTCATGGCAAATGATTCTACAGTTAAAGCTGGTTCCTGGGGAAAGCGTACAGTGGAGAAAATTTTGCGGATTCAAGAAACAGCAAAAAAAATGGAATTGCCGATGATTTATCTTGTTGATTCAGCAGGAGCTAGAATTACCGATCAAATCGAGATGTTCCCTGGTAGGCGTGGTGCTGGCCGTATTTTTCATAATCAAATAAAACTTTCTGGACGTGTACCACAGGTTTGTCTCCTATTTGGCCCATCTGCCGCTGGTGGTGCATATATACCAGCATTTTGTGACATTGTTATCATGGTTGATGGCAATGCTTCCATGTATTTAGGTTCTCCACGAATGGCAGAAAAAGTAATTGGAGAGAAAGTCTCACTTGAAGAGATGGGCGGTGCAACTATGCACTGTTCGGTATCTGGTGTTGGCGATATATTGGTGAAATCAGAAGAAGAAGCAATCCAGTATGCGCAAAATTATTTGAGCTATTTTCCTGCCAACTTTCGTTCAAAACCAGAAGCACGTGAAACAAAAAATGCTAAGTTATTTGAGAAATCAATTACAGATATTATCCCACAAAACCAAAATGCTCCATTTAATATGTATGATCTGATTAATCGAATCATTGATGAAGAAAGTTTTTGTGAGATTAAAAAGAAATTTGCACCTGAACTAATTACAGGGCTAGCAAGGATTGAAGGGAATTCAGTAGGAATCATTGCTAATCAACCTCGCGTTAAAGGTGGTGTTCTGTTTACAGATTCTGCTGATAAAGCAGCCAAATTTATTCAATTATGTGATGCATTTAATATTCCACTACTATTCTTGACAGATGTTCCTGGGTTTATGATTGGAACAAAAGTGGAGCGACAGGGCATTATTAGACATGGTGCAAAGATGCTGTTTGCTATGAGTGAGGTAACGGTACCAAAAATTTCTGTGATCGTACGTAAAGCATATGGAGCGGGACTCTACGCTATGGCAGGTCCTGCATTTGACCCGGATTGCTGTCTTGCTTTTCCTAATGCCCAAATAGCTGTTATGGGACCAGAAGCAGCAGTGAATGCAGTGGAAGCAAATAAAATTGCTGTGTTACCTGAAGAAGAACGCGCATCGTACATTAAACAAAAACAGGATGAATACAAAGAAAATATCGATGTTTATCGACTTGCTTCGGAAATGGTTATTGATGCGATTATCGATCCAAATACATTAAGAGAAGAATTAATAAAACGTTTTTCCGTCTACGCAGCAAAAAATATTACATTTACCGAAAGAAAGCATGGCGTATATCCAGTATAATAAAACCTTTTTTCGTCATGTTTGTTGTTTTCTATAAAATTTAACAATTGGGCTAAATTGTTGAATAACTTAGCCACAGAATACATCTATACAATTTCTTTAATATAATTAAATTATTACTTAGCAAACGATCAAATTCCCCTTACAATAAGGAGTGTCTGTAGTGAGGGGCGTCTGTCTCTACCACTTCAAAGCTTTAGCGAGGTAGGGACAGACACCCCTAATTTACACAAAAAGAGCCCTCTTTGTACGATAATAACAAATCCTTTCTCCCTTCATGCTTTGATAACATCCGTTCTAACCATAATAATCACATCAGGATTAATAATCCCTTCCGGTGTCATATCCTTTTGTGTAACTACTAAACCACAATCGTCATATAGTAAAAGATATATGGGTAAATATGGAGGTTAGCATGAATATGTACATTCGTTATGGTGATTCATGGTGGAATTGGAATGATCCCTATAGACAAATGATTCAAAGTCAACCGGAGGGAGGATCAGAAAGTGTCGGCAGAGAGCCAAATTTAGTCGCGAATTCGGTCTTACAGCGTGAATATCCCAACATTATTGTTTTAAGAGGTTCACTTGATGAAAATAGAGTGGCTTTAACTTTTGATGATGGTCCTGATATTCGCTTTACACCTCAAGTGCTGGATGTTCTTAATAAATATCAAGTCAACGCTACTTTTTTCCAGATGGGTGCCAGAGCAGCTGAACATACCGATATCGTCAGGAGAGTTCATGCAGAAGGGCATGCCATCGGAAATCATTCGTATTGGCATCCCAATTTAACAGAAGAAAACCTGGGAAGGATTCAATGGGAAGTAACATCGACGGAAGAAACGCTTGAGCAAATTCTGGGATTCCGTCCCAGATTATTCCGCCCCCCTTATGGTGCTTTAAACCGAGAAATTGCCGAATTACTGGGAGAGATGGGCAATACGGTGGTTCTCTGGAATGTCGATTCCTTGGATTGGAAGCAATTGGGAACTGACGTTATTGCCGACATTACTTTAGCGAATACTACGCCGGGTTCCATCATACTCATGCATGATGGCGGTGATTGGACAATGGATTTATCAGGTACCGTAAATGCTTTAGATGAGATTATTCCCCGTCTGCAGCAAGAAGGAATGGAATTTGTGACAATTCCTGAATTAATCAATGTCAGTGAAGCAAAGTGATTTCAATCGCTTAAGTAACGAGGAACTTATGATTAAGTGCTTTTCGGTGAATGCGGAGAAACTTGTACGTTCCTTATGGAGCAGGGGGCGAAATCAAAGGCTCTCCTATTGCAGAGTTTAATAGAGTAACAGAAGTAGAAAATGATCAAACTTCTTTATAAAAATTAATCTATTGGATAGGAATTCATTTTGATCAATCTTTTTTCAAAATGGATTCTTTCTATTTGAAGAGTCAACATCTGGGTTTCAAAGAGTATTTTTAATCAATCTTTATTTCAGACCTCCACCCAGAGCGGTAGCCGAAGTTACTTATCTTATGTAGCAACAGTTTATAGACTTTGTGAAAAAAACGACAATTTTGATGAGTGAAGAAACCTCAGTCCAAGCTTCTAGAAAATAGCCAATAATAAACTATGGTAACTATGATTTGCAATCGTTCATTATTTACTATAATTATATTATGTTAACTAAATTTTTATTAACTTAGTATGAAATCGCTTTAAAAGAGGTGGCAAACAATACTTTAATTCCGTATAATAGATTTTAAATGGGATATGTAAGAAAGGAACTGAATAACATGATCGTACAAGAAAGGAAGCATACCCTTAAACCAGATCAAATTGCTGGTGTTTATAGGGAGATAAGAGAAAATGGTGACAGGGCAAACGCCATTAAAATGTTGGAAATTTATGAAAAACTTAAAAAGCAGGAATTGGTTATCAGTTTTGCGGGGCACTTTTCTGCCGGTAAATCATCGATGATCAATACATTAGTAGGTGAAGAGATATTACCGAAGAGCCCTATACCGACAAGTGCTAATGTAGTAAAAATTAACTCTGGTGAAGGGGTTGCACGTGTATATTTTACGAGTGGACAGTCAGTAGAATATGAAGAACCATATGATATCGATATGATAAAAGAATACTCGAAAGATAAAGAAGCGATCAACAAGATAGAGATCAGTACAGGGAAACAGATTATTCCTGCAGGATCTGCCATTATTGATACTCCAGGTATTGACGCAGCAGATGATGCAGATAGAATAATGACGGAAGCATCCTTACATTTAGCTGATATACTACTTTATATTATGGATTATAATCATGTCCAGTCAGAAGTTAACTTACAATTCCTAAAAACAGTTCAAGAAAAGAGTCTACCATATTATGTTGTAATCAACCAAATCGATAAGCATGATGAGCAGGAATTGACCTTTAATAACTTTGATAGAAACATTAAACAAACGTTTGATCAATGGGGCTTAAAGCCAGAGGACATCTACTATACATCCTTGGTGGATCCCTCCGCAGCACATAACCAGATAGAAGAGATTAAACAGAAACTATTTTCTATCATGGATGATCGTAAGCAACATCTGAATATCTTACAGTCTGTAAAACAGGTGATGAACGACCATTGTAATTTCATCAAAAATATGTATGAAACTATGAAGAATGAATTAACTGAAGATGAAGCCAAATCGAGCAATTTCGATATTGTTAAGGAACTGGAAAGTACAAATACAAAAGTCTCTAATTTGGAAAATGAACCAATGCAGTTTGAAAAGGATTATATGAAAGAATTGCAACAAACATTAAATAATGCATATTTAATGCCTGCCAGCCTTAGAGATAAAGCGCAACACTACTTGGAATCCCAGCAGCCTGATTTTAAGGTTGGCTTTTTCGCTTCAAAAAGAAAAACAGCAGAAGAGCAACAATTAAGAGAGGCTGAATTTCTTTCCGACTTAAATGAAACGATGAATTCATCGATTCAATGGAGGCTCCGTGACAAATTAAATGCATTGGTAAAAAAATATGATGTGAATGATTCCGGAATTCAAAGCAAAATAAATGAAATAGAAGTTACATACAGCAGTCAACATATACGTAATCTAGTGAAACCAGGTGCAAAAGTGAATGGTGATTATGTATTGATTTATACGAATGATATAGCAGTTGCTATTAAAAATGATTATAGGCAGGTTGCGAGAAATATTTTAAAACCTATACAGACCTACATTAAAAATAAAAATGAACCAGATAAAGATAACTATCTTCGTAAGCTAGCTGAATTGAGTAAAGAAAAAAATGATAAAGAGGAATTAGAAAAATTACAATATGAAGAGAAACAAGCCTATGAACGATTGGAAAATCAATTAGAAAACCCATATGTCGATGAAACCGTTTGGAAAAATATGAAGAATGAACTGGCTATGGGCCCTAAACCAATCAGGCAGGAGAGTAAACCAACAAATAAATCAGTTGTTTCTTCTGAAAAGGAGCTTTTCACCAATGAGGATGAAAGGAATCCTGTAACTCAATCGAATTCGTCAGTAAATGTATTAACAAGTATAGATAATACAATCCAGTTGATTCAGGAACAACCGGGTTTTGAATCTTTATTAAATGATTTAGAAGATAAAGCATATCGGCTAAAACACCGTTCTTATACAATCGCACTATTTGGGGCTTTCAGTGCAGGAAAATCATCATTTGCTAATGCATTAATGAGTGAAAAGGTATTACCGGTATCTCCAAACCCAACAACTGCAACAGTTAATCGTATTCGCCCTGTAAACAAAGAAAACAAGCATGGATCTGTCGTCGTAACCCTAAAAGATAAGGAATCTTTAACAAATGACATAGCTATGATTACAAAAAAGTTGTCCCCAAAAGCAACTGAATTTAATGAAATGATGGAATGGGTGACATCGAATAAGATCGATGAGAGTAATCAGCTTAATAAGATGTATCAATCCTATTTGCGGGCGATGATTGCTGGATATGAAGAGATAAAGCGTTTCATAGGGAATACCGTCACAATAACAATAGAAGAATTTGGAAACTATGTAACAGATGAAACGAAAGCATGCTATATCGAAGCAATTGATCTTTATTATGACTGTGAGTTAACAAGAAAAGGCATTACGTTAGTTGACACACCAGGTGCAGATTCTGTCAATGCAAGACATACAAATGTAGCATTTGATTATATTAAACATGCAGATGCAATCTTGTATGTCACTTACTATAATCATGCGTTATCCCGAGCAGATAAAGACTTTCTGATGCAGCTTGGCCGGGTTAAGGAAGCGTTTCAACTCGATAAAATGTTTTTCATTGTAAATGCAGCTGATTTGGCTTCTGATGAAACGGAATTGAAACTAGTGACCGATTATGTGCAGGATCAACTTCAACAGTTAGGTATACGTCTTCCAAGACTTTATCCAGTATCAAGTAAAATGTCCCTGGAGGAAAAAATAGAAAAGCGCTCTCTCAACAAACAAATGCTAATGTTTGAACAAGATTTTTACCAATTCATCTATCATGACTTAGCTGCTTTAACAGTTGATTCAGCCATTTGGGACATACAAAGAACAAGTCATGTATTAGACAATTATATTCAATCGCTCGCGATGGATAAACAGGAAAAGCAAAACAGACAAATAGAGCTAGCCGAAAAGAAAAAAAGACTCACGGAAGATATTCGCAGCTTACCAACCACAGCTTACAAAGATCAAATAGAACAGAAAGTGGAAAAACAGCTATTTTATGTAATAGAAAGATTATCGATCCGTTATCATGATATGTTTAAAGAAATATTTAACCCAACAACCATTACAGAGTCCGGAAAAAGAGCGCTGTTTCAATTGAAAAGTTGCTTAGATAATCTTATTGAATATATAGGGTTTGAGCTACATCAGGAAATGCAGGCTGTTTCATTGAGGATGGAAGCCTATATTCAATTACAATTAAAAGAGGTCCATAAAAATTTGGCAACGAAAAGTGTAGTATCAGACGATTTATTTGAACTTCCCGAAATGAACAGATATGAATTGATAACACCTGATTATGAACAAGCATTATCAACATTGGAGACCCATCAATTCAATCGATTACTCTCAAAATTTAAAGATACGAAAGCTTTTTTTGAGAAAAACGAAAAGGAATTTATGAAAGAAGAGATGTATGCTATAATAGAACCTTATGCAAAACAGTATGTAGATGCAAGTCAGTCACATATGATAAAAGTATATACAAAGCAGTGGGATGAGATTGTTGATTTAATGAAAGAGCAAGTTGAAAATAATATCGATATTCAATTGAATAATTATCTTGAAATACTCATTTCTGCAGTTGATATGCCAGTATTAGTGCAAAAACAAGAAAAAATCAATTCTATTATAAAGCAGTTGATATAGGAGAAGTGTCTTAAATGGAAAAAAATAATGTTTTATTGGTTGATGGGATGGCATTACTTTTTAGAGGTTTCTTTGCAACATCATTTCGTGGAAACTTTATGATTACAAGTAAGGGAATACCAACTAACGGTATCTATCAATTTATGAGATACTTTCTGGATGCGGTAGATACGTTTGAACCTACACATGTAGTATGCTGCTGGGACATGGGAAGCAAAACTTTCCGTACAGAGCTGTACGAAGGCTATAAAGCAAATAGAGATACTGCACCAATCGAGTTGGTTCCACAATTTGATCTAGTTAAAGAAGTTGTCGAGGCATTTAATATGCCAAATATAGGTCTTGAAAATTTTGAGGCTGATGATTGTATTGGAACACTCGCAAAGCTATACGGAAAAGATAATAATGTAACAATTCTTACAGGAGATCAGGATATATTGCAGCTTGTTGATGAACATATTAGTGTTGCAATTATGAGAAAAGGCATGGGAAATTATGAAGTCTTTAATTGGGATAACTTCTATGAAAAGAAAGAAATAAACCCAAATCAGGTGGTAGACTTAAAAGGCTTAATGGGTGACTCTGCCGATAACTATCCCGGGGTGAAGGGGATTGGCGAGAAAACCGCATTAAAACTTCTAAAGCAGTACGAAACGATTGATAACTTGCTGGAAAATATCGATCAATTACCAAAAGGTGTCCAAACGAAAATTAACAATAATTTGGATATGCTGCATCTATCAAGATCGTTAGCACAAATTAAATGTGACGTGCCTATTACATGTGAGCTGGATCAAGCTCAATGGAAATATGATAAGAATAGAGTGACAATGAAATTTGAGGAATTGGAATTTAAAAATTTGGATAAATTATTATCATAAATATCGAAAATCCTCTGTATTCAGTTACAGAGGATTTTTGTTTTTCGTCAGAATCATTTTACCGGGGAGGGGTATGCGTAAAAATGTCGAGGGTATATGGCAGAGAAAAGGTGAATAAATTAAGCAATGGACCGCCACGATACTAGTTGTATAACTTTTGTATAATTATATCCTTTATAAAGAACAGCATTCTCAATTAGGAGGGATTCACAATGAATAAAATTTTTGTATATGGAACATTGCGTTTTAATGAGGTTAATCACATGTATTTGAAAGGTGCTTTATGTTTGGTGAAGCATGCTTGGATATATGGTAAATTATTTGATACGAAACACGGATATCCGGTTATGAAGGAGCATAATGAAGAAAAAGTTTACGGTGAATTATATGAAGTGACTGACACTCAACTTGCTGCTATTGATCGGTTGGAAGGATTCGAATTGGTTGGATCCGATAATTTGTATGAAAAGAAAAAGGTCACTGTCTATGATGACATTGGAGAAATAACAGAAGCACTGACTTATACAACAGGGAGATCACTTGCAGATTCTACTGATGTAATTCCATATGGGGACTGGAGAGTTTATCAGTACCTCCGTGAGGGTGCTATCTACTATTTTGCCTATGGTTCCTGTATGGATGATAGAAGATTTAAACTGGCAAAGGTAGATCAGCATTTCCGTAAGGTTATCGGAAGCGGAAAATTACACAATTATGGTTTTCGTTTTAGTAGAAATTCAAAAGACGGCGGGAAAGCAGATATAATCGTAGCAAACAGTGAATTTGTCGAAGGGATTATCTACGAGATACCTATTGAAGCTGTTGATTACTTGTACGAACGTGAAGGTGTGTATGTCGAAGCCTATCGTCCTATGATTGTTTCTGTGAACATGAATGATGGAAGAAATGTCGAGGTTTTAACGTTTATTGGAATCACTAAAAGTATAGAAACAAAGCCAACGGAAGTTTATGCTGATGAAATCTTAACTGGAGCTGGTAAGTTACTCAGTGCAACTTATATAGAAGGTTTGCGACGAAGGGTAAATCTTTTGACTTGAGTAAAATCGATGAAATATGATGACTAGGCATAAATCTTGGTAAATGGTATAAAAAGTGTCTATAATTATTAATTATAGGATGTTTAAAAAGTTCGGTTAATATGACACTCGACCTGTTTTATCCTCCTTTATGAATACACATTTATTTTATTAATGTGCAGGAGGAAATGGAATGTACTTCCCATCGAAAAAGGATAAATGGTTAACTATTTTAATATGGACAGTTGCTCTACTGGGCATGATGACTCCATTACTCAAAGGACAACTAGCAGCTGCGGGCATTATGTTGCTGCTTGGCTTAATTTTATTATGGTTCTGGTTTAAAACCGGCTATAAAATTGAAAATGACAAAATTAGGATATATTATGGTCCAATCAGGCAAACGGTCAAGATTAATGAAATAAAAGTTATTGTAAAGTCAAAATCCCCATTAACTTCACCAGCGCTATCCATGGATCGTATTCAAATCAGATGTGGGAAATATGACGTCACTTCCATTTCCCCTGAAGACCAACAACGATTCCTGGATACTCTCACAGGTTTAAATCCGGAAATCTCATTGGATTCTCGGTTAATGACAAAAAAAGCTAGAAAGTAGGTTTAGATGATGAAAGTTGTAAATGATATGACGGAACTAATCGGTAATACACCTTTATTGAAATTAAATAAGGTTGTCCCTGAGGGAGCGGCAGATGTATATATTAAGATGGAGATGTTTAATCCTAGTAAAAGTGTAAAAGACCGTGCTGCATATAATATGATTAAAGTGGCAGAGGAAGAAGGATTAATCAAACAGGGAGACACCATCATTGAACCAACGAGCGGGAATACAGGTATCGGCCTTGCGATGACTGCTGCAGCAAAAGGTTACAAAGCTATTATGGTGATGCCTGATAATAGTACAATGGAAAGAAGAAATATTTTAAAAGCCTATGGTGCGAAAGTTGTATTGACTCCAAGTGAGGAGAAAATGCCTGGATCTATTAAGAAAGCGTTAGAGATTCAAAAAGAAATTCCAGGCAGCTTCATCCCACAACAATTCGAAAATTTTGCAAATCCTGATATCCATCGAACTACAACTGCATTAGAAATCATTGAACAAACAGAAGGTAATCTAGATGCATTTGTATGTACTGCGGGGACTGGTGGAACTGTGACAGGAACTGGTGAAACATTAAAAGAAAAAATTCCGGGAATTCATGTTGCAGTTGTAGAGCCAAAAGGATCTCCAGTACTGTCTGGTGGTCAGCCAGGTAAACATAAACTCGTCGGTACAAGTCCCGGATTTGTTCCAGATATTTTAAACATAGCTGTATATGATGAAATTATTCAAATCAGTGATGAGGATGCAATTCATTTATTGCGTAGATTAACACGTGAAGAGGGCGTATTTCTTGGACCCTCAGGCGCAGCGGCAGTGTATGCTGCAATCAATGTTGCTAAAAAGCTTGGAAAAGGAAAAAAAGTCGTTTGTATTGCTCCAGACACAGGTGAACGTTATTTGAGTATGAATCTATTTGATGAGTAATCACTTTGAGTTACATAAAGGAAAGGAGCCCGAAGAAATACTAAAAGGTTCCGTTTTGAGTTGCATTTTCAGAAAATACAACTCGCATGACATTAAAATTGACCGATAAAATGGTGAATAAAAGTCGTCTAAACTAGACGGCTTTTATTATTAATATAACAGGGATAATATTAAGTTATTTAAAAATTACTTATAAAACAGTTTAGCTAAACAAGGCGATCACCAAAACGATCGTCTTTTATTAGGAATATGTTTTTAGAATATTATGTTACCACTGGATAGACTTATTGAACAAATGGTGCAAGATTATAGAAGAAGACCTAAAAAAATAAATTTTAGAATTTGAAGTGGAGGTGTGTTTTTCATTGGGAGAAGATAAAGAATAAAAGGATGGGTTAGAATGAAAGATTTAATTATAAAAGTTGAAACACTTATGCTTGATGAAAGAGCATATCACTCAAAGCCTGTGAGATTTATTTTTCGCTATTAGTGATTATTGTTATTTTTGAAATTGTTTACGAAAGTGCATTTTAAAATTTTTCGAGGTGATTTTTGTAATGGGAAAATGGTTTCCAAGAATTTACGATATGGTGATGCTTCCTCTTGAACTAAATAAATTTAGTAAAATTAGAAAAGCACTTGTAGGTAAGGCAACAGGAAGGGTATTAGAAATTGGTTCAGGTTCAGGAATAAATTTTCGTTACTATAGGGATGTGTCACATGTGGATGCAATTGAACCTAATCCTGTAATGAATAAACGGTCAATCAAACAAATAGGGAGTTCGTATATTCCAATTCAAACTCATTTGGTCGGAGCGGAGAAACTTCCTTTTGCTGATAATACATTTGATTCCGTAGTAGCGACTCTTGTCTTTTGTACTATTCCAGAGCCCTTGAAAGCAATTAAAGAAATTCAAAGAGTATGTAAGCCTGGTGCTAAAATATTGGTATTTGAACATGTAAGAATGAATCAAAAACTCTTAGGGAAAGCGCAGGATTTATTGACACCAACATGGAAGAAACTTTGTGATGGGTGCCATCTAAATCGCAACACACTGGAATTATTGAGACAAACAAAGATATCAATTCATAAAGTGGAATGTCACTTTAAAGGCCTGTTTTTAACAGTTGAATGTTCTAAGGAAGTAAAATAAAAGTACAACTCCTTTGTTGTTGCTCCAAATAGAAATAGTTATGAGAAAGGCAGTTAACATGGTGTTTAATCAACACTGGTTCAAACATTTCATTAATTTTTATAACGCCATCTGAAGGTTGTTCTCTGGATACGTCTGAAATCCCCCACGGATGCGATTGTAAACACTATACGCCAATTCGGAATGGCTTTTGGTGTTATTATATTAACAACCATTATTAGCATTGCAACGAGTCAAATGGATGCTTCGTATGAAGTTGCAACATATGGGGAACAACATTCGCTTTTATTATTATGAGTGTACTTTCCCTAATAGCAGTTTGCTTATCATTATTCATTAAGGAAAGCGGAACAAAATAGAAGTTATTCCTAAAATAAAACTCGTTATTAACTCTTCAACGAGCAAAAGGCTAATTTCGATCAGCGGCCTTTTCTTATTGGAATAACGGGCAGATAGTGCAACAAAATGGCTGATGAACTTGCGATATTTGTGTTACAAGGAACGGAAACAGCTACAGCATCAAACTATACATTAAAGGTTTAAGTTACTGTATAAAAAATAAAGTTTATCATCTAATGAATTTTTTATATAAAAGTGTGCGATTATTTGCTAAGGGTAATCGCTACTTGTGCTAAATTGCGGTATTGTTTAACAAGCGGAAATTTTTATCTTTTTTTACTTAGCAATAAATGTAAACGTTTAAAAAGTGTCGATCATTAGGAGGGTGTTTATGAAGGCCAAGAAAATGTTTCTAAGTATTTTTATTGTCTTTTTCTTTTTCTTGAACGCTTGTTTGAATAATGATGTTAGTGAAGACCTATCCTCAGTTCAAGATGCAAGTAATAGAGCTACTCAGCTTGAAAACGGGAGATTTTCTTATGTTAATGTTGTAGAAAACGAACATGAAGGACAAACCCAAGAAACAGAAGGTGTTTTTGTTGTTCAAGATGATTATATTGATTGGCATACAGAGCTAGTGTTAGGCGAAGGGAATAATAATACGCTCACTGAGACTTTTCAGAAAGAGAAAACGCAATACCAGCGTTTTGGTAGAATAAACGAGGGTTATCAATTTATTGGTAATGATAATAGGGTGTTAACAGAAGAACCTGAATGGCAGATGGTTAATGAGGGTGCAACGGGATACCCTGATTACCTGCAATCTTTTATGAAAATAGAACTTAATAAGGATGATATAGAAAAGGTAGAGAAAATAGAGGGAAATCATTTAACAATTTACGAGATTACTTATAATGACTCTTACCTCTCATCTGTAAAGCAGAATAATATTTTTGAGATAAATGAACAGTTGGACAAGGCGAAAGAAGAAGATGCTGATACTAACGTAATAAGTTCTTTAGAAAATTCTCTATCTTATAATGACAACATAACCTACAAAAGCATAAAATTGATCTTAACGGTGGATGATACCGGAGTGTTGATAGGAAAAGAATTACAAAGTAGTTTTGAACAAACTGTTAACGATTCATCAGAAAATATACAAATGACGGATAGGATAGAAATTTTAGAATATAACGGGACAGATATGAAAATCGAACTTTAATTCTTATACCTTTGACAGCCAATTTTACAATAACGCTTAAAAAATAAATAGTAATCCGTTTTATACCGGCTTTTATCATGAATATAGTGAAGCTTGAATAAATTAGAAAGGAGGTTGTCCATAGCACAACAGGGAATGTAGGGGGAAGAATGTGAAACAGTTTATGATAAAGTTTGGACTAGTAGTCGCAGGAGGAGCTATACAAGGACTGGGAATGGGATTGTTTTTATTTCCTAACTTTATTCCATCCGGGGGGGCTGGAGGAATAGCTGTTTTAATAAACTATTGGTTTCATATAAATATGGGACTTGCACTATGGATTGTTAATATTTTCATGCTGTTTTTTGGTGTGAAAATACTTGGTAAACGATTTGCATTATGGACAGTTATAGGCATAACGATCACATCGATATCGCTTCACTTTTTTGAACAAGGTTTTTCACCGGACAGAAATTTGCTATTTGATGTAGTAGCTGGATCCGTATTTCTTGGAACTGGTATTGGAATTCTTATGCGTCAGGGAGTCTCCAACGGGGGTGTTGGAGTAGTCGCCCTTATTATATCTACTAAGAGAAATATACTACCCGGAAAACCTTTGTTCTACGTAAATGTTTGTATTTTTTTCATTACCGCAATAATCATTGATTGGAAAATTATTCTCTTGGCTCTTGTAAGTCAATGGATTTCCACAAAAGTTATTGATCAAGTGTGCCAATTAACGTTCTCTCAATCCTATACATTAGGTTGGCGAAAAAAGTAATATTTATAAATATTTATATCGTATTGCTGTTCGTTTGTTCTCTTTCCCATCTTTCCCTTTTACATGCAACAGGAATAAGACAAGTAAGCCTACCAAAAGAGTAAATGCCGCAATGGATAAAAACATGCCAGTTCTGGACCAATCCATTAAACGGGAAAAAATTGGTGGCCCCAATGCTACACCGATAAATCTTACGGACCCATATAAAGAGGTAACAAATCCTCTGCGTTCTTTTCCCACAGCTCCTGTAATGATACTGTTTACACAAGGTAGGATAAGACCCGCCCCTACACTGCTTAAAGCAAGGATAGCAAGAAATGGAATTAGTTTCTCGATAAATACAAGAGAACTATAAGAGACCGTTTTGAACAAAAATCCGATCAACACTAATCGTTTCATTTTCTCCAAATTTTTTCCTATCTTACTTCCTGTGATATAAGAAGTAGTTACCATAACAAGAAGGGGGATTGCCAAAATCAGCCCTTTTATAACCCCATCAATATTATATTTTGTTTCCAGATTATCCGACAGATAAAAAAGAATTCCAAAAAGAGCAAACAAGCAGGTGCCACCCGCGAGATAGGTTGTGAAAAGCCATCTTCCTTCATGCTTAAATACGCTCAAGAGTCCTCTGATATATTTGCGAAATGGAGGGGGGGCCTGACGATTGCTTTTTTCTTTTATAAAAATCCATACAAGCAAAGCAGAGATAATGCTTATTGCCGGGAAAGTGAAAAATACGGAATACCATACAATTAATGCTAAAATAGATCCAAAGATAGGCGATAAAACTTTACCCAATCCATTGGATGCTTCGTATATCCCAAGAACCCTGCTTTGCTCACCGCCCTTGAATAAATCACCAGTTAATGCCATTGCTATTGGGGATGTTCCGGCTGCACCAATCCCTTGTATTGTCCTGCCGATCATAATCCATATAAAGGCATGGGAAAAAAATGCTGCACCGAGTCCGGCAATTAACCCACCTATACCAAAAAGTATTAACGATGGTATGATGACGATTTTGCGGGAAAATCGATCGGAGAGGTATCCAACAAATGGAATAAAGATAGCAGCTGCAATGGAAAAGACGGTTATTGTTAAACTCACCTGCATCTGTGAAAGCGCAAGCGAAGATTTCATTTCAGGGAGTATAGGTATCAGCATGGAGTTACCGAGTGTCATAATCAGAGGAATGGATCCAATGGCAGTAATGACCATGCCTTTATTTTTCTTCGTCAATTTATTCCTACTCCTTATTTTATATTTAATGGCGGGGAAACCATCCATCCTTTTTCTTTCATAAGTTTCAAGATTTTAAGTTCATATTCCTCTTTTTGCGTTCCAAATTCACTAAACAGGCTTCGTAAATCCTCGCGAGTAGCTATACCGGTTATATAGCTGCATAACAATCGGCCAGCCATTAATTCTTTTTGTACGAGAATAGCCACCTCTGGATCATTAAACCTTGCACCCGCTGGAATGTCTTGAACCTCTACATTTGGCCGGTCTGGTGGGGCTGGTGGCAAACGAATGCCAGATTCTTTAAGTAGTGCTTCGACTTGTTGTTCTTCTTGCGTAAAGCTATTTTCTACTAGGTCCTCCAATAATACTTTTAAATCATGTTCACCCGTATGATTAATAAAGACCTGCATTGTCACAAGGGTTCCTTTCATGCTATATAGGTAAGACCAAAGGTTATAAACCTCTCCGGAATGCAGTGGTTCATCTTGTGGCTTATTATTTATTACTCCCATTTTATTTCCTCCTTCCATTTCATCTATATCAGTTTTCCTAAAAAGTGAAATAATATCCGGAATGATCCAGAGTTAACTTTCCGGTTCACATATCAATATGCAGTATTTTATATAGGACAGGAACCTACTTTCGTTTTATACATAATCTAAACACAGATATAAAATCAAATTTTTGTAGGGATGGGTTTAGAGAAATGATTAAAAAAATGGCATTGTCATTAATGATTATCTTATGTTTGGTCGTTTCTGGTTGCAGCATGAATAATTCTACCGCTGATGATAACAAAGAAGATATTGTCCGCATTGGCTATCAGAAAAATGGCCCGCTGATCATTTTAAAAACATTAGGTACATTGGAAGAGAGACTTGAGGAAATTGGATATAAGGTGGAATGGAACGAATTCCAAGCTGGTCCTGCACTAGTAGAAGCTCTAAATGCAGGTAGTATTGATTTTGGGAGAACTGGTAATTCCCCACCTATTTTTGCACAGGCAGCAGACGCTCCTTTTGTTACCGTAGCGGCTGGGAAATCCAAATTTGAAGGGAGCGGTATATTAGTAGCGGAGGACTCAAGCTTTACATCCATAAAAGATTTAAAAAATAAAAAAGTTAGCTTTGCTAAAGGATCAAGTTCTCATTATCTCATAGTGAAAGCATTGGAAAGTGAAGGATTAAATTATACGGATATCACTCCAGTGTTTTTATCACCCGGGGACGCAAGAATTGCATTTGAACAGGGGCAAACAGATGCAATGGTGGTTTGGGATCCCTTTGTTTCTTCGACCGAAATAAACATGAATGCAACCCTTCTAGTCAATGGAGAGGGGTTTACGACCGATCGGGACTTCTTCTTAGCAAATAAGGAGTTTGCTAAGGATCATCAAGAAGTGATTTCAGTTATGTTGGAAGAGATTGAAAGCTCTTCTGACTGGGCTAATAATAACCATGATGAGTTAGTAGAAATGCTCGAGCCCATATTAAATATTGATGAGGCATCCATTAAGATGGCAATTGAACGAAGGTTGTATGGCGTGGACCCATTAAGTGAGGAAATAATAAAAGAACAACAGGAAATTGCAGATACATTTTTTCGGTTGGAGATTATCCCAAAGGAAATAGATGTTCGGGATGTCATGATAAAGCAATAAAAGATGGAAAGGAGGGTAGGGAAAATGAAATTGATGATAAGAGGATCAATTAATACGCTCATTCCCTGGTTAATCCCTCTCATATTACTTGTCGGATGGCAAGTGTTTTCCTGGGTAGGAGTGATACCAGAGCGGATATTACCTGCACCAACAAAAGTACTGCAGGCAGGAATGGAGCTTTTGTCAACCGGGGAATTAGTTAGCCATGTCTCTATAAGTCTTGGAAGAGCATTAGCAGGTTTTCTTATTGGAGGAGTCATTGGGTTTTTATTTGGTTTGCTCAATGGAATATTTAGAATTTCAGAGCTTCTTTTCGATACTTCCATTCAAATGTTACGAAATATTCCTCACTTAGCTCTAATTCCGCTAGTCATTTTATGGTTTGGAATCGGCGAAACATCCAAGATATTCTTAGTTGCACTTGGCGTTCTCTTTCCAATCTATATTAATACTTATCATGGTATAAAGTCGGTTGATAAAGGATTAGTGGAGATGGGGAGGGCGTATGGATTAAAGCGAACCACCTTATTCTTTACCGTCATCCTTCCTGGAGCGATGTCATCGATTCTTGTAGGTATTCGATTTTCGCTTGGTGTCATGTGGTTAACATTGATTGTATCTGAAACGATTTCAGCACATACTGGAATCGGTTATATGGCAATGAATGCAAGGGAATTCATGCAAATGGATGTTATTGTTTTAAGTATTTTACTCTATGCCTTATTCGGGAAATTATCGGACGTCATAGCAAAGCATTTGGAAGGGAAGCTGCTGCAGTGGAATACGTAAGTAGCAAAGGGAGGTAATTTAATTGGAGGAATTAAGAAAAGAAACGTATATTTCAGTTAATAATCTGCATAAATTTTATGGGGAAAGAACAGTTCTTACAGGGTTGAATCTTAGTATTGAGAAGGGGGAGTTTGTAGCAATCGTTGGAAAGAGTGGATGTGGGAAAAGTACCTTACTACGTCTAATTGCGGGTTTGGAAGGTATTAATGATGGTTCGATCTATGTAAATGCTGAGCCATTGAACCGTTTAAATGAACATGCACGTATTATGTTCCAGGATGGGCGCCTTCTTCCTTGGAAAAGGGTAATTGATAATGTGCGTATTGGACTTCCAGATCATGCAATAGATAGAGCGGAGGATGCTCTTAAACAAGTTGGGCTAGAGGATCGCTTGAATGACTGGCCTTCCAAACTATCAGGTGGTCAAAAGCAGCGGGTAGCGTTGGCAAGGGCTTTAGTCCATAATCCTTCACTACTTTTATTAGATGAACCACTCGGTGCCCTAGATGCCCTGACAAGAATTGAGATGCAGGATCTTATCGAGTCCCTGTGGGCACAAAAAAAGTTCACCTCTATTCTTGTTACACATGATGTCGAAGAGGCAGTAGCTATCGCTGACCGAGTGATCTTAATAGAAGACGGGATGATTAGCTTAAACCAGCCTATTCGTTTACCAAGGCCGAGACAGCGTACACATCCCGCATTTTCAATGTATGTGGAAGAAATACTTGAGAAAATATTAAATCGAAAAAACAATAAACTGGCTTTAGTCAGAAATTCACGGGAATCCTAAATTTGAAATGTAGTTGAATTTAATAACATTTACAGACTATTGAAGAATACAAGTTCCTAATAATTTTATAAAGTTAAAAAATGAACCTGCATTTTACAGGAGGTTCATTCTCAATACTACTTATAGATCTTCTTCATTATATCGTTTGAATCCCTCTTGCTGCAGATAATCAGCAGCTGCATTGTACGTTGCATATGTCCCGTCCAATAAGTCACCTGCATAGATATTCCATAGGCCAAAGTCATGAACGATTTTAAGTTTTTGTTGTTCGCTGTTCACCCATAATTCTTCAAATGGTTCTGATTCAGAAAGGGACTTGATGGATTGCTTTATAATTTTACGAAGTTCATCCGGTGTAAAATCACGGATATTTACCATTCCATTAGAATCAACCTTATAGTTTTCATCTATTTGTTCCGCATAAACAAATCCATTTCCGTTTGGGTGAAGACGATATACGATGATCTTTTTTTCCAGTACACTTTCTTCAAAATGGAAATTAACACGGCCAAGTGATACATCATGACGTATTAATTCCGGAAAGGATTCAATAATTGCTAGTTTTTCTTCGAATGTGAGCATGTTACCTCCAGGTACGGTTATATTTTAAAAACATTTTCTATTATACCACTTTAATAATGAAAAATACGAAAGAATAGTATTAAAACTATAGAATGCTTGTTTATTATAGAGCCATTCTGTTACAATACAATTAACAGTTTAATACTTTCTTATTTTAGATATTCTAAAGTAGGGATAGAGGTGCAGAAACCATCAGTACTTATGTGGAGGAGAATGAGATCCTGCGATATATAAGAAAAGGGGAATTTGCCGAAGTAGAAGGATACTCATTATCCTGAAGCTGGTTCTGTTATTTAATAAATGCAGAATTGTCATATAGAGAACTATATGGAGGGCTATCAAAGCGTAGAACTATTAATGACGTTCTAAGCAGCAGCGGCTCTCGTTGCTGTTTTTTTATTTTGGCCCTCACACCTATCCAAAAAAATATAAAAAGGTGTGTGATGAATAATGAATTTCGGTAATGTATTGACAGCAATGGTAACTCCATTTAATCAGGATTTAGAAATTGATTTTGAAGCGACAAGGAATTTAGTTAATTATTTGATTGCAAATGGTTCAGATGGCTTAGTTGTTGCAGGAACAACTGGTGAGTCACCAACACTGACAGATGATGAGAAATTAAAGTTATTTAAATTTGTTGTGAACGTGGTGAATGGTCGTGTTCCAGTGATTGCCGGTACGGGATCAAATAATACAAAAGCTTCTATTGAACTAACAAAAGAAGCGGAGAAAACGGGTGTAGATGCAATTATGCTTGTAACTCCATACTATAATAAACCAACACAGGAAGGAATGTACCAGCACTTCAGTACGATTGCTGAAAACACTTCTTTACCTATAATGCTGTACAATATCCCAGGAAGAAGTGTAGTCTCCCTCGATGTGGATACGATTGTGCGCTTATCTCAAATTAAAAACATTGTCTCTGTGAAGGAAGCAAGCGGAGTGTTAGATCATATAGCTGAGCTTATCAGTAATACGTCTGATGACTTTAGTGTTTATACTGGGGAAGACAGTTTAACATTGCCAACGCTTGCTATCGGCGGTACGGGTATCGTATCTGTTGCCTCCCATATCATCGGAAGAAAAATGCAGGAAATGATTAATCATTTTCAAAGAGGAGAAGTAGCTGAATCAGGAGATATTCATCGTCGTTTATTACCAGTTATGAATGCAATGTTTAATGCTCCAAGTCCAACTCCTGTAAAAGAAGCATTAAATCAAATCGGTGTGCCTGTTGGAAGTGTACGCCTGCCGCTTATCCCGTTAAATGATTTGGAGCGGGAAGCTTTATCTAAAGTAATTGCAGTGTACGAGGAAATAAAAGTATCTGGTTATTAATTAGTAAGGGAATTAGCGATTATGCTCATTCCCTTACAGATACTTTATTATAATTATCTTAAAGGATGAGTACATATGAAAGGCTTGAATGGCAAAGTAATTGGTGTTGCAGCAAACCGTAAAGCGGACGCAATTTCAACACTTATTCAAAAAAGTGATGGAATCCCAAAACTATTCCCCATTCAGGGAGAACAACAATTAAATGAAAGCATCTGTGAAGAAGATGTAAGAGAGTTTTTAGCTAATCCTTTCGATATGATTGTATTTACAACAGGGATTGGCGCTGAAACATTGGAAAATACAGCACATCATCTTAATCAGCATGCTAATTTTATCAAGAAACTGGACCACTCAACGTTGGCAATCCGTGGAAGTAAAACATTAAAATGGATGAAAAAGAATTCATTATCTGCAAAGTTTATTGCAGAAGATGGAACGATGGATAATTTGTTGGCAGCAATGTCTACAGAACAGCCGCATACGGATAAACGTTTATTCCTACAAGCGTATAATCAGGATGACGTAGACTTAAAATATTCATTTGAGGATCTTGGATATCATGTTTATTTATCAAAACCGTATCAATTTATGCCACCAGATAATAAAACATTGAAAGCTTTAAAGCAGAATATCTTAGATCAAACACTAGACGCAGTTATCTTCACTAGTAAAACACAGGTGCAAAACCTTTTCCAGCACTATACAGAAGAAGTCATTCATGCATTCAATGACAAAGTATTGGCCGTAGCTATTGGCAAAGTAACTGCAGCGGAACTTGAGAAAAAAGGAATCGTTAATATTTTTCAGTCCGAAAAACAAAAAATGGGTGCCATGATCGTTGAACTTAACGAGCATTATAAGAATAATCAATCCGGTAATGTTTAGAATCTTTAGCCGACAACTTAATATTAACTAATCGCTGGGAATTAAAAATAAAGTAATTTCCAAGTATTTATGGAATAATATAGATAACGGAGATTCAGTAAGCAGTCTGGATTTGCCGTTATCTTTTTAATAGAATCTATCCATACTTAAGGCCATAAAATCTTTAGACGTTACGAATTTATTAAAGAGTGGTATAGGTAATAGACTTATAAAATACATATATATAGATATACTTTTCATTTTTAGTTAAAATATCACGAAAAGATGTTGGAGGTTCATGATGACATTGGAAAAGCAACTAATCAATAAAACTTATTATGAAACAATTATTGAAAACAAAGAGAATATGCATCCTATCCGAATTTTGGGTGAGATGTATATGAATGAACAGCAGAATGAAGTAACCGATTTATCACTTATCCGCTTTTCGCAAGGGGAGATATACTTTTTAAATAAAGACTTTGAAGCAGCCATCTTTAAATGGGAAAATATTTCAAATGAATTAGAGCCTTGGGCACAGAAAAATATTGCGGATGCTCATTATGAACTGGAATTGCTCGAAATTGCTGAGGAATATTATAAAACTGTTTCAACCGAATCTGTTATTTTAAAAACGGAGGTACTCCTGCAATTATTTACACTGTATATACGACGTGGCAAAATAGAACTAGCGGCTGATTCTATTACGAATGCAGTAGACTTAAATCCGGATTATTCTGATGTGACCGAAATAGCACGGGCCTTTTTTGAGAAACAACAGGATTACGCCAATGCGGTGAAACTTGCTGTTAATGAAGCTGTTCGAACAAGGTCGCTGTCATGGTTTAAGGTTTTAGAAACATATGTTGAACACGGACATATAGCAGGGATAACGCCTAACTACTTTAACGAAGTACTAATGACTGTATACGAAATCGACCAAACGTGTTTTGAAAGCCTTGCAGAAGCACTTTGGAATAGTTACAAACAAAGTGACTTATATTTTCCGTGGCTTCATGAAATTAATAATTTAATATTAAGCATTGAACAAGGATATATTCACCAATGGCAAAATCTTTCGACCCTGTTTAAAGAAACATACTATGAATTAATTAACGGAGATTATTTAATCAGAGAAATATCCCAATTAATTCCAGGGCACATAACGAATTGGATGAAAATATCTACCAACTCAGATAAACTCATTTCTTCATCGGCTGTACTTGCATGGAATGACATTTTCCCGTCCCAAATCGACATTTCTGTTGTGACAGAAGCGGAAAGAGCTGTTAGCGATTCGCCCTACTATCAGAACGGTATGGAAAGCGGACTGGGGCTTTTTGAAGCCATCCAAGATTGGGCATCCCATCATGATGTTTTATTAAGTGAAAAATTGGAATGGATGATTCGTGAGCTTATGAATTTAGAACATTTCCATCTGCTGATCGCCGGGGATGAAGTGAGTGGAAAAGCTGACTTTGTGAATTCACTGCTTGGAGAGGGACTAGTAGAAGAGGGTGCATCACCTGCCATTCTTTTTAAAGATGCAGAGGAAGCAGAAATTATTGCCATATCTGATAAAGAGGTTAGTAGTATTTCTAATTTGGAAGACGTTTATGGAAAGAGACATCAGCCATTCATTTTATACAAAAAGCCACTACCATATTTACGTAAAAGCAAACTTGCTCTAATTGATACTCCAGTGCTTTCAAATCAAACGAGAATGAAGGATACTGAATTTCCATATATGCGTGCAGCGGACAGTGTGCTGTTTGTATTAAATGCAGATTCACCAATGACTGGTAAAGAACTTGACTTGGCTATTAGGATGAACGAACAGGAACCAAATATGCCTATTCATTTTCTATTAAATAACATGGAGCGGATTGATAATAGCAAGGAAGCAATAGAACTTGTAGAAACGACAACATCAAAAATCAATACGTATTTTTCAAATGCTAATGTCTTTGCTTTTTCTAAGTATTTCGAGAGGGAAAGCCAATTAGATGAATTATCTAAATTCATTGGATCTATGAGGGATGGATACAACATAGAAGCACATCGAACAAGTAAAATCCTTTATTATGTTAAGGAATCAATAAAGTCTTTACTAGAAAAACGAGTAGAAATGGAAAAATCTTTAATTGATAATATTGAGTGGAATGAAGAGATGGTAACGAAACTTAATGGAGCAGTAAATCAGTTAGGTGACATGGAAGAGGAAAAAACTCGAATTATTACTCAATCCTATAGTAAAATTAAAGATGAAATGAAAGAGGATTTAAGAGATAAAATACCAGAATTGCTTCGAAATTGCTCAAATATGGTTAATGAAAAAAGCAATTTCGAGAAAATTCATGTGCAGCTTAATGAAGAAATGAATAAGCGCGTATTTAATCATATAGAAGAAAAAGTCTTACCAGAATTCCGGGTAGCAATCAAAGACTGGATCACAGATAGTGAAGAAGCGTTTAACGAATGCCAGGTTAATTTGAATGAATTAAGTGGAAGTTTTAATTATTTATACGAGGAAGAAAAAATAGCGCTGACTTGTGATTTTAAAGTGTTGGATGACTGGCGTCGGGATGCATATCGTATGACAAGGGGGAACATACATCCAGAGAATATAAATATATTGCTACGTTCTACACCTTCACAGTTTTTATTTAAAAATGCAGGTAAGCTGTTTGGCGCATTATCGCAAAATAAAGGTATGCTTCAGAATAAATATAAGCAATTTATTGAAGGTAAGGATTATAGTGAAACCGCTGAAACGGTTACAAATAAGTTTATACAGCAATTTGAGATATTCGAACAATCATTAGGGCGAGATATCAACATGTTTTTTACAAATCCGAATGAAGTGCTGCGGCAAACCTTAAAAGAGACAGAGAAAGAGATTATCGTCAATAAAGATGCCTTAAGCAATATGCGGAAAAAACCTGAAATTTATCGTGATCCACTTACCCAATTCGATGTAAAGCTTCGTCAATTTGAGTGGATGACTACTTCTGGTAAGCAAGTTAAAGTATAATTGAAACTTTACTTAGGAAGATACGTCATGTATCTTCCTCTTTTTGTATCATGAAAGCGGATGAATAAATTTGGCGAAAAAACTCATGTTAGGTATAGGAGGTGTTAATTATGGGAAGAGACCGTCAAGAAAAAAAGTTAAGAGAGAGTGGACGTGTTGAATCAGATAGGGATGTTGGTCTGCGTTATAAAGGTTCAACAAAAATGTCAAGTCCGGAAGAAGCAAGAAGATTAAACGATGGTAAAAAGTAAACGTGAGTAGTTGATTTCTTTTTAAAAAAAATATAGATATCTACAGAGGGGCGCAATATAAGGAATTTGCGTCCTGATTTTTATGGATTTAAAAACCTGCTATTATGTAAAAAGATACCAGGATTTCTATCAGGTTATTTTCGATGAACAGATTCCAATGATTAATTCTCAATTAATAACGGTATTATCAATTAAAATTATTAAACATCGTAATTTTTTTCACTAGATTATAATAATTATTAGTAAATGGTGGGTGATATGATGATTGATACAGCTAAACAAAATAAAAATAAGAGGCTTTTTATTTTTGAACTGCTACCTTGACTCTATTTTTTGTATTAAGTGAAATATCTATCGATTTATTTTGATTTCTTTAAGGATGATGGACACCGGTATACATAAGAGTTCAGTTGTTCTTTCTTGAATCTTTTAATGGGTGCAACCAAATGTATCATTAATAAGGTATTAAAATCGGAGAACGAGTTGATATCTTATGAAAAGATTATGTGATTTAAAATGATATTGATTCCGAGTGAGTGGTGGGGAAAGACAAGTAGCACGGATTACAATATTTATTTCTTTTTCAAACGATCTAGGAAAAGCAAGGTTTGTAAAAAAAATTTCTTGGAAATTCATCGTCTTTTATAATCCTTTTGATAAAATGCAGTTCAATCCCGTTGTAGAACCAAAATGACACACTTGAGTTTATAGTAATCAGCCAAATCGGTGGGGCATTTATGATTACAAAGTAAGTCTATAAATTGATTTAAATCATATTGATAAATGGTAATCGTAAGGGAGGATTATCGCACCATGAATATTTCACATAATTATAGGGAAGATCTCCAGTCTTGGCAAAAAATCAATCCTAGTTTACATAATCTTTATTATAGGAAGTTATATATAATTAGAGAAATTACGTTTCAATATAGGAGTTTACTTCTGATATTGAGATAAACGTTAAAATTCACGGTAAGATTGATGCTATTTATCTTATTTTTAATCCTGTATGTTTTTAAGCACTCATAAAAAGTCATATTCTATCAGCAAAATTTCTTCGTTGGATTCATCAGTGACCAATATTAATTAAAACACAACAAAAAATGGCTGCATTTAATTTGCGACCATATTTGCTGTGTTTTTGTGTATTTCGATTGTTTCGTAATAATAATCTAATAATTGCTGGGATGCTTTTTCCCATGCATACTTTTCAGCTTCTATTCGGGCATTTTTCTTCATTTGCTGTATCAGATCTAGATTATTCAATTTGTTTACTGCTTCCATCATACTGTTAACATCTTCATTTTCATATAATAGCCCTGTCTTTTCATCTTTAACCTGTTCCATTGTTGGACCACTTTTTGCTGCTACTACAGGCAAACCTGAGGCCATAGCTTCGAGAATAACCAATCCTAGTGTTTCCGTGACGGATGGGAAAATAAAAGCGTCAGCGGTAGCATATGCCTGGGAAAGTTCATCTCCATGCAAAAAACCTGTAAAAGTAGTGTTTGTTCCTCTAAACGTATTTTCCAGATCATTTCGTGAAGGTCCATCACCAATAATAGCTAGCGCAATATCATCTCTGGCATCCAATAAAGGTTTAATTTTATGAATTTCCTTCTCAATTGCAAGTCTTCCGATAAAAACAAGTAATTTTTTGGACGTATCACCATTTGTTAGTCGCTCTCGCATCTGTTCATTATAGTATCTTGGATGACGATTATGGATATCAACACCACGTTGTAAAACATGAAGGTTATGAAATTCTTTCTCGATAAGCTCACTTTTTATCGCTTTTGATGTACAGAGATTCAGATCTGCAGCATTATGCAGCCTTTTAATATGATGCCAGAGAAGTGGTTTTGCTGGCTTGTACATCCAGTAATAATCCAAATACTTTGGAACATGAGTATGATAGGTAGCGATTAATGGGTAATCTAACTTTTTAGCATAATGGACGGCAGCTGCGGCTAGTAAAATTGGGTTTGCTGCATGCACGATATCTGGTTGGAATTCCTCTAATAAAGCCTTCACTTTCTTAGATGGTAATGTAAACGGCCTATAACGATAAAATGGCAGGGTTATAGGTTTTATGCCAACTACTTCTGCACCCTCATACTCATATACTCCTAAATCTGGAGCAATGACAAATACATCATGCCCCTTTGAGCGAAAGTGTTTGATTGCTTGTGTAAGTCTTGTGACAACCCCATCAGTAGATGGTAAGAAGGTTTCTGTTACGATTGCTATTTTCAAGGCTAAACTGCTCCTTTATTTCCATATCATCTGTGGTAAGCTTTTTTTATGTTGATACGGTCTTTGTGAATTTCTTTTAATGCTTTGTTCTTGCTTACGTAATTTTTAATGCTTATATTATGGACGTTTTAAAAATATATGTATCCTATTATAATATAAATTAACATTTTTTATGTAGGATAAACCTTTTTTAGAATAATCTTTACAATAAATAAACAAAAACCGCCCCGTATTTATGGTAAGCGGCTTTTGCCCTTTCGTTTATCTGTTTTCAAAAAATACCCGGTTCAAAGAAATATATTCTGTTTCTTCTCCCGGAACTTCGTCTTCCATATAAATTGCTTCAACTGGACAGACTGCTTCACATGCTCCGCAATCTATACAAATGTCAGGATCAATGTAAAACATATCTTTTCCTTCTTCTATGCAATCAACAGGACAAACTTCAACACATTCCCCTGCTTTTTCAGCTTTACATGGTGATGTAATAACAAATGCCAAGTTACTCTCCTCCTTCAAATCTATGATGAAAATATAATTGTATTTAGCTATTATAACGCTTATCTTCAGAAAATAAAAGATTCATCATCTCTTATATCTATCATATGATGTATAAGAAGTATATGAAAGGAGATATAGAATGGAAATTACGGTGAGGTCAGGTGATACGGTTTGGTATTATAGTCAACTTTTTAGTGTACCACCCATTCTTATAGAAACATCGAACCCGGGAATGGATGTAAATCAATTGCAAATTGGTCAGGTAATCCAAATACCTGGTTATGTAAAAGAAAACTATTTAATAGAAGCTACTGATTCTTTCTGGACCATTGCAAGGGAAAATAATATCCCT
This sequence comes from Oceanobacillus rekensis, assembly GCF_002153375.1. GTDB lineage: Bacteria > Bacillota > Bacilli > Bacillales > Amphibacillaceae > Oceanobacillus > Oceanobacillus rekensis. The sequence continues at coordinate 62,420 of NZ_MTBQ01000001.1, forward strand.
TTGGACATTCTGGAATTAACAAATCAGGGTATTGATCCTTCACAGCTGCAGATTGGACAAGCAATTGTGCTGCCAAGAAGAGTAACCGAGATGATTGTCGATGATGTAGCGAATTATACGCATGAAAAAATGACAGCAGATATAAATAAACTCCAATTAATCTATCCCTTCATTATGACTCAAACAACAGGGAATTCGGTAATGGGTAAAGATATAACAGAGCTGCAAATTGGCATAGGACCTAAACAGGTACATTTAAATGGTTCCTTTCATGCCAATGAATGGATTACGACCCCAGTTATTATGCGATTTATCAATCAATATGTGTTATCAGCCACAAATGGATTGCCCATCAGGGACCTGCCGGCTTTACCACTCTATAATACAGCCAAATTGTCTGTTGTTCCAATGGTTAATCCGGATGGAGTGAACCTCGTAATTGAAGGTTTATCTGCTGCAGGCGGGTTTCAAGAATCTGTTTTGGCTATTAATCAGGGAAGTGAGGATTTTTCTGGTTGGAAAGCAAATATAAATGGAGTTGATTTGAATAACCAATATCCAGCGTTATGGGAAGTAGAAGCTGCGAGGAAGCCTACTACTCCACAACCAAGAGATTTCCCCGGTATAGCACCACTGACAGAACCTGAGGCACTTGCAATGGCAGCCCTTGCTTATGAAAGGAATTTTTTAAGGATGAATGCATTTCATACACAGGGTGAGGTGATTTATTGGGGGTTTGAAGGCCAAGAGCCACCGGAATCTGTGGATATTGTTAATGAATACGAAAGAGTCAGTGGTTATAATCCTATTCAATATGTAGATAGCTATGCAGGATATAAAGATTGGTTTATTCAGGAGTTTAGACAACCGGGCTTCACTGTAGAATTAGGATTAGGTATTAATCCTCTCCCTATTGGCCAATTTAATGAAATTTATGAGGAAAGTTTAGGAATAATGCTCGCAAATCTTTATTTGTAGTATTTATTATATATATTAAACATAAAAAATAACAGGATTTCTCCTGTTATTTTTATTTACTTCCTTCTTTAAAATAATTTTTTCTAAATCCAGCGATTCGTTCACTATTATCGATAATGAAGTAAAATTCTTCTGTTTCGTTTTTAACATCGTATTTTTTTCCTGGAGTTAATTTATTATCGACAATAAATTTTTTTGCATTTGCATGGACACATTCAATTTGTTTTATTGTTTCCCTATTTTCCCAGTCTAAATGAATCATTTTCTATTCTCCCTTTACTTAGTTTACATAATAAAGTTATCGTAAACTAAGTCTCAATTAAATAAGTACAAATAGTTTTCATAACCTTTTTCTTCCATTTCTTCTTTTGGAATGAAACGCATTGCAGCAGAATTCATGCAATAGCGTAAGCCCCCAGCTTCTACAGGGCCATCCTCAAAGACATGTCCTAAATGGGAGTCAGAACTATTACTTCTAACTTCAGTTCGGACCATCCCATGAGTTGTATCTGTTTTATCTTCAACCTGGTATGGGTCAATGGGCTTCGTGAAGCTTGGCCAACCACATCCCGCATCAAATTGATCCTTAGAAGAAAACAAGACTTCACCGGAAACAATATCCACATAGACTCCTTCTTTCTCATTATTCCAGTATTCATTTTGGAAAGGTCTTTCGGTACCGTTCTCCTGTGTAACATGAAATTGAATTGGTGTAAGTTTTTTCTTTAGTTCTGATTTATCAACTTTATCATTCCAAGTATTCTTGATAAAGTCTTCTCTACCTGATCCTTTTTTATATAATCGATAGTGGAACGATTGTTTCTTATAATAATCCTGATGATTTTCCTCAGCAGTATAGAATGGCTTGGCTGGTATAATTTTCGTTGCAATCGGTTTCGAGAACTTTCCACTTGCCTCAAGATCTTGTTTTGATTTTTCTGCGACTTGTTGTTGTTGTTCATTATGATAGAAAATGGCAGTTTGATAAGACTCTCCCCTATCGTTGAACTGCCCACCAGAATCAGTTGGATCAATTTGCTGCCAAAATGTATTTAATAATTGCTCATATGACATTTTATTCGGATCAAAGGTTATTTGCACTGCTTCCACATGTCCTGTTGTGTTGGTACAAACCTCTTCATATGTTGGGTTTTCAACATGGCCACCAGTGTAACCAGAGATCACACTTTCGATTCCTGGTCGTTGGTCAAAAGGCTCTACCATACACCAAAAGCAACCCCCGGCAAATGTTGCTGTTTCCATATTATGCGACATGAAAATTCCTCCAGTCTAATTTTGTATTAGTATTAGTGAACCATAGAATGCCATTGCTTTCAATTATTACAAAGCATATAAGTCGTTAGTTCATATTGCTCTACCTCTATTTTTCCCTTTTTATGATTAAAAATCAAGTAGTGTGACTTAAGGAAGCATATTAAATATATAATTTAGGTTTCGATTCACCTATGGATTTCGTTTTAGTCGGCTGATATTCGGGTATAACAGGTTCTGTTTTATTTTTTTCATCTGAGTCTGCAATTTGCTTCGTATCATCTTCACTACTTTCAATTTCTTTAAAAGCTTTCATCATTCGGTACATAGCTGGTAAGTTTTTGATCATTGGTCCATATTCCTGAATGAATGGTGCACTTGACTGAACCATATTTAGCACTTGCTGCACATTGTCTAATGTTTTAGTAATGCCACCCACACTGCTACTCCCAATAGATTTTGTGTTAAAATTGGATGGTTTCATTGTAGTTCTTTTATTTCTCATATTTCTTTCCATTGGATTTGGATATTGTCGTTGGTGCCCTGGTGGAAATATCATATTATCTCCCCTTCTCATAAAAGTAGTCATCTAACATTAGCTTACGTCTTGAACCTGAATTGCGTGTAGGCAAACAGGATATTTAAACAAGATATTTCCCAGGCAACCGCAGAAACCAACAAAATAATTGCTTTCATTTTAATATATCGAGAAAAAGGTCCTTTTATGCGATTCATGGATGTACTTAGATATAATATGATTATCATAAATTGCCTGTTAATTGATCAAACGTTTGTTTAAATTCATAGAAACTACGCCCAACGCCATTAACATCAATATTTAGCCAATAAAAATAAACAACCTGAAAATAATGTTCCAGGTTGTTTAAAATTAGTTTGTGGTTTGATATGTGTTCCAAATCTCATCAAATACGTTTAATGCATTTGGAAAAGGGCTATTCCACTCTAAATAGTCACTAATTACATCATATTTTGTTGACTGCTTTGGGAAATTATGATCATTAAATGCCCAGTCTGCTAGTAAAGATTTTTCATCAGGATTTAACTTTCCCCTGTAGGTCATTAAAAAATGATAAAAGGAACGCATGATATCACCTCTTTATGATTTGTCTTATTCCATAAATTCTTCGTGTTTTTTTCGCTTTTTCCGGTAGACAATTTTAGATAATTGAACACTGATTTCAAATAGAATAACTAGCGGTACTGCTACAATGATTTGCAGAACAAAATCCGGTGGTGTGATCAGAACACCAATAACAATCAGTATAAAATAGGCGTATTTTCTATTTTTTATCATAAAGTCAGGAGTTAAAATTCCCAAACTCGTCAGAAACATTGCGATGATTGGTAATTCAAACAGAGCTGCAAATGGCATCGTTACCCTGAGCAGGAATTTAAAATACTTATCTACGGTAAACATAATGTTAAACATATCATCATTTAACGAAAGCAAGAAAGGCATAATTAATTTGATAAATACAACATAGCCAAATACTAGCCCTAGAATAAACAGTAGAAACAATGCTGGTATGTAAGCCAAAGATGATTTTCTTTCATGTGGTGTTAATCCTGGTTTTATAAATGCCCATATCTGATAAGCTAGAATCGGAATTGTTCCAATAATAGCTACAAGCCCAGCCATGGAAAAATAAATCCATATAATTTCAGTTGGACTAATTGCTGTCAATTCAAGGTCGATATCATTAACAAAAAACCAATAAATTTCTTTAACATAGATAAACCCTACAATAAAAAATATTACAAAGAAAACAGCTGTTACAACCAACCTATTTCTTAATTCAGATAGATGACCAACTAGGTTCATTTCCTTATCACTTTCAATTTGTTGCTGATCTTCAGACATTCGATAACACTCCCCTATAAATAGCACAAAAGAAGATGTAAGGAATAACCCTACACCTCCATTTTCATTCTAATTATTTTTATATATTTTTTTGAAGAAAGCTAAACATTTTCCTGCCTGATTTTTTTCAGGCTTAGCAAATGCCATGTTTTTATTGTTTATTTTTATCGTCCGCATCACTTGCAATATCGCGTGTAGCATTTTTGAATTCCCGTAAGGAACTTCCAAAGGCTTTACCGATTTCAGGCAATTTTGAAGGTCCAAAAACAATCAAAGCAACGATAAGAATAAGTATTAATCCGGGAATTCCAATGTTACTGAACATACTTTATCACTCCGAAAAGTTATTTATCTTCTGTTTTTTTATCACCTTGAACGATTGCTTTAACATCGTTAATTTCGGTTGTAGCATCTTCAGTTAAGCTACGTGTTGAGGCTTTGAACTCTCGTAACGTTTGCCCTGCTGCTTTACCAATCTCAGGTAGCTTTTTTGGCCCGAAAATAATTAATGCGAGCATTACAATTAAAATTAACCCTGGTACTCCTATATTAGCCAACATAAATACACCTTCTTCACAGTCTTAAATGAATGATATCATCCTTTTTAATTTAAGATGATACAAATATATAATACCATTAAACAAAATAATTTACTATGCTGGAGTTTTTTATTTTTTACGGTCATATTGTAAAAAATAATAGTCATAGGGATTCGTTTCATTCTTCTCCCCTTTTACTTTTGAAGTTAAATGCCATTCATCCTCAGAAAAATTTGGGAAATACGTATCTCCGCTAAATGATTCTTCAATTGACGTAATGTACATTCTGTCAGCTAGATGCATTACTTGATTAAAGATATTCCCGCCCCCGATAATAAAATATTCCTTTTCGGGATTCGTTTTATTCCATTCTATAATGGTTTCGAGATTATCAATTACTTTAACATTTTCTAGGATTTCCGTTTGGTTGCGTGTCAATACCACATTTTCACGATTTGGTAGTGCGCCGCCCATCGAATTGTATGTTTTTCTTCCCATGATAATCGTATTTCCTGTTGTCTTCTCTTTGAAAAAACGTAAATCTTTTGGCAAGTGCCAGGGCATGCCATTTTTTAAACCTATTACATAATTCTTATCCATTGCGACCAATAATGAAATCATGTTATTCCCTCCTGTCGAGTAACTATTTACCTAAACTGCGATTGGTGCTTTAATGCCTGGATGTGGGCGATAATCTAATATCTCAAAGTCAGTAAGTTCAAAATCAAAGATAGACGCTTTTTCCTTATTAATCTTAAGCTTTGGTAATGATCTTAAATCCCTTTTAAGCTGTGTTTGAACTTGCTCCATATGATTGGAATAAATATGGGCATCACCGAATGTATGAACAAACTCACCCACTTCCAAATTGCATTCATGGGCAATGAGATGGGTCAACAATGCATAGCTCGCAATGTTGAATGGTACTCCAAGAAAAATATCTGCACTGCGTTGGTATAGCTGACATGATAACTTCCCATCTGCAACATAAAATTGAAATAATGTGTGACATGGTGGAAGCGCCATATTAGGGATATCTTCTGGATTCCAAGCAGAAACAATATGTCTTCGTGAGTTCGGGTTATTCTGGATAGATGCGATTACTTCTTTTAGCTGGTCAATGGTTTCATTTTGTGAAGTTTTCCATCTGCGCCATTGTTTCCCGTATACCGAACCGAGGTCACCATATTCCTCTGCGAAGTTTTTATCCTGTAAGATTTTTACCTTAAAAATCTCCATCTGATCCTTATATAGTTCATTAAATTCTACATCCTGCTGACTTCGAATTCCAAAATTAGTCATATCAGGCCCAGTATAGTTATCACTCTTTATCCATTTTTCAAATGCCCACTCATTCCAAATATTATTATTATTTTCGAGTAGGTAACGGATATTGGTATCCCCCTTAATGAACCAAAGAAGTTCACTGGCAACTAAGCGGAATGGTACCTTCTTTGTAGTGAGTAACGGAAACCCTTCAGTCAAATCAAAACGGATTTGATGTCCAAAGACAGAATATGTACCCGTATTTGTTCGGTCTTCCTTTTTAAAACCTTTATCCAAAACATGCTGGCATAAATCCAGATATGCTTGTTCACCTTTTAGCATGGTATCTCTCCTTACTTATTTATGTACGTTACGTGAATGCATAAAGAATGATTTTAATATTTTATTATAACAGAAATTACATTTGAATCGAATTTATTGTACCATCTTCTCGTATAGAGTCAATTCCATTCCTTCCTAAATTGTTTTAAAAAATTTTCCATAAATTGATGGCGTTCAAAAGCAATATTTTTCGCCGTCTCGGTATGCATCAAGTCTTTCAATCTTAGTAACTTATCATGGAAATGCTGGATGGATGTGGATTTGTTGTCAGGATGATATATCATTTGCTGATCGGCTCCTCCGTATGCAAATGTCCTGGCAATCCCAATGGCCCCGATCGCATCCAATCTATCAGAATCCTGCACTATTTTTCCTTCCAATGTTTCTGGAATTCTACCTTTACTAAAAGAAACGCTGTGTATAATCATATCAATCGTATTTATTTGGCTATTTGTTATAAAAATTGATTCTAGAAAATGATGCATCTCTTCTATGGATTTATCTGGCTCACTGAAAAGTTTTTTGTCTCCAACATCATGTAGCCATGCAGCCACTTCACAAATAAATGGATCAGCATTTTCTTTAAGGGCAATCTGTTTTGCCATATTTGCTACTCGCTCCATATGAAAAAAATCATGACCTGTAACATCAGTATGGAATAATTGAAATATAAAATCCCTGATTTTAGCTAGTTGTTTATCCTTCATTGTAACATTTCTCCCTTTATGTTTCTCTAAATAGTATAACCACAGAGTAAATTAAAACAATAGTATATTCTGATTATATGGGTTCATTTTCTTGACCGTACATTATGAATAATATAATATTAATAGTAAGCAAAGAGGATGTACGGAATCATTTATGTCAGGGCAGCTTCTATAGAAGTGGATGCAATAGTGATCCTACTCTTCTATAGAAGCTGCCTTTTTTTAATGTTCTGTGCTGATTTTTTGTATTAACACGCGTTTTACGTGGAATTATTAGGAGGAAATGTAAACATGGAAAACGGAGTAGTAAAATGGTTTAACGCAGAAAAAGGTTATGGATTTATCCAAATGGACGAAGGTAATGATGTATTTGTACATTATTCTGCAATCCAGGAGGAAGGTTTTAAATCATTGGAAGAAGGACAAGAAGTTTCTTTCGAAGTTGTTGATGGCGAACGTGGACCACAGGCTGCAAATGTTGTAAAAAGATAAGTATCTCAATATATAAGTATAGCAGAAATTCTTTAGGGAAGGGACAGGTTATTTACCTGCCTCTTCCCTGTTTGTATTTGACCGAACTATATTTAACGCGCGTTCTTCTGCTGGTATTCGTATCATAAGTAATAATATATGAAGCAATGGGAATATCACCGCAGTTATAATTGCTCCAAAAAGTAACGGAATTACTAAAAGTTCAATACCGACGATAATATAGTTAGGATGCTTGATATACTTATATGGTCCCTTGTTTACCAACTGTACTCCAGGTAGAATAATTATTTTTGTATTCCAATATCTTCCCAGTGAAGAAATGCACCAGATTCTAACCAACTGTGTCAAAATAAAGATTGTGAGCAATGTATAATCAAGTGGAAGGGTTTTATTATCATTTAAAAACGTTTCAACTAGGATAGATATAAAAAAGGACGTATGCAGGATAATAAACCATTTATAATGTTCTACTTCCTTTTCAATAGCACCCCTATGCTTCATCCATTTTTCGTTGTTCCTAGCTATAAACAGTTCAATAACTCGCTGTAATATAATAATTACGAACAACACCCACATATAGACTGCCATTATTCATACCACTCCAGTAATAATAATTCAGAACTGAATCCTGGCCCGAGCGCAGACAAAATACTCTTTTCACCGGAAATAATATTTTGTTTCATCCACTCACGCAAAACATATAAAACAGTTGCAGAAGACATATTTCCATGATCAGATAGCACCTGATAAGATTGTTTCAACTTATCTTTTGAACATTGAAGAACTTCCTCCATTGCTTCCATCACTTTTCTGCCACCTGGATGTGAGATAAATGAATGAATATCTTTTTCAAAGAGATTTGTTTGTTCGAAAAAATTCATCACATGGTCTCGCCAGAATGAATCCACCAATGAAGGAATGTTCTTTTTAAAAACAACTTCAAAACCTAGATCATTAATTTCCCATCCCATTACATCCTCACTATCCCGCTTTAGAAATGAACTTGCAGTAATTACTTTTGGGGTGGAAGTTTTACTTAAGGAAAGATATGGTGAATTACTACCCATTGCTAGTGCTGCACTAACTCCATCTCCAAATAGAGCTGTACCAACCATATTACTCTTCTTGCTGTCCCCTTTTTGGAATGTTAAGCTGCAAAGCTCACAGCATATAATTAAGACAGTTTTATCTGGGTGGGCAGTCAACCAGTCATGTGCACGTGATAAGCCAATAGCACCACCAGCACATCCTAACCCCCATAATGGCATTCTGCTAATATCCTGTCTAAATGGTCTTGCATTCATAAGATGGACGTCCATGGATGGAGTTGCAATACCTGTACTTGAAACAAAAATAATCATATCAATTGCTTCGTAAGGCATTACATCATTTAGAAATTCCGGATTTCTTAAACAATCATCAATTGCAGCTAGTGAATACTTTTTAGCTTCTACCTGATAAAGATCATTTTTTTCTTTAAATGAATGTTCTTTTAAGAACCAGGATTGGTCAACAGCAAATTGGCGATTATTTACTGCTGCATGATCGAAAACAGGGAGTAATCGATTTATTTGCTTATCTGAGTATGAGAATATTTCCTTAACGATTCCTTTTATTTCTTCTTGTTCAATATTGAATTCTGGTATACCTAATCCAATGGAACAGATTGTGGTCAATAATATCACCTTTATGGAAAATTATTTTCCCCCTGGCTAATAATGTTCAAGTACTGCTTTTCAGCTACATTGATTCGACCTACAAGACCCAATTTCGGACCCTTCCTGAACAATATTATAAATTATATATATCTGTATATTTTGCAGTTAAATAATTGATAAGATACTCTGGATTTAATGGCTCATTTGTAACATCTTTAATGATTTCCAACGGTTTTTTCGTTTTCCCGTACTGATGGATGTTTTCCGTCAGCCACAGACCTACTTTTTTAAAATTTCCAGCGGCAATCAATTCTCCTATATTCATTTTCTTTGATAAAGCATGATTAAATTGTGCGGCATACATATAGCCGAGTGCATAGGAAGGGAAATAGCCAAAATCTCCTCCTGCCCAGTGGATATCCTGTAGCACGCCTTCACGATTTGTCGGTGGTTCAATTCCTAAATAATCCATCATCAATTCATTCCATAAATGCGGTAAATCTTTTACTTCTATTTCACTGTTAATTAATGCCTTTTCCAACTCATAACGAATCATAATATGTAGCGGATAGGTTAATTCGTCTGCTTCAATTCGGATTAAGGAAGGTTTAACCTCATTTACTGCACGATAAAAGTCTTGATTGTTAATTGTTTGAAAATGAGGTGGAGCAAAAGATTTGAACAGCTCAAAATGGTTACTCCAGAAATCTTTACTTCTTCCTATAAAGTTTTCCCAAAATAAGGATTGTGATTCATGTATCCCCATTGATGTTCCCGTTGCCAATGGTGTATTCGCAAGTTTTTCATTAATATTTTGCTCATATAATGCATGTCCACCTTCATGAATCGTCCCGAACACAGCCATACGGAAATCTTCTTCATCATATCGCGTAGTAATCCTTACATCATTTAAATTTAAACTAATAGCGAAAGGGTGAATGGTTTCGTCAACACGTCCCGACTCGAAATCATAGCCCATTTGTTTTAAAACTTCGACTGTAAAAGCTTTTTGATCCTGCTTTGGAAAATGAGCCTTTAATAAATCGGAATTTGGCTTTGTATGACTGTTATTGATTCTATCAACTAGTTCACTCAGTGAGTTTCTCAATTTCGGGAATACATCATCTAACGTTTTTGTCGTCATACCAGGCTCATAGGTATGAAGCAATGCATCATATATATTGTCTTCATACCCCCAGTATTCAGCAAATCTTTTATTATACCCCACTAAATCCTCGAGATAAGGCTGAAACATGGAGAAATCATCTTTCTCTCGTGCTTCCTGCCAGATAGCTTCAGATTTGGACTGCAGCATAACATATTCTTTGTATTCGTTAGTTGGTATTTTACGGTTTCTTTCGTAGTTTTCTTCACATTCTTCAACAATCATCTGGATAATCTGATCATTTGTTTGATTTTTTAATACATCAATAAAGTACTTCATTTCTTTTGACGTTTCCAATTGATGTTGTTTATTTGCAAGAAATCCAATTACCTGTGATCTTTGTTCAACAGCTTTTCTTGGTATTTTTGTACGCATATCCCATTGTGTGAGTGTAAGTGTCTCGCGATAAGCATTAAGTTCATTTAATAAGGTTTTAAATTCTTTCTCAGTCAAATATGTGCTATCCAAGTTTATTCCTCCTTGGTTTTTTTTCCGAAGTACTGAAAATAATTCGTTTCGATAAACCCATTAAATAATTTACGCTTCTTTGTAGCTTGTTGACCATATTGTGTCTCGAAAGCTTCGAAGGCTGTAATGATATAGACACTCCATGAAGGATGATCTTTCATAACGCTGCCTAACTCACTATACATTTTTGCTACCATATCTTTATCACCTATACGCTGACCGTATGGTGGATTACTTACCACATAACCATTATCTTCTCGAATAAATAAGTCACTTACTTGCATTTGCTTCCAAGAAATAAGGTCACCAAGTCCCGCTTCCATTGCATTGTCCGTAGCTATTTCAATCATTTTATGGTCGATATCCGAACCGGTAATATCAAGCTTTTGATCATAGTTTGCCAAATCTTCCGCTTCCTGAAATGCTTCGTCCCATAATTTTCTTTTAATAAATGTCCAGTCCTCTGAAGCAAAATCACGGTTGAAGCCTGGCGCAATGTTTTGTCCAATCAATGCCGCTTCAATTGCTAATGTTCCAGAGCCACAGAACGGGTCTACAAATGGGTATTCGGCTTTCCAATTTGTAAGCATAACAAGTGCCGCGGCCATTGTTTCCTTTAAAGGTGCTTCTCCCTGCCCGACACGGTAACCTCTTTTATGAAGTCCTGCCCCTGACGTATCCAATGTTAATGTCACGACATCTTTAAGCAATGCTACTTCCGTTTTATATAGTCCTCCCGTTTCAGGCATCTTCGTGGCAAGGCCATATTTTAATTTCAAACGTTCCGCAATTGCTTTTTTAACAATCGCCTGACAATCAGAAACACTGAATAACTTTGATTTTATGGACTTACCAGAGACGGGGAATTGACCATCTTCAGAAATATATTCTTCCCATGGTAATGCTTTGGTGGCTTCAAAAAGCTCATCAAATGTCAAAGCCTTGAATTGCCCGACAACGACTTTGATTCGATCTGCTGCTCGAAGCCAAAGATTGCACCTCGGAATTGCTGATACTGGTGCTTCAAAAATAACCTTTCCATTGTCTACCGTTACCTCATATCCTAATGATTTAACCTCTTGTGCAACAACTGATTCCAAACCCATCGCAGTAGTTGCTATTAATGTTACTTTACGCATTGAATTATTCCCTTCGAATTAAAATTAGTTTCAGTTTACCATATTACATTGTGCAATCAAAAGATGAACTGCTAAATTAAAGATGTGGTTCCGTCCGCCATATTTGTAGTATTCTTTAATACCGTAGTGAATAAACAAAAAAACCTTTTCATCTGTCATCATTGACAATGAAAAGGTTTCAAAATTAATATGTATGACCATTAAATACTCGATAAGCCATGTTCTGTACCATTGTACTGCAAACGGTGGTCAGCCTCGTACTCCGGTTGTAATCATCTATCTACAAGCAAAACTTGTCCCTTGTTCGGTTGAATTCCCTACTAAAGGATGCCCCTACCATTATTTGGGTTGCTCACTCGTGGGGTTTACCCGTTCCACCTGAAATGTTTCCATCTCAGTTACGTCACTGTGGCACTTTCAAGAATAATTCCATATCAAAAAGACTTAGGAATGTCTTCTGCCGTTAGCAATTAAGCTACCTTGACTTATGAATTCATCAAGCACGAACACTACAGACATCTCAGTCTGTGTGAGCATGGACTTTCCTCTGCAAATACATGCAGCGATTACACAAGCATTTAATTAATGTTCTTTCATATTAACATGATTACAGCATTTTATCAATCGATGTTAAAAATTACCAAAAATTAGATTTATTCAGCTGAGTCAGCGAACTTTTTACCGAAAACAGCTTTTTCTAAATTGGACAGACGCTTTAATACATCATAATTAACCTGTGTATTCGGTTGTGGTGCCCTTGTTCTTGGCTGTTCTACAGTAGTTTTCCTCAGCTTTTCATTTTCTGCCTGTAACCGTTCCACTTCCTGCTTAAACAAGTCATAGTCCTGAATGATGACATCCAGAAATTCATCAACCTCTTCTTGATTGTATCCTCTCATTGCTGTTTTAAAATCTTTTTCCAGAATATCTTTTCCACTTAGTTGAACGCGGTTTATACTCATCTCATCACCTCATCATTTTCACATATACGATGTAAAATGTAATTTTCTAATGGTCACTTTCATTTCTAAGTTTATTAATTAAATAAAAATTAAATACCAATTATTATTTATTATACCATAAAAAAGGAAACTGATTGCCAGTCTCCTGTGTAATATTAAACTTTCTTTTCATAAAGGAAAGTTCTAATACATCATGTATCTACATAAGAAGGACGATTCTTAATTTTCTACCAGTAAGAATTAATTTCCTAGCAAATCATCTATATCAAATGAAAAAGGTAGTAATTCTTCCATTGTAAATGATTTTGTTTCTTTATTAAGATTGGTCAAATGAATGTACATTGTTTTTGAGAAAAATTCGCTCATTACTTGGCGGCAAGATCCACATGGAGGTACTGGTCTTGAAGAATCTGCTGCTACTGCTAGTTCCTGAAATTTCGTTTCCCCTTCAGAAATAGCTTTAAAAATAGCAACACGTTCTGCACAGCAACTAACAGGGTATGCGGCATTTTCAATATTACATCCTGTATAAACTTTTCCTGATTTGGTTAATAACGCTGCACCAACCTTAAACTTTGAATATGGGGCATATGCATTATCCATGATATTAATTGCTTCTTCGATTAATTGATCCGAGTTCATTTGTCTTTCCCACCCTTTATGAGTTTGTGCAGGTAATTATAAGAGAAATAAGAATTGTTGTAAAGCACGATAAACAGTACTTTGATCTTTTAAATATCTTCTAAAAGCAAGTCAAAGACATATAAAATGGAATTATGTAATTCCATATAACGCTTCCTTCGGGTATCCACATAATAGCTGTGCATTAACACTAATTCCATATTCTCCTTTGTGGAAGTTATTTGCTGTGGATGTACTTTGGCCTTTCTTTCTTTAACGACTTTTAAGGCTGCTTCCTCCCATTCATCTAAAAGTTGATAAACCGGTGTTGTTTCTTCTTTGACTTTTAAAAAGAAATCCCTATCTTTTATATTTTCAGGGGGGGTATTTTTTTCAAATATATCCTTCAAACGGGATAGGTGATTTTTTAATAAGTTTATTTGCTTGCTTAGTTCCATCTATAATTGCCACCTTTATAAAGAGAGTAAAACATACAACCTACTTTATCATTATTCTCTTTTAAAGGCATCTATACTGATCGAATCATCGTATTATCTTTTCGATTGCATCTTTCGTGTGTTCGATTTGATGAATCACATTTTGATAACGCAACCATACTTCTCTATCTGCATTCACTTTGACTTTTTGTTCGATTAACAGTAGTTGTTCCGTCATTTCTTGTAAGATTAATTGTGCTTCGTCTTTGCTGGAACCGTTCTTTTCTATTGTTTTTCTTAGGACTGCTGTCATGATCATCAACCCCTACTTATTATTTGTTGTATAAGTATTTCGCCACCTTAACATGACACTCCTCCCCCTTCGACAAAACTAGAAGTAAATGTACAAAACTAGTGGAAACACTCATCTTTTGGGCGAAATAAGACAAACTAAAAGAAAGGAGGTGTTTTTAATTGAAACAGTCAAAAAAAGAACGACAACAACCTAGTACAACAGACCGCAAAGCAAAGTCTCTAAAAACCGGTGATAAAAAATTAAATGGTCCAAACCGTCCATCCACATAAAATAAAGATAACACGTGGAGCATTTCGAGTTAACTGATTACGGAACTATTGCAGCTTCAGCGCTGGAGCTGTATGTGGCTTACACAGTCCGAAAACCTCATAAGAAGAAAATTATGATTTCTATAGCAAAAAGGATTTGTACTATTTACTGGTACAAATCCTTTTTATATATCTTTTTAATGTGATAGTAAGCGAATAAAATTTTCCTTTTTATATAAAAAGATTTACCGATTTCTAATTTGGATGATAGGTTAGGCTTTTTTAGCCATTTTGTTTCTATACCCCCTGCTTTGTACCAGTCTTCTCGAATAATATCCTGGTGGGTAATAACTGGATATAAAACTCTTAACATAGAGCTTTTGGTTAGATTTATATTTAAAAATTGTTCATATTCTTGACGTGATCCAGTTGGTTCAATGGAAATCAGAAAATCAATCAGTTCATTATAAATGGTGGGTATTTCGATTAATGCAGCTATTTTTTGACCTATTTTTATCCTGTTGTCAATGTTTGTGAAACCATGTACAAAAAATCCGTGTAACTTCCCTTTGCGATTTGGTAATAAAACAGCGTTCATTAATAGAAAGTTTTGCATTAAATATGGAAAAGATCTAAATACTTGAGCCTTAAAAAAAGGCTGCTCAATGACAGGTGATTGAATTAGATTCTGTTCGTTGATAATTAACGCATTTAGAAGTCTTTCTTTATCATTTGATTTCCAGAAATAATTCCATTCATCAATCATAAAGGTGGAAACATTGAATTCATATAGTAAATGAAACAATGGTTGATTGAATTCTTTAGAAAAGCTGTATATCAGTAATTGTGGAAAGGCATCAGAAAAGATTAACCAGTTTGCCCTTTCGTACGTCATAAACAAGCGACGAAGTTCTTTGTCACTTAATAATCCTTGAAATGGCGGTAAAGATAAATCCGTCATGTTCCAGCCTGCATTTCTGGACACAACACTGGCAACTAATGCCCATTTCATTTCAGGATATTGGAAATAGAAATTTTGATATGCAAGAGTTCTTGAGATATTGTCTAAATTATGTGATGTAGTCAAATTTGTTATATAATGTAAGAAGGATTGTTGGTTATGAGTCTTAGTCATATACTTGACACATTCTTTCTTTTCAGAATTATGGGGTATACAACAATTGTACAGTTAAGAGTTATCATTTACCTTTTTTTCTGATATCATACTGTATTAAGCTGGGAGGGAAAAACTTTTGAACTATCCAAGTGGACAAAGAAAGACTTTGCCGGTCCGAAAGACATCATCAGAACAAGGAAATAATATATTCAGTAATCGAGGAATGACTCTAGAGAAAGATATAAATATAACGAATCAATTTTATCTGGATACAGCAAAAGCTGTTATTCATAAAAAGCCTACCCCTGTTCAAATTGTTAATGTGAACTATCCAAAGCGTAGTGCTGCGGTTATTACAGAGGCATATTTCAAACAGGCTTCCACAACAGATTATAATGGTTTATATCGAGGTAAGTATATTGACTTTGAGGCAAAGGAAACTAAGAATAAAACGATTTTTCCACTTGCAAATATTCATGAACATCAGATTGATCATATGAAAGCAATTATTGGTCATGGTGGCGTTTGTTTTATGATTATTCGATTTGCCGCTTTTGATGAAACATATTTCATGGAAGCAGTGAAACTATTTTCTTATTGGGACGACAAATTAAAGGGAGGGAAAAAATCCATCTCTTATAAACAAGTACAACAGGACAGTTATTTAATACCCTTTCAGTATCAGACAAGGGTCGATTATTTATCTATTATAGATAAGCTTTATTTTTAGAAGACGGAGGTATACAACTAATGGCAGAAAACAGCCAGAGTCGATCAGCTAGACGTAGACAGAAAAAGTCCAAAAAGAATAAAAATAAACCGATATGGAAAAAAGTTCTATTAACAGCTCTTATTATTATTCTAGCACTAGGAATTGGAGCAATCGCTATGGGTGCGTATTGGGTAACGACAGCACCCGAACTTGATGAATCACAGCTATCTGTTCCCTTCTCCTCCACTTTATACGATAAAAATGGAGAAGAATTCGCGAACCTAAGCGAAGAGGCACAACGTGAGAAGGTTACCTATGAAGATTTGCCACAAGTTTTAATTGATGCCGTCACTGCTACAGAGGATGCAAGATTTTTTGAACATCCCGGTATTGATGTACGTAGAATAGGCGGTGCTGTACTCGCAAACATTACCGACGGATTTGGGTCGCAGGGCGCGAGTACAATAACCCAGCAAGTTGTTGAAAGAGCTTTTCTTTCACATGATAAAAAAATCAGTTTAAAAGTTCAAGAAATGTGGCTTGCATTACAGTTGGAAAGAGAATATTCCAAAGAAGAGATCCTTGAAATGTACTTAAATGGTATCTTCTATGGAAGTAATTCATCAGGGGTTGCCAAGGCTGCAGAAAACTATTTTGGGAAAGAGGATTTAAACGATTTAACATTGCCAGAGGCCGCTATTCTTGCAGGTTTACCACAGCGACCTACCGCATATAATCCGTTTCAAAATCCTGACTTAACAAAAGAAAGAATGAATACAGTATTAACATTAATGGTAAGACATGGAAAAGTTACACAAGCTGAGGCTGATGAAGCGAGAGAAGTGGATATCCCTTCCCTGCTTGTTGAATCACGTCCGGACTCATCAGCATATGAGGCATTCATTCAGCAGGTTGAAAAAGAAGTAAATGAAAAAATGGATGGAATTGATATCAATACAGATGGATTAAAGGTTTATACAACATTGGATCCAAGTGTACAGGAACATGTGGAATTCTTACTTACAGACAGTGATGAAAACCCTATTAAATATCCGGATAATACCCAAGCTGCCATGACGGTTTTAGATACTAAAACTGGAGCAATTCAGGCCATTGGTGGCAGCAGAAATAATGAAGGTGATTATGGCTTTAACTATGCCATTGAAGGTGGTTCACAGTTAGGTTCAACAGCGAAACCAATTATGTCTTATGGACCTGCCATTGAATATAATCAAATATCTACGTATCATCAAATTAATGATGATGCACCATATATAATTCCCGGAACAAATCATCCGATTCGCAACTGGAATCGTTCAAGTGGAGGATGGATGAGCGCAAGACATGCCTTAAGTCAATCACTTAACGTACCAACTATTAAGTTAATGGAGGAAGTTGGTATCGGAAAGGCCCAAGAGTTTGCGGAAAACCTTGGAATAAACTTTCACAATGATCAAATGGCCCTTACAGATGTTATCGGTGGAGCGGGAACCAATGTTACACCACTTCAATTGGCAGGAGCGTACCGCGCTTTTGGTAATGAAGGTATCTATAATGAACCATACGCAGTTACAAAAGTGGAATTCCCTGACGGCGAAGTTGTTGACTTAACACCAGAAGCCGAAGCGGTTATGTCCGATTACACGGCATATATGGTCACAGACATGATGAAATCGGTTGTTACAGAAGGTACTGGTACAGGAGCCAATATTCCAGGTATTCCGATTGCCGGTAAGACAGGTACTACTAACTTGCAGGATGTAGAGGGAAGTCCGGATGCATGGTTTGGCGGATATTCTACTAACTATACGATAGCCGCCTGGACAGGTGGTTATACTGTAGATGAGGAAGGTAAAACAAAACGTGTCCCTCTTGAAGATACTAATATTTCAAAGGCATTATTCAAGAACACAATGGAAACTATCTCAGAAGGAAAAGAAATAACTGATTTCAAAAAGCCAAGTTCTGTTATCGAAGTAAGTGTGGAAAAAGGCTCGAATCCACCTGCACTACCAAGCAAACATACACCGTCATCACAGATTGTTACAGAGTTGTTTGTAAAAGGAACAGAACCAACGAAAACATCTAAAAAGTTTGATGCTCTTGATCCAGTTTCTGATTTGAACGCTTCTTACAATGAAGAATCAAATTCAGTACAGATTAAGTGGAATTATGGTTCAGATGAAAATGTATCATTTAATGTCAGTGCCAGTGTTGATGGTGGACAAATGCAAAATCTCTCATCAACAGAGGAAACTCAGGTGGAGATTTCTGAAGTTGAACCTGGTGCAGTTTATGAGATACAGGTTGTTGCAACAAGCGGATCAATGACAAGTGATCCTGCGAACACATCGTTAACAATACCTGGTGGTGAAGAGGAAGAAACAGTACCATCAGTAAGCGGCTTAACTGCACAGTATATTGCAGCAGATTCTTTAATCGATATATCGTGGACCTACGATGGTCCAGATGCTACCTTTGAAGTATCTGTTAATGGACAAACACAAACAGTAGAGTCACAAGGTTTGGAAGTAAGTGGAGCAACACCTGGTGAGACATACACAATTGAAGTCACTCCGATTGGTCAGGATGATGTAAGAGGATCATCACAAAGTACTACTGTTGATGTACCGGCTGAAGAAGAGCCAAATGAAGATAATGAGAATAATGGTAATGAAGAAAATGGTAACAATGAGGAACAAAAACAAAACCAAAACCAAAACCAAAATGAAAATGAAAATGAAAATGAAAATGAAAATAACGGCAACAATGGCAACAACGGCAATAATGGTAATGGTGGAAACAATGGCGACAACGGCAATTCAAACGGTCAAGAAGAACCGGATGAGGAAGCTCCACCTGTAGAAGAACCAGCCACAGAAGAACCAGTTGAAGATGAAGAAGAACAATCCACTGAAGAAAATCCAGAAGACACTCCAGAGGAATAAAAAAGAGAGAGGTGAACTCTATATGAGTTTACCTCTCTCTTTTTGTTGTATTTTCTTTTTTCATTCGTTTCTGTCCCTCTCTACAAAGTTCCAGCAACGGGCATTCAGGACAATTGGGATTTCGTGCCTTACAATGATATCTGCCAAAGAAAATCATTCGATGATGTGTAACACTCCATTCATCACGTGGCACCTTTCTCATTAAGGTTTCTTCTACTTCAATAACAGAGTCTTTCCATCTGCATATTCCTAAACGTTTGGAAATACGCTCAACATGTGTATCGACTGCAATTGCAGGTTCATCAAATGCAATGGAAGCAACCACATTTGCAGTTTTTCTGCCGACACCAGCAAGCTTTATTAAATCTTCCTTTGTTCGTGGTACTTCTCCTTTATAATCATCAAGTAACATCTGACATAGCTTTTTTATATTTTTTGCTTTAGTACGATAAAGACCGATGGATTTTATATCTGATTCGAGTTCTTCTAAAGAGACTTCCAGATAGTCTTCCGGTTTTTTATACTTTTTAAATAAATCAGCAGTAACTTTATTGACAAGCTTGTCTGTACATTGTGCAGACAGTAATACAGCGATTACTAGTTCAAAAGGATTGGAATGTACCAATTCCCCTTTTGCATCCGGAAACATTTCTGCCATCACATCGAGACAATGCCTTATCTTCTTTTTGTTTAGCATTGTTTTATTCTTCCCCTTCTAACCAATTGTAATAAAAGGATGTATCTCGTTTTACCGTTTTTGCTTCTTTTGTATTTTTTTTATTATGAAAGTTTTTGGTTGCTTGCCGAGCCTGGTCTACGGTATGAATACCTTTCTTTTTCCATTCTCTTAAAATTCTGTCGATATATTTGAAATTCAGCTTTCCCATTAGTACAGATTCCCTAAGTCCGGCTTTTATTAGTGATGGTATTATTTCATCCTCATCAATCCAAGCATTGATCATTTCAATCTCAAATGGCGACAATGGTCTTCCAAATTCTTGTTCAAAAAGAATAAAAATGGATCCAGCTGTTTGATTATCATCTTGCGGTACTTCTACTTCCTCTTCTTTTATAAACAGCTTTTCCCATAATGGGTCAAGATTATATGCCTCACTTAATTGGTGGTTTTCATTTTCTTGTTGTTCAATGGAAAGTAAATTTTTCTGTGTTAATTTACGGAGTATATTCGCGCATTCCTGTTCATCCATAGTGACATGCTGAGAAATGTCGTATGGTGTTGGAAAATCATTTTTATCCGTTAAATAACGGAGTAATTGAAGAATAATCATAACCTCTTTTTCATTAAGACCAAGTGTTTTATATTTTAATAATAAATCACTTGGTATGTGCAACTGATTCAAGAGAATTTGTTGTATCGATATTTTTTTCGTCAAAATTATAGCACCTCTAATATTAGTATAGCATGAAAGGTAATTCACCTCAGATAAATTGAACTTTCATTTATTTGGGATCAATTCCCTCCCACTTATCTTTCTTCATCCCCTTGAGATCTTGAAGTGGGAGTCTTACTTCACGTATAGGCGGGTAAATTAAAATCCCTTGCTTGTGTTCGCAAGGGATTTTAAATTATTGCCTTTCTTATGTTTCTTATGGATATAAACGGTTTAATAGTCTTGGAAATGGGATGGTCTCTCTAACGTGGTCCACGCCTGAGAGCCATGCAACAGTTCTTTCAAGTCCAAGTCCAAATCCGGAATGTGGTACACTACCATATTGTCTTAACTCTAAATACCATTTATATGCAGGTCCATTCAATCCATGCTGTTCGTATCGCTCTTTCATTAATTCTAAATCATCAATACGTTGTGATCCACCGATAATTTCACCATAACCCTCTGGTGCAATCAAATCTGCACAAAGTACAACATCTGAACGATTTGGGTCAGGTTTCATATAAAAGGCTTTAATTTCGGCTGGATAATTGGTTATGAAAACAGGCTTGTCATAGCTCTCAGCAATTGCTGTTTCATGTGGAGCCCCAAAATCTTCTCCCCACTCGATATCATCAAAACCTTTTTCCTTTAATAATGTAATTGCATCATCATAGGAGATTCGAGGAAATGGTGCTTTGATTTGTTCCAATTTAGATGTATCACGTTCTAAGATTTCTAATTCGAGCTTACAATTGTTCAGTACAGATTGAACAACATAACTCACGTAATTTTCTTGTATTTGCAAGCTTTCCTCATGGTCAACAAAGGCCATCTCTGGCTCAATCATCCAGAATTCAATTAAATGTCTGCGTGTTTTTGATTTTTCAGCACGGAAAGTAGGGCCGAAAGAAAACACCTTTCCAAATGCCATTGCAGCTGCTTCCATATATAATTGCCCACTTTGTGATAAATACGCTTCTTCATCAAAATACTTTGTGTGAAACAGTTCAGTTGTTCCTTCTGCTGATGATCCGGTAAGAATTGGTGGATCAATCTTTATAAAATCATTTTCATTGAAAAACTGATACGTAGAGCGGATAATTTCATTTCTGATTTTCATAACCGCATGTTGTTTTTTTGATCGTAGCCATAGATGTCGATGATCCATTAAGAATTCTGTGCCATGTTCTTTTGGTGTGATTGGGTAGTCCGTTGCCTCATGGATAACTTCAATTTGACTAACCTGCATTTCATAACCAAATGTAGAGCGGGTATCTTCAACAATTTTTCCGGTTACATATATAGATGTTTCTTGTGTTAAATTTTTAGCAAGGTTAAACGTTTCTTCGGATACTTCACTTTTTACGACGACCCCTTGCATGAATCCCGTACCGTCACGTAGCTGCAGAAAAGCAATTTTCCCACTGGATCTTTTATTCGCAAGCCAAGCACCTATAGTTACTGTTTTCTCATTATGTTTCGCTGCTTGTGATATTGTTTTTTTCATAACTCGTTGACCTCCATCTTACTTTGATTGATGATTGGTGACAAATCTTTTTATTCTATTTGCTGCCTCAATTAATTCCTCCATTGAAAGTGCATAAGAAAGACGAGCATTATCAGGTGAACCAAATCCAGAACCTGGTACTAATGCTACTTTCTCTTCTTCAAGCAATGCTGTAACCCATTCATCTACAGTATTAAAACCATTGTTTTTTACAGCTTCTTTTACATTCGGAAATAAGTAAAATGCTCCTTCTGGTTTTACGCATTTAATACCAGGAATCTCATTAATGAGATCGTAAAAAGTATTTAGTCTTTCTGCAAAAACCTGTTTTAATTCTATTGTCGTATCTTTTTCAGAGTTATACGCAGCTAACGCAGCATACTGGGCGATCGAAGTAGGGTTTGAAGTTGAATGTGAAGCAAGATTTGTCATCGCTTTTATGATTGCTTTAGAACCTGCTGCATATCCGATTCTCCACCCTGTCATTGCATGTGATTTAGAGACTCCATTAATAATTACTGTTTGCTCCTTCAATTCGCTGGAAAGGGATGCGATTGAAGTATGTTGTTTATCCGTGTAAATAAGCTTTTCATAAATTTCATCGGAAATGATCAAAATATTATGTTTCAAGCATACTTTACCAATCTTCTCTAGTTCTTCCTTGCTATACATCATCCCAGTCGGATTGGATGGTGAATTGATAACGACAGCCTTAGTTTGATTTGTAATTGCCTCTTCCAATTGTTCCGGTGTAATTTTAAATTGATTCTGTTCGGAAGCTTGAACAAATACCGGATTTCCTTCAGCAAGTTTAATT
Organism: Oceanobacillus rekensis; assembly: GCF_002153375.1. Taxonomy (GTDB): domain Bacteria; phylum Bacillota; class Bacilli; order Bacillales; family Amphibacillaceae; genus Oceanobacillus; species Oceanobacillus rekensis. The sequence continues at coordinate 85,407 of NZ_MTBQ01000001.1, forward strand.
TGTTCGGGATAGCTCACCCAGTATGGGGATGGGACAATCACTTCATCTCCTTGATTTAGCAGTACTTGAAACAATGTATATAATGCGTGCTTGGCACCTGTTGTAACAATAATTTGATCATTTGCATAGGATAACCCATTATCTTTCTCGAACTTCTCATTAATCGCCTTTTTAAGTTCAACGATTCCTCCGGCTGGTGTGTATTTCGTCATCCCTTTATCCATTGCCTTTTTGGCAGCTTCCAATATATAATCCGGTGTGTTGAAATCAGGTTCACCTGCACCCAAGCCAATTACATCATGTCCTTGTTGTTTTAATTCTTTTGCTTTTGCAGTAATTGCAAGCGTTGAAGATGGTGACAATGTTTTTACTCTATTTGCTAATTCCATGTATAGTTCCCCTCTCTAATTAAAACATTTTTTTAAAACGGTAACTTTCTACCGGTGCGCCATCATAAATGGATAAATACTCCATTACATATCGATTTTGATTATCGTGATACGTAATTTCCCACAAAGGCTCGTTATTTTCCAAAGCTGGGTTAATTTTAACTAATTCGCATTCATTGCATTGAGCTTGCCAAAGACTAAGAACCTCTTCTGCTGTTATGATTTCTGATCTATTAATGGTTGTAAGTTCTTTTTCTTTTCCTTCGACTGGATAGAAGATGAGCTTTTCTTCATTAGCTTCATTCAATGCGAAGACAACGTGATATGGAGATGAACCATTATATTGTTCGATTTTTTCTATTTCTGCTATGGAAGTTTGATTCAGGATTTGTTCTTTAGTTTCATCAAATCCCGCTGTCTTGCTATTATATAAATCATTATATAAGTATACAGCATATATGATACAAGCTAAAATAATAACTAGTAATAGTATGGAACTCCACATAAGCCAAGTTGGTCTTGAATTACCCATATACTTTTTCCGATTTGTTTAATTTAAGTTGGACTGAAAGTAAGGAAATCGCTCCAATATGTATGTTCATCCGTACCCCTCCAATATTTTAAATGATGCTTTTTCATTTTTTACTATACATAGCTTGTAACAGTCTGTAAACAATAAGGATAAGTCAAATTGATGAAGCGAAGTAAAAGGCAATATTATTTCTTGCTTTTCTAATTAATTTGATAAAATATTCCTTACCCACACACCATATCTGACTTTACTACTGATCCAGCCCTGCTGCATCAGTAGTACTTTTACATAGTTATTAAAACCATTCTTCAGCTTTCGTCATCAGATTCCTTGTTGAATCAAATGAAACAGGAACGTTTGGAATGGATTCGGTAAAATACTTTCCATACCTTGCTTTGATAATTCGGGCATCACAGACAAAGACAATTCCTCTATCACTTGAGGAGCGGATTAAACGACCAAAACCTTGCTTGAATTTAATTACAGCGTTTGGCAGAGATAATTCCATAAAACCATTTTTTCCATTTTCTTTCAGTATTTTCGATTTTGCTTCAAATACCGGATGGTTTGGAGGTTGAAATGGAAGTCTGACAATCATCAGACAAGAAAGGTCTTCGCCGGGTATGTCCACACCTTCCCAAAAAGAACTTGTACCGAGAAGAATTGCCTGATCAAATGTTTGAAAGTTTTTTTTGAGTCTCGATCTGCTGCCACTCGTAATACCCTGACCAATAAGCACAAATTCATTATCTCTAATAATTTCTTTTAATAATGTATATGACTTCTTCAACATATCATAGGAAGTAAATAGAACGAGCATTCTTCCTTTTGTGATTTCGGCTAAAGAAATAATCGCTTCACATGTTGCATATATGAAATCATCCATCTTTCCGTACTTTATATCAGGGAAGTCATCAGGGATAAGTAGTTGAACTTGTTCTTTGTAGGAAAATGGTGAATCTATTTGTTTTGTTATCAACCGTTCCACTTTAATACCAAGTCTTTTTTGAATAAAATCGAAAGAATTCTTCATGGTAAGTGTCGCGCTTGTCATAATAACACTTTTTTTATTTTGGAAAAATTCTTCTGCCAGCAATTCAGATATATCTGATGGCTCACTATATAAGTAAACAGCATTCTTCGTTCCCTTTGTATCGATTTCAATCCACTTGATTTGAGGTACAGCCCCTTCTGTGAAAAACAACAGTTCTAATCCATCAATAAATTTCTGGAAAATAATGGACATCGCTTGTAAATCTTCCTTATCATATTTCTCGAGTGTTTCCTGTCTGGATAGATGTTGTTCCGTGAGTGAAAGTATATGAATTAAATCCCGCATATAAAATGTAACTCTTGAAACCATTTCTTTAATAGTTGCCCAAGTTGTTTGGTCTTCCTTTTCTTCTTGAAAATGATACTGAAGTCTTCCGATGTCACTTAAGGATTTATTGGCTTTATGTTTTGTGACAACATATTGATAAAGCTGTTGGAATAGGTCATCAATTTCATATTTCATATTATCAAAAATAGAATCCCATTTTTCAAGTGGAATTTGTTCCTCTGTTAATTTATAATTTGCTATTACTTTACTAAACATCTTCCCATCATTTGTATGCCCAATTTGATTAAGCATAAACTGCATATTAATATAATCTAAATTCAATCCATAATGCCGTGAAGCCGTATCTTCAAAGTGATGGGCCTCATCAATGATTACCTTCTCATACTTTGGTAGAAATTGATAATCATTAAACATATCTGTACATAGTAATGCATGGTTCGTAATGATAATATTTGCTTTTTGTGCTTTTCTTCTAGCCTTCTGATAAAACGATCTAGAAAACCATTGTGACTGTGGATCTACATTACTTTCAGCATCCGTAGATATTTTTTTATAAAAAAAGTATCCACTTGTCGGTAACTGTATTTCATCTATATCCCCAGTATCCGTTTCAGTCAGCCATACAAGCAGCATTGCTTTTGTTAATGCTGTGTCGTAATTATCAGACTGATTGCTATCCAATTCATGTGAAAACTTTTCCAAGCTTATGTAATGGCTTTTTCCTTTCAACAAAGCAACCTTGAATGGAATATCCGTCAACTTTCTTATGGATGGAATTTCCTCATCAAGTAACTGGCTTTGTAATTGGGTTGTATATGTACTTATAATAATTTTCTGATTTGTTTTTACTGCTTCATAGACAGCAGGGATCAGATAGCCAAGAGATTTACCTGTTCCAGTTTCAGCCTCAATCAAAGCATGGTTTGATGATTGGAATGAATCATATATTGTTTCAGACATATCCCGCTGGCCTGGACGTTTTTCGTATTTCGTAAATTGTCTTTGCATGGAGCCATTCTCTTCATAAATATCATCCAAGTATTCTCCAAAAGAAGTTTCCACGATAGGTGTTTCATTAAGGTTATCTTCCCTATGCTTAAAGGCTAACCCCTTAAATGATACAATATTATGATTAGAATTTGTCGAAAAGGCTAGCTTATCTAGTCTATTTGATAAAATTTCACGGACATCTGATATAAACATTTTTTCGATTTTTAATAAATGATCAATGGTTTCATATGGTAGAGATTCTAACTTTTCTTTTAGCTTTAAAAATAACTTAGCAGTAACAAAAGCATCTGAAAGGGCGCGATGTGGATCCGTGTGTTTTATATCTAAATATTCGGCAAGTTGTCCCAATTTATAGCTTGGTGCTTCAGGGAATAGAATTCTTGATAGTTCCACCGTATCCAATACAGGATTAGTTAGTTTCTCTCTGCCATTTGCTGCCAGTTCAGCGTTAAGAAATCCTAAGTCAAAAGCTACATTATGAGCAATTAAGTAACTGTCTTTAAATATTTCTATAATTTTATCTGCTTTTTCATAAAATAATGGTGCTTTATGAACGTCCTTATCTGATATTCCGGTTAAATTTTCAATAAATGGTGGAATGGATTTGCTGGGATTCAATAAGGTCGTGTGGGTATCTGTAATGACATTATTTTCTATGACAACGATACCGGCTTCAATTATCTTATCATTTTTGGAAGGAGAGTGTCCTGTAGTTTCAAGATCAACTACTACGAATTTATCCATCTTTTCCACCTTGCTTTCTAATTTGAGCTTGACCTATAAGTTTCTGAACAACCTCTAATAGTAAAACTCTTATCCATGAAGTCGATAAGAGTTCTTGAATCTTGCATGTAAGCCTACATGATTGTTAGAGGTGGCTCTTGTTCAATAAGTTGTTCAACTTGGTTATATTCATCCATAATAGCAACTTTTGGGCGATGAGACTCTAATTCCTCTTCTGAAACGACTGCATAGGAAACAATGATGACGATATCTCCTTCTTGTACTAACCTTGCTGCTGCGCCATTAAGGCATATTACTCCAGATCCTCTTTTTCCAGGGATTACGTACGTTTCAAGGCGTTCACCGTTATTATTATTGACTATTTGTACCTTTTCATGTGGTAATATATCTACTTGGTTTAAGATAGATTCATCGATTGTTATACTTCCAACATAATTCAGGTTTGCCTCTGTTACTCTTGCACGATGTATTTTACTTTTCATCATTGTACGAAACATTTAGAATCCACCCCTAATTAATCAGCTCTTTTATTTGTCCATCTGAATTAAATATTATATTGTCAATTATTCTTGCTTCTTTAAAATAAACCGCAGCAGCCAAAATAGTATTTTGATCTACATCTATAATTGGCATAAGCTCCGGGTAGCTTAACATCTCAATATAATCCACTTCACCGGTAACATGTTCCCTTAATAATTCGCGGACCTCTTTAATAATGATATCAGGATTTTTCACACCGTCAACCACTAATTGTTTCCCGTGTAATAGGCTTTTATAAAGCCACACAGCTTCTTCCCGTTCCTGTCTGTTCAGAAATACATTTCTACTGCTTTTAGCCAGTCCATCAGACTCCCTTGTCGTTGGAACGCCAATTAATTCAATTGGAAAGTTATGTTCCTGGATAAGAGCATCTACAACGGCAACCTGCTGAGCATCCTTTAACCCAAAGTAGGTTTTATCTGGCTGTATAATATGAAATAACTTTGTTAGAACAGTAAGCACACCATTAAAGTGACCAGGTCTGGACTTCCCGCATAGAACGTCAACTCGTCCATCAATATGCATGTTTATTATTGACTTATTTGGATACATTTCGTCTACACTTGGAAGAAATAAGTAATCGATACCATCCTTTTCTGCTTCCTGGGAATCTTTCTCTTCATCACGTGGGTACTTCTCAAAATCTTCATTAGGACCAAATTGTAATGGATTCACAAAAATACTTGTTATTACAATATCATTCTCATTTCTAGCTCGCCTCATCAAGTTATGGTGGCCTTCGTGAAAGTAACCCATAGTTGCTACGTATCCAATTTGCTTATATTCTTTTTTTAACTGTGTACTAATTTGCTGCATTTGCTTAATAGTTCGAATAATTTCCATGCCTAACCCCACTTTGGATTATTTTTTCTAATAATGAAGAGAAAGCATACAAGGTTATTGGTCTCTATAATGGTTCTGAAAACCAGTCAATTTCTGCTGAATAAAGTTTTACTGGCTTCCCTTCCTTGGACTCCGTCAACAGTGCCCCTTCTTCAGATATGCCGAGGAATTTACCTTTCCAATTATCATTAAATGTTTGAATCGCGATGTCTTCCCCTATTTTAAATCCATAGCTTTCCCATTTCTCTTTAATTGGTGCAAAGCCATGTTCCATATATGTATCATAGGCTGTCTCAAAGGCAATCAATAATTTTTGAATTAGATCTCTAATCGACCATTCCATATCTGATTCAATTCGCAGTGATGTGGCCTTTGAACGAATATCTTCATTTAAATCATTTATAGAATGATTGACATTTAACCCAATACCAATCAATATATATTGGATTCTATCTTGTTCTGCTTGCATTTCTGTTAGTATTCCAGCGGTTTTTTTCTTATTTAATAATAGATCATTCGGCCATTTAATAAGTGGTTTCAGAATTTCAAACTCGTTCAATACGTCCGCGAGAACAGTCGCTGTTAATAGTGTTAATTGGGAAGCGTGATTAGGTGGCATTTCCGGTCTTAGAATAATACTTAGCCATATGCCCTTATCTTTGGAGGAATGCCAGGACCGATCCATCCTCCCTCTTCCAATAGTTTGTTCATCAGCTACGACAATTGTGCCATGAGATGCATTTTCCTGTGCTGCTTGATGTGCAATAGTCTGAGTAGACTCAACTGTTTGCATATGGATAACTTTATTGGCAATCCAATTTGAATCAAGACCCCATTTAATTGTATTACTGCTAAGCTTCTCGGGAAATGTCTTGATTCTATACCCCATTCTTGGTTTAGCTTCCATTTGAAAGCCATCTTTTTCGAGTTCTTTCATATGTTTCCAAACAGCGTTTCTAGATATATTCAGGGATTCGGATAATACTTGTCCGGAAATAAAATTATCCCCATTCTCAGCCAGCAGATTAATTAATCGATCGCGGGTGGATTCCATTTTAACCAATCCTTTATAGCTTTATTATCATTCTTTAAATGACCTGTGACAATTTCTAATTCTATTTGTTTGATGATATGATTTAGCCAGGGCCCCTTTTTTTTGTTAGGGAAAAGTTCTATCAAATTATGTCCATTAATGGCTAAATCGCTTTTTTGCTTAATTTCCAGAATTCTTTCAATTGTAATCAAATGCTCTATGCTGATCGACTTATGATCCAGTATTTCAACTAAACGGAGAAAGCCAGGATAGAACTCAGCTCTTAATCGGTATACAAGCCATTTATCCAATCCATTTGCAGTAAAATGGTTATATGCTTCTAATAGTTGTATTGCTTCAAGCTTTGTCTTATTGGAGCATTTCCAATTTGTTATCCATTGATTTATGGTTACTTCTGGTTTTAGGAGATGTAATAAAGTAATTGTCTCACCGAAAGATTTTAATGGCTTCATGGATGCTGGAATTAAATGTATCAGATCAGGAAAATCAGAGAATATAGGAAGAAATCTTCCTATTTCAAGCTTTTTCATATAATCAATTCCCTGTGTAACATAAGTTCCGGCAAACAGCTTCGTAAATTCATTTGTAATTCGTTCAATTGCAAGATTTACTATTTCGTGACGAACCAAAGACATTTCATCTATTGTTTTTGGATGAATGGTGAATCCCAATTGACTAGAAAAGCGAAGTGCTCGTATTATCCGTAAAGGATCCTCTGTAAATCGCCGATAGCCATTTCCTACGGTTCGAATAACTTTATTTTGTATATCTTCTTTACCACCAAATAAATCAATCATATCGCCACTTAAATTCATTGCGAGTGCATTAATGGTAAAGTCGCGTCTTTCCAAATCTTTATCGATTCTATCTATAAATTGAACCGTGTCCGGATGTCGTTTATCCGAATAGTCGCCGTCTATTCGGAAGGTAGTCACTTCATAGGATTCTTTACCATGTCTTACGATGACTGTTCCATGTTCAATACCAACTGGAATTACTTTAGGAAATATTTCTTGGATGTATTCAGGTGATGCAGAAGTGGCAATATCAATATCACCCAACGGACGATTTAGTAGAAAATCGCGTACACACCCACCCACAAAATATGCCCTATGATTATGTTTCTCAATATGTTCAAGTACTGGCTTTGCCATTAAAAATGCTTCCGGTAACATGTTATTCACCAATTTCTTTCCGTTTACTTATTCATAATCGTATCATACAGTTCCAAATACTCATTCACGATTTTAGTTGATTGAAAGCTTTCCTTACTATGTGTGATGGCATTTTTGGAGAACTGATTCAATAAAAGCTTATTACTTAATAAATCGATAGCATATTGCGCTGTGGTGTCAATATCGCCTAATTCAACAATATAACCAGTCTCATTATGTTTAATCACTTCTGGTATTCCTCCTACATTCGTTCCAATGCATGGAACTCCACAGGCCATTGCTTCGAGAAGGACAAGGCCAAAACTTTCTTTCTCTGATAATAACAGCTTCAGGTCTGCGATGGAGAGTAACTCACTAATATTATTCTGTTTTCCTAAAAATAGTACATGTTCCTTTAAATCAAGTTTCTCTACAAGTTGCACCATATTGGAATATTCTGGTCCATCACCAATTAGCAACAGCTTGCTATCTATCTGTTCTCGTACCTTATTAAATGAATAAATAATGTCTTGGACACGCTTTACTTTTCGAAAGTTGGATATGTGGATCATAATCTTGTCGTCTGGATTGATTCCATATTGTCCCCTCAAGTTAGGTACACTTTTCTTATGGTATTCTTCTTCATTTACAAAATTATAAATAACAGATATATCTTTATCTAAATCAAGCATTTGGATCGTCTGATTAACAAGACTGCCAGAAACTGCTGTTACTGCATCTGATTTCTCAATACCATGTTTAATGACTTTTTTAAACGTATGGTCAATTCCAAGAACAGTAATATCTGTACCATGAAGTGTTGTTACAATCTTAACATCATGTTCTGCGATATCCTTTGCTAATATAGCACAAATAGCATGTGGCATAGCATAGTGAACGTGAAGAATATCCAGTTTCTCCTGGTCAATTACTTCAGCCATTTTTGCAGTAAGTGCTAAATCGTATGGAGGATATTGAAAAACGGGATAATGATTCATCTCCACTTCATGGTAAAATATCTTCGGATGAATTTTATTAAGCCTAAAAGGGACACTGCTTGTAATAAAGTGAATCTCATTACCTTGTTCGGCAAGAAGTTTACCCAACTCGGTCGCGATAATTCCGGAGCCACCAACAGTTGGGTAGCATGTAATACCTATTTTCCTCACTTTGTGCCTTCTTTCTGCTGTCTTTCCTTTACAATTTCTCTCCATTCTAGATCTCCACGTTCTAAGCCATGCAGGAAAATCTCAGCTGCAGCAATATTTGTTGCAAGTGGTATTTGATAGACATCACACAATCGCAATAAAGCACTTACATCAGGTTCATGTGGTTGTGCTGTAAGTGGATCACGGAAAAAAATGACCATATCCAAATTATTATCGGCAATCATAGCCCCTATTTGTTGATCCCCACCAAGAGGGCCTGATTGAAATCGGTGGATATCTATACCAGTTGCTTCTAAAATTAACTTTCCCGTCGTGCCTGTAGCAAATAATTGATGATTTTTCAGAATATGGGTATAGGCCACACTGAAACTTATAATGTCATCTTTCTTTTTATCATGTGCAATTAAAGCAATATTCATATAAACCCTCCTTTTCCTGAAGCTTTTCTTATAAAATATTTTCGAGACCGTATGCGAGTTCTTTCATATCCATTACCTTATAGATGGATACCTTAATTCCTTCCATAAAAGATTCACGGTTTAAAGAATCGTGTTTAATGGATAATGTTTGGCCAGAACTGCCAAATATTACTTCTTGATGCGCGACTAATCCCGGCAGACGCACACTATGTATTCTCATACCATCCATTTCTGCGCCACGCGAACCATGAATTGTTTCTTTTTCATCCGGATGGCCTTGTTTTCTGGTTTCTCGGGTTTTCATAATTAATTCTGCTGTTTTCTTAGCTGTTCCTGAAGGTGCATCCAATTTTCTGTCATGATGTTTTTCAATAATTTCAACGTCAGGTAAGTATTTTGCTGCCATTTCCGAAAACTTCATCATTAGTACAGCACCAATTGCAAAATTGGGAGCGATAATACATCCTGTCTTTTTAGTTTCAGCTAACTGTGAAAGCTCAACAATCTGTTCATCAGTAAATCCTGTCGTACCAACAACAGGTCTAATATTATTTTCTATTGCTGTTTTCGTATGATAATAACCTACCTCGGGTACGGTAAGGTCAATAAAAATATCAGCGTTTACTTGCTGAAAACATTTTTCGATATCCTGAAAAACAGGTACACTCAAGTCAGGCAATCCTTCAATATCCTTTAGTTGCTTCCCATCGTATTTTCTATCAATGCATGCAACCAATTTAAAATCTGATTCATTTTCTACCATTTTTACAGCTTCAGAACCCATTCTTCCCCTTGGTCCTGCTAAGATTATAGTTATTGCCATGTTGTCCAACTCCTTAATAGCATGTATTATATTGTTCACTCATCGATAGTATATCGTTTTATAGGAAATCAGTATAAGTGCGACGATGACCTTCGCAAATAGAGTTTGGCGATAAGTCAATTGCTATACTAGATAATCGATTAATCTTTAGGGGTCCAACGATTTTTGTCCCTTGTTTCTATTTTATGCATTGCGATATGGAATGACTCTGATAGGTCAATATTTAGTGAATTGGCGAAACATGCAAGAACAAAAATAATATCACCCATTTCATCCTCAATCGTATTTTCTCTCTCAGATAGCTTTTTAGGCTTCTCACCATGATAGTGGTTTACTTCACGTGCCATTTCTCCGACTTCTTCTGTTAATCTGGCCATTAAAGCTAAAGGAGAAAAATAACCTTCCTTATATTGAGAAATATAATGGTCTACCCTTTGTTGAATTTCCTTTGTATCATATAATGGTGTGTCGATGATAATTCCCCTTTTCTATACTATTCTCTTATCATGTTAGCTAAAAGGAGTTATTTTGACAAATTTTTGATACAAAAAGTTGAATTATTCCTATCAAATTTAGTATTTAAATACTATGATTGGGTAAACGATATAGGAAAAGAAGGAGGAAATAATAAATGTTGTTTGGCATGAAAATTAAAAATATCGCATATATATTGCTTGGTTCAGCAATTTTCTCTTTTGGTATCGTTCATTTTAATATGCAAAATAATCTTGGAGAAGGTGGATTTACCGGCATTACCTTGTTATTTTACTTTCTTTGGGGTTGGGACCCGGCAGTTACAAATATTGTACTTAATGTTCCTGTTTTCTTTATTGGGTGGAAATTCCTTGGAAGAAGTACGTTTATCTATACGATAATTGGAACGGTAGCTGTATCTGTATTTTTAAGAGTTTTTCAAACCTATCAATTTTCTATCCATTTAGAAAATGATATGACATTGGTTGCTCTCTTTGCTGGAGTGTTCATCGGTGTTGGACTTGGAATTATTTTCCGGTATGGTGGGACGACCGGTGGAGTTGATATAATCGCAAGAATTGTAAATAAATATATTGGCTGGAGTATGGGTCGCACGATGTTCCTGTTTGATTTCTTAGTGATTGCAACATCAGTTTTTGTGATTCTTGATCTGGTGCAAGGAATGTATACCCTTGTCGCTGTTTATGTAGGTGCAAGGGTGATTGATTTTCTACAAGAAGGTGCCTATTCTGCAAAAGGAGCAACAATCATTTCAAATAAAAGTGATGAAATAGCAAATCATATACTACAATCAATGGATCGTGGCGTAACCGTATTAGACGGCCACGGAAGCTACTCAGGTGAAAAAAGAAATGTCCTCTATTGTGTTGTAGCAAGAAATGAGATCGTTAAGTTGAAAAGTATTGTAAATAACATTGATCCACACGCTTTTGTCGCAGTAACGACTGCACACGATGTAATGGGAGAAGGATTTACATTAGATGAAAATAAAAATCCGTTGAACGATTAAATAAAAAAAGGATGACATTATGTCATCCTTTTTAAACTATTCTCTATTGGCCAAGTAAATAAGAATAAATCTTACTAACTCAGCTACAGCTACAAGTGCAGCAGCTACATAAGTCAGTGCAGCAGCATTCAGAACCTTTTTCGTTTCACGTTCTTCATTATTACGAATAATCCCTGAGGAAACCATTTGAGTCATTGCCCGATTGGATGCATCAAATTCAACAGGAAGTGTTACAAGTTGGAAAAGAACGGCTGCAGACATGAAAATAATACCGAATAGGAATAAATTCATGGCACCCATCAGCATCCCAGCCAGAATGAGGAAGAATGAGATATTGGAGCCAAAATTTGCAATTGGAACTAAGGCACTTCTTATTCTTAAGAATGCATATTCCTGTTGATCCTGAATAGCATGGCCAACCTCATGTGCTGCAACAGCCGAAGATGCCATGGAACGACCGTGGAAAATACCCTCAGAAAGATTGATTACTTTTTTCCTTGGATTATAATGGTCTGATAATGTACCTTTAACTTGTCCTATTTGTACATCATATAAGCCATTGTCATCCAAAATCTTACGAGCAACTTCTGCACCTGTCATTTGTGATGAAGTTGGTTTCTTGGAATATTTTTTGTACGAGCTTTTTACTCTTGATTGTGCCCATATCGGGATAATCATTAATAAAGCTATATAAATTAGGTAACTACCTAACCCCATATGCACTCCTCCATTAGAAGATAAATATTTTACTTAAGGTCAATTTTAGTCAAAAATCTTCATTTAGTCAACTGATTTGTCTTTCCTTTCCTCTTTCTTTGTCTTTAATTCCGCATTATATTTTTTCCAGCTTACATAAGATAATGTACCGATAATACTTCCACCTACAATAAAAATTGTCCAAATAAGGAGAGAAAGATCCACTTTTTTATCTGACAAATCTACATTTGTAACTGTACTCGCTTCCACCGAAAAAGAGCCGAACCCCAAATAAAATAAAATCCCTATGAATACTGTGGTTGTAATCTGAACAAGTAGTTTCCTTCTGTTAACCATAGAGATCACCTCATCAACTTGTTATTATTCAAGTGTATGAGGAAAAACGGTTGTATATAACAGTAATTTACAATCCCCTTTTGCGAATGGTTAGCCAATAAGCTATAAATATAGAAAGAATACTTAACCAGAAGGTAAAATAACCGATCTCGTTCATATATTTAGTTAATGAAGAATAAATTGGCATCATCTCAAATACATAATCAATAATATCATTATGAAGAGTCCAAATTGCAGCTACCACAATATGTCTTAGCTTGATTTTATAAAACGGGGCGTACAGAAGTCCCTGTATTGCCATTGCAGCATGTGAGACTATCAGCATATATCCTTGCCATCCTATTGAACCTTCAACAATTAGCGTTAGAAGATTCATAATAACTCCCCATGCTCCATATTTAAATAACGTTATAATAGCGAGCGCTTCGATATATGGAATATTTCTGCCGAACAGGAAGAACAACAAAAAGATGGTGAAAAACAAACTGGCAGTTGGACTATCCGGTACAAAAATAAGAAAAATGTCTGGTGTAACAGAGAGTTGGCTTTTATACCAATAATAACCGTATAATGTACCAAAGAAATTAATAAGAAATAATAAGAAAATAACCTTTTTATCCTGCAGTATGTATTTAATCATTGCATTTTCCCTTCCGTTCGTACTAATTAAAACACCTTCACCAAATAAATATGGCAAAGGTGTTTCATTAGTATATCAATTATTCTGCAGCTTCATTTACGGTTATAATAAAGTCTGCTAGCTGTTCTAGTTCTTCATCTGTACCCTGAAATTGATCAGCAGGCATTGAGCCGATTCCATCTACTGCGATTGTAGCAATCTCTTCAGCAGTTAAGTCGATACCAACCAATGTAGGCCCTGCTCCACCTTCCAGTTCAGCCCCATGACATGCTAGACAACTGTTTTCATAAGATGCATAACCAGGATGCTCTGTATCAATGGTAACTTCTGATGCAGGAATTGGTTTATTCGCTTCAGCTCGACTTTCCCAATCCACGTTTGCCGCAGAAGTATAGGTTAACCATACTACTGAAACTAATCCCAATAACATCATTCCTACAGCAACAGGACGTTGGTGTGGTCTGCGTCCTGGCCCATTATCCAAAAATGGTGCGAGTAACAGTGCACCGAATGCTAGTCCTGGTAGCACGAGCATGCCTAGTAGAATAAAGTCACCACTTGCAAATTGATATTTCAATAGCTCGTATAGGAATAAGAAGTACCAATCTGGCAGTGGTATATATGCTGCATCTGTTGGGTCGGCCATTCCTTCCAATGGTGAGGGATGTGCCAATGTCAAACATAAAAATCCAACTAAAAATACCGCTCCAGCCAACCATTCTTTTAATAAAAAGTTGGGCCAAAAAGCTTCTGTTCTTCCAGGATACTCAGAATAATCTTTCGGTATATTTGGTTTCCTTTCAGCGGAGATTCTCGAATCCCCGACAAATTTCATACCTTTACCCTTATGCATCACTTGCCCTCCTTTTTATAGTGGTCCGGAAATACCTTGTCTACGTATTAAAATAAAGTGTGCTGCTAATAGTCCAAATAGTGCTGCAGGCAGGAAGAAAACATGAATCGCGAAGAATCTTGTTAATGTCTGGGCACCAACAATTGTTGCGTCTCCAGCCAATAATATTTTCAACTGTGTACCGATTAACGGAACCTGTTCAGCCATTTCAAGTCCAACTTGAGTTGCAAAATATGCTTTATTATCCCAAGGCAATAAATAACCTGTGAAACCTAGACCGAGCATAACAAAGAAAATCAATACTCCGACAACCCAGTTAAGTTCACGTGGCTTCTTATAAGCACCTTGGAAAAATACACGTAAGGTATGTAATAATAGCATTACAATGACAACACTGGCACCCCAATGATGCATTCCTCTTACTATTTGTCCATGAGCTACTTCCGTCTGTAAGTAATATACAGATTTCCATGCATTTTCAATGTCTGGAACATAATACATCGTTAAGAACATTCCAGAAAGAATCTGGATTACTACAACAAAGAATGTTAAACCACCAAAACAATAAACAAAAGCAGAAAAGTGATGGGCAGGGTTAACATGTTCCGGAACTTCATGATCTGCGATATCCCGCCATATTGGCGTAATATCTATACGATCATCAATCCAATCATAAATCTTCTGTAACATAAGTCATTACGCCTCCCCTTGTGGTATTACATCGCCTAGGAATAACATGCCATCCTTGACTTCCTGTTCGTAAACATCCAGTGGAGCTAATGGTGGAGTACCTGGAACATTAGTTCCATCCTTGTAGTAGCGTCCATCGTGGCATGGGCAGAAGTATTCGTTCGGATGCTGTTCACTGCCTTCCCATGAAACAATACAACCTAAGTGTTTACAAACCGGGGAAAAGGCTACAATCTCATCATTATCATTTTTATAAACCCATGCAGAGCGACTTACTTCAGATTCATACCAGCCATCTACTTGGTCAACGCTCCAATCGATACGCTGTGGATCTGCTGTAATATCATCTACAGATAAGCCTACGTTAGCCAAATCACCACCTGATGATCCCTTCAGTACAGGATCGATTGCCATTCTTATTGGAGAAATAAGTAGGCCGGCCGCCATAAATCCCCCTACCCCAGTAAGCGTATAGTTAAGAAACTGTCTACGGGATACTTGCTGCTTTTCATCACTCATGATTTTCCCCCCTTAAAAAAATAATCACGGACGTATAATTTTATTTCAGATTACTAGGACAATACTATGATAGCGCAATCTTGAAATTCGGTCAATATAAAACATTATTCTCAATCAATTGACACCCTTAATAAGACCATTTCTGGAAGTTTAATTCCAATAAGATCGAATTAATTCCACAGTCTGACCAACTTGGTCACGTATAATACGTTGCATTTCTTTTGAATGTATTTCTCCAGTCTGCACAGCTGGCATCCATAATAAGTTCCCAATTAAACCTTTTTCCTCTTTCTTCCAACGAGAATCAAAGGTTATATAGGTAATATGGGCAAAGGGCTGTTGTTGCATATCTACTGTCCAATTATTAAGTCGCTGTACTTCTGTAGTTATATCGACAGTTTTTAAATAATTGTAGTTTGGTAAAAGCATAGTTCGGCCTGTAAGTTCCTTTTCAATCCCATTTGCTAGAATCGACATTACTTCGGCTTGAGCAGAGTATTTATCTGTCTCTTCATCATTTGAAAGTTGAATTGGAACTAAAGGTAAAAGAATGGTATCTATGTATTCCTTAGCTTGTACATACTGTTGTAAATCTGACCTTTTCCATTTCATAGTTAGTATCACCCCTTCTCTTTATATTAGGATACGTTATATATTGTGCCATTTTCAAGTTTATCTTATAAAGGCAAAAAAAATCAACCTATTCCTTTATTAAAGTAAGGTTGAGGTTGAGATAACGATTATACTATTCCTCTAATTCCTTTAATTCTTTAGCTAGCTGTTTAAATCTTTCATGATTCATTTCATCCAATGCATGATCAATTTCATTCATGAGTTTACTTTTTTTATATTCATATAATGAATGATCGAGTAACTGTTTGGTCAAGTCCTTATCATGGTTGGTTATATAGTAATCTGCTGGTACAAAAGGGTTCTCTTCTAATACCGATGCATAATAAGAATGTTGATTGGATTTTTTGAAATTTAATTGTAAATATAAGGGTTCATCTTGATTAAGCCGAATTTCATGAAAAGATTTTTCTGCATCTGTTGTAACTAGATGATTTTTGTAAAAGCGAAAAGGTACCTCTTCTGAACAGTGACTGGTCATCATGATTCCTCTTGGACAATATTTTACATCTCTTACGAAGTGAACATTCGTAAGCAGTTCATTATGATTGACAAGATAATTAAGAATCCAGACACTTTCACGTCTTTTCAGCCGATAATGATTAAGAAACCATTGGATAAAACTTTTTTTATCCTGAGCTGTAACAGGAGTTATCATCGTTTTCCCCCCTTTAAGGTAAACAAAATACAATCAATCCAATTCAAATGTTTGTTTCAACCTGTACAGATATGCTTCCGCATCCTCATCGAGTGGTTGGAGAGAAACATAAGATTCAAAAATGGGAATAGCTTCTTTAATCCTACCATCCTCCGTTAGGAAATATCCGTACTCTTTAAGAAAATCACTATCTTGATTTAGACTATTATATGCTTCTTGGTAGTATTTTAATGCATCATCAAATGATTCAATTTCGTTAAATGCTCTTGCTAGTTCCCAATCGTATAACGGATCATCAGCATCTGTTTTTTTAATTTCTTGCACAAGTTCAGTTATCTCCATATAGTTCTCATTTTTCTTGAAAAATTCAATCAGAAACAGTACGGCTTCTTTGTAATCGGGATCGAGTGCAATAGCCTCACGAACAAGTTTCTCACTCTCTTCGTTTTGTCCCAGTTGATGGGCAATAGATCCAGCTATAAAGTACAACTCTTTATTAAACGCATCTCTTTCAATTCCCTTTTTGGCTGTTTTAAATGCTTCTTCCATCATACCTTCCTCTTGGTAAGCTTTAGCAAGTTGGTAATAAACAGTATGATAATCCTCATCAATTTCAAGAACATGTTCAAAGGCCTTGATAGCAATATCATTTCTATCTGTTTGGAATGCTGTAACACCGTGTTTAAACAGTTTATCAGCATTTTCAGTTTCATCATCCTTAAAGTAAATTAATGCTTTTTCATATTCTCCAGCTGCTGCAAATGATTCACCGAGTCTATCATCAATTGAAATATGGGCTACTTCATTTTGTTTCGACTTTACCTTTTCATAATAATTGATTGCCTTCAAATATTCACCGATAGAGAAATATAATTCCCCCAGTGCAAAGTCAATAATGATCTCGCCGGGTGATAGTTGCTTGGCAGTCAGTAATTTCTTTTCGGAGACCTCGAACAATCCCTGTGCCTGATATAAATCAGCCAATTGAATAAGAGCTTGTATATATGCAGGGTCATCCTCTTCTATCTCATTAAGCAATGTTATTGCTGGTTCGTCTTCTTCCATTTCTATAAAAATATCAGCAAGGGAAATTTTTATATCGGTTTCATCAGGATATTGATGGAGCAATTCCTCCAATAATTGTCGTGCTTCCTGATGAAATCCCCATTGCAAGTAAAGTTCCGCAATTGTGTATTTCTCATCATCTGTTGCTTCTTGTAAATAGTTACTAAGCATTGTAATTGCTTTTTTAGTTTGATTATTCTCCACTAATTTTACTGCTTTCATAATGGTGTCCATGACGAACATCCTTTCTATATACCGTACTTAAATTATACCATCTTTTATACTAGCGAAAACAGGTTGTTGTTTCAAACATGTGAATTAAAAAGAATCTGCTAAATGCAGATTCTTTCTTTAATCGCAAATTTTTAAGTTAGTGATTTTAAATCCTTAAAAAATCCAGGATAAGAAATCGAAATACAAGAAATATCATCAATGATTACTTCATCTTTCGTAATTAATGAAGCAACTGCGGCCATCATGGCAATACGGTGATCATCATAGGAGGCAGCATTCCCTCCAGTTAAGGTAGTTTTTCCTTCTATAATCATTCCGTCTTCGGTTGGTGTAACGCTTGCACCAAATGTCGTTAGGACATCGATAACAGCAGTTATCCTGTCTGTTTCTTTTACACGCAGTTCTTCAGCATCTTTAATAATTGTCGTTCCATCTGCTTGTGTTGCCAGTAAGGCAATAACGGGAATCTCATCTATAAGCCTAGGAATTATCTCACCTTCAATGGTTATTCCTTTAAGGGGACCAAAAGATATTTGTATATCCCCAATGTTTTCCCCGCCAATCGTTTTTTCATTCTGAATAACAAGATCTGCACCCATAAGCTGCAAAACATCAATTATACCGGTTCGACTTTTATTGAGGCCAACATTTTTCAATGTCAATTTGCTGTCAGGTACGATTGCACCGGCAACGAGAAAGAAAGCAGCTGAAGAAATATCACCTGGTACGTATACATCTGTTGCTTTCAGTTCATGTTTTCCTGTAATTGTAGTAGTGTACCCATCTGATGTAATATCTGCTCCAAAAGCTTGAAGCATGTTTTCTGTATGGTTCCTAGTAGGAATTTCCTCGGTAACACTTGTTTCATCTTCTGCCAATAGACCGGCTAAAAGGATAGCAGACTTAACTTGTGCACTTTTAACTGGGAGTGTATAGTTGATTCCCCTAAGCTTACTCCCACTAACCGATAAAGGAAGTAAATTTCCATTATCATCACCATCTATGTTTGCACCCATTTGTCGTAAAGGATTTACAACACGGTTCATTGGTCGTTTGGAGAGTGACGCGTCACCGTAGATGGTTGTAGAAAATGGCAAACCAGCAAGAATTCCAAGCATCAGCCTTGTTGTTGTACCCGAATTACCAAAATCAAGTTGCTTTGTAGGTTTGGTTAAACCTGTTACACCTTTACTTTCGATAACCAGATTTGTACCATCTTTCTGTATGGTGACCCCCATATCACGAAAGGCGTTTACAGTTCTTAAACAGTCTTCCCCATCAAGGAAATTGGTAACTTTTGTAATTCCACGAGCTAAAGAACCAAGTATAACGGAACGATGTGAAATGGACTTATCTCCAGGAATCTTAATCTCTCCTGATAATTTTTTATCAAGAGGATTCAATATTTTTTCGCTCATGGTTTATTTCCTCCCCGTTTTATTTTTGAATCATTGTTTCATAACCGTTATTTTCTAATAGTTTTGAGCCATTTGATTGTGCGTTCTTTGTGAAGAAACTTAATCTTAGAACTCCTGTTATATCTTCCCGGACTTCAAGTATTTCGATATTTTTTATACTGATTTTTTCACTGGCCAGTAATTGAACGACAGAAGCAAGGGAGCCTGTCTGATCTCGGATATCGACATATAGATCGTAAAAGGCAGGGATGGCTCCCTTTTCCGATTCAGCGAGTCCATCTCGATAAAGCTTAGCCATATCAAGGTATGTAATCATCTTTTCTTTCTCATCGTTATCCAAAAGTAATTTTAAATCTTTCATTTCTTCAATCCACTCACTAAGCAGTACAGACATTTTATTTCGATTGTGCGAGAATATGTCTTGCCACATTTTCGGATTACTTGAGGCAATCCTTGTAATATCCCTAAATCCCCCTGCGGCAAGTTTAGGTAAAAATTCATGTGTCTTTTCCCACTTTTTTGCCTGGTGAACTAATGAAGATGCAATTAAATGTGGGAAATGTGACACCACTCCAGTCATTTCATCATGCTCATTTGGATTCATAACAACAAATTTACTTTTTGAATTACTTAAAATGGTTTGTAATGCTATTAACTCTTCTTCACGTTTTTCTTGCGTCGGTGATAGGACATAGATGGCATTTTCAAATAAATGTGCTTTTGCTGCTTGTACTCCTTTTTTATGGGATCCAGCCATTGGATGACCACCAATAAATGTTACCTTTTTATTAGTTAAGTGTTTAGCTTCCTCCATAATAGGACCTTTAACAGATGCTGTGTCTGACACAATAACATTTTTAGTGAAGGTAAGTTCATTTATTTCTTTCATTAGTAAAATGGTCTCTGAAATTGGTGCGGCCAATATAATAAAATCGGATTGCAACGCGGACTTGGTGAAATTTGTACTCGCTTCATGTACGATACCATTTAACAGCGCAAATTTCAGCGAATCCTCATTTAGATCATATCCAATAATGTAATTTTCTTCTGTGGTTACCATGCCTTTAGCAAGGGATCCCCCAATCAAACCCAAGCCGGCAACTAGTATGGTTTTCTTAACCATCATTACACCTTCATTATTTCTTGATGAAATTTCAGCAGTAAATTCTCAAGTTCTTTCATCTCATCTTCTTTTCCGATTGTTATTCTTATTGTGTTTGGTGCTCCAAGTAATTCTCCAGGTCTTATAATAAACCCGTTTTCCATAAGGTACTGGAATACTTCCATTCCACTTACAGGTGTTGCTACAAGTAAAAAGTTTGCTTCAGAATCATAGTATTTCCAACCAATACTATCCAGGAACGATTCAAATGATGCTTTCACTTTTTTGTTAAAACGATAAGTACGTTCAATAAATTCTTGGTCATCAATTGCAGTGATTGCTGCTTTTTGGGCGATGGAAGAGGTGTTGAATGGACCTCTAACTTTATCAAGGGTTGTAATTATTTTGTTGTTTGCCATCCCATAACCAATACGAAGTCCCGCTAGTCCATATGCTTTAGAGAATGTACGCATTGTAATTAGGTTCTCATAACGATTGATATAGGTTAATGCATGAACATCCGTAACGTCGTTCACATACTCCTTATAAGCTTCATCAAAAGCTACCAATACATGTTCCGGACAGTTAGCCATAAAGTATTCAAAGTCCTTTTTGGAAATTACAGTTCCTGTCGGGTTATTCGGTGAACAAAGAAATACAATCTTTGTTTGTTCATTTATTGCCTTCAATATTCCGTTCATATCATGATAGCCGTTTGCATCTGTTGGAACTTCCGTGACGGAAGCTCCTTCGATTAATGCATAATGTTTATACTGTGGGAATGTCGGTATTGCCATTACTACATTAGAACCTGGAAGTAGAAAGGAACGGCAAATTAACTGAATAATTTCTTCAGATCCACTTCCAAAAATGATTTGATTTTGATTAATGTCCCACTTGGTTGTCAAAACGGATCTTAGTTCACTTGTATAACCATCCGGATAAATATTTAACGCAGGTATATTGTTTGATAGACTTTCTTTTACCTGATTGGAGTACCCATATGGATTCTCATTGGAAGCTAATTTGACGATATTTCTCAAGCCGAACTCTTCCTGTATTTCTTTTGTCTGTTTGCCTTGTTTGTATGGGCTAAGTTGATCTAAAACTGGTTTACCTTGCATCAGTTATTCTCCTATCTTATTTACTAAGTCGGGACGTAATTTTACCGCCTCGTTATGGAAAACATGTTGAATATCTGCTTGTGATTTCTCTGTATTAACGACCATCATGATACGGATACATTGCGTGAGACTTCCAGGTACTTCTATTTCAGCCATGCACATGACTGGAACTAACGACCAGCCATCACCATCTAATTGTCTTAATGCCTTTGCTGGGAATCCCGCATTAAGGTCTTTCGTTACTGAAATAAAAACATGCGAAATATCGGTTGGTTTTATTTGGTTTGTTTCAATCATTTCTTTAACTAGGACTCTTGTATTTTCAATCATTTGTTTTTCATCATTTTCAGTTACTGTCGTTGCTCCACGTACACCTCTTGTCATTTCTAAACCATCCTTACTATAAATGAGTGTAAATATTTATTTATTTCAGCATCTTCCAGTTCAACTATAACCGGTGATGCAAGCTCTTTTAATAAAACCATTTGTATTTTACTTTTAACAGATTTTTTATCGGATTTCATTTTAGTTATTAAGCGTTCTGCATGGTATTCAATATTTTTAAGTGGATAGCGATTTTTTCTTAACCATAAAGTAAGTTCCTCAAACGGCAGATTATCAGAATACAACTGCTCACTAACATGCAATGAAAAAAGCAGGCCAATTGCTACTGCCTCTCCATGGGTTAATCTACCATAACCTAGATCGGCTTCAAGAGCATGTCCCAATGTGTGTCCAAGATTTAAATGCTTGCGAATTCCGGATTCTTTTTCATCCACTTCAACGATATGTGCCTTTATGTTAATCCCCCGCTGCAGGTGATCTTGCAGTTCGCTGTTTGAAACCTTGTATATATCTGTCTCAATCAGTGTACGGTAAAAATCAGTATCGGCAATTAATGCTTCTTTAATTAGCTCAGCATAACCAGAGCGTACTTCCCTTTCGTTTAGGGACTTTAACGTCTCCACATCATAAATGACTGCCTGTGGAGGATAGAAATTACCAATTAAATTTTTCCCCAGTTCATGGTTGATTGCCACTTTCCCACCAACACTGCTGTCGTGAGCAAGTATCGTTGTTGGCATTTGGACATAATCTATCCCCCGCATATAGGTGGCTGCAGTAAAACCAGCGAGATCACCAACTACACCACCACCAAGTGCAATC
This sequence comes from Oceanobacillus rekensis, assembly GCF_002153375.1. Lineage (GTDB taxonomy): Bacteria > Bacillota > Bacilli > Bacillales > Amphibacillaceae > Oceanobacillus > Oceanobacillus rekensis. The sequence goes on from NZ_MTBQ01000001.1 coordinate 108,084, forward strand.
ATTAAAGACTCGCGGTCGAGACAAAAGTTAATTGCATCTGTTTGTAGTTGATAAAATGTCTGTATATCTTTGGACTGCTCCCCCGCCGGAACAATCGAATGGAAGACAGGTTTATCGGTAAAGTTTTTCAAGATATCATCCAAATACAACGCTGCTACATTTTCGTCAGAAACAATAAAAATCGAGGAATAATTCTTCGTTAAATATTGGTTCAATTGAAAACGGAGTGATTCTCCTACAGCGATATGGTACGAATTCGTATTGGATTGAACAAGAATATCTTTCACTAAAAACACCTGATTTCTTCTCGGTAGTCATCGATTGCTTTCTTAAGCTGTTTAAATTGATCACTCGGGAATTGCTCTAAAATTGCTTTAGCAACTTCGAATGCTACTACGTGTTCCATTACTACAGATGCAGCTGGTACCGCACAGGCGTCAGAACGTTCAACAGTTGCTTTAAAAGGTTCCTTTGTTTCAATATCAACACTTTGAAGCGGCTTTTTCATTAGAGTTGGGATTGGTTTCATAACCCCTTTTACAACGATAGGCATTCCAGATGTCATACCGCCTTCAAACCCACCAAGTCTATTGGAAGTTCGGTAATACCCTTTTTCTTTATCCCAAGCAATTTCATCGTGTACCTGGCTTCCGTTTAATTCTGCTGCTTTAAAGCCTATACCGAATTCTACACCTTTAAATGCATTAATACTCATAACACTTCCTGCAATCCGGCTGTCCAGTTTACGGTCATAATGAACATAGGAACCGACTCCAGCGGGCATCCCTTCGACATAAACTTCACAGACTCCACCAATTGAATCCCCATCACTTTTTGCTTTATCGATGGCTTCCATCATTTCCTGCTCAACGTTTTTATCCAATACCATAACAGGTGAGGCTTGAGATATCTTTGTTCGTTCTTGCATTGTAAGTGATTCATTTTCTTCTGCTCGGATGCCTGCTATCTCTTTCACATATCCACAAACTTCAATTCCAAGTTGCTTTAATAGTGTTTTAGCAACTGCACCAGCTGCTACCCTTGCAGCGGTTTCCCTTGCAGAGGATCTTTCCAATATATTCCGCATATCCCGGTGACCGTATTTCAATGCTCCGTTTAAATCAGCATGACCTGGTCTAGGTTTCGTAACAACACGTCTTATCTTTGAGTTATCTTCCATCGGATCTTCGCCCATAATATCTGTCCAATGTTTAAAATCATCATTATGTATAACGAGTGAAATAGGAGAACCTAATGTATATCCATGTCTTACTCCACTGGTGATTTCGACAAGGTCCTTTTCGATTTGCATTCTTTTTCCTCGACCATGACCACCCTGTCTTCTTAAGAGAGACTCATTTATATCTTCCTTCAATAGGGGCATTTGGGAAGGTAATCCCTCAATAATTGTAGTAAGTTGTTTGCCATGTGATTCCCCAGATGTTAAATAGCGCAATGTACATTCTCCTTTACGGTAAATTATTATAAAATTAATAAGTATTAAGTTTTTCTAATTACTATATCATATCTATCTTTCATTATGTTAAATTTATATAAAAATAATTTTCGATTTAAAATAATGTTTCGTCTTTTTGATAAAAAAATGTTTCTGCAAGGTTAAAAGCATACTTATTCGCATTAAAAATCTGCTCCGTACTCCCAACAAACAATACACCGTCGGATTTAAGTGAATTGCTGAAGTTTTGATAGATCTTTTCTTTTGCTTGATCTGTAAAATAAATTAATACATTACGACAAACAATCAAGTCGATATTTTTAGGAAAACGATCTGCTAGAAGATTATGTTTTTTAAAGGTAATGTTTTTCTTTAATGATTCCTCGATTTTATAAAGACTGCCTTTTTTCGCGAAATATTTTTTCTTAAGTATATCCGGTAATTCCTTTAAAGCTTGCTCTGTATATATTCCCTGTTTTGCTTTTTCCAGTACATTATCATCGATATCAGTAGCAAGTATTTCAATCTTTGACTTTGGGAAATACTCCTTTGCCATTAGAGCTAAACTATAGGGTTCCTCCCCTGTTGAACATGCTGCACTCCAGATAGATAGTCTATTATTTTTTTCGATTAACATTGGGAGTATCCTGTCTTTTAATACGTCCCATCTTTTCGGGTTTCTGTAAAACTCGGAAACGTTGATAGTTAATCTATCAGTGAATTCATTCAACAGCTCACTATCTTTACTAAAAGCTTCGAAGTATGAGACAAAGCTTGTATATCCCCTTTTATTCCTTAAAGTTGTTAATCTCCGTTTCATTTGTGTCTCTTTATATAAATGAAGATCAATCCCAATTTTATTCTTTACAGATTGTATAAATTCTATGTAATCATCTTTCACTATGCTGCGCCTCTTCCATTGTTAATTGTTAAGGGCTCTATTAGATATGCTTTTTGCCTGATAACTTTAAGTTGAGATAAGGTGCGAAACAGGATAATTAACTTCGGCAAACGCTCTGGGAAATATACTGCGCGCATCCTAAGGCGGCTGGTGAGCCCCTTCATGCGTCCGCATTTAGTGTCTCAACTCTATGCCTCTCTTCCCATAGGAGTCTCCGGGTATTTCCCAGAGCTAGTTAAATGGTTACATTCAATTAATTACCACACTTTTAATAGCTAAAATAGCATCATACTACTTCACTAGTCCGCGTGAGCGGTGACTCCTGCAGGAAAAGCACGTACTTATAGAGAAATCAATCAACAGTTACCCGTAGTTTATAGTTTTTGTGGCAAAAACAATATATTTTGGCAGGACTAGCAATGCGCAATCCAATCTACTAGAAAACAGCCTTGTTAAAAAACCTCCGTTTTAAAAAAACGGAGGTTAACCCTTTGTTAGTAAATCCATTCACTGTCTTGTTTTGTGTAGGATACGATTTCTTTTTCCTCAAAAAATAATGAAATTTCACGTTCAGCACTTTCTAATGAATCAGAACCATGAATGATATTCTTACCAACTGTTACACCGAAGTCTCCACGAATCGTACTTGGTGTAGCTTCTATAGGGTTTGTTTTGCCCATCATACTGCGTGCTGTTGTAATAACATTTTCGCCTTCCCATACCATTGCAAAAACTGGCCCGGAAGTAATAAAGTCAACAAGTTCCCCAAAAAAAGGTCTCTCTTTATGTTCCCCGTAATGCTTTTCGGCAAGTTCATTAGAAACGACCATTAATTTGGCACCTGCAAGTTTAAAACCTTTTGTTTCAAAACGCCCAATAATTTCTCCAACTAAATTACGTTGTACCCCGTCTGGTTTGACCATTAAAAATGTTTTCTCCATTTTCTCCATTCCACCCCGTCAATATGTATTTAAAAACTAACCATTAAAATTCTATCAAATTTTCGCACAAATGGCAATCTTATTATGAACGTCTTTTACCGATATATTTTGCTATATCCTGTAATGTCTGTTTTGCTCTTGAATATGGTAGAGAGTCAAGTGACCGTAATGCCTTTTTAAGATACAGATCACTAACCATATAGGATTGATTGATTGCATCGGTGCTTTTTAGTTTTGATAACAGAACTTCCATTGCGTTTTCATCTACATGATCGGGGTCTTCGAATGTTTTTTTAATCATTTGTTTAAAATCCAGTTGCTTCATAGCATAAAGAACCGGAAGTGTGATGTTTCCTTGGAGCAAATCATTCCCAGCTGGTTTTCCTAGTTCTTTAGCGGATGAAGTGAAATCCAGGATATCATCAATAATCTGATAGGACATTCCGATATTATAACCATACTGATAGACTCTATCGGCGTCCTTTTCATTCAGACCGCTTACAATCGCACCTAGTTTGCAACTACTAGCAATTAGTAGAGCTGTCTTTCGTCGAATCCTTCTTAAATAATCCCGAAGCGTTTGATCCCATACATACTTGTCTTTGATCTGCTCAATCTCCCCAATGGAGACTTCTACAAGTGTTTTGGAAAGCAAACGGTGGAAACTTGCATTACGAACCGTAGATGCTTCTTCCAATGCCCGTGCTAAAATATAGTCACCTGTATACATCGCAACACGATTACCATACAAAGATTTAGTTGTTGGCTTCCCTCTTCGTAATTCAGCTTCATCAATCACATCATCATGAACGAGTGTAGCCATATGAATAAGCTCAAGAGAAACAGCGACATGTTTAATATTATCCATATCATAATTGCCCAGTTGTCCTGCCAACAAAACAAATACAGGGCGAATACGTTTACCCCCTGCGTCCAATAATTCGATGGATGCTTTACGTAATACAGGATGTTCTGCTTGAATACTTTCACGGAGTGCAGATTCAATTATATCTAGATCCTTTTTTAAGAACCCATAAATTTTTGGTAGTCTCATTTATGTCACCTTATTTTACCTTGAAAATATATGTCGTTTATTTGGATTACGACAATTACTTTTAATTATTTTTTAATTCCCATATGCATTGCAGCAACTCCACCGGTATAACTTTTCACATCGACATGTGAAAAACCGACATCCAAGAACATTTGCTTTAACTCTCTTTTTCCAGGAAAATCCTTTGCAGACTCCTGGAGCCACGAATATTCTTTATAGCTTTTCGCAAAAAATCTACCAAGAAGTGGCATTATAAATTGGAAATAAAGGTAATAGCCTTGCCTGAAACCAAAAAGAGTTGGTTGCGAAGTTTCCAAACAAACGACTTTGCCACCAGGTTTAACAACTCGGTACATTTCTTTTAGGACGGTCATATAGTCTGGCACATTTCTTAAGCCGAATCCAATGGTAACATAATCGAATGAATTATCCTCAAATGGAAGTTCCATTGCATTTCCATGGATCAATTTCAGTTGATTGAGCTTTAGTTCCTCTTTTTTCTTCTCGGCAACAGATAGCATGTTTTGGCTGAAGTCAAGACCTATTACGGAGCCATCCTTGCCAACGGCTTTTGAAAGTGAAATAGACCAATCCCCAGTGCCACAGCAAACATCAAGTGCATGTGATCCTTTTTTTACATTCATACGTTTCATAATGTCTTTTCTCCATGCTTTATGTCGCTGAAAAGAAATAATGGAATTCATTGTATCGTATTTAGGATATATTTTTTCGAATACGTTGTGTACTCGTTCTTCTTTCGATTGTTCCTGCATAAATTAACCTTCTTCCGCAGTAAAAGGATCATGTTGTTCCGTTTCATTGATACTGTTTCTTAAGTATTTTTTAAGAAACATAAAATTATCAGGGAGATTTGAAATTAGGCTGGGAAGTTCCACTCTATTTTCATAAATGATTCCATTAATTTTAGTAATAAAAACAGAATAATTGCTAGTTTCATCTATTGCCTGCCATATTTCATATAATGGGAATTCACCATTTAGTTGCATTTCTTTTATCTCGCGTGTCATTCTGTCTGTAAATAACCAATCGGAAATCACCTGATCAAGGGTGCTACCATATATAAATTGAGCAACATGCAAAATCAGCATAGAATCTATTTTTTTGGTTAATACAATGAATTCCTCAAATGACTCCACTTCTTTATAGTAAAGCATTATTTTATACTCATTAATCTTCCTAATGGCGCTAGCTAGTGTATGTATAAAGTCAAAGTCTTCTATTTCAGATAATAGTAAATAATATAAACCACTGTAATAATCACCTGCTAAAACCCTAAGTTGTTTTGTCAGTTTATCTTCTTTCGTTTCGTCCCACTCATTGCGTACTGGTACGAGTTCATGTGTATCAAGTGCAATCTGGACCAACATCGCTGTAATTATGTATCGTTCCCTCTGGATTGGATTAAGCGATACCTTGTTGTTAACTAAAGAAGTTAAAATTCTTAGCTTTTCTTCATCAATTTTGGGCTTTTGTATATACTTTTCCAGATATTTATGTTGTAGTTTATCTTCTAGAAGACCCCTTATATTCTGAATTTCTGTGATAGAAGTGTTCAAAGGTATCACCTGGGTCCTTTCATCCTTTCACGTACTCTAGTTATTATAGCATATTTTATCTGTGATAAAAACGATTGAATACTGATGAAAGAGATTGTTTGAATAGTCCGGTAAAAATGACGGATTAATGTTTCTAGTAAGCGATACAGATCTTCTTCTACTAAGACCGCCACGCACTTACTCGTCCTATCGAAAGAACTGTGGACAATATAGAAGTCACGACATCACGCGCAAGCCCTTTACTCAAGAGCTACGGTGCCATGAACTTCTCCATCTTTTTTAATCCATCTATTTGAACACGCACTGAAGCAAATAACTTGTATGTATTTTTAACTGTTTTCCAGTTCTCCATGGCTCGTCTGGATAACCGCTTTGCCCCTTACTTTAACCGCTGATGTGTGATCAGTGAACTGGGCAATCATTACTTCTCCCTTATCGAGCTTCTCGGAATGATGGAACTTGGTATCATTGCCTCGAGTCAAACCAATTACATTCACACCATCTTCCAATGCTTTAACAACAAAGAAATCTGTGTTAACAGATGAATCACTCATGTATATTACCTACCTTTTTTATATATAATATGTCTTAATCATATTTTAAAGTCAATCATTTTCACTTATTCAAAACATAGGAAAAGGGCACGTATAATTACGTGCCCCCTTCAGGCCCTATGTATATTATTTTACACTATCTTTAAGGGCTTTTCCTGGTTTGAAAGCAGGAACTTTACTTGCAGGAATTTGAATCTCTTCTCCAGTTTGTGGATTACGTCCTTTACGTGCTGAACGCTCACGAACTTCAAAGTTACCAAAACCGATTAACTGTACTTTTTCACCATTTTTAAGTGAATCCATGACAGATTCGAATACTGCGTCTACAGCTTTTGTTGCGTCTTTTTTAGAAAGCTCGCTTTTCTCAGCTACTGCATTTACTAAGTCTGTTTTGTTCATGACATTCACCTCCTCCCAAAATGTTTAATTCGACATGGGAACAAATAAATTCATCGAAGTGAAAATTTGCTCACTTGGTTGCCTGTTTTTATCAAATGCCATCCGCTTCAAGTGATGACAAGGCTTATCTTAACTGAGTTTGAAATAAAATTCAACAAAAAGTATCGATTTATTCAATATTTATTTGCTGGAGAACTCCGAAGCGTGCCTAATAAAACACAGAACGAACCCCATATCTTGGAAATATGCATCAAATCAGTGATGAAATAGTGTAAACCGATTTATTATACATATACATCATGTTTCCCATATTTCCTTCCGTTGAAACCATGTTACTTTAAAAAAACAAAAAGCAGCTTGTAGTAAGCTGCTATAGTATGATTGCTATAAGTCCTCCAGAACCCTCATTTATAATTCTTTCGAGAGTATCTCTAAGTTTGTATCTTGCGTTTTCAGGCATCAAGGATATTTTCCCTTGAATCCCTTCTCTTACGATAGAGCTTAAAGATCTACCGAATATATCAGATTCCCAGATTGATAATGGATCTTCTTCAAAATCCTGCATTAAATATCGTACAAGTTCCTCGCTCTGTTTTTCCGTACCTATAATGGGAGCAAATTCCGATTCTACCTCAACCCGGACCATATGAATAGATGGTGCGACTGCCTTTAAACGAACACCGAACCTAGAGCCTTGGCGAATGATTTCTGGTTCATCGAGTTGCATATCTTCCAATGTAGGAGCAGCGATACCATATCCGGTTTGCTTCACCATTTGCAAGGCACCGGAAACCTGGTCATATTCCCTTTTAGCAAAAGCAAAATCCTGCATTAATGCCAATAAGTGGTCCTTGCCGCGAATTTCTTCACCAACAATTTCTTTGAGTATTTGATCATATAAATAATCAGGTGCATGTAAATCAATTTCCGCTACACCATCACCCATTTCCATACCAGCAAGGTTAGCTTTATCGATATATTCATATTCACTAAAGTTACCAACTATATGGTCAACATCTCTGAGTCTTTTGATATCCTTGACAGTTGTTTGGATTGCTTCTTGGTAATTTTCTCTCAGCCAATGGTTTTCTTTTAACACCATTACCCAGCTTGGAAGATTCACATTAACTTCAAGAACAGGGAATTCATATAGAGCTTCTCTAAGAACATTATATACATCATGTTCTGTCATTGACTCAATGCTCATGGCAAGAACTGGTATATCATATTTATCAGATAAATCGTGGCGTAATAATTCTACCTCCTGACTCATTGGCTTGGTTGAGTTTACAACCATAATAAATGGTTTACCAACTTCTTTTAATTCTTCAACGACTCTCATTTCAGCATCTTCATAATCATTCCTTGGTATTTCTCCGATACTTCCGTCTGTTGTAACAACGACACCAATCGTGGAATGCTCTTGAATTACCTTTCTAGTACCGATCTCTGCGGCATCATGAAATGGAATAGGATCTTCATACCACGGCGTATTTATCATCCGTGGTCCATTCTCGTCCTCGAACCCTTTAGCCCCTTCTACAGCATATCCCACACAGTCAACAAGTCTTACATTAACATCTAACCCTTCATCCACTGTAAGTTTGACAGCTTGATTGGGGATGAACTTTGGCTCTGTTGTCATAATCGTTCTTCCTGCTGCACTTTGAGGCAACTCATCATGTGCTCTTGATCTTTCACTTTCATCTTCAATGTTTGGCAATACAACGAGCTCCATAAACTTTTTAATAAATGTCGATTTACCTGTACGGACTGCACCAACTATTCCTAGATAAATATCTCCATTCGTTCGTTTCGAAATATCTTTAAAGATATCAATTTTTTCCAAAAGATCCCCTCCCGATCTCCGTACTTTAATATGGACCACCCGCAATTTATTGACATTATGAGTCTATGATGTTGTCCTATTAAAATATGACTTGTTCTAAGTCTTTTTAATAAAATTAATAAACCATACGTCCCTTCAACATGTAATAATTGCTGGAAATAAAAAAATCCCTTGCAACAATATATGTTACAAAGGAACGAATATGATATATTTATTAGTTTTCAATCAAAAAAACAGGTTCACCTTTCTCTATTGTATACGGCAGGGAATATGCTGGCATAAATGGGGTATTGTCAGCAAGCAAATAACGAATATCCTCTCCCTCCATATATTCATGATCAAATTCATTTAAAGCATTGTTTAAGTCGATTCTATAATCAACAAACAGGTTACCATCCACATCCATAATGATCGGTAAATTTTGTTGGGAGTATGGACTTATTACGGTTGGAGGGTTTTCCAAACCTAATTTTTTATAATCTACGGTATAGATTCCTTCTGCAATTTTTTCCCCGTATGCTGGATAGATATTTTCGCTACGATAAAAATCCAATTGTACATTGACACTTCTGATAGCTTCTGTAATACGTAAATCAATTAATTTAACTTTTGGGTCTTCGTCCGGTGTTAGTAATGTATATTGATATACCCCGCCATTTTCATAGGCGTTTCCCGGGATTTCTGATATGTATCCCTGTTCTTTTAACATACTAAAATCGATTAAGTACTTTTGGAAAATTGGTGTTTCATTTGGTTTCGTTTTAATCGGTACCAAGCCTTGTTGTTCTTCTTTGTAATTATCAACCGCTTGCTGAACCGTTTGCAATTGCTCTTCATTTGGTATTTGATTTTGTTCCATTTCGTTTTGTGGGTATAAACATCCACTTAATAGTAAAGAAACTAGTAACGCCCCAAATATAAGCAAATATGTATGTTTCATGTAATAGCCTCCTTATCAGCTACCGTGTTGGTCCACTTAATACAACATAAAGAATAATTAATCCACCAGCTATTAAGCATATGTATGCCAGAAATGTAACAATCCGAGCAAGCCAACCTTTTAATTTTGTTCTGCTTAACACGATTAAACCGATTGCCAGAATTAATAAGAACATCCCAAGAAAAGAAATATACATCATTAGCATTGATACAGACAACATTTTCACCCCTGATAAAGACAGTTTTTCATTGCACAACGTATTATAACATATGGTGAAATTTGCAAGTATTAAAATGAAGTTATCAAAATATTGCGTAATGATCAGACGAAAACAATGCAAAATAAAAACCCGAAATGAAGGGGGCTTCTCCATTCCAGGTTGACTAAATAAGTTCCTTTGCAACTCTATCCATGAATGCTTGTGCGATTTATCTTATGCAGGGATTTACGTTTACGTATCCGCATGTTCCCTATAAATGACTATTTTTTAAATAATTGATTCAAAGATTGCAAGTCTCCAGGCATTTTATTATTAACAATGGACTGAACGATCTTGTCTTCTTTTTCTTTTGATAGTGGTTTATCTGCCATTCTTGACAAATGACGGACTAAATTCCTGACTGTCTTTTCATCCGAAAAATTTGCACTTTTAAGGGAATCCGCAACTTTCATTATCTCGTCAGGGTTGATATTTGAGTTACTCTGTATTTTGTCAAACATTCCTTTTTGGAAATTATTCACTCGTTCTCCTCCTTGCTAGGTTCATTCAACATAGTATATGCAAGGAGAATAATTCCGTGTTATTAGAGATTTTTAAAAATAATTAGAAGAATATTAAGGTTTCCGGTATAAAAATACCAATCTTTACAGTTAACAATGACGGAACCTCTCCTAACACCGTCCATGCCCAGGGACTGCGGTTACTCGTCCTACCGAAAAGATTTGTAGACAACCTAGAAGTCACCACATCGGTTGGAAGCCAGGCGCCAGGGCTATGCTACCTCGAACTCCTCAGTCCTTTAATCGTCCCTTTTGAACACGCACTTTAAGAATGTCTTTCGTTCAGCAAGCTTGCAATATCGTCCATTTCTTCTCGTTTATCGCGGTTCATGAGCTGGTCAACAACTTCTCTAGGATTTTTACCTTCAAATAAGATTTGATGGATACCAGTAGTGATTGGCATTTCTACATCTTGTTCAATGGCAAATTGGTATGCAGCTTGAACAGTTCTCACCCCTTCTACAACCATTCCCATCTCTTCCAGTACATCATCTAATTTTTTCCCTTTGCCAAGTAAATTTCCTGCTCTCCAATTTCGGCTGTGAACACTTGTACAGGTTACAATCAAATCCCCTACTCCGGATAAACCCAAAAAGCTAAGCGGATTTGCTCCGAGTGATGTGCCAAGTCTAGCTATTTCAGCAAGGCCCCTTGTAATTAAGGCGGCTTTGGCATTATCTCCATAGCCGAGCCCATCAGAGATACCGGCACCTAAGGCAATAATATTTTTAAGTGCACCACCTAATTCAATACCGAGTATATCTGGACTAGTATACACTCGAAATGTATCACTACTAAACAAATCCTGAGCAATTTTTGCATTATCCAAATTGATGGAAGAAACAGTCACGGTAGTAGGATGTCTTAAAGCAACTTCCTCCGCATGGCTTGGTCCTGATAGTACGACAATGTCTTCATACGCATAATCGGTCATTTCTTCACTAATCATTTCAGAAACCCTTTTCAGTGAAACAGGTTCAATCCCTTTTGTTGCATGAATGATAATCATCTTGTTGGTTAATTTATTATTTAACTGCTGACATACTTCACGAATAGCCTTTGTAGGAACAACTATAATAATTGCATTTACATCCTTTACTGCTTTGTCGAGCTCGTAATATGCAGTTATTTGTTCGGGAATTGTTACATTCAGATATTTTTCATTTTTATGTGTACGGTTAATTATTTCAGCCTGCTCTTGTCGATGCGTCCATAAGCGAACATCATATCCGTTATCAGCTAAAACGATACTTAATGCAGTTCCCCAACTACCAGCACCCAAAACAGCTATTTCACTCACTCTATTCACCTCCTGGTTCACCTACTGTCTTCTTCTTGTAAATAATCTAATTGGCGTACCAACAAATCCAAATGCATCTCTGATTTTATTTTCTAAAAACCGTTCATAGGAAAAATGCATCAATTCTGGATCATTGACAAAGATAACAAAACTTGGTGGCTTAATAGCAACTTGTGTAGCATACAATATTTTAAGACGCTTGCCTTTAATTGTTGGGGTAGGATTCATTGCAAGTGCATCCATAATCACATCATTCAACACATTAGTAGAAACTCGTTTAGCATGACTATCACTCACCAGTTTAATTGCTGGAATTAATGTATGTAGCCTTTTTTTCGTTTTTGCTGATAGAAACACGATTGGTGCATAATCCAGATATAGGAAATGTGCACGAATTTTAGTCTCGAAATCTTTCATTGCCTTTTCGTCCGATACTATTGTATCCCATTTATTAACAACGATTACGATGGCCCTGCCAGCTTCATGTGCATAGCCTGCAACCTTCTTATCCTGTTCCCTGATACCTGTTTCAGCATCGATTAATACAAGAACAACATCGGAACGCTCTATAGCTTTGAGAGCTCTTAAGACACTATATTTTTCCGTTGTTTCATATACTTTTCCTCTTTTACGCATACCAGCAGTATCAATAATGATAAAGTCTTGATCATCCTTGTGAAGATGTGTATCAATAGCGTCTCTTGTCGTACCCTCTATCTCACTTACGATAACCCTTTCCTCATTCAGTAAAGCATTAACGAGGGATGATTTTCCAACATTAGGTCTGCCAATAAGACTGAAATAGATTGTATCTTCATTAACCTCTTCCTCAGATAGTTCAGGAAAATGATTGACGACTTCATCTAAGAGATCTCCGAGCCCCAATCCATGGGAACCTGAAATAGGAAACGGTTCGCCAAAGCCCAGGGAATAGTATTCGTAAATTGTTTCACGCATTTCTGGGTTATCCATTTTATTGATTGCAAGTACGACTGGCTTATTTGATTTAAACAATAATTTGGCTACTTCTTCATCTGCACCGGTAATTCCTTCTTTTCCATTTAAAAGAAAGATGATGACATCAGCTTCATCTATCGCAACCTCAGCCTGTTGACGCATTTGAACAAGTAATGGTTCATCACCAATTTCGATACCACCCGTATCAATCAGGTTAAATTCCTGATTAAGCCATTCAGCTGAGGCGTATATACGATCACGTGTAACACCTGGTATATCTTCAACAATCGAAATTCTTTCTCCAACTAATCTATTGAATATGGTAGATTTACCAACATTAGGTCTTCCTACAATTGCAACTACAGATTTCCTCATAGTAAGGACATCCTCTCTCTTTATGTCTATTTGCCTTAACTTTAATATATTCTAGCAAAATAAGGTAATATTAACAATGTATATTAGTGTTTCACAATAATAAATAATTCTTCACTTAATGCATGGGAGATGCCGTCCGTGATTGCTTCGAGGTTTGCAGCAATATATTCCAATTCCTTTTTACTGTCACAAATAAATATAGGTGCTCCCCCAGAGACTTTCTGATTATTTGTTGTAATAACGGCTAATATAGCTTTTTCAATCATCATTATATCTTATCTCCTTTATGCCCTTTTTTAAACGATTTGGACTCGGAAGGCATTCTGACCGCACTTTCCAGGACGGGAACAGACCCGATTACTGCTTTAGCTTTACTAATATCCCGAATTTGTGGGAGGATAAAAATACCCAATCGCCCATCATCAAGATCACGTTTAATCAACGGAGTCAGTGCAGGAGTTCCTGAATCCCTGAATACTCCCAACGATACCGAGACATCATGAAGAATTGCTTGTCGCTGTCCTAGATTACCAATAGTTGTAACAATATTTATATTATTGGGTGTCAATATAAACCCCATTCCATATTTTAATATTTCTTCCTGTCGTTCTGCGATCCCAATATTCATGATATAAATATTATCTACATAAAGTCCTGCTCCATCAAAACTAATTTTAGCATGCTCTATATCAACTAATTCTCCAATTTTTGACCCACTCATTAGCTTTTTTCCAAGAATCAAGCAAATTCCCGCAACAATGATCGCAACATATATATTCCATAAAATAAAAGAAAGTGTGCTTAAGAAAGCAGTAAACATTACCAAGTAATTTCTGCTCTCAAAGGAAATAGCGATCCCCTCTATATATGTTTTCCCTCTGGAAACCAATTCATAACTGTCCACTTCAGTTAATGTATTTCTTTCCATATTGCGTACGTCCCTGAATTGAGTGGCTGCTACCGTTAAGAGTGTGACGGCAGTATATTCTTTCTCCATAATAGCTGGTATTGCTAGAGCACCTAATGATGCTGCAATAAATCCTAATGAAAGATGAATTGTTTTTCCATGTAAATATGTGGGATATTGCCTATAGTCTGTTTTCAACATAAGTGTTCTTGCTATTGTTCCAACCACAACACCAAAGATAATCGCATCGGTGTATTCATTCATTTAAGCCACCTCTAATTTACATTTTAAAATGATATGTTTCCTGTTTTTAGTATGGCTTAAAATATTAATAATACTATGTTTAAACTAAGCTTTTTTCTAAATGATTGAAACTCCGGATACTCATTCCACCGAAAATATTTAGGAATCCGCACTGCTCGTCAATCAAAAAGAATTGTTGCTTTAACAGAAAATCCACGTTGAAAGCACGAGGAGGCTCACTAGCCGCCGACGGAAAGCGGAGTGTATACGGGCTGTGGTTGCCAGAAGATCTTATTTTCATTTGCAGTACTCCAGAACACAACAGTGAATAAAAGTTACTTCGCAGTATAGAAATTGCGAAGTAACTTTAGCAATAACTATGCGAAATTAGCCTCATATAAAAAAAGACCCCAAGTGGGATCTTTTTTATGAGATTATTTATATTTGTCCAGTTTATTGCCAATGACATCGCCAAGCTGGAAGCCAGAGTGTTCATCATCTTTTTCATATTGTTTATATTCTTTTTCTTCCTGTTCCTGTTCCAATTCCTTAATACTTAATGATATTCGTTCATCTGCTTCGTTAACATCAAGAACTTTTACATTTACTTTTTGTCCGACTTCAAGAACTTCATCTGGTGTACCGATATGTCGATTCGCAATTTGCGAAATATGAACCAAACCTTCAACTCCCGGTGATATTTCTACAAATGCACCGAAATTCACGAGACGTTTTACAATTCCCTCTACCGTAGAACCAGTAGAAACACGGCTCTGAATATCTGTCCAAGGTCCAGGAAGCGTGTTTTTATGTGATAGGGAGATGCGTTCATTGTCTCTGTCAACAGATAGGACTTCGACTTTAATTTTATCACCTTCTGAAACTACATCTGAAGCTTTTGCAACATGCTCATGTGCTAACTGTGAGATATGAACCAATCCATCAACACCACCAAGATCAACAAATGCTCCAAAGCTCGTAATTCGCTGAACAGTACCTTCCACTACTTGACCTGCTTCAAGGGATTGCAGGATATCACTTTTCTTTGCATTTAACTCCTCTTCCACTACAGCGCGATGGGAAAGAATGATGCGATTTTGCTCTTTATCAAGATCAGCAATTTTCACTGTCAATGGTTTATCCATGTATTCCGAAAAATCTTCAACAAAGTATGTTTCTACCAAAGATGCGGGAATAAATCCACGAAGACCTACATCAACAACAAGGCCGCCTTTGACAACTTCCTTGACCAAAGTTTCGAAAACCTCTTCATTATTATATTTCTTTTCTAGGTCTTCCCATGCAGATTCAGCGTCTACTGCTTTTTTGGATAGAATAATTTCATTGTCTTCTACTTTTTTAACTTTAAGTGTTACGGTGTCTCCTTCTGCCACTGCATCCCCTGTTGTTTCCACATGCATACTAGACAGTTCCCCGATAGGAAGAATTCCTTCTGTTTTATAACCGATATCAACAAGAACCTGCTTCTCCTCTAATTTAATAATGGTTCCAGTTACGGTATCGCCTACGTTCAATTGTAAATCTTTGTTTTCTTCACTCATATCCATAGCCTCCTAAGTACACTCCAACATCCAAATTAAATGGTAATAGTAAGAATGATTAAAACTTATTCTTTCTATAACTTCTAATAATTACAATTATTTGTCAAGTAAAGTCAATTACTTTTGATGTATTTCCTGTAATAATTTAATTTCTTGCATAATTGCGTCGGCCATTTCCTGTGGAGAAGGTTTGGTTGCTCGATATTGTTCCATATCCATAGGCTTACCGTATATTACTTTTGTCTTTTTGAATACTTTATAGGGCCCAATAATAGCACATGGAATGATCGCTGCCTCAGAACGTAAAGCAAAAAAGCCAACTCCTGCCAAAGGTTTCCCAAGTTTACCAGTTTTACTCCTAGTGCCTTCCGGAAAAAGACCTAATGCATCACCCTTTTTCAGAATGCCAAGTCCTTTTCTTAAAGCGTTTCTGTCTGCTAATCCCCTTTTCACTGGAAATGCTCGAATTCCTATTAATAGTTTCCCTAAAAATGGTTTTTCAAACAATTCTCCTTTAGCCATAAAATAAATATCCCGGGGAGATGTAATTCCAACAACCGGTGGATCGAGGTTGGAGATATGATTGGAACAAATTATGACAGGTCCCTTTATAGGGATATTTTCCTTTCCAATGATCGTAATTCGATATAGTGGAAAAAGAATTAAGGCAACAATAAACCTTGCAAATCGATATAAACTCATTTTTCATCCCCCATTATAAGTTAATTTATTGTAGCTTTTTTTGTTTCTCGACTTCAGTAAGAATACGTTCTGCAACCTGGATGATGTTTAGTGACGTTGTATCAACTTCAATTGCGTCATTTGCTTTGATTAAAGGTGATGCTTCACGACTAGAATCAATTCTGTCTCTTTCCTCAATTTCCTTTTTTAGAACTTCCATATTTGATGCAATTCCCTTTTTCACATTTTCTTCAAATCTACGTTTGGCTCTTTCTTCAACAGAAGCAATGAGGAATATTTTTACTTCTGCATCTGGAAGAACATGGGTACCGATATCTCTTCCATCCATGACGACACCTCGGTTCTTTGCCAACTCTTGTTGACGCCTAACCATTTCAGCTCTAACGGCTGCATGTTTCGCAACATAGGAGACCTTTGTTGTCACATCTTGGAATCGTATTTCTTTCGTTACGTCCAAATCATCCAGTAAAACAATTTGTCCAATAGAAGATTGTTTTAATTTAATTTCTGAATTCATGAGCAGGTTCACCATCGATTTTTCGTCTTCCAAGTTCATCTTTTCATGTAATGCTTTTAATGTTAAAGCACGATACATTGCACCAGTGTCTATATAAATATATGACAATTTTTCGGCAATTAGCTTTGCCACTGTACTTTTGCCAGCAGCTGCCGGTCCATCGATTGCGATTGCAATGTTTTTTCCTTCCATAATCAAATGTCATCCTTCCCTTAACCAGTAAAAAACTTGGCAGCTGGCCAAGTTTTTTACTTACTAACTTATGCTTAATAGTAACATATAGTAAAATTATTAGTCTATTTATAATAGCTCTTTTTGTCGTGATTCACGTTGTTTTTCAAAACAGAATTTTATTATATTTTGTCTGTCCTGTTTACTGATAGATATAAACTTTAGAGATACAAGATCTACTCGGCTGTTCAGATTTTTAATATATACAACTTCAGCCTGACTGTATATATAATGAAACTCACTATTTTGCATTTGCAATGGTAACCATAAATCCACTTTCGATTCGATTTTCATCTGTATCCCTTTCTCAGATATAATTGCTAACCCACCACCACTGATATCGGATGTTAATGTAACAAAAGGAGGAAAAAGGTCATCTGTACTATGAATAGCAACATCAATTGCGGATTCAATTCTTACATATTCTCGTCTTTGAATTCGCTTTATATCTTCCTGTTCCGGTATATTGATGGCCAATGCTGGGATATTCAATTTTATTCTTGTTGCAATTTTAGATTGGAATTGATAAACGGCTTGATCATCACCAATAAAAGAGACGGAAATCTTTGTTCCAATTGGAAAAAAAGAAGTCCTTTTTGTTTTCGTATGTATAGGATAATCAATCACCAAGTAGTCATTATTTTTCTCGATTAATTTACAATAGTATTGTTGTAAATTACCATTACGTGAATCCTTTATTTCTAGATTAAGTACTTTTCCTACTTCCAATTAAAATCCCTCTTTCATGTTCCCTTTGTGATTCTTTATGCCTATTATTGCAAAAAAATATAAAAAAGGGAAAGGATTGTTCTCCCTTCCCTAAAAATTCGATGCATAATTAATTTCTGTACCATCTAGCTTTTCCACTTTTTCTTCCATTCCATTCATCGCATTAATAAAAATTCTGTACGTATCATTGTCTAATGTTCCAAGAAATTCATATGTCAATACTTCTTCACCGAGATCATTGTCGATGATAGCGAGAAATTCTTCCTGTATTTCTACATTGGGATTTACCACTTTCTTTGCTTCTTCTTCAGAAATTTCAGGGCTTGGTATATCTCGATCCGTGTGATTCATATAATAATTATTTGCGGCTAATCCAAGAATCTCCCCGTTATCGAGGGCAACTTTTACTTCTACAGCATCAGAGTAGACCCGAACATCATTCTCCGTGTACAGGAAAGAATATACACCTACACGATTATATTCACTGCTCCCTATAAGTGACATGTTATCCAGGTCAAAAGATTCCAGATAATCCAAGGCATTCTCTGCACCTTCATTTAAACTAATTTTATTTTCACCAATATCTCTTGTTACAAGAAGTGATAGTGGGTATCCACCTTGCTTTGACATATCCATATATCCTCTTTTTTCATCATTATTGTAAGAGATACTGTATAAAGGGATATCTGACCCGTCACCACTCTCGGCAATAGTTATATTTTCATCATTTTCGACATTAAATATTTTTTTACTTTTATCGATGGCTTCCTGTTCACTAATCTCTTTTCCGGTAAGGTATTTATAGGAATGATCTTTTGATGATGTTCCAATGATGGAGGACTGTGTATTTCCCTCGGTATACTCTTCAACAGATTTCTCAACCGTTTTTAAACCATCTATGATCGTGTTATCCATTTGTTCATCTTGATTAGCAAGTGCTACCTGTACATCCATCCATCTAAGATTGTTTTCAAGGGCAATATGTTGTACTTCTCTTAATTCATTTTTTATATCACCTGATTGGATATATAATTCTTGTAATGTTTCCGTTTCTTCTTCTGTAAGAGGTGAATTTTCAAGATTTCTTACAGCTGTTCGATACGTAAAATCACCAATATCAGAGAGAAATTCCTCGGTTTTGTTGAACGGCAAAAGTCCTAAAGGGAGCTGTCCGACATTTGATAACGCTTCCGATGTCAATCTCCATATCTCAACGAACTGTGGAGATAGTCTTTCCGTTGAATTCATTGCCAGTGCAGTTCCAATTTGATCATTTAAAAGGTCCATATGATAGGTAAGTTCATGGAATGAACGTTGGTACGTATTTTCTGCTTGGATTAATATTGCATTTTTTTCTTGATGTTCCATATAGCCCCATACACCGGTACCAACTAATCCCAGTGACAGGACACCAATTAAAATCCACCGAATCATGAATATTGCACACCTTTCTATTTACAGAATATATGCTTTCCAATTTTTTTAATTTGTGGTCTGGTCCATATCCAATCAGAAGTTGCAGTATCGGGGTTAAAATAATAAGTCGCATTTCCTGTTGGATCCCACCCGTTTATTGCATCAATTACTGCTTCCCTTGCTTTATCGTTTGGTTCCAGCCAAATTTGTCCATCTGCGACAGCTGTAAAGGCTCTTGGTTCAAAGATAACCCCTGAGGCATTGTTTGGGAATGTAGGACTCTCAATTCTATTTAGTATAACGGCAGCAACAGCTACTTGACCTTCATATGGCTCTCCTCGTGCTTCACCATATACTGCATTTGCCATCAATTGAATATCATTTTGGGAGTACCCTTGTGGAACATTGACCGCAGTTGCGTTTCCTCCGGTAGATTCTGTATCCGTATTCGTGGTATTTTCTCCAGATGGCGTTCCTTTCTGCTCGCCACCACCATAATGTGTAAAATCTGTTCCTTGGTTAATATTTTCCTTAACATAACCTTCATCGTAATTACTTGCACTTACGAGTTTATCTTTGGTAGTTTGTCCGGCCAGGCCGTCAATCTCCATGCCAAATTCATATTGGAAGTTACGTAATGCCCAATAAGTCCCCCAGCCAAATACTCCATCAATTTTCCCATTATAAAACCCTAAATATTGTAATCGTGACTGCAGCTCAATTACATCATCACCTACTGCTCCCTGTTGGATTACCTGAGAACTGAATGCATTCACAGTTTTTGTTGATGACTCTCCCTGCAGCCCAAAAAATGATAAACTAACAATCATGAGTAAAAAGGTGATTCTCCGATAGGCCATACATTATTTCCTCCCGTTCATTATTAATGGAGCGCAGTTCTATTTTTTGAGTAATTCCCCTTTTTATTCATGTTTGCAAGATTAAATAAAAAACTCCTGTAATATTTATCATTACAGGAGCTTATTATTATTATTATTTTCATAGGAAATAAAATCAGCTTCGTTTGCGATTTTCATACGACGCAAAGCTCTGATCCAAAGCAGGATCATAAACGGAATAAGAATATATAGCCAATTATTAGTAAAGCTCTTCAGAATATAATTATACGTACCGTGCAATATGAATGGAAGGAGTAGCGCAAGTAAAATATTTATCTTTTGCATTTTTTTATTCATCTTTGCTTTACCGAAATAGTAACCCATCATAATACCGAATAATGCGTGGGAAGATACCGGGAAAAATGCTCTCCAAAAAGCATATTCAATTCCATTGATTAATAAATAAAAGATATTTTCAACTGATGCAAAACCTAAACTAATGGAAACCGCATACACGATTCCATCGTAATGATGATCAAATTCAGAATGCTGATAGATTAAAAACATAAAAATAAACCATTTAAAAAACTCTTCAATAAATGCGCTAAAAAAAAAGGATTCAATAAAACTGTTATTTATTAAATTCTCCGTTGTTAAAGCATATTGGATAAACATAATTGGAAAGACCAATAAAGCCCCAACAATAAATGTCCGAACAATTAAAAGAATCGGTTCTGTAATCCGGTCTTTCAGATAGATGAAAGACATTAAAGCAACGATAGGAGCGATACTAGCAGATAGAATAGCAAACATGATTCCAAACCTCTTTCCAATTCCATTACTTTTATCGTATCATTAAGTATAGATATTGGAAATAGAAAAAAGAAAGCAGGTGACAAGTATGAAAAATATTTTAATTCTACATACTGGAGGAACCATATCAATGCTTGAAAATAAGGAAACAGGCGAAGTTAATTCAGCCGAAACACATCCATTGACAGTGGTATCTGACCAGCTTAAAACCTTTGCTAATATTAATGAGCAAATCATATTTGACCTTCCATCACCACAAATTACACCAAATCACATGCTTGAGCTTGCACAAAAGATAACAGAAATGATTAGTGATTATGAGGCTGTAATCGTAACGCACGGAACTGATACTTTGGAGGAAACAGCATACTTTCTTGATTTAGTATTGGAAACTGAAAAGCCAGTTATCTTAACGGGAGCGATGAGATCAAGCAATGAGGTCGGATCAGATGCGCTGTATAATCTGATTAGTTCCCTGCGAGTTGCTATAGAAGACAAAGCCAAAAATAAAGGGGTTCTTGTAGTGATGAATGATGAAATTCATACAGCTGAAAATGTAACAAAAACCTCGACAAGCAATGTAGCAACTTTTCAGAGTCCACAATTCGGTCCAATCGGGTTGATCACGAAGGATTCCATTATCTTTCATCGAGCGCCCCAATTGATACATTCCCACCCGATTAATAAAGTATCTAAAAATGTCATCCTACTAAAGGCATACGCTGGAATGGATGGGCAACTTTTCCAAGCACTATATCCTGCAAGTCCGGACGGAATCGTTATCGAAGGTTTAGGTCAGGGAAATTTACCGAAAAACACTGTTGAACCAATCAAGAAATTAATTGATAAAAATATACCCATTGTCCTCGTTTCAAGATGCTATCAAGGGGTCGTTCAACCCACCTATGGCTACGAGGGTGGGGGGAAAAGGTTAAAAGAGATGGGAGTAATATTTGCTAAGGGTTTATCCGGTCCAAAAGCAAGAATAAGGTTATTAATCGCCCTTGAAAAGACCGGAAACATTAACATATTAAGAAATATATTTGAGAAACTTGATTATTAAAGGATGTTCAAAAAGTCCGGTAAAAACGACACAAGAATTATTTCGTTGGCGATAGGGGGAAATTCTACTAATACCGCCTACGTCCTGGGGCTGCGGTTACTCGCCCCACCGAAGACATTTGGGGCTGCGGGTACTCGTCCCACAGAATACATTTGTGGGCAACGTAGAAGTCAGCACAACACACGCAAGCCGGTTACTCAAAGCTTCGCCGCCTCGAACTTCTCGGTCCTTTTTATCCTACCCTCCTTTTTGAACACGCACTATTAATAAATTGGATAGCAGGTAA
This sequence comes from Oceanobacillus rekensis, assembly GCF_002153375.1. GTDB lineage: Bacteria > Bacillota > Bacilli > Bacillales > Amphibacillaceae > Oceanobacillus > Oceanobacillus rekensis. Next base: position 130,475 of record NZ_MTBQ01000001.1, read on the forward strand.
ATTCTGCTATCCATTATAAAAATCTCTTTATTCCCTTCCTCTTTACCGGACTTCTCTAGATTTTGCTATAGATCTAGCAATTGCCTCACCATGAAATCGCCCGTTCTCGATAAAAATTTCATTATTATTATACCCAGCAGCAACTACACCAGCAATATATACTCCATTCACATTCGTTTCATAGGTCTCAGGGCTAAAATATGGTTTACCGTTTTCCTGATCGATTTTAATTCCAATCATTTCCAAAAGGGAATAATCTGGTTTGTATCCGGTCATGGCGAATACGAAATCATTCTTTGAACTACCTTTTTTACCATTAACCGTATAAACGATATGTTCATCTGTTATCTCTGTAACATGGGAATTATAAACCATTTTAACCAGGTCTTTTTTAACCAAAGAATCAAATTCGGGCAGAACCCATGGTTTTATGCTTTTAGAGTATTCGCTTCCTCGATAAAGCACCGTGACACGAGCACCCGCTTTATGTAATTCAAGTGCGGCATCTACGGCAGAGTTTTTACCGCCAATTACTGCCACATCCATATCAAAATAAGGATGAGCTTCCTTGAAGTAATGCGTTACTTTTCTTTTGTTCTCCCCAGGTATTTCAAGGTAATTTGGCTGATCATAATAACCAGTTGCGATAACCAATTGATCTGCAGTATATGTTCTTGTGTCACCATTAAATAATTTAGTGAAGACTAACAGTTGTTCAGTTGTTCTCTTTACCTCTATCACTCTTTCATATGTATTCATACGAAGCCTGTTCCTTACAGCTACTTCACGGTAATATGCGAGCGCCTGGTTCCTAACAGGTTTCTGTTTTTCAGTGATAAAAGCTATGTCACCTATTTCAAGTTTATCGCTGGAACTGAAAAAGGTCTGGTGTGTGGGGTAATTATAAATGGTATTCACTACATTTCCTTTCTCAATGATTAAAGGGTCAATTCTTTGTTTCTTCAGTTCAAGCGCGGCGGACATTCCACAAGGTCCCCCGCCAATGATGATAACTTTTTCATACTGCATAACCATACACTTCCTTTGTTTCATAAAATTTATAGCAAATCAAAAAACTCTTATCGAATAAGAGTTTTTTGAAATTATTATAAGTCATGTTTGTTAAAAAGTTAAACCCAACCACGGAATCTGGAAGCTTCGGCCATTTTTCTGACACCGACCATATATGCAGCCAGTCGCATATCAACACGTCTTGTTTTTGCGGTATTATATATATTTTCAAATGATTTAATCATAATTTCATGTAATTTCTTATCAATCTCTTCTTCAGACCAATAAAAACCTTGGTTGTTTTGTACCCATTCGAAATAGGATACCGTAACACCACCGGCAGATGCTAAGACATCTGGAACAAGCAGCACATCACGATCGGTAAGAATTTTAGTTGCTTCCATTGTAGTTGGTCCATTTGCAGCTTCAACTACAATGCTTGCCTTAATATCGTTTGCATTTTGCCTGGTTATCTGATTTTCTACAGCAGCCGGAACAATTATGTCACAATCTAATTCAAATAACTCTTTATTTGATATGGTATTATTGAAAAGTTTGGTTACGGTTCCAAAACTATCCCTTCGATCAAGAAGATAATCAATGTCCAAACCATTAGGGTCATGCAATGCCCCGTAAGCATCTGAAATGGCTACAACCTTTGCTCCTGCATCATGAAGGAATTTAGATAGGAAACTACCAGCATTTCCAAAACCTTGTACAACTACGCGTGCACCTCTTAATTCAATGCCTTTCTTTTTAGCAGCTTCATTTAAAACAATCGTAACTCCTTTTGCTGTCGCAGATTCCCTACCATGAGATCCACCGAGAACGATTGGTTTACCTGTAATAAAACCGGGACTGTTGAATTCATCTATTTTACTATATTCATCCATCATCCAAGCCATTATTTGCGAATTCGTAAAGACATCCGGTGCTGGGATATCCTTGGTAGGACCAACTATTTGACTTACAGATCGGACGTAACCACGGCTTAATGCTTCCAATTCACGGAAAGACATTTCACGCGGGTCACAAATAATTCCGCCTTTTGCTCCTCCATATGGGAGGTCAACAATTCCTGCTTTTAAGCTCATCCAAATAGATAGTGCCTTTACTTCTGTTTCTGTTACATCTGGATGGAAACGAATTCCACCCTTTGTTGGTCCTACAGCATCATTATGTTGTGCACGATATCCGGTAAACACTTTTACAACACCATCATCCATTCGTACGGGAATACGAACAGTCATCATTCGTAATGGGTCTTTCAATAATTCGTATACCTCATTAGGGTAACCAAGCTTTTCCAATGCGGTTTTTACAACAGTTCGTGTTGAACTAAGTACATCCATATTTTCTTGGTTTTCTTTGGTAGAATCTGCTGCTTTTTCGGCTACCATTTATTTACCTCCTACAATATACATAAAAGTTTGTATAGCCCACTCAGAGATTAGTATACACTCTCATGATAAATATGCAATAAAAACAGACTGTTTTCATAGTTCTAAGAATTTGTTTCTATTTTACCCATTGATAGTGTAACAAATTTCTCAATCATATCCTCATATTTAATCCCCACAGCATTTGCAGCATCTGGAAATAGACTTGTCGGTGTCATTCCAGGCAAAGTGTTCACTTCAAGTATCATCGGAAGGCCGTCTTCGTTCAGAATAAAGTCAACTCTTGAGTATGTTTCACAGCCAAGTGACTGATGGGCAAGGATTGCATAGGATTGTATAAGTCCTGTTGTTTCCTCATCAATGACTGCTGGCACAATATGCTGACTGCCACCTGGGGCATATTTCGCTTCATAATCATAAAAACCATTTTTAGGTATAATTTCAATGATTGGTAATGCTTCTTCATTCCCTTTTTCTCCGATTATCGCAACAGTTAATTCTCTTCCTTTAATAAAGTCCTCTACCAGAATCATATCATCGCTTTCAGCTGCACGATTGACAGCTTCCATAACTTGATTGGAATCTGTAACGATGGTCAATCCCAATGTAGAACCCTCTTTATTCGGTTTAATAACAAATGGCGGGGTAAATGCATTATTTATTTTATTTACTATAAATTCTTTCTTAGTCGCTTTAGAGATTGCATATACTTCACTTTTTGCTAGTGGAATCTTATTCATCATAAATACCTGCTTGGCTTTTGCTTTATCCATTGCTAAGGCAGAAGATAGAACTCCAGATCCTACATATGGTATACCCATCATATCCAATAAACCTTGAATTCTGCCATCTTCTCCATATTTTCCATGAAGTCCAATAAAAACTAGATCAACATTTAACTTAATGATGTCTTCAAGGTTATTCGGATTAAAATCAACCCCGATAACTTCATGGCCCTTATCTCTTAACGCATTCATTATTCCCTTACCAGATGAAAGAGAAACCTCTCGTTCACCAGAAATTCCTCCATATAATACCGCAATTTTCATACCTTGCACTCCTTTTGAAAACTTAAATACAATAAACCGTATTAATAAAATATTTCTATAATTTTTTGGATTGCATCTGTGTGAAAAATTACCTTTCCATACTCCTGCAATCGATGTGAGGTTATAATACTCGGGTTGGAATACTCGGACATAATTCCGATAACATCCTCTTTATTTATATTCGAAAAATCAATTTCATCAAGTATCATATAATAGCGATCATGCATATAATAAACCTTGCCTCCGGTAACAGTTAACGGAGATAAGTAGGACGATACTTGAATAATGTCCTCAAATTCATCAAATGAAAAAATTAGCTCATTGCTTTCGTCTAGAGTAACTTTCATTTCAATAAAATCATCATCCCAATTAATTTCTTCATCCTGTTGTGTGACAAATATGTGCATACCTTGCGCCTGCATGAGATGTACTTGGACAAGGAGCATTCCATCAAGTTCCATACCTAGTTCGCTGCTGGCTTCATACATCATATCACTGAAAAGACTACGGACATTTGATGCATCATGCCATAAATCGTCTTTCGTAAACCCACGTTCAACTAAGTCATCAAACGTTAAAAATATAGTAAATTGGTCATTAGACAAACGTTCAATACGCATACTGCATCCCCCTTATATTGGTGCCATATTGGTAATGCCTTTCTAATCGCATTATACCAAATTTATGATTTTAGTAAGCACTTTATACACTATATGCATATCATCAATATGTTGAACAGTACCAAGCTAAATTAAAAAGAGTTGCTAAAATTAATCCAAATCATAAGGAATCCAATTAAGGCTTTCAATTGTTCGTATCACTTCACTTCGAATAAAGATATTAGCTCATTTCCAAAAAATATGCTCCAATCAATATAACAATGAGTAAAATGACAATAAACAGGAACCTGAATAATGCTTTACTGATTTTAAAATGGCTTCGACGGTTTATAAAATGTTTTTCTTTTCTGGACGGAAGGTTTAAAATATCCACTTCACGTTGCATGTCGGTGTTATCGATACTATCTATAGGAACAGCTTGCTTTTCTTCATGTCCCTTTTCTACTTGTTCCACCAGCAATTGTAATTCGTCCGCCTGTTTATCTGTGTCCCTGGATTTCATATTCATTGTAAAGCCCCTCACTTCTTAAAACGAATCATAAACTTATACAGGAAGTCTGCCCATTCATGGTTGTTATGGTTACGAGTAAGATAATCGTTTAATTACACAAATAAACGATAAAAAAACTTGCTGAGACAATCGAAATAAGTAAAATAGGTTTGGTTAAATACCGAATATGTACAAAAAATAGTAAACTGGTAACACTGTACCCGAACACATTTCTAGATGACTCCTATGAATAATAATTTCCAGAAACAACAGCGAATAATGAAAGCATAAATATATAGGTTAAAGTTTGCTTATCAAAAAGATCCTTTCATTTGTTCCACCATCGTAATATTTTAGGATTGAAGCAAATTAATCAAGTCAGTGGAACATCAGCCCAGGAATAAATCAGTTTACTCTGCTTCATTTACATTACCGACCAATAATACCTTCTTTAGTTTAGCTTGCCAACTTTCCGAATGCGACTTTTCAAGTGGAGTCTCATCCGGTTTCCACTTGTCCCAAGTAAACCCACAATTACTGCAACAATGATACTTAGGATTTTTATATGTTTCTTGGAAGAACTTGTACAAGTTTCTACGTAAGCATTCTTTTTCATTAATCCATCTTAAAACATCGTTCAGTTTCTCTTGTTTATATTGGATTCTCTCTTTAATTAAAGTTTCAATCGACAGTAAAGCATGACGCCAATTTTCTTCCTGAAATTGAATCCGATTATTTTTAATAATACCATGTTTTTCTAATTGAAAGCGAAAAAACTTCCATTGTGTTTCATTTATTTGTAATTGGTTTTCCATCTGTTCATTTGATGTTGCTACTTCCATTCCCTGCTGGACCATTGTATATAAATGACGGAACAAGTTAGTTATATCTGTTTTATCAGGAAGTTCGTTTTTAATCATGTTTTTCGGTATGAAAGCATCCTTTGGGGAATACAGCAATAGACCGATACTTGATTTGCCATCCCTTCCCGCTCTGCCAACCTCCTGAATGTAGGATTCCAATTGTAATGGAAGGTGGAAATGAATAATCAATCTGATATTGCTTTTATTGATGCCCATTCCAAATGCACTTGTACAACAGACAATGTCAAGTTGGCCATTCATAAATTGTTGCTGTATACTTATTCGATCGATTTGTTCCATCCCGCCGTGATAGAAAGCTATATTCCTATCCTCCAGTCGATTGGAAAGAATTCTTGCCGTATTTTCTGCAGCTACCCTGCTTGTGAAATAAATTAATGCTGGAATACGATACTTTCCGAGAATTCTAGTCATCCGTTCTATCTTTTCAACATCATCAGCGACTTCTTCCATACAAAATGTTATATTCTCCCGATCCATTGGATAAATACGTTTGTTCATATTTGGTCTATTTAATGCCTTAATAATGTCTTCTTGAACTTGGGGAGTTGCAGTCGCGCTTAAGGCCATGACTGTTGGGTGGTTTAAAGCCTCAATGGCTTCACTGAGTTTCAGATAATCTGGTCTGAATTCATGTCCCCATTGTGAAATACAATGTGCTTCATCGATAACAAATAATCGTACATCCAACCGCTTTAAACGGCCTATTAATTCTTGTTGCTGCAACAACTCTGGAGATACATAGATTAATTTATAGTTATACAGACTATTATAAACAGATTTTCTCTCAGGTGGGTTCATGAAACTGTTAATGGCAATAACTTCCTTGAAATTATTTGCTTTTAATTCTTTGACTTGATCGATCATTAAAGATATTAGTGGAGAAACAACGATAGTTAGTCCTTCCTGAATTCTTGCAGGAAGCTGATAACAAATTGACTTACCGGATCCAGTTGGAAGAATGCCAAGCACATCCTCTCCGCCAAGCGCGTCCTGTATGATCTCTTTTTGACCTGTTCGAAATGATGTATAACCAAACTGCTTTTTTAATGTATCTTCTAATAAATTTGTATCCTGCATGCTGATCACCTTATTTTAGTACTTTCTTATTCACAGCCAGAACAAGCCGGATTTGAAAATAACTGATATTTTCATTTAGGGATTCTTTGATATCCTTTAATTTAAATGAATTTTCGTTGTTAAGCACGGTTATTACTTCCTTTTGGTCTTCCGCAGATATGTAATTATCTAAAGGGAAGTCTGAGTCATATAAAGCAATTTCTACAATATGATCATGGATTGTGTTTGTTTTCAGATTTCTCATTGCTGCAATTTGATTAATCGTATAACTTTTCTTTAATAGTTGATTCGTCTTATTTGCTGAATGGGTAATTAGGTTTGTTTCCGATAAATCATTCAATATCTTTGCATGTATTGAGAATTTTTCTTTGTCTTTGTGTACGGTCGTTATTATTCGATGAACCATACCTGTAAGTAACAGGTGAACATCCTCGTCCGTCAGCATATATTTTTCAGAAAGTTGATTTGTACTCAGACCAATTGTTTGATAACCTGTCAGACGGTCCACAAATAAGGATGCATCCTGTTCTGGAAACATATCTAAGAGATTGTATAGCTCATCATAAAGCGATTGTATAACTTCTTTTTTCTTTGTCTTCATTGTTTGATAATGCTGTTTAACCCACCTCTCGGCAGAATGGTTATCTGTAACCGGAATGAAACGGAAGTAATTCATCTTTGCATTTGTTAGTGTCTGTATGAGTAATAAAAGTCTTAAATAAAAAACGTCTGTTATTTTATTGTACGTTAAGCCATTAAAATATTCGACCTTTAAATGTTCTTTATGTTCTTCAAGCCATTCGACTCCAATAGTAGATAATTGGAATTTACTATATTCATTTTCAATTGTATTCAATAAGCCCTCCGCAACTAACCTGGATAAGTTATTGTTGAATCTTTCTTTGGTTAGAACATTATAGATACCATAGTACTTCTCCAAATGATAGATATGTGCATCCTGTACCGTCTGAATTGATTTCTTGCCTTTTAATAAATGATAAATACTCGAAGCTGTGCGTTCTCCCTGTAATTTGTCTATACATGTCAGGATGATACCATCGAACATCAAATGAACCCCCTTCCTGAAAAATTGATTATTAGAAAACAGAAGATGTTATTGTAATGATTGTTGAACAGATTTAGAATAGGTAGTGTAGCGGGGTTTATGTAATAGGGGGAAATTGTATGGCGAAATACACAATCGTTGATAAAGAAACTTGTATTGCTTGTGGTGCTTGCGGTGCTAGTGCACCGAAAATTTTTACTTATGATGATGAAGGGCTTTCTTACGTTTCCATCGATGACAATGCTGGAACATCGGTTATCCCGGATAGTTTGACAGATGACTTACTCGATGCGTATGAAGGTTGTCCAACAGAATCCATAAAGATCTCTGAAATTGCTTTTAATGGAGATCCATTAAAATTTAGTGATGAATAGAATAATCTTAATATAAGTATACATTTTAAAAGTGTTTTTGAAAAATATTTTTTAGAAAACTTGGCATATGCCAAACCCTTAGGCATATGCCTTGCATTTATGCAGTAAGAAAGTAGTTATACTTTCTTAACTGCCAAGAACACTTTTAGAATGGACATTATTATTAATTCCTGATGTCGACAGGATTTACTGCTTTCGGAACCGGTATTGGTTTGGTAATATCATATGGACCAATTTGATTTACTGGAAAGTTCCTAAATTGGACGGATTGATATCCATAACTTTTGGCTGTCATTAGTATTGCTTCTATCATGGTCATTACTTCCTGGTCATGACCAATAGTTGATTCTTCTTCAAGTGTTAATAAAAGCAGTTCATCTGATGATTCAACAGAAAGCTGAACTTCATCTGGTACCGTTTGGCTGATATTAAATCCTTCCTGTTCCATTTTCATCTCTGACATCGCGTCATGGATGGAAAGATTGGAGTTTGGGATGGGGATCAAGAATTGATTATTATATAACTTGTAGATGGAATCATCTTCTTTACTTAATGAAAGTTCTTCAATAACTCCAAATGGTCCAAGTTCAACACCATGGTGCTTGGATTCGAAAACAGCTTTATTAATACCATATGGTGTAAACATGGTGGCAAGCATTTGTTCGAAAATGTAGGCGTTCGTTGAACCTGCTCCAATGGAAAAGTTATCACCAAGATCGATAATCACATCTGATTCCTTAAGCTGAAACGAGGCATTTGCCAACATATAATCATTTGTTGCCCATTCTACATCTACATTTTTAATATAGTTTTCTAATTCATTATAATATTCTTCTACGGAAGCATCTTGATCAACAATAAATGAAACAGGAATAATATACTGCTTCCCGAGATCCGGTATTGCGCCATATACAATTTTAGACGTACTGGAACCCTGAATAATGAAGCTGTTTAATGAATCTTCCATGTTTATTTTAATTTCATTTACTTCTTCTGAATAGTTAGTTGCAGCTTCCCCGCTTTCTTGGTCTCGATCAGAGTTTTCCATGACGATTGATTCCTCATTTCTATCAAAGTTAGTTTCCATTTCAATTTCAGAAAATTGCTTGTCATTTTGTTTTACTTGATCTTCAGTCTTTAGCATAAATGGAACGAGAACAATGATGAGAGCAGTTAATATTGTTACTAAAATAGGAACCAACTTTTTCTTTCTAAATCTATTTTCGATTACGCGAGTGTTTGACATTTCGAGTGAGATGCGGTTATATAGCATATTTTTATCTGTATTGTCCTTTATCTTCGGCATATTCTGTAACCCGTCTATGATTTCTTGGTGTTCTTCATTTCGTCTCATAGAATGTCTCCCCCTTTCTCGCCATGTTCCTTTAATAGCTTTTTTATTGCTTTTAGTCCTCTATGCTGTGTCGTTTTGACTTTACTTATACTGAAATTCAGTATTTCTGCTGTTTCCTGAATGGAAAAGGAATGCAAATATCTCAGGATTAATACATTTTTTTGATCGATTGTGCATTTATCGAGATAGTTATATATTTGTTTCATCTGTTCATTTTTAATTGTTATTTCCTCAGGTAAATCTTTTTCATCAGGAATCAATTCACCTTTTTCAGTCCAATCAAAGAAGTCGCTTATTCTATTTCTTTTTCTTTTCAATGAACGAAAAAAATCGTATGTAACATGTCTTGCAATCGAAAAAAGCCACGTTTTCTCACTACTCTCCCCTTTGAAGTTTTGATAGGATTTCAAGACTTTAATATATACTTCCTGAATAAGATCTTCCGTTGTTTCTCTATCCTTTACCATGTAAAAAATGTACTGGAACAGATCCTGATGATAGTTATCATATAACTTATCGAAAATGGCCTTCATGGAGACCCTCCGTTCAACTGTATAGTCGTTATTCATACAAAAAGGTTACAATTATAGTATATGGTATAAATTGAAAGCGCAAGCTACTTTAAGTATATCAGCAAATGAATAACGAAAAAAACACCAACTGTATTCAGTTGGTGTTTTTGATTGTAAATCTTTTAACAGCATATTTACGAAATAAATGAGACATGATCGGGTATAAGAGAATAATGAAAACTGCATTCCCAATCGCGTGGCTCGTATCAAATGGAAGACCAGCAATATAATAGGGCCAAAACTTACCTACTATTTGATAGTTCGTCAAAGATATGACGAAACCATACAAATATCCACTGAATACGGCGAAAAGTACAATTACAAACAGTGGAACACGTTTAAGTGTTTTACTTAATAAACCACTCAAAACACCAATTATGCACCAAGAAACAATCTGCCATATAGTCCATATTCCCATTCCCATCAACATGTTTGAAAGGAATGTTGTTACAACAGCTAAGAGTATTGCTGATAATGGGCCAAGAATCATACCACAGATAATAATAAGTGCCGTTACTGGTTGTACATTTGGAATGAACTGGAACACATATCTTCCTGCAATTGCCAAAGCAGCTAGTAAAGCTATAATTGTAATCTTATATGTGTTCATATTCTATTCCCAGGACTGTAAATCAAAAACAACTACATCACCAGGAGAAAGTTCATATTCGTTTGCTCCAACAGTTGGCATTTCATCATTAACAAAAAACATCCAGGCGGTTTGATCCTCTTCACTTGCTTCAACTCTTTCAATTGAAGTAATAAATGTACCATCAAACTCTGTTTCGATGTAGAAGTTTTCTTCCATAACATCCATCAGTATATCGCCTTCTTCAATCGGGATCTCCTGCTCGTTTACGGATTCTACCCCTTCATTAATAGAAATGGTGATTCGAACAGATTCTTCCGATACTTCTCCGGTATCAGAAGTATCGTTTGTACTCACTCTAGTATTCGTATTTTGTTCGGTGTCACCATCAGATGAGCACCCAAACAATAATCCTACTGCCATGATTACAACTAATTGCAAAATCCATTTTTTCATTGATTTCTCATCCTTTTGCATAATGTTATTGGGATTGATCTGCATTTATAAAAATAGACTCTTTTCGTAAATTTTGTTGTTTTTAACCGTCACTGTTTTTATAAACTACGACGTAAATAAACTTCGGCGACCGCTTTGGGAAATACACTGCGCGCATCCCTAGGGCGGCTAGTGAGCACCTTCATGCTAACGCATTTCAGTATCTCACCTATGCCTCTCTTCCCGTAGGAGTCTCCGTGTATTTCCCAAAGCTAGTTAGAAGTGGCATGCAATTACTACACTTGCATTAACTAAAATAGTAAATAACTTCACCAGTTCGGGATTGCTCCGGGCGGCGGTTATAACAGTCACCTATGCGTAAGGTGTAAGTGCTTCGCAGTTTATCTCGACTACGAGGCAGATAACAACAATATATACGAAAGCAGCCAAAAAATAAAAAATCCGCCCTTGAAGCATCAAAGGCAGATGAAAGACAAACAAATAATAATAAGCAAAAAATGCTATATGTATTCGTAAGTCTCAATTGCTTATACCCCCGAAGCATTGAAACAACTTGAATTGGCAGGTCTACTGACTTATGATTCAAACCTACTCTAAGCCCTTCCCATATGGTTCCCATACAGTGGATTGCTTATTTCGTCACCATTTACAGTTGCGAGGACAGTCCCAGATTTTCACTGGATTCCCTAATAATTAAACACCAATTACAATATTAAATATATACGATTCAATCCCAATACACGGTTATCATAGCATAATAAAATTAAATAGAAAAGATATTAAGAAGAAGTTTAGGTAATCAAAAACTATTAGAACCCTGTGGCAATTTGAAACTAAAGGTTGTTCCTTGATTTAGTTTACTTTTCACTTGAATGGTCCCCTGATGAGAATCAACAATATTTTTAGCAATGGCAAGCCCAAGTCCTGTACCCTTTTTATCTCTGCTTCGCACTCTGGATTTGTCGGCTTTATAGAATCGCTCAAAAATAAATGGTAAATCTTCCTCAGGAATTCCACTCCCACTATCGTTCACTTCCACATAAAATTCATCGGATATATTTGTGACGGAAACCCGGACTAGTCCACCTTCTAATGTATGCCTGATTGCATTGTCGATTAGATTTGTGAATACTTGTTCAATACTGTCCGGATCAAAGTACGCCTTTGGGTAATCCGTATGTAATGATAATGCAAGTTCAATTTTATTATCTGAAGCAAGACCTCTAAATTTATTAACAATCCGCTCCACATAGGTTTCAATATCCACCAATTCGAAATTTAAATTTATTTGACCCGATTCCATTCGTGCAAGGTCAAGCAGCTCATTTACAAGACGACCCATACGTAATGATTCTTCCTGAATAATTTGTGCTAGTTCATTTTTTGCCTCTTTCGTGTCTGCAATATCATCCACAATTGCTTCACTATACCCTTGAAGCATGGAAATGGGGGTACGTAATTCATGTGAGACATTTGCGATGAAATCTTTACGTAATTTATCCAGACGTCTTTCTTCTGTCATATCTCTAATTACAGCGACCGCTCCCCTTACATAGGTTTGGTCGTATAAAGGTGTCATCAGCATAACATAGATTCTACCTTGCAGACCGATCTCACGTAGAACTGCTTGCTCGCCATCAATTACTTCTTTAAGAGCTTCTTGTAGTTCTTTTGGAAGGGTACGGTTTTGATCCATCGTTATATCATTCTCAAAATACCAGCCTTCAATATACTTTTTAGCAGGTGGATTTATAACTAGAATGTCACCATTCCGATTTAACGTAACAACTCCATCAGCCATTGAACTTACAATACTGGATAATTGTTCCTTCTCCTGGCGCAATGCATTAATATGAAATTTCAGCTGTCTACCCATTCGATTAAATTCGATGGCAAGATCACCGATTTCATCATGTGTCAGTACAGGGACTTTTGTGTTAAACTCACCTCTAGTAAGATTGTAGGCTGCTTCACGCATCTTAATTAATGGAGAACTAATTCTTGTCGATAGAAAAACAGCGAAAAAGGTCGTTAACAGGATAGCAATTCCCGCACTAAGCAGGATTAACTTGGTTGTTTGTGCCTTCGTTTGATTAATTATGTCGAGTGGTTGAAATACAAAAATTGCACCACCATTTTCAATAGGCGATCCGACAATGATCATATCATTATCTGTATTTGGAATGTTAATTTGTTTCTTTACTTTTTGTTTGTTGTAGATTACTTCATTAATTTCATCCCTGGATTGAAGCCATTCATCATAATCCTTTGGTACCAAGTCCTCATCACTACTCGTAGACATCCAAAGATCTTCTTCATTGTAAAAAATGGCAATCCGACTGGAAGGGTCTTTTAGCATCTCTGTCATTTCTTCTATAAATAATCTGTCCTGTCCCCCTTCCACCAGGGAAGAGATCTTTGTTGCCATTTGCATCATGTCATTTTCAGCTTCCTGTATGTGGAAGGTTTCAAAGAATTCCATGAGAAAAAAAGTCAAAATAGAAAGGACAAAGGCTACAAGCAATAGAATTGTTAAAGAAAGTTTACCAACTACACTCTTCCAAAACATTAGACATCATCAACTTCAAATTTATAGCCAACACCCCAAACCGTAACAATCATTTTAGCTGCAGGTTTAGATACAGAACTCAATTTTTCGCGGAGTCGTTTAACATGTGTATCTACAGTACGAAGATCACCAAAAAATTCATACTGCCAAACTTCTTTTAATAAATTCTCCCTATTGAATACCTTATCAGGTGATTTCGCAAGGAAGCATAGCAGTTCATATTCTTTAGGTGTTAAACTGACTTCTTCTCCATCAGCAGTGACTCGATGTGCATCATGGTCAATTGTAATATGTGGAAACACCAAAATATTTTTAGTCGAAATATCTTTCTCATTAAATGTTGAAGCTGATACTCTCCTGAGTAATGCCTTTACACGTAATACTGCTTCTCTTGGACTGAAAGGTTTAACAATATAGTCATCTGCTCCAACTTCAAATCCTTGCACACGATTAGCTTCCTCACCTTTTGCAGTCAACATAATTACAGGAGTATCTTTTTCCTTTCGAAGCTCCTGACAGGTTTCAATCCCATCCATTTCGGGCATCATAATATCTAGTATAATTATGCTGTAATCTGTATCTAAAGCCTTTTCCAAGGCGTCTTTTCCATTGGACGCTTCATCAACCATATAGTCTTCACGTTCAAGATACATCCGAATAAGTCTGCGAATTCTTTCTTCATCATCTACAACTAAAATTTTTGCTTTCGAATCCATAAGCGTATCCTCCTGTATTAATCACTAATGTATTTAAAAATCCACTAATAGTAAATTATAAACCATATTCTGAAAAAATGTATGAAAAACGAGGTATCATGATGACACCCCGCCTTATATTTAGATAGATAGTTTAAGCATATGAATGAAGACCCGCAAGCACGAGGTTTACAACAATTAGGTTAAACATAATAATACCAAACCCTGCTACTGCAAGCCAAGCTGACTTTTCACCATGCCATCCTCTTGACAACCGCAAGTGAAGGAAGGCAGCATAAAATAACCATGTTACCAATGCCCAAACCTCTTTTGGATCCCAACCCCAGAAACGACCCCAAGCAATTTGAGCCCAGATGGAAGCAAAAATTAATCCACCTAGTGTAAATATCGGGAAACCTATTGTTACGGATCGATACATGATTTCATCCAGCAGATCAGGCTTAACACTTTTGAGCAATGGTTGCAATTTAGCACCAATCCGTTTACGTGTAACTAATCGAACAATACCATATAGGATAGACCCAGCAAAGAATGACCAGATAACGCTATTAAACTTTCTTCCGGCATCTACTCCCTGCATCCATGATGGGGTTTCAAACCAAGGTTCCATAACATCTTCTGTTACAAGAGTTCCACCCATCGGTCCGGCAATTGCTGGTAAATGATACTCAGCGATTTCATTACCTTGCTGACCTTCAAATGTTGCATTGTAATCCATCAGATTAAATACTGAAGTTATGACGATAAAGCCAACGAATAAAAACATCGTATAGATAATAGCTTCAAGCCAAATATTCCTTTTATTTCTTACTGTTTGGTCAATTTGCCTGATTAAATACATAATTCCTGCCGCAAAACTTACAAACAGAATACCCTGTCCTAATGCAACAGTTGTTACATGTATGTACAACCAATGACTCTGTAATGAAGGTACCAATGGAGAAATTTCGGTTGGAAACATACTTGCGTAAGCAATAACAATCATTGAAATAGGAAGTGCAAACAACCCAAGAAAAGTTAATTTGTAATAGAAATAAAGAATAATGAATCCCAAGACCATACACATTCCGAGAAATGTCATGAATTCAAACATATTACTTACCGGTGCATGTCCACTTGCAATCCATCTTGTAATTAAATATACAAGTTGTGCAATAAAACCGATGATTGTTAATGTTATTCCAATTGTTCCTGCTTTGGTTTTCTTTCTTCTTTCAGATTTTTCCTGTCTGATTGTTGCCCCAAAGAATAATGTTGCAATCAGATAAAGAATAAACGCTGAATATAGCATTGTACTGCTTATATTTAGCAAATCCATAAATATTTCCTCCTTACCCGGATAAAACTGCGTACTATTCCCGCAGTTTTAATCCAGTTCCTGCTGGTCTTCTACCATTTTAATTGATGTATTTTCTATTGATTTTTCAATATCTTTACTAATCCCAAACCAGTTTTTATTTGTGTGGGCTGCAAGTAGAAGCCCATTCCCCTTAGGATGTATCCAAATTCTGCGATGCTGCCAATACATTCCCTGGATGACACCTATCATAAATATTGCTGCACCAATAACGAAGTAAGTCAATGTATAATCCACTCTTAGCGTAAGACCACTGACATCACGCATTTCAAAATCTTCAATTCCGAGCTTATATTGATTTTCACCAGTGGCATCTATGTTTCTTCCAATACCGAGAAAGCTTATTTCGGCACTATCACTATCCGGAGGGTAAACCATCATTACGAATGCCGGATTCCTTGGATAATCTGTCTCTGATGCTGGTGTTCCATTATCATCCAAATAGTAATCCGGATAATATTGATCGATTACAATACGAAATCCATTATCAAGTTCATATTCAGATTCCGGATCAGTCAAATCGATAGTAAACGAACCCAAAGCGGTTTCATCCTCATCATCTGTCTCGTGAATATAAAAGCTCATATTGTGAAATTCATTCACTTGATATCCCGATTGGTAAAGGGTGTATTTATCAAACTTTGCTGGTTTATTCATCTGAATAGAATCTTCCAGTATTGGTTGGAGCTCGGGGGCAGCGCCAGGAACTTCCGCATCTTTTGCTTTGTAAATTACAATGTCTGTCTGAAAGTTACTTGGCACGACACCTTCCTCCTGAATTGCCTGTTGAAAACGTTCATCATTTTCGTTATGTGTCTCCATAATGAAATCTTTATTTTCAATATAGTAATCGCCCTCTGTTCCAGGGATAACGGTTCGTTCCCCTTCCCGTACCCAGATATATTCATCTGTATACATGATTGGTGTGAGACGTAAAATGGCCGCGAGCAGGATAATAATTAAGCCAATATGGTTGACATATGGCCCCCATCTTGAAAAACGTCCCTTTTCAGCGAGGATATGGCCATTATCATTTCTAACATTATATCGTGCTTTTTTTAGATTTTTTTGAACGGTTTCTATATCTTGTGCAGATACTTCCTCCGTTTCACTGTATAGACGTTGTCTGTTCAAAAATGTTTCATGGCGTTTAGCATTCTGTCTTTTTAATGCTTTGTATAATGGAACAAATCGATCAAGACTACAGATAACAAGTGAAATACCTATTAATGCAATTAAGATCATATACCACCAAGAACTGTATAAGTTATGAAAACCTAATTGATAATAGATAAGACCGAAAATCCCATAGCGGTCTTCATAAAAAATCGCAGGATCACGTGATACTGCATCTTCAGGTATGTATATTTGTTGCGGCAAAATGGTTCCGATCATTGACGCGACTAACGCTAGAACGATTAACCAGACGCCGACCTTAACTGAGGAAAAGAAACTCCATATTCTGTCAATGATAGATTTATTGTACGTTTGTGAACGTCGTGCAGTTCCATCATAACGCATGTTGAGTAGTTTATGTTTTTCATTTCCATCAATATGCTGGTTTCCTTCAATCGGCTTCCCGCATGCTTCACATAAAACTGTGCCTTCGGGATTAATATGACCACATTCACATTTTATTTTGTTCATTTAGATCCCCCATGTTGTCTGATGATTAATCCATATTCGGCTGTATGGCTTGTAAGTATCCGTCAAGTCGTTCTAATGTTAGTGCACCATTTACCACTTCTTCTATTTCTCCATCTGGATTAATAAAGAAGGTGCTTGGTATTGGACCAACTTTATACAAATCTCTGATCTCTTCAGTTTTATCATGTGGAATTGCAAAAGTTAAGTCATATTTATCAATAAAACGGTCAACGACAAGCTCTGTACCGTCAAGGCTGACAGCAAGAATTTCAACACCTTTGTCTTTATACTTCGGATACAATTCCTGCATGTAAGGCATCTCCGCTTCACAAGGTTTACACCAAGTTGCCCAGAAATTCAACATTACACCCTTACCTTCGTAATCACTTAGCTGAATGGTCTCTGCATCATAATTATTACTGATTTGTTTAAGCTGAAAGTCTGGAGCCGCGTCGCCCGCTTTATATATCGTATTATCACTTGTCAAATTGGAGACAAGTGCAAAAACAACAGCAGCCACCAGGACTGCAAGAATAGTGGTTCTGAATATTAAACGATTTCTTTTTTTCTTTTGCTTGCTCTTTTTCATTTCTTCCAAACTCAAAATCAATCACTCCCCACGCCATTATAACATCTGTGCAAAGAATTAAATTTGTCTATTGTTTTACATTTTCACTGCGGCGTTTCTAATTTGCTTTATTTCTTTTGGTGTCAATGCACGATATTCACCAGGTTTAAGCCCATCTAATGTGAGGGTACTATATCTTTCTCTCTTTAATTTCATAACAGGATAGCCTAATTGTTCCATCATTCTTCGGACATGTCTATTTTTGCCTTCCTGTAAAGTCAATTCAATAATCATCGTATTTTTACTTTTATCGGTTGAAAGAATGTTATAATTCGTCACCTTAAGCAAGTCTTTTTCGGATTTCACGCCTTTTTTAAGCCGAGCAAGTTCTCTGTTATCCGGTATTCCTTTAATTTTAGCAACGTATATTTTTTCTATCCCGTGTTTCGGATGCATTAATAAGTTAGCGAAATCACCGTCATTTGTTAGAAGAATTATCCCGGAAGTATCATAATCCAGTCTTCCGATAGGAAACACTCTTTCGCTAACCCCTTCCATTAAATCAATAACAACTTTTCGGCCTTTATCATCCTTTAGGCTGGAAATGACTCCTCTTGGCTTGTACAGCATATAATATACAAACGCTTCTTTTTCCAATGGAATGCCATTAACTACTACATTGTCATCATCTGTGACCTTTGTTCCGAGCTCCGTTACAACTTGACCATTCACCTTCACATTTCCATCTATAATCAGCTGTTCCGCTTTTCTTCTTGACGTTACTCCACTTTGAGCAATCACTTTTTGAAGTCTTTCTCCACTAGTTGTCATTGTATCACCATACTTTACATATTATTTACTACATAATAATAGCGTTTATGTAGAATAAACGCTAATTTTATTGCTTATCCGAATACCATTTTAACAATAATAATAGACGAAAGTATAGCAATTAGGTCTGCCAAAAGCCCAACCTTTAGTGCATATCTCATTTTTTTAATCCCAACCGCTCCGAAATACACGGTTAAGACATATAATGTTGTATCCGTGCTCCCTTGCATTGTCGATGCCAACCTTCCAATAAAGGAGTCTGGCCCAAAGGTCGCAATTAATTCAGTTGTCATTCCTAATGCTGCCGTACCAGAAATGGGTCTTATTAACGCAAGTGGGATAATATCAGGTGGAATCCCAATTAAATGAAGGGCAGGTGAAATGAATTGTATGAAAGCTTCCATCGCCCCTGAGCTTCGTAGGATGTTTATAGCTACAATCATGCCAACTAAAAAGGGAAGTAAAGAAAATGCCATTTTGACACCTTCCTTTCCTCCCTCTACAAATAATTCATATGCAGGAACTTTTTTTACAAGAGCAAGCGATAAAACGATTAATATAAAACAAGGGATAATCCACGTACTTATAGTTGTAATCATACCCATAGCTATTTCCTCCACGTACTTTTATAATAGTAAAAACGATCAATAAAAATAGCACTTAACGTAGAAATACAAGTTGTCATTATCGTAGTGCCAACAATCTCCGTTGGTGATACTGAATGATATTGCATCCGAATGGCTATCACGGTTGTTGGCACAATAGTAAGACCAGATGTATTCAAAGCAAGAAACGTGATCATCGAGCGGGAGGCAGTATCTGTCCCACTTAATTGCTTCATTTGCTCCATTGCTTTAATACCGATTGGTGTAGCTGCATTACCTAACCCAAACAAATTAGCAGTAATATTAGATAATATATAACCAATAGCAGGATGATCTTTTGGAATCTCTGGGAAGAGCCTAACGACAATAGGTCGAAATAATTTTGTAAGAACTAATAATAATCCTGCATTCTCTGCAATTTTCATGATTCCTAACCAGAATACCAATATACTGATTAACCCAATGGAAAGTGTAACAGCTTCCCCTGCACTTTCGAATATTGCCTTGTTTACTTCTTCCATCTTCCCATTAAACATAGCGAATACAATTCCTATAATTGCCATACAGGCCCAGATAAGATTGATCATTTATTTCAATCCCAACGTCTTTAGAAATATGGATTCTATTTGTTTTACCAATGTAACCTCATCTTCTATTGATTGCTCCTTAAAAATTGCCGTTTCGAAAATTTGTTCATTATCTAAAAATACAGCGCTTGTACCAATTTTCTCATTAATTTCCAGATCTTTGTCTTTTAAAAGATAATTTTTAATAGAAAGTAATTTATGTTCTTCCACTGTTAAAGGGTACCAAATATGGTCGGATAAATATCCATTAACCGTTTCATTACTATCGTTTAATCTGTATTTAACCGATCCCTCTTCAGAAATTGATTCCATATTAAAATTATCAAAACCCCATTCAAACATAGAAATATGATCCCTCCAGTCATCAGGAGCATTCAATGTTACTGCAATTAGTGCCATACCATCCTTTTCTGCTGAACTTACCAATGTTCGTCCAGTTTGCTTTGTATAACCAGTCTTGCCACCTGTACAATACTCGTAAAATTGAGTGAGTAATTTATTTTTATTTTGCCAGCTGTATGATCTGCTATCAGATTTAAAAGTTTCTGTTGCCGTTATTTCTTGAAAAGCTTCATTTTTCATTGCATATTGCATTAAGCGTGCCATGTCATACGCACTGGAATAATGCGTCTCAGAGTCCAGACCATGCGGATTATCAAAATGAGTATTCGTCATACCTAGCCAACTTGCCTTCTCATTCATCAAAAATACAAAGCCTTCTTCACTCCCCCCAACATGCTCAGCAATCGCAACAGCTGCATCATTTCCCGATCGAAGCATTAGCCCATATACGAGATCCTCCAATTTCATCTTTTCTCCTTGTTCCAAATAAATGGATGATCCTTCCGTATAAATGGACTTTCTGGAAGCCTTTGCCATCTCATCCATTTTTCCCGATTCAATCGCAATGATTGCGGTCATGATTTTCGTAATACTTGCTATATTTGCCTGTTCATGGGAGTTTTTTTCGAATAATACCCTTCCTGTAGATTGTTCGATTAAGATGGCATTGCTCGCTGAGACTCCTGGTGATGCTTGTCCAATCAGAGGAAAACCGAGATTGATAATCAATAGTATTAGAAACAAAATTAAAAAGCGCATGTATGAAAGCCTCCTGGAAAAGATGTCTCTATATCTTATGCGTGGGACTTGCTGATATGAGTATTTTTCAAAAACTAAGACGTTCGCCCAAACCTTTAGGAGAACGTCTTAGTTTCACTTATCCTAGTAAAAAGTTGGGCTGCTTTTGCATAGATCGTTGTTATCCGTAGTTAAGATTAAAATGCGATCTAAAATAAACTTCGGCGACCGCTCCGGAAAAAATGCGAAGGTTGAAGAAGCATAAATGTAAAAAAAGATCCTTACAACTAATGTAAGGATCTTTTATTCATTCGGGTTACTATTCATTTCGTCATTGAATTTTTCAAAAAATAAATCAGCTTCATTTGTGTTCTCATCTATTTCAGTTGATGCTGGTAATGGTGGTAATTCTTCGAGTGATGTCAACCCAAAATAGGTCAGGAAATCTTTACTTGTTCCAAAAAGAATCGGTCTTCCAACGCTATCTTTCCGACCAGTTTCTTCTATTAATGATCTGGAAAGAAGAGTTTGAACAGGTCGATCACTCTTTACTCCTCTGATTTCTTCTATCTCCGTTCTTGTGATTGGCTGCTGATATGCAATAATTGCTAAAGTTTCCAATGCTGCCTGAGACATTTTATGTGCATGTGGCAGTTCAAGCAGTTTTTTAAAATAATTACTATGTTCCGGCTTGGTAGTTAAATGGAGAATACCTCGTGACTTCATAATCATCAGTCCACGATCTTTACGACCATAATCATGCTCAAGCTCTTTGAGAATATATTGTATGATAGAATCTGGGACATCCAGAATTCTGCATAATTGTTTCATTGAAATCCCTTCATCACCGCTGGCGAAAAGCAAACCCTCAGCAATGGCTTTTAATTCATCGTTTTCCACATCTATTCCTCCATACAGTATATATACAATGCATCGAAATGCTTCACTTGTTTACAGTATATTTCTTTGGATTTCATTAGCTCTAAAATTGCAATGAAAGTCACTACAATATGTGTTCGCGTAGGATAAGGAAATAACTGATCAAACGCTATTCCATTTTTTGATTTTCTTACCTTATGTAATATGTTCTGCATTCTTTTTTCGATAGGAATATCCTCTCTCTGTACTGTCGTATCATGTGGCTTATTCCATTTTTTTCGTTCAAACATTTTTCCAAGAGCCCCGAGCATATCATAAATGGATATATCCCCTTTGGTTATGGGGGCTTTCTCAAGGATTAACTCCTTAAAGATAACCGGTGGTCTTGTAAATAGTTGATTTGCTTCCATTTCCTTATCTTTAAATGACTCTGCTGCTTCTTTAAATTTTCGATATTCAATGAGGCGTTGCATAAGCTCTTCCCTTGGATCATCTATATATTCCTCGTCATCCTCTACCTCCATTTCCTGTTTTGGAAGAAGCATCTGACTCTTGATAGCAACCAGTGTGGATGCCATGACGAGGTATTCACTCGCAATATTCAGCTCTAAATATTGCATTGTATGTATGTAATCCATATATTGTTTGGTTATTTGAGCTACTGGTATGTCGTATATATCAATTTCATATTGATTGATCAAATGGAGCAATAAATCAAGCGGACCTTCAAATGCATCTATTTTAACTTGATATGCTTGATTCATTGATGTTCATCCTTTCTATAATTGCAAGTAAATAAAGTTTCGCATAAACGCCCATACAAATGAATACATCCTCACATAAGCTATAACGTAAGATAAATGTTACCATAAAACATTTATGGAATGAAGAAAAAGGAGGAAGTTTATTATGAGTAATAGTTATGGTGGAGGCTTTGCGTTAATTGTAGTATTGTTCATTCTTTTAATCATCGTTGGTGCTGCTTGGTTCTAAAATCAAACCCAAAAAATTATATAGCGCGACCTGAGCATCATCGAACAGGAAAACCAGCCCTTACAAGATAAGGGCTGGTTTTTTATTTATTATCAGCATCAGTGGTTGTATCTTCTACTTCTGTGCACTTATTATAAAAATCCTCGATTTCATCTGTTGTACTAACTGCATATTTATTCTGATAAAGACGTTTAACCTCATTAACCATTGTTCTGCCAATCCCTGTATTCCTGTGTGAAGGATTCACTGACACATGTTGGATAATAACATGTAGATCATCTTCTATCCTTAAGCCAATAGCTCCACGTACATCATCATCTTCTTTCCATAAGTGAAGATGCCAGTTATCGTTAGTTTCGTACTCTTTAATGGTTTGCTGCAATTTTTTTACGTCCTTTTTTTCATCTGGCATAAAAGACAGTAAACCCATTGCAATCTTTTCCAAGTTTTTTTTATAGCGAATTAACATAATTACCCCTCATTACTTAAACATTTGATTGGTCAAATAATCTATTTACGTAAAAACTGTCATGAGTCTGTAAGAAGTATATATCTATTTATTGCACTATTAAAGTCTTTTGTCAAATATACACCATTCGTTATATTATATTATAAGGTAACCTGGCAATTTCAAAAAACAATTATACTACTCACTATCATATCGATTATTTTTGATCAAGTGGAGGATCGTAAGTCCGTCTGTTTGCTTTCCGTTAATTTTAAAAGGAATAATATTCACAACAGCCATCCAAATGTTAAACCAATATAATAAATGCAGAAAAGTGCTTGGGTATAATTCATTTAAACAATAACTAACCCAAGCACTTACTGCATTAAAAATTGGACCAAGTATCGTAATCCAAACCATTTCAGAATTTTTGTATGGTTTAGCCCGATTACTCCATGTATTACCACCTAAAAAGTAAAATGCATAAAAGGTAAATTTAATCTGTTTAAAATTTAGAATGAGTTGTCTCTTTCCATAACCCATGGACAGTTGGATAGAATCTGCCTTTACAATGAATGACCCTGATACATGTCCAAGTTCATGTATCAGGGTAGTTAATGGCGCAATGATAAATAGTAGGTAGGCAATCAAGTAAATATCCATTTAGCTACCTTCTGAATCAGTCATGATAGATGATTATTCGGATACTACTTTAATTTCTTTCATTACATCGCCATTACTCATGGATTTGGCATGCTCAATTCCTGAAGTAACTTGTCCGAAAACGGTGTGCACACCATCAAGATGTGGCTGAGGCTCATGGACAACAAAAAATTGACTGCTGCCTGTGTCCTTTCCTGCATGTGCCATTGATAATGATCCTTCAGCATGTTTATGTGGGTTTCCTTCTGTTTCACATTTAATCGTATATCCAGCATTACCTGTTCCATTTCCTACAGGGCATCCACCTTGGCTGACAAACCCAGGAATCACCCGGTGAAACGTTAAACCATCATAGAAATTTTCATTTGCAAGTTTTTCAAAGTTAGCAACAGTATTTGGAGCTTCGTTTGGATAAAGTTCAAATTCAATCTTATTACCGTTTTCCATCAAGATATATCCTTTTTTAGACATATATGTACATCCCCTTGTTTATTTATTTAAGGCATCATTATTTTAACATTAATTATTCGTATTTGAAAGAATGTAGGTGTCATTCTATTCATAGGACAAGTCATTTTTTACAACATCCTCGAAAGTTTCCCTTTCAACCACTAACTTATCAACCCCATTTTCCACAAAAACAACTGCGGCATTTGGTAAACGATTATAATGGCTCGCCATCGAATAACTATATGCGCCGGTAGAAAACACCGCAAGGACATCACCATGATTAATTTCTGGAACTGGTAAATTCCATATAAGCATGTCACCTGATTCACAGGCTTTACCAGCTATTGACACTTCACTCGTCACTTCTGCTTCTGGTTGATTCGCAATGACAGCTTCGTACTTCGCCTGGTATAACGCAGGTCTTATATTATCTGTCATTCCCCCGTCAACAGATACATAATCTCTTACTCCCGGAATTTTTTTAATGGCACCTATCGTATAGAGAGTAATTCCAGCATTTCCAACGATCGATCTTCCTGGCTCTATCCAAATTTCCGGCATTGGAATTTGTAATTCTTCTGCATGTTTTTTTACTGCTTCGACACTTACCTTTACATATTCACTATGTGGCAAGGGTTCATCATCTTTCGTGTAGCGAATTCCAAAACCTCCACCTAAATTAAGTACTTCTGGGGCGAAATTATATTCAGAATACCAGCTGGCAAGTTCATTAAATAAAATATCAACTGCTACGCGGAAGCCCTCTGTTTCGAAAATTTGCGATCCGATATGGCAATGGAGCCCTTTAAGATTGATGGAAGGATGTTGATTAAGCAGTTTAAATGCTTCTTTAGCTTGCCCATTTTGCAGATTGAAGCCAAATTTAGAATCTTCATTTCCAGTCATAATATATTGATGTGTTTTCAGTTCAATTCCTGGTGTTACCCGTAACAGAACATCGATTTTTTTATTTTGTCTATCTAACTCTTTTTCAATTAATGTAATATCGAGAAGATTGTCAATAACAATACATCCAATATCGTTCTCAATTGCCATCGCAATTTCACTCGGACTTTTGTTATTTCCATGCATGTGAATTCGCTCCGTTGGAAAGTTTGCTTGTAATGCAGTATATAATTCCCCCTCTGAGACGACATCCAGACAGAGACTTTCCTGTTTTGCTACTTGAAGCATTGCAATAGAGGAAAATGCTTTACTTGCATATGCCACCTTTGCATTAACATTCAATTCTTTAAAGGTATCTACAAAAGCCCTTGCATTTTGGCGGATAATGGAAACGTCATAGACATACAATGGTGTACCATATTTCTCAGCAAGTTCTACCGTGTCCAATCCACCTATTTCAAGATGGCCGTTCCTATTGATTTGAAATGGGTGATTGTCTATTATCATATTCTGTTCCTCCACAATGTTGTTTGAAATAGTTTGAAATAATAAAAACACTTTACCATAATAAAGTTAAAAACAAAAGAGCTAACCACCGTCAGCTCATTTTGTTGGTTGTCTATAATTGTTTCGAGGGTGAACAATGCTTGGTCTGGTGTTTGTGTAAGGAACAGGAATTCTAAAGATAATATGAAGCATTGCTTTCGCATTAAAAGGTAAAAACGGCCATAGATACGGTGTTTTCAGTGATTTAAGTTGAACTAGAAATAAAATGGTTACGACGATTCCGATGACGAAACCAGTAAACCCAAATAGACCGACAAAAAGGACAAAAAGGATATTCATTAATTTATTGGCCACACTCAGTTCATAGCTTGGGGTTACATATGAACCTATTGCACTTACTGATACATAGAGAATAACCTCAGGTGAGAATAAGCCAACATCAATTGCTATTTGTCCGATCAATACTGCTGCAATTAATCCCATAGCGGTGGATAGTGGAGTTGGTGTATGGATTGCGGCCATTCTTAAAAATTCCACCCCGAATATCGCGAGAATTATTTGCAATGCTATTGGTACATTCCCTTCTTCATTGGGTCCGATAAAACTTAGCTCTTTCGGAAGTAACGTTGGATCCATTGTAAATAAAAGCCAAAGTGGCAATAAGAACATAGATGCAAATACAGCCATATATCGAATAAAGCGAATAAATGTCCCAATGGATGGTGCCTGCCTATATTCTTCAGCATGCTGAAGATGATGGAAAAAAGTAGTTGGAAGAATAATGGCACTCGGAGATGTATCTACGAAAATTAACACATGCCCTTCCAGTAAATGACTTGCCGCAACATCAGGTCTCTCCGTATAACGCACCTTTGGATAAATATTCCACTTTCGTTTGATTAAGAATTCCTCGATTGTTTTTTCTGCCATTGTAATTCCATCTATTTCAATCGATTCTATATGATTCTTAATCAAATCAACGAGGTCATCATCAGCTATATCCTGTAAATAACTAACACAAACGTCCGTCTTAGAACGTTCTCCTACTTTCAACATTTCATTACGTAATCTTTCATCCCGTAATCTTCTACGTGTGAGTGCAGTATTTTCAATAATATTCTCAGTGAATCCGTCCCTTGACCCTCGAATGACTTTTTCTGTATCCGGTTCCTCTGGACTTCTCCCAGGATAACTTCTTACATCAATTATTTGTGCATATTTCTCTCCATTTATAAAAACTCCAATTAAACCGGAAAGTATCTCATCTGCTGCTTCATCCATTGTCTTTACCGATTTGACCTGCTGATGGACTAATCGATTTTCGATTATTTCGGGAAGTTTTCGTTTATTTGTCTCTACATCATTTATTTCAACAAGTTTTTTCAGCAATTCTTGAATGATTAAAGAGTCACAAAGTCCAGTAACATAATAAACCTGTACCTTTTGCTTTAGAATAATTAACTCACGGAAGCCTACATCAAATGAACTTCCCATGCCAAGTCTTTCTTCCATATATGCTTGATTATCCTGAATATTAGCAGAAATGATGTGCTTATCTTTTGTGTTTGTCAAATTCAAACTCCTTTCTGTCATTGTTCTTACCTTACAAAGTAAGTCCACTGGAACAATGATCCGAAGATTTTACCGAATACAATCGCCATTAATAAAAATAATAAATAATTTTCGACGCGAATTCTTCTAGATAAAATTGGAAATACATGCAGTACTTCAGTTAAGGCAGCTGCCAGCATCCCATTGAATATTCCATGAAATATCCCCCAAATCGCTAATGCGAAAACAGGCTGCTGTAATGTGACATCGGCAAAAGAAAAGTAAGTTCCCATTATAAGCCCTAGAATGACACTCGCACTGTATACTTTTATAAGTGATTCCATCTTACTTAATTGAATCAGTCTTGGAATAATTCCCAACACCGTAATAAATGCAACAAACCCAGCACCAACAGCAAGACCTCCACTAAACCCGATAAAAATTTGAAGAAGATTAATCAGAAGAGTTTGGATCATTTAGCTTGTTTTCGTGGTGATTCAAGTAATGATTTAGATCCTGCTGGTAGTTATATATTTCGACTTCTAAAGGGCTGGGTTCTTCATTGAATCTTTTATTGAACCAATGGTTAAAAAACAGCAATGTTCCGATTCCTAAACCAAAGGAGTATGGTATTTGGATCCATAGTGGGAATTCATTTTCCTGACCGGTTAGTATAAAATGAAGTTTTTGTTGTACTTCCTGCATGCTGACATCATAATGAAAGTTCATAATGGTCATACCCGTTCCAATGAACAGTAACATCCATATAAAAGCTGCGAACCATATGTTACCAGCCTTTTTTTTCTCTATAATCTGGATGATGGTTTGTTCTGCACCCAATAGTTGAATCTCGACATTGGGGTTTAATGCAGTTAAATGATCAATAATCAAGAAACTGTCAATGATTACAATATTTTTATCCTTTTTTGTAATCCGATAAAGGGCCATATCCATAAATTGCTTTTTATACTTTGATGCAGCAGAAAGATAAGCAATATCTTTAAGGTATACGGTTCTTCGTGTATGGAGTTCAATCCTTTTTTTCATGCGAAGATAAATAATCTCTGCCAATGGAAAAACTTCCTTTATAATCATAATGTAAAGTTAGTATTTGTCAGAATGCGGAAATTTATCAATAAAAGCAAAAAAACCACCACAATTGTGATGGTTCGTTTTTAATGGCAGATAGGTAAATATAAGATTTTCCTTACCTGCGTAGCATAAAGATAAATTTAGTTGCAGAAACTAACTTGAATCCATATTTTTCTTCATATCTTCCAATATTTTCTTTTCGAGACGGGAAACTTGTACTTGTGATATTCCAAGTCTTTCTGCTACCTCTGTCTGTGTTTGGTCTTTATAATACCGTAAGTAAACAATCAGTCTCTCTCTTTCGCTCAAACTTCTAATTGCATCTTGTAACGTCAACTTATCAAACCATTTTGAATCCTGATCAGCGATCTGATCCAGCAATGTTATTGGGTCTCCATCGTTTTCAAAAACCGTCTCATGTATGGATTGCGGAGACTTTGCAGCCTCTTGAGCATGGACGACATCTTCAGGCGATATTTCCAGTGCATCAGCTAATTCTGTAACTGTCGGTGACCTCCCGTATTCTTTTGTGAGTTCATCCCTTTTTCTTCGCACTTTATTACCTGTTTCTTTCAACGATCGACTAACTTTCACACTTCCATCATCCCTGATAAAACGCTGGATCTCCCCGATAATCATTGGTACAGCATAGGTGGAGAAACGCACATCGTAGGACAGGTCAAATTTATCAATGGATTTAATTAAACCAATACTTCCAATCTGAAATAAGTCATCCGGGTCATATCCACGGTTTATAAATCGCTGGACAACAGACCAAACAAGTCGAATATTCTTTTCAACTAAAATATCTCTTGCTTCTTTATCACCATGCTGACTTTTATATATATAATCCTTTACTTGTTCATCCGACAACTGTTCCTTCTGACGAGTTTTTTTAACGTTTACTTTCATGGCCGCATCCTCAGTTGTAAACTGTTTTCGTTTTTGAAAGCTGTTTTGTCATATAAACAGTTGTCCCTTGATCGAGGGATGAAATGACTTCAACAGAATCCATGAAATTTTCAATAATGGTAAATCCCATTCCTGATCTTTCCATTTCAGGTTTGGATGTGTATAAAGGTTCCCTAGCTTCAGAGATATCGCTTATTCCAATACCATTATCTTTGATGGTTAATTCAATTTCATCATCTTGCAGGATGCAGGTTATGAAAATTTTATGATTAGATTCATTGTTGTAGCCATGTATAATAGCATTCGTAACTGCTTCTGATACTACGGTTTTTATTTCCGTTAGTTCATCCATCGTCGGGTCTAGCTGGGTGATAAAAGCTGCTACTGTAACCCTGGCAAAAGCTTCATTTTCACTAACACTGGAAAATTCCAGAGACATTTCATTCTTCATGAAGCCACCCCCAATGTCGCTAAGGCATATTCCTCATTTTCTTCTAGTCTTACTATTTTAAATAGACCAGACATTTCAAATAATCGTTTAACTGGTGGGGAGATAGAACAAACAACCATCTCCCCACCTAATTGAATGACTTCTTTATACCTTCCCAGTACGACACCAAGACCCGAACTGTCCATAAATGATACATCTTCTAAATTTAAAATAATATGTTTTACGGGATTGGAATAAAGCATATCTTTCCACTTATCCCGTAGTACCTCTGCTTCATGGTGGTCTAACTCACCGGAAAGTCTTACGATTAAGACATCCCCTTTTACATCAAACATTGCATGTAGTCCCATGTTTTTTCCTCCCCTATAAGAACTGTCTTTAAGTACATGTTCAGGAAGCAGCCAAACTGAGTTATAGTTATATCCCGGACCCAAATCTTTGGTGCCTTCTTGAACAACTTCTTAATAATTCTATTTCTTCATCTGGAGGTCAAAATCCTGCTACCTGACAAAAGAAGTGGCCATTCGTGTAAAATAGAAGCATTTATCGTGTTTTCGCCATTTCTTGCAACGTTCTTTTTAATAAAGTAAAATAGGATGCTTTTTCAACATCTTCTTCAACAGTAAGTGGCACTTCAGACAGTATGTTCTCTCCATCTCTCACATAAAGTATTCCGACTTGTTCGCCTTTTTGAACTGGAAGATCCCAAGTCTCATCTAGAACAATCTCGGTACGGATATCCTTTTCGTTTTCGCCTTTTTTATGGAGTGTACTTACAGAATGGTCAGATACAATGTCAATGCTCCGATTCTTAGATTTTAAAAGTTTTACCTCGGTAATCTTTTCATGTTTATCGAATAACTTATCGGTTGCAAAGTTATTAAATGCATAGTCAAGTAAACCGGATACCATTGAATTTCTTTCCTTCGGGGATTCTGCTCCCATAACCACTGCGATAACACGCATATCATTTCTTTCAGCCGTTGCGGTTAGACAATATTTTGCTTCATTGGTATAACCTGTTTTTAAGCCATCAACATCTGGATAAAAACGGACAAGTTTATTCGTGTTCACTAGCCAAAATTCATTATCTTGCCCTTTTCTTAAATAATCTTCATAAACAGAAGTATATTCCGTTATTGTTTCATACTTTAGTAATTCATTTGCAATAATAGCCATATCATAGGCTGTACTATAATGATCTTCAGCGGGTAGGCCCGTTGTATTTTGAAACTTAGTATTTTCCAGGTTTAATTCCTTAACTTTTTTATTCATTTCATCGACAAAGGACTCTTCACTGCCGGAAATTTTTTCTGCAAGGACAACACTTGCGTCATTGCCAGAAGCAATTGCAATACCTTTGAGGAGATCATTTACTGACATTTCCTCCCCGGCCTCGAGAAATATTTGCGATCCACCCATAGAAGCAGCGCGCTCACTTACTACTACCATCTCATCCTTGCTTAATTTACCTTCCTCCAGTGCTTCCATGATCAGAAGTAAGGTCATAATCTTCGTCATACTAGCTGGTGGAAGCTTCTCCTGCTCATTTTTGTTAAAAAGGATTTCACCGGTATCTTGTTCAAGTAAAATAGCAGATTTCGCATTTTCGGCTAGATTTAATGGATTATTTTCAGCATCGCTTTTTTCTTCTGCAAACACGGAAAATGGCGCAGTAGTAGTAATTAGAACCATTAATGTAAGGATTGTTATAAACTTTTTCATCGTTTTACCTCCAGCAATCAATATAGTTTAAGGATTGCCGGATATTGCCATTTTAATACACTAATAGAGAAAAAAGCACACGTATGTGTGCTTAAGATATGATTATTCTGTTATTGTATCGTATATCAGAGATGGTTCTTTCACATCAGCATTTTTAATAGTAATACTTTGGTGTAATTTTTTGATAACATCTTCCACCGACTCCCGGTTGGAATATATGGTTAGTAAGGATTCACCTTCTGTTACAGAATCACCAACCTTTTTATGGAGGACAATTCCTACACTTAAATCTATTTTAGATTCTTTAGTAGCTCTCCCTGCACCAAGCATCATTGCTGCAGTACCAATTTCGTTGGCCACTAACTCGGCAACAGTTCCGGAAGTTTTTGCTGGTAATTCAATTTTGTAGGAAGCTTGTGGCAGTAGTTCCGGGTTGTCTGCAACACTGGCATCTCCTCCCTGGGAGATTAGAAATTCTTTAAATTTATCAAAGGCCTTCCCATTTTTTAAATTTTTCTGTAGTATTTCTCTTGCATCCTTAATATTTTCAGCTTTTCCTGCGACGACAACCATTTGGCTCCCCAAGGTAAGGCAAAGTTCTGTCAAGTCTTCTGGACCATTACCTTTTAATGTGTCAATTGCTTCTTTAACCTCAAGTGCATTACCGATTGCAAAACCTAATGGTTGGCTCATATCTGAGATAACTGCCATTGTATTCCTTCCTACCTGATTTCCAATTGAAACCATTGCATGGGCAAGCGATTTTGCATCCTCAAGATTTTTCATAAATGCACCAGTTCCGGTTTTAACATCAAGCACAATCCCATCTGCACCAGAAGCGATTTTTTTACTCATAATAGAGCTGGCAATAAGTGGAATAGAGTTAACTGTAGCTGTTACATCTCTTAAACTGTACAATTTTTTGTCAGCTGGAGTTAAATTACCTGATTGTCCAATGACCGCAACCTTGTTTTTGTTTACAAGATTGATAAATTCATCATTCGATATTTCTACATGAAACCCTGGAACAGATTCCAATTTATCAATCGTACCACCTGTATGGCCAAGTCCTCTGCCACTCATTTTCGCTAATGGTACATCAGCGGATGCAACAAGTGGTGCCAGAATTAATGTAGTTGTATCACCAACACCACCTGTCGAATGCTTGTCCACTTTAATCCCTTCGATCGCTGACAAGTCAATTTGATCTCCAGATTCAACCATTGCCATCGTCAAATTGGCACGTTCTGCTGCTGTCATATCTTGGAAGTATATTGCCATAAGTAGTGCGCTGATTTGATAATCAGGTATATTATTGTTCGTATAACCATCAATAAAGAAGTTAATTTCTTCCTTTGTTAATTCTTTACCATTTCTTTTTTTTTCGATAATGTCATACATTCTCATTTAGATCACCTTTTTTAATTATTATGGTAGCGTACTAATTATCTTTTTAACAAACTTTAGGAAGTTTTCCCTTACTTTTTCCGTTGTTTCGATTACTTCGTGATGTGTAAGGGGCTGATCTAATATCCCAGCAGCCATATTTGAAATACAGGATATTCCTAAAACACGGATCCCTGCATGTCTACTTACAATCACTTCTGGAACAGTTGACATACCCACAGCATCACCACCAATAATCTTTAGCATTCTTACCTCTGCAGGGGTTTCGTAGGCAGGACCTGTATTCCCTACATACACGCCTTTTTGGACTGAAATGCCAATTTCATTTGCACATGTCTCTGCATGTTTGATATATTCCCTGTCATAGCCCTGGGACATGTCTGGAAAGCGCGCTCCCAATTCATCGTCATTCTTACCAATCAACGGGTTGTTTCCCATATTATTAATATGGTCGGTTATCAACATAAGATCTCCAGGTTGGAAACTTTCATTAATGCCACCCGCTGCATTTGTAACAATAATGGATTTGATGCCAAGATCTTTCATGACGCGGATTGGAAAAGTAACCTGCTCCATTGAATACCCTTCATAATAATGAAAGCGACCCTGCATCGCAATAACTTGTTTTCCTTCCAGTATTCCAACTACAAGCTGACCTTTATGACCAGATACTGTTGATTCGGGGAAATGCGGGATGTCTGTATATGGAATAATAACTGGATTCTCAATTTCCTCCCCTAGAACACCTAATCCGGAGCCGAGGATTAGCCCAATTAATGGTGTTTCTTTTAATTGCTCCTTTATATAGCCACTTGCATCAGAAATTTTTTTTTGATTCATCATTACATAGTCCCCTTTATTTAATATCTTTAAAAAAACTATTACCGTAGTCCGGTAATGAAATATTGAAATTTTCAGCAATTGTTGCCCCAATATCGGCAAATGTCTCTCTAATAGGAATATCTCCACCTTCTGTTATATTGCTATGATGGATGATCAATGGTACATATTCTCTGGTATGGTCGGTACCGTGGTGTACAGGATCATTTCCATGATCAGCAGTAATCATCAACAGATCGTCTTCTCGCAGTTTCTGTAATACTTCAGGAAGTCTAGCGTCGAACTCCTGTAATGCTTTGCCATATCCTTCCGGGTCTCTGCGATGGCCGAACTTCGCATCAAAATCAACGAGGTTAAGAAAACTGATTCCAGTAAAATCCTGATCCATTGACTCTACCAGTTTCGTCATGCCATCCTCGTTATCAGTTGTGCGCATTGCTTCTGTAACTCCTTCACCATCATAAATGTCAGAAATTTTACCGATAGCAATTACATCATAATTATTATCCTCTAGCCCATTCATAACTGTTTTACCGAATGGCTTTAATGCATAGTCATGACGATTTGAGGTACGCTCGAACGCACCCGGTTTGCCAATGAATGGACGTGCAATTACACGACCAACCATATATTTCTCGTCCAATGTCAGTTCTCTCGCAATTTCACATATTTTATATTGTTCTTCTATGGGCACAATTTCTTCATGTGCAGCAATTTGCAGAACGGAGTCTGCAGATGTGTACACAATTAATGCACCAGTTTTCATATGCTCTTCCCCAAGTTCAACCAATATTTCAGTTCCAGATGCTGGTTTATTTCCAATAATTTTTCTTCCTGTTCTGTCTTCCAGTTCCTTCAATAATTCAGCTGGAAATCCATCTGGAAATGTACGGAATGGTTGGCTAATATGAAGTCCCATAATTTCCCAGTGGCCTGTCATCGTATCCTTTCCATTTGATGCTTCTTGCATTTTTGTATAATAAGATTTCGGATTTTCCACTTTATCGATGCCTTTAATTTCTCTAATATTACTTAAACCAAGTTCTGCCATGTTCGGCATTTTCAGACCATTCATATGTTCAGCAATATGTCCAAGTGTATCTGAACCAAGATCATTAAATTTAGCAGCATCAGGTGCTTCACCAATTCCAACTGAATCCATTACAATTAAGAATACGCGTTTAAAATTTCCCATTTCTATCAGACCTCCTGTATGTATATTCCCGCATCCCATCATATATATGTCTTTAATTTATGATGTAGGATGTCAGACAACCAAACGTAAAATATTAAGCTCTCGGATGATAGGCTTTGTACATATCTTTCAGTCTCGACTTGGTAACATGTAAGTATATTTGTGTTGTTGAGATATCTGCATGTCCAAGCATTTCTTGAACAACTCTAAGATCTGCCCCATTCTCAAGTAAATGTGTTGCAAATGAGTGTCTGAGTGTATGTGGACTGATTGTTTTATTTATTCCCGCATCCCTTACAAGTGTTTTAAGTATCTTCCAAAAACCTTGTCTTGTTAATGGTCTTCCGTGCTGATTGACAAATAAAGCTGTTTCTTGTTTATTTTTTTTAATTAACAGCTGTCTGGAAGTATCCAAATAAATTTCCATTGCACTTTTGGCTACATCACCTAACGGAACAATTCTTTCCTTTGATCCCTTTCCAAAGCATTGGACAAAACCCATTGTCAGATGGAGGTCACTGACCTTCAGTGTGATCAACTCTGTGACACGCAGACCCGTAGCGTATAATAGTTCCAGCATCGCTTTATTACGGATGGAAAGTGTTGTATTCCCTCGTATATCAAGTAACTTTTCTACTTCCTCTTGCGATAATATATCAGGAAGCTTTCTTTCCTTTTTAGGTTTTTCAATATGTAAGCTTGCATCGTGAGTTACGATTTGTTCACGAATCAAGAATTGATGAAAAGTTCGAATCGCTGAAATATGTCTTGATAGGGTAGCTGTGGATTTACCTTCATCTTTTAATATAAAAAGAAAGCCCATGATGTTATTCCGTGTAACTGTTTCCCAAGTTTCTTTCTGGGCCCTCTTCTCCAGATACTCCAGATAATGCTTTAAGTCACGACCATATGATTTCAATGTATTGTCCGATAATCCCCGCTCGATTTGTAGAAAGTGAAAGAAATCCTCAACCTGATTTTTAAGCATAGCATCTACTCTCCCAGCTGAAAAATATAGTACCTGTTCTAACCTCAATATTCCCTTTTGTTATTGAAAAACCTTTATCGCGGGTCCTTCTGGAGGATCGAAACGATGGATTTGTTCATACTCATTGTGCAATAGTTGTAATCCATAATAAAATAAGAAAGTGCATAGAGTAAATAATATAAAAACCTTTATTGTATCCCAAATTAATTTTCTCATCAGCTAATCTCCTTAAAATTAGTATTCTAATTTTAAGGTATGCTTCAGTAGAATCACATTATACTATTCAAATGTAACCTTTTTCACGTTTTTTGTAAATTAGTATCTAAAGTATATTCGATGGGCAATGGGTATTCTATAAAGCTTCTCCTAAACGTATAAAAGCCTTTCTCCGTTTGGAAAAAGGCCTTTTGCTATTTTACTGAGTAGCTTTAACGGTTGCTTCCTGGCACTGTTTACAGATTCCATGAAAGGTTAATCGATGGTCTTTCACTTCGAAACCCCAGTCATTTTGCACAATTTTTTCTACATCTTCCAATAAATCATTAACAATCTCTTCAACGGAGCCACATTCAATACATACAAGATGGTGATGAAAATGTTTGGCACCTTCCTTGCGCAGATCATAGCGAGAGACACCGTCACCAAAATTAATTTTATCAACTATTTTTAATTCGGAAAGCAACTCCAATGTCCGATAAACGGTTGCCAAACCAATTTCAGGAGATTTTTCTTTTACAAGCAGGTAAACATCTTCTGCACTTAGATGGTCTTCTTCTCTTTCCAATAAGACACGAACTGTCGCCTCTCTCTGAGGAGTAAGCTTATAGCTTTGTGCACGTAACTGCTTTTTTATTTGTTCTATTCGGTGTTCCATCGCAGGTCGCCTCCCTCATATCCCATCTTTATTATAGGCATCATTTACCTTCATGTCAAAATATATTATCACCTTTAAATTATAATAATTATTAACATGTAATTATTTTAATAAAATGATTTAATGAGTTGCTCCATAGCTTTGTTGGCAATATATGCTTCCATAAAGGCAGCAATTAATGAGAATACCAATAGTAAGATAAAAATAATACAATATCGTAAAAACGGCTGAAGTATTTGTTGATTATTTCGACGGGAAAAAAGTTTATTAAGCAAGCCTAGTGAAAAAATCATTGACAATGTACCTGCGGCAATATAAACAGGAATAATAATTATATTTTGTGGCGCTATGGATAAGGATGATAGCAAAAGACCTTTTAGTCCAAGTTGATTCACAATAAAACCAACTGAAAAGCCAACAACCATTCCCTTTACAAATAAAAGTACCCAAACCAATGGAAGTCCAATCACAGATAATCCCAATACGAATATTAAAATTAAGTACTTAGCATGATATACAAAGCTTTGCCAAAAGATATCCTTTTTTTCTATGGTTACTCCTTCAGTAATTTGAACAAAAAAACGTTCCAGATAAAAAAACAAGTCCTGTTTCTGGATGAAATCCATACTATTAACTATCACTGCACCAAAAATTATCCCGGTTAAAAATAAAATAATCATGAATAGATAAATCGTTGAATGATTTTTAATATGTTCCCACACCAGAAAACTGTTTTTATACATAGGAATCCTCCCTACAAACATTAGTCTATAATTAAAACTATGAGGATTCCTTATCAAAAATACCTATGAATATAATTTAATAGACAATCGGGTAAATCAGGGAGACTCTACACTCCCGTACTTGCCTCCACCACCAGCTTTTATCTTTAGTTTACCTTGACGCATTTGGATAATAGAGTGTGCTAGTTTTTCGGGGACCACTTCTATTAATTCTTCTATTGGTGCCTTATGAATGACATTCATCTCTGTTCCAAACCGTTGCAATAGCTTCTCAAATGTTTTTGGCCCGAGGCTTGGAAGATACTCCAATGGAACTTGATACAGATATGGTGGTCGATTTAATTCATTCTTCTCCGAACTTTTTAACTCCCCTATACGATCGAAAACACCTTTAATAATTTTATGGGAACCGCAATTCGGACATTCGTTCATTTCCACAGAAACAGATGTCAGACATTTATTGCAAACGGTATTGTGATATTTCCCCAGTAGTGGATTCATACCAAAATTACGCAATATCCTTCTATTATCCACTTGATGTAAAGCTAAGTTAAACTCCTTGAATGATGGTTCTTCCATGGCAATCTCCTGATATTCTCTTCCTATTTTGGCCAGGGAATGTGCATCAGAATTCGTTACAAATGTAAAGTCATGTAATTCCCTAATTTGATCTGCCATTGCTGTATCAGAGCTTAATCCAAGTTCGACGCCATCTATCAAGTCCCGATCAAAAACCTCATTTAAGGATCGTATGACACCTTTGCCATATAGACTTTTAAAAGGTGTGAATACATGGGCGGGAATAAATATCCCACTCAGCTCTTTTACTTTATACTGAAGCTCTCTAGCTGTTCCATAGTACCGTTGGGAGCTTAAGGTGATGTTTTTCATCCTGTTTACTAACCATTCGGAAAACAGCTCAATTTGTGAGAGTTTCGGGAAGTAACAAAGCACATGTATAGGACCTTTACAGTTTTCATCATAAATTTCTATTTCTGATCCCAATAGCAAGGTAACTTTTTCAAAACGGATGCCACCATCATCTAATTCAGATGCAGAACCCTGTTCGATTAATTGTTTTATTTCCTGCTGTACTGCGGGGGCATGACAGTCAATGACGCCAATTAAATCAATCCCTTTATTTCGACTGGATTCGATCAGTATATTCGTTAATGTAAGTTTATTTGATCCTGTAATTTTAACAGGTTTACCATAAACATCCCTGCCAACATGGATGTGCATATCAGCAAAATAGGTTTTACAATTTGATAAACTTATATTATTTTCTATAAATCCTGTCTTTTCAAGGTTTATCGCTTTCTTATTCAATATCGATCACCTCAATTTATATGTTCATTTATATTTTTAGTCATCAAAATGTCATTATAATGTCATCACAAATTATAATAAAAAATGCCACAATATTATCGTTGTGACAATGTATTTATTTTATATTGTTTTTAAGTTGAAAACATCAATACCTTTTATATCTCTATCTTTGCCAAAATCCGGACCGAATACTTCTTTACTAATAACAAAAGGTATTTCTTCCTTTTTCATTTTCTATTTGTCATATAATTTAAAGAGTTAACCTTCATATTTACTTTAAATTTTTCAATCTAATTTTGAAAAGCTTTCAGCTAAAATTAATAAGTAACAATATTTTCTTTTATCATAGCAAATAAATAAGAAAACAACAAAAAGGAAAGCACTTGTTTCGTTATCCTAGAAAAGTATTAGAAATATCAAAATATCATTTCGATTTGCCAAGTGATCTGGGCATTCAAATAATGATATCCTTCCCGAGGATGTACAGATGTTCTAATTCCGTACCATACTTCTAATCATTTTTAAATTACTTCAGAAACGTTGATATGAAAGTGTTTTAACAAAAACTATTTCAGGATATTTTATATTTTTACAAAATTTTCGGGGTGGTTGGGGGTGATTTCTTTAACCCTTGCTACCCCTTGTGCTGCACACTTGGATAGTGATCACAATTATTCCAGGGAGCAGGCGGAGAATTTAGTGAAGATTGCAGATGAATTTATTGGAGATCGTATATAAAAATATGCCACTTCATTTATTGAGTGGTTTTTAATCCTAAGTATCTTTCTATAGGATTCCTTTTATTATTCCTGAATTTAAGAAAATTGCCGATTAAAGATGGGCTTATTATTTTTCTATCTGCCAGTTATATCGCCGTCATACTCGGAACTATTGCAGTAGAAGAAGGTATGCTTGATTATCCTGTTAGACACCTCAGGGATCATTTTGATTCTAGTCTGTTATTTGAAATGCTTTACCTACCCGTGTTCTATCTTTATTTTTACCGCACAACACTTTATTCAAGGACTTTTAAGTTATAATTCAGTCTGTCATTTATAGCGCTGCATTGACCATCATCGAGTATCTACTGAACGCCATACTGACTTAATCGAATACCATACATGGACATGGGTACACACACTTATAAGCGTGTTTTTATTTCTTACTTCGATACATGCTTTTATAGGATTATTCAAACAGAAAACATAACTGATTGTTAAGTCCCTTGCCGTCCTTTTTTCAATTTTAGCTGCTACTTAATACCTTGTCATTTTAGACTATCTT
Organism: Oceanobacillus rekensis; assembly: GCF_002153375.1. Classification (GTDB taxonomy): domain Bacteria; phylum Bacillota; class Bacilli; order Bacillales; family Amphibacillaceae; genus Oceanobacillus; species Oceanobacillus rekensis. Next base: position 170,614 of record NZ_MTBQ01000001.1, read on the forward strand.
GCATCTGTTTTTATCGATATTTTGTTTGAATGTGGATATCGCTAACGACATTTCCTGAAATTTTATACACTAAGTGAATTTCAACCTAAAAAAGTCGAAATCCCGTATATAAGGATTCAACTTTTTTAGAAGCACCATTTACTTTAAGTACACCATTTTACAATCTTCCTTACAAACAAAAAACTAAACATCTTACTATGCTGCTCTATTCCGATACAGTAATTGCATTTAATATGCATTAAGAAGAAAAATACTGAGTTTCTCAGTAGAATCTAAGATATATAGTTCTCTAGAATAGACATTACTTATATCACTCATTAGCTACAAGAGGTAGTTGCCTAAGCATACCGATCTCTCTGAAATCCTAATTGAATGCTCTAGCCAATAATTCAATTGCTTTTTTCCGGGCTTCCAATCCTGGCATAAGCGGTACTAACAGGACTTCATGAGCCTTAAATTGGGTAATCATCTCATTTAATTGTTCTGTGACACTTTCAATATCGCCCACCACCATCTGGATTCGATTCGCTTGAATGATTGCCTTTTCCTCTTCCGTATATGAATAATTTCGAGCTGTTTCAACTGATGGAAATTCTGTCAAATGGCCAAAATCATCCGTGCCGAGTAACCAGAAATCTAAGGCTTCTGCGTATTCTTCCGCTTGTTTATTCGTTTCAGCAACGACAACAAACGGGGCAATGGACACTTTTGGTTCTGGCATGAAGGATGAAGGTTGAAATTCATTACGATATGTCTCCGCTGCCTGGATACCAATATTCAATTTATTAATGCCTGCAAGTGGGAACAATCCAAACGTATAGCCAATTCCTAATTTTGCAGCCAATTTGGCATTTCTGACACTTGTTGATAACAACCACATCTGAGGAAGGGTTGAAATAACAGGGTTAGCGGTAATCCCAGAGAAACGATGGTTTCCATCCACTTGGTCGCTCAAATACTTGGTCAAATCAACAATACTCTGCTCGTAACTGAGTTTACTCTTTTTATTCTCATTCAATGAACGATTCACAATGGGCGTTCCTACCGTATTGCCTATTCCCAAATCAATTCGACCAGGATGAAAAGCTTCGAGAATCCGAAAATTTTCAGCTACTTTATAAGGACTATAATGCGGAATCATTACACCGCCCGAACCGATTCGGATCCGCTCTGTCGCATCTGCTAAACGCATCATGATCAGTTCCGGTGAACTACTGGCAAACGCAGGAACATTATGATGTTCTGCCATCCAAAACCGTTCGTAACCTAAGACCTCAGCTAATTGAGCTAGCTTAATTGCATTCTGTAAAGCTTCTTGGGCATTGCTACCTTCATCAATTTGAGCGTAATCTAAAATCCCTAATTCAACCAATTTTACCCTTCTTTCTAAATCTCATGGCACTTATACTTTTTCACTTAAGATAAAGCTAACTAATTCTTCATTCGTTAGTTTCCCGAAATAATTATTCAAATTCAACGGCCTTAACGCTTTTAATAAGTCCTCTTTTCTTAACCGTACACCGACTAATGCTTCTTCCACATCTTTTATATCTTTTGTTCCGAAGAAGTCACCTGTAATCTGGAGCGCAGCAATTTTAGCGTGCTCAATCGTTAAGCCGACACTAATCGTTCCAATTGAAAAACGTTCTGTCAAACGATATTCAAACTCATTAAAGCGACCATAGTTCCAGTCCCAATTGTTGTATTTCTCAGCGGCAATTTTATCCACACCCGCCCAATCTTCTGGTGTTAGTTCATAACGCTTCGCTTCACTAACGTTAGTAATTTCAAGTAGTTGGCAAATCATATAATCAGTAAAGTCCCAGACCGTCATTTCCTGGTATTCTGGTGCTAAATGTGGACGGATTGATCCTACTCGACTACGTACAGATTGAATCCCATGTGATTTAATTTTCTTTTGGTTTGGATTCAATACGGACACCATTGCTTCATAATTAGGATCTAACAGTAACGAATACCCAGCATATACGCGACCATTCTGTAAGGTCATCGCTGCACCAGAAATTTTCTTGCCATCTAAAACTAAATCATTACGACCTTTTTGTTCTAAATGTTCTACACCTAAATTCTCAAGTGCTTTGACGACCGGTTCATACAAACGTGCATAGTTTCCATGAATGTCAGTACTGCCATCGAATAAGAAACAAAAACTCATATTGCGATCATCGAGGTAAATCGCACCGCCACCTGTTTCCCGGCGAATGATTTTAATATCATGTGCATCCATATAAGGCTGATTCACTTCCTCGTATGCATTTTGGAATTTGCCAATTTGAACAGCTGGTTGCATCATGTATGGAAACAAAACATCATCATCTAAGAAAATATGGTCTTTCACATATTCTTGTAAAGCCATTGCCATTCCTGGATCATAAATCCATTCTCCATTACGCTTCGATTCAATTAAATACATTTGCTTGCCTCCATTATTCACTTGCTAATCGTATGTATCACTTCAGCAATATCTTCATCAATTCTTATTGTTTGCGGACGAATTGCATGTGGAATGAAGTAATCTTTTTGATTCATTGTCACATACAACGCTTTCTCATTTTCTTCCGTCATTTGTTGGAAAGGATGTTTAATAAATTGTGGGGTAGTATGTCCCACGCCAATTTCCAAAAATAACACTTTCTTATCTTTATTTTCTTTTAAGAATTGTTCATAACGTTCTTTCTGTTCATGAAAATGACCATCTTCGACCATTCCCTTTTCTTCATTACGTTTATTAACTTCCAAAACGACTCCACATTTCGGACAATGAGGAACTAAATTGGCAGGTATCTTCATATCCGACTGTTCTCGGGCCATTTGGCGAATTAAGGCCTCATCTTGATACGTCTGTTGATGACAGTGGTCAGAACATTGCCACAACCCGTATTCCCCTTGAATACGAAACACTTTATCCATATCAAACTCCGATGCATAAAACGCATTATCGGCATTCGTCGTAATAACATGATAATTCTTATCCGTCATCTTAAATCGCAAATCGATATATGCTTGTCCCGCTGGTTGATCAAAGAAATTTAACAGACTGAAGCGACTTTGAAAAGCCCAATATTCTTGTTCATCTTCAAAATCAAATAGACTTGCTTGTAACATGTCAAAGAGGCGATACTTTGTAATAAAGTCAGGAAAAGCGTCCGTAAATCGTTTCCCTACATAAGTAAAACCAGTCGCTGCAGACATTCCTGCACCAATCCCAATGACAACTGCCTCAGCTTCATCAATTAATTGGTTTAATAACTCGGCTTGTGTCAATGATGATTCCATCATTAATGTCTGCCAATGTTTAAGTTGTGGCATAACAATCCCCTATTCTTTCCTCGCTAATAATGTCTGATAAATTTGTAAATCCTCATCTTTAAACACATTAAAAATAACATGAAGCTTTGACCTAGTATCTCTTATGTATTCTGTCACCGTTTGAATCGCAATTTCAGCAGCGCGTTGATTAGGGAAATTAAATTCACCTGTCGAAATGCAGCAAAAGGCAATGTTGCCTAATTGATATTCATCGGCTAATGCTAAACAAGAATAATAAGAAGAGGCCAGTAATTGTTCTCTTAAAGGTGAGACACCACGTTGGTCGATAAATGGCCCAACTGTATGAATACAAAAATTTGACGGTAAATTATAAGCCTTTGTAATTTTCGCTTTCCCAATTGGCTCTTTGCGACCTTGTGCTTTTATTAGCTCATCACATTCTAATCGCAATTGTACGCCTGCACGGGTATGAATAATATTGTCGATACATTGATGATTTGCTTGCATGCAACCTAGAAACTCACTATTAGCTGCATTAACAATTGCATCAATTGCCAGACACGTAATATCACCTTGCCATAAATAAAGTTGCGGCTGAATAGCTTCTAAATCATGCAGGGAGGTTACGTGTCGTTCGTTATTCCACTGTGTTAAGAAAGCATCTTGAACCTTAACAAATTGCTCTGAGATTGGTTCAGGCTGTCGGATATTACACAGAGCTCGAAACAACGCTATTTTTTCATCTACTGTATCCGTTTTATACTGCTTCATTTTTTCATTATCTTTCAATAAATAATCAATTAGATAATCCAATCTAGCATCTTGATCCATAACGTACTCCTTGCGAAATATACTAAAAAAAAATAAAACTATTACGACTGATCAGCACTCTGACTTAAGATAAATGAATAGGCTCTACCAAGCATTTATTAATTAAGCTTCTTCTAATAGGTTAAATGCTTCTTCATCCACGTTTGTTAATTTTACTACCCAGTTTTCTTCCGTTTTGGCTGAGTTTAGTAGGGTTGGTTCACTTATTGCGACTTCATTGCGCCCAACAATTTTTCCAGCCAATGGAGAAGCCAGATCAATAACAGTCTTTGAAGCTTCTATGTTTGCAATTGTATCATCCACGTTAAGTGTATCCTCATTCATGTATTCTACAAATCCAACTGTACCAATATCATCTTGCAATTCTGGTGTCATACTTAACGTATAAACGTCATCATTTTTTTCTATAAATAAGAAATTCCCTCGCTTTTTCATTTCTATTCCTTCTTTCTTATATAAATTTCACCATGATATATCTAAGTATATCATGTATTAGCAAGACGTGAAACAGAGTGTCATACTCTTTTGAAAAATGATTGGATGGAAAAGTTATTATAATGAACAAATCTATTGGTACAGAGAGAAAAACTGTATTAATTTGACACTACCTGGCATAGGTGATAGCTTTAATTTATTAGTAAATATAGTGCGATGAAGGGAATTGGAAGATATACAAATGAAGACAACAAAACAATACAGCCCTTTGTTTAAGACAATCGTTCTACCCAATGGTATTGAATTAAATAATCGCTTTGTCCTATCCCCGATGATTACGAATTCTTCAACTATTGAAGGTTATGTAACTGGGGAAGATTTGGCTTATGCGGAAAGACGAGCTCGTTCATCACCTCTCCAAATTACAGGCGCTGCGTATATCGAAGAATACGGGCAACTGTTTGAATATGGTTTTAGTATCGATGATGATCGTAGTATCGAAGGACTCAAACAACTTGCTCAAGCGATGAAAAAAGATGGCTCTAAGGCAATTATTCAATTAACCCACGCCGGTCGTTTCTCCAAAATATCGCTTAAGGATTTCGGTGTCGTTTATGGTCCAAGTAAAATGAACTTGAAGAGTCCCGTTGAACATACCGTCTTATCAATGTCCAAACGCAAAATCAGGCATGTCATTATCCAATATGCTGACGCAACCCGTCGTGCGATTAAGGCCGGTTTTGATGGAGTTGAAATTTCAAGTGCTCAGCGTTTGTTAATTCAAACATTCTTATCCACTTATTCAAACCAGCGTGATGATGAATACGGTGCCCAAAACATTGAAAATCGTTCACGTTTTGGTATCGAAGTGATGGAGGCTGTCCAAAAAGTTATTGATGAAGAAGCACCAGATGGCTTTATTTTCGGGTTTAGAGGCACTCCAGAAGAAACGCGCGGAAATGAAATTGGCTACAGTGTAGAAGACTTCCTTTATTTCATGAATCGAATCATGGAAGTAGCAAATATCCAATACTTGGCCACTGCAAGTTGGGGAAGGAACATTTATAAACAAACGATTCGCCAGGGTAAATTTAAACATAAATTTATGAATCAAGTTGTATATGAACATATCGCTGGTCGTATTCCGGTTATGGCCACTGGTGGCATCAACTCACCGGAAAAGGCACTAGAAGCCCTCCAATTTTCTGATATGGTTGGTATGTCTACACCTTTTGTTACTGAACCTGACTTTGTTATCAAATTAAAAGAAGGCCGGGAAGATGAGATTAATTTAGGGCTTTCTCCAGAAGAGCTTGCCGATTTAGCGATTCCTGAAAGAGCCTTTAAAGACATTGTTGAATTAATGGATATCGGCGGATCGCTTTCAGAGGTAACACGTTATGAATTACGCAAATTGTATAAATAATACTAGACAATCACACAAAAAAACACCAATCCTTATTAAACTCGTTTAGTGGTAAGGCTTGGTGTTTAAATTTATATATTAATATGGCATCGTCTTTGCAACGTCTGTCCTTCACTACTGCTTGCACGGCCAAAAAGAATCTGCCAACAGATACGTGTTTCTGAATCAAGTTGATAAATGTTTAGCAAAGGAAATCCTTCAGAAGCATTGGATGTCCTTTTTTATTTTCAAAAGAAAGATGATCATTTTGATGACCGCCTTGTTGAATTCTTGCACCAATTAGCTATTAAATTTATTTCTTATTTCGAAGGTTAACAAAAACTAAAAATGAAAATAATATAAAGAAAACAATACCAACACCAAGCAATATGTCAATAATCCATCCCATAAAAACCCCCCCATTAAAGCAATTATGTTCTCCCGTCTTGAAACATACGTTTACTTATCTTGTTCAACAAATCCTGCTCCCTTAGTTAAAAAAGACCATTGTATTGACGATTTCCTTGTTGTGTTAAAGCACCAGATTGTGGAAAATCTTTTTCTATTGAATAGTATCGGTGTACTGCGCAGCTGGAAAGTTGTTCTTCTTAAGATTAAGCGCCCTACAGATCAAAAAGAGATAGTGGGTTAATCCTTTACATCTTCCTTGTATATTTCACTAACTAGCTGCCAAAACGCGTTGTTTTCTTTATTTTTCGGTCCAAGCCTATTACAATTTTCATATTGAGGCTTTGAATTCCTTTATTTTTTGCATTAAACCCTAATAAAATTTTCAGAGGTAACTAATTATTATCTCGTTTGTTAACTTCAATCGTAATGAACTCCGGCAAATAGCTGGGAGTACATCCTTTTGCTACTATTTCATCTTTGTAAAGACCCGTTTTCTCACCAAGTTTAATACAACGTGCGCGATTCTTTTCATCATAAACGCCTATCCAGCCTGCGGTGAAATTCATAGCCCATTGAACTTCCGGTTTTTCCTGCGTAATATTAGCTTCTAATGCAGATAGCAAGTCTGCGGTGTTATCAGGCGGTGTTTGACCAGTCCATCTCAATCGCCCTTGATAATACCAGAAAGCTCGCCTTTGAAGAGCAGAAGGACTATTTTCCCATGACTCCATCAATGCAATTTTCTTCTTGTCTTAGGTGAGCTGATTAGCCATTAACCAATCCATTAAGTTATTTCGCTCATCAAAAGTGTGAGTCTGCATATCCTTATCAAGCTTATTTAGCACATCTTGTGAAAGAAGTTTTTTGTCCATAATTAAGATTGCTAATAGTCTGGGCAAAAACTCTTCGGTTGACCAAAGTTCCATAGCTAGTTCGTGATCTTTTTTAATGTCCTTCGCGATTTTTCGTAAGTCGCCTAGCTTAGTTTTACTATTGATCTGAGGGAGAATGTTTTCTGCTTTTGCAGAGCGTTTTATTTCTGTACCTTTATTTTCATTCATTTTATACAACTCCTTTATTAAAGCACTGTTTCATAATATGTCCTTGACAGGATTTATCAAGAACTTAATTTCGTTATAAGTCTCATTGCAGTGGTGTGCCTCCAAAGTTTACCTTTTTTAATATTGTAGCATATATCGTATTAAAGCCTTCTCCACCTATAATAGAAGAGCAACCATCTTTAATATAATAGTAACATTTACTTTTAATTGGATACGAAAAGAGCATTCCTTTTTAAAGAAACGCTCCAGTGTGTTTAAGTAGATTGGATTTCACTAGAAGTCTGGATGAACGTTATCCCAAAGATCTATTCGAGAAGCATTTCAACGGACTTACCAGCGGGATGCAACAAGTTTAATTGATTTTTTATAAACGAGATCGAACCAATAATAGAACATGATCTCCATTATTCTTTTAAAATCGAGTAGGAGGGTAAGTTAAATAACTTTCCTCTCCTCTCACACCACCGTACGTACGGTTCCGTATACGGCGGTTCAATTTATATCGCAGTGTGTACTCTTAAATAGTAATCTTGGGCAAAGGGGATACCCCTTTGCCTTAAGCGTTTGTTAGATAATGCTCTTTGGACCACCTTCGATAGTCCAATGAAGCGATAACCTTTTCGACAGAACGTTAAACCTTTCGCTTCCACTTTGGGTATGCCAAGCTTGACAAGTGATTTTATTCTCTTCTTGCTGTTTTTCCATTGCTTCCAAATTATTACTCGCAACCTAGAGCGAAGTTTTGCGTCTATTCTCCAAGCGCTTTCTTCATGTTGGCTATCTTAAAGTAATTGATCCATCCAAAAATGACCTGTTTAAGTTTGACGATTCTCACATCTAGAGAAATACTCCAATTCCGTTTTGTCAATAAAGGTGCAAGTGGAGTAGACGGAGTGACTGTGGAAGAATTGAAGGAACATCTTAAGGAACATAAGGATGAACTCCGTGCTCAAATCCGGAAAAGAAAATACCAACCAGCGCCGGCACTGCGAGTAGAAATCCAAAATGGGAAAATGCGTAAATTAGGTATTCTAACAGTTGTCGACAGATTGGTACAACAAGCAATCAGTCAAAAACTCAGTCCTATATTCGAGAAACAATTCAGCGAATACAGCTACGGTTTCCGACCAGAAAGAAGCTGTGAAATGGCAATTATTCAAGCTCTCTACCACACTCGTTTCTTCCTTTCCTTTCACGTGACGGTAAGACACCTCGCTTTTGGGTATCCTCTGAGATACGCTCATACTTTCCTCATTAACACATTCTGAAGTATATCTTCCGTGCATTCATGGTGTAGATGCATTATAAATTGTTCAGCCCTTCATGATGTTCATCACTACTATGGCTTCGGCTGACTTCTCACGATAAACCTTTTTCGACCAGCTTTCTTTATAGGGGACTCCTGAACTGTCCGTGAGACCTCCCAGGGTAAGACAACTATCTTTCCTCTTTTACTCGCCTGATTTACTCTATAGGATTACGCACATCTTTTAGACTTTGACTTGATTTGGAGCCTTATCCACCTATAGAGCCTTGGTATCAGATTTCTGTTCGTCGAGCCCAAGATTTTGTTCCACGCTTCCTTCAGCACCTATCTCACGACAAGAGCCTTGCGCTTCTCTAGTGGTTGGTTGATGTGTACCCCCACAATGGACTTTCACCACCCAGATAGTCGCCATGCACAAATAAAAAGCTCTTCTATGACAGAAGAGCTTTTTTCTATATTTTGTTATAATTTAACAACGTTAATTGCTTGTGGTCCACGGTTACCTTCTTCGATATCGAAAGAAACTTGTTGACCTTCATCTAAGCTTTTGAAACCTTCGCCTTGAATTGCTGAGAAGTGTACGAATACATCGTCTCCACCTTCAACTTCGATGAAACCGAAACCCTTATCATAAAATGAAATGCTTCTTCAATGTTTTTTGTATTGAAGTGGAATGCTTGGGTTTTAAATACTCTATCCTCTGAATAAATCTTGCTATCTAACACAATCCCTGTACCTTCCATAGGTATAACGTAAAGATGACCAAACTGAATTTCTCCATCCGTTTTTAGCCCTAAAATATCGCAGTACCAATCTCTCGCTTTTTCTATGTTGCTTACTGGGATAAACACTGTTCCGATTTGTTTTAAAATAGGATTTTCCATAAAAAGACCCCTTTAAATGAGCTTATTAAATATTCCACATATTTAATATAAATTCCTGCCCTTTAGTAAAAAAGACCGCCATAAGACGATCTCATTGTTCTGTTAAAGCACCCTATAGCACAATAAGAGAGGTGCTTCTATTAGCTAGTTTAGTTTAACTTATTGTACAAGTCTAATTGTAACAAGAATCAACTATTTTTAACTATTTCTTTTATTTCTCTTCTCCTTCCCCTAATTTATCAGCCAAATTTATCTGTACTTTAACATTGGAAAGCAAGTTTCTATTTGCCAATTCTGTTTCTAAAAGACTAAGAAAATCTTTGTTTAAATTCATACCTAATGCCTCTTTATATGATTGAATTAAAAGCTTATCTGATAAATTTCCCATATCACATCTCCTTTTTTAGAAGGCATGCCTAGCTTTCAAGCCAACTTTAGGGCTAATTATCCTTCTTTGACAAATTTCCCTTCCTCATGAAAGTAAATACCACCATCTCTTGCCATTAATTCTTGATCTGTCTTTGTACGTAATTTCATGTCTTGTGCATGAATCATTAACGGGTTTACATGTTCTGTAGATTCAGTTATAACAATTATTCGCTCCGAGAATCGGTTTTCTTTCCATTTTAAATACATGATTAAATCTCTATTATCTTCACGGGAAACGTAAACATAAAAAATCTTCCCATTATAATTGATTGCTCCAACAAAAGGTTCTGGTGTTGGAATGATTTCGGATTTCGGAAAGTAAAAATATAGCTCATAAAACAAAACACGTTTTAATACATCTTTTATTTGGAACTTCACCAATAGTTCGTTTGATAGGCCGGGGCATTCGCTATGTCTGCCCCGGCTTGTCCAAGCGTATAAATGGGAATGATTTGTTTCCCTTTGTGTGAACGAGATCGTTCTCCCCGTCGCGCTGTCTCAATTCACTGGTTCGTTGCTGTAACAGGTTTAAATCCCTTAACGTTTCCAACACTTCCATCAGGTCCACTTCATCGCCCTTTAATTCTTTTAGTAGGCGTGTCACGTTACGTGCTGCCAATTCTTGTACATTAGCAAAAAAGGCATCCTATTTCCCGAATAAACCACGTAGTACGGTGACCGTTCCTTCCACTACATCTTCCGCAGTACCTTCCATCGGATTAAATTTATCTGTATCCGGGCTAGTTGGGTCAATATAGATATAGGGGATTTCCATTTCATCGCAAAATTCTTTTACCTTTTCAGCAAATTCACCCTTGGGTTCCACGACCGGTAAACCCAGTTTCTTGCCCTGTTTCTTTTGCATTAAGAGTTGATAGATCATTGGTTCCAAGACAGATGCGGTTTTCGGAACGTGTGACTCCGACCACCAGCATGTGGGTAAACATGTCCTTGCCTTTCCAAACGATTGGTACATCGTTATGTTCTAAGGAATTTCCCAACACAGTTACAATTTCTTCACTCTTTTTGCTTTTTGATTGCTTTAAGTCTTTCTTATATTCCATATATCCTTCTTCCGGCTGTTCGGTGATCCGTTGATGTCTCTTTTTTTGCGGTAGGACGATTCCGCGCGCATGTACATGATATTCAGGTAAACCCCCAGTAATCCAAGCAGAACTATCGTTAATTTCATTATGAACTCCCTAGTCACCATCTGTTCCCATTGCCAAAACTTAAAGGCTAGGCTCCCGATGAACATGACAATGAACAGCGCGATTGTAAGAACAACGAGGCGATTTACGTTCGTTGAATCCTTCTTTCTCGCCCATTTACTGACAGCGTAAAGCAAAAAAAGAGAGCTTGCCGAAATCAATGGAAACATTGGGGCTGGGATGACTATCTCTTGGAACATAAGACAGTATCCGGTAATGGCTAGTATAGATGCAAGCAAGGATATTGTTATAAGCATGTTTGATCACCTCTTTTTAAAAATGGGTATAAAAATAGTACCGTTTTAAGCAACGGTACTATTTGTTAAGCATCTTCGTTTGGAATCATTCCTATATAACTTACGCACCCTTTAAAAAGAATTTATATTCTCTAATAGTACGGATAAGGATATGCATATGGATACGGGTAAGGATAATAAGGATAGGGAGTTGGAGCAATATAAGGTAAAAGAGCTAAAGCAGCTAGGGACGCTAGTGGAAAACGTCGACGTCTAAAACGCCGAAAACCTCTTCTTGGACGTCCATACCCACCAGCATAAAACTGTCGAGTATCGTTCTCATTCTCATCCTCACTACCTCGCTCCATTACCTCTTCACCAACTAAAACATCGATATTATCCCTATCTACATTCTGAATAATACCCTCCATCGTAGTTCCATCTGCCATCGATAAAGTCACATGATAATTCATGAGTCTTTTACACTCATCATATAGATACCTTGAATCGTTACTATATTCATAGTTATTTTCTATGCTCATTGTTTTCCTCACTCCTTTTTAAATACATGGTATTCACCTAGGAGAATGATGTTACTTATGTTGATTTAGTATTTTCTATTTATCAATCGTAAACTATTCATATGGGTTATTATTGCGCATAAAATAGCACCATTTAATGAACGGCACTGATGCAATATTATTTACTGTTAGCATGTTAATTGAATGTGAAATATCTCCTTATCTGTCTAAGATTTTTTAGATATTTTAATGAAGCTCACCATTTTTATATTGGTTAAGAAGACTATCTAGTTGCTGACTGCATTCTATTGTTCTGTGGTTTACCAATCCGTACCTCATTCCAAGTTGTATCATTTCTTCCTTCTTTATTAAAATTGCTTTTAGTAAATCGGAATGAACCGGTTCTAATACTTGTATCATTAATTTTCTTCCCCTCTTGAATTTAGTCTGTTCTTTTAGTCATTAGTTTTATCATCATACAAACTATTATTACAACCTATTAAAAAGATTACAATATACTCGACAAAACATATCATAATTTGCCAGAATCATAATTCACAATTTTGTAACATTTATAGATTATACTCGAATTATCTCTTTTTAAGTTGGTCTAGAATTTACTGAACAATAAAAACATATTGCAGTAAAACAAGACAAGTTAATGATGTTACGATTACCCCACCGAAGGCAGAGAAATCAAATCGAGAAATAGATGTAGATGAATTGGTGGTAACAGAATTGAAAAAAACCAAAAATGGCAAAATACATTTAAAACACAAAATCGGAATAGCTATAATGATTCTGATTTTGTGTTTATTAATATAAATAGATATATTGGCTACGCAGTTCCGCCACAGAGCATTTATTTACACATGAAAAAGATATTAAAAAAAATGAATTATCTTATTATATTGTCGCCTCATTCATTAAAACATACTCACTCCTCATTATGTATAGAGGGAGGTATTATTAAGAGATATTACCGAACGTCTAGGTCATGAAGACATAAATATGCTGATGAAAATTTATGCGCATACAACTAAAGGTCAGATGAAAAAAATACCAACAATTACAGCCTATTCTAAAAGCGCTACAATTGTTGGTTTAACAATGTTTCCAATTAAGCAATTACTTTATAAAATCGTTAATGTGGGATATCAACAAAATGTTAATTCAATTTTTATAGCCTCCCCAGCGCATGAAGGTATAGGATTGCATAATTTGTTTTTGCATCATGAATACGTTCATCGACAACATATTGCTTTGCCTCTTCTAATGTTAATTCAAGAACTTCGACAAATTCATCTTCATCTCCCATTGGGGGGTTCTCCATTTTCACCAGCTGATCCGTAATATAGATATATATAAGTTCATCAGCAAATCCTGGAGACGTGTAGAATGATGTGACAAAAGATAGATCATTTGTTGTATAACCTGTCTCTTCTTCCAATTCTCGTACAGCAGCGGAAAGTGGATTTTCATTGTTATCTAATTTGCCGGCAGGAATCTCAACAAGTGACTTTTCCAATGGTTTCCGATACTGTTCCACAAAAATAATCTTGTTATCTTTTGTTATTGGAATTACTGCTACTGCACCAGGATGTTTAATCAGCTCTCTTTTTGACGCTTTCCCATCAGGTAATGTCACATCATCAACCTGTAGGTTAATTACTTTCCCAGTATATATCTTTTCACTTTTTATAGTTTTTTCTTCAAATTTCTTCATATTAACACACCCTTAGTTAAGTTTTATTTTCTATTTTAGCATATATTGCGGTTATTTCATTCCGAAGTCTGTTTTCCATAAAATTTGAACTGAAGTTATTTCTCTACCATAAGTGTCGTTTTTTCATATAAACAATAAACTGCGAACTAACTGCTAGATGATTACTATAAGTATGTGCTTTTATCGCCGTCCGGAATCGCTCTGGGCGAATGCTTTCCGCGAGGTCGGCCTCAGCCCTCCTCGAGAAAACCACTCTGCGGGGATTTCGGACACGTGCTTTTCCCGCAGGAGTCACCGCCCTCCGCTCACCCGGACTGGTGAAGTTGTATGCTGCTTTTTTAGCTATCGCAAGTGTAATAATTGCAAGTCAATTCTAGCTCTGGGAAATACACGTAGACTCCAACGGGAAGAGAGGCTCACTAGCCGTCCTTAGGATGCGCGCAGTGTACTTCCCAGAGCGGTGGCCGAAGTTACCTTATCCTAGTTGCAGTTTTCTCGATTTTTGGTGGGTGAATAATCACAGTTAGAAAGGTTAATCAATTAGCCTTTCTGGATGAAAAAGTTGTAATTCATACTAGCTGTCCTTACAATAAAAGACAAGGATTAAGAAACGGAGTGTGTATAATGAGGAAAAACAAGCTTGGCAAATCTGATATTATGATTTCCGAACTGACATTGGGCTGTATGTCTCTTGGTACGGAACAAAAAGAAGCTGCAAGAATGATAGACTATGCAATTGATTCCGGGATCAATCATCTAGACACAGCAGATTTATATGACTTTGGATTAAACGAGGAGATCATCGGAAAAGCGATTAAAGAAAAAAGGAATCAGATTATATTAACGACAAAGGTTGGAAATCACTTTAATAAAGAAACAAAAGACTGGTTTTGGGATCCATCAAAGGAATATATTCTTCAGGCAGTAAAGCACAGTTTACAGCGACTAAATACGGATTATATTGATTTCTGTATGCTTCATGGTGGAACATTGGAAGACCCGATTAGTGAAACAATCGAGGCATTTGAGGAGCTGAAAAAGGGGGGTCTTATCCGTGCATATGGTATTTCCTCCATCAGGCCAAATGTCATTCAGGAATTCGTTAAGCATTCCTCGATTGATGGTGTGATGACGCAATATAGCCTTTTAGACCGCAGACCGGAAGAAGAAGTCCTCGGATTATTGCAGAAAAATGATATCAGCGTTCTAAGCCGGGGGCCACTTGCCAAGGGTATGCTGAGCAACCAAGCTGAAAAGCTGATAGACGTGAAAGGAAAAGAAGGTTATCTGGATTATTCATATGAAGAACTGAAATCCATCAACCAAAAGTTATCCGCATTATTGCAAGATAATCAGTACATGAATGAAATTGCATTGAAATATGTTCAAAAACATCCAACTGTCGCTTCTGCAGTATTTGGCGCAAGCTCTGTGGAACAGATCCAAGAAAATGTTAATTTTGACTTCACAAAATCACTAACCGATGAGACATATGAAGAATTACAGCAAATTACAAATGCTATACGCTATGATAAACACAGGATACTATAAGCTTTTTAATCGAATTAAAGTAAATAAAAAAAGGGGTATGAATCGAATGTTTTCTAAATTCATACCCCCTTTTCTATATTTCATTTCGATTGTATTGATGAGTAAGTTAAACTTCATCGTTTTGCAAAAGATTTTGAGTAGGAATAAATGGATTTAGTATACCCTCTTTGCTGGAGAGTCGAAAAGTCCCTTTATGAATATCCAGTTTCATTTCCTCAGCGAAGAATACAGCTTGATCTGCATCAATATACGTCGTTACACTATCATTATCTATAGGTGCGTAATACGATTTTTTCTCTTTTATAAACCGGATGGTAGGCAATCCATTTACACCACAACCACAATCCTCAACATCATACCATAATAGTAACTGACTATCTTTATCTTTATTTAATTGTTTCAGTTGTTGTTTAGCTTCAGGAGTAATCATTAATTTCATTAGAGAATCCCCTCCATTATTTAGTCCTAGTTTAACTATAGACTCAAATAAATTGGTTGTCTAAACATCTGCATTTTACTTTTTGCTGAATTGTCTTTTAAGTAATGTTTCCATCAATTGCGGAAATAACCGGTACAGCACACTTCCTATCTCCATCCAAAAGGGCATGTTTAATTCCCGCTTTTTGGAGAATAGATGGTGGACCACCTTTTTAGCTACCCGATCAGGATCAAGCATATAACGTTCAACGTTTTTTTGATATGTACCTGAAGGGTCGGCAATAGAGAAAAAATTGGTATGAACTGGTCCGAGGTTAACTGCTGTGACAAATATATTATGTTGCCTGACTTCTTGTCGCAATGTGTTCGTAAAACCAAGGAGCGCATGCTTAGAAGCACCATATGCAGCTGATTTTGGTGTTGAAATCTTGGCTGCCTGAGAAACAATATTGATCATATGACCATTATTATTTTCGATGAAATGCGGAATAAGCAGCTGGGATATTTTCATAGGTGCATATACATTGAGCTGAAACATTTGAGAAACATCTGTCAACCTCATGTCAATTACACTGTCAAAAATCCCAATCCCAGCATTGTTAATTAAACCATGTATGTGGTCATGCTCTATCAATATTTGATTTATAATTGGTTCAATGTCAGCTTGATTTTGGAGGTCGATTTTATATATAAAGCTCTCTGCCCCCAATTTGTTTTCAATCCGAAGCTGTATGTCTGCCAACGTATCAATGGACCGTGCAAGCATAATCGGTATCCCACCATTCATTGCAATAGACATGCAAAGTCTTTCACCAATTCCACTTGATGCACCAGTAACAATTACTTTTTTATGTTTGAGTTTATTTTGCATCATAGACCATGATCCCATTCTCCATCGAATAATCAACCATCCCCATATCAAATAGATAATCGAGTTGGCCGACTGTTTCAGATATGGTCAGATTAAGTTGCTTCTCATAATGTTTTGGGAAGAGTTTCATGCAGAGTTCGAATGGAGTCGATGCTTTCTCCCGCAGTAAATGATATACTTTATTGGCTCGCTTTTCTTGGCTGATCAACCGTTTGTTTATGAGGTCAGCGGCATCAGAAAATATTTCACCATGTCCTGGAAATACGTTGGTTATTCCGAGACCCAGGCATTTTTTTAAACTGTTTCGGTAGTCAAGCATTGGCTTAGGTCTATCTTCAGCTTCGTTCATTGGAGCCTCTATCATCGGATTTGGTGAGATATGTTTAATTAAATGGTCGCCACCAATGAACAGGCCATCCTTTTCTCTGAAAAAAGAAAGATGTGTCTGGGCATGACCTTTCGTTTCAATTACTTTAAATTCTGGATGACCTGGTAACATGTCACCTTCCTGAATCTTTGCTGTTAATGAACCACTTCCAGCAAACTGAAATGTATCCATTAGTTTGGAAAATGCATAATGTGAATTTTCTGGAATACCAGTTTGATAATAAAATGCATCAAAAAACTGTTCGTTTTCATTTTTGAAAGATTTGTTTCTTGTTAACCATGATGCAACATTTTCATGTGCTGTAAGGTGTTGCATTCTTGGAAACTCTTCAATCAGTCCAGTATGATCTGGGTGGTGATGTGTTAAAATAATCTGCTCTATATCTATAGGTTTATAACCCAGTTCGCTCAGTTGGGCAATTACGCTTTCTCTTGCTTCATCGGTTTTAACACCAGCATCGACAAGTGTCAGCATGTCACCTTTGAGTAGGTACACATGGACATCCCCGACTTCAAATGGAGTTGGTACGGTCAATTGGGTAATAAAATTATTCATAAATTCAAGCCTTCCCCTATCTTCAATGAGTAGTCATTATTTTACCTTTGTTTTTGAGAATTGTACATAAAATTACATTATTAATGAATAGTACCCAATTTTCTGCTAGTGGAAATTGACTTATTTCATAAAATAAAACACAATTACATGTAGAGGTGATTATGGATGACTCAAATTATAGCTCATCGGGGTGCCAGTAAGTATGCTCCTGAAAATACAATGCCTGCTTTTGAACTGGCATATAGAATGAAAGCTGAGGGAATTGAAACAGATGTACAATTGACCAAAGACAATATTCCTGTGCTGATTCATGATGAACATGTTAAACGAACGACAGGTCATAGTGGCTATGTTAAAGACTATACTTTTGATGAATTAAGCCAGCTTGATGCTGGGTCATGGTTTTCAGATGAGTTTGCTGGTACGTCCATCCCATCACTCGAAGAATTTTTAAAATGGATCATTGATAAGCCTTTAGAGTTAAATATTGAACTGAAAAACAGTAAAATAGATTATAGTAATATTGAAAAGATCGTTTATGAAATGGTAGAACACTATAAATTATTGGAACGAACTACACTATCAACATTTAACCATGAAAGCGTGAAACGTTTAAAACCTATAAATGAAACGATTGGTGTCGCATTATTAACTTCAAGGAAACGAAAGGATCTTGCCGACTATGCAAAAATTCTTGGTGCTAATGCGCTTCATGTCAAATATCGTTTAATCAATAAAGCTCTTGTTCAGCAATGTAAACAGGGAGACTTGGCACTGCGTGTATATACCGTTAATAAACCCTCCCATATGATGAATTGTTTTTTGTTGGGGTGTGACGGTATTTTTACAGATGTGCCTAATACAGCTCTCATGTATAGAAGTATATTATAATTGTAATAGCTGGAATGGGGTTACAAATGGAGGATGAATATGCAATTAACATTTCTTGGTACAGGTGCAGGTGTACCATCCAAAGAACGCAATGTAACTTCTGTTGCATTATCCGTATTACAGGAAGTAAATAGCATCTGGCTATTTGATTGTGGTGAAGCAACACAACATCAAATACTGAGAACCTCAATAAAACCACGAAAAATAAATAAGATTTTCATAACCCATTTACATGGTGATCATATTTATGGGCTGCCAGGTTTATTAAGTAGTCGTTCCTTCCAGGCTGGAGATGAATTGCTAACTGTATATGGTCCTTGTGGAATCAAGGAATTTATTGAAACAAGTCTTCGTATAAGTGGAACTCATCTTACTTATCCTTTAAGTATTGTAGAGTTAAAGGAGGGAATGATTCTTGACGAGGACAAATTTACTGTATATGCGAAACAACTTGACCACGGGGTAGAAAGCTATGGATACCGAGTGGTAGAAAAAGATAAGCCAGGTGAACTTCTAGTAGCTAAATTAAAGGAAATTGGGATTCAGCCTGGGCCAATCTACCGAGAAATTAAAGAAAACGAAGTAGTCATTACAGAAAACGGTACCTCTCTCCACCAAAAAGATTTTATTGGTCCGAGTAAAAAAGGCAGAGTGATTACGATAATGGGTGATACAAGGACAAAGGATGCACATGTTTCATTTGTGAAGGATTCAGATGTTCTCGTTCACGAAGCTACATTCATGCATGGTAGATCAGATCTTGCAAGTGACTATTTTCATTCAACCAATACACAGGCAGCAGAACTTGCTGTAAAGAGTGATGTGAAACAGTTAATTTTGTCTCATATATCATCCCGTTACCAACAGGAAGATGAAGAAAACATATTGTTAGAAGCTCGTAATATATTCCCTACTACATACCTTGCAAAAGATTTCTTTGAATTTGAAATAGATAACCATAACTAGAGGAGTCGTTTCTATGGATTACACTGAAACAATTGTAACTGATCAGCGTTCATTCTTTTTGAATGGTAATACGGTGGATTATGAGTTTCGCAAAAATCAGTTACACAAACTTAAAGATATGCTTAAAAATAATGAAAATAGAATTTACCGAGCATTAAAAAGAGATTTAAATAAATCAAGCCACGAAACGCTCACAACCGAACTTGGGATGCTCTATTCAGAAATTGACCTTACGATAAAGAATTTAAGGATGTGGATGGAACCGGATAAAGTACTATCCCCCCTTACCCATAAAGGATCAAAAAGCTATATTATGAAAGAACCACTTGGTGTTGTACTGGTGATTTCCCCATGGAATTATCCATTACAACTTGCTCTTGCCCCTGTCATTGGTGCTATGGCTGCAGGCAACTGTGTCATCATTAAACCATCAGAACATGCCCGAGCAACTTCAGCAATTCTTGCAGATATGATGAATCAGACGTTTGATAGCTCCTATATTACGGTGATTGAAGGAGCGCAGGAGACCAGTGAGCAATTGCTGAAACAGCGATTTGACTATATTTTTTTTACTGGAAGTTCTCGAATAGGTAAAATTGTTATGAGGGCTGCAAGTGAATTTTTGACACCTGTTACACTCGAATTAGGTGGGAAAAGCCCAGCAATAGTAGATGAAGATGCAAATATTAACTTAGCTGCCAAGCGAATTGTTTGGGGTAAGTTTACAAACGCTGGACAAACCTGTGTCGCTCCAGACTATGTATATGTGCATGAAAGAGTTAAGTTTAAACTCTTAAAAACTATGAAAAAATATGTGAAAGTATTATATGGAAAAGAACCATTGAAAAATGAAAATTTCACAAGAATTATCAACGAAAAGCATTTTGATAGACTTGAGAAGTTTCTTTTAGAAGGTAATGTGTTACATGGTGGTAATACGAATCGGGAATCATTGATGATCGAACCAACCATTTTAGATAAAGTAACTTGGGAAGATTCCATGATGAAAGAGGAAATCTTTGGCCCGATTCTACCAGTGCTTACGTTTACGAATATTGAAGATGCCCTGTACAATATTAAAAGTATGGAAAAGCCTCTCGCCCTGTACTATTTTGGTGAGAGTGAAAAAATGCAGCAGCAGGTGATGGAATATGTATCATTTGGTGGAGGTTCCATCAATGATACTTTATATCATCTCGCAAATCCACATCTTCCGTTTGGAGGAGTAGGAAATAGTGGTATGGGATCCTATCATGGTAAGTACAGTTTTGATACATTTTCCCATAAGAAAAGCATTCTAAAACAAACAACAAAATTTGATATACCTTTTCGCTATCCAGGCAGTAAGTTGGCATCTAAGGTTATTAAAAATTTCATGAAATAAACACTAAAAACCCGCTCCTGTATACTGTGAGGGGTTTTTAGTGTTTATAATCATCCAGGAAATCCTTTTGGAAGCTTGTCCTTGGTTGCTCGGAATCGTTATTTTCTGTTTCCTTAAGCTGTTTAAAGGTATTTTTCCCGTATTTTTCTGAAAGTAAATGAATGGTTGAGTCGAGTTTTTCCTTTTTGACTGCTTCTTCATAAGTGAAAATATCAAGCTGCTGGCCAAGATTTCGTTTCTCTTCCACGTCCTGAACGGTAATTCCTAGTAGACGGACTGGATCATTATTCCAATGTTTTTTAAATAATTCCATTGCTATCAGAAGAATGTCTGACTTACTATCAATATAGTTTTGTAATTTTTTACTTCTTGTTATCGTTTTGCGGTCGTGATAGCGAATCATAATTTGTACACTTTTACCTGCAGCCTCTTTGCGTTTCATTCTTCTTTCAACATTATCTGCCAACAGATTCATTAATTTAGTAATTATATCCCAGTCGGTAGTATCTTCTGGAAGAGTTTGTGAGCTGCCAATGCTTTTAAAATCATAAATCGCATCAGGGTCTACTGGTCTCGTATCAATTCCATTTGCCCTGTCTTTAAGTCTTTCGCCATTAATACCAAGTAATTGTTTCAGTTCATAAACATCTTTACTTGCCAGATCTCCAATTGTTTCGATATGAATGGAATTTAATTTCTTTGCAGTCTTCTCCCCTACTCCGTACATTTCACTTACCGATAATGGCCAAAGTATTTGTGATATCTCTCTTTTTCTCAATATAGTTATACCTAGTGGCTTTTTCATATCTGAAGCCATTTTAGCAAGAAATTTATTTGGTGCAATGCCTATACTGCAAGGAATATCTAACTCATTCAAGATTCTTTGCTGAAGGTTTTGAGCGATGTACAATGGATTACCAAGATTTTCTGTTTCTGTAACATCCAGATAACCTTCATCAATTGAAACGGGCTGGACACATGGGGTGATTTCAGAAAGCATCTTGAAAATCGCTTTAGATGCATGACGATAACGATCAAAGTTTGGCTTCATCACAATCAATTCAGGGCAGAGTTTTCTTGCCTGCCAAATTGTCATTGTGGTCTTCACACCTTTAGCCCTTGCCTCATAACTGCTTGTTACAATAATTCCCTTACGCTCCTCAGGGTTTCCTGCAATTGCTAATGGCTTACCCTTCAGTTTCGGATTATAGGCCGTTTCTACAGAGGCATAAAAACAATTCATATCGATATGAAAAATTATCCGGCCTTTCTTCCTCGCTGAGACATCCATTAAAATTACATCCTTTTATAATATTATTAGCTAAATTATAACATAAACACAAACCCCCTTAAGCATAAAAAACTTAAGGGGGACCTGGATTATTTTGTCGATGCTTCTTTAATGATAGCGGTAACTAACTCGGTAACTTTAACTAGATCATTGATAGCAATTTTCTCATCTGTCGTGTGAATGCCTTCATAGCCAACAGCAAGGTTTACTGTTGGAATTCCTAAACCAGCAATTACATTTGCATCACTACCACCACCACTTTTCAGAAGTTTGCTATCTCTTCCAATGGATTTTGCTGCAAGTCTTGCAACTTCCACTACCTGGTCTCCTTCTTTCTGATTGTAACCAGGATACATTACTGTAACTGTTACTTCTGCTGATCCACCATACTTTTCTGCAGTTTTTTCGTATGCCTCTTTCATCTTAGCTACCTGTTCTTCCATTTTTGAAGGTACTAGAGATCTAGCTTCCGCCAAAATTTCTACATGATCAGCAACAATATTTGTTTGCTTACCACCTTCAAAACGGCCGATGTTTGCTGTGGTATCCTCGTCAATTCTCCCAAGAGGCATAATGGATATTGCCTTCGCTGCAAGTGTAATTGCCGATACACCCTTTTCTGGCTCTACACCTGCATGTGCTGTTTTTCCTTTAATTATGGCATATACTTTCGCTTGTGTCGGTGCTGCAACGATGATATCACCGACATCTCCATTACTGTCGAGTGCATAGCCATATTTTGCATGTATCAAGGAGTGATCAAGAGCTTTTGCGCCGACCAATCCAGATTCTTCACCAGCAGTGATAATGAACTGGATATCACCATGTTCTATCTTATTCTCTTTTACTAGGCGGATAGCTTCAAGCATTGCAGCTAACCCAGCTTTATCATCCGCGCCGAGTATGGTCGTTCCATCTGAAGTAATAACGCCATCTTTAACGATAGGTTTGATACCTTTACCTGGTACCACTGTATCCATATGGGATGTGAAATAAATTGAATCTGCTCCTTCTAGATTACCTGGGAGGGTACATATTAAGTTACCTGCGCCATGTCCCGTTTCTTCTTTACTATCATCTTCATATACGTCGAGACCTAGCCCCGAAAATTTCTTCTTAAGTACGCCAGCAATTTCACTTTCAAACCGAGTCTCCGAGTCGATTTGGACGAGTTCAATAAATTCTTCCACTAATCTTTCTTGATTTACATTTATCATTTTAAAACCTCCCAATATATAGGCTACTATAAGTTGTATATTTTTTACAGATTTTAAGCAAAAAAAACCATTTCCTTTAGGTCTGGTACAAATATCAGTTCGTGAAGGAGGCTTTAGAAATGGCAAAAGCAACGACGCGATCCTTTGTTTTAACGATTGAAATGGAGACAAATCCTGCTTATGTACGCGCTATTAAACGCGATTTAGAAATCAGTAGAGTGATTTATAATGGGGATTTCTGAAACGAGAGAAACAAATTTAAGCGTACGAAATTATATAGAAAAAAGCGTAGAAACCTTCGTGCTGTTTCAAAAAATCTTTCCTATTATGAAAACCAAAAGAAAGAAGAAAAAATCAAGCTTTTACGGAATGAAAAATACAAAATCTTAGTAGCCATTTTGCGATGTGCACATTCAATCACAAAGAAATCAAAAGAATTGAAAGAAAAGCTACCATCGTATTAAATTCCGGAATCCAACTAAAAAACACAAAGGTTGCTTTATAAATAAGCTTTATTAGCGGTGTGATACCACCGGGAGTCTGTAAGGACAAAAGAAACAGTCAAAGAAACATCTGTTACTTTGACTGTGAAAGTTCTAATGAGACCTTTAAACCTTATGTTTATTCATGTCAGCACTTAATTCCGAAGCCGTCCACTTTTTAAGTGTAGAGTGTGTGAGTCTGCCAAAACTGCAAGCGTACGAATTAAGAGAAGCAAGCGTTTGTTAGAACCCCACTTATTTAGATGTGGGAGTGTCAGAGTGGGATGTTTCCATGCTTCTTCGCTGGGCGTTCTTCTTGTTTATTGCGCAACATTTCTAATGACTGGATTAACTTAAGTCTTGTTTCCCTTGGGTCGATGACATCATCCACCATTCCAAGTCCTGCAGCAACATAAGGATTTGCGAACCTTTCCCGGTATGAATCAATTTTTTCCTGCCGAAGTAGTTCCGGATTTTTACTTTCAGCAATTTCCTTTGCATGAATAATAGTTGCTGCACCCTCAGGTCCCATTACAGCAATTTCAGCATTTGGCCATGCATATACTAGATCCGCTCCAATGGATTTACTATTAAGGGCAACATATGCACCTCCATAAGCCTTTCTCGTAATAACAGTGATTTTCGGTACTGTCGCTTCCGAATAGGCATAAAGGATTTTAGCACCGTGGCGAATGATACCAGCATGTTCTTGCTTCACGCCCGGGAAGAAGCCAGTTACATCTTCAAATGTGATGATCGGGACATTAAAGGAGTCACAGAAACGAATAAAACGTGCTGCTTTATCACTGGAATCAATATCCAGACTACCTGCTAAAAACTTTGGTTGATTACAAACTAAGCCGATTGTTTCTCCTTTTATTCTAGCAAAGCCAACAACAATATTTTTGGCGAAATTACGATGGATTTCGAGAAAACTGCTCTCGTCAACTACCTGTTCAATTACTTTTTTTACGTCATATGGTCTTAGTGCGTTAAATGGTACCAGATCCGTTAATTCGGGACGTAATTCATCATCCGATACAATGGATATATTTTTGGACTTTTCCTTATAGTTTGCTGGAAAATAATCAATCAACTGACGAACAGTATTCAATGCTTCTTCTTCAGAACTAGTCTGAAAATGAGCATTTCCACTTTTGGAATTATGTATATATGCGCCACCAAGATCTTCTGCTGAGATTTGCTCCCCTGTCACTGTTTCAATTACCTTAGGTCCGGTGATAAACATTTGCGACTTTTTTTCAACCATAATAACGAAATCAGTTAGTGCAGGAGAGTAGACAGCACCCCCAGCACTCGGCCCCATAATGACAGAGATTTGAGGTATGACACCAGAATAGATGGAATTCCGATAGAAGACATGGCCATATCCATCCAAGGATGATACACCTTCCTGAATCCTTGCTCCACCCGAATCATTTAAGCCGACAAAAGGAAAACCATTTTTTGCTGCCAAATCCATCACGGAAGCAATTTTTTTACCGTGCATTTCACCAAGAGCACCACCATAAACGGTGAAATCCTGGGCAAATAAATAGATGGATTGACCATTGATTTTACCGTAGCCGGTCACAACGCCTTCACCTTTAGCATCATTATTAATGCCGAAATCAGATGACCTTGTTTCGATAAATGGATTAAGTTCAACAAATGTTCCATCATCCAGTAAATAGTCTATCCTTTCTCTTGCGGTCATTTTCCCTTTATCATGTTGTTTTTCGATACGCCCATCCCCACCGCCAAGCTGAACCTGTCTTCGTTTATCATATAACTCATTGATCTTATCGAACATGTCCATCAATCATCACTTCCTTCATGTTGGCACAACTCGTATAGGACCCCATTTGCAGTTTTAGGGTGGATAAAAGCTATTTGACTATTTCTGGCACCAGTTTTTGCTTCTTCGTTAATCAATGGAATTCCCTGCTGTTTCAATTGCTGTAGTCTTGTACGAATGTCTCCGACTTCCAGTGCAATATGATGGATTCCTTCTCCTTTTTTATCAAGAAATTTCCTTATTGCAGACTTTTCATTTAGGGGTTCCAACAACTCCAAACGGGATTCGCCAATTTTAATAAAAGCAACTTTTACTCCCTCCGATTCTATTTTTTCGACTGCCTCAAGTTCAAGTCCCAAGGAATCCGTATAGAATGAAAGTGCTGCATCAATATTTTCCACTGCAATCCCAATATGAGAAATTTGTTTTGGCGGTTTTTTCGAACTTGTCTTAGGATCAATCATTTCCATGATATATGTTGCCAATAATTCGGTCGATGACCCACTTGTAAAAATTTTCTTAATTCCTTTGTCCAGAAGATATGGAATGTCTTCACTTGGTATAACTCCACCACCAATAACAGGGATATCACTTGCATTTCGGTCGTCGAGCTCCTGAAGCACCTTTGGAAACAATGTCCGGTGAGCACCAGACAATGAAGAAAGCCCGATTACATCCACATCCTCCTGGACTGCCGCCTGCGCAATTTGCGCCGGTGACTGACGTAATCCAGTATAAATTACTTCCATCCCATGGTCTCGCAGTGCCTGCGCAATTACTAATGCTCCCCGATCATGTCCATCCAAACCCGGTTTTGCTACTAGTACACGTATTTTTTTCATTTTCTTTCCCCCTCGTATAAATAGTGCGGTTCCCCTTATATACCTGTATATTCTCCAAACTCCTCACGTAATACATTACAAATTTCACCGACAGATGCATAGGCTTTTACCGCATTCAAAATTGTAGGTATTAAATTTATTTCCGAGTCTTTTGCATTTTCCTTTAATTCTGCCAAGATTTTATCAACAACATCTTGATCACGAAAATCGCGAATGTCTTGTAAACATTCTACTTGAGATTTTTCTAATTTCTCATCTACCTTTAATAGATCTGGATTAACTTCTTCATTCAATTGGAATTTGTTTAAACCAACAATAATCTCTTCCTCTTTTTCTATTCGTTTCTGTATTTCATATGCATTTTGATGGATTTCCCGTTGCATATAGCCCTCTTCTACTGCTTGAACAGCACCTCCTATGTCTTTAATGTGATCAAGATATTCCTTTATTTTCTGTTCCATTTCATCTGTTAGTGCTTCTACATAATATGAGCCGCCTAATGGATCAATTGTATCGGCAACACCACTTTCATGTGCAATGATTTGTTGGGTTCTAAGTGCAATTCGTGCCGAGTCTTCAGTCGGTAAAGATAAAGCTTCATCACGTGAGTTGGTATGAAGGCTTTGCGTCCCGCCCATTACAGCTGCCAATGCCTGTAATGTGACGCGAACAATGTTATTATCTGGTTGTTGCGCGGTTAAAGTAGAGCCACCTGTCTGGGTATGGAATCGTAATTTCCAGCTTTTGGGATCTGTTGCATGATAATGTTCCTTCATAATTTTCGCCCAAATTCTTCTCGCCGCTCGGAATTTAGCTATTTCCTCAAAGAAATTATTATGTGCGTTAAAGAAAAAGGCAAGTCTTGGTGCAAAAGAATCAACTTTTAGACCGGCTTCAATTGCTGCATCGACATATGCCATACCATTAGCAATCGTAAAGGCAGCTTCCTGAACAGCATTTGCTCCTGCTTCCCGAATATGGTAACCGGAAATACTTATCGTATTGAACTTTGGTACATTTTCTTGACAGAATTCAAAAATGTTAGTGATCAATCTCATGGATGGCTTTGGAGGGAATATGTATGTTCCTCTTGCGATGTATTCTTTTAAAATATCATTTTGAATGGTTCCGGTTAACTCTTCTAACGGAACACCCTGTTTTTCACCAACAGCAATATACATACATAGTAAAACAGATGCAGGTGCATTAATCGTCATGGAAGTACTAACTTTATCAAGTGGTATTTGGTCAAGGAGTGTCTCCATATCTGTTAACGTGTCGATTGCTACTCCTACTTTTCCGACTTCCCCTTCTGACATAGAATCATCGGAATCATAACCAATTTGTGTTGGTAAATCAAAAGCTACAGAAAGTCCAGTCTGGCCTTGATTTAGTAGATAGCGGAAACGTTTATTCGTCTCTTTAGCAGATCCGAAGCCTGCATACTGTCGCATTGTCCAGAAACGACTTCGATACATGGTTGGTTGTATACCGCGAGTATATGGATACTGCCCCGGGTAGCTAACATCATCTGGATAATTTTCTGATTCATATAATCGCTTAACTTCGATATCTGAAGAAGTCGTAAATGTTTCTTCTCTTTCAGGAAAGCGCTTTAATGTTTCCGCAACGGAATGCTCCCATTGATTTTTTTGAGATAAGTCATTCTTTTTCTCTGGCATTCATAATACCTCCATTTTTTAATTTGAATTTTTATTATTAATTCTATTTTCAGTTATTTTTTAACACTTGTCCAGAGTTAATTTTCGCGATAGAATGTATGATAAGTAATGTTATAAAGGAGGAACCATTTTGGCTGCAAATGTAAATCACAAATCCGCTCCGAAGAAACGTTCGAAACGCGAACGGAGAAATAAAATTATTGTATATATTATGATTATCTTGATGCTATTATCGACATTCACATATGGCCTAGCTATGTTTATTTAAATAAGTGAAGTAAAGATATGGTCTATCCAAGTACCAGTCTTTACTTATTTCTATCCTTCTTATGTTGTTTAACATCACTTTTCTTAAACTTATGTTTTATAACTAAATAATTTTCTATTTCGTGCAGCAACTGAAATAAATTTGCCCTTGTTTCAAATTCCTCTCTTGTAGAGGGCAAATCCACTTTATTGAATTCATAGCGAAGTTCCCTTAATTCATCAAGAAAGATAACTGCCGTATTTCCTGGATGAACAGAATCTGATAATCTCTCAAAGAAGTCAGCTATTTTCTCAGAAATGAAATTTGTATTTGGTAGATTCGTCACAAGTGGCAGCATATTCTTAAGCAATTCAAATTGCTTAACGCGCATTTTAAAATAATCAAGATAGGGATGTTTATTCCTTAAAAGATGGTTTTCCCTATCTCTTTCCACTAGGTTAATTGCCTTATATAGCATTTCCTCACTCTCAGCAATTTCTTTTCCCTTCCAGCTGATATCCTTATAACGTAAGTAACGTGAGTATTCATATAAAATGACTTTAAAATTTCCTTCCAGTTTTTCCTGATTTTCTTTTAAGGTCTTATCCAAGCTAGGCATGTACAAATTCAGTAATAAACCTGTACCAATACCTACTATGATCAATAAATATTGATCAATTAACGTTGACAAAGTAATATTTGCTGAACTATATAGATTTAAGGTTACAACCAAGCTAGTTGATATACCGGGAGTAATTTTAAATAAAACAATTGTCGGAATAAATAATATCAGCATGAGGCCAAGAACCAAAGGATTATAGCCAAGTAATTCAAAAAATGAGAATGCGAATAAACTTGCGATGATACAGGCAAAGAATCGGTGCCAGGCACTATAAAAAGATCGTTTTCTGGAAGGCTGGATACATAGCATAGTTAATATACCTGCCGAAACAAAATTTGACAATCCAAGTAATTGTGCAATCGAAATAGAGACAGGTGTGCCAATTGCTGTTTTTATTGTACGGTAGCCAATCTTCACGTTTATGTCTCCTTGTAAAAACATATGTATGAAAGGGTATAAAATAAGGCTGTCAATTGTACAATGGCAGCCTCATTTATTGGTAATATGAAAATACTAAAACACAACAGTCTTACACTTCTTTACAGTTTTCCTCGAATAATCCTTGTAATTTGCTTGACACATCCATTGCGCTATGCCCTTCAATATCATGTCTTTCCAACATGGTAACTATTTTACCATCTTTCATAAGAGCAAACGATGGAGAAGAAGGTGGAAATCCTTCAAAATACTCACGAGCCTTTTCTGTTGCTTCACGGTCCTGACCAGCAAAAACAGTTACCAGATGATCTGGTCGTTTATCATAATGAATGGAATTTAATGCAGCTGGACGTGCTACTCCACCTGCACAACCACATGTTGAATTTATCATAACGAGTGTAGTACCTTCACGATTTAGTGCAGTATCCACATCCTCAGGACTTCTAAGCTCCTCGTATCCTGCTTCTTTTATATCTTTTCGTGCAGCTTCTACGACATCTTGCATAAACAAATTGAAATCCATCGTACACCCATCCTTTACGTATTGTATTATATTTCTATCATAAGCTTACCAAGACTAGAGATAATTTTCAATTTAAAATGTCCGGATATATTCCGTCTGAATTGCTTGCTATTATAAAGTCAATACAAATTCATCGTTTTATCACTCATATTCTCAAGAATCTCCTTTACACGAGCGAGAAATCTTCCACAAACAAGCCCATCGAGAATGCGATGATCCAATGACAATGATAAATTAACCATATCACGTGCAGCAAACATATCATCGATAATAACTGGACGCTTTACAATGGACTCTACTTGCAATATTGCTGCTTGCGGATGGTTGATTACCCCCATGGAGGATATGGAACCAAATGTTCCAGTATTATTAACGGTGAAAGTTCCTCCCTGCATATCATCGGAAGTTAACTTTCCGTTTCTCGCTTTCCTTGCAAGATCATGAATATCTCGCGCAATTGCTTTAATTGTTTTATCATCCGCATTCTTTATAACCGGGACGAATAGTTCATTTTCCTTAGCCACTGCAATGGAGAGATTGATTGCTTTTTTCTGAATAATTTTGTCTCCTGCCCACATACTGTTTAACTGGGGATACTCTTTTAGTGCTTGGGCAACTGCTTTGACAAAAAAGGCAAAAAAAGTTAAACCGAAGCCTTCATTTATTTTAAAGCTATCTTTAACATTATTGCGATATTTCACAAGGTCTGTAACATCAACTTCCACTGTCATCCATGCATGTGGGATCTCCTGCTTTGACTTGACCATATTTTGTGCAATCACTTTTCTGATACCTTTAACCGGAATCTCTTTGTCACCTCGTTGTGATTCCTTTTCAGATGTCGTGTCTGACTTATTGGAAATAGGAATATTGTTATCAGTAGCTGTTGTTATTGCTTGAGCCTGAGAAGCTATTGGAACTTCACCAGTAGAAATAATTTTTTCAAGGTCCTTCCTAGTAATTCTTCCACCTCGACCTGATCCTCTTACGTCATTTAGATCAATCGCATTTTCCTGTGCTATACGCAATACAGCAGGCGAATATCGCTTTTTCATCGATTCTCCATTAGATGTTGCGTCTTCACTTTCAATTGCAATTTCTTCTTTTTCCTCGTCTAAAGAGTCACTCTCTTGTGCCCCTTCCGTCTCGATATAACATATTAAGTCACCAACAGCGATTGTATCTCCTTCAGCAGCGGAAAGCTCCTTGATGACACCAGTAAAGGAGGACGGTACTTCTGCATTCACTTTATCCGTCATTACTTCGGTGATTGGGTCATACTTATTGACATGATCACCGACATTAACGAGCCAGGAACTTATCGTCCCTTCTGTTACGCTTTCCCCTAACTGTGGCATGGTAATTTTTTCGGTAGGCATAGGAAAACCCTCCATATCCTCTTATTAATATTCAGCTAAATCACGCATTGCTTTTTCTACTTTGTCTGGATTCATCATGAAAAACTTTTCCATTGTCGGTGCGTATGGCATGGATGGAATATCTGGTCCTGCGAGTCTCTGGATTGGAGAATCCAAATCAAACAGGCAATGTTCCGCTATAATTGCTGCTACCTCACCGATTATACTTCCTTCTTTATTATCTTCTGTAATTAGTAAAACTTTCCCTGTTTTCTTTGCAGCTTCAATAATTGCTTCCTGATCAAGCGGGTAAACTGTACGTAAATCAAGAATATGGGCATCGATCCCGTCTTCTGCCAGTTTTTCTGCTGCTTGCAATGCAAAATGTACACATAATCCATACGTAATGACAGTGATGTCTTCTCCCTCTCGTTTTACATCTGCTTTGCCAATCGGTAAAACATAGTCATCTGCTGGAACTTCACCTTTAAGTAAGCGGTATGCGCGTTTATGTTCAAAGAAAAGGACGGGGTCATTATCACGTATGGCCGCTTTAAGTAGCCCTTTCACATCATACGGTGTGGATGGCATTACAATTTTCAAACCGGGCTGATTTGCAAATATTGCCTCCACTGATTGTGAATGATACAGCGCACCATGAACCCCACCGCCATACGGAGCACGTATTGTGATTGGGGCACTCCAGTCATTATTGGAACGATAACGCATCTTTGCAGCTTCAGAGATAATTTGATTAATTGCCGGCATGATAAAGTCAGCAAACTGCATTTCTGCGACTGGTCGCAAGCCGTACATAGCTGCACCGATGCCGACTCCTGCTATTGCAGATTCAGCAAGCGGCGTATCCAATACGCGATCCTCTCCAAATTCTTCGTATAATCCGTCAGTAGCCCGGAATACACCGCCCTTTTTCCCAACGTCTTCACCTAATATAAATACCTTTTTATCGCGTTGCATTTCTTCTCTTAGAGCTGTTGTAATTGCTTGTATATAAGTCATAACTGGCATGTTTTTCCCCCTCTCTATTATTCTTCGTAAACATATTTAAGTGCATGTTCTGCTTCTGCATAGGGAGCATTCTCTGCAAAATCAGTTGCTTCGTTAATAATACCCATTATTTCATCGACAAGTAGTTTTTCTTTATCATCTGTTAATATGTTCGTTTCTCTCATGTAATTGGCAAAAGTAATGATGGAGTCTTTTTTACGGGCTTCTTCCACTTCGCTTTTCCCACGATAGGTACTATCATCGTCATCACTTGAATGTGGTGTAAGCCGATATGATACAGCCTCAATTAATGATGGTCCATCTCCTGCTGCCGCACGGGCTCTTGCTTCCTTTACCGCTTGGTATACTGCTAAAGGATCATTTCCATCCACAGTAACACCTGGCATACCATAGCTTTCTGCTCTATCCGCTACATTTTTACTGGCGACTTGCCTTTCATATGGAATAGAGATTGCATATTTATTATTTTCAACCATCGTAATAACTGGCAGTTTATAAACACCAGCAAAATTCAATCCCTCATGAAAATCCCCCTGGTTGGATGAACCTTCACCTAGAGTAACGAAAGAAACAAAATCTTTTTTCTCCATTTTACCAGCAAGTGCAACACCCACTGCGTGTGGTAATTGTGTTGTAACCGGTGAAGAACCACTTAAAATTCGATTCTTCTTTTGTCCAAAATGACCGGGCATCTGTCTTCCCCCAGAATTAGGATCATCTGCTTTAGCGAATGATGATAACATCAATTCCTTTGCTGTCATCCCAAAAGCAAGAACAACCCCCATATCTCTATAGTATGGTGCCACATAATCTTTTTCTCTATTTAAGGCAAATGAAGCACCAACTTGAGCTGCTTCTTGTCCTTGGCAGGAAATGGCGAAGGGAATTTTCCCTGACCGATTTAACAGCCACATTCTCTCATCGAGTTTTCTGGCCAGAAGCATAGTTTTAAACATTTCCATAACTTCCTCGTCCGATAAGCCCAACTCTCTATGTCTATTTTCCAACATAAAATGTACCTCCTAATTATGTCATATGTAACGGGCAACGAAATCCACATAATCGAAGTTTTACTTTACCCATGAATTTGGATGCCTTCAACAGCAAGTGCAGCTTCACCAATAACCTCAGATAATGTAGGATGGGGGTGAATGGATTGTGTAATTTCCCATGGTGTTGCATCAAGCACTTTAGCTAGTCCTGCTTCTGAAATCATATCGGTAACATGGGGACCAATCATATGCACTCCTAAAATATCATTTGAATCTTTGTCGGCTATAATTTTCACAAATCCATCAGATTCTCCAAATACAAGTGCTTTACCAATTGCTTTAAAGCTGAATTTCCCGATTTTAATAGTGTATCCTTTTTCTTTAGCAGTTTTCTCATTCAGTCCCACACTTGCTGCTTCGGGACTTGCATAGATGCAAGACGGAACATTTTCATAGTTGAGTATTTGTGGATTCTGGTTAGCCATATGCTCAACGGCTATGATCCCTTCATGCGAAGCAACATGGGCGAGTTGCATACCACCAATTACATCACCAATTGCATATATATGAGATTCTTTTGTTTGAAAATAATCATTGGTTTTAATATATCCATTGTTCAAGGTAATTTCAGTATTCTCAATGCCGGTATTTGCTGTATTTGCTTCTCTGCCTACTGATACAAGCATTCTTTCAGCATTAAAGTCTTTAGTTTCTTCGTTTATTTCCGCACGAATGGAAATACCAGTATCTGTTGTAAGCGTTTCGGGCAACACTTTAGCATTTTTTACGATTGTAATATCTTTTTTCTTCAACTGTTTTTCCATCTCTTTTGCTATTTCTGCATCTTCTGTCGGTAAAATCTGATCAAGGTATTCAAGAATCGTTACTTTCACCCCAAAGTCAGAAAGCATGGAGGCCCATTCAATTCCAATAACACCTCCACCAACAATAAGCATCGATCCAGGCAATTCATCCATCTGGAGTGCATCATCTGAACTCATCACAAACTGACCATCTATTTCAAGTCCAGGCAATGACTTTGGTCTGGAACCTGTTGCAATTAAGACATTCTTAGGTACGATCATTGTATTTTCTTCCCCATTTTCATATTCAATGGATATGGTTCCAGGCATCGGTGAAAAAATACTCGGACCTAATATCCGACCAAAACCTTCATAAACATCGATTTTGCCTTTTTTCATTAACCCCTTTACACCTTTATACAATGTTTCAACAATAGCTGCTTTTCTTTCCTGAACTTTTGTGAAATTCAGTGAGACATTATCAGTTTCTACGCCAAACTCAGCTGCTTTTAATGTTTGTCTGAATACTTCAGCACTGCGGAGTAATGTTTTAGAAGGGATACATCCCCTGTGAAGGCAAGTTCCACCCAGTCGCCCCTTTTCGACGATTGCTACTTGCATTCCGAGCTGTGAAGCTCTAATTGCTGCTACATATCCACCAGTTCCTCCACCCAGAATTACTAAATCATACTCTTTTGTCATCATTTCACTCCTCATCAGCAGGATAGTACAGGACTTCCTCTTCATTTCTAAGTACCCTTAGAACACCTTCATTCAAAGCGATTAATTCGTTCTCACCTGGGAATAGCATGATATCTGCAATCCAGTCCACTCGTTTAGAAACCATTTCAACCAATTCAGTTTCATAAGCTAAGAATCCAGTGAATACAATAGCATCAACGTCTCCCGAAAGTACAGCACCCATTGAACCGATTTCTTTAGAAATTTGATATGCCATCGCATCATAAACTTTTCTCTTCGTAATATCATCTAATTTCATTTGGCTTTCAACTTCATTGACATCAGTTTGATTTAGGTAAGCCATTAACCCTCCATTACCAATCACCTTTTTAAGTAGCTCTTCTTCAGAGTACTGTCCAGAGAAACAAAGACGTACAACATCTCCAATCGGAAGGCCGCCGGAGCGTTCTGTTGTAAAAGGACCATCTCCATCCAGACCATTGTTGACATCAATTACCCTTCCCAAATGGTGGGCACCGATTGTAATCCCCCTGCCCATATGGATGATGATAAGATTAAGTTTTTCATAGGTTGCCTGGAGAGTAGTTGCTGCTTTTCTTGCTGCCGCTTTATGGTTCAATGCATGAAAAATGCTTCGTCTTGATATTTCTGGGATTCCAGAGTATCTAGCAATATCTTCAAGTTCATCAACTACTACCGGATCAACGATATATGCATCAATATTAAGTCCTTCGGCAATGTCATATGCAATGATTGCACCGAGATTAGAGACATGTTTCCCATACATTGCTGTACGAAGGTCATATAACATGGTCCGATTAACTTTATATGTACCACCCTTTATTGGTCGAAGCAATCCCCCTTTCCCGCAAACTGCAGTTAATTTCGAAAGGTTGATTCCTTCATAATCCAATCGTTCAAGGATTTGTTTTTTTCGGTATTCAGATTGATCAATTACACGACTATCATGCTCTGTTTGTTCCAGTTGATAATGGAGTATATTTTCAAAAATACATCTTTCATCATCAAAAACGCCAATTTGAGTAGAATCGGACCCAGGGTTGATGATCAACGTTCGATAGACTGCTTGCAACGTCTAAAACCTCCGTTTAGCAGGATTATCTTCTGCTCAAAATATGATGTTCATTCAGTAAAAATTGGCTTCTGGAATTCCTTACCGATTGAATCCTTTCCTCTGCCATACGATCTGCTGCAACATATGTTGGTATATTATCACGTCTGGAGATTTCAAACACACGATTCAAATTATCGTAAATTGTTTCCACTTTCTTCATTGCACGTTCTGAATTATACCCAACCAATTCATCGGCTACATTAATGACTCCACCTGCATTAATAACATAATCCGGTGCATACACGATTCCCTTTTCATGAATAATGTCCCCATGCTTCGTTGTTTGAAGCTGATTATTAGCAGACCCAGCGATTACTTTTGCTTTAAGTTTTGGAATGGTTCGATCATTTATCGTAGCACCTAATGCACATGGCGCATAAATATCACAGTCAACATCATATATATCATCTGGATCGACTGCTTTCGCACCAAATGTGTCTACAGCCCGCTTCACCGCATTTTTATTGATATCTGTTACGATTAATTCTGCACCCTCTTGGTGGAGATATTCGCAAAGCGCATAGGCAACATTTCCAACACCTTGTAACGCAACTTTTTTACCAGCAAGGGATTCATCTCCATATGCTTCTTTCGCTGAAGCTTTTATACCTTTATATACACCATAAGCTGTAACCGGAGATGGGTTACCAGATGCACCAACATATGAAGTAGTACCTGTAACGTATTCTGTCTCCAAATGAATTAAATCCATATCCTGCTCTGTTGTACCAACATCTTCAGCCGTAATATAACGACCACTTAATCCTTGGATATATCTTCCGAATGCACGAAACATTTCCGGATTTTTGTCTGTTTTTGGATTACCAATAATTACAGTCTTCCCACCACCTAAATTCAATCCTGCTGCAGCATTTTTATATGTCATGCCCTTTGCTAATCGAAGTGCGTCAACAATAGCTTCTTCCTCCGAATCATATGTCCACATTCTTGTACCACCTAATGCAGGACCAAGTGTTGTATCATGTATCGCGATAATAGCTTTTAATCCTGAATTCTTGTCCTGGCAAAAAACTAATTGTTCGTAATCATATTTTTCAAGATGAGTAAAAATCCCCATTAAAATACCTCCTAATTTAAATACTATGTATTATAAAACACTTTACTAAATTTATAATGCAAAAAGCATGCCAAACGCTTCATTTAAGTAAAAGGCTTAACATAGCTATGCTGATGTGCAACTTTATTCATTCGTGCAATATCTTGCATGCAAAATTAATCTAAATTGTATTTATCCATTTTATAATATAAATTCCGGATAGAAACAGCTAATGCCTTAGCGGTCTTTGTTTTATTAAAATCGTTTTGTTTGTAAATTTTATAAATATATTCTTTTTCAAATTCCTCCATTGCAACTTGTAAGCTGCTTCTTTCCGTCAAGTTTGGCGGTGAATATCTTGTATTTATTGAATTACTGCTTAACCGTGGAAGATATTCTTTTTTTATTGTTTCCTCATTCATATCCATAAAAATCATTGCCCGTCCAATCACATTCTCCAATTCACGGACATTTCCTGGCCAGCTATACTGTTTTAAATCATTAATTGCTTCCTTTGAAATTGCTCGTACACTTCTACCGTAATCTTGATTTATTTTCTGGATGGCATATTGAATCAACTCTGGTAAGTCACTTAGTCTTTCTTTAACGGAAGGAATGGTAATCGGTAATTTATTAAGGCGATAGTATAAGTCTTCCCTGAATGTATTGTTCATGATTGCCTTTTCCAGATTTATATTAGTGGCAGTAATAATGCGTACATCAATGTTAATCGGTTTTGTACCCCCAACTCTGGTAATTTCGTGTTCCTGTAATACCCGAAGTAGTTTAGCTTGCATATTCATGGATAACTCGCTAACTTCATCAAGAAAAATACTTCCATGATTCGCTTCTTCAAATAGTCCCTGTTTCGCACCAGTAAAAGCGCCATCTTCATAACCAAATAATTCACTTTCCAATAAAGACTCCGTGATTGCAGCACAATTGACCCGGATAAACTTATTATGTTTCCGCTCACTTTCATTATGGATGGCATGAGCAAAAAGCTCTTTGCCAGTCCCTGATTCACCTCTTAAAAGCACGGTTGCGGGCGTTTTCGCTCCTACTTTTGCTTGTTCAAGTGCCAGTTTCATTTCCGGAGAACTACCAATAATATCATCAAATGTATACCTGGCTTCCAAATCACGGATAATTTGGCGAGCTTTTTTTAACTCTTTTGTCAGTGATTGGATTTCTGTGACATCATGCAGGACACCTACACTGCCTTTTATTACGCCATTAACGATAACCGGGGCAACGTTAACGATTACTTCTTTTTTAGTTGGACCGACTTTCATGCGTACACCCCGAACAGCTCTTCTAGTATGAAGAACTTTCAGATGCATGCTTTCTCCCTCAGAGATATCGACGGTTGCAGGAAAGCCAATTACATCTTCCTCCCTTAACCCAGTGATGCGGGTATATGCTGGATTGATCATTAGGCCATTTCCATTCTCATCTACAACACTAATCGCTTCATCAGAAGATTTAATAATTGCTTCCAACAATGTTTTTATTTCATTTAAATCTGTGTTTTCCTCTGCAAGTTGCATAACTTCTGTAATATCCTTGAATACAGCAAAAGCACCGACCAACTTTCCCATATCATTTATAATAGGAATTCTGGTAGAGATTACTTTTTTTCGGTTCCCAAGTTCGAGTCTTTGATTCACCTCCTTCCTCTGAGTCTGTAACACATGTGGAAGTCTTGAGGTCTCGATTAGTTCTGTTATTTTTCTACCTTGAAATTTATTCCTTGTTTTACCTAGTATTCTTTCAGCACTTTTATTTATAAATAAAACAAGCCCATTTTTATTGATCACAATCATACCATCGTGTATATGATTTAATAGCAACTCTTGCCGATTTGTTTGATCTTTTAATTCGTTAACAAGAGCTTCCTTTTCATCAAGTAATTCAGAAATGATATAAGCTACGGAACCAGGGATTACAACCGATTTTCGAGGTTTTCTCTCAACAATTTCTTCTAGTATTTGTTCATTTCCAGTTGCTTCAATAATAATATCAATATCCTTTTCCAGCCAGGCTTCCCATTCCGTTCCAACTGGGATACCCAACTTGGCTGCGAGCTTTCGTCCACTCGCATGTTTATTATGATCAATGACCGCAGCAATCTTCATGCTTTCCGTATCCGACAATAGGTTTAATAAGGCGCTACCCCCCTTGCCTGCTCCAACAATAAGTACCCGCTTCATCTCATCCCACCTTGCAGTATCTTGCATGTTTTTATCATACGTTAGTATGCATGATTTAGCAAATAGTCTAACATTACTATTTTATTTAATTTTTGTTATACTTAATGAACGTTTTACAATAAAATGAAAATCATCAGAGAGGAACTTGAATGAAATGGTGAGATTTATTGCATTTATTCTTTTATGTATACCTGGGGTCGTTGCAGCCTTTGGAATTAAATTAATGCGTGATACAGTTTTTGACGATTTTTATTCAATCTTCTTTTATGCCAGCATTCAATTTATTGTTGGCCTTCTTCTTTTTATTGGGGGCATCCTCTTTCTTGGCGGATTTATTGTTTACCGAGATAGGAAAAAACATAAGGAATCAAAAGATAAACAACAAAAAGTTGAATAAAGAGGATAGGTAACTGTCTCTTTTTGTTATATTTTGATTATTTTTCTTGTTATGATATATTAGTAAAAAAAAGCGTTCAGGGGGATTCAGTAATGAAGGTTGCAAAATTTGGGGGAAGCTCCGTAGCAAATGCAGAACAGTTAGTCAAAGTAGGTAATATTATTAAAAACGACCCCAACCGAAAGTTCATCGTCGTATCTGCTCCAGGAAAAAGATTCAGTGGTGATACAAAAGTGACGGATATGCTGATTGGTTTAGGAAATGCCTATCATAGTGGTGTAGCCTATGAAGAACAACTAACAGCTGTAAAGAATCGGTTTAGTGAAATTATTGAAGAATTGAAATTAAATCAGTCTGTATTGGCAGACATCGAACGAAATATAAAATCAGCTTTAAGTGTTGAAGGTTCATTAGAAAGTAAAATGGATGCCATTAAAGCAATCGGTGAAGATAGTTCAGCCAAGATATTAAGTGCTTATCTCACCAATCAAGGAATACCTGCATTCTACACAAATCCTCAGGAGGCCGGGATTATCGTCAGTGACGAACCTGGAAATGCTCAAATTCTACCCGATAGTTTTGACAAAATCTATACACTCCGTGAAAAAGAAGGGGTATTTATTATTCCAGGATTTTTCGGCTATTCAACAGAAGGTAAGTTAGTAACATTCTCAAGGGGTGGATCAGATATTACTGGTTCCATTATAGCTGCTGGAGTAAAAGCAGAAATGTATGAGAACTTTACTGATGTTGATTCCGTATATACTGTTAATCCAAATATTGTAGCAAATCCTAAGGCAATTACTACCTTAAGCTATAAAGAGATGCGCGAACTATCTTATGCTGGATTTTCAGTTTTTCATGACGAAGCATTAATTCCTGCATTTAGAGAAAAGATACCTGTTTGCATAAAAAATACAAATAATCCGAAGGCACCAGGCACTTTAGTTGTTGCTGAAAAAGAGGCGAGTGAAAAATGTGTTGTTGGAATTGCTAGTGACACAGGTTTTTGCAGTTTATATGTAAGTAAGTTTTTAATGAACCGAGAAATTGGATTCGGTCGTAAACTACTGAATATCTTTGAGGATGAAGGGATTTCGTTTGAACATGCCCCATCCGGTATCGATGACATGTCCGTGATTTTCAGAGATAATAAATTTACTGCAGAAAAGGAGAATATTGTAGTAAATCGCATTAAAGAGGAATTACATGTTGACACAGTAAGTATTCATAGGGACCTGGCTGTTATCATGGTTGTTGGTGAAGGTCTTGTAAATACAATTGGTGTAGCGGAAAAGGCAACTTCAGCATTTGCAAAAGCAAATGTAAATATTGAAATGATAAATCAAGGTTCATCTGAAGTATCCATGATGTTTGGTGTTAATGCCTCTGACATGGACAAAGCAATTAGATCGCTTTATACATCATTTTTTGAATAAGGTATTTTTAAAAAGAAAAAATATTACTGTGTACACTTTCAGTAATATTTTTTCTTTTTAATCAGCTTACTCGGTGTTCCAGTCGCAATCGATCTGCAACCATCGCAATAAATTCACTGTTTGTTGGTTTTGCTTTTGAAATATTAATTGTGTAACCGAATAAGGCTGAAATAGAATCGATGTTTCCCCTGCTCCATGCAACTTCAATTGCATGACGAATAGCTCTTTCCACACGAGAGGCTGTCGTGTTGAACTTTTTGGCTATATCTGGATAAAGTACCTTTGTTATGGAGCCAAGCAGTTCAATATCGTTATAAACCATTGTGATGGCTTCCCTCAAGTACATATACCCTTTTATATGTGCTGGTACACCGATCTCATGAATGATATTGGTGATATTTGCTTCCAAATCGTGTTTCTTTCTTGCAACCTGAGTTGTTTTATTGGCGTTAGGGCTTGTTATCGTATTACCTCCTCGCACCTGTCTTACCTGATCTGCCAGATTATCCATATCAAATGGCTTTAAAATAAAATAAGAAGCTCCGAGATCCACTGCTTTTTTCATTACCTCTTCCTGACCAAAGGCAGTTAGCATAATCACGTTTGGTTTATTTATTTTATCCATTGTTCGCAATGTATTTAAAACCGCCAACCCATCTATATGCGGCATAATGATATCTAAAATTAAGACGTCCGGCTCTTTCTGTTCTAACATAGTGATACAATCCCTACCATTATAAGCTGTACCAATGACTTCTATATCAGCCTGTTCTTCAAAATAATCCTCCATTAACTGTATCAATTCACGGTTATCATCAACTAAACATACTGAGATTTTATCCAATATTGCTCCTCCTTTTGCTGCTATCCTCTTTACCTATTCTACAAAAACTGTAAATATCCTCTTTTTTATTGAAAAACATTAGGTTTTTTTTATATTCCTTTAATTATCTTTATTTTTCTACTGTTTTCGATAATATTCGATATCCTTAATTTAAAATGTCGAAAAATATTCACAAGTTCATTATACCAAATAGTTCAAAAATTACCAATAGAAAAATGCTTGTAATGGATATATTTTCCATCACAAGCAATTATCATGCTGCTCTTTCATTTTCTTTTGTGGCTACAATACCTGCATCCTGTAACATCCATTCTATATGGACTCCATAACCTGAAGTTGGATCATTTACAAAAACATGTGTTACAGCGCCAATCACCTTGCCATTTTGTATTATTGGACTTCCGCTCATTCCTTGAACGATTCCACCAGTACGTTCCAGTAATTCTTCATCTGTTATTTGAATAACCATCCCTTTGGTGGCTGGGTATTTTTGTGGAACACTACTTACTATTTCTACATCAAATTCTTCAATCTTTTCATCTTCAACAACAGTGAGGATTTTTGCCGGTCCTTCTTGTACTTCATGGGAAAGTGCCACTGGTAGAGGCTTATCTAATTTTTCCTTTTTCATTTTTTCTTTGAGTGTTCCGAATATCCCATAGGGTGTATTTTTAATGATGGTACCAATTTTATCTTCTTCAATTGAAAACTTTGCCTGTTTTTCACCTGGTACGCCATTATTTCCTTTTTCAATCGATGTTACCGAGGAATTGACAATTGTACCATTATTTATCTCTATAGGTTTTTTCGTGTCCATATCAGAAATAATATGGCCTAAGGCACCATACTTTTTAGATTCAGGATCATAAAATGTCATCGTACCTATACCGGCAGCAGAATCACGAATATACAATCCAATCTTATATTCATTTGCTTTTTCATCAAGTACTGGCTGAAGGGACGTTTTTAGTGTTTCGTCTCCCCGCTTTATCGTTAAATCAATTTTATGATGATCTTGTCCTGCTTTTTCTACATAGGATTTAATCTCGTCCATACCTTTTACAGGATCGCCATTGATTTTTAAAATGACGTCTCCAACATTTATTTTTGCTTCCTCTCCAGGTGAGGCAGTTCCTTCATTTCCATTCACTAAATGATGGCCAACTACGAGGACTCCGAGGGTACTTAATTTAACACCGATAGATTGTCCTCCTGGAATAACACGAATATTACTTAAATCGGTGCTACTTCCCTTTTTCACCGCAGCTGTTTCAACCGTTTTATTCATTATTACATTTTCTTTATTTAGCATGTTGATTGGAAGTCCGGATTGATTATGAATTGCCTTCTCGCCTTGTACAGCGCTTATCTGTCCTGTTCCAAAGTGAAAAATGGAAAACACAGTCAAAATGACAAAAAATACATGTAATCGCGAGAAGTTAACATTTCTCTTTCTTTTCTTTTTCAATCGAATCACTCTCCTCCTCCCAACCCCACCACATATCTCAATTTCTGTACACTTAATTTGACCTAGATAGGCATAAATTAAACTGGAGAAACCTATGATATATGTGTATCATTTCCTTTTATATTTAAAGAAGATCATGTATAAACATATTTCTAACTTTAGTTCCCTAAAAAAGGACTTACTAATAATGTTAAAAAAGGAAAACAAAAAAACCGGTTACTATATTTTCCGGTTTTTTGAGAATTTTATCCTTATTTATTTGATTTAAATGCGGATGCAAGTTCGAGCATTTCTTTTGCATGTATTTTCGCCGTTTCTGTCAGCTTCGTTCCTGTA
The DNA here is from genome assembly GCF_002153375.1 of Oceanobacillus rekensis. Classification (GTDB taxonomy): domain Bacteria; phylum Bacillota; class Bacilli; order Bacillales; family Amphibacillaceae; genus Oceanobacillus; species Oceanobacillus rekensis. The sequence goes on from NZ_MTBQ01000001.1 coordinate 214,281, forward strand.
ATCATTCTGCTCAATTCATCAACTTGTTCGTTTTCTGTCAGTTCTTTTACATTTGTAGAAGTTCGCTTATTTTTTTCGTTTTTTTCAATGAATTTATGTGTATCTGCCATTGCGGCGACTTGAGGAAGATGTGTAATACATAATACTTGAGAATCCTTTGAAATTTGATAAATCTTTTCGGCTATCGACTGCGCAACCCTTCCACTCACCCCTGTATCGACTTCATCAAATATAACACTCGTCACGCCTTGATGTTTTGAAAATATTTTTTTCAAGGCGAGCATAATTCTTGATAGTTCCCCACCAGATGCAACCTTTGTTAGTTCTTTCAATGGCTCACCAGTATTCGTAGAGATTAAAAATCGAATATGATCAAAGCCATTTTTATGAAGTTTTGGGATTGCTTCTGATTTATCCTCATCAAATGCAATTGAAAATGCAGCTTTCTCTAAATAAAGTCCTTTTAATTCTTTATATATTTCCTTCGTTAATGAATCGGCTGCTTTTTTTCTAATATCATGTAGATGTGCCGCTTCCAATAATGCGTCTTTTTCAATTTCTTCCATTTGCTCTTGTAATAGTGACAAATGGGAGTCCTTATTTGTAATTTGTTCCATTTCTTCCTCTATTCTTGCCATGTACTCCAAAATTTCATTAACTGTACTTCCATATTTCTTCTTTAACCGATTTATTTCATTTAGTCTGGATTCAATTTCATTTAAACGTTCTGGATTAAACTGCAGATTGTCCATCTGATTTCTTAAATCATATGTTAATTCTTCAAGAATAAAATAGTGATTGGACATATTTTCTGCCTTTTCGGCTATAAATGGATCATAATTACTATTATTCTGTAACGCGAGTTGAGCTTGGTTTAGCCATTCGAGCCCTTTTTGTTCACCGTATAACGCATTATAAGCATCATGTAGAGCTGTATGAATACGCTCGAAATTTGCAAGTGATTTTCTTTCATCCTCAAGTAACTCATCTTCATTTGGAGATAAATTTGCCTGGATAAGTTCATTCATTTGGAATTCGAGTAAATCAATACGATGAGCCATTTCTTGCTCATTATCATTTAATTTCTGATACCGTTTTCTTAAACTTTCCAACTTACTATACAGCTTTGTATATTCCTCTTTTGCCTTGGAGATTTTTTTCGGTTCATACATATCCAGAAAGTCTAAATGGTTATCACTATTCATTAATGATTGTGTCTCATGCTGACTGTGGATATCAATTAATGTTTTTCCAAACTCCCTCAAGATTGCAAGCGTCACGAGCTTACTGTTAACTCTGCATATGCTTTTGCCTGAAGCAGTAATGGTCCGCTCGAGTACAACTTGTTCATCCTGTATTTCTATTCCATATTGTTTCCCTGTTGTATAGATTGGATGGTTTTTATAATCAATACTAAACAAGCCCTCAATCTCAGCCTTTTTAGCTTTATGTCTGACGTATTCCGCAGATCCCCTGCCGCCTGCCAATAATTGAATGGCGTCGATGATAATTGATTTTCCTGCACCGGTTTCTCCTGTTAAAACCGTCAGTCCTTCATTAAATGTAATCGCTGTCTCATCAATAATAGCAAAATCACGAATAGATAATTCTGTAAGCACAGTTATTTATCACCCCAAACTTTTAAAATTCGATATGTCTTTTTACCGAGCTTTTTAAGCTTCTTTTATAGCATGCCGATAAATCGATTTTGGATTTCTTCAGCATGTTCCGGTGTTCGGCAAATAATTAAGCAAGTATCATCGCCACAAATGGTTCCCATAATTTCCGTCCAATCAAGATTATCAATGAGAGCTCCGAGTGCTTGAGCATTTCCGGGGAGCGTTTTTAATATAATAAAATGACTTGCATGTTCAATTTTCACAAAGGCATCGACAATTAAACGTTTTAGTTTTTCAAGAGGATTGAAACGTTGATCTGCAGGCAGGCTATATTTATACTGTCCTGCTACTGTAGGAACTTTAACAAGCTGAAGCTCTTTGATGTCTCTAGAAACTGTTGCCTGTGTTACATTGTATCCAAGCGATTTTAAATGATAGACAAGCTCATCCTGTGTTTCAATAATATTTTCAGTTATTAGTTCGCGAATTTTAATATGGCGCTGAATTTTACTCAACACGGCACCTCCTTATGTTCATTAAGCCCTTTGCAACCATCTTTTATCTCGCTTAGGCTATTTTTTAGAAAGTGGGACTGTGGTCTCGTCCCACCGAATAATTGTTGTTTATGCACAAAATCTATAAAACGGGGAAGTAACTACTGCTATAAGTAAGTGCTTTTCCCGCAGGAGTCACCGCCCACAGCGATGCCGGACTGGTGAAGTGTACGCATGCTATTTCATTTATTAGCAAGTAGTACAAGTAATTGTCAGTAACCATCAAACCAGCTCAGGGAAATATAAGAAGACTCCTGCGGGAAGAGAGGCATAGGTGAGACCCTGAAATGCGTCAGCATGAAGGGGCTCAAGCCGCCCGCGGAAAGCGAAGTATATTTCCGTGAGCGTCGCCGAAGTTTCTTATTTAGTTCGCACTCTATCTCAACTTTGTGGATAACAATACAAAAAAATAAAAAATATCTAAGCGCCTTTGCTAATTACTTATTCAATAATCGGTGGGCCTCTTCCACGGTTTCCTCAATGTCTATTTGTATTGATTCATTAGATACATCTTCTTTCATCCATCCGAAATGTGCGAGGAATTCAATATTCCCTTCTCCTCCTGTTATTGGGGAATACGTGAGATTCATTAAAGAATACCCTTCCTTCTCGGCAAGCATAACAACTCGTTTTAAAACGTCTATATGGACCTTTTTGTCCCTGACAATACCCTTATTACCTACCTGTTCTTTCTTGGCCTCAAATTGTGGCTTAATTAAAGCAATGATATCACTGTCCTGTGATAAAAGTTCTTTTAGTACCGGTAAAATTAGTTTTAATGAAATAAAGGAAACGTCAATTGATGCTAGATCGGGAACACCCATTTTTAACATATCTGGTGTAACATGACGGAAATTCGTTCGTTCCATAACGATTACCCTGTCATCGTTTCTCAATTTCCAATCCAGTTGATTATAACCAACATCGATTGCATAGCTTAAACGGACTCCATTTTGAAGGGCACAATCGGTAAAACCACCTGTTGAAGAACCTACATCGATAAAGGTTCGATTGATTGTAGGAATAGCAAAGTATGTTAATGCTTTTTCAAGCTTTAATCCCCCACGCCCAACATAGGGAATTTCTTTTGTTTTGACAGATAATAGAGTGTCTTCATCTATTTTCATGCCCGGTTTATCAAGTCTCATTTGTTCAGAAAAAACTAAGCCTGCCATAATGACACGCTTTGCTTTATCCACATTTTCGACTAGGTCCTTTTCGACTAATAGTTCATCAAGTCTTTTTTTACTCATCTGAAGTATCCTTTTCTAAGAACTTTTTTACATTGACGGGAAAGACAAGGAAGGCTTTTGCCAATAAAACTTAGTGGTAGCTTTATTTTCCTGAATTTTAGTGATCCCTATTACTGAAATAATCCGTTAAACCCATTAAATTTGATGCTTGTGCATCCGCATGTAACAACGCAAGTTTTGCTTTCTCTACATATAATTCTTTTCGATTGATAGCTCCCTCTAAACCTAATAGTTTCGGATAGGTGCTCTTTCTATTCAGCTCATCGCTGCCAACCGGTTTACCTATCTTTTCCTGTTCACCAGTTACATCTAAAATGTCGTCTTGCACTTGAAATATGAGACCTAGATAGTATGCAAACTCCGTTAGATGTTTTAACTGCATATCTGTTGCTTTACCCAAATATGCCCCAGTATAGATAGCAAATTTCAAAAGCTCACCCGTTTTTAATGTATGGATTTGTTCCATTGCTTCCAATGAAACAGGTTTATCTTCTGCTTCCATATCAAGAATCTGTCCACCAACCATTCCTTTTGGTCCACTACAAGTGGAAAGCCTGTTTATAATAGTTACTTTCTCCTTGTCGTTCAGTAATGGATCGTTAGCAATTATCTCAAAGCTGTATGTCAATAAAGCATCACCTGCAAGTATTGCTGTAGCTTCATTATATACTTTATGATTCGTTAATTTACCTCGGCGATAATCGTCATCATCCATTGCAGGTAAATCATCATGTATGAGTGAATATGTATGAATCATTTCCAGTGCGATCGCCGATGAAAGTACTTTTTGAATGTCATGATCATATACTTCATAGCTTGCAAGCAATAGGACCGGACGAAGCCTTTTGCCCCCTGCTTCCAATGAATAAAGCATGGACTCCTTTAATTGAACTGGAATATCCAAGTTTTGCAGATAGCGCTGATACTCTTTTTCAATCTTTTTTTTATAGTTATCAATATAGTCCAAAAGATTTGCTTTCACGTTCATTCTTCCCCCTGTACATCAAAGGCTTCTAATTCACCTTGCTCATTCATAATTTTTGTCATTTTTTCTTGGACATTTTTTAGCTTATCCCCACAGATTTTTGAAAGTTCCATACCATCCTGGTAATAGTTGATCGCTTTTTCCAAAGGCACATCACCCTCTTCAAGCTTGGATACGATGGTTTCCAATTTTTCCATTGCTTCCTCAAAGGATATGTCTTCATTTTTCATTTGGTTGCTCCTCCTCAATCGATAAGACCTCACAATTTAGATTTCCATCACTCAAATTAACGGTTATCATTTCTTTTTGTTTTACCTTTTTGACGGATTTTATAATTTTTCCTTCAGACGTAAAAGGTAGAGCAAAACCGCGTTTCATGATTTCCAGCGGATTTACTAATGTTAATTTATCGATGTTGTTCGCTAATTTGACGGATTTTTTCTCTATTATTTGTGCCATGGAATGATTCTGTTGTTTCATCATCTTGTTTAAATTTATATTTGCCTGTTCTAGCTGCTTGGCAGGGTGCTGTGAAGCAAGCCTTTTGAATAAGTGTGTAAAAGCTGTTTCAGTTTCTTTATAGTTTTGTGAAAAGCTACGATGCAGCTGTTCCAGATAGTTGTCCAATTCTTGCTCTTTTTGTTTAAGTAATTGTTCAGGATATCGGAATGCATAAGATTGCAATAAACGTGCAAAATATTGTTGGTGATTGTTGATTTCACGATTGATATCCCTCGTAAGTGTTTTTCTAAGGACGGTAATTCCGTCCAACAATTCCATTCGAGATGGTACCGCAAGCTCTGCAGCCCCTGTTGGAGTGGGTGCACGCAAATCTGCAGCAAAGTCACTGATTGTAATGTCTGTTTCATGTCCCACGGCAGAAATTATCGGTATTTTTGAATTAAAAATGGCTCTTGCTACTATTTCCTCGTTAAAACTCCATAACTCCTCAATGGATCCCCCACCACGACCGACAATAAGTGTATCAAAATCCCCTTTATGGTTTGCCATCTCAATTGCTTCTTGAATGGACGTAGTGGCTTGTGGACCTTGGACAAGTACGGGAATAACAGTTATGGAGACGATGGGATATCTTCGTTTAATCGTTGTAATGATATCTCTTACTGCAGCACCAGTAGGAGAAGTGATTACCCCGATATGTTCCGGAAATACTGGTATTTGTTTTTTATGAATATCGTCAAATATGCCTTCTTTATGTAATTTTTCTTTTAACTGTTCGAAGGCCAAATAAAGTGCACCAATACCATCGGGCTCCATTTGTTGAATATAAAGCTGATATTGTCCATATGCTTCATATACACTAATTTCACCCTTAATTAGCACATTCATGCCATTCTCAGGCCTGAATTTCATGGATCGATTATTCCCTGCAAACATTACAGCTTGAATTTTTGCCTGATCATCTTTAATTGTCATGTACATGTGTCCACGGCTATGATGCTTGAAATTAGAAATCTCGCCTCGCAGCCATATCGTTCTAAGATGTGGATCGGTATCCAGCTTCCGTTTTATATACCTTGTCAGTGCTGTAACCGTTAAGTACTTTTCATTCAATTCCTGACAGTCCTTTGGCAGCTTTAATCGTATTTTTTAGAAGCATCGTTATTGTCATCGGTCCGACACCTCTTGGAACTGGTGTAATATAGGATGCTTTTTCTTTAACATTTTCAAAATCGACATCCCCAGTAAGTTTACCATCGGCTTTCCTGTTAATTCCTACATCAATAACAACGGCACCATTTTTCACATAATCAGCAGTAATCGCATTTTCTTTTCCGATTGCTGCTATTAAAATGTCCGCATTTGCAGCTATTTCTTTCATGTTTTTTGTTTTTGAATGACAATACGTTACAGTCGCATTTTCGTTCAGGAGAAGTTGTCCTACAGGTTTTCCGACAATATTACTTCGACCAATTACAACTGCGTGCTTACCTTCTATGTCAATATTTTTTGATTTCAGCATCGTTATGATTCCATAAGGCGTGCATGGTAAAAAAGTATCTTCTCCAGTCATCATTTTCCCGATATTGCTTGGATGAAAACCATCGACATCTTTATCCGGATGAATTGCTTCAATAACCTGTTGTTCCCTGATTTGGTCGGGTAGTGGAAGTTGAACCAATATACCATGAACAGAATTGTCTTCATTTAATTCGTTAATAAGTTGAAGCAATTCAGCTTCACTTGTTGCCGATGGTAATTCAATTAGCGAGGAAGAGATACCCGTTATCTCAGCTGCTTTTTCTTTTCCTTTAACATAAGATTTCGATGCAGGATTATCACCAACCAATACGACTGTTAAGTGTGGTGTCAAGCCTTTTTTCTTTAATTCCTCTACTTCTACTTTCATTTCCTGTTTTAGCTCCGCAGATAATTCTTTTCCGTTGATTAGTTGTGCTGTCATAATTAAGCATCCCCTTTATGTAATATGTTTGATAATACCCCGTTGATAAATTTCCCAGACTTGTCATCGCCATATGTATTACCTAGTTCCACTGCTTCATTGATGGATACATTTTTAGGTATTTCTTCGACATAATAAAGTTCAAATGTAGCAATTCTTAAAATTGTTTTCTCAACAGAAGCAATGCGATTTATTGTCCAGTTTTTAAGATTATCCGATATAACTGAATCAATCTTTTCTTTATGCTCAGTAACACCCTCTACCAGCATCTTTAAAAAATCATCGTTTTCCTCCGATTCCAGAAATGCTTCGATTGCCTGCTGTGGTTCATTGTCATTTATGTCCAGTTGAAAAAGTATTTGAAATGCCTTTTCTCTTGCTGTATGTCGGTTCATTATTTTTAAACTCCTTTAATAACCATAGTTTGCTCTTACAAATAATAACATGATTGACATGGCATTGCTAGAAACTATCCACCTGGAGAATGAAAAGAATAAAGCACAGACCATGGGGAAATCCGGTCTGTGCAACATCATTGTTTTTACTCTTCTGCCTCAGCGTAGTCTTTACCCTCCAAGTGTATTCCGACTACATGGACATTTATTTCTAGCAATTTAATAGCTGTCATCGTTTCCAATGTCTGTCTAATATTGGTTTGGAGCTCCTGGGCAATCTGTGGAATGGATACACCAAACTTTAGAATGACGTATATATCAATAGTAACCCCTTCATCCGTAAGTTCAACTTTTACACCTTTACTATGTGCCTTTTTACCAAAACGCTCTGCTACATCGGAAGCAAAGTTACCCCGCATTGCATAAAGGCCATCTACTTCTGTAGCGGAAATCCCAGCAATAACTTCGATAACTTCAGGAGCAATTTCCACTTTTCCTAAAGCAGTGTTATCACTTACTTCTAATAAAGGTTGTTCACTCATGATATCACTCCTTTTAACGTTGGTTTACATTTCTTTTTCGAGAATTGGATTTTCTTCTAAGAAATTTGTATTAAAGTCACCATCTAAAAATACTTCGTGTTCCATAATTAAATGATGGAACGGTATGGTCGTATGGACGCCTTCAACAACAAACTCACCAAGTGCACGTTTCATTCTCTTTATTGCTTCTTCCCTTGTCGGAGCATACGTAATCAATTTAGCAATCATCGAATCGTAATAGGGAGGTATTTTATAGCCTGAATATGCTGCAGAATCAACCCTGACACCAAGACCACCAGGTGGCAAGTACATAGTAACCTCTCCAGCAGAGGGCATAAAGTTCTTAAATGGATTTTCTGCATTAATTCTACATTCAATTGCCCATCCATTAAATTCTATATCTTTCTGTTCAAAAGATAGTTGCTCACCATTTGCAATTCGGATTTGTTCTTTGATTAAATCAACGCCAGTAACCATCTCAGTTACTGGATGTTCCACTTGGATACGAGTATTCATTTCCATGAAATAAAATTCCTTGCTATTTCTGTCAAAGATGTACTCGATTGTGCCTGCACCTACATAATTCACAGCCTTGGCCGCGTTAACCGATGCCACACCCATTTTTTCGCGTATATCAGGTGTTAGGGCTGGTGATGGGGTTTCTTCGATAAGTTTCTGTAACCTTCTTTGTATTGTACAATCTCTCTCACCAAGATGGATTGTATTACCAAATTGGTCAGCTAGAACTTGAATTTCCACATGTCTGAAGTCTTCAATGAATTTTTCAATATAAACTCCAGGATTGCCAAACGCTGTCTCTGCTTCTTTTTGTGTTACTTGGATCCCTTTAATTAGCTCCTCTTCAGACCTTGCAACACGAATCCCTTTTCCTCCACCGCCTGCAGTAGCTTTTATAATAACCGGGTATCCTATCACTCGCGCAACTTCAATCGCCTGATCTTCATTTTCTATAATTCCGTCAGATCCAGGAACAATTGGTACGTTTGCTTTCTTCATAGTTTCTCTAGCGACATCTTTTATTCCCATTTTTTGTATTGCTTCAGGGGTTGGACCAACAAAAGTAATATTACATGCTTTGCATATTTCCGCAAAGTCGGCATTTTCAGCCAAAAACCCATAACCTGGATGGATGGCATTGACTCCTGTCAAAGTAGCAACACTAATTATATTTGTGAAGTTCAAATAGCTGTCTTTACTTAGTTTTGGCCCAATACAATATGCTTCATCCGCCAACTTAACATGTAAGGATTCTCTATCTGCTTCTGAATAAACAGCTACAGTTTCAATATCCATCTCCTTGCAAGCTCGTATAATACGAACTGCAATCTCACCCCTGTTAGCTATTAAAAGCTTTTTAATCACTTGCTCCATCCCCTTACTTTTTCTTTACTCGGAATAATGGTTGGCCATATTCTACAAGCTCACCATTTTCTACCATGATTTCTACGATTTCACCAGATGTTTCTGCTTCTATTTCATTAAATAACTTCATTGCTTCTACAATACATACTACCGTATCTGCTTCAACAGAACTCCCTACAAAAACAAATGGACCTTTTTCAGGGGAGGATGCAGTATAGAATGTACCTACCATCGGGGAAACTATTTCAAAATCATAGTTAACACTGCTGGTTTTCTCTTCATTATTTAATTTTGCATCTGATTGAGTCTTTTCAGGGTGTGTTTGTACTGGTTTTTTTTCTTCTTGTTTAACCAGTTGTTCAACCTCTATTTCTGTAGTTGCTTTTTGGAACTTTCCCTGATTGCCGCCCTTTTTCAGTGAAACACTTGTACCATTTGTTTCGTACGTAAACTCAGATATACTTGATTGATCAATAAGTTTAATGATTTCTCTAATTTCCTGAACTTTTAACATTTCCGGCACCCCTCTTGAATTTAAAAATTTTATATGAATATAACTTTCTTATTGAAATTATTATTAGGTACTAATAACTCCTCTTAATATATTACGATAAAACAATATAGCACTTCAAGTCTGCTTATTCATATTTGTCTTCTAAGTATTAATTTCAAGTCAATTATATCAGTATTACTGCAGGATTGCGAATAGTAACGAAGGGACGAATAAACCCAGACGTAGCTACGTCTGGGTTTATTCGTATATTATAGAGACCTTTTTATATTAAACTGCTACTGTCACTTACCAGTTGGCTGATAGTTTACTTCCGCGGTAATTTCTCCAAATTCATCTCGAACCATTTGCATAATATTCGCTACTTCTGTATTGGAAAGTTGATCTGCTTTTACATGGACATGAACTTTTTCGCCATCCGATCTGACCAGCACATCTTGGTATTCTGTTGCCCCAATGATCTGTTCTTCAAGAATAGATTCTTTTGTTGATAGTTCATCCAATAAATCAATATCTTCTATAGCTTGTTCCTTTTCCCCTGTGTCTGTGGAGGCTGAAGCTACAATATCTGTTAACCGATCTTTTTTCATGCTTCTATCATCTTGTATCTCCATTCTTATCGTTGTAAATAATTCATCCTTTCCCAGGTTTGAAATATCATTTACTTCGGCATCAGTTGATTCCTGTTCACCTGTAGTAGTAGTTTCTTCTGTATCTACTTGTCCATCGTCAATGAACGCCAGATCTTCACTGTTTGGCGAAATGATATAATAAACACTTAGAACTATCATCAGACTCAACATTGTCAATAGCCACACGGTTTGTTTTTTTAACATTTTTATTCCTCCTTAATTTTTTGGCATTACAGAAATTTTATGTGTTGGAGCATCAAGAACTCGTGAAACAGCTTCAATTACCTGATTTTTAAGTGCGGGATGATCCACCCCATTTGCAACGACAAATACTCCTCTAATTTCTGGTTGTTTGGTTTGAACCAATAGCGGAACTTCCTGGTCTCCTTTTCGGACAAGGACTACTTGATTTTCTTCGGTATGATCTTCAATTTTCCTTGTTCCCCCATTTGTATCATTTTCGTCTGTAGTTTGCTTGCCCTTGATTAGGTTTTTTTCATAAACTTTTGCACTTGTTGCATCAAGATTTACCATTACCTCCGTTTCGGATACCCCTTGTATTTTATTAAGCATCTGTGAAAGTTCTTGCCCCAAGCTGTTTTCCAGCTCATTTATATCAGAAGCAGATGGTTCTGCTGAATTGTTGTCAGCCGGTAATGACTGTTGAACTTCATTTTGAGACTGCATGATTTTGTCTGGTTCCTCTTCTGATGAAAAGATATTGCTGATAATGATGAGAAAAACTCCAGTCAGTCCCAGTATAAGTAGATATCCAAACTTTTTTGATGGTGGCTTTTCACCATCCTCTTTTTTTGGTCGAAAGAAATAATCTAATTTTTTCTTCAAGACGCCCCTCCCTCCCAATAAATAGATACTTTCTTATCTGTCAGCTCCCATACTTCCATTAATAAAGTTTCAATTTCTGAGACATCCTCCACTGGATTCTCTTGATGACGCTTTGAGTTAATGACTACATCTTCAACCTTATTCACCGCTCCTTCCCCGTTTTGTGCTTCATCTATATAAACAATGACTTCTGTTAGCTCCTCGAATGAAATATTCTCAGTATCATTAAAGATAAAATCCATCGTTGTTATCTCGACCTGATATTCTTCCTTCAAGGGATCCCCTGCTAGAGCTTTCAGTTGGACAGCCATTTGTTCTAAAATATATGCATGTTGACCGCTCTGTATTTCTTTTTTTTGAAATTCAATCTGATTTTCTAATTCTTCATCCGATTTTAATTCCTGTTGCAACTCGTTAATCGACGTTTCAATTGACTTTTCAATATCTGTATTAAATACATGGAAAATGGGTTCTAAAAGAATTAAAATCAAAATCAGCCCTACAACTAATTTGACATATTTCTTCATGGTGTCTGCAGGTACTAGCAAGTCAACGATGGAAGCAATAATAATAAATAATATAATTTGTGTTACCCATTGGATAATGATTTCCACTCGAACTCACCCTATTTCAGCAGGATTGTTATATTACTGGCGGCAATAATAATGACAATGGCCAATAAGAACATTAATGAAACAACGAGCAGACAAGCAAGTACATACAAAATGTAAGTACTTATTGTGTTCAATGTTGAAATAACAGGTCCGCCACCGATTGGCTGCAGAATAGCAGCAGCCAGCTTATAAATGAAGGCAATTGCAGCAATTTTTATGGCTGGAAAAATAACGATTAACAAAATAATAAATAATCCTGCCATACCAACAGCATTTTTAAGAATCAAGGAAGCACTTAGAATTGTATCTGCAGCATCTGTGAACGTCCTCCCAACTACAGGTATAAAGTTACCCGTAATAAATTTTGCTGTTTTCATTGCAATACCATCTTGAACAGCTGCTGCCGCACCCTGGACGGAAATTACACCGAGAAAAATAGTCAAAAAAATGCCAAGCGTTCCTAATCCTATCGACTTAAACATATTTGCCAGATGGGTAACTTTATAATTATCATTGATACTGCTGACAATCAGAAGTAAGGCAGATAAAAATAATAAAGGTAAAATAAAAGACGAGACAAGAATCCCACTGAAATTGATCAGAAAGATAATAATTGGGTGAAAAAATGAAACAGAAACCACATTACCAAAAGTCGCCATCATACCGAGAACAAGCGGAAGCAGTGCAATCATAAATCCTTTCATTGCATTTATCGCATCCTGTGTATAAGAAACCGCCAAATAAAAGCTATTAAGTGCGAGAAATATTAGTACAAGATAGATAACAAAATAGGCAATTTTACTCACTGCATTATGTTCAAATGCAGTGTGCATCGTTTGAAGAACAACTGAAAATAAAGTCAGCATCAATAGTGAACCAAGAAGCTTGCCATTTAAGATAAGTTCATGAAACAAATATTCCAAAAATGCAATCGCTGTATTTTTTATAGAAAAAGACTCTTGGTTTTTTACATATTCATATATACTTGATTTTTCTAAATCAGGTAGAAATCCTCCGTAATCTGTGACAAGCTGATCCCAATATGCTTGTACACCATCAAGTGATATTTCCTGGAGGATGGCATCTTCAATATCTTGTTCATCGTTGGCAGTAGAGGCAAAGATGATAGGTTGTCCACTTATAATAAATATAATCGTAAGAAAAAATATGATAGCATGCTTAGTTGATCTCATTCACCCCGCTTACTCCCTTCAGACTTGATTGCTTCTGACTCTCTATACAGATGGTAAGAAACTTATGATAGCTTCTATCACAGAAGTAATGATTGGAACGGCCAACAAGAGTATAAAAATTTTCCCCGCAAGCTCAATATACTTGGCAACAGAACTAAGTCCAGCATCCTTTGTTAGGTTTGCACCTAATTCCGCAATATATGAAATTCCAATGATTTTAAGAATTGTTTCCATATAGAGTCCTTTAATATTCGCCTTTTGACCCAGTGTCTGTATCATTTCAAAAATAATACTTATTTGATTGATGATGGCAAGAAATATAATAATCCCAGTAACTAGAATCAGGGTAAAGGCAAATGACTTGTTAATTTCTTTTAAAATAATATATAAAATACTTGCTAGTACACCTAATATAGCAATCTGCAGGATATCCATATACGTTAGCTCCTAGAACAGAAATACTGATTTAATCTGCTGAAAAAGATCTGAAAGTCCATTTACTACGATGACAAGCACAATAACAAAACCAATTAATGTAGCAAATTGAGCAATTTCCTCCTTTCCCATTTGCTTCAGGATCGTATGAATCAATGCTACTATTATTCCTATTCCAGCAATCTGGAAAAGAACGGATGCATCGGTAAACATGAATATGCTCCTTTCACTTGCCCATTTCCATTGCTATACTCTAATAATTTAACTTGTTTTAAAAAACTTAGATAAGAAGCAATACAATAAATATCCCACTTAATACACCTAGGCTTTTTGCCACTTTTCCATATTTTTGATAATTATCCAACGCCTCTTCCAGCTCTCTGTCCAAGTGTACGTTCGTCAGTTGGATATGCTTTTGCTGTTGATAAATATCATGTTGTCCCAATGTTCTGCCAAATTGCATCAAAATTTCCTTTTCACTATCGTTCATGTTGGAATCCTTCACCAATTCATCCACCTTCCGTTCCCAAAGGCTGAAAAAATCAAATTGCTCTTCTTGCATCTCCATGCCTAATGCGGAAAAAAAGGACTTGATTGGATTCGGTATTTTTTTGGACACGGAAACAAATGCATCTGATAGGGGTGCTTGACTGTAAACAATTTCAGCTTCCAAGATGAGGAGTGCACTTTTCAATTGCCGAATTTGTTTAGGACGTTTTGTCAGACGATTACTCCAGTCAAAGCCGATCATGGTGGCTGTGCTTATTAAAAGTAGTGCTCCAATCCACTTCATCTGTCACACACCCCATTTTCTGTAACAGTTGATTTTCATTTTGATCAAAAATCTTCCCAACTTGACCAGGCTTTCCTTGTTTGTCAAGGACGATAAAACGATCGAATATTTGTTGTTCAAAGACTGGTTTTAGTGATGGACGTTTTTTCAACTCCATCATATCCCGACCGTGAATGGTACATATCACCGTGACACCTGTATTAACAGCTTCCATCAATGCACTAATGTCTTCCCGACTACCAATCTCATCCACCACCATAACTTCTGGTGACATAGACCTAATTAGCATCATCATACCTTCTGCTTTTGGACAAGCATCTAATACGTCAGTGCGTATTCCTAGATTATGTTGGGGAACGCCTTTTAATGATGCTCCAATCTCTGACCGTTCATCAACTACACCAACTTTTTTTGCGGCTATATTTCTTGTTCCACTAGCAATCAGTCGGGTTAAATCCCTTATCAGAGTCGTTTTCCCTGTTTGCGGAGGGCCTATAATCAGTGTATTCAAGTATTTTTGATGGAACACATGTGGGAGAATCAATGATGCAGAGCCAATTTTTTCTTTTGCTATCCGGATATTAAAGAATGTGATATTTTGGATTGCTTTAACTTTACTATCGGAAGTAATCACTTTTCCCGCAATACCAACTCTATGTCCACCTTCAACCGTTATATAACCCTCTCTTAGTTCGTCTTGCATTCGATATAAAGAAAACTCACTAAGTTGGTTGATTAAATACATTCCTTCATCATTCTTTGGTATAATCGTTTGCAGCCATTCCACCTTATCATCAAATATTAATTCCACTGGGTGGTATAACCGAATACGAATCTCTTGTAAAAATTGCCATCTGTCACCGATTTTTAATCGTATGGCCTGTCTCATTTCGCTCGGAAACAAACGCATAATCTCGTTCATTTGGATACCCTCACTTTTTTAGTCCAGCTTTATAGTAAATGTATGTTGGAAGAGGTAATTTATGACTCATTGAAATGAAGTTCTTTCACTTATATGAGTGGATATGGGGTATTTATCTTTAAAGGCTGTTCTCGATAGTTGTTATCTGTTTCGAAGTTGAGACAAAGTGCGAACTAACCGTTGGCTGTTTTCCAAAGAATTGTTCTTTTATCCGGGATCGCTCCGGGCGGATGCGGACCTTAGGGCACGGCCTCAGCCCCGAAGAGAAAACCACTCTTCGGGGCTGAGGACACGTGCTGTTCCCGCAGGAGTCACCGCCCTCCGCTCACCCGGACTGGTGAGGCTATAGGATACTATTTTAGCTATTTAGCTAGTGCAGGTAATTGTCAGCAATCTTCTTACCAGCTCTGGGAAATATACGGAGACTCCTACGGGAAGAGAGGCATAGGTGAGACCCTGAAATGTGACAGCATGAAGGGGCTCACCAGCCGCCTTAGGATGCGCGAAGTATATTTTCCAGAGCGGTCGCCGAAGTTGCTTATCTTAGTTCGCACTTTATAGAAATTGCGAAGGGAAGAGCGCAACAAATCTTTTCGATTGTCGAGTAGTGCGGAGTCCCAAATCTTATCGGCGGGGCGAGTAACTGTAGTCTCAAAGTCAGCAAAAATGTTTTTAATCAAAAAGAGCAGCCCTACGATTAGGACTGCTTCTAGAGAAGTATTCGATTAGGCTCTGGATACATATTTTCCATCAGATGTATTGATAACTAGTACATCACCCTGATTAATAAAGAATGGTACTTGTACTGTATGGCCTGTTACGAGGGTTGCCGGTTTTGATCCACCACTAGCAGTATCCCCTTTAATACCAGGTTCCGTTTCCACTACTTCTAATTCAACGTTAGTTGGAAGATCAACACCAAGAATCTCACCACCATAGCTGATCACATGGACTTCCATGTTTTCTTTCATAAATTTCAATTGCTCTTCAATCTGGCTTGTTTGAAGTTCGATTTGTTCGTATGTGTTTGTATCCATAAATGCATGTGCATCACCTGAAGCATACAAATATTGCATTTTATTATTTTCGATATGTGCTTTGCCTACTTTTTCGCCACCACGGAAAGTTTTTTCCTGAATGTTACCATTACGCAAATTACGAAGTTTCGAACGAACAAAAGCCGCACCTTTCCCAGGTTTTACATGTTGGAATTCCAGTACTTGCCAAATATCGTTATCCACTTCAATGGTCAATCCCGTTTTAAAATCGTTAACTGAGATCATGTTAATTCCTCCCTTATCTGAAAATTAAAGTTGTATCAATTCTTTTGGAGCAAAGGTTAATCGTTCATTACCGTTATCTGTAATGACAATATCATCTTCAATTCTGCAACCACCCAGACCATTAACATAGATGCCAGGTTCAACTGTAACGACCATTCCTTTTTCAAGAATCTTATCTGAACGATAGGATAATCCCGGTCCTTCATGTACTTCCAGACCTAATCCATGTCCTGTGGAATGCCCGAAATTTTCCCCGAAACCTTTTGCCTTAATATAGTCTCTTGTCAGTGCATCTGCTTCTTTACCTGTTAACCCAGGCTTTATTCCGTTCACTCCAAGAAGATTTGCCTCTAATACTATATCATAAATTTCTCTCAATTCATGCGGAATTTCTCCAACAGCGACTGTTCTTGTAATATCCGAACAGTATCCCTGATAAAGTGCACCGAAATCCAATGTTACCAGTTCACCACGTTGAATTTCCTTTTCGGATGCCACACCATGTGGAAATGCGGAGCGGATTCCTGAAGCAACAATCGTATCAAAACTGGAAGATGTTGCTCCCTGCCTGCGCATGAAAAATTCCAGTTCATTGGAAACTTCAATTTCTTTTACACCTGGCTTAATGAACGACTGGATATGAACAAACGCATCATCAGCTATTTTTGCTGCCTTCTTCATAATGCCTAGTTCGTCATTTGTTTTAATTAATCGAATTTCTTCTACGATTCCACTAACAGGCACCAATTCAACATCGAAACTTATCTTGTAATTTTCATACTGGGAATAGGTCACATAATCTTTTTCAAATCCGAGGCGTTTAATACCCAATTCTTTAAGTTGATGAGCTATCTCTGCTTCAATCGATTGTTTATGCTCGATAACAGAAAAATTCTTTGCTTGCTCGGCAGCTTGTTCAGTATACCTAAAATCGGTAATGAATGTAGCATCTTTATCGGAAATTAAAGCTACTCCAGCTGACCCTGTAAAGCCAGTAACATATCTTCTGTTAATTGGACTAGTAATCAGAATTGCATCCATTTGATTTAATTCTAACGTGTTTCTTAACTTTTTAAGTTTATCCATATCCCCACTTGTCCTCTCCTTACCAATAGTTGCTACTTCTGTTATTTTCTGTGTTTAAGTGTATCATAAATGAACAAGCTTGAATATTTTATTCATTTAATAGCAATCAATTAGGCTTCTTTTGCCTTTTTCAAATCCCTCATTTTCATATCATGATAATCATAAGATATGGAATAGCCAATAAACGTACCATAAAGTATAAATAAACATAGGGTAGATATGATTGTGTTGTATGTTAAATCAATAAGTTGTGGTATATTAGTGAAAATGGGTTGCGTAAGATAAAAAATAATTACCCATAAAATCACACCATACAATAAACCCATCCACATGGAGTTAATTTTCCTGAATAAGCTATAATAGATCAAAGCTGCGACCATGGATATAACACCAGCCAATAGGATTGCTATAATAACACCAAGCCATCTGTCAGTCCATGATGCATCCAGCCATGATTTTAAGAGGAACGACTTTGGAGCCACTTCACTGAAGTTAAAATAATACATTAAGCTACCGATGCTACTCCATAAAATCCCTCCAATAAAACCAGTCACTAATGCCCGTGAAAAAATAGATAACTGTTCTTCAGTCTTACCTTGATTAGATTTTTTCTTTTCTGTCTTCATCTAAATGCACCTCCATTCCATATTATGACCAAACACTTAAAAACAAATTACAACTATCTGTTCAATCAAGTGAAAATAGTAGTTCACGATTGAATAATTTAGTAGAATAGAAATATAATATCCCTAAGATTGATAATTGCTCTTCGAAAATGAGAAAATATTCATTTGCATTGAATAATATATGTAATCACTGGAAACAATTTTAGATAGATAGGTTTTATTGTGGAATTCAGATATAAAAGTCCTGTTTAGTGGTATACCATAAGTATAGGCATAAAAACGATTAGAGAATTTGAAAAGGAGGAATCTTATGGGACGCGGTAAATTTTCCATTATTATTTATTTAATAATTGGTTTCGCAGGTATCGGCTTGATTTCGCAGCTTTTTGGCAATACAGTAAACTTCTTGATCAGTATTCTTCTAATGGTGGCCGTCGGTGCAGGAATATTTGGTTTAATTCACTTTTTTGTTCTGCGAAAAAGAGGTCCTTCAAATATGAACGAAATGAAAAAATACAAACAGGCAGTTAAACAATCAAAGACAAAATATAAGCAACCAAAACAATCAGCAACCTCCACGAAGACAGTAATTCCAGAAAAGAAAAAGCGAAGTAAACGTGCATCCCATTTAAGAGTCATTGAAGGTAATAAACAAAAAGGAAAAGACCGGGCTTCTTTTTAAGAAGTAGGGTCTTTTCCTTTTTATTTATAACAATATCAATATAGTCCTTTTTCTATCTACTCCATTTTTTTAAGAAATCAGATGCAGATTCTTTTCCTTCCTGAATTAGATTTTCTCTTGTTTTTTCTGATATATGGAAATTAACAGCACCAGTGTTTTGGACTGGGACAAATAGTATATTTTGTTTCTCGTTTTTGGATATATATCTGGAGTCATGTGCCTGTTTCATAGTAGAAAACAGCGCCTGAAACATGTCTAATGCATTTTTAATATCTCTTGGCCCGATTCCTTCTTTGGCCACATCGGTTAATTTTATTCCAAGTAGCGGTCTTTGTTTTGTTTTTCCACTTCTATTATTATCAAAAATCCACAACGGAAAATTACTTAATAATCCCCCATCAACCATGATACTCTTTTTTTTATACTTGCCGGGCATCTGTTTAGGCATGAAAAAGAAAGGAAATCCAGCACTCATCCTAACTGCTTTGGCAACCGGAAAAAGATCTGGTTGGATACCATAAACTCTTTCAAGATCATCTGGTATGATAATCAGCTTACCTAAAGAAAGATCACTGACAACTACTTTCAGATACCCAGATTTAATATCATGAAAGGTATGGATGTTTTTACTTGCCAGGGCAGTTTCAAGCCATCGTTCCAGTTTATCCCCTTTATTTATGCCGAGCATGTGATAGAGGAATAACCACTTGGTGAATGGGAGTAATTTCGTTAGAACGGGGGGATCAACTAGTTGCTCCAAATCAAGCTGGCTGATTAATCCCTCAATTTCTTCCACCTCAAACCCAGCAGCAATAAAAGACGCTACAATTGCTCCTGCAGATGTTCCGGCTACACGTTCCAATTTCAGATTTTGTTCTTTTAAGCTTGCAAGCACACCAACATAAGCAAATGCTTTAACTCCCCCACCCGAAAACACAGCGTCAATTTTCATAGGTTCGCTCCCAATGCAGTTTTTGTCTTTCAACGTAAAGAAATGTTAGAAAACTAAGTCCTTCGACAAGCTCTCACGGCGAAAGTATTCGATGCACTTAGCCGGTTTCCTTTAAAAAAATTATGCTTTTATATGAACACAAAAAAATTAATCTACTATATATGTAGGCTGATTGTTGCTCGATTAGAACTAATAATTGAAAAACCATACAATTATCGTTGTATGGTATCATATCACTCTTTTTTATTGTCTTCAGCTATTTTTTTTAATTCTTCAACTCTACTATTATCTGTTTTAAAATAGTTCACTAGATCTCCAATTCGGTCTATTGAATTCCAGCTCAGATGATGCTCGATGCCTTCTACATCCTCATAAATATTTTCTTCTTCCACGCCAATGATACCAAGAAATTCTTCAAGTAATTCATGTCTGAAAACTAAACGTTCCCCAATTTTCTTACCCTTAGCAGTAAGGACGAAACCTCTGTATTTTTCATAATCTAAATAGTTATCTTTATCCAGCTTTTGGACCATTTTTGTTACCGAAGATGGATGTACCTCTAAAGCTTCAGCAATTGAGGATACACGGGCATACCCTTTAGATTCCATGAGGTTGTAGATTTGTTCTATATAATCTTCCATGCTTGGTGTAGGCATAAGATATCTCCATTCAAGAATATTTTTTATCTAATGCAAAACTGTTTCTCTACTTTGAGAATACATGAAAGTCAACTTCAACTCAAATTATTTAACAGAATACGAAGAAAAAGGACCAAACCTGGTCCTTTTTCCTTCTATCTTATAAACCGCATTTCAGCTGTGCGCCACAACTTGTACATGTATTACAACCACCAATATCTTCTACACTTCCCTCGCGGCAGACAGGACAAGTATCGCCGATTTCAGAGCCAATTGTTACTTTTGTTTTACCGAGTTCCTGAATCGTATCCATTAGGACAATTTTAGGCTTCTCTGTATCTGCAAACAACTCTGTTTGCTCACCAACTTTATTTTCCTCAGCTTTCAGTGTCAATACCTGTGTGTCACGACTGCCATCAACATAGACCGTTCCACCTTTTGCACCGCCATTATATAGTCTTTGGTAAACACTCTCCACCTGATCAACTGTATATCCTTTTGGTGCATTCACCGTTTTGGAGATGGAACTGTCTACCCAACGCTGGATAACACATTGTGTATCTGCATGTGCTTCCGGCGCCAATTCCATTGCAGTTACGAACCAATCTGGTAAATTTTCTGGATCTGCATCCGGGTTTCTATCCAAATATTCCTGAACGATATCTGCTTTCACTTCGATAAACTTACCAAGTCGCCCACTTCTGAAATAAGAGAAAGAGAAATACGGTTCCAGACCAGTACTTACACCAACCATTGTTCCAGTGCTTCCTGTAGGTGCCACCGTCAATAAATGCGAGTTGCGAATGCCATATTTCAAGACATCTTGCCTAATATCTTCTGGCATTCCTTTCATATAGCCAGTGTTGATAAACGCTTTTCTTAAAGCTTTTGTTTCATCATCATTTTTACCAACAAGGAATGGGAAACTTCCTTTTTCTTTGGCAATTTCAATGGAAGTACGATATGCAGTCGTTGCAATTGTTTCGAACACTTTATCTACTAGATCATCTCCTGCATCCGATCCATAAGGTGTCTCACAATAAATTAATAAATCATGCATACCCATAACACCTAAGCCAACCCGACGTTCGCCGAGAGCTTGCTTTTTATTTTCTTCCAGGAAGTATGGTGTTGCATCAATAACATTATCCTGCATCCTTACACCTGTTTGAACCGTTTGTTTTAACTTTTCAAAGTTTACTTTCTTCGTATCCTTATCAGCCATTTCAGCTAGGTTTACAGCAGCTAAATTACAGACTGAATAAGGTGCGAGTGGTTGTTCCCCACACGGATTTGTTGCTACTACTTGATCACCATATGCCTTAGCATTTGTCATATCGTTCGCATTATCGATGTAGAAAATGCCAGGTTCTGCTGAATATGTCGCACATACATTAATCAAATTCCATAATTCTTTAGCTTTAATACGACGATATACTCGAACACCATAACCCATTTCTTCCCATTTACGAACATCACCTACATCATGCCATTGTTCGTTGTAAGCTTTCATTTCTTCTTTTGTATAATTCTCTACATCAGGAAAGCGTAGTTCATACAATTCATCATTTTCGACTGCTTCCATAAATTCTTTTGTAATACAAACAGATATGTTTGCACCTGTCAAAAATTCAGAGTTATGAACGGTGTATGTTCCACCTATACGTAGCTTGTCTTCTGCTTCACGCATTGCAGCTTCAGTAAAACCACCAAGACCAGGAATTGCCTTATAATTTACGACACTCTGATAAAGATCAAATTCTGTTTCTGTTAAAGGTGTAAATTTCAATTTCTCTTCTGCAAGCCTTTTGATTTGTTCATCATCGGTATTTTCGATTAAATATCGAAGTATCCTGGAATTCTGCATCTTGGAAATAATAAATTCGATAATATCAGGATGAGAATCTACTAACATAATCATTTGTGCTCCACGTCTTGAGCCACCTTGTTCTACTAGATGTGTAAGCTTTGCAATATCATCCAACCATGAGACGGAACCGGAGGATTTTCCATTAACGCCTCTTGCCAATGTGTTTCTTGGTCGTAAGGTTGATCCGTTTGTTCCAACACCGCCTCCACGGGACATAATTTCCATTACCTGTTTCCGGTGATCGGAAATTCCTTCACGCGAGTCTTTGATATACGGCATAACATAGCAGTTGAAATAGGTTACATCGGTATCTGCTCCTGCACCATATAGAACTCTTCCTGCTGGTATGAAATTCAAGTCTGCAAGTTCTTTATTGAATACTTCGAACCACTCATTCCGCTTTTCTACTGTGTTTTCCACACTGGAAAGTCCTGTTGCATTTCGTTTCGCAATTTGTTCATAAAAAACTTCCAATGGTTTTTCAATCACATCAAGTGAACGTTTTATAATACCGGATTCTGCTTCTTTTTTATCATCAAGCACGGAGATGAATTCAGGATCAACTTGTACATCTGCCTTATTTTCGTTCCAGTCAATAGACTTTATGAAGCCAAGTCCTCTTGCCGGAAACTTCGGATCTGCTTTTACCGTCAAGACAACAAAGTCGCCAACTTTTAATGTCTTCTTTTCCGTATCCTTAAATGCATAGCGATCAAGCATTACAAGACGTGATACCCCCTTATGCGTTAGATTCATTTCCTCTGATATTGGATGTACCGGCGAAAAGAATTTTATATCCTCATTCAGTGACTTTACATTGAGCTTATTTTGAGATTTTACAACAATCGACATTCAGGTCTCTCCTTTTGTATATAACTAGCTTTTTATCTAATAGTAGAATACCACAACTAGCGAAAATAAAACAATATATAGTACTTGATTTTCAAAAGAACACTATATATTGTATATGAATCGCATATATTCTGTTTTGTCAACAACTAATATACTATGATTTTGGAAGAATAATAGAGATATTCAAAGTGAATTGCTTATTTTTTTACAGTATCAAACAATTTTATCGTTTGCATTATAAGAAAGCCCCTAAAAAGTTATCAAAATCTCCCTAATACTAATAATAAATGTCAAATAGGCTAAAATAAAGAGAAATACTTTGAAATATAACCATACTAGCCATATAATAGATAATGTACATTTTTGGACAGACGGGGGAAGTAAAATGGAGTTTTTATTTATAGCTTTAGTTGTGCTACTTGCAATAGGGATTTTTCGCTATTATAGACAACGAAATTACACGAAGGTGCTAACCGAAGATCAATTCCGAGAAGGTTACCGTAAAGCACAACTTATCGATGTTAGAGAACCCCAGGAATTTGACAAGGGACATATCCTCGGAGCGAGAAACATTCCTGTTAGCCAAATGAAACAGCGATTAGTTGAAATGCGTAAGGATAAACCTGTATATTTATATTGCCAAGGTGGTTCCAGGTCTGCTCGTGCAGCACAGTTACTGCATAAAAAAGGTTACAGAGACCTATACCAGCTAAAAGGCGGTTTCAAAAAGTGGACTGGTAAAATAAAGAAAAAAAACTAATCGTAAAAACCCAGGAAAATATTCCTGGGTTTTTTATTCTTACTTCTATTGCGTGTTCAAAAAGGAGTATAAAAATGACCGAGAAGTTCGAGGCGGCGAGCCTACTTCGTGAATTTTGCTTCTTAGCTGGCTTGCACCGAGGAATTCCCTTACCGAATATGCTTGTAGACGGAGGTGCAGAATTCTATTCGAGCGTATTTAATTAATACGTGAGTAGCGGAAAAGCAAGCATTCGTGCGAAATTCGAAGCGTCATTTTTACCGGACTTTTTGAATAACCTCTTCAATTATTTATTATATCTAAGAATCGGCTTACGAGCTGCCGTAGTCTCATCCATTCGTTTAACAATTGTGTTATGTGGTGCTTCCTGAACAATTTCAGGATTTTCTTTAACCTCTTCAGCTATTGTAAGCATAGCATCAATAAAACCATCCAATGTTTCCTTTGATTCTGTTTCGGTCGGTTCTACCATTAATCCTTCCTCAACATTTAGTGGGAAATAAATGGTTGGTGGATGGTATTCAAAATCCAAAAGCCTTTTAGCGATATCAAGTGTTCGTACACCTAATTTCTTCTGTCTGCTTCCAGATAATACAAATTCATGTTTACAATGCTGCGTATACGGTAGTTCATATTCTTTTTCCAATTTACGCATCATGTAATTAGCATTTAGTACCGCATATTCACTTACTTTCTTCAGTCCTTCTGCACCCATTGTGCGAATATACGTATAGGCACGCAAGTTGATTCCAAAATTCCCGTAGTATGGTTTAATTCTTCCAATAGATTGTGGTCTATCATATTCAAAAATAAACTCATTGTCTATTTTTGTAATTACCGGTTTTGGCAGGAATGGTTCAAGTTCCTTGGATACTCCAACAGGTCCTGATCCAGGTCCACCACCACCATGTGGTCCGGTAAAAGTTTTATGGAGATTCAGATGGACTGCGTCAAATCCCATATCCCCAGGTCGTGTATAACCCATGATTGCGTTCAGGTTTGCTCCATCATAATAGAGTTTACCCCCTACTCCATGGACAATTTCAGCCATTTCAAGGATCTCTGTTTCAAACAATCCAAGCGTATTTGGATTGGTAAGCATTAGTGCTGCCGTATCATTTCCAACAACGCTTTTGAGATCATCTATATCAACTAATCCTTTTTCATTTGTTTTAACCGTTACTGCGTCAAATCCTGCAACTGCAGCTGATGCAGGATTTGTACCGTGTGCCGAGTCAGGAACAATTACCTTCGTTCTATGGTAGTCGCCATTTGCTTCATGAAAAGCACGTATCATCATCAATGCAGTCCATTCACCCTGTGCTCCTGCAGCTGATTGCAAGGAAACTTCATACATCCCTGTAATCTCCTTTAAAGAAGTTTGCAGATCATAAAGCATTTCCATTGCACCCTGAACGGTTTTAGGATCCTGGAGAGGGTGGATGTTGCTAAAGCCTTCCAATCGTGCTACATCTTCGTTTATTTTCGGATTATACTTCATCGTACAAGATCCGAGTGGATAAAATCCGGTATCCACACCATAGTTTCTATTGGATAGACCTGTATAATGACGCATGATATCCAGTTCACTGACTTCCGGTAGTTCAGGTGGTGCCTTACGAATATATACTTCCTCCAATTCGGATTCCAAATTGAATTCAGTAACATCCAAATCTGGTAGACTGTAGCTTGTTCTTCCTTCTTTACTACGTTCGAAAATTAATGGAAAATCTTGATTAGCCATTGATATCCCCCAATTCCTTTACAAAAGAATCAATTTCCTCTTTTGTACGAATTTCTGTTACCGCAATTAACATATGACCTTCAAACTCCGGATAATCTCGTCCCAAGTCATACCCGCCAATAATACCTTTTTCAAATAATTTCTCATTAACTTTCGTGACTGAGTCAGAAAGTTTTACAACAAATTCATTGAAAAATGGGCTTTCGAAAATTACCTCCACATTGGCTTCTTTAAGACTCGCTTTCGTATATCTTGCCTTATGCATATTTACCGTTGCCATTTTTTTCAAGCCATGTTTCCCGATAGAGCTCATTGCTACAGAACTTGCGAGTGCATTTAATGCCTGATTGGAACAAATATTTGAAGTTGCTTTATCACGACGAATATGCTGTTCCCTTGCTTGCAGTGTTAGAACAAATCCTCTGACGCCCTCTTCATCTTTCGTTTGACCAACAAGACGTCCAGGAACTTTACGCATGAGTTTTTCTGTTGTAGCAAAATATCCGCAGTGCGGTCCGCCAAATTGTGCTGGAATTCCGAATACTTGTGTATCCCCGACCACAATATCTGCTCCAAATTCACCTGGAGGAGTGAGATATCCAAGTGCCAATGGATTGCTTGAAACAATAAACATCGTTTTCTTCTGCTGTTTGATTAGTTCTTCCACTTTTTGTAGTGGCTCAATCTGGCCGAAAAAGTTAGGGTATTGTATGACAACACCGGCAATTGTTTCATCCAACTCCTGTTCCAGCTGATTAAGATCAGTTAACCCGTCTTTTAATCCAATTTCCACGATCTCCACATTTTGACCTCTTGCGTATGTTTCGATTACTGCACGTGATTCAGGATGCACAGCCTGGGAAACCAGTACTTTCTTTCGTTTTGTTTGAGCAGCACTTAAATTAACCGCTTCTGCAAGTGATGTACCCCCATCATACATGGAAGAATTCGCTACAGGCATACCCGTTAATTCCGATATCATCGTTTGAAACTCAAAAATAGCCTGAAGCTCCCCTTGAGATATTTCCGGTTGGTATGGCGTATAAGCAGTATAGAATTCAGACCTCGATATGACATGGTCCACAACGGAAGGAATAAAATGATCATATACTCCCGCTCCAAGGAAAGAGCTGTACTCACTCAAGTTTGCATTTTTATTTGCCATTTGTGTAAGTTCCTTTTTTAATTCATATTCGCTCACAGGCTTTTTCAGGTGTAGTTCCCCCTGAAAACGTACACTGTTTGGAATATCAGCGAAAAGCTCATCTGTAGACTTAATACCAATTGTCTGAAGCATTTCCTGTTTATCATTTTCAGTCATTGGTAAATAACGAAATTCCATTATGGTTCCTCCTCTATTTATCACGTTTGTAGAATGGTGTCTTGACGACTTTTGCTTTAAGGGTGCGTTTTCTTACCTGTACTTCCAATTCAGTACCTTCCGTTGCAAATTGTGAATCTATTAGAACAAGTCCAAGGTTTTTATTCAATGTCGGTGATTGGGTGCCCGAAGTGACAAATCCAATTTCTGTAGCATCTTTCCATACGGAATAACCATGACGTGGAATACCTTTATCAACCATCTCGATTCCTACTAGCTTTCTTACTGAGCCATTTTCAACTTGATTCTTTAATGCTTCTTTGCCAATAAAATCTGATTCCTTATTCACTTTTACTGCAAATGTCAACCCAGCTTCAACTGGCGTAATATCTTTTGATAACTCTTGACCGTATAATGCAAGATTGACTTCAAAACGAAGTGTGTCCCTGGCACCAAGACCAATTGGTTCAAGACCATTATCTTTACCAGCATCTAAAATTAAATTCCACAACTCAGGGCCTTCGGATTTCTCAATATAAATTTCGAATCCATCCTCCCCTGTGTATCCTGTGCGAGAAACAATTGCAGGCTGTTTTAGGCCGTTAAATAAAACATTGTCCATAAATCTAAAAAATTTAATTTCACTTAAATCTGTTTCCGTAATTTTTTGCAGTATTTCTTCTGATTTGGGTCCTTGCAGTGCCAATTGAACATATTCATCTGATATGTTTGTAATGGAGACCTCATCACTATTGTACTGATTGTTTCTAACAAGCCACTCATAATCCTTGTCTGTGTTTGCAGCATTTACAACAAGCAAATAATCGTCCTCTGCAAGCATATAAATAATTAAATCATCAACCGTTCCTCCATTTTCGTAACACATGATTGTGTACTGTGCACGTGAGGGAACTAATTTGGAAACATCGTTAGTTACTAAATATTGCAGGAAATCCAGGCTTTTTGGCCCTTTAACAGAAATTTCCCCCATATGGGACACATCAAAAAGTCCTGCTTTCGTTCGAGTAACTTCATGTTCTGTTTTAATACCAGAAAATTGTACTGGTAAATCCCATCCACCAAAGTCAATCGTTTTTGCTCCATGTTTTTCATATTCAGGAAATAAAGGTGTACGTCTCAAATCACTCATCCTAACACTCTCCTGTTCTTCTTTTATTAAAAAAACGCATAAAAATAGAGACCCCTTCAAATGCTGAAGAAATCTCTGTCCTTAAACCAGAAAGTTGCATATCTTAACTGAAAAATAGATAGTGATCAGTTTAGATACTTGCTTCGTGGGTGGTTTACAAATCGTAAACACTCTCCAGAGTTGCGTCATACAAGAGTCTTTTTGCCTGAGAGATTCGCTCTTCACTTGCTCCTTCGGCGTTACTATTCGTAAGCTCTCCCCTTGTAATCATTCGCTAATGAAAAATCCATATTTGGTTATACTATATACCATTATCAAGGAAATCTATTTCTTTTCGAATTATAGCATAATTAGAATGAAAGTTATAGTAATTTCCAAATTTTAATAATGGAAAGTGGTCTTATCATATGGATTCTATTCATATACAAAAAGAACCAACCTTCATAAATGAATTAGAGTCAGTTCTTGAAAAAGATGAGCAAATTTCAAACTGGGATCTTTTTTCAATGGCTTATCAGGCAGAGCTTACTACCATTGCACCTTCATTTAATGGGTTGCGTTCACTGGAATACCTTCCACATATGGAGTTTATGGATCACCAGGTTGAAGTAGCCGAACAGGCTATCGAAACCATGAATGGTAAAGCAATATTGGCTGACGAGGTAGGATTGGGTAAAACCATTGAAGCTGGCCTTATTTTAAAAGAATATATGATTCGCGGATTGGTTAAAAATGCGCTTATTCTCGTTCCGGCTTCACTCGTTAATCAGTGGGTCAATGAATTGAATGAAAAATTTTATATACCGGCAGTTGCTTACCGAAAGAACTATAGTTGGAAGGGTAATTCAGTTATCGTTTCTTCAATCGATACTGCAAAACGCCCGCCTAACATGGATGAAATATTGGGATTGGAATATGATTTTATCCTGATTGATGAGGCACATAAACTGAAAAACCATAAAACGAAAAACTATCAATTTGCCCGGGCTTTAAAGAAGAAGTATTGTTTGCTGTTAACTGCAACACCGGTGCAAAATCGACTGATTGAAATATTTAATTTGATTACGATTCTCAAACCTGGACATTTAGGAAGCTATGATTCATTTATTAAAAAATTTGGAAAAGACCGTAGTAAATTAGAACAAGATCCATATTTAAAACAGTTGATCCAAAAGGTAATGATTCGAAATACAAGAAAAGCAACCAACCTTAATGATTCCAAACGAAAAATAGAAACATTATGGCTTGATTTTCCGAAAGAAAGTCGTGATGTTTATGATCATTTGGTTAATATTTCTTCAGGGTTCACTACTTTTTCGAAAATAACATACTTAAGAGAAATCTGTTCTTCACGTGAAGCATGCTATATGTCATTAAGTAAACTAACGGAGCAGCAAAATAATGACAGCGAAGTAAAACCTATACTTGCCAAAATCGAACAGCTTCCACATCATATAAAAGCAGAAAAAATTGTCGAGCTGATCCAATCGCTCGGGTGTGAGAAGGTCATCGTATTTACCGAATATAGGGCAACACAGTTCTATCTGCAATGGTATCTAAAACAGCATGGTATCTCGTCTGTACCTTTCCGAGGTGGATTTAAACGTGGAAAGAAAGATTGGATGAAACAACTTTTCGAGAATCATGCACAAGTACTTATTGCAACCGAAGCTGGTGGTGAAGGTATTAATCTTCAGTTCTGTAGTCACTTGATTAATTATGATCTTCCATGGAATCCAATGCGTTTGGAACAAAGGATTGGTCGGA
This sequence comes from Oceanobacillus rekensis, assembly GCF_002153375.1. Classification (GTDB taxonomy): domain Bacteria; phylum Bacillota; class Bacilli; order Bacillales; family Amphibacillaceae; genus Oceanobacillus; species Oceanobacillus rekensis. The sequence goes on from NZ_MTBQ01000001.1 coordinate 244,114, forward strand.
TTCACCGATTCGGTCAGAAAAAGGATGTGCATATTTATAATATTGTCATCCGGAATACGATTGAAGAACATATTCTGAACCTATTGTATAAAAAGATTGATCTGTTTGAAAAAGTAGTCGGAAATTTGGATGATATCCTTGCCGAATTAAATATACAAAGTATTGAGTCGGAAATGGAATCCATTTACAACGAATCCACATCAGCGGGAGAAGTGAAAATTAAATTAAATAACCTATCATCAATCATTCAAAGCACACCAACATATCATACAACTGAGGAGAAGCTATATGGCAATAACTAATTTGAATTTATTTTTAAGCAGCTATTTCACAGCAAAGAATTGCAAAGTCATTCAAAATAGTGATGGCGTTTTAAAAATACAACTCAATGAACAAATGGACCGGGAACTAATGAACAGACCATTTTATTGGCATTACATCAAGAAAATCGGACGGGATGGCGATCCCATGCAGCTAAGTTTGATTACCAATCCCGAAAAGCGTGAGGTTCCTGGTGAATGGATCCATTTCGGCAGTCCAAGATTACAACAGATTATGAATCATCTGAAAAGCAACGAGCGTTATACGAAGCTGTTTCAAAAGGTTGTTACAACAACAAATATTCCATTATATCCATGGCTTGTCACAAACATTAAAATTAGTTATCAAGGGCAACATAAAAAAGATGAAATATTTTCTATTGGACTGCATCTGGTAAATGGAAGAATGAAACTCGATATGATGCAAGAATTAGACAAACTCGATTTACAGACAAAAATTTCCGACTTCTGTTTTACCATTTCTCCTATGATAAAGCTTAAAAGCGGTTATTTGCGAATAGAGGATGTTATTACGAATTACGTTCATAACCAGGAAGATGACTGGGCTAAGAAATCACTCAAAATACTTGATGAGGAAATTCAAACATTAAAACATTTTTATGAAGGGGAAACAGATACAGAACAAATGAAAAAAGAAATCGACGACTTAACAAAACGTTATACACCCAAAATTACAATAACGGTTATCAATGGTGGAATATTTTATTTAAGAGAGGATGCTTTATAAGAGGATGTTCAAAAAGTCCGGTAAAAATCACACATCGAATTTCTCACGAATGCTTGCTTTTCCGTTCCTTGGAAAAGAAAAACGTTTTTCCTGCGAGCAAGATCGTTTGCTCACGTATTAATAGTATACGTTTAATAGAATTCTGCACCTCCGTCTACAAACGTATTCGGAGAAGGGAATTCCTCGGTCTTTTTATACACACTATAAGTAAACAAAAAGGAGAATAGCAGAAGCCCTACCTGCTATTCTCCTTTTGAAACATCATTTTTATTGTAAACGGAAGTATGCCAAGCCATTTGCTTGTGTAAAATGGATAATCTATCCTTTTGTTTTTACGTTTCTTTTTTTCCTCTGTTGACAAGTCCATATAGGTGATAAATTGCTCGGTCATAAATTTTATATAATCATTCCCAGACACATGAATCCCACCCCACGTTTAAGCTAATATTCCTATCATTTGCATTACAAAAAAATATATTCAAAAATCTTTATTTATAAAGAAGGAATTTATCAAAGCATGTCGAATATAGTATTTGTTGGATAAAAAAGGAGGTGAAATTTTATTGAACCCTGCAGCCCAATTGTCTGACAATCTTCTGAATGCTTCGCTTAAAGTAAATGCTTCCGATATTCACTTCTACCCATTTCAGAATCATACCGACATCTATTTCCGTGTTCAAGGTAAACGGATATTGTATGAAAAAATTCGGATAGAGCAATACCAGTTACTCCTAACCTACTATAAATTTATTTCCGGTATGGACATTGGTGAATCCAGGAAACCGCAGAACGGCACCATTCAGCATGATGCAGATGCCAAATTATATTCATTACGTATATCAACACTCCCACTTCATCAAACAGAAAGCTTGGCTATCAGAATCCTTCCGCAGGATACCACACTCACATTGGAACAACTATTTCTTTTTCCAAACCAATTAAACAGAATTAAGAAATGGATTACAAATCGTGCAGGAAAAATCCTACCAGACAATTACATTGGAGGATCCAATTGAAAAAGATATGGAACATATTCTACAAGTACAGGTAAATGAAAAAGCTGGGATTACCTATCAAACGGGCCTCAAAGCTGCCTTACGTCATGATCCCGATATTATTATGGTGGGAGAAATCCGTGATAAATATACAGCACAATTCGCATTTGAGGCTTCATTGACAGGACATCTTGTTTTAAGTACATTACATGCAAAAAATGCTATAGGTACCATTCATCGATTAATTGATATGGGCATTGAAAGAAGTGACCTGGAACAATCGCTGATAGCAGTAGCAGCATTGGAGTTAGTTCCTTTGCAAACTAACCAAGCAACACGAAGAGCAGCGATACTTGAATTACTGGATGGTGAGACGCTTGAGCATGTTATTGAAGGAAAGGAATATATGAAACCAGAAACGTTCCATTCATTTGAGTATTTAAGAAAGAAGGCTTTTGCATATGGATTCATTTCTGAAGAGATTTACTACTCGTGAGAAAAAGTTAAACAGTAATTTGCAACTTCGCTTTCTCCAGTTATTGCATCGTCTATTGTCAAGTGGTTACCCATTACTAGAAGCTCTGGAAACAATCAAGTGGGATAAGGAAATGAACCAAACTGCGGATTTGATTACGACATCATTGAAGGATGGCCTATCAATTGATGGGGCATTTGAACAGGCTGCATTCCACCCTATCATCACTTCTTATTTATATTTCGTACGTGGAAATGGTGATTTAGAAGGAAGCATTGAAAAATGTGCCGCTATGTATGATCATCGAATGAAATATATTAAGAAATTTCAACAGGTTGCTAGATACCCATTAATTTTATTTTTTGTCTTTGGATTGCTTCTCTACTTCATTAAGACAAGTGTACTCCCCTCCTTCCAAGATATTTTCCAAACAAGTACAGAAGCATCCTTGACGGTTTCAATTTCCATTGTCGTTATTGATATTCTTAGTAACGTTCTGCTATTCTTAATGATTGCATTTTTCAGTTTGGTTGTTGTATGGACCCTAACAAAGCATAAATTGCCAATTGAAAACCAGATAAAAGTATATAGCGCAACCCCTGTATACAGGAAATTTTTGAAGCTGCAAACATCCTATTTATTCGCCGCTCATTTTAGTTCCCTCCTTAAAACCGGCATGTCATTTCGGGAAATTCTACATCATATGTCCAACCAACAAAAACTTCCTATAATCGCCTACTATGCAAGTCAAATGACAACCGAATTATCAAAGGGACTTCATATTTCCAGTTTACTAACCGTATTTACTTTTATGGAAAACCAGTTAACTTCTATTTTCCGTAAAAATGTTGATGCACATTCCCTAGAAAAGGATCTGAACATTTATTCCGAGCTACTAATGGAGGAAATCAGACGGAAAATTATCAAAAGTATTACATTCATCCAACCAGTGTTCTTTCTAATCCTGGCCGGTTTCATTGTTTTTATATATCTAACATTGATGTGGCCAATGTTTCAATTAATCAAAACAATATAAAAGGTTGTTCAAAAAGTCCGGTAAAAATGACATATCGAATTTCTTTGTTAGCAACTTCGTCCTACAAGGACTACGCTTACTCAAACTTTGACGCACAGGCGTGCTAGTGTCGGTGTTGCAAAAGGACGTTGCGAACTTAGCAGACCTCGGTCATTTTTATCCTACTCTTTGAACATATACTATAAAGGAGTTCATACAATGTTTAAGAACAATCGTGGTTTTACTTTAATCGAAATGTTAATTGTTTTGATGGTCATCTCGGTTTTAATTATCCTTATCGTCCCTAATTTAGGCGATAAAAGTAGCGAAGTACACAGCAAAGGTTGTGAAGCACTAGCGAGTACCGTTCAGTCGCAAGTGGAGACATATTATATCGACAAGAATAAGTATCCTGCTACTTTAGATGAATTGGTACCAGACTATATTAATGATGAACAGAAATCATGTCAAAATAATGAAGATTTAAATTATATTATAGAAGAGGACGGCAAGGGAGTTGTCTCCATACCAAAGGATTCCTAATGGTTTTACGTTGCTGGAAGTTCTCTTTGTACTAACATTATTATCTGTTGTTTTAGTACTCCTCCCTCCCATCAACGTAGATGTGATAGCAAAGCAGCAAGAAAAGCAATTTATTGAGACCTTTCAATTTGATGTGTTGTATGTGCAGAATATGAGTAACTTAATTACAAATGAAGAAGTATTTATCAGATTATATAAAGATAATTATAAGATATTACGAGGCTCATCCGAAACCATTGCGGAACGAACGTATCCACCTGGATTGGTAATTGATCCAAGAGGAAATGCCGATATTAGTTTTAATACTAGTGGTACATTTATCTACCCTCGCACGATACGAATCACGACAAAAAATAACGATTATAATGCAGTTTTCCAGCTTGGGAAAGGAAGGTTTTATATTGCGGAAAGATAACGGCTTCACCTTAATTGAAGTATTGGTAGCAGCAAGCATCCTATTCATGACAGTTTCTACATTCCTGCCGATTATTTTGATTCTGGACGCTGAACAAAAAGTTTTAAGTGATCGCCGTCATTTAACGCATATGCTCCATGATGAATTACAGTATTTTATATGGAATCCTTCAACGGAAAAACTTCCATCACAATTCACTGAAACTGTTCATACAATTCCTGCAAAATTTGAATTCAGTATTGAAAAGCAATTAATTAAAGGATGTGTCGAATGGAATAATGCAAAGAATAGAAAGGAAGAAATATGTTTGTATGGAATACAGACATCGTGAGCAAGGCTTTACATTTATAACCGTATTACTCACGATTACAATACTATCCATTACATTGCCGTTTCTAAGCTATATAATTCAAGCTGCTGACTATGAATCAAACTATGAAGAAGTTTCCGTACAACAATTCTTTCAGTTTGTTCGGGATGAGGTAATAAAATCTACATCCCTTCAAGTCAAAGGTAAAAAATTATATCTAAATCAAAAATACGAGCATGTATCTGCAAAACTTGAATTATATGGAAGCTTGGTTAGACGACAGATAAATGGGCAAGGTCATGAAATATATTTAAGGGAAGTAAAAGATATTTCCTTTACTTCCCTCCCTTTTGGGGTACGTATTTCTGTAACCATGCTATCAGGAGATAAATATGAAAAATCAATTGTACAGTACTACTAATGAAGATGGTTTTATTCTACCATATGTATTATTCATCATCTCGTTGCTCTTTCTGTTAATAACAGCTAACATCAATCATTATCAACGTGAAATAGAAATAACTGATAGGCATATTCAGCAAGTGAGAATAGAGACTCTTTTTCAAATGGGGCGTGAAAAGGTCAAATCAGAAATCGAACACATACAATTAAATGATACTTTAACATATGATTTTCCAAATGGCGAAGTGCGAATTGAAGTTAAAGCATTAAAAGCTAGTAATTATGAATTACTTTTCAATATTACTTCGGATTCAAACGAACACCGCTACGAAATAACAAATATATTACAAGTTGAAGAAAACGTGACGGAATAGGCTTATCGGGTATTGCAAAGCTGTAAATATTAACTATCATAGTGTGTTTTTAAAAAGGAGCCAAATTATAAGCGAGAAGATTGAGACGGCGAGCCTACATAAGCGAATTTGCTTCTTAACTGGCTTGCACCGTGGAACCCCTTCTCCGAATATGCTTTTAGACGGAGGGGCAGATTTCCATTAAAATTATGCAATTAATACGTGAGTAGCGGAAAAGCAAGCGGGCGACTAGATTCGATGCTGATCATTTGGTGACTTATTGAACATCCTCTTATAGTAATTGTTTAGGACATTCGTTTACATTCTGTTAATCGTCGTATATAATAACAATGAAAAGGCTACCTAAAAGGAGGGGGAATACACATGGATCGTATGTTTCGTGTTCTTGCCTTTTGGACGGGTATTTTTACAGTAATGTTTTATGTCGGTGACATGACGAATACTGCACTATTATTCCTGGCTCAAACGGCGTTTTTCCTTACAGTAAGTTATTTGAAATTATCTGAACGTATGTATATGTATTTATTCGGAGCGTATTGTACCGTATTCATGATTGGTTTTACATGGTATTCTGAATTTATACTTGTACCTGGTTTCGGACATTAAAATCTGAAAAACCCTGCATTAATAATATGCAGGGTTTTTTATTTTATTCTCTAACAAATGGATTTCTTTGTTTTTCCATACCAATCGTTGTTTCTGGACCGTGTCCTGGATAGACGGTATAAGTATCATCCAAGGTATAGAGCTCGTTTCGAATACTCCTTTCTAGCTCTTCCATACTACCTCCATACAAATCTGTCCTTCCTATTCCCTGGTAAAATAAAACATCACCACTTACTATAATCTGATCTTCTTCAAAGACAAAACTTACACTGCCTGGTGAATGTCCTGGAGTATGTAAGATCCTAAAGTTAAACGTTCCGAGTTGAATGTTACCTGGAGCAAGTGTGAAATCCGCTGCACTCGCAGTAATTTCATTCCCACGTAGCTTTCGGGAACCATTCTTCTCTGGGTCAGATAACCATGATGCTTCATTCTCATGGATATAGACTTTGGCACCAGTCTGCACTCTAATTTCTTCCAATGCGCCAATATGATCAAAATGTGCATGTGTTAACAAAATTGCTTTGACTTGGAGATTATTCTGCTGCAGAAAATGAGTAATGTTTTCTGCTTCAGCACCAGGATCAATAATTAATGCTTCCTGTCCCTCATAAACAATATAACAATTTGTACCGATAGGTCCTAGAGACATACCTTCAATCTTCAATACAAAAACCTCCATTTATTATCATTTTGATGATCAAAAGAAAACGATTTTATTATAACTCGACAAAAACAAACTAATGCTTTAAAATAAAAGATAGAATGTCTTAGTTACATAATAATATAAAAGTACTTCCTAACAAAATTTCATGCTTTAGGAAAACAGCTTCAGAAGGAGGATGAAATCTATGCAGCATATTGTACTCGCAATTGTATTTTTATTTGTAGCATTACTCTCAATTGTATCCGTTATTCGTCAATTGAAATACAAAAACCTTTTTGCTTTGGCTTTTTCAGGACTTGCAGCGTTAGCATTTGGCTTCTTCTCAATTGCAACTATTTTATCAGAGATAGGCATTATTAATTAAACATTGGTTTCAAAAAAAGTTAACTTTAAAGAGTTAACTTTTTTTATGGCTGTTTTCGTATAGATTGTTATTATTAGCTCCGCAGTCGAGATAAATTGCAAACTAAGATAAGCAACTTCGGGGACCGCTCTGGAAAATATACTACCGCGCCTAAGGTGGCTAGTGAGCCCTTTCATGCTGACGCATTTCAGTGTCTCATCTATACTTCTCTTCCCGTAGTCTCCGTGTATTTCCCAGAGCTAGTTAGAAATGCTTGCAATTAATATATCTGCAATAGCTAAAATAACATCGTATAGCTTCACCAGTCCGGGTGAGGGCTGTGACTCCTCGAAAATACAAACCAATTTTCTTACGAAGATGCAAAAGCTGCCGAAGTCTTCCTTGTCCTGTGGGAAAAGCACGTGTCCGAAGACCCCGCAGAGTGGTTTTCTCGGACGTAGCTTGAGGCCGTGCCCTAAGGTGCGCATCAGCCCAGAGCGATCCCAGACGGCGATAAAAGCACATACTTATAGTAATCATCTAGCAGTTAGTTCGATGTTTATAGAAACTTCAAAGGTTGAAAAGCAACAAAATTTACGCGGAGCTTTTATTGAACAAAAGTTAAAAATCTAGGTACCGATTATGAATTGCACCCATTGACGGAGCTGTTTTATGTCTGTCAGTAAATTGCTGTCAGAAATTCATGCTTACATATGATATAAAAAAACTGTCTTCAGTCTTTGCTGAAAACAGTTTTTTTGGCTAGTCATTTTCAAATAGTTCTTCATCTTCTGCACCGACATCAACAAATCGGAATAAGTCCCCATAAATCAAATTATCGGAGTAAGCTAATTCTGCTTCAACTTTTTCTTGAATTGGTAAACAGGCATTAGCCACTTTGGTTTTTTTTTGATTTTCTTCTTCCGATTCTATTTTACTCTGTACTGGCTCACCTGTTTGGCGATCATAACAGATACCTACTGTAGAAATATACTCATCACTTACAAAATCACCATTTCTTAAGGCAATATAGCCTTTTCTATCTTTGGAAAATACATCATTACCGAAATAGATATCATTTTCTACTTCGATACCCAACAAACTTAATAACGTCGGTTTCATATCAATTTGACCGGTTACCTCAGATATAACTTCTCCATTACCATTACCGGGAATATGAATAAATAATGGTACCCGTTGTAATTGTACTTGATCATAAGGAGTGATTTGGTCTTTATCCAAATACATGCTCATTGCCTTATTATGATTGGCACTAATACCAATATGATCTCCCATGATAACGATTATAGAGTCCTCATACAAACCAGATTCTTTCAACTGTGTAAAGAATTCTTCAATTGCTTCATCCATATATCTTACAGCTGGAAAGTAATTATTAAGTGTAGCTGAATTGGAATCATATGCATCAATCGATGTATCTTCTTCACTCATTTCAAATGGAAAATGGTTGGTTAACGTAATAAACTTTGAATAAAAAGGTTGTTCCATCGACCGCAAATACTTAATCGATTGCTCAAAGAATGGTTTATCCTTTAGTCCCCAACCAATTGTATTTTCCTCTGTTAATTCATAGGATTCCTCGCCATAGAATTGATCAATTCCCAGACTTTCGTACATACCATCCCGGTTCCAAAAACTTTTGTTATTGGAATGAAGTACGGCTGACGTATATCCCTCTTCGTTTAGGATTTCAGGTAGGCCATTATATTCATTACTTCCATGTGTAAAGAATACAGCACCGCGTGATAAAGGATAGAGTGAATTTTCTACAAGGAATTCGGAGTCAGAGGTATTCCCCTGACCGGTCTGCTCGTAAAAGTTATCAAAATAATATGTGTCTTCATTATCGATAAGACGATTAAGGAATGGCGTCACTTCTTCACCATTAACTTGATTATTAATTACGAATTGCTGAAGTGACTCTGCGTTAATGAAGATAACATTCTTACCTTCAGCTGCACCAAACATATTTGAATGCTCATCTACTCTTACATTCTCATCAACAAACTCCTGAATTTCAGGCAATTCGTTACCATCTGCAAATACACGTTGGGATTCCGTTTTTGAATGAACAACTAGGTCATAAACATGGTAGTTGAACAATCCAATGTTTTTGACAAGATATTCACGATCAAAAGCACGTGTGAATAACTGTGGCCTTTCCATTTCAGCAAGGAAGAAATTACCAGATAGCAGTACAAGTGACATTGCAAGTGCAAATACTTTCCCACTTTTTGGATAGTCAACAGCCAACATACTTTCTTGCTTCTTACTTAAATACCATATAATGGCTGCATCTATAAATAACAAAATATCATAGGGTTTAATTAAAGTTAAAATACTTGATCCAAGGTCTGACATATTACTTCCCATAAATAATTGTGGAATGGTTATAAAGTCTGTAAACTGACGATAAAACACCAGGTTGGCAAACACTATCAATGTTAAAAACAGTGTTACATATCTGATGAATTTCATTTGCCGTGATGTTTTATTAAACCATACACTGATTGCAAAAATTAAAAATGCTGATACGAAAGGATTAACAAGTAAAATAAACTCCTGCATCGGGTTTTCTAATTCAATATTAAACATAAATCGATAAACAATATATGTTTTTAATCCAAACAATAATGCTGCGATCATATATAAAGGTATTGAAGGCAGTTTAAGCTTCATGATTTTTCCTCCTATAAAACTCTCTCCATTTACATAATAATTTTTTTCTTTTTCTATGGTTTAATTGTAAATAAAAGTTAACGTGGACAACTATATATATGACGTAATAGCCATTCAAAAGGTTTCACTATATTTACATAAAATTAATAAGCATCATTATTTGGTTTACCATTTTAATAGTATTCGGAGAAAAATCAAGTGTGAAATTAGAATTTGTGCAGCTTATCTAGTACTAAAAACGCTCCCCCAATTATACCAGCGTCATTCCCAAGCTGTGCTGCCTTTATTTCACAGGCATCTTTAACTCGTGGTAATGCATGTTTTTCAAATGCTAATTTGATTTCATCAATTAGTTGATCACCAGCTGTTGATACTCCTCCCCCAATCAGAACCTTGGATGGATTAATAATGACACCCATATTTGCAATCACCTGACCGAGTAAATCTGCCGTTCTTTTAATTATATGATTCGACATGGAATCTCCATCACTCGCTATTTCAAAGATATCTCTAGCTGTAATCCGCTGATTTTTTCTGTATGTTTCTCCAAGCACACTATCAGGAAAATCCGAGATCTTTTCCATTGCTTGTCTGACAATACCAGTTGCAGATGCAACTGTCTCCAAACAGCCGTAGTTTCCGCAATTACATGAATAACCATTATCTTCTACTTTTATATGACCAAGTTCTCCGGCCATACCACTCTCTCCATTGAGGATAGTACCATTCGCAATAATACCACCACCAACACCAGTACCTAGCGTAATTGCTATAAGATTTTTAGATTGGTTTCCTGCCCCAGTCCAATTTTCTCCAAGTACAGCGATATTCGCATCGTTTTCAATGAATACCGGTATACCAGATTTTAATTTCAACTGGTTTGCCAGATCAACATTTTTCCACCCAATATTTACTGCTTCGTATACAAATCCGGTATCTGCATTAATAAAACCCGGTGCTCCTACTCCTATGCCGCTAATCAAAGTATTATTCAGGGCCAGTGATTCAATTTTCTTAACTATGGAATTCCATACATCATCAACAATAGTTTTACCACCATTAGAAATGTTTGTTGGAATTTTCCATTTTTCAACGATTGCCCCATTATTATCGATGATACCGATCTTTACGGTTGTACCACCAATATCGATTCCGATTAGTAATTCATTCATTAATCAGTCGCTCCTTTTTGGCCGTCTAGTCTATTTATCTCTCTTTTTAATAAAAGTTTAGCCATTTGATATTCTTTTACTTCTATAAATCTCATTTGATAAAGTTCATCGATTTCTATTTCCATCAGATTAAAATCGCCAATTCTGTCACCAGTGTAAATAAAGGTACCATATCTTTTCAATAACTGCTGTATATCATAAATTGTTTTCATTATATTCACCACTCTCTATTGTATCAAAAATAGATACTTTAAGGTATTATAAAAAACCCGGACTTAATTAACGGTCCGGGTCTTGTGGGTTCAGAAATGTAGGTCTTCGGTTTTTCAGCGGAATTGGAATCCGTACTAGGATATCACGGAAAGCTTTATATGAAAATGGAATGAACGGCCAAAAATATGGAATGTGAAATGTTCTCATTTTTGTAACGTACAAAATCCAAATGGTTATCCCTAACATATAGCCAATAACCCCAAATGCGGCTGTAGTTAATAGTAGGAAAATACGGGTCAGTCTGTTTGCCATACTCATTTCATAACTTGGTGTTGCATAGGAACCAATGGCCGCAACGGCGATATATAGGATAACTTCATTCGTAAACCAGCCTACTTCAACAGATACTTGACCAATCATAATAGCGGCTACAAGCCCTAAGGCTGTGGCTAATGATGTTGGTGTATGAATGGCTGCCATCCTGAGCATATCCAAACCTAGTTCAGCAATCAGGAACTGGACTATTAACGGAACATTTCCTACATCTGTTGGGCCTATATATTCAAGTCCCCCGGGAAGTAAATCCGGTGTGGAAGCAAAAAGATAATACAACGGCAGGATTATGATTGAAAGTAGAACAGCAATAAAACGCACCATTCTTAGGTATGCACCGACCATCGGTTTTTGCCTATATTCTTCAGCGTGCTGCATATGATGCCAATAGGTTGCAGGAGTAATCATAACACTTGGCGACCCATCAATAATAATCAGAATATGTCCTTCATATAAATGTGCAGCGGCAGTATCCGGTCTTTCTGTATATCGGATTGCTGGGAATGGATTCCAGAATCTACTGCTCATATATTCCTCAATGGTTTTCTCAGCCATTGGCAGTCCGTCCGTATCAATTTCTTGTAAATCTTTTTTAAGCACATCTACCCGATCCACATCAGCAATATCCTCAAGATAACAAACACAGATATCCGTTTTTGATCTTCTTCCAATTTGCAAATACTCCATTCTTAAGGAACGGTCACGAACCCTACGCCGTGTTAATGCAGTATTAAAAACAATTGTTTCAACATATCCATCCCTAGATCCTCTGACAACTCGTTCCAGATCCGGTTCTTCCGATGACCTTACCGGATATGTACGTGCATCAATCATGATAATTTTGTCTACACCATCTACTACCAATGCAGTTGTACCTGCAAGCACTGCATCGCTCGCTTGATTCAAATCATCCTGTGTATCAATTTCAATATAGGGGATATTCGTCTTTAATAATTTTGTTAATGGGTCAGGTTCCAATTGTTCCGGTTCAAGTTTAGCAAGAAACTTCATCAAGAGATGCATAATATCATCTTTTGCAAACCCATCAATCATAAACATCGCCATTTTTGTTTCAGCATATTCCAGATCCAGTTTAATAATATCAAAACTTTTATCAACAGCTAAGCGATCCGTAATATAATCCACATTTTCCTGATAGCTATCAAATAATTTTTGCTCGTTTTCCTTCATCTAATCTCACCTGACATTTTCATGATGTACATAGTTTGTTACCGGGGTCATTTTCTATACCTAAGTACGTAAACATAATTACGATAACAAACACATATATTTAAAGACAAGCTATCAGGACGTGTCTTATGCTGTTAATAGTCTTAAACAATCATTTTTATATAAACTCTTACCTAATGGTTTTTTTGTGGAAGATTGCGACTGCGATTACTCGTCCGACCGAAAAAGTGTAGTTTTCGCTACAAAATCTATTAACTGCGAAGTAACTGCTGATTTTCTGTAAGTATGTTCTTTTGCCACCGTCCGGGATCGCTGCTATTTATTTCGTAATTTATCTCAACTACGAAGTAAGATATAAATATGAAAAGAGCTTACCTATTAAACAAAAAGGATGATAAGTATGAGAAGATGGACGTTACCGTTACTAATCATTTTAAGCCTTGTATTTGTAATTACCATTATACTCAGTGGACGTTCTCAACAAACAATCAGTTTCTTTCCATTAGATACAGATAGTATGATGGAGCATGCTGAAACAACTTTACAATTACTATCCGAGGACGACACCAACACCTATCAAATGGACTGGAAAATAGCATCCTTAAGCGATAAAGCAATGTACCTCAGACAAGATGTATCCTTATTGTTTGATAATGGCAGACTTCGTGGAGTCCAAAGTAAATGGGTACAAAATACAAATCGGATTAAAATGACCGAAAAAGTTAAAAGTGAAGATTCCAGACATTTTCAAAGCATTTCCTTTCATCATGGAGAAAATCATTATTCCGAGGATGATATCCGGAGTGTTCAACTGATGTCATATAATGAGTTATATGTCATTGACTCTCCAACTACCCCCATAGCATCCTTTAAGATACCTAAAAATCGATATGAAACGGATTGGAAAGAATTACTTGACAGATCTTCTAAACAACAATTACTCTTTCATTGGCATGAATTATTTCATCACTTTGACCTGAATGCAGAAAACTATTCAACTTTTCCTTTGGTTGAACTGTATCAATATAACGACATGGTTCTTCCAAATATGACACAGATCGAAACAAAAAATGCCATAGGTAGGTTATGGGAAGGTTTATATAAAAATTACATTATCCCTGCTTTAGATCCACCTAATGACAAATTAGATAGTTTTATGCCTTTAGTTCTTATTGATAAAAAAAATACACATTTACTCGTATTATTTGAACTAAATGGAAAGAAAGAGAAATTAATACAAAGACTGCCCCAGACTGTAAATGGAATAGATTAAAAATTCCCGAATAAAAAACGCTTTCGAATTGCGTTCTTTTATTCGGGGTTCTCACCTGTAATCTCTTCATATAAACTTATGAAATCTTTGTTTTCCGGTTTTAATTCATATGCTTTTATTACCATTTCAGTCGCTTCTTCCAATTGTCCGTTATCATGATATAAAAGAGCCAGATTATAATAGGCTTCAGGTATTGTCGATTCGTAAGTTATACTTTGTTCTAGGTCAGCAACAGCAAGGGTTATTTCATTTAATTCAATATAGGCATAGGAACGCTGAAATAAAATTGCACCTTCCATTTTTCCATCTAATTTTAAAGCTTCGGTAGCTGTAGTAACCACTTCTTCAAATTCGTCCTCCATTAATAATTCCTCAATTTGCATGAGCCGATATGTTTGACTCTGTAAATTATTAGAAACCCCAAAAACCGTTATTCCAACAACGAGTAACATATAGATAATGAAGGCAGATAGCTGTACCTTCCTATTTCCCTTTTTCGGAAGGTGGACGAAAGCAGAGGCGATAAATCCGGCTAATAGACCACCAAGATGTGCACCCATATCAATCTGAGGTACTAGAAATCCTAACATTATATTAATTAAAATAATGATTAAAATACCTTTTCCCATTGTTTGAAGAAAAATACGTTTATAGATTAGTCCAAAGAAGAGTAAAGCCCCAAATAAACCAAAGATAGCTCCAGATGCACCTGCAGAGACACTCGTAGTAAATGCAAAGCTTGTCAGTCCACCACCAATACCTGCCAAAAAGTAAATGATTAGGAATCGGAATCTTCCATAGATTCTTTCCACTGCAGTACCTAAATAAAAGATTGCTAGCATATTCATGAATAGATGCAGGAAACCGATATGAAGGAACATCGAACTAATAATCCGCCACCATTCCCCATTGATTATGTCAGGGTTATATTTAGCACCCAACTCAATCAATACATCAACCTGAGAACTTCCACCATTCATTTCAAGTAGGATAAACATCAGAACATTAACTGCAATTAATATGTATGTAAAATAGGGTTTGCCAAACGAGAATACATTTTGAATTTCTTTTCGTTTGTTTTGCAGGGAATCAGAGAGATAGCATTTATATTTTATTACTCTCTTTTCTTTGACCTCTTCAGTGAAATCCTCAGTACCTGTTGCAAGTGAAAGGCCTAAATCTTTTTGTAATCTCTGTAATTCATTATGTGAATCCTCGTCATCCAAATAAAATACTTTCATCTTCAATGGGTTCTTTTCTTTCAACTGCATTGGTTTTTTCAATACTTCCCAGTCGTCCACAGGTGCATGGAAAGATACATAAATATTATATAGCTCAATACGCTTACTTCTAGTTAATTTCTTTATTGGCTGTGACTTTTGAAATACTTGAGCGATATCTCTCTTTAAATGGTTCTTCCAGTCAAATCCCTTGTGAACAAATCGTACAACTGTTGATATTTTATTTTCATACTTTTCCAGCCATATTTCATTGACCTTCTCATTGATATGAAGAATATCAAAATTATTCTCTGTCACCAGATGATAGGCAATATGATACAGCTTATATTGTTCATCCAAATACATAAATTCACCTCCCCCATTTATCATAGCAGAACTAATTTCAATTGGATAGAACAAAAGCATAACAGTACAATTGGTGAATTTAACTGATAAACCAGATTTTTATCAAATAAAAAAGAAGCCACCAAAGCAGCTCCAATTGTCGTTCTATTGTTAATAAGTATGTGATCTTGTATTAAATAACTCCGGTAATATATTTTTACGTATCGAAGGTAATTTCATGGTTGCTGACACCGTTAGCTTTCTGATAATGCCAACTGCCAATAATGTATTCATTACTTTATAGCGCCACTTATATAGCAAAGAGACCCCAGAGACCATTAAAACTATCGCCAAAACGATTCTCATTTTAAACACCCTTTTCACTGATATGGTGTTATTAGTTATTTTCTATATATGCAATATTATGCAACATACTAAATCGTAATCATTTCATCTTCGGTTATAAGGTAGTTTACCGCAATATCAAAATCTTCAGCTGGAACATGATTCTCCAGTTGCAATTTGCTGCATAAAGAAATACTGATATTTGGATAACCTTTCAAAAACCGATCATAGTAACCACCACCAAATCCAATCCTGTAACCATTTCGGTCAAATACAACACCTGGAACAATTAGGAGATCCATTGAGTTCTTATTAATCTCCTTATCCATTTCAGGCTTTGGTTCAAGTAGGTTATAGTATACGACTTCGAGTTGATCAAAGGATTTTAATTCAAAGAAGGTAAGTTTCTTTTCTTTTGGATAACACTTTGGAACACAAATCTTTTTATTCTGTTCCCAAGCGGCTTGAATTATCGGTTTTGTCGACCATTCAAATTCTTGTGCCATTGTTATGCCAATCGTTTCAGCTCCACTCCAGAGTGAGGATGATAAAAGTTGTGCTCTGAGCTTCTCTTCTATCCGTTTCCTATCAACTTCTGGTAGATTCTTTAAATTTTCAATAGCGGATTTTCGTAATTTAGCTTTTTCAATCATTTAATCAGCCCCTTTAGAAAGATATACTTTTATATTCCAAATAAAAAACTCTTATCATGATGATAAGAGTTTTTTATTGAAAATTCATTTATTTCGTTTCACGGTGTAAAGTGTGTTTTTTTAGACGTGGTGAATATTTTTTAAGCTCGATACGTTCAGGATTCGTACGTTTATTTTTAGTAGTAATATAATTACGATCACCTGTTTCAGTACAAGCTAAAGTAACGTTTACGCGCATGTTCTTCCCTCCAAACTTTTAACAGCTAGCATTTTCATCAACTTACTTAAATCGTACAGACTTTAATTATAATATCAGAGTTCAGGTAACATTTCAAGATTTACCTGACAAAAGTTTAATGTTTTCTCAAAAGCTATTCTATGTTATAACTAATAATGACGTTAAGGGAGGGAATATAAATGTTATACGTAATAGTTTCCATCATTATTGTTGCAGTTGTACTTTTTGTCCTATCATATTTTATGAATGACAAATTTGAACAATTGGAAAATCAACTTGAGCAATTTTCCATTACAACGATGCAAGATACATATCAGCTGAAGAAAAAAATAAAAATATTGGAAGAGGAACTTATGCCTGAAGATATTACAGAGGATATCCTTTCGGGAAAAAGAAAATAATCATGCATCCAATTAAAACATTGAAGGAGATAGTTATGAAACATACGGTACGTTCCTTTTCAGTCGGATTACTGACTAGTGGAATAATCCTTTTGATTGCATTTTATGTACTTGAAGATTCCGCTCAGACACTTGAAGATTTGAATCCGGAAGAAATGATTCCAGTATTAGAAGATAGTGGTTATACAGTCCTTACGAAAGAAAAATACATATCACTTACCATCCAAAATGATGAAGATGCAACCGATGAGATAGAGGATAAAGCAGCAGCTGAAGATGAATCGGAAAAACAGACCCGGGCAGATTCAGAGGAAGAAGAAAATACAGATGAGGAAGCAGCAGAGCAAGAAAAAACGGAGAAGTCCGCTTCCGCAGCAAATGAACAAGAAACGGAAGAAAGTTCTGACAGCTATACACTAACTATAGATGAGGGTATGGCATCCTCAGATATAAGCTCTCTACTTGCTGAACATAATATTATCGAAAATGCTGCTGAATTTAATAGTTATTTGAATGAACACGAATATAGTCCATATATACAAATTGGATCGTTCGAACTATCCAGTGACATGAGCTTCTATCAAATCGCGGAAAGAATCGCTAATTAGAGAGAAAGCAGCAAGGAAATATCCTTGCTGCTTTCTTTATTTATTTAAGTTAAAATTCTCACCCTTCACCAAGTAAAGGATACTTTCACCCACATTTGTAATATGGTCGGCAAATCGCTCCAGATATCTTGCGCAAAATGCAATTTGCATCACATATTGAATTTTTTCTGGATTTGTAGCTGTTTCTCCAAGCAGTTCACTAACAATCGTTTTATATAATTTATCTACATTATCATCCATCACTGCTAAATTTCTAGCAATCGTAATATCTTCATATTTAAAAGAATTTATTGCAGAATCAAGCATATCCTTTGTCATTTGGTGCATCTGTTTTAAATCGGATGGGATAATAGATGCATTCTTTCCTAAATGAATGGTTGCATTAGCTATATTTTTGGCATTATCACCCATACGTTCAATATCAGTAAGTACCTTCAATGCAGTAATAACTCTTCTCAGATCGGTTGCGACCGGCTGCTGTTTAGCAATCAGCAAAATTGTTTTGTCATTGATTTCCAATTCTTTGCGGTCTATTTTTTGATCATTCTCTATTACCTGCTTAGCTAGTTCAACATCTTGATTGAATAAGGCATCCATTGCCACATCTAACGCCTGACCAGCAGCATTGGCCAATTCAATAATGTCTTCATTTAATACATCAAGTTCATTTTGAAATTGATTACGAGTTACCATGTATATACCCCCAACAAACTATAATTTTATGTTATTTTACCATTATAACTAATATATATTAAGTAATCGTAAATTTTATGTAATTATTTCTTATCAATTAGAAAAAACTACCATTCCGCTTGCTGGAATGGTAGTTTTCTAGTTAAAGATTATTCGTCTTCATCTTCAGTATCTTCTTGTTCACTACCTTCATCTTCTTGATCAGCATTTGCTGAAGCTCTTTCTTCTTTCATATTAAAGTACGTATCCAGAATTTTTCTTCCTATCTTGTGATTTGATATATTACCCGTATTTTCTCCTGTAGACGGCACAATAATTGCAAATGCGATTTCTGGATCATCATACGGGGCATAACCGACTAAATTATGGCTTTCGGTCTCTGCTTGCTTTTCCCCATCCACAAATATATCTAATTCAGCTGTTCCTGTTTTTCCTGCAACATTATAATCCGCATCGCTATAATGCCTGTAAGCCGTACCACCCGGTTGGAATACTTGTCGGAAGCCTTCCTGTACGCGATCAATATAGCTATCATCCATCGTTACTTTATTCATGACATCCGTATTTACTGATTTGTATAATGGTCCTAATTCATCCTGTGATGCAAGTGGTTCTCGCACTTCTTTTAGAAAATGAGGTCTTACTCGGTAACCATCATTAGCAATAGTTGAAACGTACTGTGCCACTTGCATCACTGTATATTGATCATACTGGCCAATACCATGGTTCATCATGTCCCCTGGTTTAGTAGCATTTCCTTGATATCCAGTTGATTCACTCGGATAGTCAATTCCAGTAGAAACTCCTAATCCAAATTGATTGAAATAGTTTCTTAACGTTTGGAAAGCATTAGGATTTGTTATATTAACACTTTTTCCATCGGGAAATGGATAACGGTTCTCACCCATCATACGTAATGAAATATAGTACATGTAAACATTGGATGATTTTTGCAGTGCCGTAATATCGTTTACTGTTCCAATACTATTGGAATAGGATCGCATTGTGTCTTGGCCTATTCGAATTGGTCTGTCGTAGATCACTTCCCCAGGTGAAACAACACCAGAATCCAGCCCAGCAAGAACGGTTGCCCCCTTTACGACAGATCCAGGAGTATGAGCATCGGAAAGTGCTCGAAAACCTCCATCCTCATATTCATTGGTATTTTTATTATAATGACTACCAGAAACCGCTAGAAGCTCCCCAGTATTCGGGTTCATGGCTACTGCAAGGGCATCAGTCAAATACCGATTTTCATATGGGTGCTGAGCCTTGGCAGCTCGCAGTTCTTCCTCAACAATCTTATCAACTTCTTGTTGAAACTCCATATCAATGGACAGAACAAGATCTTTTCCGCGTTCACCTTCAACAATTGTTTCGGAACCGATTAGTGTACCGTTTTTCGTTGTGGTATATTGGATTTGTTCTTTCCTTCCACGCAGCAAATCTTCATATTGCAATTCCAGGCCACTTATTCCGACACGATCGTTTCTGCTATAACCTTTGCTTAAGTAAGAGGCTTCTTCTTCAGCAGGAATACCCTGTTCCGCTGAGGTAATATTACCAAGTAAGCTTCTCAGTGAATTTTCATAAGGATACTCCCTATTCCAATCTGTTGTTGCATTTATCCCTGGAAGCTCATCCAAGTGTTCGGCAACAACTGCATACTCTTTGGCAGTCACATTTTCATTCTTTACTATTTGAGGTGTTAAGGAGTATGCTTTATCAAGTTCTTTTTTAATGGCAATGACTTCCAGTTCCTGTTTACTAAAACTGCTGATCTCTTCTTCCGTAATTCGATTGAGTGTTTCTTTGTAAATTTCGGCATTGCTCATCTCTTCCGTTTCTTTCTCGGAAAGCCTGCTATCAGCCTTATCCTTATTCAGCAGATACCAGTACTCTTTTTTATTTCTTTCCGTGATTCCTTCAAGGGTATCTTCATCATCCATGGCAATATATTCTGCAAGCTTTTCAGCAACACGCAGTCTATCCTCTGCCTGAACTCCTTTAGGTGGTGTGTAAGTAATGGAGTATACTGCTTCATTATCTACAATGACATTTCCATTTCGATCATATATTTTACCCCTTGGGACAGGGATTTTGGTTGTATCAAGGTTTGTTCGTTCAATCTCATCCTGGAAATCTTCTCCGTTAAGAATTTGTACGACACCAAGTTGAAGAATGAGTACCGAAAACAGTAAAAATACAACAAAAAACAATATATTAATGCGAAAGGGAAGCTGTCCCTTCTTCCTTTTCTTCGTATTCATTTATTCTCCCCCAATGCGAAAGGTAATTTTCTATTTTTATAAACCACAATATTGATTTTACCATACTCATCGGTTTTTTTCGTCAGAAATTTGGTCCTTTAGCATAACTTCTTTCTTTTTTGTACTGCCCAGGTAAATATTTCGCACAAAATAGTAAATCACAATATGGCCAGCACCTAAAACAGCTAGTAATATTGGAATAACATCTTCCGCTTGAAAAAAGAATACCCCCACAAGAAATATCAGGATGGAAAGAATTCTACCACAGTTTACAAATAATTCCCTAACAACGATATATTCCACTCGCATCTCCCCTGCTTTCCATGCCTTGCCAATGACATCAAAGGTTAGGGAAACATATGGAACATTAATGACAGGATATGCAATCCCAATAATTACAGCATAAACCATCAACAATGTATAATTTATCTCAAATATTATAACAAAAATGGAAAAGTATAGTAACAACGCCCCGAAAAGAATTGCCTTCTTCCGCATTGCAGGTTTGATGAACTTAGTGGCAACAAGATAGAATATAACTGATAATCCCGAAAGAAACATATTAAACGTACCAAGAGCCAACTCACTTCTCGTCACCAAGAAAACCCATATAGTTATTACAAAAGCAAATATCCCTTCTCGTAGCCCCTGAAAGAAATGAGCATGAAGGATTCGCTTCCAATTTTTATTATGGTTTCGCTCCTCTAAAATTCGTTTAAAATGAAATATTCCCTCTGCACCGCGACGTTTTAATAAAAAACTGGTAGCAACGGCACATGCAAATAAAAAGAATGATATCCCGAATATTACCGTATAACCGACATTAGCTGTCATTCTTGCAATAATTAACCCTGCAAATAAAGGACCTATCATGCCTCCTAAGGATTGTAAAATACCAAGAAACCCATTGAAAAAGTCCCTTGTATCCGGTTCTGTAATTTCAAACGTTAATACATTAAATGCTAGCCAATAAAATCCATAACCAATTCCAAGCAGGCTGCCAAGCATAAAATTATAGGTGGCTGCATTATCTCCTATAATCAGAACACTTAGAAAGAATAGAGATAGGAAAAAGACTCCTAAGCGCAAAACAATAATTCTATCCCATTTTTTTGCCAACCTTCCTGCTAAAACAAAAGTAACAGTCTGAAATAAAGCGATAGCCAAATTATAAACTGCAATCGTATTATAATCTCCTGACTGTTTCCAAAGATAAATATTCACAAATGTATTTGACAAGAAGATGCCTGCAGAATAAAGGCCACCTATTAGCAGCAAGATGAATAAATCACGATTACTATCCATTTTTTCTCGAAAAACTTTCCTTACTTTATTTATCATAAAAATACTCCTTTGCATCTCTAATAGTTTGAGCGAAGGAGTAACATATATACAGAAAAACACGCGGAAATTTATCCGCGTGTTTACATAGTGCTATTATTTTGCTTCAGTATAATTTTTTGTAACTTCATCCCAATTTACTACATTCCAGAATGATGAGATATATTCAGGACGTTTGTTTTGATATTTAAGATAATATGCATGCTCCCAAACATCAAGACCTAATAATGGCGTTTTACCTTCCATTAATGGAGAATCTTGGTTTGCTGTACTTGTTACTTCAAGTTCCCCGTTATTAACAACGAGCCATGCCCATCCAGAACCAAAACGTCCAGTTGCAGCAGTTCCAAATTCCTCTTTGAATTTATCAAAGCTACCGAATTTTTGATTGATTTTATCAGCTAATTCTCCAGATGGTTCCCCACCACCATTAGGTGATAATAATTTCCAGAAAAGACTATGGTTAGCATGTCCACCACCATTGTTTCGCACTGCAGTACGTGCACTTTCTGGTACAGCATCCAAGTTACTGATTAACTCTTCTACTGATTTTCCTTGAAGATCTGACTGACCTTCCAATGCAGCATTTAATTTGGTAACATACGTGTTGTGGTGCTTCGTATGGTGGATGTTCATCGTTTCTTTATCGATTGTTGGTTCTAATGCATCATATGCATAAGGTAATTCAGGTAATTCAAATTTTGCCATAATTAAAGTTCCTCCTCAAATAAAAATGATATAAAGGATTATTAAACCCTTATATAGAAGGTTATCAAAGCTTTGAAATACTTGCAAATCTTATGCTTTATATTTTTTAAAGTTTCAGAAAGATATTTAGTATATAGAAATAGAAATTTTCTATGAACAATAAAAAAAACAAGCTGGAAGCTTGTTTTTAAAAGTGGCTCGGGACGGAATCGAACCGCCGACACAAGGATTTTCAGTCCTCTGCTCTACCGACTGAGCTACCAAGCCATATAAAGTTATAATCTGAAATTAACACTTGCATTCCTTAAAGGTTCAAGGGTAATTTAGGAAGTACTTTGTTCACTATGATGCTTGTTATAAGTAATAATAAAGATGGAGGAGGTAGAGGGATTCGAACCCCCGCGCGGTTTGACCCGCCTGTTGGTTTTCAAGACCAATCCCTTCAGCCGGACTTGGGTATACCTCCGATGAGTTTTATGGTGGACCCTGTAGGACTCGAACCTACGACCGATCGGTTATGAGCCGATAGCTCTAACCAACTGAGCTAAGGGTCCTTTTTAATTTTAAATAAATGGGGCGACCGATGGGGATCGAACCCACGCATGCCGGAACCACAATCCGGTGTGTTAACCACTTCACCACGATCGCCATATTATTATTTAAATTGGTAGCGGCGGAGGGGATCGAACCCACGACCTCACGGGTATGAACCGTACGCTCTCGCCAGCTGAGCTACGCCGCCACTTGGCTCCACAGGTAGGATTCGAACCTACGACCGATCGGTTAACAGCCGATTGCTCTACCACTGAGCTACTGTGGAATAAAAGATAAGTTTTTAACAACGATATTTAATTTATCATGTTTCAGTAATTCTGTCAACCATTATTTTTGCACTTCTGCAAAACTTTTTACGTTAATACTTTTTTAGACTGCGATATTTATATTAGCATGTTCCGTCTCTAATTTCAAGAAATAAATGAAGAAAAATGTATGAATATGTTGAATTTTATTAACAAAGGGAAGGAGACTCTCCTTCCCTTTCAGGAGATGATTATTCACCCAATACTTCTTCAGCAATATTAACTGCATGGTCGCCAATTCTTTCCAGATTACTAATAATATCTACAAAGACAATCCCAGCTGACCCACTGCATAGACCTTCATTCATACGAATAATATGTTTTTTGCGGAATTTACGTTCCATTTTATCAATTTGGTCCTCTTTTTGAACAACTTCCAATGCTGCCTCGCGATCCATCTTATCTAAAGCTTCGACAGCTTGTTTCATTGTTAGGATTGTTAACTCAAACATATTATTTAAGTCTTCCAATGCTTGCTCAGTTAAATGGACTTTATTGGATATTTTATAATCAATTAGTTCAATAATATTTTCAAAATGATCACCAACACGTTCTATATCACGTACCGTATCCAATAATGCTGTATGTTTAGCACTCTCAGTTTCAGATAGAGAACCTGCAGAAATGCTGATGAGATATTCGGTAATATTACGGTCTAAATTATTCAATGCACCTTCGATTTGCGTCGCCATTTCTGAATGCTTCTTGTTTTGTGTTGTAACATAGAGATTCGTTTCTTCCAATCCTTTCGAAGCATATTCACCCATGCGAATAATCTCTGATTTTGCCTGGTCCAGCGCCAGAGTTGACGATTGTTGTATAAAAATAGGATCTAAATGCTTCGGTTTATATTCAATTATTGCATCTTCTCCTGGAATAATTTTAGTTACTAACCATGCTAATGCTCCAATAAACGGGAACTGGATAACCGTATTGGCAATATTAAAACTACCGTGTGCAAATGCAATTGTCATCTCAGGATTCAAATCAAACTGTCCTTGCAGGAAGGCAACAAATTGTGTGAAAAAACCGAGAAATATTAAAAATACAGTAGCACCTACTAAGTTAAAAATAATATGAGTCAAAGCAGCTCTTCTTGCAGCAACAGAAGCACCGATGGAAGCAAGTATGGCAGTTATCGTTGTACCAATATTGTCACCAAATAATACGGGTAACGCTGCTTTAAGGCTAATTGCCCCTTCTGAGAACAACCCCTGTAAAATCCCAATGGTTGCACTAGAACTTTGGACGATTAACGTAAATACTGTCCCTATAACTACGCCAAGTATTGGTGTATTACTCATCGATACTGTTAGCTCATGGAAAGCATCTAATGATCTTAATGGAGACATTCCACTACTCATCAATTCAAGACCGAAAAACAAGGCACCAAATCCAAAAATAGTTTGTCCTACGGCTACTATTCTTTGATTTTTAAAGAAGAAAATGATTAATGCACCAATTGCAAGAATTGGTAATGCATATTCGCCAATATCAATACCAATAATGAATGCTGTAACCGTTGTTCCAATATTCGCGCCCATAATGACACCGATGGCTTGTCTGAGTGTCATAAAACCTGCACTGACTAATCCAACAGTCAGAACTGTTGTACCTGAACTGCTTTGGATTAAAATCGTTACGATAATCCCAGCAAGAACTCCTAAGAAAGGATTACTCGTAAATTTATCTAATATATCACGAAGACGATCACCAGCAGACTTTTGCAGACCATCTCCCATGAACTTAATACCTAAAAGAAAGATACCAAGTCCACCCACGAATTCAAATATCAGTGCTTGTAAATCAATATCCAATGAAATTACATCCCTTCAATAATGTTGAATCTTGTCGTTTTATACCTCATCCATTATTAATGATTTATTAATCATTTGTAAAGGTTTTACACTAAAATTTACATTAAATTTACAATAGTTTTTTCTTATCTATTTATTAACTATCCATATAGCTAATATTTCATTCCGCTTATCCCCGATAAACAAGGAAAAAAGGACAATCTACTCTCTAAAGTAAATTGTCCTTTTATGACTTTTTTATGAAACTTTTTCGACCAGTATCTTCGTCCCATCGACTTGAACTACCTTTACTTTACTCCCTTTTTCTAACCACTGACCATCCGATACAGCACTATAATCTTTATTTTTAATTTTTATTGTCCCTACAGGCCGAAGATCATTTAAAGTAATACCTTCCTGACCCACTAATAATTCATAATCCATATTCATGGAATTATATCCTGCTTCCTTCGTCAACTGATCTTTGAGTGCAAGTTTCGTCCACATTTCGCGTTTCTTAAATACTTTAAGAAACAGGAAAGATGCACCGCTACCGAGAAGAACACCCAATACTGCATAAAGACCAGAAGTGAAGTCAGGAGCCGCTAGTGCAACTGCAGTCAACATACTCGCCAGACCCAACGTTGCAAGTGTACCATCATTAACTATCTTGCCATCGATGATAATTAGTAATAATCCCACAAAATATATAATAAGCATAAGAATGACAGAGCCACTTGGAACATAGGCTGCAAAATATACTGTTATAAATCCGATACCTAACAATGCAAAGAAACCTCGTATATTTACGAGAACCTCACCGATTAAAAATAGTGTACCAAGAAAAGTTATGACGAAACCAATCCATTGTAATTCAAAAATTTCCATTCATTCTCCTCCTCCCTACCAGTAATACGTTTTAACATGCAAATGGTTTCATCCAAAAAGGAGAAAACATATGAATACGTTAAAAAGATTTTTATTATATATATTCATTATATTGTTGTTCATCAGTATATATCAAGATATATTTATGAAACCCAATTCTACCCCAGTTAAAAACGACATAGAGAAGTTGATGATTAATGAATCCTATTCCATTGCTCATGTTAAAGTTCTGCCTGGTGATACCGTTCT
The DNA here is from genome assembly GCF_002153375.1 of Oceanobacillus rekensis. GTDB lineage: Bacteria > Bacillota > Bacilli > Bacillales > Amphibacillaceae > Oceanobacillus > Oceanobacillus rekensis. The sequence continues at coordinate 270,824 of NZ_MTBQ01000001.1, forward strand.
ATCCGTTATAGAAACATTAAATCAAGATTACTTAGGAAGGATGGATTTACAAAGCTTGCTGAACCATTTTGAACAACTGAACCCGACAACAGATCCACATAAAATAGAGCCATATAAGATCTACTATTTCCCTGTGTATCGTGAGCAGTAATAAAAAAAGAGGCTGAGAAAACTCAGCCTCTAATGAATATTTATACAAACGGTACAATAAATAGTGAAATTAATATTGAAATTGCACCAGCTGCAATCGCAATATTTCCTAACGTATCAGCACCCTTACTTCTGGAAACAAAGCCAAGAATAATCCCGGCAGCACCAAGCACAAACGGCCACATAAAGAAAGATATAGCTGACAGGGCGATGGCAATCCATCCGTACATCGATATCGCACCATCACCTTCTTTATTCTTTTGTTCATAATCATCTGCAGTTATCTCTGCTGCATATTCCTCATTTCTTGAACTGTCTGGTTCGATACCAACGAAGTCTTGATTTTTCACTCGTTCTCCGTGATTTGGAGGAGACTGCATATCTTTGTCCCGACCATTTTTAAATTCATCCATATTTTTACCTCCTTAGTAATTGATGAGGTGCATCTATAGTTTATGGAAAGATTCGTCTCTTACTGATGTTATATTTTGGAATGTGCATATGGAGTTCCTAATTTTTATATCTCGGCATAAGATAATACGTAGTATAAAGGAGGATCTAATATGTCTATATTTATTAAAGAAATGGTCAAAAATAAGTTAAGAAATCTTAGTGTTGATGAATTATTGCATCACAGTAAGCAATATGGGTTTCAAATATCCGAGAAACAGGCACGAGAAATTACCGGATACTTACGAAATAACTCTCCAGACCCTTTCAATAAAGCTTCTCGCGATAAAATGTTCCTACAATTGACAATAATAACGGATAAAGAAACGGCAAAGAAAGCACAAAAATTATTTGATGAAATCATTCGTTCCTATGGGTTAGAATATTTATTTGATTAAAAAGGAATAACAATAATTTGTTATTCCTTTTTTTTTCAATTATGCTCTATAATTTTTTCTTTTAGGTTCTCTATAAAGCTTCCGTCCTTGAGCATCTCTAATTCAAATTTATATGGTGCTTTTTTGTTCTTTTTATCAGTTCCTACAAATGGCGTCTCCAGTATTTTCGGTAAACTCTGAAGTTGAGGATGATGGACAACATAATGAAGTGCTTTAAAACCAATATGACCAAAGCCGATGTTCTCATGACGGTCTTTATGTGCTGAACGTTCATTTTTACTATCATTCACATGGACTACTTGAATGCGATTAACACCAATAATTTTATCAAATTCATTTAAGACACCGTCAAAGTCATTGACAATATCATATCCAGCATCATGGATATGGCATGTATCCATACAAACAGATAAATTATCATTATGTGTTACACCATCAAAGATTCTTGCCAATTCTTCAAATGTGCGGCCTATTTCCGTGCCTTTTCCTGCCATCGTTTCAAGCGCGATTTGTACTTCACTATCTTTTTCAAGTACTTCATTTAATCCTTCGACAATCTTTTTAATTCCGGCATCTGCACCCTCTCCGACATGTGCTCCTGGGTGAAGAACAATCTGTTTTGCACCGAGGGCTTCGGTGCGATCAATTTCATTCCTAAGAAAATTCACACCTAATTCAAATGTTTCCGGCTTGACCGTATTACCAAGGTTAATTATATATGGTGCATGAACTACAATATCCGATATACCATTTAAACTCATATGTTCCTGGCCTGACATGATATTCAATTCTTCAATCGGTTTTCTTCTCGTATTTTGTGGTGCACCAGTATAGATCATAAATGTATTGGCGCCGTAAGATACAGCCTCCTCACTGGAGCCAAGTAACATTTTCTTTCCGTTCATGGATACATGAGAACCTAATTTTAACAATTACTACACCTCTCCCTGTTGTACATTCCTTATCTCTATTTTTTGTGTTTTAGATTCTTATTCATCTGTCTTTTGATGGATTCTTGCTGTCTTTTCATTTTCTTTTTATAGCCTGGCTTAACTTTATTTGTTTTTTGAACTTGTTTCCATGCTTCTTTTTCAACATTCGTCGTTGTTTTTGTACGTAATTTTCTTGTATTCCACGATTTAGCTTCTTTCCATTCTCCATCTTTTACTTCCACATAGGAGAATGTTAATCCTTTTTGTTCGAGTTTATCAATTAACTTCAAATCGGGTTCATCATAGATGCTGATGGCTGTCCCTTCCATTCCGGCTCTTGCTGTTCTACCTACACGATGTATATAGAATTCTTCTTCTTTTGGTATCTGTGCATTGATTACATGGCTGACACCCTTTATATCTATCCCTCTAGAGGCCAAATCAGTTGCCACGACATATTGATATCGGAGGTTTTGGATCTCCTTAAGGGCGCGTTTACGCTCTCTTGGTGCCAGGCCACCATGAATTAGCCCTACATCCAATCCACGTTTCTGTAGGGACTCAACAAGTTCATTTGCCTGCTTTTTTCCATTTGTAAAGATAATGGCGAGGTAGGGCCTGATGACTTTGGATATATCCATAATAATATCTGCATCATTACGATGTTTCCGTGCAACTAGTCTGTGTTCCATTGTTTCCGGTGAAAAATGCTCATCAATTTTGACATATAAAGGATTCTCCAAATACTTTTTGAAAAAATGCTCGAGTCTTTGCGGAATTGTTGCGGAAAACACCATTAATTGAATATCTTTTTTAGACTTTACAAGCAATTGATCTACATCATTAATAAAACCAAGATCCAGCATAAGATCTGCTTCATCAATGACAAATGAAGTTGCAGAATATATAGATAGGACATTATCATTAACTAAATCAAGAATTCGTCCTGGTGTTCCAACAATAATATGTGGAGGCGTTTTTAACTTGTCCACCATCTTTTGTTTATCTGTACCACCAACCAATAGTTTGGCAATCCATTTGCCATCTCGTTCTGCATAGTGAATCATTTTTCTAACTTCATCATGTATCTGTGTTGCTAATTCCCTTGTCGGAGCAGTAATTACAAATTGCACTTCCTGCTTATTTGTATCTAATTGATTAAACAGTGGAAGTAGATAAGCATGTGTCTTGCCTGAACCTGTACGTGATTGACCAATCACACTTTGGCCTTTTAATATTGCTGGAATAACCTTTTCCTGTATTTCTGTAGGTTGTTTAAAATTTAAACTTCCAACGATATCTTTTAGTATCGGATGGAATGCAAAATGGTCAAAATTATTATTTTTCATAGAAGCAATACTCCTTTTTCAGTTACATGAATTTAAATGGTTCGGTATTCGAAGTGGAGATTAGTATTTCAACTTCTTTTTGTTCGATCTTAAGCTGTTGTTCTAGATATTCTTTTGTTCCTTTTTTCATCACTTTTTCAATGTAATGACCAGGATCGATAACAGAAAGTCCGATTTGTTCGGCTTCCTGCGCAATATGGAATGTCATATCTCCTGTAATGAAAGCATCAGCTCCATTTTGTTTAGCTGTTCGGATATATTTTTCTCCACTACCACCGAGTACAGCGATTTTCTTTATTTTTTTATTTAGATTACCTGTCACACGGAGAGCTGGTACATCCAGAACATTTTTAACATGTTCACATAATGATTTGAGATCCACCGGTTTTTCTAATGTACCGATGCGACCGATTCCATATTGTTTTCCTTCATTTTCAAGTGGATAGATATCGTAGGCTACTTCCTCATAAGGATGGGCTTCAATCATATGTTTGATAACGTTCTGAAGATTTGACTGTTGCACAATTGTTTCCATTTTAACTTCATTTACAAATTCGAGTTCATTCTCCGATCCAATATATGGATTCGTTCCTGGAAGTGGTTTGAATGTACCCTGACCTTTTGCCTGAAATGTACAGTGGCTGTAATTTCCGATATGTCCAGCACCACTCATACTTAAGGACTCCCTCATTTCATTTACATGTGACTCGGGGACATAAACTGCAATCTTATATAATTTTTCCTTCGTGCTCTCTAAAAGAATCTCGCTTGATTCTATACCAATTAGCTCACAAAGCATATCGTTTACGCCACCATCTGCTATATCCAGATTGGTGTGTGCGGCATAAACCGTAATTTCATTATTAAGCAATTTACGGATAATCTTTCCCTGGGCAGTCTCTATATTAACCTGTTTCATCGGTTTAAACAATAGAGGATGATGTGCGATAATCAGATTCACACCATTGTCGATTGCCTCGTCAACAACAGATTCCATGACATCAAGCGTAATCATTATCTTTTTTACCGGATTATTGTAGGAACCAACTTGTAATCCTACATTATCCCACTCATATGCCAAACTTTTTGGAGCCAATTTCTCGATCATACGAAAAATATCATAATTATTCAAGGTCTTGTTTTTCATTATGCAAAACCTCCTCCATCCAAGCTAATTCATTTTCATAAAGGGTTATTTTCGTTGAATCTGGTACACTCGCACTTTTCATTTGCCGAATAACGCTCGCCAACTTCTTATGTTCAAGTGTCCATTTTTTGTGAAATGCTGCTGACTTACTTTTCATTAATAGTGGGCCAAATAATAATTCCTTCTCCATATATTCATCGGAATATGGTTGTTTGGAACTGTCCTTGTCAGCAACAAGTATTTCATATATATGTTCATTTTCTTCCACTATCGCTTCATTCGTCAATACATAACCATTTTCTAAAAACCATCGTCTAATATTTCTAGCATCTACATTTGGTTGTGCAATAATTCGTTCGACGTTTAATAATTTTGATTTACCTTCCTCTAAAATCGCCTTAATTAAAGAACCACCCATACCAGCTATAACAATATGATTGACCTCATTTTCCTTTAATATTTCAAGACCGTTACCAAGTCTTACTTCAACTCGTTCCTTTAGATGATAGTTATCAATTGTAGATTTTGCACTTTCAAATGGACCTTTGTTAACTTCTCCAGCAATTGCCTTTGCAGTTGGATCAGAGAGGCATACATGGCAAGGCAAATAGGCATGGTCAGAACCAATATCAGCAAAATATGCGCTATTCGGGATATAGGAGGATACTTTTAATAATCGGTTTGAGAGTTTTAATTTATTAATCATTATGTTCTCCTTTTAGAATACTTCTCATAAAAAACATTAAGACAAATACAAGACCAAACTTTTTGGGATATGTTATCCTTTTTTAGCGCTAAATTAGAAAAGCTTTCTGTTTTAGCAGAAAGCTTAGTCTTTATTATACTTTATTAATGATTTAAGAAAATTCAAGAATTCACAGACTAAACTGCTACGTTAAGCGACTACTGGACTTCCCTCACTATAGCGCGATAAGTCAACATCGATTAATTGGCATGTTTTCTTTATCTCCGCTGGCTAAGTTAAAAGAATATCCATACGCGTTTCCGCTTTTATTCTTATTGTTTTTCGCTAAGCCACTCGGAAAGAGCTGTTAGTTCTTCTCCAGCAACTTGTGACTGTGCAGGCATTGCACCAACACCGTTTGTAATAATATCTGCAATTTCATCAGCAGATAATTTGGATCCAACTTGAGTTAAATCAGGACCAGCACCACCAGACAGATCTGCACCATGACATGCAGCACAGTTAGACTGATAAACAGCATCAGCATCTCCACCAGCTGTTTCGCCCTCTTGTGTCTCTTCGGTTTGTTCACCGCCGCCTTCAGCAGCCTGCTGTATATCCGTACGTTGACCTAAACCAACAACAGAAATAATCACTACTGCCAGTACTCCTAGAATTGCAATAATTGCGTATGGTACAACTGGGTTTTTTCTCATTATAGTTCCTCCTTATGTATTCCCTTTAATTAATAATAAAAGACTATATATAGTTTACTCGAACTTTGATGATTTTTAAAGGATTAAGCTATAAATTTATTAAAAATTATATATCCTATAGCAAAAATCAAAGATAAAATACTTACAATCTGCAAAAGTTTATTTTTTTCCGCGTAGCTTATTAACAGCCATAATAAAAGGTTCATCAAGATGACAATTGTATGAATTATAATACTTGTAGTTAAAAGACTGCTGAGTATTATTGATACTAAAAGTAATAGCAGTAATGACACAATCAAGGCTACGAGAACAAATTCATAACTATACTTGCGAAAATATAGATAGATCCAAATGGAGTAGAATAAAAAAACAATTAAAATACTGAGTTGCAAAAGTAAGTGAAATTCAGTAAAATAAACTACAAGCAATGAAAACGGTATCATAGCAAGCAATAAAATAAAATGGATAATGATAACTGGTGTCAGGCCATTCCGAGCATTAGAAACTTCTGCTTCGTCATATAATTCCTGACCATTCGTATAGAGTGCCAAAAGATAATCACAATATTTTTCAGGAAGTAATCGATGCTCTTTCCAGTATTTAATTTCTTTAACAATAACAGCAGTCCGATCATCCACTATGGTTATTCACCCCTATACAGGATGCAGTATTTTGTTGTAACATAAATGGAATAGGAAAGTCATTATCCACATCGTATGTGAACAATGACCACCAATCAGTCTAAAAAGTCTTTAAGTCGTTTGCTCCTGCTCGGATGTCTAAGTTTGCGAAGTGCTTTTGCTTCAATTTGGCGGATACGTTCTCTTGTAACACCGAATACTTTACCAACTTCTTCGAGTGTTCTTGTTCGTCCGTCATCTAATCCGAAACGAAGACGCAAAACATTTTCTTCACGATCTGTGAGAGTATCTAATACATCTTCTAACTGTTCTTTAAGCAATTCATATGCTGCATGGTCAGATGGTGAAACAGCTTCCTGGTCCTCGATAAAATCTCCTAGATGGGAATCATCTTCTTCCCCGATTGGAGTTTCTAGGGATACAGGTTCCTGAGCAATTTTTAAAATATCCCGCACTTTCTCAGGTGTGAGTTCCATCTCCTCACCGATTTCCTCTGGTGTAGGCTCGCGACCGAGATCCTGTAATAAGGATCGTTGGACTCGAATGAGTTTATTTATCGTTTCCACCATGTGCACAGGTATCCGGATTGTTCTAGCCTGGTCAGCAATTGCTCGTGTAATTGCCTGTCTAATCCACCACGTTGCATACGTACTAAATTTAAAACCTTTTCGGTAATCAAATTTTTCTACTGCTTTAATGAGACCCATATTTCCTTCCTGAATCAAATCGAGGAAAAGCATACCACGGCCAACATAGCGTTTTGCAATACTTACAACAAGGCGTAAATTAGCTTCAGCCAAACGGCGTTTAGCTTCCTCATCGCCATCTTCAATACGGGAAGCTAGTTCGATTTCTTCAGCAGCAGATAATAAATTTACTCGCCCAATTTCTTTTAAATACATGCGGACAGGATCATTTATTTTAATCCCTAGAGGAACACTTAAATCATTTAGGTTGACTTCTTCTTCTTTAGCAATCTTTTGCATATTGGGGTCATCTTCTGACTCACCTATCACTTCCACACCTTGCTCTTCCAGGTGCTCATAAAATTCATCCATTTGGTCGGATTCAATTTCAAAGTTGGATAAACGGTCTGCCACCTCTTCATAGGCTAATGTACCACGCTTCTTACCCATTTCAACCAATTTTTCTTTTGCCTGCTCAAGTGATAGTTCCGTTTCCTTTGTTTGTGAAGGCTTATTTTTGGCCATGAGTCCCCCTCCTTCCAGTCAAAATTATTAATTCGGATTTTTTAAATGCTTTTGAATCTCAATAATCTGCATTGCTATTTGTGCTGCTTTCAATGGATCGTTCTGCTGTTCAGCAAGTTTCTGTTGTTCTTTTAATGATTTTATATTTACTGAATCATTTGCTTTATTTAGGATAATTCGGATATAATCATTAATTTCCCTATCACTAATTTCATTCAGCACCGGCATCATTGCCACTTCTATAACTTGCTGCTTTAATCGGTCATCATTCAGCCTGTCAATAAATAAACTTATATCTGGCGAATGACCTTCCTCATAAAATGCATACAAGTGTGTCGCAATAATTTTATGATCATCCACATTAAATCCGGCACCCATTTCGTTCTGAACCTTATCTGTAATATACGAATCCTGAAGCATATAGGAGATAAGTTTTCTCTCTGCATTATAAAAAGCTGGAAACAACTTTTTATTACGCTTTGCGATTGTGTTCTTATTAGTATATCTGTTCTTTTGTTGATTATCCCTAGGTATGCCCTGTTTTTGCCTGTATTCATACATTTCGGAAGATAAAGCTTCAATAGAAATATTGTACTCATTGCTGAGTTCCCTTAAATAATATTCCCTTTCAATGGAACTCTCAATCATTGCAAGTTCTTTCAATATATTTTCTATATAGTTGATGCGATCTCCTTCATTTTTCAGATTAAAATCTTTTTTAAGGTATCGCATATAAAAACTCATATATGTTTCACTTGCTTTGATCACTTTGTCTTCAAATGCCTCTGATCCATATTTCTGAATAAAACTATCCGGGTCCATATCACTATCAAGTCTCGCCACTTTTATCGAACAGCCATTTTTACGTAGCAACTCTGCCGCTTTATATGTGGCCTCGAGACCCGCACGATCCCCGTCATAACATATAATTACAGTTTCTACATAACGATTCAAAAGCTTCGCCTGTGGCTCTGTCAGAGAAGTACCAAGTGTTGCCACTACATTTTTAACGCCTGCCTGGTATGCGGATATGACATCCATATATCCTTCAAACAATACGACTTCATTCACTTTACGTATATGTTTTTTTGCTAGGTCAAAGTTATACAGCAGCTTCCCCTTTTGAAATAATTCACTTTCTGGGCTATTTAAGTATTTTGGTTCTTGTTCCTTAATAGACCGGCCACCAAATGCAACTGTTTTCCCAATATGATTTCTAATTGGGAACATTACTCTACCCCTAAATCGATCTGTTACCTCCGTATCGTTTAGTTGAGATAAGATTCCGGCCTTAACAAGAAGCTGTTTTTGAAATCCCTTTTTAATCAGGAATTCTGCAACAAAATCCTTTACATTTGGTGCAAAACCTAATTGAAACGTTTCAATCGCATCATCGCCAATACCTCTTTCTTTCAGATATTTGTAACCTTCCTTTCCATCTTTCGTATACCGAAGTAGATGGTGATAAAGTTTGGTTAACCAACCATGGGCAGAAAGAATGCTTTGACTTTCCTGGGTAATGGACGATTCTTGTTTGATACCTGAGTCAGGTAGTGTTATGCCACTTTTGTCTGCCAGAAACTTTATAGCCTCATAAAAAGAAAAGCTTTCTATTTCCATCATAAAGGTCAATACGTTTCCGCCCTTGCCACAACCAAAGCAATGAAATATTTGCTTTTCCTGTGTAACTGAAAAGGAAGGTGTTTTTTCCCCATGAAATGGACATAAACCAAAATAGTTCCTTCCCTGCTTTTTTAAATGAACGTACTCACCAATAATGTCTACTATATCATTGGTCTTTCTTATTTCTTCAATAACCTCTTCAGGTATTTGATTGGACATAGTAACCACCATACTATACTTAATATTCGTGACTAATTGAAAAAATCCTTCAGGTTTCGACATTTTTTTCTCAAATGCCCAAAAAAATCACCCTCTATATGTTATGTCATTCTAAGAAGGCTATGAATACTGCATATTTAGTTACCATTGTACCTCTAGATAACGAATTATAAACCAACTTTTAGTAATCTTAACTTACCGCCAACCTCTAGTTGTAAGTCATCGTTGTACATATACTCATTTTTCTATAAAAGTTAACTTACTGAACAGTATAAATAGAAAAAAGGCAGTTATTTAAATCTCCATATTGCTTACTTCTACATAAACATACAAGAATCCTTCTTAATAATGAATGTTTTACTTTTCAGAATAGCCACACATTGCATTTTTATACTTATTTGTTAACGCAAAAATCTATTATAGTATATTTCTTTTAAAATATCTATCTAAATGATTGGATACTCTTGAAAAAGAAAACATTCTGCCAAGGCTAGAGCAGAACGTTTATTTTTGTAGGTTATTTTTCTAGCTTACATTTTCCTTTTTTGTTTCATACGCATAATTAGGTTAGCTGTTTCTTCTACTGCCTTATTGGAAACATCAATTACATGGCATCCAATTTTGTCAACAACTCCGTTAAAATACTCCAGTTCTTGTTCAATTCTTTCGATATTTGCATATGTTGCCTGGTCTCCAAGCCCGAGCGCTTTGAGTCTTTCTTTACGGATACCATTTAATTTATCTGCTGTAATCTTTAGCCCAATACATTTGGATGGATCAACAAGCATCAGTTCCTCCGGTGGATCTACTTCCGGTACAATCGGTACATTGGCTACTTTTATTCTCTTATGTGCTAAGTATTGTGATAATGGTGTTTTTGAAGTTCTGGAGACGCCAATTAAAACAATATCGGCCCTTGCAATTCCACGGGAATCTCTCCCATCATCATATTTTACAGCAAATTCAATCGCCTCGATTTTTTTGAAGTAGTCCTCATCTAATTTATGAATCAGACCTGCTTCAAGACGTGGTGAACGCTTGAATACGTGTTCCATCGTGTCTAATGTAGGTCCCAAGATATCTACTGCTTCTACATTCATTTCTTTTGATCTCTTGTTTAAGTAGTTTCTTAACTCAGGTTCTACTAATGTAAAACCAATCATGCCGTTTCTTTCCTTCGCGACTTGAAGAAAGTCGTCTATTGTTTCTTTATCTTCAACATATGGTACACGCTGAATTTTATAATCTCCATTTGTGAATTGGCTTAATCCAGCTTTCACTACGAGCTCGGCAGTTTCACCGACTGAATCAGATAAGACATATACTATTGGTTGATTACTCATTTATAAAACCCCTTCCATCCCCTAAATTTAAATTTAAATTTAAACCCGATCTTTCGTTAACTCTACCAGAACTTTTGTCATTGTCGTTTTAGTAATTCTGCCTATTATTTCAAGTCCTGCATCGGTATCTTTTACAACCGGCATACCGTCGATTTCTTTAGTAATTAACATATGGGCCGCATCTACCAATAAATCATCTCTACGGCATACCGCTATATTAGGCATTCGAGTCATAATAATATGAACAGGAACCAAATTTAAATCCGGTTGACCAATACTTGCACGCAATAAATCTTTACGAGATAGAACTCCAGTCAAACAGGATTTATCATCTACTACAAATAATGTCCCAACATCCTCCAAAAACATTGTTGATATGGCATCATAGACGGATACACTTTCTTTTATCGCAATTGGTACTTGCTGAAATTCATGTACTTTATACTTTCTGATTTTTTCCGCAAGCAATTCAGAACCAGTCTTACCTGTGAAAAAATAACCAACTCGCGGTCTTGCATCCAGAAAGCCAGACATTGTTAGGATTGCTAAATCAGGCCTGAGTGTTGCCCGTGTTAAATTTAATCGATTTGCTATATTTTCACCCGTAATTGGGCCATTTCCTTTAACTATTTCTATAATTTGTTGTTGCCTTTTTGATAATTCCACCTTTTCACCACCTAAAATATGTCATACTAAATGTTTAATAATGTTAATTATATAGTAAAAAGGGTGAATATGTTATACTTTTCGTTTTCTTACAAATGTTGTTTCCATTCAATTAACCTTAAGTCTGCAAACTCCTTGATTAAAGTAGATATGGCCTTTATTAACGCGAGGCGATTACTGCGTATTTGTTCATCATCTGCCATGACCATATTGTTATCAAAAAAGCTGTGAATCGGTTCTGCTAATGTATCTAAAGTAGCCAAAGCACCAGTTGCATTCTTATTATGGCTATTAGCATGGAAATCATCTTTAATTTGGTTGTATTGATTGAACACTTCCTTCTCCGACTCCGTGACAAGGTTCTTAGGGCTGATTGAATGATGATCTTCTGCTTTATCCGATAGATTAAGAACACGGACCAAAGCCTCCTGTACGGACTTATATGATTCGTCGTTTCGTTTCTCTGATAGAAGTTTTGCTTTCGAAACGGTATAGTCAAATCTTCCAATCTCCTGGTGAAGTACCGCATGAATAACATCTTGCTCTACATTTAACTCTTTAAGCAGGTAAGAAGCGCGATGCTGGAAGAATTCATTAAGTTCTTCATCTACTTTATTCTCGTTTTGCTGTTCTATATCTGTTTTCTGATACACTGAAATTACGATTGAAAGAATGTCTTCCAAGGAGATATCCCATTTTCTGTTTTTCATAATTCGTAAGATACCAGTAGCCTGTCTGCGCAGACCATAGGGATCCTGGGAACCCGTTGGTGTTAGCCCAACAGCAATACAACCGACAATCGTGTCCATCTTATCTGCAATGCTTATAATTGCTCCTATCAGTGTCTTTGGAAGATCTCCGTTCGCTTGTTTTGGTAAGTAATGTTCTCTAATCGCTTGTGCAACGCTTCGATCTTCACCAAAATTCACAGCATATTTTTCTCCAATTATACCTTGTAGTTCCGTAAATTCATTTACCATATTTGTCATTAAATCGAACTTGCTGATTTCCGCAGCTCGTAATGCCTTCTTCGTTTCACTTTCATTTAATTCTAACAAACGAGCAATGTTTTCAGTAATTGCTGTGATTCGTTTTACTTTCTCATTGATTGTTCCTAATTTCTCTTGGAATATAACCCGATCCAATTTTTCTTGATAAAAAGCAATCGATTGCTTTTTATCTTCTTCAAAGAAAAACTCCCCATCAGATAACCTCGCATGCAGCACTTTTTCATTTCCTCTTGCCACATTTGAAAGTTCATGTTTATTCCCATTTCTGACACCAATGAAGTGTGGTAGTAATTGATCCTCTTTGGAGACAACAGGAAAATAGCGTTGATGCTCCTTCATAGAGGTTATTAGGACTTCGGAAGGTAATTTGAGAAACCTTTCTTCAAAGGAACCCATAAAGACAGTAGGATATTCAACGAGATTTTTAACTTCTGCCAGTAATTCTAAATCTACAGGAATTTGGAAGTTATTCACTTCCTCCAGCTCATTTATACCTTTTAAAATTAATTCCTCCCGTTCTTTGGAATTAACAATTACAAAATTTGCAGCCAATGAAGATTCGTATTCAGAAGGTAATTCTAAGGTAATTTCGCTTCCTAGAAAACGATGACCATATGTCTTATTTCCTGTATGGACATTGGTAATTTCAAATGGAATGATTTCATTGCCATACAATGCTACCAACCAACGAATTGGTCTTGCATAGCGAAGTGTTTCCGATGCCCATCTCATGTTTTTACCAAATTGAATGGATTCTATAATATTTTTGAATTCCGGCAGCAGATCCTGTACAGGTTTCCCCTCAATATGCTTTTTCACAAATATATATGTTGTTCCTTTTACTTCCTTTGTATATATATCTTCCGTAGTCTGGCCGTGACCTCTAGTAAAACCAATAGCTGCTTTCGACCATTCACCGTTTTCATCTTTAGCAATCTTCACTGCTGGCCCTTTTGCTTCTTCCTCGATTGTCGTTTGGAATTCAGCCATATTATTAATCAAAACTGCCAAGCGTCTTGGTGTTGAAAATGTTGTGATGGAATCATAGGATATCCTAAGTTCCTTCAGCCAACTAGTCGTTTTATTCAGTAGTTGCTTCTCTGCATCATCAATAAACCTTGCAGGCAGTTCCTCAAGTCCAATTTCAAATAAAGCATCTTTAGCCATTTAATTCTCCTCCTTCTTGGAGCATTGGAAATCCTAGTTTCTCTCTTTCAGCAACATATGCTTTGGCAATACTCCTTGCCAAGTTACGAATACGTGAAATATATCCTGTTCGTTCTGTTACTGAAATAACGCCTTTTGCATCCAGTAGATTAAATGTATGTGAACATTTCAAGACATAATCATAGGCAGGAAAAACAAGACCTTTCTCCATCGTGGATCTAGCTTCCTGTTCATACATCGAAAATAATTGGAAAAGCATTTCTGTATTGGACTCTTCAAAAGTATATTTCGAATGCTCAAACTCTGGTTGATAAAATATGTCTCTAACCGTAACACCATTATTCCATTCCAACTCAAAAACATTTTCCTTATCTTGAATGTAAGAAGCAAGTCGTTCAATCCCGTAAGTTATCTCCGCAGTAACCGGATTTGCCTCAAGCCCACCAATTTGCTGGAAATAGGTAAATTGTGTTATCTCCATCCCATCCAGCCAAACTTCCCAACCGAGTCCAGCCGCCCCCAATGTCGGATTTTCCCAGTTGTCTTCCACAAAACGGATATCATGTGCAAGTGGGTCAATTCCTAATTTTATTAGAGATTCTAGGTATAGTTCCTGGATATTATCAGGGGATGGTTTCATAATTACTTGGAATTGGTGATGTTGGTATAGACGGTTTGGATTTTCACCATAGCGCCCGTCTGCTGGCCTTCTGGAAGGTTCTACATATGCTACATTCCACGGTTCCGGTCCAAGACTCCGCAGTAATGTCATTGGTGACATCGTACCCGCTCCCTTTTCCGTATCATAGGCTTGCATCAGCATACAATTTTGATCTGACCAGTGTTTTTGTAATGTTAAAATCATTTCCTGGATATTCATATCAAACTCTCCTTCTTTTCATTATCATTAATAAAGTTTTTTCTAAAAGGTTTATTGTTATTGCTACAAAACCTATAAACTGCGACGTAAGATAAGTATCTCATGCGACTGCTCTGGGAAATACACTGCGCGCATCCTAAGGCGGCTGGTGAGCTCCTTCATGCTGGCGCATTTCAGGGTCTCCCTATGCCTGTTTTCCCGTAGGAGTCTGCGTAATTTTCCAGAGCTAGTTAGAAGGTTGCTAAAATTACAACACTTGCAATAGCTGAAATAGCAGCACACAGCTCCACCAGTCCGGCATCGTTTGGGTGGTGACTCTTGCGGGAACGCACGTGTCCGAAGACCCAGCAGAGTGGTCTTCTCGGACGTGGCTTGAGGCCGTGCCCGGGAAAAGCATCCGCCCAAAACGATGCCGGACGGCGGGATCAAACGCATTATTATAGGAATCAATCAGAAGTTATGTCACAGTTTATCTCAACTCTGCAATACTTTAAAAGCAACAATTCTTTTCGGTTGGATGTGTAACCGCAGTCCCCAAATAGCAATCAAAAAGCCTAGTTGCATTTGTATTTATGTATACAGGGAAGTTTAATACAATCTATCTACAAAATAAAAACCGTCCCTATGTCTACGAGTAGATAGACATAGGGACGGTTTTCTACCGCGGTTCCACCCTACTTGCTCTGTTTAACAGAGCCGCTTTATGACGACTGCTCCAGAGCTCCTTTCCCAGAACTCCTATTATCCAGCTCACACCTCCCTGGACTCGCTATAAATAGAAATATATTGGTACTCTTCTCTATCATCACAGTTGATTATATAATTTTAAATATGTAAAAAATGATACTGTATCTCCTTGAATATGTCAATCTCTACCTATTTTAATTTATCCAATTGATCTAAAAACTTCCTTGACTTCAAATAAAAACCACCATATTGATCATAATAGTTATTCAATATTTGTCTCAGCAAGTTTTGGTTTTCAGGCTTCATTGAAATTGTTCCAATGCGCTCCAATCCAACCGATGAGAAAATATGGAGTAATTTAGCGAGTGAATCAGATAGTGTAATCGCCCTCTCATCCAGATGCTTGCATTTCGTACAAAGCATGCCACCTTCAGTTATAGAAAATGTAAATGGTAGGTTTAGATTACCACAATTGGTACAGCGATTTACGGTCGGCGCAAAACCACCTTTTTCAAATAGCTTCAATTCATACATGATAACCGGGATATCTGCCTCTTCATTTTCAGAAATCCATGTCATTGTTTGATGGAATTGATCAAAAAGATAGGGATCCGGAATTTTGGAATCAAGCAATTTATCTGTCAGTTCCGTAATATAGGCAGCATAAGAGGTTTTAATAATATCTTCTCTTATCGCTCGGAAGGAATCAATGATTTCACCCTGTTGTATCGTACTGAGACCAGTGTTCATATATACAAAAAATTGTGCGTAGATAAATGGCTGCGTTACAGCAGCCATTCTGCTTTTTGTCTTTTTCGCACCTCTCGCTATTGCTGTAAATTTACCGATGTTTTTACTGAAAATTGTTATAATCTTATGTGTTTCTCCATAATCCAGTGTTTTGATAACAATTCCGTTTATTTTTTCAAGCACACCGTTCACCTCTCTTCCCCAATAGGAGATGATACAGATCAACTATTATAATTTCGCATCCAGTGAAGCTATATTTTCAGATTCAGCTTGTCCATTCTCTTGTACAGATGTTGCATTTTCCAACTCTTTCATTAACAAATAGGTTTCAATGTTTCCTGTCTGACTAAAGACTTTCCATGTTAGATCGACCACAAGAAACCCCACCTTTCTTTCATTTTGTTTGAAAATGTAACTCACTATTTAGAGTGGCTCAAAGCTTCAATTTCATTAGTATAAAAAATTACCAACTAATATTCATCTTTACGGAAGCCATATTCACGCAGCTGATTTTCTTTATTACGCCAATCTTTTTTTACCTTTATCCACAGTTCCAGATATACTTTGGATCCAAGTAATGCTTCAATATCCTTCCGGGCATATCTGCCGATTCTTTTCAGCATACTGCCCTGTTTTCCGATTAAAATTCCCTTTTGTGTGCTTCTTTCCGTAACAATTATTGCTTGGATTAAGATCTTTTCTTGTTCTCTTTCTTCAATGTTTTCGATAACTACCGCAATGGAATGTGGAATCTCTTCCTTCGTCAAATGTAATACTTTTTCCCTTATTAGTTCTGAGATAACAAATCGTTCCGGGTGATCTGTGACCTGGTCAGCTGGGTAATACTGAGGACCTTCCTCTAAATGCCCTTTTAATACATCTAGTAAATGATCCACATTATTTCCTTCCAGTGCTGAAATCGGGATAATCTCTTCAAAATCATATTTTTCATTGTATTGTTCAATTAACTGGAATACTTCTTCCGGTTTGATAAGGTCAATTTTATTAATGATAAGGAAGACAGGGCTTTTCACCTTTTGCAATAAATCAATGATATATTGATCTCCTCTTCCGTATCCTTCCTTTGCATTAATCATAAATATCACTGCATCCACTTCGTTTAGTGTGTTCTCAGCAACATTAACCATAAAATCACCAAGGCGGTGTTTTGGCTTATGGATTCCTGGTGTATCAATAAACACCATTTGTGCATCATCTGTTGTAAGAACGCCTTGTATTTTATTTCGAGTTGTTTGAGCCTTATCACTCATAATCGCGATCTTTTGTCCAATAACACGATTCATAAATGTTGACTTCCCAACATTTGGTCTTCCGACAATTGTAATAAATCCTGATTTAAAATTCGTATTTGTATTCATGTTGTGTCCTCCGAGACGTTTTCTTTTATATTTTATATAATACTACAAATAATGCGTGCTTTCACTAAATCGACAAAACCTTTAAAAAGATTATCTTTTCTCCTAAAGTACCACATATATAAATGAAAACAAAAAAAGAAGTCTATTAAGACTAAACAAATTTATATATAAAATTAAAAAAAGCCCTAAATCAAAGGGCTTAGAGTATACTATCCAATTTTGGAAGGAAGATGAGGAGACCAACTATTAGTGCAATAATCGCTGTAATCAACACAACACCTGCAGCGACATCTTTTATTATTTTAGCAGATGGATGTATTTCAGGTTTTAAATAATCGATCATTTTTTCAATCACACTATTTATTAGTTCGGCCATGAGCACAAGACCAATAACTAGAACAATTATCGCCCATTCCATATTGGATAGATGAAAAGTAAACCCAGCTACTATTGCCAAAACAGCTGCAATGAGATGGATTCGAAAATTATATTCAGTTTTGTAAATTTCTTTTATACCATTCCAGGCATAGGAAAACCCAATTCTTCTTCGTTTATCTTTCAAGTCCAAACTCACCTAGAATTTCTTCCTGTCTCTTAAACATTTTTTTCTCATCTGTCTTATTCATATGGTCATACCCTAACAAATGAAGAAAGCCGTGAACCGTTAGGAATGCAAGTTCCCTTTCATACGTATGATCGTATTCAATGGCCTGTTCTTTTGCCTTATCGACAGAAATGACAATATCTCCGAGTATCATTGGAATATCATCGCCGACAATGTCCATTTCCCCCTCCACGGATTCCTGCATGGCAAAGGAGATAACATCTGTTGGGGAATCTTTTTGCCTGTAATTCCGATTAAGCTCCTGGATTTCTTTATTGTCCACGAAATTTACAGACATTTCTGCCTCACGAACGATTCCCTCTTTTTGAGCAGCAAAAATCAATAGCCTCTGTATGAGATCGACATAGTCGGTCTGTACAGAATTTGTCTTATCATGAAAGTCAATATGCATTCAATTTGCCTCCTTCATTGGATATTGTATTCTTGAATGGAAAATCCCTTTGAGAGATTTACATATGGCACCCTGAATTATCTTCAGTTCCTTTAATGTTAAAGGACTTTCATCCAATTGTCCATCAGAGACTTTATCTTTTACAATTGAAGCCACGATCTCTTCAATTTTTTCCTTCGTTGGTTCCTTTAAAGAACGGACGGCAGCTTCCACAGAATCACAAATACAAATAATGGCCGCTTCCTTCGTCTGTGGATTCGGGCCTGGATACCTGTAATCAGCTTCTCTCACATCTTCATTATTTTCTTTCTCCTTAAAGTAAAAGAATTTAACTAACGAGGTAGCATGATGCTGCTTAGCAATATCAATTATTTCTTCCGGTAATTTATGCTCCTTCAGCATTTCTGCACCATTATTTGCATGGCTGATGATAATTTCTGCACTTTCTTTTGGTTCTAGAAAATCATGCGGGTTTCTCATAGAAACTTGGTTTTCAATAAAATAATGTGGTTGAATGGTTTTACCAATATCATGATAGTAAGCACCCACTCTAGCCAACAAACCATTTGCACCAACTGCTTCACACGCTGTTTCACTTATATTTGCAACCATAACAGAATGGTGATAGGTTCCAGGTGCTTCTGTTAGGAGTTTTTTCATTAACGGCTGATTTGGGTTTGAGAGTTGCAGTAACTTAATATCGGTAAGAATGCCAAGTACTGTTTCAAAAACAGGAAGTAAGCCAATGGTTAGTACGGTAGCAAGGAATGCTGAAACAATACCGTAACTTGCATGTGTAATAAGGTCACTCCAGGAATATTTTTCAAACGAAAGAAATAGAAATAGTAATACAGTTAATATATTTACGATAGCTATTCCAGTACCACCTTTTAAAATTGCCAGTCTGTCTTTTGTATTCATTAAGAAAATAATTCCAGCCAGCTGTGACAATAGAAAATAAATCCCTACCTCCACATTCAATGCATCAGCAATCTGATTATTAAAGATAACGCTTCCTAATATAGAGTAAAGTGCTGCGAGTATGATGGCAGTCCTCTCATTTACTAATATTTTAATTAGCAAAACACCAGTAGCAATCGGTGTTGCAAAGAAAAGCTGATTTGCTTGTGTACTAAATAAGCTGATAATTTTCATTAGTGAAACGACGATAAGACAAGTTAAGAAAACAGCTATAATTTTGCCGGAATTCCAGTCGTTTTCTTTTGCTGTCCGATACATTTCCAAACCTATCAAACTACAAATTAAAATGATAAGAAGTGCAAGCCCAATTAAGGGAAAGATGTTTCTCTCTTCGTCCAGCAGTCCAACAAGTTCCAGCTGTTCATAGATTTCATTTGTGATTGGCTGCCCCTCTCTTACAATAACTTCACCAGCTCGAATCATTGCCGGATCGACGATCGTCGCAGCTTCCTTTCTTGCTTCAGATGTCTTTTCATAATCAAAGAAGGAATTTTCCGTAATAGCAAAGTCTGTAAGTTCATTCAATGGTTCTTTCAATGATTCTCCAAGATTAGAAAATTGGATTAGCTGTCTCATATTTGTTTTTGCCGTTTGCAGATTCTCTGTTCTTACACCATGATTCAGTGTTTCTTCTAAAGCTGTTATGTAATTATTTTTCGCTTTTTCTAAATCGTCTTGAGAAAAATTAAAAAATTTAATTAGCGTACTATCGTCTACAGAATTACTAATTTCTTCTGATAATATCTGTTTTAAATTTGTTACTTTCTCTTGATCTGTTAATGGGCCCTGTGCCGTATCTTCCGTTCTATCTGTGACCACCTGTTCTTCTTTCAGTTTGGTAACAGCAGCAAACAATTCTTTTATATAACTAATTTGTTCATTGGTTACTTCATTCGAAATATCATATCGATCCTGGACAGATTGAACGGTTTCCCGAGTTTTCCGTTTTGTTTCCTTTTCATTTTCTATCGTAATTGGTGAGCGTATTATTGCATTGGCATTACTAAATCGTTCAATATCATATGTCTCCGTATGTACATTGTTTAGCGTTATTAAAAAGAAAAAAATGCCTAGCAAAATAACAGGCAGCAATATAAAAATCCAACCATGTTTTTTCTTTAGAGATTTCATGCTGCTTCTTATTATGTCAATCATTCGCATCACCCCACTGTTAAACAGTTATACAGAAATAAGACCCTACTTACAGGGTCTTACTTCTTTTTTATTGGCTATTTTGAAAAGAATGTGACTGCGGGTTGCGGCTGTCCGAATTAACTTGTTTCCAATATTAGCGATTCAGATCAATAGTTACTTCGCAGTTTGCTTCACACCCCGAGGTTTATAAAGAAAGAACCATTGTGAATAAAGCTTTTTAATTTTCCAATTCATATGCTGCTATAATACGCTGGACCAACGGATGTCTTACAACATCTGTTTGGCTTAGATGAATAAAAGCTATGCCATCAACAGTATCTAGTAGCTGCTTTGCAACATGTAATCCGGATTTCACTCCTCTTGGAAGGTCAATTTGTGTAATATCTCCGGTAATTACCATTTTTGAACCAAAACCGAGTCGTGTAAGAAACATCTTCATTTGTGCTGGTGTTGTATTTTGGGCTTCATCCAAAATGACAAATGCATCGTCCAATGTTCTTCCACGCATATATGCAAGTGGTGCGATTTCAATCGTTTCGCGTTCAAGTAGACGTAATGTATGTTCCACACCGAGAACATCATGTAATGCATCGTACAGTGGGCGCAAATATGGATCTACCTTCTCTTTTAGATCACCTGGTAAAAAGCCAAGACTTTCTCCTGCTTCTACAGCAGGACGAGTAAGTATAATGCGCTTAACCAACCCATTTTTCAATGCATGAACCGCCATGACAACTGCCAAATAGGTTTTACCAGTACCCGCCGGTCCAATTCCAAAGACAAGGTCATTGGATTTAATAGCATTAATATAGTCCTTTTGTCCAAGCGTTTTGACGCGAATTGATTTTCCTTTTGCTGTTTTCGTAATTTCATCTTCAAAAAGAGTTTCCAATTGTTTAATTTTGCCCTTTTTCGCTAAGTCTACGGCATAAACAATGTCTCTTTCGGAAATGGTTTGTCCTTTTCGTATCACGGTTAATAATGTAAGCAGGATTTCCTGCACCAAAGAAATAGCTTCCTCAGAACCAGAAACGCTTACTGCTTCACCTCTGGATATAATAGAAACATCCAATTGTGATTCCAATTGTTTAATATGCTTATCATTTGTTCCAAATAGAGAAAGCGCTTCATTCGTACTTGTTAAATGCAAGTCAATTTCCGTTAGGCTACCTGACATAATCAATCTCCTTGATCTATAGGTTCTTGCTTTACTATATTTTCTTCTACCGAAAGATATAGATTTAATTTTACTTTACCATGGTCAACAGATTCATGCAAAACTTTTTCAGACAATATTTTGGCATCTGGGCCTAGTTTCTGCTTAAGTTCCAGGACTGCTTGTTCAATTCCCACTTCTATTGCCTCCTCTTTGGTCCTTTTTTCTTCCAGATACTCCTTCTCACTTAACACGGTTTTTACTATTGTTAGTGGCAGTTCCCATTTCAAAAAATTAATTTTATTTTCAGTCATTTCTCTGTGAATTTCATCATATTCTGGATCTCCAAATCCCCAAATCGGCAACTGGAAATCCCCAGTTTTCAAATACAATTTTCGTTCTTTATTTCCTGTAAGCTGCTCATAATTATACGCAAGTGGAATAGTCAACGAAACCTCATACCATGTATTTGCATTAATTTCTGCTTCTGCTGCGATTGGTGCAATCTTCACTTCTTCTTCTTCATCTTCATTTTCCTCTGAATCTGTTTCAGTTGTATTATTCAGATCACCTGAAACAAGGATATCGCCAGGTTCTACATAATCATTTATCGCTACCATTGGAGTCCCTTTTGAAACATATATTTTCGTAATAACGCCTTTTTTCGATGCAACCAGATTTCTCGGCTGTGCGGGGTCTGCTTCCTGTACAATAACTTTTTCAACACCTTCCAGATAGAAGGTTGTCCCTTTTTGATCTACACCTGCCCATAAAAGTTCGGGAATATCTTGGATTAATTTTTGTTGGATCTCAGTTGGAGTATCCAGAGAAAATAGCCATGCTCCAGGATGCACGCCATAAGCTGACAACTGGTTATCTATCTTTTCTTCAATATCTTTCGGAACACCTGTAATGCGGACTTCCCAAATAATATTCGATAATAGTAGAAAAAAAAGAATACTAATAAATAAACCCAGAAGTAATGGTCTCTTTTTCAAAAAACGGTTTAATAAAAAGGGATAACCATTTCTATCAGTAAAACTGACCTTATATATCGTTCTTCTTCTCACTTTTTTCA
This sequence comes from Oceanobacillus rekensis, assembly GCF_002153375.1. Lineage (GTDB taxonomy): Bacteria > Bacillota > Bacilli > Bacillales > Amphibacillaceae > Oceanobacillus > Oceanobacillus rekensis. Next base: position 293,613 of record NZ_MTBQ01000001.1, read on the forward strand.
TTTGCTTAATGTCAGATAAGCTTATATCTCCTACGCATAATTCCGCACTCTTCTTTTTTACATTCCAGACAGTTATACCTTCACTCGCACATTTTTGGAAAAACAATTCTGGAGAAGTACCTTTAACTAAAATAGTTACATATCCTGTCACTTTAGATCCTTGACTATACTTCATAGCATTATAGCATCCCCCTTATAATTCGATTCAATCGATTAATAATTTTACTTCTGAAATAGTTCCCTCAAGCATGATTTCCTTTGGTAACATCATTTTTAATACAAAAGAAGAACCTTTTATCTGGACATAACCTTTATTTATTTTCAATTTCAATTCATTATCAGAATAGGTTACCAACCCTTGATGATTCTCTATATAAAAGTGAATATGCCCAATAATGGTTATTCTGGGCATCTCGAGAATAACATCAGAAGGAAGAGAGAATTGTTCAATTAATAAGGAACGAAAACGTTGTTGCCAATTAGCCAATGATGATCCCCCCTCACATATATATTTATGAAAGGGATGGAAATATAAGAACATAATTTGGTATTTTCCTTTATGAAGCACTCCTAAAATAAAAAAGCCATCCAAGTAAAAGAATTAACTTTTACCTGAATGGCAATTTTCCATTATCTTATTCGACCTTGCAATACCGTTTTGAACGGTTTCTTTGCTCTTGGCGCTCCAAGGACCTCAGACATAATAATGCCGTTAACAAGCCCTTGTGCTCCCAAATTACTAGTTACTTGCTTTCTCAAACTTTCTTTCTTCATTGCTGAATTCTCTGTTTGTTCATTGAGACTGTTTCCTAAAGAATTCTGACCTGTCAGATTTTCTAGAGAATCAGTGATGGCACCGTTTTTACCCGCCAATCTTTCCATTTGGACCTTCTGCTGTTCTTCAATCGATGCAGTTGAGACAGTAGGCTTCGTCGGACGCTCTTTATAAACTTTACGTTCAGCTCTTGGTTGTTCCCTTCTTATAGGCGGTGTATTCGGAATTCTAACAGACTTAGGAGGAACTGGTTTGGTCGTTTCCTTTTTCTTTTCCTCACTGTCATTATTTCTAAAAAAGCCTATAAGCCCTGAAACAATAATAATGATGATAAATAGGTTATCAAAAATCCAATCCATCAGAATCCTCCTTTATCAAGATGATTATGATTAATTTTGATCATCTTCCTTGTTGTCTTTAGATAATTTACCAATTGTATCACGCATATCTGTATCTGCATCAATATTTTGGTAATTCATATAATCCATTACACCCATTTTACCGGTACGTAACGCTTCTGCAAGGGCGAGCGGTACATCTGCCTCTGCTTCCACAACTTTAGCACGCATTTCCTGAACACGCGCAAGCATTTCTTGCTCTTGTGCAACAGCCATTGCACGACGTTCTTCCGCTTTTGCTTGAGCAATATTTTTATCTGCTTCCGCTTGGTCAGTCTGCAGGATTGCACCAATATTTTTACCAATGTCTACATCTGCAATATCAATCGATAAGATTTCAAAAGCAGTACCAGCATCAAGACCTTTACTTAAAACATTTTGGGAAATAGAATCCGGGTTTTCTAAAACTTTCGAATGAGATTCTGAACTACCAATGGTACTTACAACACCTTCACCAACACGAGCGATAATTGTTTCTTCACCCGCACCACCGACAAGACGGTCAATATTAGCACGTACAGTAATCCTGGCCAATGCTTTTACCTCAATACCATCCATGGCAATACCAGCGATAAACGGTGTTTCTATGACTTTAGGGTTAACACTCATTTGAACTGCTTCCAATACATCACGACCAGCTAAATCGATCGCTGCACCACGTTCAAATGGAAGTTCAATATTAGCACGATGAGCGGCAATTAATGCATTTACTACTCTATCAACATTACCACCTGCTAAGTAATGGCTCTCTAATTGATTTGTTTTTACATTCAAACCTGCTTTATGTGCTTTAATAAGCGGGTTAATTACTCTATTTGGTACAACCCGACGCAGTCGCATACCAATTAATGTAAAGATACTAACTTTTACCCCAGCTGCTAAAGCACTAATCCATAGTGCTACAGGCACAAAGGTGAATAAAATTGCTAATGCAATTAAGATGACCGCAATAATGATAAGCGGCATAAGATCTGTTATCGACATTCAAATTCCTCCAATTTTTCATTTATTATTGTATTTCTCTTACAATCACACGCACACCTTCTACTTTGACCACTTTAATCAGTTGACTCTTTTCAATAAAACCGCCTTCAGACACAACATCAATTCGCTCGCTATCGAATAATCCAATACCCGATGGTCGAAGTGGGGTTACTGTTTTACCCTCCAGGCCAAGAAGTTCCAATCGATTCACAGAAGACACATACCCCTGCTCTGTTGTTGTGCGATCCTTTAGAATAATGTGGCGAAAAATACCCTTATCCAGTCCAATCCTTCTAAATAGAATGATGGCAGCAATCAATGTCACAAGAAATGCGATACCAATACTCATAGACATATGGCCGATATCATATCCTGACAGAAACAATGAAACAACGATTGCCCCAATCCCAAGAAAACCGAGTATACCTCCTGGAACAAACAACTCTGCGACAATCAAGATAATACCCAGTAAGAGTAATACAATAGCTTCCATACCGGCAAGACCTGCCACAATATGACCATAGAAGAATAATAGTAAAGATACAAGACCCATTATACCTGGTATACCAAATCCTGGTGAGTATAATTCAACGATAAGTCCAAGACTTGCAACCGATAGGAGAATAGGAATGACAACCGGATTGGTTAGAAACCGGGCAACCTCCTCGGCAATTGTTGGTTCTGTTTCAACTAAAGTAGCTTCTGACAAGCCAAGTTCGGATAAGAGCTCAACCCGATCATTAACAATTCCATCTGCATATCCGACATCCAGTGCATCAGATGGGCCTAATGTTAAAAATTCTCCCTCGGGTGCATCATATTCAGGAAGATTAATGCTGCTGTCTGCCATCGCTGCCGCATACAACGGATCCCTTCCAGTTGATTCTGCGGCACTTCGCATCTGTTCTAACCACGCTGATTGAGCCTTTTTATCTGCAGCAGTTCCATCAGAATTAATGATGCCACTTGCTCCCATTCTCGCATGCGGGTTAAAAAAGATATTATCGGAAAATAGTGCAATATATGACCCTGCAGATAGTGCTTCATTTACAATATAAGCTGTTGTCGGTATTTCTAAACTTTGTATCAGACTCCCTATCTGACCAGCAGAGTCAACTCTCCCACCAGGTGTGTCAATTTCAAAAACGATATGATCTGCACCATCTTCAATTGCTTCAGTAGTTGTTCGAGTTAAAAATGCTTCTAATCCTCGCTCAACTTCTCTTTCTATCGGTATAACATAAACGGTATTCCCTCTTCCTTCCTCTGTAGTGGCGGTACGTGCACTTATATCATCAGAGAAATTAAATAATGTCAGAAGGATGGCTGTAATCATTACTATGTATGTTGTAAACCGTTTACCCGACAAAATGTTTCACCTCCCTCTGCCCGTTACATACTTATACGAAAGAGACATGTAAATGGTTTCATATTTTTAGAAAAAGTGGTTGTTATAATTAGATAGTATCATAAAACACGAAGGTAGAGAAACCATGTAGTACACGTTTTGAAATAAACTTAGACCAGTGGTAAAGATAAAGGACTCCTGCCAACATTGACTGGAGTCCTTCATTTAACTTATTGTAATTTCTTTTGCACTACATTTTTTATTTGAGAGCCTTCTGCTTTGCCTTTTACTTTAGGCATTACAGCACCCATCACTTTCCCCATATCTTTCATTGATGTAGCATTAACTTCCTGAATCGTTGATTGAATGATTGCTGATAGTTCGTCTTCAGATAACTGCTCCGGTAAGTACTTTTGTAAAATGACCAATTCATTGTCAAGTTTATCAACTAAGTCTTCACGTCCAGCAGCTTTAAATTCCTGGAGGGAATCTTTTCTTTGTTTAACTTCTCTCGATAGAATGGTTAATTCTTCGTCCTCAGATAGAGTATCATTACCAAGCTTAATCAATTCATTCTGTATGGAAGCTTTCACCATGCGAATAACACTTAGGGTTTCTTTATCTTTGTTCTTCATCGCTTGCTTCATATCTTGATTCAGACGATCAAGTAACGTCATACGCTTGCACCCTCTTTAGAATTTACGCTTTCTAGCAGCCTCAGATTTCTTCTTACGTTTAACACTAGGTTTTTCATAGTGTTCACGCTTGCGATATTCCTGTAGTGTACCACTTTTTGACACACTGCGTTTAAAGCGACGAAGAGCATCCTCAAGAGACTCGTTTTTACGAACGCGAGTTGTATTTGACATGCTAATTTCCCTCCCTCCGAAGCACAAAACAAATTTATACAGGCATATATTACCTTTTCATGCCTTACTAAATTATAATATATTCCTTCATTTAGGTCAACGATTATTTCGCACATAATCGAATCTATTTTGATATGGTGATTTTCTTAATACTCGCCACTACCTTTATTTCCATTTAGAATATCGATCCCGGCACTTGCACCGATACGAGTTGCACCAGCTTCAATCATAGCATTTGTTGCTTCCAGGTCTCTTACTCCACCAGAAGCTTTTACACCCATAGCAGGGCCAACTGTTTCGCGCATTAATTTCACATCACTAAGCGTTGCACCGCCACCAGAAAAACCAGTGGATGTTTTCACAAAATCTGCATCTGCTTCTTTTGCCAGTTGACATGCACGAACCTTCTCATCATTCGTAAGTAAAGATGTTTCAATAATTACCTTGGTCAAAGCGCTATCCTTTGCTGCATTTACCACTGCTTGAATATCTTCTTTAACAAATTGATCATTGCCAGATTTCAGTTCTCCAACATTGATAACCATATCCACTTCCGTTGCACCATCCTGGATAGCCTGTTTTGTTTCAAAAACTTTAGATGCAGTACTTGTGGCACCTAATGGAAAACCAATGACTGTACAAACTTTTACCGACGTATCTTTCAACTGATCGAAGCAATATGCCACCCAATGCGGATTTACACAGACAGAAGCGAATTCATATTCCCTTGCTTCATCTACAATCTGTTTAATTTTTTCCTTCGTTGTATCAGGTTTTAATTGTGTGTGATCGATATACTTAGCCAATTCCTTACTCATGAGAATCTCCCTTCCTGTGTAGAGCAATTTATTTAATGAACTTTTTCTCCTGAATGTGTTGCATTATCCATAACTCTAACAAATGTCCCTTTGTTAAATGGATAACCGGATTCTGAAATTTTCACACGTACAATTTTTCCAATCATGTCCGCTGTTCCTTCAAATTGAACTTTCATATAATTATCTGTATAGCCAACAAGTAACTCAGGGTGATTCTTATCAACAATCCGTTCTTCAGGAATAACTTCAAGTACGTCGTTTTCATATTGGGAAGCATAAACCTTTGCAAGTTGATCTGATAATGTGATTAAACGGTGTACACGATCTTCCTTAACATGATCCTCCACTTGATTATCCATTCTGGCTGCAGGTGTTCCAGTTCTTCGCGAAAAAGGGAATACATGTAATTCAGAGTAACCAATTTCTTTAATGAATTCGTATGTTTCCATAAATTCTTCTTCTGTTTCACCAGGAAATCCTACAATTACATCGGAAGTGATTGCTAAGCCTGGCAATGCTTGTCTGATCTTATTAACTTTTTCTTTATAAAAACACGTAGAATATTTTCTTCGCATTCTTGAAAGTACAGTGTCGGAACCTGCTTGTAGTGGTATATGCAAATGCCTAACAATTTTCTTGGAATTGTCCAATACATCAATAACTTCATCTGTAATTTGACTTGCCTCAATCGAGGAAATACGAATGCGCTCCAAACCTTCCACTGTTTCCAGTTCTCTTAAAAGTTTAGCAAAATTGTAGTCTTTTAAATCTTCTCCATAACCAGCAGTATGAATACCTGTCAATACTAGTTCTTTATAACCTGCTTCCACTAACTTTTGCGCCTGTTCAATAACATTCTCGGGAGCTCGGGATCTTAGTAATCCACGGGACCATGGAATGATACAAAATGTACAAAAGTTATTACAGCCTTCTTGAATTTTCAACGATGCACGCGTGCGGTCTGTAAATACAGGAACATCCATTTCTTCAAACACACGATTTTTCATGATATTGGAAACACCGTTAACTGGTTCTTTTGTTTGTTTATGTTTATCGATATAGGTAAATATATTTTTACGATCCTGCGTTCCTACAACGACATCAACACCTGGAATCTCCATTATTTCTCCTGGAGATGTTTGTGCATAGCATCCCGTAACACATATCACGGCATTAGGGTTTTTTCGGATTGCACGTCTGATTGTCTGTCTGCTCTTTTTATCTCCCGAATTCGTGACGGTACATGTGTTAATAACATACACATCTGAATCATGATCGAAATCAACACGTTCATAGCCTTTATCCATGAACATACGCCATATACCTTCTGTTTCGTAATGATTAACCTTACAGCCCAATGTATGAAATGCTACTGTTGGCATCCATTACACCTCAATTCTTCAAAATGATAAGAAATACTTGCCAGGACATATAATGCAGCAGTTTCAGTTCTTAAGATTCTTGGCCCAAGCCGAACAGGTTGAAAACCATTTTCTTTAAGCTGTTCGGATTCTTTTTTCGAAAACCCACCCTCAGGACCTATACAAACCATAAGATTCTGACTTGGTAAAAGCTTATCTATAATCGTGCCAAAAAAATTTTGACTTTTAACTTTTGCTTCTTCTTCATATGCAAAAATGGCAACATCATATTTTTTACCTTCTTCTATCAATTCCTTAATTGACATCGATTTGTCAATAATTGGCACTTTGTTACGGTGACTTTGCTCACTGGCCTCTTTAACAATTTTTCGAAAACGCGTCATCTTTTTTATAAGTTTCTTATTATCCCATACTGCAACAGACCTTTCAGCTTGGAACGGAATAAAAGATGTTGCACCGAGCTCAGTCCCTTTTTGCAAAATCAATTCAAACTTATCACCCTTTGGTATTCCTTGGGCGATTGTAACGTTAATGGGAAGTTCTACTATTTCATTCAGCCATTCTTCCACAACCACATGTACACGATCTTCAGCAATTTCTGTAATACGGCATCGTGCAGCTTGTCCCTGGTCATTATTGCAAATGATTTGGTCACCGATTACGTTCCTCATGACACGGGTAATATGATGTACATCATCTCCAATGATTTGTACATCATTACCATTAAATTCAGAAGAGGAAATAAAATATCTTTGCAAATAAAGCACCCACTTTATTTTAAAATAGATTTAGTTTAATTTTTCTTAGCAACAAAGGATATCCAGTCTTCCATTTCATTTACAGCAATTATCTCAAAGCCTTGCTGGATTAGTTTATCTTTAACAAGCTGTTTTTTAGTTTGGATAATCCCTGAAGTAATAAACAATCCACCATCCACTAAATTATCCCAAGCATCGTCAACAAACTGTACGATTATTTCAGCTAAAATATTCGATACGATAATATCTGCCTTCTTGTTTACATTGTTAAGCAAATTGTTCTGTTCGACGACAATTTGCTGATCAAGCTTATTTACTTCTGCATTAAACTTCGTACTTTCTACGGCTACTTCATCAAGATCATAAGCGAAAATTTCCTTTGCACCCAGTTTAGCAGCAGCAATACTAAGCACTCCTGATCCACAGCCCACATCAATTACATGGTCATTTTCCGTTAAATATTCTTCTAAAGCCTGAATACTAAGGACAGTTGTTGGGTGTGTGCCTGTTCCGAAAGCCATACCAGGGTCAAGCTCAATAATAATTTCATCACTGGATAAAGGAGTATAATCCTCCCATGTTGGGGTGATTGTTATCTTCTTGGAAATTTTCACAGGCTTGTAATACTTTTTCCATGCTGTTGCCCATTCTTCTTCATTCACTTCACTTAATGAAACCTGATTTGTACCAAGGTCGATATCATATGTCATTAAGTTATTGATGGAAATCTTTATTTGATTAACGGTTTCAGATAAAAAACTGTTCATTGGAAGATAGGCTTTAATCCGTACACCTTCCACTGGATATTCATTTGGATCCAAATCATAAATTTCTCCATAAACATTTTCTCGTACTTTCACCAAATCAAGTGGGTCTTCGATGACAAGCCCACTTGCACCAGTTTCATGCAGGATATTGGAAATTGGTTCTATTGCTTCATTTGTTGTATGAATACAAATTTCCGACCACTTCATCGTTATTCACCCATTCTATTGATTACTTAATATGTAAACGATGCTGAAACACAACATCGTTATTCACCTTTGAACGCTTTTTTAAATTTTTGGAATATATTCCCATCCTGCTCATCCGTTGAATCATTTCCACCAATTTCATTAAATTCGCGTAAAAGTTCTTTTTGTCGATCTGTTAATTGAGTAGGTGTCATTATCTTCACTTTAATATGTTGATCACCTTGTCCACGGCCACGGACATTTGGCGCTCCTTTTCCTCTTAATCGGAAAGTTTTACCTGTTTGTGTTCCAGCTGGGATCTTGAGTTTTACTTTCCCGTGAACTGTAGGAACTTCAATTTCGTCACCAAGTGCAGCCTGTGTAATTGTTAAAGGTAACTCACAGAAAATATGGTCTCCTTCACGTTCGAAGAAATCATGTGGTCTTATCTGAATGAGAACAAACAAATCTCCCGCAGGTCCACCATTTTTACCAGGTTCCCCTTTTCCAGATACTCTGATTTGTTGGCCTTCGTCAATACCTGCAGGAATATTAATATGGATTTTCTTATTCTTTCTAACACTTCCTGAACCACCACATGTATTACATTTTTCTGGAATCATTTTACCAGATCCACTACAATGGTGACAAACTCTGCGGTTGACAACACGGCCAAATGGGGTGTTTTGTTCTTCGTTTAGCTGACCTGAGCCTTGACAGTGAGAACATGTTTCCACTTTTGTTCCAGGCTTTGCACCAGATCCACTACATGTATCACATGTTTCCTCTTTTGGAATATTAATATCTGTCTCTTTTCCAAAGATTGCTTCCTCAAAATCAAGCACCATGGTATATTGAAGGTCTGCACCTTGTTGTGGGGCGTTTGGATCTCTTGAACGTCCGCCACCACCGAAAAACATATCAAATATGTCACCAAAGCCACCGAAGTCTTGGGCGCCACCACCGAAGCCGCCGCCAAATCCCTGACCGCTAGCACCTGCATGGCCAAACTGATCATATTGTGCACGTTTTTGTTCATCACTTAATACTTCATATGCTTCTTTTGCTTCTTTAAATTTATCTGCTGCACCCTCTTCTTTATTTACGTCTGGGTGGTATTGTCTTGCCAGTTTTCTATATGACTTTTTAATTTCTTCTTTTGATGCACCTTGATCAACACCGAGGACATCATAATAATCTCGTTTACTCAACTTCCATCACTCTCCCGACACACTATAGCATAGGTTTTATCATATCATCAATTATTTACTAATAGCAAATGAAGATAAAAAGTCAAAGTCAAGAGAATCCTGACTTTGACTTCTAGGGTATAGCATTTATTTTTTATTTCAGGTTACTTCTTATCTTTGTCGTCATCTACTTCAGAGTAGTCTGCATCAACTACATCATCGGCACCGTTTGCTTCTTGATCTTCTCCAGCTTGCGCATCTTGTTGCATTTGCTCATACAATTTGACAGAAAGTTGTTGTACTTGCTCTTGCAATACGTCTTTCTTTTCCTTAATTTGATCGATATCATCGGCTTCTATTGCAGCTTTAAGTTCTTCTTTAGCAGCTTCGGCCTTTTGTTTATCGTCTTCGGTAACTTTTTCACCAAGATCTTTAATTGTTTTATCTGTCGTAAAGATTAGTTGGTCTGCTTCATTACGCAATTCCACTTCTTCACGGCGTTTTTTATCAGCATCAGCATTTTCTTCTGCATCCTGAACCATTTTTTCTACTTCTTCGTCAGATAGACCTGAAGAAGATTTGATTGTAATAGAGTGCTCTTTGTTTGTGCCAAGATCTTTCGCGCGCACATTTACAATGCCGTTAGCATCAATATCAAAGGATACTTCAATTTGCGGCACCCCTCTTGGTGCTGGCGGAATATCTGTCAATTGGAAACGTCCTAATGTTTTATTATCTGCCGCCATTTCACGTTCACCTTGCAGGACATGGATATCAACAGCCGTTTGATTATCTGCTGCAGTTGAGAACACTTGTGAATGACTAGTTGGGATTGTAGTGTTACGTTCGATTAATTTGGTAGATACCGAACCCATTGTTTCAATACCTAGAGAAAGTGGTGTAACGTCTAGCAATACAACGTCTTTTACATCTCCCTGCAATACGCCACCTTGGATTGCTGCACCTAATGCAACAACTTCATCTGGGTTAACCCCTTTAGAAGGTTCCTGGCCAAGTTCTTTTTTGATTGTTTCCTGTACCGCTGGAATACGTGTTGAACCACCTACAAGGATCACTTTATGAATGTCGCTTTTTGACAATCCTGCATCTGATAATGCTTTACGCGTAGGAATCATTGTACGTTCAACTAAATCAGAAGATAATTCATCAAATTTTGCACGTGTCAGATTCATCTCCAAGTGCAATGGACCTGCTTCACCAGCAGTGATAAATGGTAAAGAAATTTGTGTTTGACTAACACCTGAAAGATCTTTTTTCGCTTTCTCTGCAGCATCTTTTAAACGTTGTATTGCCATTTTATCTTTAGAAAGATCAATTCCATTTTCTTTTTTGAATTCCTTAACCATATGGTCAATAATCACTTCATCAAAGTCGTCCCCACCAAGACGGTTATCACCGGCAGTAGCTACTACTTCAAATGTACCATCACCGATATCAAGAAGGGAGACATCAAATGTACCGCCACCAAGGTCGTATACAAGAATGGTTTGATCCTGATCATCTTTATCAATACCATATGAAAGCGCTGCTGCAGTAGGCTCGTTAATAATACGTTCTACTTCTAGACCAGCGATTTTACCTGCATCTTTAGTTGCCTGACGTTCTGCATCGTTAAAATATGCAGGTACCGTAATGACAGCTTTTTCAACTTTTTCACCAATATAATCTTCTGCATATGATTTAATATATTGAAGAATGATTGCAGAAATTTCCTGCGGTGTATATTCCTTGTCATCAACTTTCACTTTATAATCTGTCCCCATATGACGTTTAACAGATTGGATTGTGTTTGGGTTTGTGATAGCCTGACGTTTGGCAACTTCTCCTACTTGTCTTTCCCCATTTTTAAATGCAACAACAGATGGTGTTGTTCGATTACCTTCCGGGTTTGGGATAACTACCGCTTCCCCACCTTCCATTACTGCCACACATGAATTCGTTGTTCCTAAGTCAATACCAATAATTTTGCTCATAAACCATTTCCTCCTTCAACTTCTTTTCCAATTATTTATTTACTTTTACCATAGCCGGACGAACTACTCGGTCCTTAAGCATGTACCCTTTTTGCAGTTCTTCTACAACTGTGTTGGGTTCTTTTTCATCATCTTCCATTTGCATAACAGCATGATGCAAATTCGGATCAAATGATTGACCCTCGGAATCAATTACTTCAACACCTTGAGATTTTAACGCGTCCTGCAACTGGCGATATACCATTGTAATCCCATCAATTAGACTGGAATTAGTTTCAGTTACTTCAACCTGCAATGCTCTTTCAAAATTATCCAAGGCAGGAAGAAGCTCATTGATTAAATCCTGTGATTTATATTTACGATCAGCCTCTTTTTCTTTCTGGGACCGTTTTTTGAAATTATCATATTCAGCCTGAAGTCTAAGAAGTCTGTTATAAACTTCATCTTTTTCTTCAGTTAATTTTTTAATTTCAGTTTCTATTGTGTCGTTTTGGACATCTTCTGTTGTTTCGTTATTAGTTGAATCAATAACTTCTACGTCTTCTGTTTGAAGGTTTTCTTCAACATTTAAATCTTTTTCTTGTTTTTCCACTATGTGCCACCTCCATTTAAAAATTCCATGTAAGACTATATCATGAAAAGGTCATTAAAGAAACTACAATGCATGCCTATTACCGGTTTGTGAGAACTACCGGACTTTTTAATCGTTCGTTCTATACCACATATACAATGCATCCGTCATTTCCGTAGATAAACCTTTTATTAAAGAAATAACTTTTTTGTATTCCATTCTAGTAGGACCGAGCAATGCGATTGTTCCCATATGCCCTCCACCGAGATGATAGGAAGCAGTGATCAAACTTAAATCCTTGATGGCATCTGATTCATTCTCATTACCAATTGTGACTTCAATTCCATTTTTGCTGTTTTTCAGCATATTGGCTATTTCATCTTCTTTTTCCATCATTGTAAAAAAAGAGCGGATTTTTTCAACATCATTAAATTCAGGCTGCAATAAAATATTGGATTTCCCGCCAATATATAATTTGACTGGGTTGTCATTTGCAAAAAATGCCTTTAGATAGTCGAAAGATTTATCAAAGTCATCGATGTACAGCTTCATCAACTGGGAAACCTCTGTACTCAGTACATCTTGAAGTTTGATAATTGGTACCCCTTTTAACCGATCGTTCATTATATTGACCATTTTTTCCAGATCAGAGGAATTTATCTTTTCCGGAATGGTAAAAGAACGATGCTCCACATGTCCCGTGTTTGTTACGAGAATAGCTACAGCAGTACGACTGGAAAGTGGAAGAATCTGTATCTGTTTCAATGTCGTTTCAAACATCTCAGGCCCCAAAATGATCGACGTATAATTTGTAAGTTTAGACAAAACTTCCGCAGACATTTGAACGATTTGTTCGAATTCAAAAAATCCGTCTTGAATAATATCCTTAATGATACTTACATCATTTTGTTTAGTGCTAGGTCCAATCAGATGGTCAACATAATAACGGTATCCTTTTTCAGATGGGATTCTTCCAGAAGAAGTATGAGTTTTTTCCAGGAAACCTAAATCTTCCAAGTCTGCCATTTCATTTCTTATCGTAGCAGCACTGTAAGGAAGATCATCCTTTTTGGAAAGCGCTCTTGAACCAATTGGATGAGCAGTATCAACGAAATCATCAATTATGACTTGTAAAATAATAAGTTGTCTTTCTGTTAACATGATGATCACTCCTGTTAGCACTCTAACCAAGTGAGTGCTAATACTATAATTAAATTATCAAATACGTATTTTTTTGTCAAACAGAATGTCTCGAGGCTTTATTGTTTTTTATCAATATTTCATATTCTTCATCCAATAGGAACTTTTCAAATACGCGATTTCCAAGAAGTAACCCTTTATCCGTTAGCTGGATTGCTGTCTCATTCTCATGAAGAAGACCGGATTTAATTAGCTTCTCAATCTCTCTCTTATATAACACTTCTGCTCTAAATCCAAACCTCTCGTGAAAATGGGCTTTGTCAATTCCTCTGATTTTTCGTAGTCCAAGAAACATCTCTTCTTCTATTCGCTCTTTCTTGGAAATTTCATCAATCTCCAAAATCGGGCGGCCAGTTTCCATTGCCTTTTTTACATATAGTGGCAATGGGCGAATATTCGTTATTCGTTTTCCCGGTAAATAACCATGGGCACCTGCACCAAAACCATAATAATATCCGTTGCTCCAATAAGTAAGATTGTGTTTACTTTCAAATCCCGGCACAGAAAAGTTACTGATCTCATATTGTTCGATTCCATGTGATTTCATTGTACTTTTTAATATTTCGTACATGGTCACTTCATCATCTTCAGCAGGTCTATGCAGTTTACCCTTTTTATGCTTCTGATAAAATATTGTTTTCGGTTCAATTTGCAAAGCATAAGTGGAATAATGCGGAAGTCCAAATGACAATGCCTCCAGTAGTGATTTATTAAACTGTTCAACCGTTTGATGTGGTAAGGCATATATTAAATCAAGACTAATATTTGTAAAATGATGTTTCTGCAAAAGATCGACCGTATCATAAACATCTTTTACACGATGGACTCTCCCAAGCTGTTCAAGCATTTCATCATCCATAACCTGTACACCAAATGAAATTCGATTGATCCCATAATGTTTCAACAAACGCGTCTTCTGTTCATCAATATCGCCAGGATTCACTTCAATGGAAAATTCGTCACATCCCGCAATATCAAACTTCTCATTTAGGAAGCTGAGTAATGTTTCTAATTGCACGAGATTTAGAGCTGTTGGCGTACCACCTCCAATATATATTGTAGACATCTTATGATTTGCCCCAGGTAATAAAACATTCATTTCATTAATAAGTGCCTCTATGTATTCAGTCGCTAACTGCTCATTATAGAAAAACTTAACAAAGTCACAGTAATGACAAATTTGCCTGCAAAATGGGATGTGAATATACACCGATTGGACCTTGTTCATCTATGTTTCCCTCCTTTAATAAATACAAAAAGGAAAAACTATCCCGCAAATAAATGCATTCAAGTTCTTCCTTCTTTCATACACTAAGGCTTGACGATAAACCTTAATTTCTAAAACTTAATCGTCATTCATTTCCAAAACAGCCATAAATGCTTCTTGAGGTACTTCAACAGAGCCAACCATCTTCATCCGTTTTTTACCTTCTTTTTGTTTCTCAAGCAACTTACGTTTACGTGAAATGTCACCACCATATAGTTTCGCCGTAACATCTTTCCGAACAGCTTTAATCGTTGACCTGGCAACTATTTTATTACCTACTGCAGCTTGAATTGGCACTTCAAATTGTTGTCTAGGAATTAGTTTCTTCAGCTTTTCAACAATTTGCTTTCCTCTATCGTATGCAAAATCGCGATGAACAATGAAGGATAAGGCGTCAATCGAATCTGCATTAAGAAGAATATCCATTTTAACAAGTTTTGATGGTTGGTAACCGATAAGTTCATAATCAAAGGAAGCGTAGCCCTTAGTCTGTGATTTTAATTGATCAAAAAAGTCATAAACAATTTCAGATAATGGGATATGATAAATTACATTAACACGTATATCATCAAGATACTGCATATCAACGAAGTTTCCACGTTTTTTCTGAGAAATTTCCATTACTGCACCAACATAATCATTTGGTACCATAATCGTTGCTTCCACATATGGTTCACGAACTTCTTGAACAACTTGAGGATCTGGCATTTTGGATGGATTATCAATGCTAATTACTTCTCCATTCGTTTGTTCCACTTCAAATATTACACTTGGAGCAGTGGTAATCAGATCAATACTAAATTCTCGTTCGATTCTCTCTTGAATAATCTCCATATGAAGTAATCCAAGAAAACCACAGCGAAATCCAAATCCGAGTGCTTGGGATGTTTCTGGCTCATATTGAAGCGAAGAATCGTTTAATTCAAGTCGTTCTAAGGCATCACGTAAATCATTATAATCATTGGATTCAACCGGATATAATCCACAGAATACCATAGGGTTTAACTTTCTGTACCCAGGAAGGGGCTCATTAGCCTGTCTATTTGCTTGTGTAATCGTATCCCCGACGCTGGTATCTCCAATATTTTTTATAGAAGCAGTAATATAACCTACATCACCAATAACTAACTCACCTTTAGGTACAGGTTTTGGTGAAAAGACCCCTACTTCATTTACTTCAAACTCTTTTCCGTTTGCCATCATCTTTATTTTGTCACCAACTTTAACAGAACCTTCTTTAATACAAACATAGGCAATGACGCCGCGATAGGAATCATATAAAGAATCAAATATAAGTGCTTTTAAAGGGCCTTCTGGATCACCGGGTGGTTCAGGCACAACTTCAGTGATCCTTTCCAAGATTTCTTCGATACCGATATTTGCTTTCGCTGATGCCAGAATGACATCTTCACCATCAATGCCAAGCACATCTTCCAGTTCTTTTTTTACCTTCTCCGGGTCTGCGCTCGGTAAATCAATTTTATTAATAACCGGTATGATTTCCAACTCGTTTTCCATTGCTAAATATACATTTGCCAAGGTCTGTGCCTCGATACCCTGTGCAGCGTCGACTACTAGAATAGCTCCTTCACATGCGGCAAGACTTCTCGATACCTCATATGTAAAATCGACGTGTCCTGGTGTATCTATTAAATGAAAGATAAACTCTTCACCACTATTGCTTGTATATGCAAGCTGAACAGCATTGAGTTTTATTGTGATTCCTCGCTCACGTTCTAAATCCATTCCATCAAGAAGCTGTTCTTTCATTTCTCGTTTTGTAACTGTTTGTGTATTTTCCAAAATACGATCAGCTAATGTTGATTTTCCGTGATCAATATGCGCTATAATCGAAAAGTTACGTACTTTACGTTGTTTTTTCACCATTCCTGATGTTCACTCCCACAGTCTTTCACCTATCTAAAAGATAAAAGTTTTCAAAATTTAAGACGTCTATACTAGGGTTGATTATAGCAATAGCAGCGGTTATATTCAATTAATAAATATTATTCCCTCTATGTTTACTATTCATATGGGAGTTCAAACATAATAAATCAGAAAAAAAGTTGGGCAATCTGATACATCACTTGCATCAAAAGCTCAAAAAAACCTTTGACCCCGGCTTCCAATACTGAAGCAGTTTTTTGTGCACCATGAATTGACGAGGTTTCATCGACAGCCGGCTGACTCACAGGGGTGTGTTCAGTTTCCGGTACAGGTACGGTTTCCTCCTCCACTGCAATTTCCTCGGTAACTTCAACTACTGGGGAAGATTCCTGGTTCATTCCGAATACGGTACCAGATAGAAAGAACACTGCCATTAGCAGTAAAACAACAAATAATCGCATCGTTCGCTACCTCCTATGGGTTTGCTTGTACTGCTTCTGCATCCCAATAATAATCACTGAAAACTTCCGCAAGTGCATCTGCTGACCGATAAAGTTCTTCCATCGTGTTGTCAACACCCCCGAATTCTATCAGGATAGAATTTTCTGAAAGGTCTTGATTAAATACGCCATTTGTTCCTGAACCACCTTTAGGTAGAAGCCCTCTACTCAAACCAGGATATTTTTCCTCAATTAGATTATTTAATTCTGTAGCTACTTCCAGGTTTTTCTCATGTCCTGTATGATCCATTCCAACTACAAACATAATTCTGGCGTAGGATTCACCGTTAATTTCTTTCGTTGTCACGTCTTTTCTCTGTGAGTCTCGATGAAGGTCAAACACGTATTGTATCTCACCATTTGTTGCAATCGCTTCTTCTACAACGTCCCTCGATGCATCATAGGATTGCCGATACTCCAAGCCTTTTTCATCTAGAACACTACCTATATCCGTATTGTCGACCTGTGTCCCTATACCTTTTCCTTCTAACGATTCTGCAAGTCTATCACTGACTTTAGTTATGTTAATTTCGGAATGAAGTGCTGAATTAGGATCTGTTGTATCAGGCAAATTGGGTAAGAACGATTCCCGATTATGTGTATTATAAATAAATACGACATCACGTTCACCTGTTGTTTGTTGAACTTTTTCTTTTATATCTTTAATCGGCTTTTCCGCTTCTTCATCCATAATTGCTTTACGATCTTTTAACACTTCCTCGAGAGGTGGATATGATTCGATCGGAAGGTTCGTGTAGTCTGTACCTTCTCCGGCAATGAGGATACGACTGTCATAAATTGAAAATCCTGGTAGTTCATTTCCCAATAAGCTTCTTGGATCATTCGGTTTTAAATTAGTCGCAATTTGAAATAGCACTTCTGAGACTCCCGGTAATTGATAATCTTTTGGAAAAGCCCCATTGAAGGATCTATTCTCCATACCCAAAATATTATAAAACACAAAACCATCAATATCCCTTGTCCATTCGGTTATTAAATTGGATGAAAAACGATATGCTGGTTGTATCGTTGTTAGTAAACCGATAAATACAAATAGAACAACAATACTGAACAAATATAGTCCACTTCTTTTTGATACAACTTGAACATTGCTTTTCAGGTGTTTTTTATTCATAAAAATACATGATCCCACCTTTCCACGGTCAACTCTTTTTAAAATCTATGAGCTGACGGGAGAAACTAGAACCATGTATTTGAAAAAATAGAGCCTTTAATAGAGCTAAATAAAGCTACCTGGAATAGGAAGCAAAGTTATCAACATCTACCTTCTGGTGTAATGCAGCATTAACACCATTTGCAAGAAGGTTTGCCATATCAATCATAAACCCATCCACTTCTTTTGGTGTAACCATCAAATTATGTCCAATAGGTGTCAGAACTTCTGTTATTAATTGCCTTTTTTCATCCTCGGATAAGGAACCTACAATACCAAGAAAAGTTTCTCTCTTCTCTTTATCTGGAAGATCTGATTCCGTAAGCTTTTTACCTCCAAATGACATCCCGGCCGGTGTTAATGATTTGGAAGGTTTGTCTTTCTCATTCCATTCACGACCAAAATGCTTCAATAGATAATCAATCGAATCACTAGCGATAGTTACTGCATCAACTACTGTCGGTACACCAATTGCAACAACCGGTACTCCAAGTGTTTCTTTACTAATTTCTTTTCGTTTATTGCCTACACCAGAGCCAGGATGGATGCCAGAATCAGATAGTTGTATCGTCTCATTGATCCGTTCGATAGACCTGGATGCAAGTGCATCGATTGCAATGACAAAATCAGGCTTGTATTTCTCTGCTATCCCGAAAATAATATCGCTTGTTTCTATCCCCGTAACCCCCATTACACCAGGTGTTACTGCAGCAACCTGACGATATCCGTCTGCAACGGTCTCCTGCTGAAGTTTAAATAAGTGGCTTGTAACAAGTACTTTCTCAATTGTCATCGGCCCAAGTGCATCTGGTGTGACATTCCAGTTACCAAGCCCAACAATTAATCCAGATCCATCTACCGGAATATTATTACGTGATAACAGGTCTTCCAGTTCCTTGGCAAGTATTTTCGCTGCAGCTTCCTGTCTAGCAGTATCCTGCCTCTTTACTCCATCTGCATATATCGTGACATAATTTCCCGGTTTCTTGCCAATTAACTTACCGCCTTCTTCATCAATATCTACATATGATATTTTTATATTGTCTTCATTCCGCTCTTTAAAAGTAACGCCTTTTATCTCGCTTTTCTGTTTCTTAGTCACTTTTTCTGTTTCTGTATACATATCACGTGCTTCTACAGCTAGATCTGTTCGAACCTGAAATGCTTTATTTAATTCCTCCATTTGCGCATCTTCCCTTCATTTGGTCATTAATATTAGAATTGACTATTTACTAAAATTCATACGAAATAACCAAATGAATAACAATTCTATTGAAAATATCGGTTTTATTTGGTAAAATACATCTTGTCCCACCTGAAAGTTGAATTAAAATATACTGATAACTTTAAGAGGATAATTGAACATTATTAATATAACGTTCATTACTAGGAGGTGAAATACATGGCTAATATTAAATCAGCAATTAAACGTGTTGGTGTAAACGAAAAGAAACATGCTGCCAATACTAACAAAAAATCTGCAATGCGTTCAGAAATTAAACGCGTTGAAAGCCTAGTTGAAGCTAACGATGTTGAAAATGCTAAAGCAGCATTAAAAACAACGACAAAGCATATTGACAAAGCAGTACAAAAAGGTATAATCCACAGAAATACAGGTGACCGTCAAAAGTCTCGCCTTTCTAAAAAAGTAAGTTCTCTATAATAAAAAAGCGATCCTATAAAATTATAGGATCGCTTTTTTATGTCTTTTCTATCAAATCATAAAGTAAAAGTTCAAAGGCAAGTCCCTTTTCCATTCTTCCCTGCTTCATCACACTATCAGCGTCTGTTAGCCTGCTAATAATATCCTCGAGTTTTCTAACAGTAAACTTTTTTTCGCGACTTAGAGCAATCTTAATTACATATGGGTGACCGCCAATACTCTTTTGCATTTGAAACTGACTATAACCCTTTTCCTTCAAAAGTTTCACCCGTAATAGATTGCGAAACTGAAATGCGAGCAATCCGATCATTGCTATTGGCTCCTCTTTCATTTTCTCCAAATCTTTATAAATAGAAATAGCTTTTCTTAGGTCACGTTCGATAACTGCATCAACAAGCTTTAGCGACGAACTATCAGAGGTATGAGATATAAGGGATTCTGCTATCCCTTTCGTTATCACACCATTTTCTCCAACATATAATGCAAGCTTCGTCAATTCATTCTCTAACAAGTGAAGATTCGACGATAACTCAACCTCTAATATCTCATATACCTCATGATCAACTGATATTCGAAGTTGTCTCGCCATTGTATCGATCCATCGTTTCAAATCCTGTTCTTTAACAGTATTACATACAGCAATGATTGCATTTTTCTTTAAAAGTTTACTGATTTTCTTCCGTTCGTCGATTTTTTCGTATGCTGCAATCAATAATAATATGGAATATTCTGCAGGTGCATCCAAATATCTTTCCAAGGAAGCTATATCATGTTCAAATGGAAGCTTGTCCGGTTTCGCCTTTAAAAAGCTTGGATTACTTGCGATAATCAACTTTCTGTCACCAAAGAATGGGTATGTCTCTGCATCCGCTACAACTTCCTGAATTGGTGTTTCTTCCAGATCATAAACAGAAAGGTTATCCTCATCCCCAGAGATAACCCGTTCTATCAATTCTTTTCTTATGTTTTGCAGCAAAAACGATTCTGAACCATATGTAAGATATACAGGATCAATTTGGTTTTTTTTAATATTCTTGAGTACATCGATATAAGACATTCACTGTTCACTCCAACTATGTATACAGTAAGAGGTCGCTTCCAAAGTGCCCAGTCTTAGAATTTCACTTTTTCGTCATTAACCCTCTTTTAAAACATATTATAATGGTAAATGGGAATGTCGTGAATGGCAAGCGATATTTTGGAGGGGAGTTATTTCCTTCCCCTCCAGCATCTATATAAACGCCTGACAGACAGCCCTAGAAACTGTATATCAAACGATATTTTTACTTGTCTTTAGCTTATGCCGACACAGCAGAAATATAGATGTTAAGTCTTACTAAATATGGAGATGAATAAAAAATTGATGTTCGTATAATTTATAAAGTAGATTTTTTAACTAAATTAATTTATACTATGATTAGACATTAGGAGGGGTATATTGTGAATGAATTTGAAAAAGATGTACAGTATAGAGGTAATGATGTAGTCGATTCCATAAAAGGATTTGCTTTTTCATTAATTTTCTTCATGTTAATTTTTGCTGTCGGTGCCGTTATCAGCGTTGTTGGTCAATAACAAAAACTATTTTTGAAACCTTCTGTAAAAGAGACTGCCAAATCAGTCTCTTTTTTTATGCCACAAAAGTTCGTTCCAGTTTAACCCTATAAAATCTGGGGCTATGCTTTTGTTGTAACAGCAAATTATAAAAATCAACTACTTTAAAACTTCCCCCTACATCTGTATCTTATGGATTGTGGGTGTAAAATGTTCCTCCCTGCCGATTATAAATATATTGAACCGCTCCATATGTGTCCGTTCGCAAGATAACTATCTCTTCATCGTTTAACGATTCAATAACTTCCAATGCTGGATGGCCATAGGTATTATTTTCCCCAACGGAAATTAGTGCAAACTGTGGATCAATTACATTCAAGAATGATTGGTCTGTAGATGTATTACTTCCATGATGAGCAACTTTTAAAACATCAACAGCTATATTCGGATATGTTTCGATAAGTTCTTTTTCTTCACTTTTACCAATATCTCCTGTAAACAGCCACTTTTTACCACCTATTTCTGTATACAGTACCAAGGAATTTTCATTAGCTGATAAATGGTCACCAGAAGGTCCAACAACTAAAAATTCCTGCCCGCCAAGCATTATTGAATCATTTCGTTTAGCCTTCATGATTTCATTTGTTTGCTTACCAGTAATGATTTCATTTAACGTCGCTTCATCAAAATACTCACTTACTATTAATTTCTCCACTTCCATCTCCTTTATGATAAAAGATGCACTCCCCATATGATCTAAATCCTCATGTGTAAGTATTAATGCATCCAGCTTGCGTATGCCTCTTGAGTAAAAGTAGGGCTTTAGAATTTGTTTGTAAACACTTTCTGTTGCCTCCATATCTTCGAATGAGAATTTTGCGCCAGCATCAATCATCACAACACCTTTTCTATATGGCAGCTCAATTAAAAACGCATCCCCCTGACCGATATCAAGCATCGTAACCGTACCGACCGGTGAAAAATATGGTTTTGCAGCAACACCCATAATTAAGCAACAGAAAAGAATTCCGGATAAAAAAGATCTTTTTAACCTTTTACACTGCAGGTCATTCATAAATATGAAAAACAAAATAAAATATAATGCAGTTGCCATAGTAGAAAAACTGTCCATTAGAAAGGGGAAAAAGAAGTTAGCGTCAATAAATTCAATAAATGATAGGACCAACTTATGAATACTTACAAATATCATATCAAATAAATACACGATACTTTTCGGTAAAAAAGTTAATGGTAGTAAAATATACATGAAGGGAATTACAAACAAGGTAAAGTAGGGAATGATAATTAAATTAATAATGATGGACAGTGGTTGAAAAATGGAGAAATAGGCAAGCTGAATTGGAATGATAGCCATTTGGGATATGAAACTAATTTGAAGAACCTGCCAGAACGGAGATTGTGTTTCACTAATCCATTGTTTCGAAAGTAGAATTACAAAAGTAACACTAAAAGATAATTGAAACCCAACATGATATACAATATAGGCATCAAATAAAATCAAAAGTAAAAATACGATGCTAAGCACATCCGTATAACTGAATGTAAATTTATACTTATTTAGAAGAATAAAGATGACAACCATGACAGTTGCCCTCCAAACGGACGGCTCACCTCCTGCAAGCATCGCATAAACAGGCATTAAGAAAACCATAAGCCATTGGGACTTTTCCTTGGTCATAATATTAAGCTTAATTAAAAAAAAGTAGCATAATCCAATTATGAGACCAATATTGGATCCAGATATAGCAATGATATGTGTTAAGCTCCATCTTTGGAAAATTTCTTCTGTATCAGAATCTATATTGGAATCGTCTCCAAAAACAATTGCACTTAACCAGGGTGCAGTAAATTCACCCAGTCTGTTTCCAACATGTGTCAGTAAATGATTTCGTAATGTATAAAAACGGTCAATAAAAGACGAACCATCACAGGAAACATGATTTGGAGATTCAAGTACAAGCTGATATGTAATGCCTTTTGTCAGTAAATAATTACGATAGTCGAATTGACCTGGATTCCTACTTTCAGTAGGTAATTCAACCGTTCCTCGTACCGTACACTCTGCTCCGGCACTTAAACTATTAATAACATGGGGCTCGATATGCGTTTTGGGGAAATGGAGGATAAGTAATCGTTGTTCGGAATTGCTCTCTTTTAGCACAAATTCCAATTTATCTTCAGTAATTGTTACCGGCCCTGAGATACTTCCTTTATAATTAGCTTCTTCAGTTGGGATAGTTTCCTTCACTTCGTGGCTCTCTACTTGTGGGATATAAGATAAGAAAAAAATAAAAACAATTAAAGAAATGATGATTGGCCATACTCTTAACCGCTCATAAAAATATAAATAAAATAACCATAATAAAAATGCAAGAATGACCCAGCCATTATTAACATACACATTAATAATGGCTGCTCCAGCTGCAAAAGCAACAAAATGCCAATAGCCTTTCAATTTTTCATTCACCTATTTCCAAATTCCAGTTAAATCTGGGATAGTTTCTCTGCTTCTTTTATTAAAGCTTGTACTTCCAGGTCATTCTCTGTTATAGATTCTAACTTTCCTATCAGGTTATTAATTAGCGTTGTTTTTTCCTGATAATTTGTATCCACAGCAAGATAATCCAGTTTGACTTTTTTAGTTCCCACGCCAGCCTCTTCTAACAGTTGGATGGCATATTCATGATTATGATAATCTTCCGCAAAATAAACCGTGCTTATACCACTTTGAATTAGCTGCTTTGTACATTGGAGGCAAGGAAAATGTGTGACATAGATATCTGCCTTATCTGTCGGGACACCAAATTTCGCACATTGTAACAATGCATTCGCTTCTGCATGTACTGTCCTTACACAATGTCCATCAATGACATAGCACCCATCATCCGTACAATGCATACTCCCCGAAACACTGCCATTGTACCCACCGGCAATAATTCGTTTGTCACGAACAATGGTGGCACCTACCATTAGTCTTGTACATGTGCTTCTGAGTGCAAGTAAATGGCTTTGTGCCATGAAATATTGATCCCAGGATATTCTTTCCATCTGTTTAAGTCCCCTTTTTTCAATTGTTTCTACTAGTTTACATTCTTTGCTGAAACTTCGTCAATCTAACTTATTGAAATTCACTGACTATGGAATCTGTATTTCCTCTTGCAAATTCTCCAATGTTTTCTGTCCAATGCCAGATACTTGAAGCAAATCTTCCAGTGTATTAAAGAAACCATTTTCCTCTCTGTATTGGATAATCGCCTGTGCTTTTGATGGGCCGATACCCGATAATGTTTCTATTTCTGTTTGCGTTGCATAATTTATCTTAACTTTTCCATTACTAGTATTATCAGCTGTACTTCCTTCACTAACATTTCCAATTTTAGGTACGTCGATAATCATTTCATCTTGGACCTTTTGTGCAAGATTAACTTGTGATTGATCTGCATCTGATGTAAACCCTCCTGCCATACTAATGACATCATTTATTCTCAAATCTATCTCTATTTCATAAACACCGGGGTTTACAATTGCACCTTTTACATCAATTATCGCTGTACTGCCTTGCTGACTTGTTTCTGGCTCTTGTTCTAATAGGTTCTCTGATGTTTTTAATTCATGTATATCATTCGTAAGTTGCGCACTTTCTTCTTCTTTCGTAAATACAAGGAATATTATAATGACTACCGCAGCAGCTATAAAAAATGAGGACTTTTTGAGGATTTCAAGCAACTAAAGGGATACCTCCTTTCAATCATGGTTTCTGAAGATTCTTTTAAGACGTGGTTCTCGTATATCTATTCGACATTAATGATAAAATCCCTGCAATGCAGAAAAGACCGGGAAATGTTACTTATCCCGATCTTTTTTCAGCCAAAAAGAAAATTCTCTCTGACTTTGTATTAATATTATTTTCTTTTAATGAAAAATCAGCATACAATTCCAAGTTTTCAAAACCTGTATCAATTAAAAGTTTTTTAAAAAATTCAACAGGGTGTGTCCTCTGATGGTGAAATTCATCAAATCTCACATACTCATCACCAACTCGCGAGAAAAAAGTGAGATCATGAAACATTTCACCGCGTTCCTCCCCTTCAGAACAAAACCAAATATAGGATGCATCATCTGTTACATCTGCAAACGTTTGATTCAGATAATTTTCTTCAACTTGATAAAGGGAGTGGACATCAAAAATAAAAAGTCCACCAGCCTTTAAAGAGGTAGCAACATTTTCAAATGTTTTCTTCAGATCATCTGGACTTGTAATATAATTGATTACATCACAATAACTGATTGCAGCGTCGTATTCGCTTAGACCTTCAAGCGTAATTAAATCTTGGTGTAACCATTGAATGGAATGATTATTTTTACTTGCTTTATGTTCTGCATATGTCAACATGTCAGCAGAATAGTCCACTCCAGTCATTTGGTAGCCCATATCTGCTAATCGGCTCGTGATTTCGCCGGTACCGCAACCAAGATCAACTATTTTGTTAATCTTTTTATCGGAGTTGTTAATTATTTTTTCTGTAAAGTCTACCCATTCGGCATACGGTGCATTCAACATTAATTGATCATATAGGTATGCCATTTGCTGATAGGCCATAACTTAACCTTCCTGCCCCAATTGCAATGGTACAAGAGCCGCATCTCCCCATAATCTTTCCAAATTATAGTAGTGACGTTCATCTTTATGGAATATATGACATACGATATCACCTATATCTACCAGAACCCAGCGTGCCTGTTCAAATCCTTCCATTCTTTTAACGGGTATATCCTTTTCATTCATTGCATCCTGAATACCTCTGGCAATAGCCTGTACTTGTCTTTCTGTGTTGCCATGGCAAATCAGAAAGTAATCTGCTACAAGTGACACTTGATTCATATCCATTGCAATAATGTCTTCCGCTCGCTTATCGTCACAAGCTTCAGCGATAATTCCTACTAATTCATTATGTTCCATATAATTAAATCCCTCCATTTAATTGTCGTGTTAAATCATTATATGCATAAAAAGTGTCCGGATAAACGGCTGCATTCTTACCCATTAAATGACTAATTGTATTTTTGGATGCCATCCAACATGCTTTCGTCAAATCCAGCTCCGCCATCTCTCTAACTTCTTCAACACCAGGGAAATTCCTGCCAGGCTCAATATAATCAGCAAGAAAAATAACTTTGTCCAACTTACTCATATTAGCTCTTCCTGTTGTATGATAATGAATTGCATCTTGTATTTCACAATCCGTTATTCCATGTTCTGCTTCAACTAGTAATGCCCCAACAGGTCCATGCCATAATTCAGAATGGTACTTGAGAAGGTCTTTCGGTAATGTTGACTTCTTAATCCAATGTTCCATTTCTCTTAGCGGACGATATTTCGCGTAATCATGAAAAACTGCCGCAAGTTCAGCCTTTACTGCTGACTCATGATATGTTTGAGCAAGCTTTACTGCTGTATCTACCACACGGAGCGTGTGCTTGAATCTTGCATCTGTTAAATGTGGTTTGACTTTTTCAATTGCCAAATCAATTTCCATATAAATGATTCTCCTTGATATAGGAAACGACAGGATCAGGTATGATATAGTTGACAGACCTTTTGGACCTTAACCATTTTCGTAACATAGTAGATGAAATATCAATCATTGGTATGTCAACTTCCGTTATAGGATATCGCGTATTTAGTTCATAACCGGAACGTTTAACACCAATAAAGTTTATAATTGAAAAAAGTTCATCCACCTTGTACCAATTTGGTAGATACTCAACCATATCTGCCCCAATGATAAAATAAAACTCTTTATCTGGGTACTGCTCCTTTAGAATTTCCATTGTATCTAATGTATATGATTTACCTGTACGTTCTATTTCAATTGTATTTACTTTAAAGAAAGGATTGCTGTTTGTTGCCAACTGCAGCATCTTAATCCGTTCAGATGCCGTTGTCTTTGCAGCATTTTTATGTGGTGGTGTATAGGTTGGAATGAACCATACTTCCTTCAATCCCATAGCAAGCCTGACTTCTTCTGCAACTAAAAGATGCCCTAAATGTGGCGGGTCAAATGTACCGCCCAATATTCCAATCCGCTCCATTTACAAACCCCTTTGACATTTATTGTCTTTACGAACACTTTAGGTTGCTTAAGTTTTACCTAAGGTAGTTGCAGATTTTTATTTTCTTTTGATTCCTTATATAATACAATGTTTTTCCCTATAATCTGTACAATATCTGATTGCGTACCTTCCGATAACTGCTTTGCAACTGTATCTTTGTCCTCCAAACAGTTTTGAAGAATACTCACTTTTAAAAGCTCTCTTTTCTCTAAGGCTTCTGAGATTTGTTCGATCATATTTTCATTTACGCCAACTTTACCTACTTGAAAAATTGGTTTTAAATGATGTGCTTCAGACCTTAAAAATCCTTTTTGTTTTCCTGTTAACATATTATCTTCCTTCCAATATATCTTTTAATTTTACTTCCATATCATCCATTTTTATTTTCTTACCTGTCCATATTTCAAATGCATATTGGGCTTGATATAACAGCATTGTATGACCTTGATGTGTCATAGCACCTCGTTCAGCCGAACATCTCAAGAATTTTGTTTGTATGGGCTGGTAAACAATATCACTGACAATTGCATTTGTTTTAATATTGTCTGATTTTATAATCGTATCATTTTGTTTTGGTTTCATGCCAACAGAGGTTGTTTGGATAATGAGATCATAGTTTCCAGCATGTTTCTCGGCCTCTTCCAATGAGAGTATTTCCGTTTGTGCTGAAGAATTAGCTGCCTCAGTAATCTCCTCGGCACTGGCCCGTGTTCGATTCGCTATATCAATTGTTGTGAATCCGGAAGCATCCAAGGCGTAATAAATCGCTCTTGTGGCACCCCCAGCTCCAAGTAATAATACCCGCTTCTTTTTATCCGTGAAAAGTTCGGGATACATACTTTCCAAAGAACGCAAATAACCAATTCCATCCGTATTATAACCAATCCACCTGCCATTTTTATTTACAACTGTATTGACAGCACCCATTTTCCTTGCTGTTTCATCCAATACATCCAGAAATGGTATAATTGCCTGCTTATATGGAACAGTGACATTAAAACCATCTATCTGTTCCTTTTTTAACCGATTCATTTGTTCTTCAAAAGAGTCTTCCGGATTGATTTCATTAATTGTATACGTCCCCTGTAAATTAGCTTTCTCAAGAAATTGCTCATGTATCCAAGGGGAAAGGGAATGTTTAATCGGATAGCCGATTAGTTTTAAATGATATACCAATAGGAACCCTCCTTACAAAAGCGAGTTGCGAATTGAAACCGCGACACCTTTTGGACTATGTGCTGAAACTGTTGTATTTGCGCCAGTTATGCTTACCCAACCTAAACCAGGGAAAACAATATCTGTTTTATTCCCGTCTATCTTAAACGTACTAGAAACCAACTTAGGTAATTGTTCGAGTGTTTTCTCATTTGGTGGAGAAAGCATTTCTCCTACATGATTAGCGTATAGTTCATCAGCTTTTTCCAGCTTCGTGCGATGAATGGATAAATCATTTGAAAAATAACAAACAAATGATTGCCTGTCTCCTTTTATAAAATCAATCCGGGCTAAGCCGCCGAAAAATAAGGTTTGCTGGCTGTTTAACTGGTAAACTCTCGCTTTGATTTCCTTTTTTGGTGTAATAATCTTAAGATCTTCTTCAGAAATATAATGGGCCATCTGCTGCTTATTGACAATTCCTGGTGTATCGATCAATGCTGAAGTTTCATCCAATGGAATCTCAATAAAACCTAAAGTAGTCCCAGGGAAGTAGGATGTCGTTATCACTTCCCCTATACCTGTTGATTGCTTAATCAAACGGTTAATAAAAGTGGATTTCCCTACATTTGTTGTCCCTACAATATATACATTTTTATTATTTCGATATTCTTCAATCTCATGGGTAAGCTCCTCAATGCCTGTCCCCTTCACAGAAGAGATTAAGAAAACATCCTTTACTTTTATTCCAGCTTCTTTTGCTTCTGACCGAAGCCATTGCTCCAAACGATTACGATTTGTCGATTTTGGCAGAAGGTCTAGTTTATTGCCAACTAGTATAATAGGATTGTTTCCTGTTATTCTTGGAAGGCTTTTTATTAAACTGCCATTTACATCAAAAATATCAATTACATGAACAACAAGTCCATTTGCTTCCCTTATTGAGCTTACCATCTGAAGGAAGTCGTCATCTGTAATCGAAACCTCTTGTATTTCATTATAATGTTTTAATCGGAAGCATCGCTTACATAATATATTTTCCTTCTCCAATGATGAAGAAGGCGTATAACCTGTAGCCTCCGGATATTCTGTCTGGATTTTCACTCCACACCCTTGGCAATATATTGTTTCCAAATCTATTCCTCCCAGCTAATTTTACCTTTACGTCTAAAATAGTTCAGTATTTTACGTTCAATTTTACGATTAAACCTTGTTATTTTTCCATCGGTCTGGACAATTGGTACAACTAAAATCGTGTAAAAACCAGACAGATTACCACCAAGTACATCGGTCAATAACTGATCACCGATGACAACGACTTCTTTCTTCTTTACTTCCATTTCTCTAGCAACTGTCTTAAATGCATTACTCAATGGTTTTCTTGCACTGTAAACAAAGGGAGTGCTTAATGGTTCAGAGAAAATTTCAACGCGTTCTTTGTTATTGTTTGAAATAATCGTTACTTTTATATCATGGTCCTTCATTAGCTTAAACCATTGGATAACCTCTGGTGTAGCATCCTTTACATCCCAGGCTACTAGTGTGTTGTCCAGGTCAGTAATTATCCCCTTAATACCTCTTTTTTTTAATGCCTGTGGTTGTATATCGAACACACTCTTCACATGTTCGCTTGGCAAAAAATAACTTAACATCCATAACACCTCGAGTACCTTTAATTAGTATTATTAAAATACAATACCTCATTATAACCTAATCCTATAATAACTTACTATAGTTTTACAGTGAAAACCGTTTGTTGTCTATTAAGAACCAATAAATTATATCTATATGTGTAAAAACATATCGAAATCACCGAAGAATCGGTAAAAAACGAAAAAATCGTTCGACAAATTACATCCTTTTCCGCATTGTGGATAACTTTACTAACATTAGAAACGGTTTAAATTTGGTCTTAAATTGTTAATTTAACAACATTATACACAAGTTATCTACAACCTGATGTAGATAACTTGTGCCTTGTCCTCTCCAGTTAAACATGGTAAATTATTAATAACTTCAAACTAGAATAATTTTTTAGGAGGGCTGTATTATGGAAAGTTTATCAGATGAGTTATTGCTGGAGTCCTATTATACAGCATGTGAATTAAAATTAAGCCCTGATTTCATTTCACTTTTTGAAGAAGAGATCCATAAAAGATCTTTAGCCCATAAAATTAAACAATCAAAATTTGGTTAAAATCATATGTTTTCAATGTTTTATTCTTTGCCTACTATCACTTGTTCGTTAACCTATGATTATGAGATTTTTGTAAGTTCAAAGACCCCTATCTAATTGATAGGGGTCTTTTCTTTTAATGACAAAATCAATTGTGGTAAACTAATGGTAAGTTTTATTTTTACATAGTAGAGAACTGATTTGATTGTATTATAAACCCGTATTATATCAACATAGTTCATACTTCCAACCAATAGCAGTTACACTAAACCCTGTAGATCTGCCCCGATCTCTATCAATTAAAGCCACTCGATAACTTTACAAAATCGAAGAAAACAATCTATGTTTTTCAGCTAAGGAGGAATACCATTTGATGATTTATGCAATTTTTGCCCCATTATTTTTGGCTCTATTTGTTCCATTGTTAAGTAGGATAAAAGATAAAATACATACTGGTGTTTTCGTGTTTTTCATACCGTTTGTCATTTTTCTGTACTTTGTAAGATTTATTGGTAATGATTTTCAACCAATTAGGGAGACGGTAAATTGGATACCTTCCATGGGAATAAATTTTGATTTCTATCTCGATGGTTTAAGTTTACTATTCGTGCTTCTTATTAGTGGTATTGGTGCATTAGTTGTACTTTACTCTGTATTTTACTTGAGTAAATCGGAGAAACTGGGGTCTTTCTACGTCTACTTACTAATGTTTATGGCAGCAATGTTAGGTGTTGTACTTTCCGATAATGTTTTCGTGCTTTATACATTTTGGGAATTAACATCTATATCTTCTTTCTTGCTTATTGGGTACTGGAATTTTAAAGAACGTTCAAGATATGGTGCACAAAAATCGATGCTTATAACGGTATTTGGTGGATTAAGCATGCTTGGTGGTTTTATCCTTTTGACAATCATTACTGGAACAACAAGTATTCAGGGGATGATTGGACAAGTGGATGTCATTTTGAGCAGTGATTATTTACTTTTAATACTTGTATTAATTTTATTGGGTGCTTTTACAAAATCAGCTCAATTTCCTTTCCACATTTGGCTACCAGATGCAATGGAAGCTCCGACACCAGTCAGTGCTTACTTGCACTCTGCTACAATGGTCAAGGCAGGGATCTATCTTGTAGCAAGATTTTCACCGATATTCTCTGGCTATGAATGGTTCTTTATCATCGTAAGTCTCGTAGGTCTCCTTACTATGTTATGGGGTTCGTATATGGCTGTAAGGCAAACCGATCTAAAAGCAATCTTAGCTTTTTCGACAATCAGTCAGCTTGGTATGATTATGGCCATGCTTGGATTCGGAACTGAGGCTGCTGTATTTGCGGCAATGTTCCATATTTTAAACCATGCTACATTTAAAGGAAGTCTCTTTATGATTACTGGTATCATTGATCATGAAACAGGGACAAGAGATATTCGTAAACTCGGTGGTTTAATGACATTTATGCCAATGACAGCAACGCTTGCCTTGTTTGGAACCTTCTCCATGGCCGGTGTCCCATTACCATTCTTAAATGGATTCTATAGTAAAGAATTGTTCTTTGAATCTACACTTGGTTTGGATGGTGCCAATTTCCTTAGTCAGCTAATTCCTTATATTGCAGTGATTGCAAGTATCTTTACATTTGTCTATTCCATGTATTATTTCTTTGGAGTATTTACTGGACCAAATCATGTCGGGAAATTACCTAAGAAGCCACATGAAGCTCCATTTGGAATGTTGATCGCCCCTATTATTCTGATCCTAGGAGTAATCTTAATCGGTCTCTTCCCAAATATGGTAAATGCACCATTCTTGCAACATGCAGCAGAGGCTGTAAATAGTGGAGTGGAATATCAAGAAATCTATTTTTGGCATGGATGGACTAGCCCAGCCTTTATTATGTCTCTAATTGTTGTTGGTGTAGGAATTATTCTCTTCCTAACCCGAAAAAAATGGACTGGAATTTATCGTGTATTACCTGGAAATTTAAGTTTCAATAAAGTGTATGATAGTTTGTTGAAAAAGGTTGATACGTACTCTGCGGGTATAACTAACGTTTATATGACCGGCTCATTAAAAACATATATGGTACTCATTCTAGGTGCCATGTTTATCGTTACCATCTCATTCATGCTGATTACAGATGGACTTACCATTAGTTTTGATGATATTGCTGAAATAACAATACTGGAAGTATCCGTAGTAATCATCATTATTATTGGTGCTATTGCAACTCTATTTACTAGGAGTAATCTTGCATTAGTTTTAGTTACAGGTATTGTTGGCTACGGCGTTTCCATGCTGTTTGCTATCTATCGTGCACCAGATATTGCATTAACACAACTTGTTGTAGAAACAATTTCAATTGCACTGTTCCTTCTTTGTTTCTATCACTTGCCTAAATTAAAGAAACGAGAAGAAAGTGTCGGGTCCAAAACAGTAAACATTATTATCTCAGTCGGATTTGGTTTAATGATGACCTTGATTGGTATTTCTGCCCATAGCACAAACTGGTTTGCTCCCATATCTGATTATTTCGTGGAAACCTCTTACACACTTGGTGGTGGGAATAATATAGTTAACGTAATTCTTGTAGATATGCGTGGTTTGGATACATTGTTTGAAATTACCGTGCTAGGGATTGCAGCCCTGGCTATTATTGGCCTCATTAAACTAACTAGTAACAAGGAGGCGAAATAATTGGAAATTATTATTTTGATACTTGCTGGTGTCTTGTTTGCAACAGCAATCTATAATTTATTACAAAAGCAATTGTTTCGAATTATTATTGGTACGGTTCTATTATCACATGGTGCACATCTATTCATTTTAACAATGGGGAAATTAAAAAGAGGTCAGCCGCCAGTGCTGACCGATGGAGTAACAGATTATAGTGATCCATTGCCACAGGCTTTAATTCTCACATCTATTGTTATAAGTTTCGGTATTACAGCCCTCTTACTGGTATTGGCATATCGAACTACACAGGAAAACAAAACAGATAATATGGAAGAGTTGAGGGGTAATTCAAATGAGTAATTTAGCAGTTCTACCAATAATTATACCTTTAATATCCGCGATAATTCTTATATTTTTCAATTCAAAAGTAAAAGCTTCGAGGATTTTAACTCAGCTATTTTCTTTAATTGGCCTTGGAGTTTCCGGATATGTTGTTTGGCAGGTTGTAGCAAATGGAACCATTGTGCTTGAGACAGGAGAATGGATCGCACCGTATGGTATCATTCTAGTTGTTGATACGTTGGCAGCAGTACTAGTACTGACAACAAATATTATTTCTGTAGCTGGTGCTTTTTACGCCCCGTATGCAGGGTTGGGAGAAAAAGAAAATTACTATTTTTATCCTTTTTACTTTTTCCTAATTACTGGTGTATCCGGTGCCTTTATAACTGGTGATTTATTTAACCTCTTTGTATTCTTTGAAGTTTTATTAATGGCTTCTTATGCGTTAATTGTACTCGGTGGCGAGAAAGTTCAGCTAAGGGAGTCCGTCAAGTATTTATTGGTCAATCTATTTTCATCCATGCTGTTTGTTACAGCCGTTGCATTCCTTTATGGGACAGTTGGAACGATTAATATAGCGCAGGTCGCTCAACGAGTGCAGGAAGTTGATCAGCAGGGAATCTTAACAACGATAGGAATATTGCTCTTTTTCGTTTTTGCGACAAAGGCTGCGGTCTTCCCTCTTTATTATTGGTTACCAAACTCTTACATAGTACCAAACCCTCTTGTTTCTGCATTGTTTGGTGCTCTATTAACCAAAGTTGGTATCTATTCATTAATAAGAGTGTTTACATTGATTTTTATTCATCAAATAGATTTAACACATGATTTATTTATTTGGATAGCAGGTCTATCGATGATTTTTGGAGTGATTGGTGCTCTATCAACCAATAATGTTAAATTAATTATTGCTTATAACATCATTCCAGCGATTGGTTATATTTTAATGGGGATAGGAATTTTTAACCAAGAAGCGCTTAGTGGCTCCGTGTACTATTTAATTCAGGATATGATTGTTAAGGCTGCGCTATTCCTGCTTATTGGAATCATCGTTTATGTTGCAGGCACATCAGATCTCCGCAAAATGAATGGACTTATCCATCACTATCCTCTTCTTGGATGGTTACTATTTATTTCAGCTTTCGTACTTGCTGGAATACCACCATTTAGTGGATTCATTGGAAAGCTGCTACTGCTCGAAGGTGCATTCAGGGATGGTCATATTATCATTGCAATAATCGGATTGCTTACAAGTTTACTGATTCTTTATTCGATCATCAAAATATTTGTAAGAGGATTTTGGGGTGATAAAGAAGCAATGGAAGGGATCGAAAAGAAGCCTATTAAAGGGATGGTCGCACCAGTGATATTTCTATTATTACTCACCGTTATACTAGGTGTTGGAGCAGAATTTTTCTATCCAATTGCAGATTCAATTGCTGCTTACCTATTAGATCCAGAAATCTATATTGATTCTGTAATGAAGGAGTAGATAAACGATGGCATTTCAGATAGTAATAAATTTAATCATTGCAGTTATGTGGATGTTTTTAAGTGAATCATATACAGTACCAAGCTTAATAACTGGTTTTCTATTCGGTGTCCTTCTCTTATTATTATTGAGACGGTTTCTCCCAGGTGGATTTTATCTTACTCGAGTATTTAAAGCGATAAAGTTAATCTTAATTTTCTTTAAAGAGATGGTGATGTCCAATATTGATATGATTAAGTATATCTATTCACCAAGACCGATACGAGAGCCAGGGATATTTGAATACCCACTGGAATTAAAAACTAATTGGGAGATCACATTACTAACAAGTCTTATTTCTCTCACACCTGGAACATTATCGATAGCAATTTCTAATGATAAAACGAAGCTCTATATACATGCAATGAATATAGAAAGTGTAGATGAAGAAATTAAATCGATTAAAGAAACATTTGAAAAAGGAATTATGGAGGTGACAAGATGACGGAACTACTCCAAACAACAGAAAGTCTACTTGAAATTACAGTATATGTTGGCTTTGCAGGCATTTCAATTTCCTTGTTTCTCCTCATGTACCAAATTATTGTAGGACCGTATAATGTTGATCGTGCAGTAGCCTTAGATACAATGGGTATTATTCTAATGGCTGTAGCAGCACTTCTTTCTATCTTGCTTGTAACCGATAAATTGAATGATATTGTATTATTAATTGGTGTTCTTGCTTTTCTTGGAACTGTAGCGATAGCAAAATACCTGGAAGCGGGTGTTATCATTGACAGAGATTGAAGCATTATTTCATATTATTGTTAACATCCTTATCATTCTATCGATCCTTACAGGAACCTTTTTTATTATATCGGCAGCGATTGGCGTAACTCGCTTTCCAGATGTTTATACAAAGTTGCACGCAGCCACAAAGGCATCCACTTTAGGAGTTATCGGCATACTAATCGGCGCTTTCTTGTTCCTGTATTTGCAGCACTCCATTATAAGTGGAAAACTGTTGCTTGCAATTGTATTCATTCTTCTTACGAATCCGGTGTCTGCACATATGATTTCAAGAGCAGCACATTTGAAAGGTGTAAGGCCTGTATTAAATAATCGCAAAGATGAGTATGCAGAAGCAATGGAAAAACTAAAAGCACAAGAATCAACAAAAAGGTGACTATCTATTTAGTCACCTTTTTTGTTTATGATTAAAATTATAAACGATAGGGAATTATAATTAATGGCTGTTACTTATAAATTAAGGCTGCGTTACTTGTCCCACAAAAATGTTTATGCTACAAAATCTCTACGAAGTAACTGCTGGTTGATTATTATCAGTATGCAGAAACTTCTGAGATCACACTGGGAAATATACTGCACGCATCCTAAGGCGGCGCCTGGTGAGCCTTTCCTCCCCTCCCGCTGGAGTCTTCGTATATATCCCAGAGCTGTTTAGAAGTTTACAAATTATTAACTGCATTAGTGATTGTTATAAAAATCTCATCATTTAGCTTCGCCAGTCCAGCATCGCTGTGGGTGGTTACTTCTGCGGGAAAAGCACGTGTCCGAAGACCCCACAGAGTGGGTTTCTCGGACGGTGGTTTGAAGCCGTGCCCTTAAGGTGCGCATCCGCTCGCAGTAATCCCAGACGGCGGATAATAGTCATCTTTGGCAAGGTGTATGTACTTCGGAGTTTATCTCAACTCTGCATGGTTAAGAAGCAACAACATTAATCAAAGAGCCTAATTTATAGTACCTTTAAAATATAAACAGTGGTTAAAGTGAGGTTTATTAAAAACAATGAACACATACGAATTACTTGACTGTCTAAAAATGAAAGAAATACATGGTAATTTACCAGATAAAATAGATGCCCTTTATGACGACTCTAGAAAAGTTGATAAAAACTCTCTTTTCATCTGTATCCGTGGTTACACAGTTGATGGACACGATTATTATTCAGAAGCGATAAACAACGGGGCAACCCTTATTATTGCAGAAGAAAAATTAGATATTGGATTAAATCATGTTGCATTAGTTGTTGTAAAAGATACATCAAAGGCATTATCACTCCTTGCCTGTAAATTCTATGACTACCCTTCCAGAAACTTAAATATATATGGTATAACAGGGACAAATGGAAAAACAACCGTTGCTTCTTTAATCAACCATGTATTGAAAAGTTCTGGATATGAAACAGCTTTAGCTGGCACAAACGGATCAGTGCTCGTTGATGAATATAATAGTAGCCCAAATACAACTTGTGACGCACTAACAAATCAACAAATGATTAAGAAAGCATGTGATCTTGGTATTCGCAATATGGTTATGGAAGTTTCCTCACATGGATTGGCCCAAGGAAGACTATGGGGAGTTGAATTTGATATTGTCACCTTCACCAACCTAACCCAGGACCATTTAGACTATCATGATACGATGCATGATTATGGATATATAAAGGGGCTATTATTTGCACATTTAGGAACTGACCTGACAAAAGAAAAATACGTTATTTTAAACAAAGATGATGCATGGTTTCAAACATATGCCGTGATGGCACCTGTAGAAGTCATATCTTATGGAATTCACAGTGATGCGCATTTTAAAGCTGAAAATATTACCACCCATGAGCATGGAACAAATTTCACACTGCTAACTCCCCATAAAACCTTTGAATTAAATATGCATTTATTGGGTGAATTTAATGTCTACAATGCACTTGCTGCAATCACATCCCTTTATGCAAAAGGAGAAATTTCATTAGAATCCATTGTAGAATATATTCAAGAGATAAAGCCTGTAAGTGGTAGGATGGAGAAAGTGAAGATAGATTCTCCTATTTCTATTTACCTTGATTATGCACATACCCCTGATGCTATCGAAAAGGCCATTAAAACGGTATTGCCTTTTAAAAAGAATAAGTTAATCTTTGTTGCTGGTACTGGTGGGGACCGGGATGAATTAAAAAGACCTCTGATGGGTGAAAAAGCATCTGCAGCTGATTTTGTTATTCTAACTGTTAACGATCCACGTTTTGAAGACCCCGTCTCTATTCTTTACGATATGGAAAAAGGAATGCGCCATCATAACTATACAATGATACCGGACCGGAAGGAAGCTATCCACCAGGCAATTGATATAAGTGAACCAGGAGATATCGTGATTATTGCAGGTAAAGGTCAAGAAGATTATCAAATTATTGGAAACAAAAAGCAGCCACATAGTGATATGAAAATAGCGTTGGAAAAATGCAGTTTTAAATACAATTTTAAAGTCTGACAACGATTTGTAAAGATTTTTTTCATGGACAGACACATTTGAGTCCCATGCGTCATAAAGATGTTATATAGGTAAATGCCCCAAAACACATCTTAACGCAGACGAAACACCTGGGAGGTGATTGTGTTTGTCCGGAATTTTATCCGTTCTTGCTCTTGTAATTAAGGAAGCCCTCTTTTTCGTTTCCTATGTAAAAAATCATGCATTTCCACAGCCCTTACCCTCAGATGAAGAAGCGAAATACATTCAAGAAATGCAAAATGGTAGTGAAACAGCCAGGAATAAGTTAATTGAACATAATTTAAGACTTGTCGCACATATTGTTAAAAAATTCGAGAATACAGGCGAAGACATGGAAGATTTAATTTCCATCGGTACCATTGGATTAATAAAAGGTGTTGAGAGTTACTCTTCTGGTAAAGGTACGAAACTGGCAACATATGCAGCCAGGTGTATTGAAAATGAAATACTGATGCATTTAAGAGCTCTTAAAAAGGTGAAGAAGGACGTATCTCTACATGATCCAATTGGTCAGGACAAAGAAGGAAATGAGATAAGCCTAATTGACATCTTAGAAGCAGAAAATGATAATGTAATCGAATACATCCAATTGAATATGGAAATAACAAAAATGCAAAAGTATTTCTCTATCCTTGATAAACGAGAACGTGAGGTTATTGTATACCGCTACGGTCTAAACGATTATAATGAAATGACACAAAGAGAAATAGCAAAAAAGCTGAATATTTCGAGAAGCTATGTATCACGGATTGAAAAAAGAGCCTTAATGAAAGTATTCCATGAGTATTATCGAAAGGAAAGACTAAATTAAAGTAGAAGCGTCTGAATGTAATGTTCAGCGCTTCTGCTTTTTTAGTCTTTAATCATATTCATTATTAATTTTGCAGCATTTTTGGCAGCTTTCTCAAGAAACTGATCAAAGGATATAGATGACTTTTTCCCTGCAATATCAGATAATGCACGAATAATAACAAATGGCTTCTCATATTGATAGCATACTTGAGCAACAGCGGCGGCTTCCATTTCAGATGCAAGCATCGTCGGAAACTTTTCACGGACAAATAACACTCTTTCAGGATCTTCCATAAAAGTGTCACCTGTTGCAATAATTCCTTTTTCATAATTTATATCCAAGTTGTACGTGGCAGATACTGCCTTTTCAATCAGCATTTTATCAGCCGTATACATTGCAGGGTGACCAGGTACTTGTCCATATGCATAGTCAAAAGCAGTCACATCTACATCATGATGAACGACTTCGGTAGAAATAACCACATCCCCTACCTCCAGTTTTTCTGCAAATCCCCCTGCTGAGCCAGTATTAATAACATATGCAGGTGAAAAACGCTCATGCATAATCGTTGTTGCCATTGCAGCATTCACTTTTCCAATTCCTGATTTTAAGAGAACGACATCCTTTTGATGTATCTTTCCTTCTATAAACAGGCAATTAGCAACTGTTTTTTCTTGGCTATCTGTCATATTTTCCATTAATAACGCAATTTCTTCATCCATTGCACCAATAATTCCAATTTTCATGATGTATCCTCCCATTTAGTAATTATCAAGGTTCTTACTTTTTATCATTTTCGATGAGAATTTCAACTTTAGTTGGTTGCCATCCCTCGTTTTCTATCCAAGAAAGAAAGACACGGTAGACTTCTGTTTCTGCCTTATGGGAGACTGTTGCAATTGCTTTTTGATCGCCATTGTTACCAACCCACCATTCCACCATTTCACTCTCAGGAATACCTGTGACCATGGATGCTGCGCTTTTTATTTCTATTCGATCCTGAGAACCATCATTGAAATTCATGGTATGTGGACCTTCCTGCTCTGTTCCAACCGGTTCCCAGTTACCAGTATATGCTTCTTCAACATTATCATCAGATGGTTCTGCTGGTTCTGTTTGTTCTTCCTCATTTTCTTCACTATTGTTTTCGTCTTCTTCAGATTCATTTTCTTTCTTTGATTCCTCATCTGTAGTCGAGTTATTTTCAGAAGAGTCATTTTCTGTTTCTGAACCAGATTCTTCATCATCTTCCTCTGTAATCAGGAAATCTGAAGATTTTTCTTCCTCGTTCGCTGTTAAATCTGTTTCGCTATCACCGCCACCGAAAAACCATATACCCAGTAATAATAGTAGCAGAAATGCTCCAACTATAAGGAAAATAGAAATCGTCTTTGTATTTTTTCTACGTTTTTCAAATTTGTTCAAGCGTGAATGTTTGTCTGATTCGCTCACTTCTATTCCCTCCTATCATCTATATTATAGTATCATATTTTTGGATATATGCCGATTCAAAACCAACGATAAAACAATAGTTTCTAACGCATTTCTGTTAACTAAAATAATTAAATTCGAACATGAAAAAAAGCGGGGGCTGTCCCCCCGCTTTTACTTGATTCATTAATTGACTTTTACAATTCTTACTTGTATATCTCCACCAGGAGTTGCAACAGCAACTTCTGTTCCAATTTCATGTCCCAATAAACTTTTTGCCATTGGAGAATCATTGGAAATCTTACCTTCAAATGGATCTGCTTCGGCACTACCAACAATCATGTAAGTTTCTTCTTCTCCATTAGGTAATTCTACAAATGTTACGGATTTCCCTAAGGAAACAATATCTGGATTATCGTTATCATTTTCAATAATGACAGCATTACGAATCATCTTTTCTACTTGTGTAATACGTTGCTCAACAAAAGCTTGCTCATCTTTTGCTGCATCATATTCGGAGTTCTCGGATAAGTCACCAAAATCTCGTGCAACTTTTATACGTTCTACAACTTCCTGTCTTCTATCTGTTTTTAGAACATGTAATTCATTCTCTAATTTTTCTTTCCCCTCTTGAGTCATATAATAACTTTTCTCTACAGCCATTAAAAACACTCCTTCTCTTCACTATGCAAACAAAATAAGCTTTAAAGCTTATGTGATAAGTATTAAAAATATACTATTAAATACTATGCCAGATTTGGTTTAAATTTTCAATATTTTTGGCCACATTACTTTATATTTTTTGATAAAATATTCTCGATCTTCGTTGCCATGATATCAATGGCAACATGATTTTTTCCACCTTCTGGAATGATAATATCTGCATATCGTTTTGTTGGTTCAATAAATTGCAAATGTGATGGTCTTACATTATTAATATACTGATCGATTACCGAATCAAGATTACGTCCCCGCTCTTTAATATCTCTTAAAAGTCTGCGAATAATCCGTAAATCTGCATCTGTATCTACAAATACCTTAATATCCATTAAATCGACCAGCCTGGGATCATCTAAAATTAAAATACCTTCCACAATGATAACTTCTTTCGGTTCAACATGGATAACTTCATCTGATCTAGTATGAATTTTGTAATCATAAACAGGCTTTTCAACTGGTTTATGATCAAGAAGTTGATGTAGATGATTTATTAATAAATCATTATCAAATGCAAATGGGTGATCATAGTTTGTATTCAATCTTTCTTCCAGTGGAAGATGTGTTTGATCTTTGTAATAGTAATCTTGTTCAATAACAAGTATTGTTTTATCCGTAAAACGTTGGCATATGGAGCGGGTTACAGAGGTTTTCCCACTGCCGCTTCCTCCTGCTACACCTATAACTACTGGCTTATCTCTCATAGCTTGCGTGGAACCCCTTTACTCACTTATTTTATAACTTACTGCTACCCCATCACCTATAGGAATAATGGAAGTAGTAAACTTTCGATGATTCATCAGCATTTTATTGTAATCCCTTAATTTTTCA
This sequence comes from Oceanobacillus rekensis, assembly GCF_002153375.1. GTDB lineage: Bacteria > Bacillota > Bacilli > Bacillales > Amphibacillaceae > Oceanobacillus > Oceanobacillus rekensis. The sequence continues at coordinate 335,932 of NZ_MTBQ01000001.1, forward strand.
ACCATTTTCGTATACCTTTTTGGTACATTCACCGGCTCTGCAACATAACCCCTAAACAATACATTATCCGAGAGAATAATTCCATTTTTATTCAGCATGGGTTCTGCAAGTTCAAAAAAACGACTGTATTGCCCCTTTGCAGCATCAATGAATATCAAATCGAACTGGTGATCATGATTGGATAGTTCCAAAAGCTTCTCCAGTGCATCCCCATGGATTACCTCTATCTGATCTTGCTTTTGTAGTTGATTAATATTTTCGATTGCCTGCTCGTAGCGCTGTAAATCTTTTTCAATCGTTATAACAGAAGCATTTGGATTGGCCTCAAGCATCCTTAATGCTGAATAGCCTATCGCAGTACCTACTTCTAATATTTTATCAGGTTTTTTCATCCGAATCAGTTGCATAACAAAATGGATACCAACACGATCCATGATAGGAACACGACCAGATTTAGCTTGCTCTTCTAATTCCTGAACCCATTCATGTTGTGTGGGAAGTATTTCCGCTAAATAATGTTCCTGCTTTTCATTCATTTTAACTACCTCGTTATTTAAAGTTCTCTATTTAAATGGGAAACTTGACATTCGCCAATACGCTGGACGCATGTCAAGTTTTCATTTATGCAGATAGGTGTATGTGTTAAAACTTTCTATCTGCAAACCAACTTCACAATTCAAGTTAATTTATATGCTCGTCCTTATTTTGTAAATGCTCATCATACGTTTCAGCATAGTATATATTTCCTTCTGAATCATGAAGGAAGTATATATAGTCGGATTCAGCCGGTTCAAGTACAGCCTTTAGTGAATTTTCGGCAAAATTCGAGATGGGACCAATTGGAAGAGTATCAATGTGATACGTATTATATGGTGACTCAATCTCTAGATCCTTGTATGTCACCGTTTCATTGTGTACTCCAAGTGCATAAAGGACGGTTGGATCTGTTTGTAATGGCATACCTACTTCCAGTCGATTATAGAATACACGCGATATTTGCCTGCGTTGATCCTCACTTGCGGTTTCTCTTTCAACTAAAGAAGCAAATGTAAGTGCTTCATGAACAGTGAAGTCCATTTGTTCCAGATCCGCTGCATATTTAGAATATACATCTTGCGTTTGCTGTAACATCGTATCAACTATTGATTCAATGCTCGGTTCTTCCTCATAAAAATTATATGTAGAAGCAAAAAGATAGCCCTCAAGTGGTGTCCTGATTTCTTCTTCAAGAATTGTTTCGGATAAAAGATCCGGATAGTTTCCAATTAATTCCTTAATATAGGCTTCATCATTAACCTGATTAAGAAAATCCTCTTTTGTGAATTCAAATTTATCATCGTAAATCTCTGCAATTTGATTAACAGTCATGCCCTCGGGTATTGTAATCTTATGAACTGGTTCGATCATAACTTTACCATGTTTTAGCGACTCAATAATTTCATCAAATGTAACTGCAGTTGTGAATGTATATTCTCCTGCTTGGAACTCTGTTTCATTATTAATTTTAGTATAAATACGGAAAATACGCTGGTCTTTTATTATACCATTTTCTTCTAATATCGCAGCAATCGTTGATGTTGAAGAACCAATCGGTATATCGACAGTAATCTGTTCATCGCTTTCTCGGTCAACAGGTTGTAGTGCAGATTTAACATACAGATAACCAGATATACCTCCGATTAAAAGTATTAATAGGAAAGCTATTAGGATGATAAATACAATCTTTCTAACAGTACTGGCTTCCTGACTTCTCGCTATAAGATTATCTTTAAAACTGCCATTATTTTTTTCTTTAGACATCAAGAATCCCCCCTTCGTCCGCTATATTATACTAAAATAGTGGATTACAAGCAAAAGCTGATGTCGCATTCCTGACATCAGCTGCTTTCAATCATGGATCCTTATGCTTCTTCGTCTGCTAATGTATTTAACATTTCTTCAACTAGTTCCCATTCTTCATCCGATTCTATTGGAAAAAGTGTGAAATCTTCATTTTCCTGCTCTTCGAAACGAAATGCATAAACTTCTACTTCTTCTTCTTCCGCCTGTTCAGCTGGTACGACTGCGATGTAAGAATTTTCCGTTTCATCAACATCAAAAGTGAACAAGACTTCAAATAAATGCTCGTCACCATTTTCATCTGGTATTATTATTCTTTCTTTTTCCTCCAAAGCCATTCGATCACTCCTTTATTTCTGATTTAAGTATCCTTGCAATATCATGACCGCAGCCATTTTATCAATTACTTTCTTTCTTTTCTTTCTACTCATATCCGCTTCAAGTAATACGCGTTCAGCTGCTACGGTAGTTAGTCGTTCATCCCATAACTCGGTTGGAATACCATGTACTTCTTCAATATGATTGGCATATCTTTCGGAGGCTTCTCCACGTTCTCCAATAGTTCCATTCATATTTTTGGGTAAGCCGACAATAGCTTTTCCAATTTCATGCGTTTTTATGATTTCTTTTAATTCTTCATCGGCAGAATGAATATCACTTTCATTCCAATGGATAGTAGTCAGTCCTTGAGCAGTCCAGCCAAACGCATCACTGACCGCAACCCCGATGGTTTTTGATCCAACATCTAATCCTACAATTTTCATTTATTCTCCTTGTTCTGCTCAATATAAAATTTAACCAACTCTTCAATCACTTCGTCTCTTTCTACTTTCCGAATCAAATTTCTAGCATCATTGTATCTCGGAATATATGCAGGGTCGCCTGACAATAAATAACCCACAATCTGATTAATTGGATTATACCCTTTTTCTTGTAATGATTCATGGACAGTTAAAAGAATTTCTTTAATATCCCGATCAAATGGTTCCTCTGAAAAATTAAACTTCATTGTTTTATCAATTGAACTCATCGTGGCACCTCGTTCCAAGTTTGCGTTCTAGTGACATTTTAACATGTTTACTTCATTTATTATACTTTTTATATGCACTGGTTACAAACAGTGTGGTTATTTTACATTCTCCGTAATATAATTTTTTGCGGATTCCAGGGCATTTTCAATTTTGGAAGGATCTTTCCCACCGGCTTGAGCCATATCTGGACGACCGCCACCGCCGCCTCCACAAATTGTAGCAGCCCGCTTAATTAGGTTCCCAGCATGTAATCCTTTTCCATTTAGGTCTTTTGAAATCCCTGCAGCAAGTTGCACTTTTCCGTTATTTTCTGCAGCAAGCAGTATCACACCTGTCGCCAGCTTTTGTTTCAGCCCATCAACCATATTTCTGAGCTGATTCATATCTTTCACATTGACCTTTTGTGCAAGTAGTGGGACATCATTTACATTTTCTACTTGGTCTAAAATAGATGTTGCCTCCAAATTGGATAATTTTGCGCTCAGTGATTCATTTTCCTTTTGTGAAATCTTCAGCTCTTGTTGTAATCCTTCAATCTTCTCTGGAAGCTGTTCATCCATGGATTTAACTAGTTCTGCAGAAGAACTTAAAATGGAAAGTTTGTTATTTAGGAATTCATAGGCATGCTTACTTGTAACAGCCTCTATTCTTCTCGTACCTGCACCAATACCGCTTTCTGATACGATTTTAAATAAGCCTATTTCCGATGTGGTTGTAACATGACAGCCGCCACATAGTTCCAGACTATAGTCACCAATTTGAACAACACGAACAATGTCACCATATTTTTCCCCAAATAATGCCATTGCACCCATTTCTTTTGCCGCGTCTAGTTTCTTATTGCTTATTATAAGGGAAATAGACTCCCAAACTTTTTCGTTAACAATTTGTTCGATTTCTTTCAATTCCTCACTGGAAACACTGTTGAAATGAGAAAAGTCAAAGCGTAATCGCTCCGGCGTCACTAAGGAACCTGCTTGATTGACATGGTTACCCAATACATCTTTCAATGCCTGGTGAAGTAAGTGTGTTGCAGTATGATTCTTAATAACAAAATTCCGGAAATGTGAATCTATAACAGCTTTAACTTTGTCACCTTGACGAATTTCTCCATCTTTTATTTGGACGCGATGGATATTTTGCCCTTTTGGCGATTTCTGTACATCCAAAACATACGCTGAAGCATTTTCCGTATAGATCCAACCACGGTCTGCTACTTGCCCACCACTCTCAGCATAAAATGGTGTCCTATTCAGATATAGATATACTTCATCATCTTTCACTGCGGAATTAATGACTTCTTTACCACCGATAATTGTTTCAACCAATGCATCTGTTTCCAGTTTGTCATATCCAATAAATTCACTTTTAACATCTATTTCACTTAAAATCGTATCTTGAACCTGCATGGAATCCACTTTTTGTCTTGCATTCCTAGCACGTTCACGCTGTTTATTCATTTCGCGGTTGTAACCCTCTTTATCTATCGTAAAACCTTGTTCTTCTACATATTCTGCCGTCAATTCTTTTGGAAAACCATACGTATCATATAGACGGAACACTTCTTCCCCAGGTATAACTGTATTTCCATTTCCTTTTTCCTGCTCCATAACTGTGGTTAATATATCTAGACCGTCATTCAATGTTTCATGGAAACGTTCTTCTTCTACCTTAATAATATTGATAATAAATTCACGTTGATTTAAAACTTCCGGATAGAATTCTTTCATAATCTCTCCGACGGTATCTACAAGTTCAAACATAAATGGCTTTTCAATACCGATTTCTTTTGCGAAGCGGACAGCTCTCCTTACGAGTCTGCGTAACACATAACCTCGTCCTTCATTGGATGGTACAGCGCCATCCCCAATTGCAAAGCTGACGGTTCTAATATGATCTGCAATAACTTTAAATGCTGTATCACCTGATGTAGTTTTCCCGTACGTCGTGTTCGCAATTTCTTCCGTTTTTCGGATGATTGGCATAAACAAGTCCGTTTCAAAATTAGTTGGTACTTCCTGTATGATTGATGTCAGGCGTTCAAGTCCCATACCTGTATCAATGTTTTTCTTTGGAAGCGGTGTATATGTATCATCTGGATTATGGTTAAATTGGGAAAATACGAGATTCCATACTTCCAGATAGCGGCTGTTTTCTCCTCCTGGGTAAAGCTCCGGATCAAATGGATCATTCCCATATGCTTCACCACGGTCATAAAATATTTCCGTGTTTGGTCCACTTGGTCCCTCACCAATATCCCAGAAATTTTCTTCCAATCGAATAATTCGCTCTTTAGGTAACTTAATATCATTCAGCCAAATATCATATGCTTCGTCATCTTCGGGATGGACAGTGACAGATAATTTTTCCTGATCGAAGCCAACCCACTTTTCACTTGTCAAGAACTCCCAGGCCCAGTCAATTGCCTCTTTTTTAAAATAATCCCCAATGGAAAAGTTCCCAAGCATTTCAAAAAAAGTATGGTGACGTGCTGTAAAACCTACATTTTCAATATCATTCGTACGAATTGCCTTTTGGGCATTGACGATACGTGGGTTATCAGGGATAACCCGACCATCAAAGTATTTCTTCAATGTGGCAACACCACTGTTAATCCACAACAATGTTGGATCATCTTTCGGTACGAGTGATGCGCTGGGTTCCAAACGATGCCCTTTTTCCTTATAGAAGTCGATAAACATTTGCCTGATTTCTGCTGAACTTAATTGTTTCATCTAATATTCCTCCAGTAAACGTCCTTATAAAAAATAAAAAAATCCCCTCTCTGCAATATTGCAGGGACGAGATATATTCGCGGTACCACCCTAATTATGAATGAAAATAGTCATTCATCACTTTATCATCGTAACGGTATGAGACCGACGGGATTTAACCGTACTCCGGTTTAGCTTTCCATGAATCTGTGTTGGAATTTCTCTCAGCCTAGGAAATCCCTCTCTTCGAACCAGTATTTCATGTACTTATAACCTTCAATGTGTTTAATTATGATGTTAGCGATATTATATGAAATTTTTTCACCATTGTCAATCATATGTATGTAATGCCAGTAATTGACCGATTATTACTTTCGAGATAGTAAGAACAGGGACTGCCAAAATCATTCCCCAGATTCCAAATAGCTGACTACCAAGCAATAATACAAAGATGATGGCAACAGGGTGTATTTTTATACTCTTTCCCATAATATATGGCGATAATAGATTCCCTTCAATAATCTGTATCACAAACAGAGCTAGAATGACAAAAAAAACCTTGTTCCCTGCCGTTGTATAAGCAATCGTCACAGCTGGTATCGCACCTATAATCGGACCAAAATAAGGTATAATATTGGTGATCCCCATAACAATAGCAAGTAATAAGGCGTATTTAATGTTTAGTAGCTTAAAAATAATTAATGATGTTAGGCTGACAAACAAGCTGACAATCAATTGACCTCGAATATATCCACCTAGACCTTTATCGACTTCGACCATCAAATTACTCACATTACCCCTGTATTTATAAGGGATAAATTTAATACCAAACGACCTTATCTTCGTATAGTCCTTAATAAAATAAAATACAAGTACTGGTATTACTGAAATGATGAAAATCATGTCCACAATTTTAGCAAAGCCTGCAACAAGTTTAGCAATCAGTCGATCCAATGATGTTTCAAGTGATAGGATAACCTCATCTATCTTATCGTGGACAGTCTCTGGTAAAAAGGAAGTATATTCGTACAACTGAAAAATTAATTTCTCATACATCGTAATAAATTGTGGGAGATTTTCATTTAAATCGCCCAACTGGTGGATAATTAATGGGTATCCACGATAAAATAAATAGCCTGCTCCACCAAAGAAAATAAGATAAATTAAAAGAATTGCTAAACCTCTATTTATATTCATACTATAAATCTTCTCTACCAAGGGATACAGTAAATAAGCTATTAAAGCCGAAATAATGAAAGGAATCAATAATCTCCATATAAATGAAAAGAAAACTCCATAATACGGAATTGTTTTCACAAATAAATAGGAAAATATAAATAAGATGATGCCAATCAGTAACCAATATAATATTGTAAACCGCTTTTTATCATCAAACATAAAGAGACACTCCTCAGCAAATTAGTATAATACATGTCTTAGCTGGGAGTACTCATGGAAGTTGCCTCTCTTCTTCTGTAAACAGATCATCCAATGAACTCAGACTTCCATCCGATTCAATTTGATGTACCATTAATTCCTTACCGGATATTGTCATTTCAATACAGCAAGTCCAACAAAAATAATCCTGTGTACCTATTTTACCTATATCTTTTCCATTACAATTCGGACAACGTAGCATAGTCAAACCCCTTTTCGCAGTTGTTCAAAAAGGAGGGTGAAAAGGACCGAGAAGTTCGAGGCAGCGAGCCTTCTGCACCGAATTTGCTTCAACGCTTTCTTGCACCGAGGAACCCGCTTCTCCGAATATGCTTGTAGATGGAGGTGCAGAATTCTATTCAACGTATGCAATTAATACGTGAGAAACGGAAAACCAAGCATTCGTGCGAAATTCGCCGTGTCATTTTTGCCGGGCCTTTTGAACATTCCTTTTTCGTATAATACGCTACTATGCTTGCCCAAATTGTATCAATATATACATGAAAATTTACATAAAATCATATGGAGAGATTTCTTGATCTTCTATTTCCTCTATTTTTTCCATTTCCGTCTTCGGTATGTCCTGAATCCTTTCAGTTAACTGCTCTTTTAATGACGTGTATCTTTTGTTTGTATCTTTTGTCTGGATACCCCGCAAAAATGCTTTTCTTTCCCCGCAAATAATTAATGACTCTTTACTTCTAGTAATTGCTGTATACAAAAGGTTTTTACGCAGCATGCGATTATAAGCTGATACAACTGGTAAAATAACAATCGGAAATTCGCTGCCCTGCGACTTATGAATGGAGATGCAATAGGCATGCATAAAATTGACATAATCTTTTCTTATGTAAACAACTTCTCTATCTTCAAATGTAATTACTATTTGCTCGACATTTTCCTTATTTTCATCTTCTTTGAAAATTGCTGCGATTTCACCAATATCTCCATTATAAACTCCCTCTTCAGGTTGATTGACAAGCTGGATCACTTTATCTCCGACACGATAGACGACATCATTAAAATGAATTTCTCTTTTTCTTTTCGTCTTCGGATTAATAATCTGCTGCAATTCTTTATTAATCATAGTTATCCCGGCCTGTGTTCTATACATCGGGGCTAACACTTGGATATCTTTGGGATCTAACCCTTTATCTAGTGCCTTTTTATAGATAGAAGTAATTACTTGGATCATATGATGTTCAAAACAAGAAATAAAGCTGAAGTCCTGATCATTTATTAACGATTCATCTGTACATGTATCGTTCTTAATTTCATGTGCAAGCTGGATAATCTTAGACCCTTCTTTTTGCCGATAAACTTCACTCAAACTTACGAGTGGTAGGAAATTACTTTTTAGTAGATCTGATAATACCTGACCAGGGCCAACAGATGGTAATTGATCTTCATCTCCCACAAGCAGAACCTGCATATGATCAGGAATCGCTTTAAATAGACTATTTGCCAACCAGATATCAACCATTGAAAATTCATCTACAATTAGAAACTTTCCAGAAAGTTGCTCTTGTTCGTCTTTGTCAAAACCATTACTGCCATTCCATCCAAGTAGTCTATGTATCGTTACAGCTGGAAGTCCAGTAGATTCATTTAATCGTTTTGCAGCACGACCAGTCGGTGCTGTTAGTATAAATGGATAATCCGATTTGCTTTCATAATCTTTAGGGTCAAGCGAGATCTGATGTATTGCTGCAAAGGCTTTGAGGATTCCTTTTATGACCGTGGTCTTCCCTGTACCCGGTCCGCCTGTTAAGATCATAATTTTGGAATGTAAGGATTGATTAATGGCAGTAAATTGCTCCTTACCATAGCTCAATATTTCTGCTTCTTCGATTTCTCCCGTTATTTTCAACATTTCCGCCAACGATGTTTCTTCTTCCATTTGGTTGTTGATGATTCGTTTCAGATTGGATGCAAAACCATCCTCTGCATAATAAAGGCTGGGAAGATAAAGATTTCCCTCATGAATAATCAATTTTTTCTCCGTATTTAATTCCTCCAGCCTATCTGTAATGATTGATAGTTCAGCTGGATGAATAGAAAGCAGTCCCATTACCTGATCAACACAAAAGTCCAATGGTAAATAGACATGTCCTTCTTGGATACTTTTCTGAAGTGTATAAATACACCCTGCACCAATTCGATTCGGGTGTGTCAACGATAATCCATTTTTACCTGCAATCTCATCGGCCGTTTGGAATCCAAAGCCTTCGATATCAAAAACATATTGGTATGGATCTGTTTCAAGAAGTTCAAGTGCATCCTCTTTGTATTTTTGGTAGATATTCTGGGCCATTTTAAGTCCAATTCCATAGTTAGAAAGGTAGACAGCGATATGTTCGAAGCCCTGATTCTCTTTAAGACTTGTTGTCAATCGTTCGGCAGTTTCCTTTTTTAATCCAGGAATATCATTTAATACGCCTGCATCATTTAGAATCTTTGATATGGCTGTTTCACCAAGATGACCTATAATACGTTCTGCAGTCTTCTCACCAATTCCATAAAAAAGATCACTTGATAAATAGGAAACCAGCCCATCTTTTGTATCAGGGATGAGGGTTTTATAGGAAGAAACTTTATATTGTAATCCAAATCGTACATGCCTCTCAAATTCTCCGTAAAAATAGTAGGTTGTCTGTTTCTGGAGATTGGAAAAATAGCCTTTCGCAACAATCTCTTTTTCTTTGAAGTCCTCATTTGTCTCCTCTACACTGATTTTCACAATCGAGAAATGCTCTGCTTCATTATGAAAAATAGTATTTACTAGCTGACCTTTGATATATCCCTTTTCTTCATTTGATTGTTGTTGATCCATTTCCATTCCAAACAACCTCACTATCTATTACTATTATTCGTTTAATAATTGTTCTATATTTTTCTTACCATTTGCCGCAAGTAAATGTTCTGGCTGGATGCGAAGCGCCTCATTAAAATGGCTTAATGCAGCTTCCACATTTTCATTGAATAAGGACAAAACACCCAGATTATAATGGGCATCACTATGTTCCTGATTCATTTTGAGAACCCGATGGAAAATACTTTCTGCGTCCTTTAAGTTATTGTTTTGTGCTAAGGTTAGCCCATATTGAAATAGGATCTCTTCATCCTCCGGGGCAAGTTCCGTCGCTCTTAATAAATATGGCAATGCGAATTTAAACTGTTCCTGATTTTGTAATGTTAATCCGAGCATAAAGTATACATCACTTTCTTCGAGTCCAAGTTCAATTGCCTTTTTGAAATTCACTTGTGCTTTCGGGTATAGTGATTGCTCGAAGTAAAGGTTTCCTAAGCCATAATAGGCTGTTGCTGCTTGTGCATCCAATCGAATCGCTTTTTCAAAAAAACGAGCAGCACGGTCATTTTCATTCAGTTGTACTAACAGATTACCAAAGTTGATATAGCCCAGTGGTTCTTCAGGCTGTTCCTCAATGACCTCATTAAATAACCTGGCTGCTTCTTCATAGTTCTGTTCCTTCATGTAGTTAATTGCCTGTGTATTTTTATCCATCATGTAACTCCTTACTTAGAGGTTGTTCAAAAAGTCGGGTAAAAAGTCACATCGGATTTCGCACGAATGATTGCTTTTCCGTTTACCACGACCTCGGTCCTTTTTACCATCCATTTTGAACTCATGCTACTTAACCAACATAATCAAGTATTTGATTGTTTTTTATAATTTCATCGATGGTGCCACCACCAAGACAAACATCCCCATCGTAAAAGACAACAGCTTGTCCTGGTGTAACTGCCCGCTCACTTTCAGCAAATTCAACAAAGACTTTCCCATCATCTTGAAGTTGGACGGTAACATTACTATCCTTTTGACGGTAGCGGAACTTCGCTGTACATGTGAATGTTTCTGTAATAATATCTTCGTTAATCCAATTAATATCTGTTGCAATCAATGCGTCGGAATACAATTTATCATTGCTGTAGCCTTGTTCTACATATAAGATATTTTCTTTGAGATTTTTACCGATGACAAACCATGGATCGCCTGCCCCGCCTATTCCAAGGCCTTGACGCTGACCTAATGTATAGTACATCAAACCATCATGTTTTCCTTTAACTAAACCATCCATAGTTTGCATGGTACCAGGCTGTGCTGGTAAGTATTCACTAAGGAATTCCTTGAAATTACGTTCACCAATAAAACAGATTCCTGTTGAATCTTTTTTATCTGCTGTCACCAAACCATGATCCTTAGCAATTTTTCTTACTTCTGATTTAGGCAAATGCCCTAATGGAAACATAACCTGTTTCAAAACGTCTGAAGAAAGTTGATTGAGGAAGTATGTTTGGTCTTTGTTATCGTCTGCACCCCGAAGCATTTCCACACGGCCATCCACTTCCCTTACTTGTGCATAATGCCCTGTAGCAAGATAATCTGCACCTAGAGACATGGCATGGTCAAGAAATGCTTTGAACTTAATTTCTTTATTGCACATCACATCCGGATTTGGTGTACGCCCAGCTTTGTATTCATCAAGGAAATAGGTAAATACTTTATCCCAATATTGTTTTTCAAAATTAACGGAGTAATATGGAATATCCAATTGATTACAGACACGTACAACATCATCAAAATCTTCTGTTGCCGTACAGACACCAAATTCGTCCGTATCATCCCAATTTTTCATAAAGATACCGACCACATCATAGCCCTGTTCTTTAAGAAGCAAGGCAGTTACTGAAGAATCGACACCACCGCTCATTCCTACTACTACGCGAGTATCTTTATTGTTTTTCATTATTTTCACTTTCCTTTATCCGATTTAATCGTTTTACAACCCTTGCAATTCGGCCGGCTGCTTCTTTAACATTTTCCTCCGTATTGGAAATCCCAAAACTAAACCGAATTGAATTTGTTGTACATGGATGACCTTCTCCGTAAATGGCTGTCAATACATGGGATGGTTCTACACTTCCTGCTGTACAGGCACTGCCACTTGATGCAGCAATTCCATCCAGATCAAAGTTTGTTAACAATGCTTCCACGTTTGCACCTGGAAAGCTAATATTAATAATGGAGGAAATGGTAGCATCCATATCACCATTTACTTCAAAAGTTATATCATTTTGTCTCAATTCATTCACAAATAATTCTTTGTATGTTTGATACTGATTTATTCTTGTTTCCTTATTAGCCATTGCCAATTGTACAGCTTTTTGAAATCCTGCCGCCCCAGCAATATTTTCTGTTCCTGGACGTCGCTTTCTTTCCTGTTCTCCACCATATTGTAAAGGATTAATTTTGACATTTTCGTTTACGTATAAAAACCCAATACCCTTTGGCCCATTAATCTTATGGGAAGACACTGTCAACATATCAATACCCAATTCGTTAACATCGATATCCATGAGTCCAAATGCTTGTACTGCATCTGTATGGAAATATGCTTGGTAACCCTTTACTAGTTTACCGATTTCTTTGATAGGCTGAATAATGCCAGTTTCATTATTAACATACATTACGGACACGAGAATCGTATCATCCGTTAATGCCTCTTTCAAATCTTCAATAGCTATTGTTCCATTCTCGTATACTGGAAGATATGTCACACGGAATCCTTGTTTCTCTAATGCTTCAGCAGTATAAAGTGCGGCGTGATGTTCCTGAGCAGTGGTGATAATATGATTTCCTTTATCCCGATTGGCTAAAGCTGTTCCAAGAAGAGCTAAATTATCCGCCTCTGTTCCTCCACTTGTGAAGATAATTTCTTTTTCATTTGCATGAATACTCTCAGCCATCACATGTCGTGCCACATCGAGAACCTGACGTGCTTTTCTGCCGAATGAATGTACACTTGATGGATTTCCAAAAACCTCATTAAGAACAGGAAGCATTGCTTGAACAACTTCCTCAGCCATTGGAGTTGTTGCTGCATGATCCATATAGATTGGTTCCATAATACATTTCCTTTCTACTTACAATTGGATTCTAAATATAAAACATATAGGCATCTTGCACTTCATTATTGTCATGATTCGCCAAATCATCCAATGTCGTTTTATCTAGAACTCCCTTTACAGCATCCCGAATCCGCAGCCATAATGCCTGTTGGGCAGGCTTTTCTTCTTCAATACCTTCCACAATGGTAAGTGGTCCTTCCAGCACACGGATAATGTCTCCTGCAGTTATTTCCTTTGGTTCCCTGGATAATTTATATCCACCGTAAGCACCACGGATACTTTTAATTAAACCTGCATTTCGAAGTGGTGAAGCTAGTTGCTCTAAATAATGCTCTGATAAATCATTTTCCTTGGCAATTGACTTTAAAGAAACTGGTCCTTCTCCATACTTCCTTGCCAATTCAATCATAATTGTTAATCCATATCTTCCTTTTGTAGAAATTTTCATATATAAACTCCTCTATATTATTTCATCATCCAAAATTCTATAATAAATGCTATTATAGCATGAATAGTATGCCCCTTGCATTTAAGCCGAATCAGGATTAAGCTTTTAAAGTACGCGTTTAAAAAGGAGGATATAAAAGACCGAGAAGTTCGAGGCGGCGAAAGCTCCCGGTATCGGAACGTATGCAATTAATACGTGAGAAATGGGCTTGCACAGGCTGTGTTGACTTCTACGTTGCCCACAGGACGTGGGCGTTCTTAGTAAAAGTTCCGCTATCGCCAACTAGAAACATCGATGTATCATTTTTACCGGACTTTTTGAACATCCTCTTAAATGTAATATTATATATAAAGGAAGTTATAAATGAAACAAAAACCTCTTGCATTTCGAATGCGACCAGAACAAATAGAAGACATTATCGGTCAGGAACATCTGGTCGGTGATGGGAAAATAATTAATCGGATGGTAAACGCCAAGAGACTTTCTTCCATGATTCTTTTTGGACCACCCGGCACAGGAAAAACTTCGATGGCTTACGCACTTGGAAAAAGTGTCGGCCTCCCAGTTAAAAAGTTGAATGCAGTAGCAGACAAAAAGAAAGATATGGAAATCGTTGTAGAAGAAGCAAAAATGATGGGACAAGTGCTTTTAATATTGGATGAAGTCCATCGTCTTGATAAGGCGAAACAGGATTTTCTTCTCCCCCATCTGGAAAGCAACCTCGTAACATTAATCGGCTGTACGACAAGCAATCCATATCATTCCATTAACCCAGCAATTCGGAGCAGATGTCACTTATTTGAATTACATACTTTAACACCTGAAAATGTAAAAACGGCAATTATACGCGCTATAAATGATATGGATCACGGCTATGGCACTATCGATGTCGTATTATCTGATGATGCACTTGAGCATCTAGCCAATTCAGCAAACGGTGACCTCCGCTCTGCTTTAAATGGGTTAGAGCTGGCGGTTTCTTCCACACCGAAAAATGTAAGTAATCAGATTATTATTAATTTAACTATTGCTGAAGAGTGCATGCAAAAGAAAAGTTTTTCTCATGATAAAAACGGTGATGCACATTATGATGTCCTTTCCGCTTTTCAAAAGTCAATTCGTGGCAGTGATGTCGATGCAGCACTTCATTATTTAGGTAGATTAATTGAGGCTGGAGATTTAGATAGTATTGCAAGGCGTATGATTGTCATTGCCTATGAAGATATTGGCCTTGCTAATCCACAGGCAGGACCTCGTGCAGTAGCTGCAGTACAGGCCGCCGAAAGACTTGGATTTCCCGAAGCACGTATCCCGTTATCTGTCGCAATCGTTGAACTTGCACTATCACCTAAATCAAACACTGCCTACAAAGCGCTTGACTCTGCATTAGCTGACATTAGAAGCGGCAAAAGTGGTGAGATTCCAGCACACTTAAAAGATTCCCATTATCAAGGTGCAACAAAATTAGGGCGAGGAGTCGAATACAAATATCCACATAATTATGACGGTGCATGGGTAAGTCAACAATACTTGCCTGATTCTATCAAAAACAAAAACTACTACAAACCAAAGAACAGCGCTAAGTTTGAACAAGCTTTAAAACAAGTTTACGATAAAATAAAGCGAGATAAGAAGAATTAACGTATAAAACCTTCTTCATGGGGCAACAATAAACGTAAAAGTTACAATCTATTGTTGTTTGTTACTAGTGTATGTTCCAAAAAAATATTTCAATTCGTATTTGGATCATGCACTACTATGAAAAAGGAGTTGAATATATTGGTAAAAGTTAGACAGGATGCCTGGTCCCATGAAGATGATTTACTGCTTGCAGAAACTGTGTTGCGTCATATTCGAATAGGTAGTACCCAATTGAATGCTTTTGATGAAGTCGGTGATAAATTGAACCGAACCTCTGCTGCCTGCGGATTTCGCTGGAATGCAGAAGTAAGGACAAAATATGACAGTGCTATTGATCTCGCTAAAAGACAGAGAAAAGAGAAGAAAAGAGCTATGAATTCGACAATGAAGAAAACAAGGGTCCCAGCACTCTCGCTTCCACCAGCATTTGAAGAAAATAAAGCTGAAGATGAAGAAGTTAATAATTTCGTCATGGCGGAACCTGAACCTCCGACTATAAATCTTGATATGGTCATTCAATATTTAAGAGAATTAAAAAAAGACTATCATGCTTCCAATCAATCAAAATCAACCTTGGAAATTGTTGAAAAAGAGAAAAGCCTGTTGCAAGCAAAAGTGACAGAACTTGAAAAGCAACTTTCTAATACAGAAAAACAGATGGTTTCCATTCAGGAAGATTACCAGGCATTTATTCAGATCATGGATCGTGCAAGAAAGATGACGGTTCTCCAAGATAAAGGCAGCCAGCCATCTCCAGCATTTCGAATGGATAAAAATGGGAATTTGGAACAACTTGCCCAAGGTTCTAATTAATAATATGGAACAAAAAGAAGAGGTGTATCATTTGATACACCTCTTCTTTTCGTATGTATTAACTTAATCCCGATTGTGCCGTCCTATATCAAAGCTTTGATCCCGCTTGAAGCAGGTGGGTGCCCTATTTTACATATATTGTGCTTCCATTAATTCCTAAGAATACAGGCATGCACGCACCATAAAAAATAATCAGGCTCCCAAATTTATGGTTGTTCGGTCAAAATACTTTTCCTAGACGAACACATCAGGATTAAGCAATTAACTATTGATTTGTAAATTTATATTAACATAGATAGTTAATATTTTCAATACTTAAAATTTTATATTTTATTTTTCTGATTTTTCTTTAGCAAGGGCTATTGAAAGTTCACCCAATTGTGCTTTGCTCACTTCGCTCGGGGCTTCCGTCAATAAATCGGATGCCGAAGCTGTTTTTGGAAATAAAATAGTATCCCTTAGGTTTGTTCTTCCTGCAAGCAGCATAATAATTCGGTCCAGCCCCAGAGCAATCCCACCGTGTGGAGGTGTACCGTATTCTAATGCATCCAAAAGAAATCCAAATTGCTCCTTAGCTTCTTCTTCACTAAATCCTAATACTTTAAACATATGATCCTGTTGTTCTTTTTGATAAATTCGGATAGAACCTCCACCAAGTTCATAACCATTTAGAACTAGATCATAAGCATTTGCTCGGACACTTGCCGGGTCACTTTCTAATCTTCCCATATCTTCCTCAACAGGAGATGTGAACGGATGATGTGCGGCAAAATATCTGCCAAGCTCTTCATCGTACTCTAGCAATGGCCAGTCTGTTACCCATAAGAAGTTAAATTTGGATTCATCGATAAGTTCCAATTGTTTACCAAGATTTAAACGCAAAGCACCTAAACTGTCGTAAACAACGGATGTTTTATCTGCTACAAATAGCAGCAAATCCCCATCTGTAGCATTTGCTTTATTCGATAAATTGGCCTTTTCTTCGTCTGTAAGAAATTTGGCAATTGGGCCTTTCAATTCGTCCCCTTCAACTTTCAACCATGCCAGTCCTTTTGCACCATAAACTTTTACATAATCAGTTAATTTATCAATATCTTTACGGGAGAAATTAGTTGCTTCCCCTTTTACATTCAATAAAGCAACTTTTCCACCAGATTCAATTGCACCTTTAAATACTTTGAAAGTCGAATTTTCTAAGATACCTGACACATGAATTAATTCTAGTCCAAATCTCGTATCCGGTTTATCTGAGCCAAAACGCTCCATTGCTTCATCATATGGCATTCGCAGTAATGGCAGCTCAATATCTATATCTTTAACTTCCTTGACAACCTGCTGCATCATCTGTTCTGTCATTTCCATAATTTCATCACTCGTTAAGAATGACGTTTCAATATCAACCTGAGTGAATTCCGGCTGCCGATCAGCACGAAGATCTTCATCACGGAAACATCTTGCAATTTGATAATATTTTTCAAAACCACTCATCATAATCAACTGTTTAAAAAGTTGTGGTGACTGTGGTAAAGCGTAAAATTCACCAGGATGAACTCGGCTTGGAACCAGATAATCCCGGGCTCCTTCAGGTGTGCTCTTTGTCAATATCGGGGTTTCCATTTCTAAAAAATCATTATCGTTAAGATAATTACGAATAGCTTGTGTGGTCCGATGACGTAATTTAAACGTTTCCTGCAAAGGACTTCTTCTTAAATCAAGGTAACGATACTTCAGTCTCACGTCTTCAGACACATCTGTTTCATCTTGAATCGTAAAGGGAGGTGTCTTTGCCTTGTTTAATATCTTAATGGAAGTCGCAATCACTTCAATCGTACCCGTCTTCATAATTGGGTTTACGGTTGTTTCATCTCGCGCAACTACCTCTCCACTGATTTCCACAACATATTCGGAGCGAATTTTTTCAGCAGTTTCCAGTGCCTCTTGGGAATGGTCAGGATTAAATACAACTTGTACAATACCTGATTTGTCTCGCAAATCAATAAAAATTAAACCACCTAGATCACGTCTTCTTTGGACCCATCCTTTTAGAAGAATTGCTTTCCCTATCACTTCTTCCGATAATTTACCAGCCATTACGCGTTCACTCATGTCCCTTACCTCCAAGAAGTTTTTGCTTTACTATTTCAACAATATTTTTTAACGGTACTTCCACTTGTTCGCCGGATTCCATTTCTTTCACATTAACGATTTCACTTTCCAATTCTTCTTCTCCAATAACGAGCACATATTTAGAATTATTACGATTGGCGGCTTTAAACTGACCTTTCATTTTGCGTTCCAGATAGTCTTTATCAACTTGAATACCGTTTATCCGTAATTGATGTACAAGCTTTGTTGCTACTTTATTCACTTGATCCGACCCTGTTGCAACAACAAAGCAATCCAAACTGTCATCTAGTGGTATTTCAATATTCTCAGCATCTAAGGCCATAAGCAGGCGTTCAAATCCCATTCCAAAGCCAATTCCAGGTGTATTTGGCCCGCCAAGCTCTTCAATCAATCCATTGTAACGACCACCACCAGCAAGTGTTGTAATTGCTCCAAAACCAGGTGCCTCACTCATAATCTCAAATGCAGTATGATTGTAATAATCCAATCCTCTCACAAGGTTAGCGTCAACAACATAATCGATATCCATTAAAGTCAGGTATTCCTGAACCTTTTCAAAATATAATCTTGATTCCTCATTTAAATATTCTAGAATCGATGGTGCTGTTTTCATTGCTGGGTGATCACGATCTGTTTTGCAATCCAGCACACGAAGTGGATTGTGCGATAATCTTGTTTGACAATCATTACAAAGTTCCTCTTTATGTGGTTCAAAATGTTTTACAAGTGCTTCCCTATGATTGTTTCGACTTTCTTTGTCACCAAGGGAATTTATCACTAATTTTAATGATTTCAAACCTAATTCTTTATACGTGGTCATCGCAAGATCAATAACTTCTGCGTCTACAGCTGGGTCTGCACTGCCTAGAACTTCTACGCCAAATTGATTTAATTGGCGCATTCTCCCTTTTTGGGGACGTTCATAACGAAACATTTGCGCAAAATAATAAAGTTTAACCGGTTGATCTGGGTCTCCAAATAATTTATTTTCTACAAAAGCCCTCGCAACAGATGCGGTTCCCTCAGGTCTCAATGTTAGGCTCCTTCCGCCCCTGTCCTCAAAGGTATACATCTCCTTTTGTACGATATCGGTAGAATCTCCAACACCACGTTGAAAAACTTCGGTATGTTCAAATAATGGCGTACGAATTTCTTTAAAATGAAATCTGTTGCAAACATTTTTAATTTTGTTTTCGGCATACTGCCATTTTGCTGCATCTTTAGGTAAAATATCCACTGTACCTCTTGGTGCTTTCATACTCATCTTAAGAACCCCCAATTTCTAAATTAAAATAAAAAAATCCCGTCCCTTATATGTTTATATAAGGGACGGGACTCACCCGCGTTGCCACCCTAGTTGATGCCAAATAGCAGCATCCGCTCTTCACAGTTAACGCCTGCAAAACGTTCATACCTACTCTATTTCGATATAAATCCTCGGGAACGTCTTTCATCAGGCCAGCAGGGAAAATGTTTTCAGCCAGTGACATCTTCTCTCTATGCAGGTGGTACCTAATTACTTTTTCCTTCATCGGTAAGTTTATTTTAATTTGTTGAATGACTATAATATTAATGTTAACAACTTATATTGTCAAGAACGATTCAGTTTTTTCTTTAACATTTTAACTTCGCCTATAGAAATACCTAGTTCACTAGCAATTTCCATATGTGTCCCCTGCCCTTCAAGCTGTACAAAATGATGAAGATCGGCAGATAAAATATCCTTCTGATCATTTGCATTCATTTGCTTATCATTCATTCTCACTAAAACCCCTCCTCTTCTAATAAAGATATCGATTGAAATGCACTTTGATTAATGTTTACAGACTGTATTCTGTATTTATCCGTCTCACCCAAAAGAATTATTGCTTTAATAGCATCGCGAAGTTGAGATAAACTCCGAACTAAAATAAGTAACTTCGGCGACTGCTCTGGGAAATATACTACGCGCATCCTAAGGCGGCTGGTGAGCCCCTTCATGCTGGCGCATTTCAGGGTCTCACCTATGCCTTTCTTCCCGTAGGAGTCTATGTATATTTCCCAGAGCTGGTTAGTAGGTTGTAGACAATTAACTGCTTAGGGATTAGAATAAAAATCGTATCAGAACTTCACTAGTCCGGCATCGCTGTGGGCGGTGACTCCTCGAAAATACAGGGAAATTTTCTAACGAAGATATATAAAAGCTGCCGTAGCCTTCCTTGGCTTGTGGGAAGCACTTGTCCGAAGACCCCGCAGATTGGTTTTCTCCAGAGGGCTTGAGGCTTCGCCCTAAGGTGCGCATCCGCCTTGAGCGATCCCGGACGGCGGGAAAAGGACAAATTTATAGTAATCAACCAGCAGTTACTTCGCAGTTTATAGAAATTGTAGCAAACAACGTTTTTTTGGTGAGATGAACAGTGTAGTCTCAATTTATTTTGTTGAGATAAGTGACTGCAGTTCCATTTCTAAAAAAAGCTCTTCAAATTTTTGATCGTCCTCTTACAGTTTTGCCTTAAAGGGGAAATTTTATTATACTAAAAGGTACATATATAAATTTAGGGAGGTATATTTTTGCATTCGAGAAAACTAATGACGGTATTATTTACAGCAATTATCTTCCTTTGTACTACAGGAGTAGAAATTGTTTATGCTGATGAAGCTATCATTGAGGGATCTAATCTCAATATTAGAAGTGGTCCTGGAACCGATTATGAAAGTGTTGGCATGGCTGATACTGGGGAGTCTTACTCTATTGTTCAGCAAAAGAATGGTTGGGTGGAAATTGAATTGCAAAGTGGGTCTGGTTGGGTTGCAGAGGAATTTGTTAATATAACAGAATCATCTACTGGGAATGAAGAAACAAAGACAGAATCCAATGTAAGTTCAATTACAATACCATATGAGAATACACAGGTAAGAGAAGGACCTTCTACAGACTATGATATTATTCAATTTGCTGAAAAAGGAACCGAATATGATGTCATGTCTCAAAGTGGTGACTGGTATGAAGTAACTGTTAACGATCGTACAGGCTACATACTAAAGGATCTCGTTACGGCTCCGAAAGAAGCCAACAATAAAAATGTGTTCAAAAATAAAACAATTATTATCGATGCGGGGCATGGTGGTAGAGATGTAGGTGCAATTGGTTCTACAGATACCTATGAAAAGAGCTTTGCATATCTAACCGCACACGAACTCGAGCAGGAACTCCAATATCTTGGTGCTAATGTTCTACTTACGAGGGAACAAGACGAGTTTATTTCATTATCTAGTCGGTCTACATACTCCAATTTTAACGATACAGACGCATTTATTAGTATCCATTATAATAGCGTACCTGAACTACCTAATGTCTCTGGTATCGAATCATTTTATTATGCAGATCAAAATAAGAATTTGGCTAAATATATTCAGCAAGGAATCATTAAAGAAACAGATGAGTCTGATCGCGGAATAGCAATGGGAGACTTCCAAGTTCTAAGAACAAATTTAAAACCATCTGTCCTCCTCGAACTTGGTTTTATATCAAATCCGGAGAAGGAAGCATTGCTCCAAACAAATGCCTATCAGAAGAAACTCGTTGCTGGTATTGTAGAAGGACTTAGGAAATATTTCAATGAATAAACAAATTTTGGAGACAAAAACAGGGATGTCTTTCATGACCATCCCTGTTTTTATTTGGCTACCTATTTTTCCTTGCTATCAATAATTAACGTTACTGGCCCTGCATTCGTAAATGTAACATCCATCATTGCACCAAACGTACCTGTTTCAACATGTATCCCATGCTCCCTAATTGAGGCATTAAAGCTTTCATACATTTTATTAGCTGCATACGGTTTAGCGGCTTGCATAAAATTTGGACGTCTTCCTTTTTTTGTGTCGCCATAAAGAGTAAACTGGGAAATTGATAAAATACTTCCATTTACATCTTGAAGGGAAAGGTTCATCTTTTCGTTTTCATCTTCAAATACACGTAAATGGATTATCTTACCTACGAGATAATTAACATCTTCCTCTGTATCTTCATGAGTAACACCAAGTAGTACAACAAAGCCCTCCGTTATCTCCCCCACTAGTTCTCCTTCTACACGAACACTGGCATCTTTCGCCCTCTGTATCACTGCTTTCATTTATCTATTACTCCTTTAACACATTATAAAGTAGCCGCTCTCGTAATGTTTGTTGCTTTATAAGCCTCGCCGTTGAAATAAATTGCGTCATAAGATAGGACACTTCGGCGGCCGCTCTGGGAAATATACTTCGTGCACCTTAGGGCGGCTGGTGAGCTTCTTCATGCTAGCGCATTTCAGAGTCTCGCCTATGCCTTTCCTCCCGCCGGAGTCTTCGTATATTTCCCAGAGCTAGTTAGAAGGTTGCGGACAATTAACTGCTAGGGATTAAAATAAAAATCGTATCACAACTTCACTAGTCTGGGTGAGCAGAGGGCGGTGACTCCCGCTGTAACAGCACGTGTCCGAAGACCTGAAGAATGGTTTTCTCGGACGTGGCTTGAGGCCGTGCCCTAAGGTGCGCATCCGCCCGCAGCAAGTTAATCCATGACAAATACCTATACTATTGTACGGTACGTGTAACCGTATATACATCTTTGATTTGCTTGATGCGTTCCACAACTTTTCGTAAATGATTGGTATTATGAATTAATATTGTAATCTGGATAATCGCCATTTTATTTCTGTCCGATTTCCCATTAACATGTGTAATGTTTGTCTTCATTTCATTGACTGCCTGCAAAACTTCATTCAATAGACCACGACGATCATATCCAGTGATTTGAATATCCACATGATATTGTTTATTGTCTGTAATTTCATTTTTCCATTCCACATGCAGATAGCGTTGTTTTGCTTCTTCTGTTTGCACATTCGGACAATCAGAACGGTGAACAGATACACCTCGACCTTTTGTAATATAACCTAAAATTATATCACCAGGTACAGGGTTACAGCATTTCGCGAGCCGTACAAGTAAATTATCTACACCTTCCACCCTGACACCGGAATCCTTTTTATGTGGTTTTCTCGTCTGGTTTCGATCTGTTTTAACTTCTTCAATTGTTGTTTGAAGGTCCTGCTCCTTTTGTATCGTTTGACGAAGCTTTTCAGTAAGTCTAGTTGCAATTAGTGCAGCTGTAATTCCTTGATAACCTACCACAGCATACATATCTTCTTCGCCAGTAAAATTAAATTTATCAAAAACCCGTTGCATATTATCTGATACAAGAACTTCTTTCGGATCAATATTTAAGTCACGAATTTCCTTTTCAACAGCTTCCTTGCCTTTTACAACATTTTCTTCTCTTCGCTGCTTTTTGAAAAATTGTTTAATTTTACTTTTAGCTTGTGAAGTCTGTGACATCTTCAACCAGTCCTGTGATGGACCATAAGAGTGTTTGGAAGTCATTACCTCGATAATATCACCATTTTGTAATTTATAATCAAGTGGTTCCATTTTCCCGTTAATCTTTGCTCCAATCGTCTTATTACCAATTTCCGTATGGATTTTATAAGCAAAATCAAGCGGAATTGACCCGGACGGAAGTTCAACTACTTCTCCTTTAGGTGTAAAGACATAAACCATATCGGAAAAAAGATCAATCTTCAGTGATTCAATAAACTCTTCTGCATCATGTGTATCATTTTGCCAATCAAGAATCTCTCGAAACAATGTTAATTTTTCTTCGAACGATTTCTTTCCTGTCTTAACTGGTTTTCCTTCTTTATAGGCCCAATGTGCAGCAATTCCATATTCAGCAATCTCATGCATTTCCTTTGTCCGTATTTGGACCTCCAATGGATCACCTTTTGGCCCGATTACAGTTGTATGGAGAGACTGGTAAAGGTTTTGCTTTGGCATTGCGATATAATCTTTAAATCTTCCAGGCATCGGTTTCCAGTTTGTATGGATAATCCCAAGCACTGCATAACAGTCCTTAATACTATCGACAATAATCCGAACGGCCAATAAATCGTATATTTCATTAAATTGTTTTCCTTGTTTAACCATTTTTTGATATATGCTATATAAATGTTTGGGGCGCCCAGACATTTCGGCCTCGATATTTACATCATGGAGTTCACCTGTCAGTTCTTCAATTACTTCCTTGATATAGGATTCTCGTTGTTCCCTCTTTTGCTTCATTAATTGGACAATGCGGTAATATTGTTGAGGATTTAGGTATCGTAGTGCCGTATCTTCCAATTCCCACTTTATCGTTGAGATACCTAGACGATGTGCCAACGGAGCAAAAATTTCTAACGTCTCGTTAGAAATGCGACGTTGTTTTTCAGGTGCTAGATGCTTTAATGTCCGCATATTATGAAGTCTATCTGCTAGTTTAATCAAAATAACACGAATATCCCTAGCCATTGCCACAAACATTTTACGATGGTTTTCAGCTTGCTGGGCTTCTTTTGTTTCATACCTTATTTTACCTAACTTTGTTACACCATCGACAAGCATTGCTACTTCATGATTGAATGCTTCTTCCAGGTTTCCCAATGTAATATCTGTGTCCTCAACGACGTCATGAAGAAATCCCCCTGCAATGGTTTCTGCATCCATTTTAAGATCTGCAAGGATACCCGCAACCTGAATAGGGTGAATGATATATGGCTCCCCTGACTTCCTGAATTGGTCATGATGTGCTTCATTTGCATAATCATAGGCACGCTGAACCAAGTCGATGTCATCATTCGACAAATAATTTTTTGCTGTATTTAAAATGTCGGTTATCGTTACGTTTTCATCTTTTGCCATGTAATCACCTTTACTAGCTGTCTACATTATTTACCACTTACTCACGATAAAAATACTTTATACATGAACAGTTTACGTGGTAGACATATTTTTACAAGAGTATTAAATATTTTCAATTATATGCTTTTTCGCTTCATGTGTCCATTTAAAATTATTATATAATAATAGGTCTGACATTATTTCACATAACGCCAGACCTATTATTATATTTTAATATGTCATTAATGCCAACACATCATAGCCATCCAATTTATCTTTTCCATCTAGATAGCTTAATTCAATCAAAAATGCACAACCAACCACAACTCCACCTAGTTCTTCTACTAGCTTGATGGTTGCTTCTATAGTTCCACCTGTGGCAAGTAAATCATCTGTAATTAAAACACGCTGACCAGGTTTAATGGCATCTTTATGAATTGTCAGTACGTTCTTGCCATATTCAAGACCATAATCCATTTTTATCACTTCTCGTGGCAATTTGCCTTCTTTACGAACTGGAGCAAAACCTACCTCGAGCGCATAAGAAACTGGGCATCCGACAATAAACCCTCTTGCTTCTGGTCCCACAATAATATCAATTTCTTTTTCCTTTGCAAACTCGACAATTTCATCAACTGCTGATTTAAATGCTTTCCCATTATCCATCAGTGGTGTGATATCTTTAAACTGAATTCCTTGTTTAGGCCAATCTTCAACAATTTTAATATATTGCTTATAATCCATTTACTGCTTCCTCCTTGGGATTTCCCAAATAGTCCATACAACTGGTAAACCATTTTTTTAATTCCTGGTAATTTGAATAATATAGTTGCTTTTCAATTGCTCCCATAGTAAGGCGCTCTTGATATAATTTTGATTCTTGGAGATCTTTTTTAGCTGGATTCGGTTGTGCTTCAACTATACCATTTTCTATTTTAACAAACCCCAGTTCAAAAAACACTCTTGAGATAAAGATGATCTTATCCTTGCTCCACTCTTTATGCTTCATAATCTTTGTTAGTTCCTGTTTCAAATCGATGACTTTAAACTTACGGATAAGTGCATAAAACCATACAAACTCTTCCCTTGTAGGAAATGCTGACAAATATGCACTATTTTCAATATGAAAACATACGTAAATATTAAGTGGTTTTACTTGTCGAATAATCTTATTTAATAATTCCAGATCTGTAGGAAGGTCGTATAAATAGAGAGTATCCTTCTCTTCTAACGTATCAATAGAAGTATGATACGATATTTGATCGATCTGTGGGTTTACTGGCTCTAATGAATTACTAATAATTAAATCTTTTCCATTACTTGCGGACTTCAGATCCATCTTTTGCTTGCCGCGGAAATCAAACAGTTGCCATTCGTCTATTTTCATATCCTTGATAAGAATTTGTGCTTTTCGATTTCCATTCCATTCGTTAATTCCCAGTTCTCCTGCAATCATCAATGGCGTATTCGGAGAAATGTTGTCATAGAGTTCACCCATGCCAAAACCAATCCCATCCAGTGATACACCATCTTTTTTGAATTGTAGTTTCAGATGGTCTTTTGCGGTGCCAATTTTTCTGGCATCAGAAGGAATTTCTTTTACTAAAATAATTGGTTTCGGATTTTTCATTCCAAATGGTGCTAATTTTTCAATTTCAGATACAAGGTTCTGATTAATATCTTCCAGAGGCAATTCTGCACTTATTGTTATCTCCTGTTTGAAATCGTCTTCCGACAGTTCCTCGTGAATCATTTCATTCAATTTTCCCTGTACAAGTTCCAGATTTTCAATTGGTAATGTCATCCCCGCAGCCTGTGAATGTCCGCCGAAATTGGTGAAGAGTTCTTTTATTTTCATACAGCTCTGGAAAAGATCAAAAGCTGGAATACTTCTTGCTGACCCTTTTACTACCCCAGTTTCTGGTTTAATAGCCATTACAATTGCAGGACGGTCATATTTCCGAACTAATTTGGAGGCAACAATTCCTAGCACTCCTTCGTTCCATCCTTCTTTTGCAACAATGATAACACCATCTGTTTCATTAGGTTTAACTGTTAATTCTGCTTCTTTCACAATCTCATTAACTATTTCTTTCCTTTGCTCGTTAATAGTATTAATTTCTTCTGCCATTTCCTGTGCGGAATCAGCATCTTCTGTCAATAACAGCTCCACTGCAAGATCTGCATCCTGTAACCTGCCAACCGCATTGATTCTAGGTCCGATTAAGAAGCCAACATCTTCCTCGGTAACATTACCTTCAATTTTACAAACCCGTTTAAGTGCTTTAATGCCTGGATTGTTTGAAATCGTTAATGCATGCAGACCGTAAAAGGCAAGTATTCGATTCTCATCTACAAGTGGGACAAGATCTGCTATCGTCCCTATTGCTGCAAATTCAAGTAAATGTTTTGGAAAATAACCAAGCAATACTTGTGCAAATTTAAAAGCTACACCCACTCCAGCAAGTTCCTGGAAAGGATAATCGGGTGAGCATTTTGGATGGAGTATTACATATGCATCTGGTATTTCTTCCTGTGGCTCATGGTGATCTGTAATAATTAGATCAATACCTAATTGCTTCGCTATACTTGCCTCATGTACAGAGGCAATTCCAGTATCAACGGTTATAATTAAAGTATAACCATTTTCGGCTGCCGTTTTAAAGGCGTCTTCATTTGGCCCATACCCTTCTGTAAAACGGTTTGGTATATAATAATCACATACTGCCCCAAGTTCGTTCAGTGTCTTAATTAGAACGGTAGTGGAACTTACTCCATCTGCATCATAGTCCCCAAACACAAGAATTTTCTCATTGGATTCTATCGCTCTATGTACACGTTCTGACGCTTTTTCAACTGAATCGATTTTTAATGGGCTGTGTAAATTTTTAATATCAGGTGACAGAAATCGTCTGGCATCTTCAGTGCCCGTAATCCCTCTCTGCTGTAAGAGCTTTTTTACAGTTGGTGACAAATCTAACATATCTTCTGTTATAGCATCTACTTCATTAACGGTTGTCGCATATTTCCAAATTGCCTTACTCTCTAACATAATTTCACCCCTGACTAATCTATTATACAAGAGACAGGCAGGGGTAGCAATCAGAATTATTTAGTTGTAGAATCGTTATCCTCTAAGTCCGCTTTGGAATCCTTCTTTATACTTTCAATAGGAAGACCGCTCTCTTCAAGTTTCTTAGTTAATGTATCATTTTCTGCTTTTAGAAGTTTAATATCCCTTTGTAAACGATAAATTCGAACTACACCTACAGAAGCAGTTATAATTCCACCCATCAACACAGAAAATAAGATAACGAGTATTAACGGTGATTCCTGTGTCCAAAATAAATAATTCACCTCAACAGGCTCTACATTTGTTACAGCGAAAACAGCAACAAAAATTACCAGTATGATTGCTAAAATAACATATGTCTGTCCTTTCATCGTGCAATCCTCCCTTAATTCAAATCCGTTATGTATATTAGATTACCCTTAATTATATACATTCAAGCATAAAACAAAAGCTTAAAGCTAGATTAGCGATGAGTGTTGATTTACTGACTAAAAAACTCTTAAAAGCTATATTTTCTGTTCCAATACAAAAAGACAGGGATTGTTAGACAATCCCTGTACTCTAAATCTTATACTTGTGGACCATCGACACGTTTTTTCTTCGTGAAGTCTAAAGGCTTATTCTTGACTGTTTTACCTCGCCATACGAGCCATAATTGCGAAGCCAACAATAAGGAAGAATATGTTCCTGCAAGTATACCCACTGCTAATGCAATAGCAAAACTCCCAATCGAAGAAGCTCCTAATATTAGAAACGCTAGGATTGCAATTAGCGTAGTTATAGACGTATTCATCGTCCGTATAAAGGAATCAATGATACTTTTGTTTACTATTTTGGTAAGTTCCTTAAATGATTTCACCTGTTTATTCCTTCGAATATTTTCTCTGATACGGTCGAATATAACAATCGTATTATTAATGGAATAACCAACAATCGTTAAAATTGCCGCTACAATTGTAATATCAAATTCAATCTGTGCAATGCTGAAGACTGTAAGCACGATAAATACATCGTGAAGAAGCGCAATCAACGCAGTTATTGCAAAGAAAAATTCAAATCGAACAGTAACATAAATGATCATAAAAATTGAGGCTATTGCTACCGCATAGATCGCATTCTTGACGAGTTCCTGCCCGACTATTGGAGACACAACACTTACACTTGGGTCCTGTCCGTATTTCTCATTAAAATACACTTGCACTTCTTCCACCTTGTCCTCGGAAAGCACATTGTCAAATCGGATAACACCAAGCTCATTGTTTTCCCCAGAAAGTACAATTGATTTAGCTTCCAAACCAAGCTCATCAAAACCTGATTCTACTTCTTCTTTCGTCAGACTTGTATCGGAAACAACTTCGACACGGGAGCCACTAGTGAAGTCCACCCCAGGATTGATCTGAAAGACTGTGAGAGATATGCCGCCTATTATGACAAGAATCATTGTTCCTATGAAATATTTTTTTCGATGCTTGACAAAATTGATTTTTTTATTAAATAACTTCGGTTCCTCTTCCACTTCAGCAATATCTTTAATTTGTGACTCCTTAACACCGAGCCATGTCTTTCTTTTTGTAAGGTAGCCACTCTGCACCCACAATCCGAGCAGAATTCTTGTACCCAGAACTGCTGTTAAAAAACTAATCAAGATACTAATAATGAGCATAGTCGCAAATCCTTTAACCGAACTTGTCCCAAATATAAATAGGACAACTGCTGCGATTAATGTAGTAATATTCGCATCGAGAATCGTTGTAAAAGAATTTTTATTACCTGCTTTAAATGCTGCTTTAACAGATTTCCCTGTCCGTAATTCTTCTTTAATCCGTTCAAACGTTATAACGTTTGCATCAACAGCCATACCAACCCCAAGTATTAATGCTGCAATACCAGATAAAGTCAATACACCATTTAATAGTTCAAATACCAATAAAACAAGATAAACATAGAAAGTTAAGTTGATAGCTGCAATTAACCCCGAGAAGCGGTAAAAGAAAATCATAAATAATAAGATTAGGCCAATACCAACGATCCCTGCTAGAATTGTTTCATTTAATGCCTGTTCCCCAAATTGAGCTCCAACAGAGGTCGAGAATATTTCTGTCATGTGAACAGGTAATGAACCGGAATTAATAATATCTGCAAGCTGCTGTGCAGACTCTACTGTAAAATTACCTGAAATCATTACATTTGTCGTATGTAAAGGTTCACCTACATTTGGTGCAGAAACAAATTTCGGTTCTACTTGCATTGCTTCAGCAGCATAGGAATCTCCTTCTTGAAAATCCATCCAGATAACAAGCTTATTTTCCGGACTTGGCATTTGGCTAATTTGAGTTGTAACTTCACCAAATTTCGCTGCATCTTTTAATTGTAATGTTACGATTGGGGCATTTGTTTGTGGATCAAAATCCTGTGTAGCACTACCCTCAGTGACGTCAGATCCATCAAGAAGTTCATTGTCAAATACATCTCGAAAAGACAATTGTGCAGAGGTGGAGAGCAATTCTCTCGCTTGTGACTGATTTTCAACACCTGCCAACTGTACCCGAATCCTGTCTTCTCCTTCGATGTTAATAACTGCCTCACTAATTCCAAGTCGATTGACACGATCATTCAGTGTCTGAACAGTACCCTCCAGCAATCCTCTTGTTACTTCTTGATTTTCATCTACAGGTTCAACCTCATAAAGTACCTCGAATCCCCCCTGCAGGTCCAATCCGAGATTAATATCTTTCGTAATTCCTGTAACCGTTGTTCCAATTATCCCCGCCAAAGCCAAAACGACAAGAAAAAAGGCAACGATTCTGCCTCTCTTTTTCATTAATTACACTTCCTTCTTAAATTTAAAAAGTTTCTAATTATAAGGGGTTATTCAGGAAAACCATCAAATGAAACACCTTGCTTCTAATTTGTCGCCTTCCCTAAATCAAACGTTAAATTCTATTTTTCTTTCTCTCCAGTTAATGCTGCAATCGAAGCCATCAAATTATCGTTCTGATAGGAACTCATCGTCAAATAGCTTAAATAGGTATTGGAAGCAAGATGAAATACGTCCTGCACAATCTCGTGAATCCGCTTCTCCGGTTCTCCTTTCCAAACCTTTTTGACAAGGCAGGTCCATACATCCTCAGGGGTTGCCTGGGAATACCCCATCATTCTCAACTCTTCAGCTTTACTTGTAAGAGCCGGTATGATCATTTGTTTCCATTCGCTAACGGTCTGCTTGATTTCCATGTTATCCCACCAATTTCTATCATATACTTTTAGCTTGTCATGCTTTGTACACCTTTTAGCATATATATCATTGTATATGAAATTTAATTATTTGAGAAGGCAGGTCGACAAAAAATGACCAAACAAACATTTTTGCAGGGTGCTATAGTTTTAATTATTGCAGGAATGATTACCCGCTTTATGGGTTTTATCAATCGAATTGTCGTAGCAAGAATGATGGGAGAAGAAGGTGTCGGTCTTTATATGATGGCACTGCCAACCCTTTTTCTGGTTATGACGTTAACACAGCTTGGATTGCCTGTTGCCATATCAAAGCGAGTTGCTGAAGCGGATGCTGTGAATGACCAGGCTAAGATTAAAAAAATTATTATCGTTTCGTTAGCCATTACATTGAGTTCCAGTATTTTATTCACCGTTTTATTGGCAATAGGGGCACCATATCTTTCGACTACTTTATTAACTGATAGTAGATCTATGTTACCGCTCCTCGCGATTAGTCCAATTATTCCGATTGCAGCGGTTTCAGCAGTCATTAGGGGGTACTTTCAAGGCAAGCAGAATATGAAGCCGCAAAGTTATGCCCAAGTTATCGAACAGATTGTAAGAATTGCCTGTGTCGCTTTCTTTGTCAATCTTTTACTTCCATATGGGGTTGAATATGCTGCTGCAGGCGCAATGTTTAGCGTGATACTTGGTGAATTTATTTCCTTGATGTATATGATTTATGTATTCAAAAGGAAAAAAACATTAAAACTAAGAAACCGTTTTTTTGCATACTTTAGATCTGGTCAAGCTGTTGCAAAGGAACTATTCTCCATTGCACTACCAAGCCTTGGGAGCAGGATGATTGGTTCCATTTCCAATTTCCTCGACCCAATTTTAATTTTTCAAAGTCTCGCCCTTGCAGGTGTTGCAAGTTCACTTGCAACGAAACAATATGGAGAGCTGACAGGATATGTTATACCATTATTATATCTTCCTACTTTTATTACACATTCGCTTGCGGTAGCCCTCGTTCCTTCTATTTCCGAAGCGGAAGCAAATAAAAACAGAAAAATAATACATTACCGTATACATCAATCAATTCGCATATCCTTTGCTTCTGGAGCAATTTCGACTGTTGTTCTCTCCCTTTTTTCCGTTCAGTTGCTCACATATATGTATGGAACAGGCAATGCAAGTCACTATCTTGTTTTAATGGCACCGTTCTTTCTTTTGCTTTATATTCAGGCGCCATTACAGGCAACGCTTCAGGCCCTTGATCTTGCCAGGCCAGCAATGTGGAATAGTTTAATTGGCGTCACACTTAAATCAATTGTTTTACTTGCGCTTGCATCGAACCCAAACTTTGGAATTATGGGTGTAGCAATTGCCATTAGTTCAAGTGTAGTTGTCGTTACATTGCTTCATTTAGCTGTTCTACGTAAAACGATTGGCTATACTATCCCATTCGCAGATACACTTAAAATGATACTCTTGCTAGCACTTTCCTGGGTTGCAGGAAGTTTCCTTAAAAATATTTTGGAAAGTATGGAAGCGAACTTATTGCTGTTTTTGTTCGTGTTAATCGTTCTTTTAATGTTTTACCTGTTCCTTCTGTTTGCACTTAAATTTATAACTAAAGAAGAATTAAACCAACTTCCGTTTTTCAATCGAAAAAAATGACACTTGGAATTTTTCCATGTGTCATTTTTTTACCCTTGTCCCATATAAGGAATTAGATAACGAATATAAATGTAAATGGTTGACACCACTAAGGATATCAAAACGATTGGTATTCCATACTTCATAAAGCGAATGAAAGATATCTTCTGATTGTCAGCTTCTGCCATGCCAGCAACAACGACATTTGCAGATGCTCCCACTAGAGTAAGATTCCCTCCCATACAAGCCCCAATTGCCAATGCCCACCAGATTGGATCCAAATAAACCATTCCATAGGATTCAAATTCATGTATCACAGGTATCATGGCAGCAACAAATGGTATATTATCAATAAACCCGGAAAATAATCCTGAAACCCAGAGAATTAGCAGTGTCGTTTTGACATAATCTCCTTCTGTTGACACAACAATCATCCTAGCCATTTCATCAATGACTCCTACTTGCTGTAATCCACCTACAATTGCAAATAAACCGATAAAAAAGAACAATGTTACCCATTCCACTTTGGAAAGGATTTCTTCCGTATTCAAATCACTTTCCGTTAATAACAAAAGTAAAATCGCTCCTGTAAGTGCGATGGTCGTCATTTCAATATTCAGCATCGAGTGTAATAAGAAGCCGGTTAAAGTCATCAGCAGTACTGTAACAGATTTATATAATAATGGTGATTTGGTTATCGTTTTACTGGCGTCAATCGCTGATAATTCTTCTATATTTGGTTTGATTTTTGATAAACTGCCGTTAAAAATAATAACAGTGAATGTTATTAATATAGTAAACATGATAACAGCTACTGGAGCTGTGTGCTGGATAAAAGAAAGAAACGTGAAATGTTCCACAGCCTGTCCAATCATAATGTTTGGGGGGTCGCCAATTAATGTTGCAGCACCACCTATATTCGAACTGAAAATGATTGTTAATAAATAAGGAAATGCTGGAAGATTTAATAGTCTTGTTATTTTAAGGATAACCGGGACAAAAATTAATACGGTTGTAACATTATCCAGAAAAGCGGAACCGATTGCTGTAAGAATAGCTGACCCAATCAATAGGTACATTGGATTACCACGCACCTTTTGTGCAAATCGGATTGCGATAAACGTGAACAGCCCTGTTTTTTCCGTAATTGAAATTAGTACCATCATCGCAAACAATAATGCAATAGTATTCCAGTCGATATACTGAAAAAATACTTCCTGTGTTGAATAAATTCCCGTGAGTAATAATAAAATACCACCGGAAAGTGCAGCAATTGCGCGATTTATTTTTTCAGTCATAATAAAGAAATAACTGACAACAAATATTATACCCGCAAGAATTACATCCATATTACCCCTCTTTCATAAGAAATCTTGGTTGCATTTGTGCAGTAAAAAGATAGTTTAGACATTTTAATAACTCCCAAAAGAAATCACTTCCATAGATTATATGCACTGGAAATACAAATATTTAATTCTAAATTAATTTCCCTTGAATAATATAAGGATAGACGGACAAACATTAGGGGGGAAAAAATGCATAGAATTCAGTTTACTGCATTATTGTTCGGTTGGATTGTAGTCTTCGGTATCATCCTAATATCCAGTTTTGTATTAGCATTAATCCTGAATTTCACCTCATTTGGCGAATCGGGGCTGCAATGGGCAACATTAATTATTGGATTATTAGCATTGTTCATTGGAGGAGTTACAGCTGGCATGAAAGGAAAAGCAAATGGTTGGATGGTTGGAGGTACTATTGGGATTGGATTCTCTCTCATCATTTTTCTAATTCAATACCTCGGTTACCAACAAGGCTTTTCACTTGAACAATCCCTATACCATCTAGCCTACTTAGCAGCAGCACTGCTTGGCGGAATAATCGGCGTCAATTTAGTAGGTACGCCAGCTGAGTAGAGTTTGATAGAAACATGAAAAAAAGCTAATACCTATGTATTAGCTTCTTCTTCATGTTTTCTTACCGTGATTTAATTGCAAATTTTTCTATGTATGTATATACATAAAACAAGTACCTGGATAAGCCAAAGTTCTGATCCCTCAGCTTATTTCCCGGATACATTTTTATATTTGTTTAACTTCACGTACTGCAGAACGGTCGTACGTAAGTTTTGCGCCATCACCTGTAATAAGAACGATTGAAGCTTCATCAAGTGCATGGACTTTAGCGTGCAGGCCACCAATTGTTACGACGTCATCGCCCTTTTGCAAATTTGTCTGCATTTCTCTTACATTCTTCTGACGCTTTTGTTGCGGACGAATAAGCAAGAAATAAAAAATAACAAACATCAAAATGATAGGTAGTAATGATACTAACATATCCATATTGTTTCACCCCTTTTCCTATAGCTAGTTCAAAAGGTTGGATAAAATGACAAATTGAATTTATTGGCATTTTATCCTCGCTTTTGAACACACACCTTTATTTTTAAAAGTTCTTTGGGTTCGGTTTATTCAAACCATATTGCTCAAAGAATAATTCTTTGAAGTCACCAAGCCGATCTTCTTTTATAGCAGTTCGGACTTGCTCCATTAATTTTAACAGAAAATGAAGGTTATGATAAGTCGTAAGTCTGAATCCAAATGTTTCATTGCATTTTACTAAGTGGCGGATATATGCTCTTGTATAATTTTTACATACATGGCAGTCACAATTCTCATCAATTGGACCGAAATCTCTTGCATACTTTGCATTTCTTACAACAAGTCTACCACTAGATGTCATGCATGTACCATTACGTGCAATCCTTGTTGGCAGAACGCAATCAAACATATCAATACCGCGAATGGCACCATCAATTAATGAATCTGGAGAACCTACTCCCATCAGATAACGAGGTTTATTTGCCGGCATTAATGGGGTGGTTGATTCTAAGACGCGATTCATAATATCTTTTGGTTCACCTACTGAAAGTCCACCAATGGCATAACCAGGAAAGTCTAAGGATATAAGATCCTGTGCACTTTGTTTTCTAAGGTCTTCATACTCACCACCCTGAATAATTCCAAATAACCCCTGTACATCTTTTCGTTCATGAGCCTCTAGGCAACGCTCCGCCCAACGGGAAGTCCTCTCGACCGATGACTTCATATAATCATATGTGGCAGGGTATGGAGGACATTCATCAAATGCCATCATAATATCTGACCCGAGTGCATTTTGTATTTGCATCGCCTTTTCCGGTGACAAGAATAACTTATCCCCATTCAAATGGTTACGAAAATGAACTCCCTCTTCTTTTATTTCTCGCATATCACTTAAACTGAAAACCTGAAAACCACCAGAGTCAGTAAGGATGGCGCCATCCCAGTTCATAAACTTATGGAGACCGCCTGCTTCGCGGATAATATCTTCTCCCGGACGCAACCATAAATGATAGGTGTTAGATAAAATTATTTTGGCATCCATTTGATGTAGTTCTTCTGGACTCATCGTTTTCACGGTAGCAAGTGTTCCCACAGGCATAAATGTAGGTGTGTCAAATGAACCATGTGGTGTATGGACTCGTCCGAGTCTTGCACCTGTCTGTTTATCTGTCTTTATTAATTCATATGTTATTGGTGTCATAGTATTCTTACCTCTTTTATAAAATTAACATCGCATCGCCAAAACTGAAGAAACGATATTTTTCTCTTACTGCCTCATTATACGCATCTATTATAGCATCTCTATCCACCAAAGCACTAACAAGCATGATTAATGTTGATTTTGGTAAATGGAAATTTGTAATTAAACCGTCAATTGCTTTAAATTGATATGGTGGAAATATAAAGATATCGGTCCACCCTCTACTTTCTATAAACTTGCCATCGTTGTCCCTGGCTATTGTCTCCAATGTCCTTGTCGATGTTGTCCCAACAGAAATAATTCTGCCTCCAGCTTTTTTCACATTATTTAATGACTCTGCGGTTTCCTCTGTCATATGGTAAAATTCGGAATGCATCTTATGTTCATCGATATCATCTACACTGACAGGTCGGAATGTTCCCAATCCCACGTGCAATGTAATAAAAGAAATCGTTACTCCCATTTCTTTTATTTCTTCCAGAAGTTGCGTCGTGAAGTGTAAACCTGCCGTTGGTGCTGCCGCAGAACCCTCTTCTTTAGCGAAAACGGTTTGATAACGTTCTTTTTCAGGAAGTTGTTCTTTAATATATGGCGGTAATGGCATTTCCCCGAGTTCATCCAATACTTCATAAAAAATTCCTTCATAGGAAAACTTTAATATGCGACCACCATGTTCTTTATGTCCTTTACAAATCGCTTTTAATTTGCCATCACCAAAGAGGAGTTCGGTTCCAATTTTCACCTTTTTCGCTGGTTTTGTAAGAACTTCCCATGTATCCTCCTCTTCTTGATGGAGTAATAATACTTCTATTTTTGCAGCCGTATCAGCTTTTATCCCATATAACCTTGCAGGTAGTACACGCGTGTCATTCAACACAAGACAATCGCCCTTTTTCAAATAACTCTTTAAATCCGAGAAATGATGATGATCCACTTCTTTTGTCTGTCTATCCAAGACAAGTAATCTGGATGCTGTCCGATCTTTTAATGGGGTTTGAGCAATAAGCTCATCTGGTAAATTAAAATTAAAATCCTCAATATTCATGATGATGAATCTCCTATCTATAACTTAACGAAAAAATCTTCCAAAAATAAAATATAGCAGCGAGAGTATTATACTGACAATGATCGAAGTCATAATCGGAAAATAAAAGGTAACGTTTCCCTTTTTAAAAGTAAGATCACCAGGTATTTTCCCAATAAACGTCCATATGAAACCAATAATGAGAAATACAATACCCAGTATAATAAAAAGCTTACCCATATTCATTACTCCCCATGCCTTTTTACTCCAAAATGCTGATATGCTTTTGGTGTTACAATCCTTCCTCTTGGCGTTCGCTGAATAAAACCGATTTGCAGAAGATATGGCTCATATACATCTTCAATCGTTTGAGATTCCTCACCAATTGTCGCAGCAATCGTATCAAGACCAACCGGGCCACCCTGGAACCCATCAATCATTCCTCTTAAAATTTTATGATCAATGTGATCTAAACCAGCATCATCTACTTGGAGCATTTCTAGAGCTATATCCGTTGTTTCCAAACTAATTTCGGTTTCCCCTTTAACTTGGGAAATATCACGGATTCGCTTCAGCAATCTATTTGCAATTCTCGGGGTTCCCCTTGACCTGCGCGCAACTTCTATTGCAGCCTCTTCTGTTATACTTGTATCAAAGATTTCTGCAGTTCTTTCCACAATCGAGCATAGATCATTCACCTCATAAAACTCCAGTCTGCTAAGTACACCAAATCTATCCCGTAGTGGTGCAGTCAAAAGGCCTGCCCTTGTCGTTGCACCGACAAGTGTAAAAGGTGGTAAATCAATTCTTACCGATCTAGCACTTGGTCCGGTTCCGATAACAATATCGATGAAGAAGTCCTCCATTGCAGGATAGAGCACTTCTTCTACTGACCTCGGCAAACGGTGTACCTCATCGATAAACAAAACGTCACCAGGCTCAAGGGATGACAAGATAGCAGCAAGATCTCCAGCACGTTCGATGACCGGACCAGATGTAGATCTGAAATTAACGCCCATCTCATTTGCTATGATTGCTGCCAGGGTTGTTTTACCCAACCCAGGTGGTCCATATAGCAATACATGGTCCAGCGGTTCTTCGCGCATTTTTGCTGCTTGAATAAAAATGCTGAGATTATCTTTCACCTTGTGCTGGCCAATATATTGATGAAGTCTTGTCGGACGAAGACTTAGTTCAATCGTTGTATCATCCTCCTGTAATTCACCAGTTACCATGCGCTCTTCCATTAGCTGTCACCCCTATCCTAATTTCTAACAAGCAACCCTAATGCTTTCCGAATAATTTCATCTGTATTGGAAATATTTTCCTTTTTCAGCATTGGCATAATATTTTTAACTTCTCGATCTGTATATCCTAATGCTTTAAGTGCCTCTTCGGCCTCTTTGAAAGCTTCGGAAGAATTTAATTCACTACCTGAGGATTCTTGCTCTGTGTCTGTACTTATTGAGAATACATTCGTCAATTTCCCTTTAAGGTCAAGAATAATCTGTCTCGCTGTCTTCTTACCGACACCAGGAAAACTAGTAAGAAATTTATCATCTTCCTGTTCAATTGCAGAAACAAAGCCTGCTATCTCAACCCCAGAGAGAATTGCCAAGGCACCTTTTGGACCAATTCCCGAAACTGAAATCAACTTTTTAAATAAATACTTTTCATCTTCATTTTTAAACCCGTATAGAACTTGATGATCTTCACGAACGTAGTGATATGTATTAATTAGTATCTCTTTATTTAATGATGATTGAAAGGCAAAGGGATTTGGGCATAAAAGTTCATATCCAACACCATGCACATCAACAATAACGGAATCATCCTGTATCGTTACTAGATGACCTTTAATATATGCTATCATGCAATCATTCCTTCACTTATTTTAACATAGATATAAATTTTACAAAACTTGGCATTCGCTATTGGTAAGTGGATGCCTGTTACAGAAAGAAATATGGATATATTTCTTTACAGCAAATAATAAACTTCTATTCCTTGCTAAAGAATAGAAGTTTATGTGACATTTTAGTTAGATTCTTCTAAATTATGATGGATGTCCTGTACATCTTCACTTTCTTCCAATGTATCAATTAAATTCATCATTTTTTCTTCATCTTCTTCACTGAGCTGATTATAGTTTTGTGGTATGAGTGTTACCTCTCCATCAGCGATTTCATATCCATTAGCTGTTAGATGATCAACTGCCTCCTGAAAGTTATCAGGCTCTGTATAAAGTTCATATGCATCTTCCTGGTTTACTATATCCTCAACACCAGCTTCGAGTGCATCTAATGTAATCGTATCTTCATCAGTGGAGCCATCAGCATTTTCAATGACGATATAACCCTTACGATTAAACATAAAGGATACACTGCCATTTTCCCCAAGGTTTCCACCATTTTTTTTAAAAGCATGTCTAATGTCGGCAGCAGTTCTATTTTTATTATCTGTTAAGACATGAACGATAACAGCTACACCACCTGGACCATAACCTTCATACGTGATTTCCTCATATGTCGCACCATCTAGCGTACCTGTTGCCTTCTTAATATTTCTGTCAATATTATCATTTGGCATATTATCAGCTTTTGCCTTTTCCACTGCAGCCCGGAGTGCTGCATTCGTGCCAAGGTCATCCCCACCTTGTTTTGCTGCAATATATATATCTTTAGCATGCCGCATAAAGATTTTACCTTTTTTGGCATCCTGTGCATTTTTTCTTTTCTGTATATTTTTCCACTTAGAATGACCAGCCATTAGTGGTCCTCCTCTCAAGCAATTCTTCATTAACTATATCAAAAAATACAATTTGGGAAAAGGGATAACCTTTTAGCTCCTCGGCTCTTTTAATTCATATGAAAAAATTCCTCCATAAAGTTAGTTGTATCTTCATCCATGTCTTCAGATTGTATCCTGGAATCAAAATTTTTCATGCGATCCCATTGCACATCATCTGTATAGACAATGACCTCTTTGTCGCTCGCAGGAACTATTTCCTTCACTTCCGCTTCAATATCATCCGCGATTTCTCGGTCTAAATTCTCACGAAGCATGACTGCCACAATAATGCGATCATCTGTTGATGCAACCTGTGCTTGAATAATATCCTTTTGCTTTACCAGTTCCTCCATAATACGAATCGATTCCTCATTGGTAAAAGCATCCGAATACTCGCTGAAATCAGATGAATTGACCCCTCTTTGTTTACTTTGTGGATAACCGCCTTGTTCTCCAATTGAAGGACCTTGCCTATCATAGATATCCCTTGTTTTCTCATCAAAGTGCATTGGCTGTACAGCGCCACCGTTAGGCTGTTCCGATGTTTCCTGTTCTCCCCCGTTACAAGCAGCCATAACAAAAATCATAAAAATGAAAAGCATTAAGTTTTTCAGCATAAATTAAACCTCCTTTATACATAGTTTGTATAGAGGAGGTCTAAATACACAGTTAAATTAAGGTAATAAATCAATTTCTGTTATACTGTGGCAGTGCATTCCGCTTATGCGCAGAGCGGCGATGGAGATTCTCAATAATCTCTTTGTCTTTCTCAGCAATTTCATTTCCTTTTAGATATGCATCTATTGTATTGTAAGAAACACCCATTTCCGCTTCATCTGTTTGATTATCCCATAGATCAGCACTTGGTTTCTTAGAAACAATTTGTTCGGGAACTTCGAGATACTTGGCCATTTCTCTGACTTCTGTTTTTGTATATTCAACGAGAGGCAGTATATCCACACCACCATCACCATATTTAGTAAAGTAACCCGTATACCATTCAGAAGCATTATCTGTTCCTACAACCATATAATTATAATTAGTGGCCAATGTATATAATGTGCTCATACGAAGTCTTGCCCTTAAGTTTGCACCCGCAAGACGGTCATTCGTTTCATTTAATTCATTTTTTTCTTTTAAGCCAGTTTGAATTTGATTATACATAATTTGATGTGTATCCGTGAGGTCAACGATCATCGATTCAATTCCAGACTTTTCAATTACATTTTTTGCATCAACCATATTTGCCTCAGATGTATTAATTGGCATCATCACACCAAGAGAGTTATCGGGACATGCCTGTTTAATTAAATTGGCAACTACTGCAGAATCAAGTCCTCCACTTACACCGACAAGCAAGCCATCCACGTTTGCCTGTTGTACTTGATTCTGCAGCCAATCAACGATTGCGTTTACTTCCTTTTCCATTTAAATCTTTCCTCCAGTTATTGCGATTTATTTTTAATTCTAACATTGTTTACCCCTTATTCAAAAAAAAATGTGTCTTGAGGGTTAAAACAACTTAAATAAAACCACAAAAAAAAAGAGACGGGTTAATTCGCCTCTTTTGTTCAATTATTCATCTTGTTTG
Organism: Oceanobacillus rekensis; assembly: GCF_002153375.1. Classification (GTDB taxonomy): domain Bacteria; phylum Bacillota; class Bacilli; order Bacillales; family Amphibacillaceae; genus Oceanobacillus; species Oceanobacillus rekensis. The sequence goes on from NZ_MTBQ01000001.1 coordinate 377,595, forward strand.
TCATCACCATTATCTGTGCTTAATTCCCTAAAATTTGGTAATGATGGTGGATTTGGATAAAAATCTCCATCCTCTTGCATATTTCCAAACTGCGATGGATACATCCCACCCCCACTAGACAGCTCTGGCATTCCTTCTGGCCTCATATGTGTATTTGATTCCATTTGCTGATTTGGATATTGGTTCATCTGCTGATTTGGATATTGGTTCATCTGCTGACTTGGATATGGGTCCATTTGCTGATTTGGATATTGGTTCATCTGCTGACTTGGATATGGGTCCATTTGCTGATTTGGATATTGGTTCATCTGCTGACTTGGATATGGGTCCATTTGCTGACTTGGATATTGGTTCATCTGCTGACTTGGATATTGGTTCATCTGCTGACTTGGATATGGGTCCATTTGCTGATTTGGATATGGAATCATTTGACCTCCCCCACATCCACAATCAGGTTTTGGTTTCTCTACAGGTGGCGCAAATGCTGGTGCCATCTGTCCGCCAAAATGATTTGAAGAATGATGGCATGGCATCGGCATCGGTTGGCAACATGGTGGCTGAAAATGATGACAGCATACAGGTACCATTGGAGCATATGAAGGCTGCATCATTGGCTGATGATGAATTGGCGGCTCATGTACTGGAGCATGCTGTATTGGCTGTAATGGTTGAATTGGTTGATGAATCGGTTTTTGTTTAACTGGCTGTGGTTTGTATTCTTTCTTTACTTCCTTTTTCTCCTCTTTGACAGGGTGCGGTTTCATTTGTGGCATCTGCGGGAAGTTTATTGTTGTATATTGGTTAATATCCTGATCCAAAATCGGCATTTGCGGCATAGCAGGAACCGGCATTTCCGGTGTTACAGGTTTCTGGACTTTATGATCATCTTCTTGAATTGCTGCGATAGGCTTTGGTGAAGTATCCTTATATGGCTTGACGGTTTCCTTCTTTGTTTCCTTTTTTGCAATGGTTTCTTTTTTAACAGCTTTAGACGAACCTGGCACTTTAATTTTCATTCCTGGCATAATCATATCAGGACTTGATAGCTGTGTATTCATTGCTTTTAGTTCTTCAAAATCTACTCCATACATTTTAGAGATTTCCCACAACGTATCCCCTTTTTGAACAATGTGTATTTTCAAAGTGATTCATGCTCCTTTCATTGCATAAAATTCTGGGCTAATTACTCTATATCAGCATATGCATAGAAAGAAAAAAAGTTGCCCACCATTTTTAAAATCTCTTCTGGTGGACTAGAAAAGGAAGAGAGAAAACCGCCCATTAAGCTTTTACGCCATGGACGGTTTATTGTTAAATATTGGTTGTTTTCTAGAAGATTGCACTGCACACTACTTGTCTCTTCTAAATAATTGTTGTTTTTGCCACAAAGTCTATAAACTGCGACATAACTTCTATTTAATCTTGATCTGTAATACTAATAATGGAAACAATTTACTTAGGCATCCGCCCAGAGCGTTCCCAGACGGGAGCAGTGTGCAGCCTCAATTCTTTTCGGCAGACGAGTAACCGCCATTCTAACCATAATCAAGTACCTAGATATTCAAATGATATACAGGATATGTTCCAAGAATGGTCACTTTACATCCTAGTGATTCCAGCTCCGCCTTAACTCCTGGGAATAACACATCATCATATGACTGGTCCACGTCGATAATGAAGAAGTAATTTCCTAAACCAGTTTTCGTTGGACGAGATTCTATTTTAGATAAATTCATTTTTCTCCATGCGAATGCAGATAATATTTGATGCAATGCACCAGCCTGATCACTTGGTAATGAAATCAGTACAGTTGTTTTTTCCAGCAGAACCGGATGATTTATCACAACAGAATCTTTGTTCTTCGTTAATACGAGAAAACGTGTATGGTTGTTCGGATAGTCATGAATATTTTCCTTCAATATCCGTAAACCATATTCCTCGGCAGCGACTGTGTTTCCGATTGCTGCGATTGGTTCTTTACTCTCACTTATATATTCTGCCGCTTTCCCAGTAGATGAGGAGAAAACCATTTTACTATCTTCTAAATGCTGATGTAAGTACTGGTGGCACTGTGCGATTGCATGACTATGTGAGTGTACTTCTGCAATATCTGATAGCTCACCAGAAAAGTCAGCTCTTACAAGCAAATGCTGCTGTATGGGAACTACGATTTCAGCTGCAACTGGAATTCTTACTCGGTGAACGAGATAATCCACAGTCAATTGGACCGTACCTTCTATTGCGTTTTCTAAAGGAACAACCCCAATATCAATATCCCCTTTGTCAACAGCATCAATACATTCTGGAATTGTTTTAAATCCTTTTGTCATTTCTTGATTGAAAGCAGTGTCAACTGCAAGTTTTGTGAAAGTCCCCTTTGGACCTAAATAACCAATAGTAATCAAAACTTTCCCTCTCCCTCATCATTTATCTATTCAATAAATTCAAATTCATATTGCAGCAGACGAATCGTATCCCCATCTTTTGCTCCTCGTTCTCTTAGTGCTTTATCTACACCCATCCCACGCATTTGCCTAGCAAAACGCTGGGATGCCTGATCGTGTTGAAAATCAGTCATTTTGAAAAGTTTCTCAATCTTTTGACCATACAGTACATATGCACCGTCTGGATCCCTTGAAATCTGAAATGGTGCTTCTTCTTTTTGATAACGGTATACGACCGTTTCATCTGTATCATCTAATTCAGTCGTTATTTTCGGAATAGAATCCAATGCATCTGCTATGGCAAAAAGAATTTCTCGCAACCCTTCTTTTGTAAGTGCAGATATTTCATACACTGGGTGCTCTTCATCAAGTTGCTCCTTGAATAGTTCCAGATTTTCTTTTGCACTAGGCATGTCCATCTTATTAGCTGCAATAATTTGAGGACGTTTCATTAAAGTTTCATCATAGTCCATAAGTTCTTTGTTGATCTTCACATAATCATCATATGGATCCCGGCCTTCTATACTTGCCATGTCAATAACATGAACAATTACCCTTGTACGTTCAACATGACGCAGAAATTGATGTCCAAGACCAACACCTTCTGATGCACCCTCAATTAAACCTGGAAGATCCGCCATCACAAAACTTCGTTGATCACTTGTATCAACAACACCAAGGTTAGGAGATAATGTTGTAAAGTGATAATCGGCGATTTTAGGTTTCGCTGCGCTCACTACAGAAATGAAGGTTGACTTACCGACACTTGGGAATCCAACGAGACCCACATCTGCAATCAGCTTCAGTTCCACTTTTATATTTTTCTCCTGACCTGGTTCACCATTCTCTGCTATATCTGGTGCAGGATTATTAGGTGTAGCGAAACGAGTATTTCCGCGACCGCCTCTGCCTCCTTTAGAAATAACAGCTTGCTGTTCATGTACTAATAAATCTGCAATTACTTCACCGGAATCTTCATCGAAAACGGTCGTCCCAGGGGGAACGGAAACTATTAAAGGCGAAGCATTTTTTCCGTGTTGGGTTTTACTCATCCCATTTTCTCCACGTTGCCCTTTATAATGACGGTTATAACGAAGATCCATCAAGGTATTTAGCCCTTCATCCACTTTAAATATTACATCTGCGCCATTTCCGCCATCCCCACCAGCAGGACCACCAAAGGGAATATATTTCTCTCTTCTATAGGCAACGAGACCATTACCCCCGTCACCAGCTTTCACATATACACTGACCTGATCTACAAACATTCATTTCACCTCATTATTGACATGGTACCGAAAAACTAAAGATTAAACCATTGTTTGTACTCTCGATGTCAATTTCCTTATTTACATTTCTATATTTCATATTACCCGAAATAATTTGTTCTATTTGAGTATCGCCCTCAATGGAAAGATTAACTGTGACCAAAGACAAGCTTGGTATTTCATTTAATTCGAGCTTTACTTCATAAAGAACTTGCGGATCCAGTTCTTCCATACAGAGCTCCATAATTTCCTGGCACTGTCCTACTAATATAGAATCCGAAATATGCATACTTTTATACTCTGCATGAATATTATATGTTAACCGGAAATTTTTAAATGTAGTATTGAATTCAAGAATCCAGAGCATAAAAGAAGGCACATTCAAATCCATTAATTTACGTTCTTCTTTGTAAAAGTCTACAACTTCACTAAGTTTTTCTTCTGCTTGATTGGCCTTTCCCATACTTAAATAACCTTGTACTATCTGCAGTCGATTCATTAAATCATGGCGATAATGCTGCAGAACACGAATAATATACTCATCCATTACGATCCACCCCATCATGCTCCAAATTATAGCAGAAATTAATCAAAAGCGGAAGCGACTGTTCAGTAACGCTACATAAGCTAAGATCCGAAGTGCATGAGTAGATTTTGTTCGTCAAATATTAATTCCATATAAAAACTCCAGCCAACGAGTTGGCTGGAGTTTTTATAAAATTTATTATGCTTCTTGTGCAACTGGGTATACACTTACTTTTTTACGATCTCTACCATAGCGTTCGAATTTCACAACACCATCAATTTTAGAGAAAAGTGTGTCATCTCCACCGCGACCAACATTTTCACCCGGATAGATTTTAGTACCGCGTTGGCGATATAAAATAGAACCTCCAGTTACAAACTGACCATCGGCACGTTTTGAACCAAGACGTTTGGATTCAGAATCACGACCGTTTTTTGTACTACCTGCACCTTTTTTAGTTGCAAAAAATTGCAAATCAAGACGTATCATGGACTACACCTCCTTATTTATTTTTTATTTTAATAAATTCGCTATATTCAAGTTCAATGGATTTTAATGATATAAGCATTCCCTCAAACAAAAGCTGTACTTCAGCCATTGTTTCAGATTGAATATGATCTGGCAACTTTACAGATAAATAGCCACCATCTCCGCCTTGTTCAATCTCCAGGTTTGTTTCACATAATTCCATCACTGCATTAATCGCACCAATTGATACAGCGGATACGCCTGCACATACAAGATCATAGCCATATGGGCCACTATCTGCATGTCCAGATAATTCAAATGATGTAATTTGAGTTTCTAATCGATATACAGTTACCTGAATCATAATCCAAAACCTTTATGCATTGATTTTATCAATCACTAATTTCGTATATGGCTGACGATGGCCTTGTGTACGATGATAGTTTTTTCTGCGTTTGTATTTGAAAACTGTAATTTTTTTCTGACGGCCTTGTTTTTCAACTTTAGCAGTAACAGTAGCACCATCAACGTATGGAGCACCAACTTTAACATCATCTCCACCAACGAAAAGCACTTTGTCAAATGTTACAGATTCACTAGCTTCTGCAGTCACTTTTTCTACATAAATTTCTTGACCTTCAACAACTTTAACTTGTTTACCGCCTGTTTCAATAATTGCGTACATACTTGCACCTCCTTAATAGACTCAGACTCGCCATACAGGTACCCCGAAAAGTTTAAAACCTGTTCTGCGCGGTTGTAGCACGGGTGCTACGATGAATAACGGATTAATAATATCATGTTTTCTCATAAACTGTCAAGCATGATTTTTTTTTAGCAGTTTAGAAAGTATAAATACTTTCTTACTGCATATGTGCAACTAAGGTTGTCACATAAAAGTTTGGTGACAACCAAGTTTTCTAATAACTATTTATAAAAAAATGTTTCCCCAATTGTTTGATTATAGTCCTTTTGATAAAAAAAGTTTTGCAGACAGTCATTCTCATCTACTGCTTTACGCTCATTTTCAGGATAAATGATGTAGATTGGATGCTTCTTCTCTCTTCTGAACAGTGAAAAAACTTCTAAAAATGTACTGTCTGATGAGACGCGGAGCGGAACCACACCATTAATCGTAGACTCACCGTCATACCTTTTTAATAGAAAGCGCATAAATACATAGAAGCGTTGTTTCCAGTCTGCCCTGTTTTCCATAAAAAGAAATATCCAGATAAAAAAGGTACTTAATGTAAAAGGAAAATACAAGAGTTGGATGCAAAGGATACAAAGAATGGTAATCATCGAAAATAGAATTGTAAAATGATAGGATTTCTTATATGGGAAGTAGGATGAAACGAATAATAGAAGTAGCTTCCCACCATCTAATGGCCATATAGGAATTAAATTAAAAATAAGTAATACCGTATTATAGTAAAGAACCAGTTCCAATACGGATACAGGCAGTATTTGAAACGTTTCTGCTAAAAAGCAAAAGAAGTAAATGATAAAATGCTGAAATGGTCCAGCAATGGTAACAAGTACTTCTTCTTTTATTGGTTTATTCCCATGTTCATCCGTGTCCATTACCCCACCAAAAACCCAAAGCACAATATTCTTTATTCTCCATTTCAGAAATTTGGCAGCTGCAAAATGTCCCATCTCATGAAACAAAACGAGTGAAAAAATAATAAATAGTTCTAAAAATGTACCTGTAAGAAAGGAAATAATAATGAATATATATAGTACAGGATGGATGTGTATGCTTGGCAAATAATTAATTGGGTTCATCAACTGGAATCACCTGGACAGGATCAATATAATCATTATCTTTTGTTATAGAAAAATACACAGTTTCATTTTCTACACTCGGAACAAAGCTTCCTAATAGTTGATTCCCCGAGATAAATTGATATAGATGGACATCGATAGTGCTGAGGTTTCCATAGTTGGAAACGGAACCATCTGAATGTTGAACAGTTACAGTTTTATTTGTTATTTTATCATTTCCTGCAAAAATGACTACTCCTTCACGGATAGACGATACGTTTGCAGTATCACCAGGACTAATCATTATCCCTGTTCCATTTGCCTGAAACGTTTCCGTGATGTTTCCTGTGACAGGAAGCGCAATTTCCTGATTATGATCCAATTGTGCAATCGAATTTGGCGAAAGGGATAATGGCTGGCCAAATGTTTCTTTATACCAAACATTTACTTTTGCAAAAGGAAATTCATTCGTTAAAACCTGGCTTGTCCATTCCTTAGGCTTATGGAGAAAGTCAGAATCTGTTTGCCAAATCAATGCTGTCCCTAAGAAAAGCATCACAGACAACACACCCTTTACAACGATTCCTGTAACTGCCTTTTTCTTATTACGTTCTCTTGGTTTACCACTACCTTCAAATACTGGATAATAACCATGTTTCTCTTCAATTTCAGGAAAGGGTGGAAGTGGTTGTTTAATACTTCCCTTTACTGGATTTACTCCACGATCTTTTTTACGCTGTTCAATAGACTTTCGAATTTTCCTAATATCTTTGTCCATTTTCCTCACATTCCTTTAGTTTGTTTGTACATATATATGTACACTAGGAATAATGTATGAACAAAAAGACGTAACAAAATGAGAATTTCGTTACATCTTAAGGTGATAATTACAGTTTTTTAATGTTATGCACGCATACCAATAAATCTTTTCAATCTTTTCAGTACACCTTTATCATCTTCAAGTGATTGTAATGGAACAGTTTCACCTAATATTCTTCTAGCAATATTTCGGTATGCAATGGAAGCCTTTGAATTTGGGGTGAGTGCAATTGGCTCTCCTTTATTGGATGCTTTAATCACTTCATCATCATCAACAACAATACCGATTAAATCAATGGATAGTAACTGTACAATATCATCAACATCAATCATATCACCATTTTTCATCATATGGTTTCGGATACGATTGATTACTAATCTAGGAGACTCTTTCATCTCTTCCTTTTCCAGTAAACCTACAATCCGATCTGCATCACGCACACTTGATTTCTCCGGGGTTGTTACAACGATTGCTCTATCTGCTCCAGATATTGCATTCTGAAACCCTTGCTCAATTCCAGCTGGACAATCAATAATAATATAATCATACTCTTGTTTCAATTCAGCAACAATTTCCCTCATTCCATCGGTTGTTACCGCCGTTTTATCACTCGTTTGTGCTGCAGGTAGCAAAGCTAAATAATCGAACCGCTTATCTTTAATGAGTGCTTGTTTTAATTTACAGCGTCCTTGAATAACATCTACAATATCGTATATGATTCTATTTTCCAGACCCATCACGACATCAAGATTTCTCAAACCAATATCCGTATCAATCAAACATACTTTTTTATCCATCAGTGCCAAAGCGGTTCCAATATTTGCAGATGTCGTTGTTTTACCGACGCCACCTTTTCCAGAAGTAATAACAATTGCTTCACCCATTATTCATTCTCCTTTCAAATCCGCTTATTTCCCTACGTTTGCGTGAAAGAACCTTTAACGAATCGATAATAATTTTATCCTGTTGCCCATCTATAAACCCACATTCCATATAAACGCCATCCGATTCATAATCAGGTGCACGACTTATGTAATCTGCAATACGAAGCTGTGTTGGTTTCATATATGAGGCTACTATGAAAGAATCATGATCTCCTTCAAAACCTGCATGTGCAATTCCAAATAAATTTCCGAGAATATAAATATTTCCGGTGGAGATAACTTTTCCACCGGGATTCACATCTCCAATTAATAGAAGATCACCCTTGATTTCCAGTACCTGACCAGATCTTACAATTTGATTAACTGCTTTTATCTCACTATCTTCTTGCCATTTCAATGCATCTTCTATTCTAATAAGCTCTGATTCAATCGAATCTATTTTAAAACGATTGTCCACACTGACAACCCTTCTTAATTCGTTTTCTTGTTCTTCCGTTAAATACCTATTCCCTAATTTAACTTTTACAGAAACGATTGGTTCATCTCTTCTTGGTTTGCTTGCCATCATTTTTTCATGAAGTTCTTTCATTGCATCACGATATGTTGCCGATTCTTCAATAAATAAACTAAGTCCCTCTCTTGTTCCTTTTATTGTAATTATCTGTTTTTTGTCTTGCACAGCAAGTTCACCTCATTAAATTGACCTAACGCTTTTATGTAGGTACACCATGAACGTATCTTCACAGCGTACTTTTCCCAGACAGTTGTTCCCATTGCCACCTAGCAAGCCGTTTGGCACAAAAAGGATATAAAAGTAATATAAATACGATATTTGACAAAATAGTCGGCAACATGCGGCCGAGTGTATAATCTTGAAAAACCATGTCCACAATTCCTACCGAAGTATAAATCAAGTATATAAAAAGATCTGCCAAGAGTACACCAACAGTTCCCAATAACACTACTACATAAAAGTTCCCTTGTAAGATTTTCTTTAAACCATGAACAATATAAATGGCTAATCCATAGGAAAACATATACACACCAAGTACCCCTGTATATACAACATCAATAAGCAGACCAAAAAGCAATGCATAACCAATAGAGTAGTATGTATAATCTTTATCATAAAAAATAGCCATGTATACTAAAAAGGCAAACACCCAATGTGGTACGATCATTAGGTTACCCATCACAAGATTAGATGGCAACAATTCTAATGCCGCACCTTCCAGAATGGTTAACAGAAAAAGGATGAGAGGGAAAAATAAACGTTTCATTACTCCTCTTCCTCCTCAGTATTGCTTTCTTCAGTTTCAGTAAGAGCACGATCAACAACGATTACATTCCGCAAATCATATATATCTGCGGCAGGCTCAACCATCGCAATACGTGTCAGGCCATATTGATCCGATACTACTTCCTTGACTGTTCCGATAGCCAATCCTTTTGGGAATTCTCCACCAAGTTCAGAAGAGACAACCAATTCTCCTTCTTCCAGATCTTTATCTGACTCTTCAATAATCCTGAAGAGTAGCGAGTTAGATTCTTGGTCAAAGCCTTCAATCATACCGAATATATCACGTTCTTCTCGTGATATGGTTGCCGAGATCCGGTTGTATTGGTCAAAACCAGTCAGAAGCTGTACATTAGAAGTGAATTCAGATGTACTTTTAATTTTTCCAACCATTCCTTCTGCAGTAATGACAATCATATTGGAACGGACACCATCCTGCTCCCCTTTATTAATGGTCACTTGTTCCACCCATCGTTCTGGTGACCTGGATACAACAGTAGCCTGGATTGGATCGTAATCTCTGACTGTTTCCGTAATACCAAGCAAATCATTAAGTTCTTCATTTTCCTCTTTAATATCCTGTACTTCATAAATGAGACTCTTGTATTGGGATAGTTGTTCATTCAGCAGCTGGTTCTCTTCATATGTGTTTTTGAAATCTTTTACATTTGTCACAATATCTGTGATAAAGGTAACGGGTGTGTGAATGACATTCTGTGTCCATCCAACAGTGTCATTCACAAATTTTTCAACGGCTGTTAAGTTTTCTCTATCTTTTAATGAAAAACCTATTAAAGCTACCAATACGATAAAGCCAATCAGTAGAATAAATAATCTTTTATTACGAAAAAAATGCATAAAAACACCTACTTATTAATTTAAAGGACGTGATGAAACATTGGGACTTGAACGGAATTGTTGTATATATTCCAGGGATTTACCTGTCCCGATTGCTACACTTTCCAATGGATTTTCTGCCACAAACACAGGGATTTTTGTTTCATCGCTTACAACTTGATCCAAATTTTTCAGCAAGGCACCCCCACCTGATAATACAATACCACGATCCATAATATCCGCTGCTAATTCTGGCGGTGTTTTTTCCAGTGTAGTTTTCACTGCATTAACAATCGCATCTACTGTCTCATCAAGGGAAGTGGAAATTTCATTTGCTGTAATTGTAATAGTTTTCGGTAACCCTGTTAAAAGATCCCGTCCACGAATATCCATTTCTTCGTCGGAATTTGCTTGTCTTGCAGCACCGAGATCCATTTTAACCGACTCTGCGGATCGTTCTCCAATCAACAGACTATAATGTTTTCGAATAAAATTAATGATTGAATCATCCATTTTATCACCAGCTAGGCGGATGGATTCACTTGTTACCACACCACCTAATGAAATAACAGCCACTTCCGTTGTTCCCCCACCAATGTCTACAATCATACTACCTGTCGGTTCCCAAACAGGCAGGCCAGCTCCAATCGCAGCTGCAAAGGGTTCTGCAATCGGAAAAGCATCGCTTGCTCCTGCTTGTTTGGTAGCATCAATCACGGCGCGTTCTTCAACCATCGTAATTCCTGAAGGTACACAAATCATCACATAGGGCTTTTTCGCGAAAAAGGAACGTTTTTTCATGGCTTGTTTCATATAGTATTTCATCATGACAGCTGTGGTTTCATAGTCAGCAATAACACCGTCTTTCATAGGTCGTATAACAGAAATATTTCCGGGGGTGCGTCCGATCATGTTCCTCGCTTCGCTACCTACTGCCTCAATTTCACCTGTTTGCGTATTTTTTGCCACAACAGAAGGTTCACGTACAACTATACCTTTCCCTTTCGTAAAAACAAGTGTGTTGGCAGTCCCTAAATCAATCCCTAAATCTTGTGAAAAGTTAAAAATCCCCAATAATATCTCCCTTTCCATTAAACAATTCGCACTTTATGTAGTTTTACGCTACTCGTTAATTATATAAGTCGCAAACAATCATTAATTATTGCATCTAAACTGAAATATGTAAACTATTCCGCCAAAATTAAAATCAGAATAAGCGCCACTTTCTATTATGAATCGAAAAATGGCGCTAGGCTATCAGTTCTTATATAATTATACGAAAAATCTTCTAAAATAGATAGTAATTTATAAATATCCTTTTTCCTTTAAAGAAACAAACTTTCTGTCACCAATTATTAAATGATCCAACATTTCAATTCCAATCATCTTACCCGATTCAACTAATCTTCTTGTCACATGGATATCTTCCTGGGAAGGTGCAGGGTCACCTGAGGGATGATTATGCGCGACAATAATTGATGCTGCTGATCGTTTCACTGCCTCGCGGTAGACTTCTCTGGGGTGGACGATAGAGGCGTTAAGGCTACCGATAAAAATCGTTTGCCTATGAATAATCTGGTTTTTTGTATTTAGAAACAATACGACAAAGTGTTCCTGGTTTAAATTCCTCATTTCTTCCATGACATAATCCGCACCATCTTCTGGAGACCTAATAACATATTTTTCATTTGGTTTGTATTCATTCATTCGTTTTCCAAGTTCGATTGCTGATAGAATCAACAATCCTTTTGCTGTTCCAATCCCCTTTACAGCAGTCAGTTCCTCAATGGTAGCTTCCCTTAAAAGTTTTAACCCCTCAAAATGCATTAAGATTAGATTTGCAACCGACATAACCGATTCATCTTTAGTACCACTTCCAATTAGAATTGCAAGTATTTCTTGATTGGATAAGTGTGACGGTCCCAGTTTCAATAGTCTTTCACGAGGACGATCCTCCTTAGGTACATCCCTAATCGCAATGGTTGGTATTGTCAATTTTTATTCTCCTTTCACTTTTTGTATTTCTATCATACCCCCTTAACGATAGGTCAACAAATTGCTGAAATGGCGTTATGATGGGTGTTTTAGCATCAACTAATCAATAGTTTCCTAGAGAGAATTGATTTATAAAGCTAATCATTTATAACAAAATTAAAAAACAGGTAATTTTATAATTACCTGTTTTAAAGCCCTATCTATTTGGCTAATTGTTCATAATGATACATCCACTGCAAAAGCTGTAGGTGATTTGCATTATCCACAGAATTACTTATTGATGATAAAAGTGAAGATAATTTTTCTGTCTGATCGGGTTTTGCTGCCAACAGATCACTCCAGATTTCAGTTGAAAAAGTGTTCTGTTCACTTAAGTTCTTTAATGAATCACGCCATTCAGCCTGAAATTGAACTAACCAGTTTTCTTCATCTGCAGTAAGCTCCAAATCACCGTTTATTGTAGCCCATTCCTTTACATACAAGTCAACGGAACCGTTCTTTTTTAATTCATCTGCAAGAAATTTAGCATCTTCTTTTGTATTTGCCACCCCCGCAATAAGAAAATACTGATTATCCCGCTCCCAGGTTATTGTTGGTATACCTTCTGCTGCATAATTATCAGACCACTGCTCAGCATTTTCTTTTTCCGAAAAAATGCCAGCCTGCAAAATATGTGCCTCTAAAGGGTCAAGCTGAACTATAACACCATCTGATGCCGCCTCGTTTTTTTCAGTTACTGTTGACGGGTTATTATTATTTGGTGCTTGTCCAGTAACATCTCCTTCCACATCTACAAATAAGCGCAACATGCCTAATCCGAGAATAGAACCGATTATGATTGCTGATGTAACAGCAATTAAAATCGGTTTTAAGTAATGGAATCTATGTTGCTTCTTATTATGGGTTTTTTTCGGCTTATTTAGACCTGTAATAACAGGAACAGAATCTTCAGCGTCATCGGAGTCGTCCAGCGTAGCCGCTAATTCCTTGTTTGCGGATGATTGATTGGTTCTATCATTCAGTTTATACTTCAGTTGTTTTCCGTTGTCTTCTACCAATACTGCTTTATTTTTGTCCATCATAATCGCCTCCTGTACCCGCTACTATAGATAGACTCTAGCACAGTGGTTTTAAAAAGTAAGACGAATCATGACATACTTTAAAATAATCGTTCTACATTTTTCTCCCTATTCCACAGACTCTTTAACCTATAAAAATAAGACTTTTTTCAAACTTAGATTGTTGTTATCTGCCCCTTAGTCGAGATAAACTGCCGCGAAGTAACTTCTATCTTTGTTAGATTCTATGCACAAAATCATAAAAAGCGACTTAACTACTGGCTGATATCCGAAGACAGATGCTGTTGCTGCCGTCCGGGATCGCTCTGGGCGGATGCGCACCTTAGGGCACGGCCTAAAGTCCCGAAGAGAAATCCACTCTTCAGGTCTTCGGACACGTGCCCCCGCTGAAGTCACCGCCCACCGCTCACCCGGACTGGTGAAGTTTTGGTGCGATTTTTAATTCAATCACTAAGCAGTTAATTGTTTGCAAGCTAAAACCAGATCTGGGATATATACGGAGAAACCTATGCCTTAGGATGCAGTGTATTACCCAGAGTGGTCGCCGAAGTTCCTAAATAATGATAGAAAACAGCCAGTAGTTAGTATGCAGTTTATAGAAACACAAAGTTAAATAGCATCAACTATTTTCGGTGGGACGAGTTATCGCAGTCCCATAGTTTACGAAAGGAGTAAGAAATATTTACGAACATTAGAAATGAAATGTAATGAGCCGGTAATAAAGTAATAACCGGACTGCTTGTCGATCATCTCTTTAACTGCTTGTTCCCAGTCACTATTCATTTGTTTATTTTTGGCTTGAGTCAAACTGAATAATTGTTCTGCACTTGCAGCACGAGGATGGCAAAAGCTTGTTAGAGTGATGGATTCAAATTTATTGTCAAGTTGCTTTAGCATTGCTTTCAGATCTTTATCCTTAAATGCAGCAAATAAGATATGCTTGTCGGAATTAGGAAAATTTTCTTCTACAGTCGATAAAAAAGCAGCTATGCCAGCAGGATTATGTGATCCGTCTAATACGATGACAGGGTCCCTGCTAACAATCTCAAATCTCCCTGCTAATTGTGTACTTGCAATTGCATCTGCTGCTTTCGCAAACGAGATCGATAACCCTGTTTCCGAAAGTTTTTCCAATGCCATGTAGGCAACAGAGGCATTTTTTGCTTGATGCTCACCGAACATTGCAAGCCGTGTTTCTAATTGCCTTTGATTACTCTTCCATGTCAATTGCTGCCATGCACCTCGTTGATAAAAGAAATCCTCTCCTAAACGATACATGGCTGTTTCTTTTTTTGTAACTTCCTTTTTAATCACGGCTAATGCATCTGTTTCAAGTGTTCCAGTAATTACTGGTGCATTTTTTTTAATAATACCGGCTTTCTGATAAGCAATTTCAGCTATCGTATCCCCTAGAAATTTAGTATGGTCTTTTGCTATATTTGTTATAATGGATATAATTGGTTGGAAACAGTTTGTTGTATCTTCTCTACCACCCATACCAGCTTCAATAAGGGTAATATCACCGTATGTTGAAAAATAGAGAAAACCTAAGACTGTAATTATTTCAAATTCAGTTGGGGCAAGATTTTCTTTATCCATCTGTTTAATCTTTGGATAAATGGTATTACATAGATTCAAAAACTCTTCCTTACTTATTTCTCTATCATTCAAATAAATATGACCGGTTAATCCAGATAAACTTGGCGAAGTAAAAATCCCAACCTGATAACCGTTTACCTGTAATGCTTTATTCATATACTCAACGGTAGATCCTTTACCATTCGTACCCGCAATATGAATTGCCTTCATTTTCTTCTGCGGATGATCTAGCAGGGCAAGTAATCGATTGACCCGCTCCAAGCCTGGTTTAATACCGAGTGATTTTCTAGAATCAAAGAAACGTTCAACTTCTTGAAATGTTGTAAACAATGTTTCACCACTTTCTATTTTAATATGAGTTCAAGCCGAACTATTCGAATTTCTACCAAATAAGTATAGCAGAAAGGATATGACTCAGGTGAATATAAAAGGATGGATTATATATAATGGTAACCTTCCAGGAAATAAATTTCTGGACTATGCAAAAATGATAGAGCAGGCCGCCACGGCTAAAGGTTTGGAAACTACAATCTATAAAAACAATGAACTACTCAGTCTATTTTCAGAGGGGCAGCTTGAGATTATCGGTGCACCTAAAAATAATTTACCGGATTTCGTTTTCTTTGCCGATAAAGATATTTATTTAGCGAGACAGCTCGAATTATTGGGTATCCGTGTCTTCAATTCTGCCCAAGCGATTGATATAAGCGATGACAAGATTGCAACGTATCAACATTTGGCCGCTAAACAATTACCGATTCCAAAAACAATTGTAGCACCGAAGATTTTTTATAAGGGAGATATTGACTCCTCTCTCGTGCAACAGATTATCGAAAATCTAAGTTTACCACTGATCATTAAAGAGGCGTATGGATCCTTTGGTGAACAAGTATATTTACTGAAAAATATGGATGAGATATTACATAAGATGAAAGAAATTCAAGGAAAGCCCTATCTTTTTCAACAGTTTATTCCTTCTAGCTTTGGCAGGGACTTACGTCTTCAAGTTGTTGGCAATAAGGTTGTCGCAGCAATGGAAAGAAAAAACAGTGATGATTTCCGTGCTAATGTTACTGCTGGTGGATCAATGAATACATATAGTCCTTCTATAGCTGAGTCAGATCTAGCTATTTCCGCAGTTAAGGCGATACATGCTGATTTTGCGGGAGTGGATTTATTGATTGGACCTGGTGATACAAGACTGGTCTGTGAAGTTAATTCAAATGCTCATATTCGCAACCTGCTTGATTGTACCGGCATTAATGCGGCTGTAAATATCATCGACTATATTATGGAGGTTAGCTCATGATAAATGGGTGGATTATATACAGTAAAGAAGACACCATGCAAAACTCTTCTTATATTAATTGGTTTATTGATGAAGCGAACAAACAATCACTCACTTTAACTTTAATTCTCAGGGAAGAGATGACGATTGGTATTGTAGATAACAAACAATGCATTCAGATAAATAATCAAGTTGCAGAACCACCTGATTTTGCTATAGTGAGAACCATAGAACCCCTCCTGAATTTGCATATGGAGAATATGGGGGTACGGGTATTCAACTCATCCGCAATTTCCGGAATCTGTAATAATAAAGCATTGACACATCATCATATCAATCAGCTCGGAATACCAATGGTCAATACGATTTACGCTAAAAGAGAAACGATCCAGGATGACCCACCACTAGCCTTTCCGTTTATCGCAAAGGAAGTTAGTGGTAGGGGTGGTAAACAAGTTTATTTTATAGAGAACCCGATGGATTGGATGAATTGTAAGATGAGTATTCAAACAGATATCATTATTCAATCTTCCGATGTACAACTTGGCAAAGATCTTCGTGTTTTCGTTGTTGGGAAAGAAATTATTGCAGCTATTCTACGTGAAAGCTCAACAGACTTCAGGGCGAACTACAAACTAGGTGGCTCCGCCAATATTTACCAGCTAAGTGATCAAGAGAAAAAAATGATTGGGAGAATTATCAACTACTTCGACTTTGGCATGGTAGGAATCGACTTTTTAATTGGTCATAATGGAGAACTTTTATTCAATGAGATTGAAGATGTTGTTGGATCAAGAACATTAAGCATAGCCGATGATGTTAATATCTTGGAGAAGTACGTCACATTAATTAAGGATGCATTATAAAAAGATTTGTTCTATTATCACTAAATCTATAAACTGCGAAGTAGGTTATACTTCGGCGACCGCTCTGGGAAATACACTGCGCGCATCCTAAGGCATAGGTGAGCCCCTTTATGCTAACGCATTTCAGTGTCTCACCTATGCCTCTCTTCCCGTAGGAGTCTCCGTGTATTTCCGAGCTGGTTAGAAGTGGCTTGCAATTACTATACTTGCAATAGCTAAAAGCAAATCATGCAACTTCACCAGTCCGGCATTGCTGTGGGTGGTGACTCCTGCGGGAAAAGAACGTGTCCGAAGACCAGAAGAGTGGTTTTGTCTTCGAGGCTTTAGGCCGTGCCCTAAGGTGCGCATCCGCCCAGAGCGATCCCGGACGGCGTTTTAACAATTTCCTATGGCAAGGGTATAAGTAATTCAGTTTATCTCCGGCTACGAACGTTACAAAGCAGTAATTCTTTTCGGTGGAATGAGCAACCGCAGTGCAAACATAAAAAAGCAAATTAAAAACAGCGGAAATCTAAGAAGATTTCCGCTGTTTTTAATTTATTCTTTTAATTCACTAAGGCGTGCTTTCACTTTTGTCTGTTTGTCGAGGTAATCTTGTTCTTTTCGTTTTTCTTCCTCCACAACTGCGTCTGGTGCTTTACTTACAAATCCTTGATTGGAAAGTTTCTTCTGAACACGTTCTACTTCTTTTGTCCATTTCGTCAGTTCCTTCTCAAGACGTGAAATCTCTTTATCAAAATCAATCAACCCTTCAAGGGGAAGAAAAATTTCCGCGCCTGTTACTACAGCTGCCATTGCTTTCTCTGGTATATCCAATTTTTCAGCAATGATTAACTCACTAGGATTACAGAAGCGTTCTAAATACTCGCGGTTGCTTTCAAGCTCATTAACAATCGACTCGTTCTCTGCTTGAATGAGCATGTTAATTTGCTTGGACATCGGTGTATCTACTTCTTGACGGCTATTACGAACCGATTTAATGATAGAAACTAACCGTTTCATTTCTGTAGATGCTGCTTCATCATGGAAGTCAGCCCGAACTTCAGGCCATTTTGCTACCGTAATTGATGTTCCATCGTGAGGTAGCTGTTGCCAGATTTCTTCTGTTATAAACGGCATATATGGATGAAGCATACGCATCGTTTGATCAAGAACATATGCCAGAACAGATTTCGTTGTCTTCTTTTTCGCTTCATCATCACCATACAATGGAAGTTTTGCCATTTCAATATACCAATCACAAAGTTCATCCCAGATGAAATTGTATAGATGACGCCCTGCTTCACCAAATTCATATTTGTTAGTGTTTTTCGTTACATGTTCAATTGTTTCATTCAAGCGAGTTAGGATCCACTTATCAGCAAGAGATAGTTCCCCAGTTAAGTCAATCTCTTCATATGTGAATCCTTCCATGTTCATCAATGAGAAACGGGAAGCATTCCAAACTTTATTGGCAAAGTTCCATGTAGACTCAACCTTTTCCCAATTGAAGCGAAGGTCCTGACCTGGTGTTGAACCGGTTAACAAGAAATAACGAAGAGAATCTGCACCATATTTTTCAACAACATCCATTGGATCAACGCCATTTCCAAGAGATTTACTCATTTTACGTCCTTCTGCATCGCGAATAAGTCCGTGTATCAGTACATCTTTAAATGGTTTTTCACCCGTGAATTCTTTCGATTGGAATATCATACGAGCAACCCAGAAGAAAATGATATCGTATCCTGTTACAAGTACATCTGTCGGGAAGTAACGTTTAAAGTCTTCTGATTCTATATCCGGCCAGCCCATCGTAGAGAAAGGCCATAAGGCAGATGAGAACCACGTATCCAATACATCTTCATCCTGTACCCAATTTTCAATATCTGCTGGTGCTTCCTTGCCTACATATACCTCTTTTGTTTCCTTATGATACCAGGCAGGAATACGGTGTCCCCACCATAATTGACGAGAAATACACCAGTCACGAATATTATCCATCCAATTTAAATACGTCTGTTCAAAGCGAGCTGGAACGAAATTAACTTTATCTTCCCCATGCTGCATCTCTAATGCAGCTTCTGCCAGCGGATCCATTTTCACAAACCATTGCGTGGATAAATACGGTTCAACGACTGCTCCACTACGTTCAGAATGTCCAACCTGATGGACACGATTCTCGATTTTAAATAATACGTCCATATCCTGTAAATCTTTGACAATTTGCTTACGGCATTCAAATCGATCGAGACCATTATATTTCAAAGCATTTTCATTCATGGATCCATCTTCATTCATAACGAGTACACGTTCGAGATTATGTCGGTTACCAACTTCAAAATCATTTGGATCGTGTGCAGGAGTTATTTTAACAGCACCTGATCCAAGCTCTCTATCTACATATTCGTCGGCTACAATTTCTATTTCACGGCCAACAATTGGCAGGATAACTGTTTTACCGACTAGATGTTTATAACGATCATCTTTTGGATGAACAGCAATAGCCGTATCCCCTAGCATTGTTTCCGGACGTGTTGTTGCAATTTCGATTGTTTCGTCGCTGTTTTTGATTGGGTAACGCATGTGATAGAATTTACCCTGCACTTCTTCATAAATAACTTCAATATCAGATAATGCAGTTTTTGTCTTTGGATCCCAGTTAATGATGTATTCGCCACGATAGATAAGCCCTTTTTCATATAACTTAACAAATACCTCTTTAACCGCATCTGAGAGACCGTCATCCAATGTAAATCGCTCTCGAGAATAATCTAGACCAAGACCAACTTTTTCCCACTGGGAACGAATAAAGTCTGCATATTCTTCCTTCCATTCCCATGCAGTTTCAAGGAACTTTTCGCGACCAAGTTCATAACGGCTTGTACCCTGTTCTTTTAGTTTTGCTTCTACTTTTGCTTGTGTAGCAATACCAGCATGGTCCATTCCTGGTAGCCATAGTACATCATAGCCCTGCATACGCTTCATGCGGGAAATAGTATCTTGCATCGTCGTATCCCACGCATGACCTAAATGCAACTTTCCTGTTACATTTGGTGGGGGAATTACAATGGAAAACGGCTCTTTATCCGGATCACCGGTTGCCTCAAAGTACTTTCCCTCCAGCCAAAACTGATAACGTCCTTTTTCTACTTCCTGAGGATTATATTTTGATGAAAGTGATGCCTTTTCTTGATCGCTCATTTGAATGCCTCCTATTTTTACTACACTAAAAAACCCAATTCATCCTAAAATAAAGGACGAATTGGGTAAGATCCGTGGTACCACCTTTGTTTACAAACTTTGAAAACAAAAAAGTCTGTACACTCAAACTTTGATAACGGTCAAATACCGGCTTCTTCTACTTCAATTTCAAAGAAACTGCATCAAGGGCGACCTTCCAAAACAACCTGCCTGGGAAATTTCCAGCTCGTGATTTCCCTCTCTGAAGACGTTAATTTTGTACTCTTCCCTATCATCGCTTTTTAATATAGCGGTAGTTCACTTGTTAATAATAGTATAATTATTATTTTAGCATAAGTGCTGAAATCGTCAACTATTTATAGGGGGATTCAAAAAAGGAGGAAAAAAAGACCTGGTAATTCCCTTCTCCGCATATACTTGTAAGCAGAGGTGAAGAATTCTATTTAACGTATGCTTTTAAAACGTGAGTACAGGCTTGCACCTGGGCCGTTTAGTAGAAATTCCACTACCCACATTCGTGCGAAATTCAAAGCGTCATTTTACCGAATTTCTTGAACATCCTCTTATTATAATCATATTGCACATTTGGGGTTTGTTTATACATACTATATTGAAACGAATTAAGTGTGTGAACATACTTTATAATAAAGGGGGTGTATCACGTGGCCCGTTTTTATCGATACAAGTTGCCACCATGGGCTAGACATTGTCTTATTATTCTAGAAAGGATTACATTGCCAATCATGATTTTTCAACTAATACGGACATTATTTATTCCTACAACATTTGATATTCTATTACTTGGGGTGTTAATTGGATTAGTTGTAGCGTTTTATTTAGAATGGATTTAATAATCAGCATCTTCAAATGAGATTGTTTCATACTCTTCTATAATAAATTTATTCCATTTAATGGCAAAGAGTAACTTTCTAAACTGCTGCTGTATATCTCTTACTTGTAGTTCCATTGATTTTCCTGATGTATTATTCACGTAATTCTGGATTGTAGTAATATATGTGGATGGATGAAGTAAATAAATTGATAGCAACTTCAGCTCCATCCTATTAAGATCATTTTTGTTTTTATATATCTTAAATGCATCTGTTATTAATTCTTGTGGTTGATCATAGTTGCCTGTCAGATGATTGAAGTAATTTGCCAAGTCTACTGCCGGATGATCATATCGAACAGTTTCCCAATTTATGATGTACCTGCCTACTGTATGGTCCGGTGTTAAATTCCCATGACATAAACAGTGATTCCATGTTAAAGTTTCATCAGATGGTTCAAGGAACTCATCAATTATATCATTGTTCATTTTCAATGCATATTCCACATCTCTATACTGTGTGCAAACGAGCAGTTCAAATGGGGACATATACCGATTGCTTTCAAACTGGTGGACGATACGTTTCAATTCTATTGGGGTTTCTTTACAAAACGCTTGATATGTAAGAAAATTATCGT
Source organism: Oceanobacillus rekensis (assembly GCF_002153375.1). Classification (GTDB taxonomy): domain Bacteria; phylum Bacillota; class Bacilli; order Bacillales; family Amphibacillaceae; genus Oceanobacillus; species Oceanobacillus rekensis. Next base: position 399,383 of record NZ_MTBQ01000001.1, read on the forward strand.
TCAGCGAATCTTTCGAAATACGATGTGATTTCATTGTCGTAACATGTAAACGGCCGAGATTTTGCATCGTATTTTCCATATTATTTTTTAAATTTCCGGTAGAAGGAGTTTCAATCCATGGGGTAAGATAATAGAAAGATTCATCCGTTTCCAGGTATAGTTTTCCCTCTCTCGTTAAATAGACAGGTGCAATTTCAGAAAGATTTTTCTCATTCGCTATCGCATATACATGTTGCCATAAAGCTACATTTTCTTTAGTCAATGCACTCTGTTTCAAGGCATAGGTACGCCTTCCATCTCTAATTCGAAATAATCGATCCGTTATTTTTTCTGACTCTGTTGGGTATACCCGGTAGGATTGCATGATATCCTTTATTATTTTCTGCATTTCACTCACCGCCGATAAAATAATTTACCCCCTGAATAATAGAAACAAGGGGGTAGTTCCTGCTATTTGTTGGCAGGTATATAGAGTAACTGACCTTCCTGAACTTCAAAATCAGCCTCCAACTCATTCTGTTTAATCAACTGCAATGGACTGATTGAAAAACGTTGTGCGATGGTCTCAATTGTATCCTGATCTTGAACAATACAAATCCTCATTTTTGTAAAGCTTTCTTCCTCTTTATCTCTGAATATGTCAGATAAGTATGTGGCATCTTCTACTGTTTGTTGCTCATAATCAGCCACTTCTGATTCGGTTGTTTCTTCCGTTTCCCCGGTTACCTGTGCTGATCCTACTGCATATGAGTTGGAAACCTCATTATTATCCCCTGGTAATTGATTGAAAAATTCAGTAAGGGTTTGTGATTTAATTTTCCACCTATCAGGATCTTCCACTTCGGTGTATGAATCTTCTTTCATCTCATTTGGTTCAATCTGATCTTCCGCTTGTGAACGGCGCTCTTCTTCTACCACGCCTGATTCAACGGGATTCTCCACTTGAGGATGTACTTCTTCAACTTCGCCTAATTCAACAGGGTTTTCCGATTGAGACCGTCGTTCTTCTTCCACCTCGCCTAATTCAACAGTTTCTTCTGTAACAATCGTTTCATCAATAGCTTCAGATTGATTTGTTTCTGTTAGTTCTTCTATAACCTCTCGCTCCGCCACTTCTATATCCTCTTGTCTTTCAACTTCTTCTTTTTGTTTCTTGATCTCAAATTCAAAGGTACTTTCCTCATTATTTACAAATTCTTCCAATACCCCTTCGATAGCTTCTTCTACTTCCTCACGCTGTTTTTCTGCTTCACTATTAATACCGTTGATTTCAACCGTAGCATACAGTTTCAGCTGGCTGGATTCTGGTAATTCATAATCAAATGATTCAATATTTACCGTAATATCATCCAAATTGGCTACACGATAGGGTGGTACAGAAATCTCGACCGGAAAGCGATGCGAAAACGTGGTAAGCCCATTTTCCTCGATTACATTTTCCACATAACGTTTTGCTTGGTAATCATCAAAATCAATCAACTTTTCTTCCTGTACATTTGAAATAACTCTTTCATACTCCCCATGCAATTCAATCATACCCCTGATAGAAATATATTCATCATAAGGCTGGATTGATATTTCAGGGTCTAAAGCTATTCCTTTCATTTCCGCAACTTCCTGTCCCTTTTCAAAAAATAGGGACTCCTGCAGTTCAAAGGTAAATGTCTTGGAATCGCCTGCCAAAAAAACTCCTCCTTTCAACATATATCCATATGCCGATATGTCTTTATAATCTATATGTGCTACCACTTTCGGATATGCATGAAAAAAGCTATTCCATAGTGAGTATCATCTTAGCAAGATGGATATCAATATGGAATAGCTCCTGAATTTACTTCTCTATTTTAGAAAATGCAGTACGGATTGCTTGAATCGTTTTTTCTATATCTTCATCAGAATGTGCTGTTGAAAGGAATAACCCTTCAAATTGTGATGGCGGGAGAAAGACTCCTTCTTCCATCATTCCTCTATAGTATTGGGCAAAATAGTCTAGATTCGATGTTTGGGCGCTTTCAAAGTCAACCACTTCTTTATCTGTAAAAAATACACCAACCATTGATCCAGCACGGTTGATATGCAATGGTATTTGATATTCAGTCGCTGCAGTGCGGAATCCATCAATCAGGTGATCCACTTTTTCATTGATTGCATCATACGATTGCTCAGTTAAAGCTGAAAGTGTTTCATAGCCTGCTGTCATTGCAAGTGGATTCCCGGAAAGTGTTCCAGCCTGATAGATTGGTCCAGCGGGTGCAATTTGCTCCATAATTTCGCGTTTTCCACCATATGCACCGACAGGTAATCCGCCACCGATAACCTTTCCAAGACAAGTTAAATCTGGTGTAACATCAAAATGGCCTTGTGCACAATGATACCCTACACGGAACCCTGTCATTACTTCATCAAAGATTAATAAAGTTCCATTTTCTTCGGTAATTTTTCTTAATTCTTTCAGGAAGCTTTCTTGTGGTGGTACAACACCCATATTTCCACAAACCGGTTCAGCTATAACTGCAGCAATATTGTCACCATAGTTTTCAAAAGCAACTTTTAAACTATCCAAATCATTATATGGAACGGTAATCGTATTACTTGCAACCGATTTCGGTACACCGGGACTATCTGGTAAGCCTAGGGTTGCAACACCGGAACCAGCTTTTATCAATAATGAATCACCATGTCCGTGATAGCTACCTTCGAATTTTAAGATAAGGTCTCTATCAGTGTATCCTCTTGCAAGACGGATTGCACTCATCGTCGCTTCTGTACCTGAGTTAACCATACGAACCATTTCAATTGAAGGTACACGGTTAATAACAAGCCTGGCCAGTTTATTTTCTAGTTGTGTTGGTGCTCCAAAGCTTGTACCTTTGTCTACCGCTGTTTTTAGTTTTTGTACGACACGTTCATCAGAATGGCCTAAAATCAGTGGGCCCCAGCTCAATACATAATCAATATATTCATTACCATCAATATCATAAATTTTTGAACCCTTACCAGACTCCATAAAAACGGGTGACATTCCAACGGATTTAAATGCTCTTACTGGTGAGTTGACCCCACCTGGCATCAAATCCACCGCCTCTTTATATGCATCAATTGAATGATTATAGTTTCTCACGTTTTAGCAACCCCTTATTCGTTTTCTCTTAGCCAATTAGCAACATCTTTTGCAAAGTAGCTAATAATCAAATCTGCCCCTGCACGTTTCATGGAAGTTAGTTTTTCCATTACCAAGGCTTTTTCATCAATCCAACCGTTCCTGGCTGCAGCTTTTACCATGGCATATTCGCCACTTACATTATAGGCAACAATCGGTACATTAAAGTTATCACGTACTTCTCTTACAATATCAAGATAAGACATGGCTGGTTTTATGATAAGAAAATCTGCACCTTCTGAAACATCGGATTCAGCCTCCCTTAGTGCTTCCAGTCGATTGGCTGGATCCATCTGATACGTTTTGCGATTTCCAAATTGTGGTGTACTATCTGCAGCATCGCGGAAAGGACCATAGAATGCAGAAGCGTATTTCACTGCATAAGACATAATTGGGATATGAGAATATCCAGCATCGTCCAATGCCTCACGTATGACCGCAACAAATCCGTCCATCATATTGGATGGTGCAATAATATCTGCACCCGCTTCAGCTTGCGATACAGCCGTCTGAGCAAGAAGTTTTAATGACTCATCATTCTCTACATCATGATCATGAATAACACCACAGTGTCCATGTGACGTATACTCACATAGACATGTATCTGCAACAACAAGTAACTCAGGAAATTCCTTCTTAACCATCCGTGTTGCTTCTTGGATAATTCCGTCATGAGCAAACGCACCTGTTCCAATTTCATCTTTCTCAGAAATGACCCCAAAGAATATAACTGATTTGATTCCAAGTTCATATACTTCTCTTACCTCATCAAGTAAAAGATCGAATGACAATTGATATACCCCGGGCATGGAGGGAACTTCATTTTTTACATTTTCTCCTTCAATGACAAACATCGGATAAATAAAATCTTCGGCTCTTACATGTGTTTCACGTACCATGGACCTTATAGCACTTGATGAACGTAACCGACGATGACGTTTAAAGTTAATTGACTCAGACATGTTTTCGATCCTTTCTGTTTATGTATTCACATATAGATAAAAGCATTGCTTCTGTTGTAAACTCTTCTGGTGTATTAATCGGAGTAAATCCAAGTTCTTTTGCACGTTGTTCTGTTGTGGTACCAATACAGACAACTTTCTTCTCAGGCCTCATTTCCGCCATTTCCACAAACGCCTCTACGGTGGAAGGGCTAGTGAAAGTAATAAAATCAATTTCATCTTCGTATAGAACCTGATTAAGTCTTTCCGTTGCATCATCATTTACAGTTGTTTCATAAACTTCCATTGCATCAAAGGCAAGCCGCTGTTTGGAAAATTCCACTGGGAGAACATCCCTCGAACGATTGCCACGAACCAGAAGGGCTGGTCCTTCCTCACTGAAACCATCTAAAAATTCCTCTGCCATTATCTCCGCATTATAGGTGGAAGGAATAAATGATGCCTGATATCCATATTTTTTTAGCATCATTTCGGTTTTATGACCTACCGTTGCAAACTTATGCTGTTTCAGATTTCTTACATGATATTTTTTAGTCAATTGAAAGAAACAATTGACTCCATTAGCACTCGTGAAAAAGATCCATTTATAGGTCCCAAGTTTAGAAAAAGTCTGTTCATTTTCTTTGGCATCTTTACATGAGATTCGAAGTAACGGAACTTCAACAGGTACACCACCAAGCTCTATCACCTTTTCAGCAAGCTGCTTTGCCTGATTGGCTTCCCTTGTTATAAGAATTTTGCTGCCATGCAATGATTGCAACATTACTTGTCTAGCTCCTCTTTTACCTGATCCACAATTTCCTTGGCACCTTGCTTGATCAATGTGTCTGCAGCTTCTTTTCCAACTGCTTTCGGATCGTTTCCGCGCACTACTTCTTTAATTATGGTTTTCCCATCAGGAGTTCCAACTAGCGCTGTCAGGATAACATCATCCTCTTCAAGATAGGCATATCCGCCAATTGGCACCTGACAGCCACCCTCAAGTAAATTCAGAAATGTTCGTTCTGCTGTCACTGTTTTTGTTGTTAAGTCGTCGTTGATTTTTTTCAAAATATCACTGATTTCTTTGTCATCTTCACGACTCTCAATCGCTAATGCTCCTTGCCCAACCGCTGGAACACATAATTCGGGATCTAAATACTCCGTTATTAATTCCTCACTCAACCCAACGCGTTTCAGGCCAGAAACGGCAAGGATAATTGCATCATAGTCTTCTTCCTGTAATTTACGAATTCGCGTTTCAATATTGCCGCGGATCCATTTTATCTCGACATCTGGACGTTCTGCGAGAATTTGTGCAGCACGACGTAAACTGCTTGTTCCTACAATAGATCCGTTTGGTAAATCAGCAAATTTTACATTATTATTCGAAATAAATGCATCCCGATGATCCTCCCTTACCGGGATGGAAGAAATCATTAGCCCTTTTGGCATTTCGGATGGCATATCTTTCATACTATGTACGGCAAAGTCAATCTCTTTATCATACATAGCCTTCTCAATCTCTTTCACAAAAAGACCTTTACCGCCTACTTTTGATAAGGTTACATCAAGGATTTGATCCCCTTTTGTTATGATTTCCTTTATTTCAAATTTATTCTTAACACCAGCCTCTTTCAACTGGTTAATGACCCATTTAGTTTGGGTTAAAGCTAGATTACTTTTTCTTGAACCTACTACAATCTTACGCATATAGAAACCTCCTAAAAGTGAAAACTCGATAATGAGCTGAATAAAAAGAAATTAATCAGCAAAATTAAAAATGCAGCGATATTGTAAGTTGATAATAATTTACCTCTATACCCGTTCATAATTCGTAAAGCGAGATAAACAGTATACACCAACCATACAACAATGGAACCGATTGTTTTACTGTCCACCCAATAAAACGTGGATGTAGAAACATAAGCCCAGACCACTCCCAGAATAATCGCTATTAGTAATAATGGTACCCCTATGGACACCGCTCTTAAACTATATTTATCCAGCATCTCTAAATCACCGAGACGCCACATCCATTTTAACCCTTTTTTCTTTTTTAAGAAATGATATTGAATCAAATACATGAGAGAAAGCAAAAATGCAATCGTAAAAAAGCCATAGGATATAATTGCAAGGGTAATATGTGTAACTAGAATTTCATGTACAAATTGGATTGCTTGATCTGGAAACCGGTTTGCAGCACTTGCCGTTACATACAGTAACAAGATAAAAAAGCCAAAAACATTAATAAAAAATACAATAAATCGGACCGCAAACAGTTTATTAATAATTAATGAAAATGTAAGGAGCACCCATGAATACAAAAGCAAACTGTCTACTACCGTCGCAATTGGAAAATTCCCTTTTACAAACACCTCAAAAAAGAAAAAAGCTGTTTGGATAACCCAGACCATACTAAGCAACCAGAAAGCAAACCTATTTGCTCTCCGGTTGTTATGAATAAAATCTATAAAGTATCCGACCAAACTAAAACCATATATAAGAAGAGTAAGTTCATAAAGCCACTTCATTTCAATCATCATGTTTTCCTTCTTCGATCATATATTCGTGACTTTTTCAATCATTGGAAAGGAAGAAATATTATCTTTTGCTAAACTTTTCATAGTCATATTTTTTTTTGCCTGTTTTTCAAATTCAGCTTTTACTTCTGCTTCAATACCGAAAATATCAATAAAAAGTTGTAGTGACTCATCTGCATTTGTAGTTCCAGCAAGTTCTTTTGCTTGTGTAACAGGCTCTTTCAGCAATTGATTGATAATACTTTTGGTATGCTTGTTGATTACTTTTTTCTCGCGTGATGTCATATCTGGCATCTTTCTTTCAATACTCTTCATTGTTTCTGCCTGGATAGACAATGCTTTTTGACGTAAAGCAGATATAACTGGAACAACTCCGAGAGTTTTCATCCATTCCTTGAACATGACAATTTCTTTTTCCATCATTAGTTCAATTTGTCCTGCGGCAGCTTTTCTTGATTCCATATTCTCGTCAACGACGTTCTTCAAATTATCGATATCATAAAGAAAAACATTATCCAAATTACTAATCAACGGATCAATATCCCTTGGAACAGCAATATCTACAAGAAAGAGTGGCTTCCCTTTACGTTTCTTTTGAACAGGTTCAAGCATCTCTTTTGTCAGTACGACAGAATCCGAACCGGTTGAACTGATTAGAATGTCTGCTTCCCCGATGATATCCAATAAATTGTCCATGCTTTCTCCAGTTGCGCCAAATTTCTGTGCCAGCTCTTCCGCCTTTTTCATTGTACGGTTCATAACTGTAATTTTAGTGGCACCAGACCCTTGAAGGTTCTTGGCTGCAAGTTCTCCCATTTTCCCTGCGCCTAGGATTGCAACATGTTTATTTTGAAGATCCCCAAAAATTTTCTTTGCCAATTCAACCGCAGCATAGCTAATAGAAACTGCATGTTCACCAATGGTAGTCTCGTTATGGGCACGTTTTCCGAACGTTATTGCCTGCTTAAATAATTCATTAAATATCGTGCCTGTCGTTTTCATTTCCTGTGAAGTCAGAAATGCCTGTTTTACCTGGCCTAGTATTTGTGTTTCACCCAGTACCATTGAGTCCAAACCTGTAGACACACGAAATAGGTGTTCCATCGCTCCATCGTCTTCCGTAATTCGTAAATAAGAGGAAAATTCCTCTTTATCAATATCAAACCAATCTGCTAAAAATTGCTTTATATAATGACGTCCTGTGTGTAGCTGATCAACTACAGCATAGACTTCTGTACGATTACACGTGGAAACAATCACATTTTCCAGAATACTCTTCTGGTTTTTAAGTTCCTTCATCGCTTCATGAAGCGAGTCTTCTGTAAATGTGAGTTTCTCCCTAACTTCTACAGGGGCTGTTTTATAATTAAAGCCAACTTTTAAAATATGCACGTTTCTACCCCCAAAATGATTTTACGGATATGTTTCATATATAAATAAATATCTAGTTACTAGTATAACACGTATTCCGTGACACTTTTTCATAAAATGTGAACAGAATCTGAATCAATATGTTAGTATGAAATGTATTAGTTTATGTTCAAAAAGGAGGATAAAAAAGACCGAGCTCGGCTAAATTCGCAAACGCCGACACTAGCCCGTCCTGGGCGTCAAAGTTCGAGGCAGCGAAGCTCCCGGCAACGGAACGTATGTTATTGATACATGAGTAGCGGGCTTGCACAGGAAGTGCTGACTTCTACGTTGCCCATAGGACATGGGCGGTCTTAGTAGAAGATCAACTATCGCATTCGCGAGAAATTCGACGTGTCATTTTTACCGGTTTTTTTGAACAACCTCTATAAATAATAAGAATAAGCTCGAATGTACTTTATCATACTGTTACCTAAGTTATCAAGAAATCAACTCATAATAAGGAGGGAATTTCATAAGGTGAAAAAAACAAATTCATTACTTGCCTATTTACTAATTGGAATTGGTATCTATTTTGTCCTTAGGGAGTTAAAAATACCCATTCTCACAAATTTTTATTCCTGGCAGACATTATTAATTATTATCGGACTTGCACTACTCATACATAGCTATACATCCAAATCATATCAGAATTTATTCGCTGGTACCATTGTACTTGGTTTAGGTATTCATTTGCACGGTGTACAGCACTATACGTTTTGGATTGATCATTGGGGAGTTATTTTACTGATCATCGGAATTGCTTTCATTGTACGGGCAACAAAAACGAAGAAGGGTGTATTACCAGGACTACTTTTCATTATAGTTGCTGTTCTCTTGATTTTTTCTATCAATCTACCAGTATATTTTGACTGGGTTTACACTGTTATTGATTTATTCGAGCGATTCTGGCCGATTGTTATTATCATTATTGGTTTTTACCTGTTGAAAAAGAAATAAACAATTCGTACAGCAAAGATTTCTTGTTCAATCCATAAAATCTATAAGTTACAACTTAAGATGAGTAACTACGGCGACTGCTCTGGGAAATACACTCCGTTTTCCACGGGCTTAGGACGCATTATATTTATAACTTCGGGGATTTCAAAGCAATAAATATTAACTAAAGATTCTAAAGATAAAGCTCGTTGTCCAGGAATATTTCTGGATAACGAGCTTTTTATTGTTAGTCTTTTAAAAACTTGGTAATCACTGACCATGATTCCTCTTTACCCTCTCCAGTTTCGGTGGAAAAAGGAATCACAATGTCATCAGGCCGCACTTGAAATGTTTGCTTTGTTCGTTTTATATGTTGGGCTCTCTTACTCTTAGGGATTTTATCTAATTTTGTCCCAATGATAATTACTTGAAGTCCATGATACTTCAGAAATTCATACATCCCTAAATCATCTTTTGTTGGTTCATGGCGAAGATCCGTAATAAGAAGGACAGCTTTTAATTTTTCCCTTGTCTGGAAGTATTCCTCCATCATTGGTCCCCATTTTTCTTTTTCCGATTTGGAAACCTTAGCATAGCCATATCCAGGAACATCAACAAAATAAAACACATCGTTTATTCGATAAAAGTTTAATGTTTGTGTCTTACCTGGTTTAGATGAAGTACGTGCCAAGTTTTTCCGGTTAATCAGTTTATTAATAAACGATGATTTCCCTACATTGGAACGGCCTGCCAGTGCTATTTCGGGCAGCATATCACCCGGATATTGTTTTTGACTTACCGCACTGATTACGATTTCAGCCTTTGTTACTTTCATTTTTCTCCCCCACTAATGCATGCTCAAGAACTTGATCAAGATGTTTTACAGTTATAAATGTCAGTTCATTTCGCACACTTTCTGGTATATTTTCGATATCTTTTTCATTTTCTTCTGGAATAATTAATGTGGTCAATCCAGCTCGATGTGCACTTAATGATTTTTCCTTTAACCCACCAATTGGCAAGACTCGTCCCCGAAGTGTAATTTCTCCAGTCATACCAACTTCTTTTTTAATTGCTCTTCCAGTTAATGAAGATACAAGCGCGGTTGCAATCGTAATACCTGCTGATGGACCATCTTTTGGTGTCGCTCCAGCCGGTACATGTATATGGATATCATATTTTTCATGGAAATCAGAATCAATCCGAAATTCTTTCGTTCGAGAACGGACATAACTGAATGCTGCCTGGGCAGATTCTTGCATCACATCTCCTAGTTGACCGGTCAATGTCAATTTACCTTTACCAGGATAATGACTAACTTCAATAGAAAGGATATCCCCGCCCGCAGAAGTATATGCCAATCCTGTAGCTGCACCTATTTGGTCTTCCAATTCCATTAGACCATAGCTATATACAGGTTTGCCAAGCAATTCTTCAATACTTTTTTCTGTTACAATTACTTTATCCTTTTCTTTGGAAATAATGATTTTAGCAGCTTTTCGGCATAATTTAGCTAATTGTCTCTCAAGATTACGAACTCCAGCTTCTCTTGTATAGGTTCGAATCAGTTTCTGTAAAGCACTTTCTCGTATTTGCAGTGTACCTTTTGATAACCCATTTTCTTTTAATTGTTTTGGGAAAAGGTGTTGCTTAGCAATATGAAGTTTCTCTACCTCTGTATAACCTGGAATCGAAATAAGCTCCATACGATCCAATAATGGGCCTGGAATATTGTTTACATTGTTGGCAGTTGCAATGAAAAGCACATTTGATAAATCATAGTTTTCTTCAATAAAATGATCACTGAATGTACCATTTTGTTCTGGGTCTAAAACTTCTAACATCGCTGAAGATGGATCACCACGGAAATCATTGGACATTTTATCAATTTCATCAAGAAGAAAGACAGGATTAACCGTACTGGCTTTTTTCATCCCTTGGATAATCCTTCCTGGCATGGCACCAATATATGTTCTGCGATGTCCTCTAATTTCAGCTTCATCCCTCACACCACCAAGTGAAATCCTTACGAAATTGCGATCGATGGAACGAGAAATTGATTTAGCCAATGATGTTTTCCCCACACCTGGAGGGCCTACAAGACAAAGAATTGGGCCTTTAATTGTGTTTGTCAGTTTCTGGACAGCAAGATATTCCAATATTCGCTCTTTCACTTTCTCCAGACCATAATGATCTTCATTCAATATTTTTTCTGCACGGTTAATTTGTATCGTGTCCTGAGTCTTTTTCGTCCATGGTAACGCAATTAACCAATCGAGATAATTTCGGATGACAGAGCTTTCTGCCGATGATTGTGGAACCTTTTCATATCTGCCAAGTTCTTTAAGAGCAACCTCCCTGATATGTTCCGGCATATCTGATTCCTCAATTTTCTGTCGCAGCTGCTCCACTTCACTGGATCTGCCATCCCGTTCGCCAAGTTCTTTCTGAATCGCTTTTAATTGTTCTCTGAGATAATATTCTTTCTGTGTCTTTTCCATTGAAGTTTTTACACGCTGGCCAATTTTCTTTTCTAAATCTAAAACTTTCTTTTCGTTGGAGATTGTTTTAATCAGAAGTTTAATTCTGTCTGAAACATTTACTAATGCCAAAATCTCTTGCTTATCTTTTACTTTAAGCGTTAAATGAGAAGAAATGATATCGGCCAACCGACTTGGTTCATCAATATCTTCTACCGTTTCATATGTTTCCTCAGTAATTTTCCTGGATAATTTTATGTACTGTTTAAATTGACCAAGTAAAGAACGCATTAAAGCTACTTCTTCATGTTGTTCACCATGGATATCATCCAACTCTTTTATTTCTACCATGAATTCATTATCTGAATCAAGAAAACGTTGAATCTCTCCACGGTGTAAACCTTCAACAAGAACTCTGATTGTGCCATTCGGCAATTTTAACATTTGTTTCACTGAAGCCACTGTTCCAATAGTATATATTTCCTTTGGTTCTGGATCATCAAGACTCACCTTTTTCTGAGCAGCCAAAAATATCTTTTGGTCATCCATCATCGCTTTTTCAAGTGCTGCAATGGATTTATCTCTGCCAACATCCAAATGAAGAACCATTGAAGGAAAAACTAGTAACCCACGCAAAGGAAGGAGGGGAATCTGTATTGCTTCGTTACTCATATTTTGTACCTCCAATTAGTATGTAATCTAAATAAATGGTATCGTTGCTTGATCTTCTATTGTGTTTCAAAAAGGAGGTTATGAACATCCTCTTATATGTATCATTTAAGTTTAATAAATAAACACATTTTTGTAAAACCATATATTTCCAAATTACATCTATTTTTCTCCGTTAGTATTTCCATTCCCTAGTTAAATAAACATTAGAAAAACTCACATTCGCTTGTCCTTAAACGAATGTGTTAGTTTTTCACTGTGAAATTTTGTTCTATTGAGGTACACCCACCTGAAATTTTGTCTTTTCCTAACGTAAAAAAAAAGACTGGCCAAGGACAATTCTTAATAATAGAAGAAGTTGTCCTAGTCAGTCTCAAACTTTAATTACGCACTTTCTTTAGGAAGTGTGTCGTTTCCTCTTTTTACCGTTCCATCATGGAAAATCAGTTTAGGACTACCATCTTCCTCAGTAACTGTTTCTTTTGTAACTACACATTTTTTCACGTCTTCTCTAGAAGGTAACTCAAACATGACTTCTGTTATGATGCCTTCAATAATAGAACGCAATCCTCGTGCACCTGTTTTTCGTTCAATTGCTTTTTTGGCAATTTCAACTAATGCCTCGTCCTCAAACTCAAGTTCAACATTATCCATTTCGAATAATTTTTCATATTGTTTGACAAGCGCATTTTTTGGTTTCGTTAAAATTTGTATCAGTGCGTCTTCATCTAATGGAGTTAGACTTCCAATTACAGGAATACGTCCAATAAATTCAGGAATTAAACCATAACGCAAGAGATCCTCTGGCAATACTTTAGAAAGTAATTGACCCATATCCAAATCTTCCTGCTTCTCGTTTGAACCAAAACCGATCACTTTTTTACCGAGACGACGCTTAATCACTTGATCAATTCCGTCAAAAGCACCACCAACGATAAATAGGATATTTGTTGTATCAATTTGAATAAATTCCTGGTGTGGATGCTTACGGCCACCCTGTGGTGGAACACTTGCAACAGTACCTTCTAGAATTTTCAGTAACGCTTGCTGTACACCTTCACCAGAAACATCACGGGTAATGGATGGATTTTCCGATTTACGTGCAACCTTATCAATTTCATCGATGTAAATAATCCCTTTTTCAGCTTTTTCTACATCATAATCTGCAGACTGGATCAACTTCAGAAGAATATTTTCAACATCTTCCCCAACATATCCAGCTTCCGTTAATGATGTTGCATCTGCCATTGCAAAAGGTACATTAATAATACGTGCCAATGTTTGAGCCAGTAGCGTTTTCCCACTACCTGTTGGACCAATCATAGCAATGTTACTTTTTGATATTTCAACGTCATCCGAACTCTTTGGTGAATTAACACGTTTGTAATGATTATAAACAGCTACAGACATATTTTTCTTAGCTTTATCCTGGCCAATCACATAATCGTCAAGAATGTCACAGATTTCTTTAGGTTTTGGAATTTCATTCATTTCCATGCCTTCTTCTGTTCCCAGTTCTTCTTCAACAATTTCTGTGCAAAGATCAATACATTCATCACATATATAAACGCCAGGACCGGCAACTAATTTACGTACTTGTTCTTGACTCTTTCCACAAAACGAACATTTCAATTGTCCTTTTTCTTCATTAAACTTAAACATAACATCCCACCCCTAAACGTGCTTGATTAGTATCAACTTCAACTTTATAGTCATCATATCAGATACAAATTAAAAAACAAAACAATATACCTTAACCCAGTCTAATCATGTTCTTTTCGTTATTGAAAATAATTGTTGTTTCCATTATGAATATTTAAATTAAAAAGTCAACACAAAACTTTTGAACATCTTAAATTTAGTATATGAAAGATACAGGAAATTATTTCAATCAATATGCAAAACAAGGTGCGACATAAATCGCACCTTGCTAAGTTAAGCTATTAAGATGGATAAATTAAACTGCTTTACTGTTTTCAGCTAGGAAATCAATTGCAGCTCTCATTTTCAAATCATTTTTAATAGTATCTGTGTTTCCACCAAGCATTTGAACAAGTTGCTCAACTTCTGCACCGTACATAGAAGCCATTTTTTCAAGTTCTGCATTAACATCATCCTCAGAAGCTTCGAGGCTTTCCGCTTCAACAATAGCTTCTAACGTAAGATTTGTTTTAACGCGTTTTGCTGCATCTTCTTTCATTTGTTCTTTCAATGCACTCTCATCTTGACCGGAGAACTGTGAATACATTTCCATTGTCATTCCTTGCATTTGTAATTGCTGTTCAAATTCACGAATCATTTGTTCCAATTCTGAATCAACCATTGCATCCGGTACGTCAACTTCCGTATTATCAGAAGCTTTTTGGATTAATGTTTCGCGTTTTTCATTTTCAGCATTTTGTTTTTTCTGTGCTTCAAGTTCTTCTTTTTTCTTTTTCTTCAAATCTTCAAGTGTTTCAACTTCTTCGTCTACATCTTTAGCAAATTCATCATCAAGTTCAGGTAGTTCTTTAGATTTCAATTCATGAATTTTCACTTTAAATACTGCTTTTTTACCAGCAAGTTCTTCAGCATGATAATCTTCAGGGAAAGTTAATTCAACTTCTGTATCTTCTCCTGCTTCTTTTCCGATTAATTCCTCTTCAAAACCAGGGATGAACTGGCCTGAACCGATTTCTAAAGCATGGTTCTCACCTTTTCCACCATCAAATGCTTCGCCATCAAGGAAGCCTTCAAAGTCGATTACCGCTGTATCACCATTTTCAACTTTTCCTTCTTCTTTAACAACAAGTTCTGCATGACGCTCACGGAGTTGTTCGATTTCATTTGTTACATCTTCATCTGTCACTTCTACAGATTGCTCTTCAACTTCAAGGCCCTTATATTCACCTAAAGTTACTTCTGGTTTCACTTCAACAACAGCTGTAAAAACAAGATCTTTTCCTTTTTCGATTTGTTCAATATCGACTTCTGGTTGAGCAATCGGGAAAATACCTGATTCGTCAATTGCTTTTGTGTAAGCTGAAGGTAGAACAATGTCTACTGCATCTTGGTATAATGATTCAATTCCAAAACGTTTTTCAAATAATCCACGCGGGATTTTCCCTTTACGGAAACCAGGGATTTGTACGTCTTTAGAAACTTTCTTAAATGCTTGATCCAATGCTTTGTCAAATTCTTCAGAAGTTACCTCGAAAGTTAGTAACCCTTTGTTACCTTCTTGTTTTTCCCATTTTGCTGTCATAAAAAATTCCCTCCAAAATCTATTGTTTCGTTTCATTTTTAACATTTCATGCGTATATGATATATAATCAAAATTGCAACCATCTCATTATAACATAATCTGTTTG
This sequence comes from Oceanobacillus rekensis, assembly GCF_002153375.1. GTDB lineage: Bacteria > Bacillota > Bacilli > Bacillales > Amphibacillaceae > Oceanobacillus > Oceanobacillus rekensis. The sequence continues at coordinate 414,875 of NZ_MTBQ01000001.1, forward strand.
CGTTTCAAGCATTATTGTTCACCGATACTACTCCTCAATGATACTCAAATACAAAGAATCGCACATTCTGATTTCCTTCATGTAGTGTTGCACTTTTGTGTTTGTTTCTTCATTTTGATTCGTATGCAGTTGTAAATACTGACTACCGATGTTTTTAATTGCTTTCCCTATTTCTACCACGTCTCCGTCCGGCGGTATAAATGGATAAATAACATATATATACCGATAAAGTAGTTGTTCAAGCAACTGAAAAAGCGTTGGATTATTTTGCTCTACATCCTGCATTACTTTTAATATCTCTTTAAAACTTTCATTAGCTTTTAAATCTGGAATCTCGGATGGTATGACGGACATACTGATACTGAATTTATGTATTTCTACCTCATCCGAAATCTTATTATCTTTCATCCAGTCAAGGAGAGCTGTTTTTATAACTGGATGTACATAGTCATTCGTCAACAATGATAACACCTGACTAACAGGCTGTGCTTTCATACTTCTAAGTTGGGCTACGATATTCCACTGTTCTACATGATTGTCTTGATTTACAGCGGCAAATAATTCATCAATGATGTTACTTGAATTTTCTATCGTAAAATCCAATTTCATTTGTTCACTCATATCATGGAGCTGTTTGAATTGTTCATGTAATATATCCGGGACATTATTTTGCTCGAACTCGTATTCCACCTGTTCCATTAACAGGCTGTATTGGCTTGTCTGAAACAGGATAGTTAAATAAATATGTACGTAATGGTAGTAATTTTCATCTTTATGTTGAATCAAATCTTCACAAAGATCCTGTGCTTCTTCGTGTCTGCCTAATTCCATTAAACAAATTAGTTTTCCGATAATTATTTCATATGTATACTCATGGTAGCTTATTAACTGGTTCAGTTTTTTTAAAGCTTCTTCATATTTTTTTTCCTGAAGCGCCTTTAAACTTTCTTCTTCAAGCGCTTTCTTTAATCCGGGAAAAAGGATAACATTTTCTGATTTCGACTCCATTTATTCACCTCTCTCCTTGGAACGAGAACCTATAATAAAATATAAATTCCCTGATTTTTAAAATTTAAACACAGAAAGTATCTGCATTAAACAGTATGCATGTTGCAACAGAGTAGACTTCTTGTTAAGAAAAAAGAGAACCCTAGTAAGTCTCTTTAGGTTTCTCTTTGTTAAATATTCCAATCCGACATATATAATAGAAGAAACTTAAATATATCAATGATTGGAACCAACCCTGTTTAAAATAATTATACTTGTAAAAGTGGTATGAATCAATTATAGTACATTTTATTCTATACTATATTAGTTTAAATTAAAACAACTATTGGAAATTTTCTCCATATAAAGCGATATAAAAAGAAGAACTACGTAGAAAAATTTTTAATTTGTAACAGTTCCATAGATTCGTCTGCTGTTAATCCGTACATACTCTGAAATCTGCGAACAGCATCAGCCGTTTTCGGACCATAATATCCATCAATTCCATTATTTTTTGCATCCTTTTCTGTATAATAATAAAGAGATGCCAACGCTTCTTGCACCGCTTTTACGCCACTACCATTAGGGTAAGGTCTAGTTGCACGGTAGACAGCATTTGGCAATGAATTACTATTTTTAACACTGGTGGAAGCCTTATTGCTGTTTAGCTTGTTATAAACTTGTTGTCCAGCTAATCCATCCAATCAAGTCCATAATAACTTTGGAAGCGCTTTACAACATCTTCTGCTTTATCTCCATAATAAGCGTCAATACCGTTGTTAGGAGCTCCCTTTTCTGGATAAAACGGTGATTGTATTACCCTGGTATTATCCTTTTTTCAATCAGATAAGCCATTTTTAACCCTCCTCGTATAGTATATTTAAGAACAAAAATTCGCCCTTTGAATATTGAATATTGTGTTACATTTTAAATTCTTGCCTGGATATTGCGTGATGTCCCTGAATAATAGAAATTGGAATGGATCCAACTGGGAATATACTGCACTACTGCACCCTTTTATTTTATATTTTAAAAAACAGCTCGCCCGATTGGACTTACTGTTAGACCATTTATCTATTTTATTGCGTTCTAATCCTTTTTCTGTCGTTTTACCAAGCCATGTAACATAATTAACAACACTCCAATTAGAGTATGTAAAATGAAGGCTGCTGTAATTAAAGGTAAGCAAAGACAGGTTAAACATGTGGACAAAGAGGGATAGAAAACAATGAAGAAATTCTTTTAATCTAAATTTTAAAAAACTACTCATAATTGTATAACAACAATCATGAGTAGTTTTATTTTCTTAAAAGTCAACCTATTTGAATGTCCCAGGCAGGATTCGAACCTGCGACCCACAGCTTAGAAGGCTGTTGCTCTATCCTGCTGAGCTACTGGGACAAATTATAATTGGAGCGGGTGAAGGGAATCGAACCCTCATCATCAGCTTGGAAGGCTGAGGTTTTACCACTAAACTACACCCGCATGGTAGAAAAAATAATTTAATTATTACTATATTAAGCACTTCATATGAATTCATTATGTAAAATATTTCGCATCTAAATTAGCGGACAAGAACTATTATATGCATGATATGTTTTTTTGTCAACACCTTTTTAAAATGCTTTATATAAAATGTTTATCGGGAGACACTTGAATCACTTCCCGATAAACACATATATATTTATAAAGAGGCTTGAGTTGTAAGCCCTTCTACTTTTTTACCTGTAACGGTATAAAAATCTACAGTAATTGCAGATGGGTTTTCCCATTCCATTATCGCATAGGTTTTTTCCGCTCTATTTCTCGGCAATCGAATACTTCCCGGGTTGATCAAAAGCTGCATACCGACTTGTTCAGCACCTGCAATATGTGTGTGACCAAAACATATTACTTGTGCTTTCTCTTCTTCCGCTCGGTGTGATATTCCTAATAGATTCTGTTTCACATTATGAAGATGTCCATGCGTAATATAAAAAGTGACTCCATCAAGTTCAATCGTCTGTTCGTTGGGATATCTTACATCATAATCACAATTCCCCGCCACTTTATAGAAACCCACCAACTCTTTGGCATCCATTTCCAGTTCCGAATCACCACAATGAATCATCAACTCTAGTTGATGACGTTCTTTAATGACAGTAAGTTCATCTGTTAAACCGTGACTGTCACTTAAAATGAGTACTTTTGTCATATTATCACCTCTTTAATCTCTTTTTTAAAATGAATGCTTATAGAGGTTGTTCAAAAAGTCCAATAAAAATGACACATCGAATTTCGCATGACAGCACACTTTTCCGTTTCGCACGCTAAAACATTTAGGGATCCTTCTACTAACACCGTCTACTTCCTGGGACTTTGCCGCTCTATGTCCATTTTATCTTCATTTTTGAACGCCCACTTATAGATTATGTATCCATCTTTCCAACTGTCTAATCGCATTTCGCCGGTGACTAATTTCATTTTTTTCTTCAGCCGTCAACTCTGCCATTGTTACATCATGGTTCACAGGGATAAAAATAGGATCATAACCAAATCCATTTTCACCTTTTGCTTTTATTGCAATTTTCCCTTCACAATACCCCGTGTGAAAAATGGTTTGTTCTCCTGGAATCGTGATAGCCAGCACACTAATAAATCTGGCAGACCTATTATCCGAAGGGACGTTTTTTAATTCCTCTAACACCTTTTCAATGTTTGCCTGATCGTTTTTAGGAACTCCTGCATATCTTGCTGAGAATAAACCGGGACGACCATCCAATGCATCTATTATTAATCCGGAATCATCAGCAAGTACTGGTGTGTTCAACAAGGAGGCAATTTGCTCTGCTTTTAATCCAGCATTCTCCTCAAATGTAGAACCTGTTTCTTCCACATCTGGAAGCTTCTGATCCATATCCAGTAATGAAACAGCTTTGATATTAAGTTTTAAAAAAAAATCCTTAAATTCCCTTGCTTTTCCTTCGTTCTTTGTAGCAATTATGATTTGATTCATTGTTTATTCTCCTATTTTTGAAGATTTGTTTCACCAATTCGACCTGAAAGTTCACCAATCACTTCTCTTTGCTTTTCAATAATCTGTCCGATTCCTTCGTCAGCTAACTTCAACATAGTTTGCAGCTGGTTATGAGAGAAAGTAGCTTCCTCACCGGTTCCCTGAACTTCAACAAATTCACCAGTACCTGTCATTATAATATTCATATCAACAAGTGCTTTAAAATCTTCTTCATAGTTTAAGTCGAGAATTTCTGTACCATCTGGTAAAACACCAACAGAAATAGCTCCTAGAAAGTCTGTTACAGGCATTTTAGCAATTTTTTTATTTTCTAATAATTTACCAAAAGCAAGAACAACCGCAACAAATGCACCTGTAATGGAAGCTGTTCTAGTACCGCCATCAGCCTGAATTACGTCACAATCAACCCAAACAGTCCGTTCACCGATCTTATCCAAGTCAACAACAGATCTTAAGGCACGCCCAATCAAGCGTTGTATTTCCATTGTTCTACCACTTACTTTTCCTTTCGATGATTCACGAATATTACGCTGTGCAGTTGCTCGTGGTAGCATGGCATACTCGGCTGTTATCCAGCCCTTTCCCTGTCCACGCATAAATGGGGGAACACGATCTTCAATACTTGCATTACATATCACTTTCGTATCACCCACCTCTATTAATACAGATCCTTCTGGGTGACTGATATAGTTTGTTGTCATTTTTATTGGTCTCAAATTATTAACTTCACGTTGATCATTTCTCATAAAAACTTTCCTCCTCATCGTACAAATTAGCTTATCATATTTTATACAAAAGAAACACGATGATACATTTAATTGAAAATTACAGTATAGCAATCTTTTCTATTCGCACAATTAAAAAGAGGCTGTTTTCACAGCCTCTTCGTTTACAGTTTTTCTGTAGGTAGAAAAGCTTGCTTTGTCACTGGTTCAGTATATGCTTCCCCACTTTCGTTAACTAGTTGGTCAACGTTTTCCACCTTCACGTTTACTGCTTCGACATTCCGTTGCTCTGTTAACGTTCGTACAATGGTTTCCATTACTTCATCCGATATAATGGATTGATCGGAATCCTTTAATATTCCTTCATTAAAGATAATCTCCAGTACTCCATCGTTGAGCTTGGGTTTATTTGCTAATGTTGTTTCAGGATTGAATACGTGGACCACATTTGTATTGAATCCCGGTCCGTCTATCAGACCCTGGATGATGGAACTGAATTCACTCTCTTCATTTGATTCGATATATTGTGTCACCGGAACATAATAACGGTTCTCATCATGTTCTGCAGGATAATACATGGTGACCGCTTTACTGTCTATTAAGTCCAATGTATCTGTATCAACAATATTAATTCCATTGACACGAGTGTATCCATCACTAATTGGCGTTCCATTAACAGGCATTTCATTTAATTGTTGTCCATTTATCCTAAGCATGATCTTATTAACATTCTCAAACTGTGTTAGCGTATGTGTCATAGCTTCTAAAATTTTTTGCTCATCGGTAGCCTCATAATTTTCAAAGTCCTCGGATAAGTCCACAACCATCGTTCCATCTTCCTGTAGATTTAACCCTAGAATCTCTGTCCCCTCAGGCAAAACAGCTTGAAACCCATTTGGTAAAATTGGTGTTACAGGGCCACCTTTCACCAGATATTCCATTACTTGTGTCGCTACTTCTTTGGAATTAGGTGATGGCAATTCAAGTGTCTGTGAAGCCACCATTCCATTAGAATCAATTAAATATAATTCTCTCGGGACGGTTTCAGTTACGGCAGCATCTTCATCATTTACTGCTTCAGCAGCATCTTTATCATTTACTGCTTCGGCATCCTCTTCCGCTATGTTTTCCAGATTATCCACTGCTTCCGCATCTTGTGGCGGATCTATTTCTTCCAATGATTGTTCTCCCTGAAAACAACCTGATAAAATTACCGCAAAACTGACCGTGCCAATTAAAAGTATTCCTCGCTTACGCATGTGATTCCCCCCTACGATGGTTTGTACTACTATATATACGAGCTTTATATAAAAATAGACCAACAAAGTTAGAGAAATTAATAATCGCGATTGCCTTCGTATTAAATTTTTAAAGGTAAGCTACACCTCTCATTTCCCTCAAAAAAATCAGATACCTAATTTACTAGGATACCTGATTATCACTGATTTTTGCATGTTTGATTGTAAGCATTTGGAAATTAGCTTCTTTAAATATACTCTTGGATATTTCAATAAAAATTTCCAAATCTCCTGTTGCATAAAACTGATGTACAGGTGTTAATTCTTCTTTATTCATTAATTGATGTACTTCTAATATTGTGCTTGTTTCTCTGGCTGTTTCTTCACTGGATGATATAACTGTTACATGACGCCCAATTACTTCCTGAATTGTCTCTTTTAGCAGTGGATAATGTGTACAACCCAATATTAAAGTATCCATTTCTCTGTCTCTCTTTAATGGTTGCAGTGATTCATTAACAACTGCCTTTGCCTGAATGCCCGATAATACCCCTTTCTCTACCATTGGAACGAAAAGAGGACATGCAAGTGCAGTCACATGAATATCTGGCTTGATTTTCTTCAATGCATGGGTATATGCACTGCTTCTAATCGTGCCTTCTGTACCAATGATACCCACTTGGTTATTCATTGTGAATTTAATTGCCGCTCTAGCACCAGGCTGTATGACACCGATAACCGGAATGGCCAATCTTTCTTTTAAATCCTGTAATGTAAAAGCGGTAGCGGTGTTACAAGCAATGACAAGCATTTTTATATCTTTTGTCAGCAAAAATTCTACCATTTCCCAAGTGTATTTTTTTACTTCTTCTTCTGTTCGCGGGCCATATGGACATCTTGCAGTATCTCCTAAGTAAATAAGTTGTTCTTTCGGCAATTGTCTCATCAGTTCATGGACAACGGTTAGGCCACCAACTCCCGAATCAATTACACCAATTGCTCTATTCAAATTGAGGTCACCTCTAAGCTATTATTTTTCATTTACCTTTTTCATTTCGTCGTGAAGAAAGTCTAGCAAGTTATTTAATGAATCCTTTTCTTTATCTGTAAACTTATCAAGAACTTCCCCAAGGTATTCCTGTCTTTTTTGGATGACTTCAAGAATTATTTCTTTCCCCTTGTTTAATAAGTGGATTCTAACAACCCTTCTATCATTTGTATCACGTAGTCTTTCTACAAGTTCATTTCTCTCCATACGATCTACCAAGTCTGTTGTCGTACTGAATGCCAGGCTGATTTTATTGGACAATTCCCCGATTGTCAAATCTCCTTCTTCCAATAGCCATTGTAATGCAACAAATTGCGGTGGAGTGATCGGATAATTATTCAAAATTTGCCGGCCATTTTGCTTAATAAGACCAGAAATGTATCGAAGCCTTTTTTCCATTTTCTTGATCGAGTCTAATGTTGCATCTTTTCCCAAAATGTTACCCCCTACTGCTTTTCTTAAGGAATAGTTTAACATAAAGGTTCACAGTCCATATAATTTGAAGGTTTATTCATTAGTGTAGATACAATTTATTTGTAGCTATATTATTTGCCCAAATATGAGAGATAATGTAATGAATCCAAATAGCCAATGAAGATATTTTATAATATCATTTTATTGCTTTTTTGAATACCCACCCTTAATTGTGCGCACTATTTCTTCACCATTTCATAAGCTATATTGACTAAATAATTTCCCTTCATACCGCAGCTCTGAAGAGCAAGGAGGGGTAACATTTGAAGGACAACGAATATAAACCGAAGCAATTATTAACCAAGCGCGAAAAAGAAGTGTTTGAACTATTAGTGCAGGATAAGACAACGAAAGAAATAGCACAGGAGTTGTTTATTTCCGAAAAAACTGTCCGGAACCATATTTCAAATGCTATGCAAAAATTAGGAGTCAAGGGGCGGTCACAAGCTGTAGTCGAGCTTCTACGCATGGGAGAATTAAAGCTCTAATAAAGTGGATTTTCATTCGAGTGGGATTCTTCCACATTGAATGTTAGCGGAAGTAAACCAGGCATCTACTGGCAGCTAAATCCCCAAGTTCACTTTTAAATTATTTAAATCTTCTCGTTAGGGGCTTTTAGCCAGTTAATGTTAGGGAAAACCGACTTCTCTTCATAGGAAGTCGGTTTTGTGTGTGTTTCATTCAGTTCTATAGCATTTTTCTTTTCATTTCTTCGGTAAGGGGTTTTGACTGTCCTGTCTGAGGATTAATGTGAACGATTCTTCCGCGTCCGGTCAGTACGATGTCATCATCTTCTTTCAATGCCATATAATGTAAGTCAAATGAAGTATTGCCAGCTGAAGCAACTTTCACGTATAGCTTTAATTCTTCATTAAAATAGATCTGCTTCCAGTAATCACATTGAAGGTCTGCAACAATTATCGCTGAGTCTTTATTCGATATATCCGTGACGATACCCAGATCCTGAAGATAGTCGATTCGAGCTTCTTCAAAATAAATGAATGGGGAAACATTATTCACATGTCCATACATATCGGTTTCTGAAAATCGAACTTTGATAGGAATATGAAAGTTGAATCCCGAACGCCAACCTTCTAAATTATCTATATAATTAATCCTCAAGTCATATGCCTCCTACTATAAGAATGGCCCTCACCTGTTTAGGGAAAGGACCATTATGATTATATATTATTTAGTTCTTAATATGCATTGTCACTGCCAAAAAAGTTTTTGAACGCTTGAATGTTTGTTGCACGATTCATTGCAGCGATGGAGGTTGTTAAAGGAATACCTTTTGGACAAACCTGTACACAGTTCTGAGAGTTCCCACATCCATCAATTCCACCATCTTCCATCAAACCGCTTAGACGGTCACTTGCATTCATTTCACCTGTTGGATGTGCATTAAATAAACGTGCTTGTGATAGGGCTGCAGGTCCAATAAAGTTTGATTTGTCGTTCACATTCGGACAAGCTTCCAGACAAACTCCACAAGTCATACATTTGGATAATTCATATGCCCATTGGCGTTTCTTTTCAGGCATACGAGGACCAGGACCTAAATCATGTGTACCATCAATAGGAATCCATGCTTTAATCTGTTTCAACGCATCAAACATACGTTCACGATCAATGATTAAATCTCGTACAACCGGAAATGTTGACATTGGTTCCAAACGGATTGGTTGTTCCAATTGATCAACCAATGCCGCACAGGATTGTCTTGCAGTTCCATTAATGACCATGGAACATGCACCACATACTTCTTCCAGACAGTTCATATCCCACATTACCGGGGTTGTTTTTTCCCCTTTGGCATTAACAGGATTTGATCTGATTTCCATCAGACCCGATATCACATTCATATTTGTCCGATAAGGAATTTCAAATGTCTCCTCATATGGAGCAGAATCAGGGCCGTCTTGTCTAGTTATGATAAAGGTAACTGTACTTTGTTCAGCCATTTTTATTTACTCCTTTTTTAATGTGTTGTTGTATAGTCACGTTTACGTGGTTTAATTAACGATACATCCACTTCTTCGTAACTAAACATAGGTGAAGCTGCTTGTTTATCAAATTCTGCAATCGTAGTTTTTAAGAAATCTTCATCATTACGTTCCGGGAATTCCGGTTTATAATGGGCACCACGACTTTCATTACGATTATAGGCTCCAATCGTAATGACGCGAGCTAGATGAAGCATATGTTTCAGTTGACGTGTAAACATAACACCTTGGTTGCTCCAGCGGGATGTATCATTAATATTAATATTGTCCCATCGTTCAAGAAGCTCTTTGATTTTTTCATCTGTTTTCAGAAGCTTCGCATTATCACGAACTACTGTAACATTATCTGTCATCCATTCCCCGAGTTCTCTATGAATCTGGTAGGCATTTTCTGTTCCTTCCATTTTCATAAGGTTTTCAAAGTTATTCTTCTCATCATCTTCCAGGGTTTTGAATAACTCTTCCGAGAGATCTTCCGCATGGACATCCAGACCATCAATATAATCGATTGCCTTAGGTCCTGCTACCATCCCACCATAGATTGCGGACAACAAGGAATTGGCACCCAAACGGTTACCGCCATGCTGGGAGTAATCACATTCTCCAGCGGCAAAGATTCCAGGGATATTTGTCATTTGATCTGCATCAACCCATAGACCACCCATAGAATAATGAACAGCCGGGAATATTTTCATTGGTACTTTACGTGGATCTTCCCCTACGAATTTTTCATAGATTTCAATGATTCCGCCTAATTTAATATCCAATTCTTTCGAGTCTTTATGGGAAAGGTCAAGGTAAACCATGTTTTCCCCATTTATACCTAGTTTTTGATTTACACAAACATCAAAAATTTCACGAGTGGCAATATCACGTGGAACAAGATTACCATATGCTGGATATTTCTCCTCAAGGAAGTACCATGGTTCCCCATCTTTGTAAGTCCAGATACGTCCACCCTCACCACGAGCCGATTCACTCATCAGACGTAATTTATCATCACCAGGAATTGCAGTTGGATGTATCTGAATGAACTCACCGTTCGCATATTTTACTCCCTGCTGATAAAGAATGCTTGCAGCTGATCCAGTATTAATCATGGAGTTCGTTGATTTACCAAAAATAATTCCAGGACCACCTGTAGCAAAGATCGTTGCATCCGAACGAAACGCTTTCACTTCATGTGTCTTAATGTCCTGTGCTACAATTCCTCTGGCAATTCCATCTTCATCAATAACTGCTTGAAGAAATTCCCAACCTTCATATTTCGTAACAAGGCCTTCTACTTCAAAGCGACGCACTTGTTCATCTAACGCATATAATAATTGTTGACCTGTTGTCGCTCCTGCATATGCTGTCCGATGCATTTGGGTTCCACCAAAACGGCGAAAATCAAGTAATCCCTCAGGTGTACGATTAAACATAACCCCCATACGATCAAACATATGTATAATACCTGGAGCTGCATCACACATACCCTTAACTTGTGGCTGATTGGCGAGAAAATCTCCACCATACACTGTATCATCAAAGTGCAACCACGGAGAATCCCCTTCGCCCTTTGTATTCACGGCACCATTTATACCACCTTGAGCACATACAGAGTGAGAACGCTTAACAGGAACAATAGAAAACAAATCTACTTTAACGCCTGCTTCGGCAGACTTAATGGTTGCCATTAATCCGGCCAACCCACCACCTACAACAGCGACTTTACGATTATTCATTTTGTTGACTCACTCCTTCTCTTTCTATTAAATACCATACGCAAATGTTAGTAGCGTTCTAACACCTAGATAGCTGACTACTAGAAATACTACAATACAAGCATAGGTTGAAATTTGTTGCGATTTTGGAGATTGCGTGATTCCCCATGTAACAAGAAAACTCCATAAACCATTAGCGAAATGGAATACAGCTGAAACGACACCGATTAGATAGAACCAGAACATGAATGGATTGGTCAAAATACCTTCCATTAAGCTATAATCTAGTTCTGCATTTCCAAGCCCGATTTGTACTCGTGTTTCAAATACGTGCCATACAAGGAAGATAAGAGTAATAATCCCTGTATAACGTTGAATTTTAAACATCCAATTGCGGAAGAATCCATATCTACTTACATTGTTTTTTGCAGTAAAAACAATATATACCCCTAAAACTGCATGAAACAAGATTGGTAGATAAATTACGACTATTTCCAGCAACAATACAAATGGAAGCCCTGCCATAAAACCTGCCGCCTGATTAAAACTTTCCTCTCCATACACAGCAAAGTGATTCACCACTAAGTGTTGTACCAAAAAGATTCCAATTGGAACAATTCCTAAAAAAGAATGCAATCTTCTGTAGAAAAACTCGCGCTGTTCTGCCATGTTTACCCCCCTTAGTCTAATCTCTTGGATAATTATGTAGCCTATTAAAAAAAGTAAAGCGCTTTATTGCGAAATAGAGCAACTTTTTAAAATAGCACAAATTTGTAACATATTTATTGTACTTCTAACTCTGAAAAGCGTCAAGAAAACTTAATTATTTAATAGATTAATAGAAATTAAATGAAGAAATTTTCTAATTTAGAAAGAATTAAAGAGTACTTGATTATTCCCGGGTTTATATAGATAATAATACTAGTAATCACGCTTTATTTCCTGAATGTTTTATGTATAATACAAGTTTGTTAAATAGAAAGGATGAAAAATAGGATGTCACATAAGCATCAATCACTTGATTTATTACACCTAGAAGAATTACAGACCATGGGGGCAGGTTATGACATCCTGCGTTATGTTAGCTTACCGGAATTGCTGGGAGAGGAGAAAGATACTCTTTTTTATTTTATGGGGAGAAGCCTGGCAAGAAAATTTGATATTAAAACAATAGAAGATATATATTTTCTGTTCGGCAAGCTTGGTTGGGGGACTCTAGAACTTGTTAAACAGAAGAAGAAAGAATACATTTTTCAACTGTTATCAGATGCTGTAGTATTGCGACTTAAAGCTCCATTTGAAGCTGACTTTCGTTTAGAGGCTGGTTTTTTAGCAGAGGCTGTTCAGATGGTTGAAGGTATGGAATGTGAATGTGCCGAAGAAATAAATCAGCGAATTAAACAAGTTGAATTCGCGGTCGTATTTATGCATTGAATTATAAAATACATAGGTTGTTTTCCAAAAGATTGGTACTGCGATTTACTCGTCCCAAAAGTGCAGCGATACATAAAACAGGCAGAAGTACATTTCTGCCTGTTTTTATTTTTCTTTATTTAAATGGTTAATAATTGCTTCCGCTGTATTTTTCGGGATACCAAGCTTAGTAATATCTGATACTCCGGCTTTCCCAATCTCATTTACGGATTTAAAATGAGTGAGTAAAAGTTTTCTTCTCTTCTCGCCAATACCGGGGATTTTATCTAATTCAGATTGAAAAAGATTTTTCCCCCGCAGCTGTCGATGGAAAGTAATAGCAAAACGATGGACCTCATCTTGAATCCGTTGCACAAGATAGAATTCCTGTGATTGCCTTTCTAATGGAACAATTGTTGGAGGCTTTCCAAACAACAGTTCACTTGTCTTATGTTTATCATCTTTAGCTAAACCAGCAAGTGGAATATCAAGCCCAAGTTCATTTTCCAATACATCAAGTGCAGAAGACATTTGACCTTTGCCCCCATCGACAATGATTAAGTCCGGTAGTGGGAGTTCTTCTTTCAATACCCGAGAATATCTTCTGCGAATAACTTCCCGCATCGTTTCATAATCATCAGGACCTTCCACATCTCTAATCTTATATTTACGATATTCCTTTTTATTCGGTTTTCCATCTTCAAATACAATCATTGCTGATACTGGATCAGTCCCTTGGATATTTGAGTTATCAAATGCTTCAATCCGATGCGGCGTTTCAATATTTAATTTTTGCCCAAGATCCTCTACAGCTTGAATAGTGCGTTCTTCGTTACGCTCAATGAGTTGAAACTTTTCATTTAAAGCTATATTAGCATTTTTTGTTGCCAATTCTACTAATTCTTTCTTTCGACCTCGAAGTGGCGTGTGTACATCAACCTCAAGAAGTTTTCCCAAAAGCTCATCATCCGTACCAATTGGCACGAGAATCTGTTTGGGTTTTAAATGATTTTCATGCAGATAGAAACGTCCGATAAAACTTATGAATGTTTCGTCATGTTCATCGAAAAAAGGAAAAATGGTAACATCTCGTTCGATCAGTTTTCCCTGTCGGATGAAAAAGACTTGGATACACATCCACCCTTTATCATAACTATAACCAAAAATATCCCTATCTGCAAGGTCGCTCATCATTACTTTTTGCTGTTCCATTACCGCATTGATATGCTGAATTTGATCACGCAATTCCATTGCACGCTCAAAATTAAGTTGTTCACTGGCTTCCAGCATTTTGGATTTTAAATTATTTCCAATTTCCCTATATCCACCATGCAGAAAAGATGAGATTTCCTGTACAATCGCTTGATATTCTTGTACAGAAAGAGAATTTTCACTGCAGGCCATACATTGATGCATATGATAATAAAGACAAGGCCGTCCGGGCGGATTATTGCACTTCCTCAGTGGATACAGTCGATCAAGTAATTTTTTTGTTTCCCTGGCAGCAATAACGTTTGGATATGGGCCAAAGTATTTTCCTTTGTCCTTTTTGACCTTACGAGTGATCATCAACCGGGGATGTCGTTCCGAAGTGATTTTAAGAAATGGATAAGATTTGTCATCTTTAAGCATGACATTATATTTAGGGTCGTATTTCTTGATTAAATTCATTTCAAGAATGAGTGCTTCCATTTCTGATGACGTAACCACATATTCAAAATCATCTATTTCTTGAACAAGACGTTGTGTCTTCCGATCATTTGATCCCCTGAAATAGGAACGGACACGATTCTTCAGCATCTTGGATTTCCCAACGTATATTATTGTACCATGTCTGTCTTTCATTAAATAACAGCCCGGCTGAGCAGGCAATATTGCCAGCTTCCCCTCAATTTTTTCATTCATAGAATTCAAATCCTTTATTTACTTACAAAATCCCTTGTCACATCAGCAACAAGGGATTCAGGTAATTTCTTTGCTTATTATACACATTTTATATAAATGTTCAAAAGGACTTTAATTAAGCGTGTTTGTTAATCAGGTCTGTAAGTGCCTCTTTCGGTTGGAAGCCAATGACTTGGTCAACGACATTACCATCTTTAAAGAGTAATAACGTAGGAATACTCATCACACCGAATTTACCAGCAGTTTCTTGGTTTTCGTCAACATCCAATTTAACGATTTGAACTTTTTCTTCCATTTCACCATCAATTTCTTCTAATACAGGCGCAATCATTTTACATGGACCACACCATGGTGCCCAAAAATCGGCCAATACTAAACCTTTAGATGTTTCTTCTGTAAAATTCTGATCTGTTACATGTTTAATTGCCATTATTATATACCTCCTTAAAATTCATTACTAATTAAAGCTTAGTAAGAGTATATCACCTGATGAAAATACTTCCTAATACTTTGCTTATTCGATTAAAAAAGAAGCCATTCAGAATGCGATATAACCACTGAAGCTCCTTTACACCTAATCTGGATGCAAAAAGACCTGATTTTCAATCAGGTCTTTTTGCATATTATTATTATATGTGACTCTTCTCATTAACTTGCTTTTCCCACCGTCCAGAGCAATTCCGGACTGGTAATGCTGTATAATGAGTTTTATGACTTTTACGAATGCAGAGAACCGGTGAGAGAAGTTGCTTATCTTGGTTCGCAGTTTATCTCTACTACGGAGGCAAATAACACCAATCTTTACGAAAATAGCCTTAAACGTTAACTTTAAGTTGTTTGATTTCCTCAATTAATAAAGGAATTACTTCAAATAGATCGCCGACAATCCCATAGTCTGCTACGTTGAAAATATTTGATTCTGCATCCTTATTAATTGCAACAATTACTTTGGAGTTGGACATACCTGCTAAATGCTGGATAGCACCGGAAATACCGACTGCAATATAAAGGTCAGGTGTAACAACCTTTCCTGTTTGTCCGATTTGCAATGCATAATCACAATATTCCGCATCACATGCACCACGTGAGGCTCCAACTGCTCCACCTAATACTTCAGCCAATTCATACAATGGCTTAAACCCATCAGCACTCTTAACTCCCCGACCACCTGCAACGATAACATTGGCCTCAGATAGGTCTACACCCTTGGATGCCTTTTGGATTACTTCTTTAATAATGGTTCGAATGTCTGCTACATCCACATCTTTTATCTGGACCTCACCTGTACGGGACTCGTCTTTTGCAAGGACAGGAATATTATTTGGGCGAATCGTAACAAGTGTGATGCCGCTCGTTATGATTTTCTTTTCAAATGCTTTTCCAGAATAAATAGGACGGATAAAGACAGGCTGATCACCATCTGATTCAATTTCAACTGCATCAGAAATTAATCCTGCTTGCAATTTACTTGCAAGCTTAGGTGTTAAATCCTTTCCAATAGACGTATGTCCCATAACAATCCCAGTTGGAGATTCATCATTCACAACTGCTAAAATCGCCTGCCCATACCCTTCCGATGTATACGTTTTCAAATCTGAATGTGAAACAGTTGTTACACGATTAGCACCATATGCTATCATTTCTTTTGCCAAACCATCAAGAGCCCCGTCTCCAACAATAACTCCCACAATCTCAGCATCTGAACTGATTTTCTGTGCTCCTGCTATAGCCTCGAAAGAAACGTTACGTAATTCCCCTTCTCTCACTTCACCAATAACCAATATTTTGTCGCTCATACAATTACTCCTTTCCCTAGTCTTTCTTTATATTACTTTCTTTTCATTATTAAGTAGAGATACTAATTCTCTCACCTGATCAGTAATTTCACCTTCAAGCACTCTTCCAGCTTCTTTTTCTGGTGGCAGATAAATGTCAATCGTTTTTGTTTTTGCTTCTACATCTTCTTCATCAAGGTCTAGGTCATCTAATTCGAGCTCATCTAATGGTTTCTTTTTTGCCTTCATAATTCCTGGAAGGGATGGATATCGTGGTTCATTTAATCCTTGTTGACAGGTTACCAATAGCGGTAGAGTCGTCTCTATAGTTTCCACGTCACCTTCAACATCCTTCTCGATAGATACTTTGTCCCCATCGACTTTCAAACTGGTAATTGTTGTTACATATGGGAAACCTAATAACTCTGCTAATCTAGGACCAACCTGACCACTTGCCTCATCAATAGCAACGTTACCTGCAAGAATTAAATCTGCTTTCTTATCCTCAAAGTATGCTTCCAGAATTTTAGCTGTTGTATATTGATCCCCTTCTTCAAGGTCTTCTTCAATATTAATTAATACGGCTTTGTCTGCTCCCATTGCTAAAGCTGTTCGCAGTTGTTTCTCTGAATCTTCATCACCAACCGTAACAACTGTTACTTCCCCACCATGTGCATCCCGTTGAACGATTGCTTCTTCAACCGCATATTCATCATACGGATTAATAATGAATTCAGCACCATCATCTTCAATTTGCCCACCTGACACAGATATTTTTTCCTCTGTATCAAATGTCTTTTTTAACAATACATAAATATTCATCTTGCATCCTCCTAAACTATTAAATTCTATTTATCCTGGAAATTCGGTTCACGTTTTTCCAGAAAGGCCTGTACTCCTTCTTTTGCATCTTGAGAACCGAACATTGTGCCAAAGGCTTTCGCCTCTTCGCGAACACCCTTAGAAAATAGTTCTGTCTTTGCAAACGGAATAAGACGCATAATATGATTAATTGCCGGTTTACTTTTAGCAGCTATTTTTTCTGCCAGTTTCGTAGTTTCAGCAATTAGATCCACTTCGGGTACTGTCTTGTTTGCCAATCCCCATTTCACTGCCTCGGGACCGCTGATTGGTTCACCACTAAGTATCATTTCATAGGCCTTTGCTGTACCAACATATCCTGGTAATCGTTGGGTTCCAGCAAATCCAGGAATAATTCCGAGACTCATCTCGGGCAAGCCCAGTTTAGCTTTCTCCGCTACAATCCGAATATGACATGCCATTGCAAGTTCTAATCCACCACCTAAAGCTGCACCATGTATAGATGCAATCACCGGAATGGAAAGGCTTTCAATACGATCAAATACTTGTTGACCCTGATTCGAAAGTGACTCATAATCAGATGAATTTTGCAAAGCGGTAATTTCTTTAATATCTGCACCTGCTGAAAAGAATTTACCTTCTCCTTTTAATACAATTACCTTTGCAATGTTTTCGCTTTCAATCTTATTCAGTTTTTCATTGATGTCTTTTATAAGGTAACTTGAAAGTGCGTTTGCAGGTGGACTTTGAATTGTCAAATAAGCTATTTTGCCCTCTAGTTCATAAGCAATCTTTCCCATCCTATGTTTCCCCTTTCCTTATAAAGCAAGCTCTACCATTAATTCGTATTCGTACGTGACAATGCTCCGGTTAGTAATGTATGAACATCTGAAACTTGATTCAGCAAATCGTATTTCTGTTCCTT
Source organism: Oceanobacillus rekensis (assembly GCF_002153375.1). Lineage (GTDB taxonomy): Bacteria > Bacillota > Bacilli > Bacillales > Amphibacillaceae > Oceanobacillus > Oceanobacillus rekensis. The sequence goes on from NZ_MTBQ01000001.1 coordinate 432,915, forward strand.
CATAACCCAATTTGTCACAACTTCATCTAAAGTTCCAAATATCATTTGTCTTACTAAAGGAATACTTAAATCGTTGCGGAAAAGTTCCTGCTCGATTCCTTCTTTTACGATATTGTCAATAACCATAAGATATGGTTTTAACACGTTATTAATTTGAAGACGAAGGGAATAGTTTGACTGTCTTAGTTCCAACTGTGTAACGATTGCCAAATTATAATCGGCGGAAAGCTGTCCAAAATGCATCTCAATCAACGTCTTCAGTTTTTCCTCCGCATTATTCTTTTGACTTGTAGATACAGCGATCTTCTCAATAAATTGACCCATCTTTTCTTCAAAAACAGAAATAAGAATATCTTCCTTATTCTTAAAATAAAGATAAATGGTTCCGTCTGCTACTCCAGCTGCATTTGCAATCTTGTAAATCTGTGACCCATGATATCCATTTTCAGCAATGACCTTGACCGCTGCTTCTATAATTTGATTATACTTCGGTTTATTATTCTTCATGTCTTCTCCTTGGATGCGTTCAAACTTCTAAAAAATGAGTGAGTAGTCGTTCATTATTTTAATTTTATCACTCAACAGATAATTCTGTCAATAATTAGCTTGTCCTATATTTAAAGAAAAAAGAGCCGAGGCTCAAACGGTTTTGGTAGCTTCTTTCTGTTTTTCTGTTTCTTCATCAACCAGCCTTCTTCTCAAAATCTTCCCAACAGCTGTTTTTGGAAGTTCATCACGGAATTCATATAATTTTGGAACTTTGTATACAGCTAGATGCTTACGACAAAATTCATTTAATTCTTCTTCAGCAAGCGAATAACCTTCCTTCAGAACAACATAGGCCTTTACTGTTTCGCCGCGGTATTGATCTGGTATACCTGCAACTACTGCTTCCTGTATACCTTCATGCTCATAAAGTACTTCTTCAACTTCACGAGGATAAATATTATATCCCCCAGCAATGATCATATCTTTTTTACGATCAACGACAAAGAAATATCCATCCTCATTCATATAGCCCAGATCTCCGGTAAACAGCCAGCCATCTTTTAAAACATTATCTGTTTCTTCCTTATTATTCCAGTAACCTTGCATAACTTGAGGACCTTTCACAGCAATTTCTCCAACTTCACCAATCTCAGCTTCCTCTCTATCGGATTCCATTTTAAAGATTTTACAGTCGGTGTCTGGCCATGGTAAACCAATACTTCCATTTACCCGATCTGACCAGATTAGGTTCGCATGGGTTACAGGAGAGGTTTCTGTTAAGCCGTAGCCTTCAACAAGCTTTCCACCAGTGACTTTTTCAAATTGTTGCTGGACTTCCAGTGGTAATGGAGCTGAACCACTAAGACATGCTTCAATAGATGAAAGATCATATTTCTTAATGTCTGGATGGTTTAATAGACCGACATAAATAGTAGGCGCACCTGGAAACAGTGTAGGCTTTTGCTTTTCAATCATCTTCAATACATCAAGTGGGTTAAACTTCGGCATCAATATCATTTTGAAACCTCGCTTAATTGCGAAGTTCATTACCGTTGTCATCCCATAGACGTGAAAGAATGGCAAAACACCTAATACGGCTCCCTTACTATTACTTGCTTTATAAAGCCATGTTTCACACATCTGCAAATTTGATGTCAAGTTATAGTGTGTGAGCATAACACCTTTCGGATGGCCAGTTGTGCCACCGGTATATTGCAGTAATGCAAGATCAACGCGAGGATTTAAAGACGTCTCTAGGTAATCAGCAGAAGACTTTTCCATTAATTGTTTCCATACATGGGTATCTCCACTTTGTTCAACTTTGACTACCATATTGTATTCTTTTTTCTGGATATATGGATATAGAATGTTTTTAGGGAATGGTAAGTAATCTTTTATTCCTGTAACGATTGTATGCTTAAGTGAGGTTTTAATTTTAACATTGGTTACTCTGGGGAGCAGAATATCCAAACATACAATAACCGTGGTGTCAGAATCATTCAGCTGGTACTCTAATTCTCTTTCTGTATATAGTGGATTCGTCTGGACAACAATACCTCCAGCCATAAGAATTCCGTAATAACTTATAACTGCCTGTGGACAATTTGGCAGCATAATTGCTACTTTATCACCTTTTCTCACACCAAGGGTCTGCAAATAGTTCGCCATTTTTTTAGATTCGGTATACAAATCGCCATAGGAAATATCTTTACCCATAAAGTGAAGCGCTTTCTTTTCTTTGTAACGATCAGTACTTTCGGCCAGGTAAGCATAAAGAGGTTTCTCATCGTACTCTAAAGATGGTGGTATATCAATCGGATAATGATCATGCCATTTACGAGTAAACTTCATTTTACATTCCTCCCTATAATTATACTATAACCATTATACCGATTAATTTCTATTTTTAGAAATTTAATTTAATATTATTTAAAATTTATTTGTCATATTAAATAAAAAATACCTACGATGAGAAAAATGATTGCAACTACAATTAATATTTTTGCCAGCCGATCCAGTACCATAGTTCGTTTCCCCCTTATTCAATGCTTGCTCCAATTACAAATGCCAACCCAATAGAGATTATCATAGATATGAAACCGACTGCTTTATTGTCTTTTCCAATTTCTTCATCAACTTTAATTGTTGGTGTAAGGAATTCGAACATTAAATAACCAAATAATAATAAAATGAAACCAAAAAATCCCCAACCAATAGATTGTAGAAGCGTGTCATTATGTTCAATGGAGTAACGAAAAATTGTCGCTATTCCAAAGAGTTTACCGCCGGTTGCCATTGCAACAGCGAAATTTCCTTTCTTAATCTCTTCCCAGTTTTTATATGATGTTACAAGTTCAAAAATTGCAAGAAAGACAAGTGTACAGAGAACAAACACACTGTACCGAGCAGCGGTTACAACAATTATGTTTTCCCAGAAACCTTCCATCACAGCGATTCTCTCCTGTTCTATTACAGATTTCGCCCTCACTTGAGGGCGAAAGTTTGATTATATTGTTGGCAAAGGTTGTTTACCTGAATTCAATAACTGTAACGCCACTTCCGCCTTCATTGCCTTCACCCGATCTCGCAGATGCGATATGTGGGTGTCTTTTCACATATTCCTGTACACCTTTACGTAATGCCCCCGTACCTTTTCCATGAATAATAGATGCTTTCGAATATCCGGCAAGGAGTACATCGTCAATATATTTTTCCAGTTTTAGAAGTGCATCCTCATATCTTTCCCCACGCAAATCCAATTCTGAACGAACATGATAATTAGAGCCTTTAATTGTAGCCACTGGCTTAACTTCTTTCTGTTTTTGTTTACCGAGTAGCTGCAGGTCACTTCGTTTCACCTTGACCTTCATCATTCCTACTTGCACCATATATTCTTGTGCATTTACTTTTTTAAGTACCTCACCCTGCTGATTAACAGTTAAAAGTTTAATCTCATCTCCAGGTTTTAGTTCTTGCTTATCTGCCGTTTTCTTCTCTACCTGTTTTTCCTGCTTTTTAGAGAGGCTCGGTTGAGCTTCCTCTAGCATTTTTTTCGCTTCAATCCATTCATGTTCTTTCAACGTAACATTTGATTTCATTTGGCGGATTTCATCTACAATGAATTCTGCCTCTTCACGTGCATTCTTCAAAGCCTTCTCTGCTTTTTCTTCTGCTTTTTTATAAAGTTCTTCTCGATTCTGCTCCAATTGCTTCCATTCTTTTGCAATTTCATCACGTAATTGCTCACTTTCAAGCAAAATTTCATGCGCTTGTTCATAATCCTGTTCAGCATCAAGCTGTGATTTTTCTAAGGAAGCGATCATCGTTTCCACACTTTTAGAGTCAACCCCGACAAGTCCCTTGGCCCTTTCAATCACGTGTGAATCAAGCCCAAGTCGCTTTGAAATTTCAAAAGCATTACTTCGTCCTGGTACGCCAATCAATAAACGATATGTCGGTTGCAATGTTTCCACGTTAAATTCAACAGATGCATTAACAACGTTTTCTCGATTGTATCCATAAGCCTTGAGTTCAGGATAGTGCGTTGTTGCGATCACACGGGTATCCCTGTAAATGACTTCATCAAGAATAGACATAGCAAGTGCTGCACCTTCCTGTGGATCTGTTCCTGAACCAAGTTCATCAAATAAAACCAATGATTGGTAATCCACCTGTTTAAGGATGCTTACAATGTTTGTCATATGCGAAGAAAACGTACTTAAATTCTGTTCAATCGATTGCTCATCACCAATATCGGCGTAAACGCCTTTAAATACCGCCATCTCGCAGCCATCTAATGCTGGAATCTGCAAACCGGACTGTGCCATCAATGTACATAAACCAATCATTTTTAATGTTACCGTCTTCCCGCCCGTATTTGGACCAGTAATTACGATTGATGTGTAGTCTTTTCCAATTTCCACATCATTGGGTACTACCTCATCAATTGGGATTAGTGGATGTCTTGCCTGCTGCATTTTAATATAGCCTTGGTCATTCATTTTTGGCTTTGCTGCTTTCATCTCTTGACCCAATTTTGCACGGGCAAACATAAAATCAATCTTGCCAAGCACGGTAACATTTTCAGCTAAATCATGTGCAAAGATTGCAATTTGCTCGCTAAGCTCTTTTAATATCCGCTCGATTTCCTCTTGTTCTTTACTAATTGCTTCATGTAATTGATTATTCAGATCAACAATAGCTTTCGGTTCCATGAATAATGTTTGGCCAGAGGAAGATTGATCATGAACAATTCCACCAATTGATCCTCGATGCTCTTGCTTTACTGGAAGTACATACCGATCATTACGAATAGTTACAATAGCATCTGAAAGCATATTGCTATTGTTCCTCGTATAGCTCTCCAGCTTCTCACGTATCCGGTTTTCGTATGTCCTAACCTGTGTTCGGATGCTTCGTAGTTTGGCAGATGCATTGTCCAACACACGCCCTTGATCATCAATACAACTTTTGATCTGTTGCTCCAATTCACGAAGTGGTGTGATTTGATCAGCTAATGATTCTAAAATAGGTAGCTCTTCATCTTCCAGATTGTCTATAAATAACTTCACCTGTCTGCCACCATAAATTGTATTGGCTACAGCAAGACATTCTTCCGTTGATAGAATGCCTCCGATAGCACTGCGTTTCAGACTTTCCCGAATGTCGGTGATTCCACCAAGTGGAATCATCATGTTCAGACGGACAATAGATGCCGCTTCATCTGTCTCCCGCTGTAATTGAACAACTTCATTCAATTCTGTCGAAGGATTTAACTTAGATGCCAGCTCTTTACCAAGTGATGTTGCTGCATTGCTATTCAGTTGTTCGATAATCTTTTTAAATTCAAGTACACGGAAAATCCGTTCATTCATACTTCCATACTCCTTTAAATGTGTTTCTATAAGATCGTGTTGAACTACCTTTGTAAGTTAAGGCATTTATTTATTTCGATTAAAGTATTCAATCAATTTTTCTTTGGTCCATGTATTCATGACCATATCTTTCCGAACCCAGCCTTTTCTTGCTACACCGACACCGTATTTCATATGATCAAGCATCGGATAACTATGGGCATCAGTATTAATGGCTATTGTAACGCCAGCTTCCTGTACCTTCCTTATCCAATCAGATGATAAATCTAATCGATTGGGATTTGCGTTAATTTCCAGTGCAGTATTTGTTTCTTTTGCTTTTTCAATCAGTTTCTCCACATTGACTTTATAGCCGGGACGTCTTCCAATCAGTCTTCCTGTAGGATGCGCAATAAGAGACACATATGGATTTTCCAACGCATTGTTTAATCGCTTCATAATTTTCTCTTCTGATTGACTGAAGCTTGAGTGAATTGCACCAATAACATAGTCCATTTCACTTAAGAATGCATCCGAGAAATCTAGCGTACCATCAGGAAGTATATCCATTTCCACACCAGCAAATATATGAAAGTCGTCCATTTTATCATTCAATTTCGCAATTTCCTCGCGTTGTTTCCGTAATCTTGTTTCATCCAACCCATTGGCAACTCGTAGATATTTGGAATGATCTGTTACGGCCATATAGGAATAGCCCTTTTCCCGAACCCGTTTCACCATCTCATCCAGTGACTGTGCACCATCACTCCATGTCGTATGCATATGAAGATCGCCCTTGATATCCTTAAGCTCAATGAAAAGTTTCTCTTCTGTAAAAGCTTCGATTTCACCAGTGTTTTCTCTGACTTCAGGCGGAATAAACGTCAGGCCAAAGTGTCCGAAGAATTCCTTCTCATCCTGGAATGTCAAGACTTCGTTTGTTTCTTCCATCTCAACACCATATTCACTGATTTTCTCACCACGGGATTTAGCCAACTGTCTTAATGCAACGTTATGTTCCTTAGAGCCTGTAAAATGATGTAAGGTCGTTGCATACTCATCCATAGACACGATTCTGAAATCAACGTTAATATCGTAAACTTCCTCCAATGTGACAGATACCTTTGTTTCCCCTTTGGCGATAACATCTTTAATATCAGGGATAGCAAGCAGGTCATCTCTTACCGAAGCTGGACTTGCTGTTGCGATGATAAAATCAAGATCTTTAATTGTTTCCCGCATACGTCTTAAACTACCAGCACGGGAAAATGATTCTATTTCATCCATCTCCGATAGGTAGCCTTCTATTTTTTCAGCAACCGGAAGCATAATGGCAATGGGAAGACGTTCCGGACGTTTTCCTGCTTCATCAAGTGCAGCAATTATTTTTTCAGCTGTTTTCTTACCAAATCCTGCAAGGCCTTCCACCTTCCCACTAAGACAAGCCTCCTTCAGTGTACCTGCATCAACGACCTGGAGTTCCTGGTACAACTTGGACAGTTTTTTTCCACCAAGTCCTGGCAGGTTCAGCAAAGGAATTAACCCTGGTGGCACTTCCTCTGCTAATTCTTTTAAAGTTTCTGACTCACCTTTTTCAATATATTCAACAATAACAGTACTTGTACCTTTACCAATTCCCTTTATTTTTGTAAAATCATCAATTTCTGTAAGCGACCTATCATCCGTTTCAAGTGCTTGTGCAGCTTTCCTGTATGCGGAGATTTTAAAGGGGTTTTCTCCCTTTAGCTCCAAATAAATTGCTATTTTTTCAAGTAATTTAATAACATCTTTTTTATTAACGGTCATCTTGTTTACCTCGCTTTATCTTTTCGGTGTCTATTAAAAAACTGATTCATGTTGGATAAATACTATTGTATATGACATACAAGGTATCCCCCTACTACGATGAATCAGTCCTTAAAAATTATATCCTACTTGCTGTATCTCCTGTATAGGAGAACCATAAATCGAGAATTTTCTCTGAAAAATACGGCGTTTGCTCAATAATATACAGGGCAATCGATGAATTGTTAATTGCCGTTTGAATACCATCCATTGGTGTCAATGCAAGAATATATAGCAGGATAAACAGAATTAAATACAATTCCAGGAATCCTAACACAGCACCAAGTAATTTATTTATCGAACTTATGATTGGAATGGAAGCAACAAAATCAAGCATGGAAGCAATCATTTGCAATACAAGCTTTACAGCAAAAAAGATAATCGCAAATGCTATCGCATTATAAAATGCAGTTTCCAGTGGCATCGATTTAAGAAAATCGGCCCATGCACTTTCATTTGACAATTCAGGATATGGAATCCATAGTGCAAACCTCGCACCTAATTCATCATAATACATAGCTGCAACAATGAACGCGATAATGAATCCACCTAAATGTAGGATTTGTAAAATTAAACCCCTTTTTAATCCCATTAAAAATCCAAAAATCAGTAGTACTATTATAATTACATCCAACATATATTACTTATCCTCTTTCTTTTTAAACGATCCTAGAAGTGTTGCATAATCTTCCTTTAATTTCTGGTAATCATTCATTGTATTTACAGCGGTCAATACCGCCAGGCTCGTAGTATCCAATTGTTTACTCATACTTTGGATTTCTTTCATTTTCTGATCTACAAGACTTGCTACAAGCCTTACATGACTTCCTGATTCTTTTCCGACGATTGTATATGTTCTATTATGTATTTCCACTGTTACACGTTGTTTTTTATCTTGGCTCAATTTTGCTACCTCCTACCGATTCGAAAACTTGGGATTCACCAAGTCTTTGGAGTATGCCTACGTTTTACTTATGCAGATAGGGAAATATAAAACATACCTATCTATGTCAAAAATTCCTCATTTAATATTAACATGAAGTTCTCGCAAAAAGAAGTATTTCATTATGTTTATCATTTTGCTATAGTGGCTATAGGAATGAATGAAGAGATATAGATGGGACTACAGGTACATGTACTACCTTTAACTACAATTGAAAAATGAAAAAACATTATCAACAAGCACTAACACAAATAAAGTCTAGAGCTTTATACCTTGCCAAAACACCTGAAGTATCAATTACTTCCTACAAATCAAGAAAGGTTCTTCTGCAAAGTAGTTTACCGGAATCAGAGTCTGGTAAATGGACCATTGGAGTAACAGTCGCTTCAGTCGTTAGGGAAAAAAATAGTACACATTTTGCGAATACAAAAAAGGCGACGAAATATTTGTAAAACTAGGAATGAGGATATATGAATAAATACATACTGCAAAATGATTGGGCCGAAAAATTAGATAAAGAGTTTAACAAAACCTATTATTTAGAATTACGTGAGTTTCTTAAGAAGGAATATGCTGAAAAAACGGTATATCCGGAGATGGATCATATTTTCAACGCACTCCACTACACTCCTTTTCAAAATGTAAAAGCAGTTATTCTGGGACAGGACCCGTATCACGGCCCAAATCAGGCCCACGGTCTTAGCTTTTCAGTCAAACCTGAAGTGAAACTGCCACCATCATTACGGAACATCTTTAAAGAGCTTAAAAATGATTTAGGTTACCAGATTCCTGATCATGGCTACCTTATCAACTGGGCCAGCCAAGGAGTCCTTATGCTGAATACCGTTTTGACCGTAAGAGCTGGTGAAGCGCATTCGCACGCAAACAAGGGTTGGGGAAATTTCACAGACCAAATAATTAAGACGCTAAACGAGAAATTTGAACCTATAGTTTATATCCTTTGGGGAAGTGCAGCACAAAAAAAGATTTCGCTCATTGATACAACGAAGCACTTAATTATCAAATCACCACATCCTAGTCCATTATCAGCATATAGAGGATTTTTTGGAAGCAAGCCTTTTTCACTTACAAATAAATTTCTTAAGCAATCTGGGCTTGAGGAAATTGACTGGGAATTGCCTGATAAAAATGAATACGTATCATCAAATATGCTCTGAATATGGAAAAGGGTTCTGTGTTGATGTGCATAATATTAAATAGCACGCGAAAAGGCATATGATTGATGTATGCCCTTCTTTTGTATCTAGATAATTTTGATAGGAATAGCGCTAGATCAGTACTGCGATATCTGTAAACTTCAGCATCCGGCCCTCCCTCTTACATCAATAAAGGCCCTCCCAACACTTGGGAGAGCCTTTATCATATTAGGATCTTACATACGAGTTAAATTTCTCATTAACCGAAGCAACAATTTTTTGATAGGATTCTTCTACTTCATCATCTTTTAATGTTTTCTCTGGATGCTGATAAAGCAAGCTATAGGCAATTGATTTCTTGCCTTCTTCAAGGTTGGCTCCTTGGTACACATCAAAGATATCGACACGATTAACTAATGGTGCTCCAATTTCTTCAATTAGCTCTTTTACATCCCCTGCATTTACGTCTTCATCCAGGATGAATGCAATATCTCTTGCCACTGAAGGGTATTTCGGTATTAGCGTATAAGAAGGAATAGAGTCGTATGCTGCAAAAACAATTTCCAAGTTTACATCAAATACGAAAGTTTCTTTTAAATCTAATTCTTTTGCGAGGATTGGGTGCAATTGACCGATGAATCCGATTGTCTGCCCACTCATTTCTAGAACCGCGCAACGCCCTGGGTGCATATCGGCTATTTTTGCTTGACGGAATGATACTGTAAGCTTCAAATAGTCAAACAGTCCTTCTACAATCCCTTTTACAATGTAGAAATCAACATCTTTCTTTTCTTGCTGCCAAGGCTGCTCCAACCATTTCCCTGTAAGTGCACCAGATAGACGTAGCTTTTCATCTGGTTGTTTCGTAACAGTTGGTTCATCTGAAACAAAAATGCTTCCAACCTCGTAGTATCCAAGATTTGTTTGGTTTCTTGCGCTGTTGTATGAAAGCACTTGTAAAATCTCCGGTAAAATGCTTAAACGTAGATATTTATGTTCCTCACTCATTGGTAAAGAAAGTGCAACTGGCGTACTTTTATGCTCACTGATTTCTGGACTGATAAGTCTTTTTATATCCACCTCATCTGTAAGCGAATAGGTCATTGCCTCCATAAGACCTGTTCCTTCAATGTAGTTTTTCACTTTACGTTTCAGTGACTGTCTTATCGTTAGTGCACCTGCAAGTCCTGCACCTTGTGGCAATGTGAATGGCAAATTATCATAACCATAAATTCTTGCAACTTCTTCTAGCATATCTTCAAAAATAGTAATATCGCCGCGACGGGTCGGTACTTGAACAGAGAATAGAGAACCACCCTGATTAAAATCAAACTTAAGTCTTTTCAAAATCGAAGCTACGTCTTCAGCTGTCATCTCTGTTCCGAGTCGTTTATTAATTTGTTCCAGATTAACTTCGACTACATTTTCCGTACGATCAAGCTCATCGAATTCAGCCGCCCCTGCTGCCACTTTTCCTCCAGCAAATTGCTGCATGAGAAGACATGCACGGGTACCAGCCTTTTTCACACGATTTGGATCGATTCCTTTTTCAAAACGTGTACTAGATTCACTACGAAGACCTGTTTGCTTTACAGTCCCACGTACCGATTTTGAATTAAAGTAAGCAGCTTCAAGCAGTACATTCTTTGTTTCGGCTGTTACTTCCGTATTGGCTCCTCCCATAACACCTGCAAGTGCTACAGGCTCTTTACCATTCGTAATAACAAGGTTTTTCTCGGACAACGTTCTTTCCTGATCGTCCAGTGTAACCATCGTCTCACCATTCGCTGCACGTCTAACAAGAACTTTTTCAGATTCGAATTTATCATAATCAAACGCATGTAGTGGTTGTCCGTACTCAAGCAGCACATAGTTGGTGATGTCCACCACATTATTAATTGGACGGATTCCAGCAGCCATTAAATAATTTCTCATCCATAATGGCGATGCCTTAATTTCAACATCTCTAATAATGAAAGCACCATAATATGGATTAAGGTCTGCCGCTTCCACCTCAACAGATATGTAATTTTCTGCTGCATTATCTTTTGTTATTGTGACTGCTTCATCAGGAAGATTTACTTGTTGATCCAGGATTGCTCCAACCTCATATGCAACACCTAACATGGATAACGCATCTGCACGGTTAGGTAAAATATCCAATTCCAGAACCGCATCATTTAAGTTGAGCAATTCATCAACATTTTCTCCCACTGTAACGTCTTCTGGAAATACGAAAATACCGTCTGCGATATCTGTTGGAATATATTTCTCTTCAATACCCAATTCTTTTAATGAGCAAATCATTCCATTCGATTCAATCCCACGAAGCTTTACTTTTTTAATCTTAAAATTCCCCGGAAGAACTGCGCCAGGTTTTGCTACAGCGACTTTTTGGCCTTCTGCAATATTCGGTGCACCACAGATTATTTGCAACTGCTGATCCCCTACGTCCACTTGACAAAGATTAAGCTTGTCTGCATTTGGATGCTGTTCACAGCTCATCACATAGCCTACGACAACATCTGTACTTTTTTCTGCAACATATTCCACACCTTCAATTTCAATGCCAGACTTTGTAATTTTCTCTGCCAGTTCTTCAGGTGTCAAATTTCCTAAATCAACGTAATTTTTTAACCAATTATATGATACTAACAATTGTTATGCCTCCTTTAAAATATATGTGATTCTATCCGTACGCGTTCAAAGTGACCGAGAATTTTTCAATGCATCTTTTTCCTCAACATTTTTAAGCTATTATGCCTTATGGTACTGTTTCAGGAACCTAATATCATTCGTATAAAATTGACGAATATCGTTCACTCCGTATTTCAACATTGCAATTCGTTCTGGTCCCATGCCAAACGCAAACCCGCTATAAACTTCAGGATCATAGCCACCCATTTCAAGTACTTTTGGATGGACCATGCCTCCACCAAGGATTTCAATCCAGCCAGTACCCTTACATACATTACATCCTGCTCCATTACACACCTTACAGGAAATGTCCATTTCAACGGATGGTTCGGTAAACGGGAAGAAGCTTGGACGTAAACGAATTTCACGTTCTTCACCAAACATCTTCTTGGCGAACGTATCCAAAGTACCTTTCAAATCACTCATACGAACATTTTTATCCACATATAAGCCTTCGATTTGGGTGAATTGATGGGAATGTGTGGCATCGTCTGTATCACGGCGATACACTTTACCTGGACAAATCATTTTCACTGGCTTTTCACCTTTATACTCCCGCATCGTACGCGCTTGTACTGGAGATGTATGGGTACGCAGTAATAGTTCATTTGTAATATAGAAAGTATCCTGCATATCACGGGCCGGATGGTCCTTTGGCAGGTTCAATGCTTCAAAATTAAAGAAATCTGTCTCCACTTCCGGACCTTCTCTGACTTCATAGCCCATTCCAATGAATAAATCTTCTAGTTCCTCAACAATGCTTGTCAATAGATGGGGTCCACCAACTTTAACTGGGCGTCCAGGCAATGTTACGTCAATCGCTTCAGCCTCTAATTGTTGCTCTAACCTAGCCATCTCCAGTTTTTCACTTTTTCCATCGAATGCTGTTGTAATGACCTCTCTAACCTTGTTGGCAATTTCACCAACAACAGGGCGTTCTTCCTTGGAAAGTTTCCCCATTCCACGTAAAACACCTGTCAAAGATCCTTTTTTGCCAAGATATGCGACTTTAATATCCTGAAGCTCTTTCATATCCTCTGTTTGGGAGATTCTTTCCAATGCCTCAGCCTGTATAGCCTCCAATTGTTCTTTCATTATGTATTGCCTCCTTTAAATATGTTTGAAAACTAAGATAGATAAGAAAGTTCTAATCTTTCCTATCTGTGAAAATAAAAATAGCCTTCATCCCTGAAAAGGGACGAGGCTATTATTTCGCGGTACCACCCTTGTTGACAGTCCATATATATAAATGCATACGTATCCTGTCCAACTCAAATCTGATAACGGATTTCTTATCCGGAACACCTTTACTTATAAACCGAGTAGCGGTTGCTCTCGCTTCTGTTAGTAAGGTCCAAGTGTCAGCTCCAGAGTGAAATGTATGTATCCGATACGATAGAAATGCTTTCAGTCTAGGCATTCCTTCCCTGAATCGTTCTCCTGAACCCATACTGGCTCCTTCTTCGCTTACATATAATATATATAGTATAGATAAAAAAATTACTGGATGCAACTTTAACTTTTCAAATGATACATTAGAATCCCCGCTGCAATACTGACATTTAATGATTCCGCCTTTCCATAAATCGGAATCGTGACAATTTGATCAGCCAATTCTAGTAAATCCGGATCAACGCCTGCCCCTTCATTCCCCATGATAATTGCCACTTTCCCATCTGTTAGCACTTCATTATAGTTGGATGCTTGCATTAGGGCTGTTGCCCAAATGGAGAAACCTTTTTCTTTTAATAACATAAGTTCTTGGTGCAAATTGGCATGGTAAATCGGTATATGAAAAATGGATCCTTGTGTTGCCCGGATGACTTTATCATTATACAGATCCACCGTTCCCTCTCCCAGTATGATTCCATCCATGCCTGCAGCATCTGCCGTTCGAATCATCGTACCAAGATTGCCTGGATCTTGAATGGAATCAATAATGAGAATATGACTGCCACCATGACGATCTTTTGGTTCTGCCATCTTTATAACAGCCAGAACACCTTGTGGTGCTTTAGTCTGTGAGATATGTGACAAAACATTTTCACTCACTATTTCAATTGGATATTTATCTGTCCATTCCGGAAGTGCAACATCCTCCTGTATAATAATCTCGAGAATTTCCCAATCACTATTGGATGCTTCCTCTAATAAGTGGAACCCTTCTACCATAAATGTACTAGTATTCATTCTTTCTTTTCGTTTATGCAGTTTTTTCCAATTTTTAACTTTTTCATTTTTTACAGAAGTAATCATTATTTCCATCCTTCACATTTTTTCTATCTGTATCATACATATTTTTACTGTCCTTGGTCAAACTATCTTTAGTTAATTATGAGAAGGAGTGTCGTAAATGAATTTAAATCTAAGAAAAGCTATTTATTCAAACATCTCTACCAATGATCAAGAACAATTGGAAGCAACGATTGTCGATGCTATTCAAAACGGCGAAGAAAAAATGTTACCTGGTCTTGGTGTACTGTTCGAATTAATTTGGAATCAATCTAATGAACAAGAGAAACAAGAAATGGTCGATGCCTTGGAACAAGGAGTCAAACAGCTTTAATTCAAATCCACACACAAGATAGTTGCCTTGGCAGCTATCTTTTTCTATTTGAAAGACTATTTTCACGTGTTGTTTCTTTATAAGCTTTGCAGTTAATATAAACTCCGAATTAGGATAAGCAACTTCGGTGAACCCTCTGGAAAATACACTCAAAATTTTGTGTGACGAGTAACCTCGGTCCATATTTTCCAGAAAAAGCCATCTGAAAAGATTTAAATAATTGTCGCTATTCTTTCAACACTTATTGACTAGTCAGATTATAAATGATATAAGAAATTGAACGTCTTTTATTATAATCTCCATTGCATTATAATAAACATGTTAAGACTAAGGAAATGAAAGGGGTACATTTGTGGGAGAATCAACGAATGAAAATCAGAAAAAAGGGGTTTCAAAAGGAATTATTGCGCTTATCATAGGCGTACTTGTGTTGGCTGGGGGGACTGCAGCGGCATTCATGATGATGAAGTCTTCACCAAAGGCATCGTATTTCCTTGCAGAAAAAAATTCGATGGATTACATGGTGGAACAAATTGAAAATCGTTATCAACCAGAACTTGATTGGTATGAAAAAACACAAACAGGAAAATCTGCTTCTACTGTTGAACTGACTGCGGAATACAATGACCCAGCAGCAACAACTGGCGGTTATGGCATGGATCCGGCCATGTTCATCAATAACTCAAGCATTATACTTGATGCACAAACAGATATGGAAAACAGACAAATTTATACCGGTCTAAAAGCAAATATCGGTGGGATTGAAGTTAATGACATACAACTTTATTTAACCGAAGAAAAATTAATGCTTGGTTTACCATTCCTGGAAGAAACTATCCAAATGAATAATGAAGATCTTGGACCACTTCTACATGAAGCAGATCCTGAAATGTTTACAGGCGAAGAAACGCTTGGGCTAGAAACAATTTTCGAGAGTGCAGAAGGTGCTTTAGCTGAAGAAGATATCGAATATTTGAACGAAGAATATCTGAAGTTCATCTATGATGAGTTACCAGAGGATGCATTTACAGGGAGTGAAGAAACTGTAGATGTAAACGGTGAATCTATTAATACAGAAAAAATTGAGCTTAAACTTACCGAGGAACAATTAAAAGATCTAATCACGACTGTATTGGATAAGATGGAGAACGATGATAGATTAAAAGAAATCATTCAAGAACAAATGACTGCTCAGCAATTTGGCAGCAGTGTATATATGGATGAAGAAATCGAAACAATGATGGCAGATTTTGATACTGCATTAGCAGAGGCTAGAAAAGGCATGGCCGACATCCAAATGCCCGATGGATTAACATCTACCATCTGGATTCATGATGAAAAAGTCGTACAACGTGATTTCATCATTGAAATGGGTCCAAATGCAGAGGAATTGGTTACATTATCTGTTAATGGGTCACAGTTACTTACAGAAACCAATCAATTTTTCAATTATGATTTAGGTTTTGTGGACGCTCATAGTGATGGTTCAATGAATATCTCAGGAGATTTAAACTGGGAAGATAATCAGGCAACCGATTCTATTAGTCTATCAGTGGAAGATATTGTATTATCTTATAACGGATCGGAAACACTTGAGGATGGTACACGTCAATTTGACCGTACGTTTGCCCTCGAAGAGCCATCCAGTGGTGGTGGAAGTCTATTATGGACCGGTCAAGCAACATATGAAAGTGACCAAATGAATTCCGAAAATAACCTCTCTGTGGAAACACCAGACTTTGGTCAGGATATGTTTTCATCAACGATTGTTTCGGATGGTAAAATAGTAGATTCTATTGAGACACTAAGCGAAGAAAATGTGAAAGAAATTGGTGGCATGACTGCTGCTGAAATTCAGGAATACGTTGAAATGGATGTAACTCCGAAATTCCAGCAATGGCTATTCGGTCTTATGTCAAGCGGTGGAATGTGATTTTAAATTCATAAAAGCGTGCTAGATTAGCAACTATGTTATAGAAATGAGTGTGCATCCATGCATTTCATGAGATATCTTTTACTATTTATAAAAAATCATTTAATGCAACTAAGGAGGAAGTGGCTATCACTTCCTCTTCTTTTAATTTTCCCAATAATTATTGTAGGTCTTACAGCAGTAATTATTATTACCTACTTCTCCCCTAGCGGTGATGACGAACCAGTTAAAATTGGATTGGTCGACCTCGATGGTTCCACTGAAACACAATTGGTTTGTCAGCTGATTCAAGAATCATCACAGCTTGGGTCTTACTTAGCAATACATAGCATGTCAGAAAGTGAAGCATTAAAAGCAATCGACAAGGATAGAATAGCTTCATACATCGTATTTCCGGTTAACTTCACAAGTGACCTATATCAAGGTAACACTACGGAACTACCAATCATCGGCAACCCGAATCAACCGACAGTGAGTTATATGATTAATGAGTTGATGGAAAGTGTCGCTCGTCATATTCGCTCCTCACAGGCAAATATTTTAAGTCTTAATTATTATGCCAAGAATCTTGGAATGGAAGACGCGGCCCGGAATGATTTTGTTTTCCAGCAGTTTCAAGAATTTTTGTTTTATACGATCGGCCGTGATCGTATTTTGAGTGAAAAAGAAATATCTAATCAGGCTACATCCTCCCCTATACAATATTTCATTATTGGAGGATGGTTTATCGTAATTACAATTTGGAGCTTTTCTATTTTTCATTTTCTGACAAAAGAGAATTCCAGTCGGATGCGAAATAGAATGCGGTTGTATGGTGTTACAGAACTGCAGCAGTCCTTAGCGAAAATAATTGTTACACTTGCAGTTTCTTTCCTTTTTTCCGGTGTTTCCTTTTACTTTCTAAGCACTATTTTTGAAACAGAAGTCATCATGCAAGACTATATAAGAATTGGAATTGTTACTACTTTATTCAGCAGCTTCCTCCTTCTTTCTCTTGCAATCATCGAAGCAATAATTTCATCTCAGAAACTAAGATTATTGGCACAGTCCCTATTCACAATTGCTTCCATGATTCTAAGTGGTGCTATTATTCCGGTCATCTATTATCCTTTATCGATTCAAGCTTTTTTGCCATATATTTTCTCTTATGAGGCACTTAGGTGGCTACAGGAAATTTTATTGAATGATCGCTTTTATGCTGATTATATTCCATTACTGTTAATGAATGGCACAGGGATATTTGTACTGTTTGGCATCTCTCTTTGGAAGGAGCGTGTGAAGCAATGAAACCTATTATCCAAACACGTTTAATCCATTGGAAGAAACAATGGCCGTCTCTAATCTTCTGGTTGGTCCTGCCACTCATCGCAACTTTATTCATTATCAACATGACAAGTATCGTCCAGGAAGATAGTAAGATCCCGATTGGCATTGTTATGGAAGAAAATACTCCAATGGCAAACAATCTTCTCAAGTCGATTAAAGCTTCTCCATTAATTAGAGTTTACGATCTAAGTGAATCTGAAGCAAAACAATTGATAGAAAGCCATGAGTTGGATAGTGCTTTTGTTATTGAATCGGGGTATCAGCAACAAATTAAAGACGGGAACCGTAACCGACTTATTACAGGGTATCAATCAGACTTATCTTTTGCATATACACCAGTCAGCGAAATGATAATTTCTTATGTACAACAGGATACAGGAAAAGCTAAAGCAGCACATACTATAATGAACGTAGCGGAAAATATCGATCCGGATACACGCTATTCTTTTGATGAAATTATCAATAAAATACAAGAAGTTCAATCACAAGAAAACCTGATTCGGACAAATTTTTCATTTAGTAATATGGTGGAAAACGATCATAAAGAAGAATTAACCGTTTGGAATATATGGGGACTGTGGGCCATTTTCAGTATTCTTTCCACTTTACTTTTGTCTGATTGGATAATTAAAGAAAAATATTCAGGGATACTACCTCGATTTGCTTTTATCCGTTTTTCTTTTAAAAGCTATCTTATACAAAATGTATTCCTTTATTCTAGTATCCTATTCATATTCGATTCTTTAGCGGCACTCGGATTTCACTATTTTCTTAACGAACCGGTAAGCTTAAAATTAGTTGGTGCAATTATTGCCTTTCGAATCACATGCAGTGCAGGTGCATTCTTATTGGCTCTGTTATTCAAACATATTTATTTATTTTACAATGTTTCATTTACGCTTGTACTATGGATAACAATTACAAGTGGAGCTATCTTTCCAATTGAAAGACTTACCGATCGTTTCCCATGGCTCACTTATTTAAATCCCCTTCATCCGTTTTTAAATCAGGAATTTTGGGGTCTATGGATGATTATCTTTATAGTGATTATCGGAATTTGGTTTGCAAAAGGAGAGAAGTTAAATGCTTAATGTACAATCAATAACCAAGTCATATGGAAAAAAACAAATATTAGATGGTATTTCCTTCTCCATTCAAGAAGGTGAAATTGTTGGTCTCGTCGGTGAGAACGGTGCAGGCAAGTCTACTTTACTGCAAATTCTTGCAACACTTGCAAAACCAACGAAAGGTAAAATATTTCTAAATGACCAAGCCTACGATGAACATAAAAAGAATATCCGCAAACAAATTGGATTTGTACCGCAGGATATTGCCATTTGGGAAGAGTTTACAGTGGAAGAGAATATGGCCTTTTTTGAAAAACTATCTTGGGTAAATAAAAGCAAACAGCAATTAAAACAACTTTGCATCGATATGTCACTCGATAAATGGAAAGAACCTGTGCACACATTGTCAGGTGGAATGAAACGTAAACTGAACTTGGCAATCAGCCTGATTCACGATCCTAAAATTATACTTCTTGATGAACCAACTGTCGGAATCGATCTAAAGTCAAAAAAGGAAATTGCCAATCACTTAAAGACGCTGGCAACGGAGCAAAATAAAATCATTATTTATATATCCCATGACATGGATGAAATAATCAGCCTCTGCAATCGAATCCTATGTATTGGTGATGATCCTTTTTATCAAAACATACTGGAATCATCAGGTAAGCATATTGTCACATTTTAGAAATTTAGTATTGCTTAACCGCGAAATTAGTCGTAAAATTACTTGTATCATGGAAGGAGAATTGTCAGATGGAAATACGCGATTTACAGCAAATGATACACTATCAAGCAATGTCTATCATGACAGGTAACTCCGATACTAATGGCTTTTCAAGTGCAACACAAAAAATGGATTTGTCATTTCAGCAACTCTTACTAGAAAAAATAAATGAAGCACAAAGACTATCAAATATAAATACAACAACAAAAGCGAATCTACCACCAGCCATCAATACTTATGGAAATATGCCCTCTTTCTCTACTATAGATACAATTTCCAACAAGAGTATTCCAAATACAAATTATAATTCGCTCATATCTGAAGCGGCACAAAAGCATGGTGTGGATGAGAATTTGATTCATGCAGTGATTAAACAGGAATCCAATTATAATCGGGCGGCAAGAAGTTCTGCTGGTGCACAGGGATTGATGCAATTAATGCCTGCAACGGCTGCAGGTTTAGGTGTGACCAATTCATATGATGCACGTCAAAATATCGATGGCGGCACGAAATATTTGAGTCAGATGCTAGATCGTTATAATGGAAATACAAAACTTGCTCTGGCAGCATACAATGCTGGACCTGGCAATGTGAATAAGTATCAAGGTATCCCTCCATTTGAAGAAACGAGAAATTACGTATCTAAAGTGATGAACAATTATCTTGCTTAACAAAAAGGAAACTCTGCAAAATTAAGAGTTTCCTTTTTTATTTAGGCTCTTTTCGTAAACTTAACTGTTTTTAAACTTTGCAGTTTCTATAAACTACGAAGTAACTGCTGGTTGATTTTTATAAATTGTGCTTTTCCTACCGTCCGGGGTCGCTGCGGGCGGTTGCTTTCCGCGGTCACGGCCTCCGCTCACCCGGACTGGTAAAGCTAAAGATAGTTTATATAACGCGAGTGTAGTAATTGTCAGCAATATTCTAACCAGCTCTGGGAAATACACGTAGATTTCTGCGGGAGCAAAGGCATCGGTGAGTCAACGCAGCGCTTTAGCGCAAGTTGGCTCACCAGCCCCCGCGAACCGTAAGTGTATTTCCAAGAGCGGTCGCCGAAGTTACTTTCTTAGTTCGTATCTCAACTGTTATACTTAAAAAGCAACCATATTATGAAAAAAAAGACCAGCAATCGTTGCTGGTCTAATCATACTTATGCTAATATGAGTTCCTTTACTGTGTCAGCATCCATTTTCTTAATTACTTCCACGATGAGTTTCACTGCATTTTCGAAATCATCACGATGGAGAATTCCTGCATGTGAATGGATATAACGTGTGGCAATAGTAATCGATAATGATGGTACACCATTACCAGCCAAATGGATTGATCCTGAATCTGTTCCACCGCCTGCAATGGATGCAAACTGATATGGAATTTTATTTTCATCTGCTGTTTTCACAACAAAATCACGTAATCCTTTATGAGAAACCATTGATGCATCATACAAAATAATCTGTGGTCCTTTTCCAAGTTTACTATCTGCATCTTGGTCAGAAATTCCAGGTGTGTCCCCCGCAATTCCTACATCAACCGCAAATCCGATGTCAGGCTGAATGGCATTTGCGGAAGTTTTTGCACCACGTAAGCCTACTTCTTCCTGAATCGTGCCAACACCATAAACAGTATTTGGATGATTTTCACCTTTTAATTGCTTAAGTACCTCAATAGCGATTGCAAGGCCAATTCGATTATCCCATGCTTTTGCAAGTAATAACTTTTCATTTTTCAATGGCGTAAATTCAAAATATGGTACAACTGAATCACCTGGTTTTACACCGAACTCTTCTACCTCTTTTTTACTAGAAGCACCAATATCGATAAACATATCTTTTATTTCATAAGGCTTCTTGCGGGCTTCAGCTGAAAGGACATGTGGTGGTTTGGATCCAATTACACCAGTTACATCTCCCTTGCTCCCCATAATCGTTACACGCTGTGCCAGCATTACTTGGTTCCACCAGCCGCCAACAGTCTGGAAATAGATAAAGCCTTTCTTATCAATACGGGTAACCATGAAGCCGATTTCATCCAGGTGACCGGCAACCATAATTTTTGGACCGCCTTTCTTCCCAGTCTTTTTAGCAATGGAACTACCAAGGTTATCCATTTTTATTTCATCGGCGTATGGTGTAATATATTTCTCAAAAACTTCTCTTACTTCTTTTTCATTTCCCGGTATACCTTTTGCATCTGTCAAATCTTTCAGCATTGTTAATGTTTCGTCTAACTTATGCATATGTAATAACCTCCCAATTTTGATACTCTATTAATAGTATAGTCCTTTTATGAGAAACAACAAAATCTTAAAGCACTATTCTGCCTTTTATAATTTATCCCGGTTTTCTTTATATATGCATCTGTAGAATGTTTACTCACCCGATGAACCGAATCCACCTCTATCCCTAATGGCGCTTGATAGAACTTCCGTTTGTACAAGCTTAACTTGTAATACGGGAGCAATAACCATTTGAGCAATCCGCATCTGTTTTTCTATTTGAAAGTCTTCTATTCCATGGTTAATTAAAATTATCTTAATTTCACCTCTGTATCCTTCATCAATCGTTCCAGGGCTATTTAAAACTGTTATGGAGTGTTTTAAGGCTAAACCACTTCTAGGCCTGATCTGTGCCTCCGTCCCTTTTGGCAGTTCCATTTTTATTCCCGTTCTTATTAACGCAGACCCGCCAGCCTTTATTACTTTTTCCTCAACAGAAAATAGATCTAAACCTGCATCACCTTCATTTGCTCGATATGGTAATTTTGCATCTTCATCTATTAATTTAATCTTTAATTCCCATTCCATATATAAATCCCTCATTTCTAAAAAGCGTATTTTTCATCTACCTTTAATTTATTTCTACTTTATAATTGTATCATGAAGTTATTTTTTTAAAAAAGTGAAACCTATTTACTTTCTATTCCGTATGAATATGAAATAGGTTTAGAGAAATTGGGCGAATGTCAAGCTCACACTTATATAAAGGGAGACGAAGGATATGGTAGTTATTTTATTTCGTATACTTATACTAATTGCATTGGTTCTCCTCGTCTATACATGGATCCAGTATTTAAGAAATCCAGAGAGACGACTGCAAATTGCCAAAGAATCAAATGAATTTTTCATTATCAATGATACGAGTAATAGCAAAAAGAATTTACGATTTGTTTATAAAGGTTGCTTTTTTGAAGGCGAAAAGTACCTCGGGACAACAGAGGAGTCATTTGAAGTAGTAGATATCCATATCACAGTTCACTCCCCACTTGAACTGCGAGGAATTACTAGAGATGACCTCTATTTCCTGGAAAACGAAATACTTCTACAATATCCATACGCTAAGATCACCTGGAAACATCCTATAAACGAACTAATCCTAACAGACATGGAGTAAAACAAAAGCGAAAGCGGCCGTTTAGGAGCGTAAGAGGTGGAGGAAACCGTCGGAGATAAAGGAAACACTACGAACAAAATGAGTAGATGTTGACTTATCGCACAGAGGATTTCCGAAGCTCTTCAGCTCCTGGCTGCTGGAGCTGGATGAAAACAAAAGCGAAAGCGGCCGTTTAGGAGCGTAAGAGATGGAGGAAACCGTCGGAGCTAAAGGAAACACTACGAACAAAGTGAGTAGATGTTGACTTATCGCACAGAGGATTTCCGAAGCTCTTCAGCTCCTGGCCGCTGGAGCTGGATGAAAACAAAAGCGAAAGCGGCCGTTTAGGAGCGTAAGAGGTGGAGGAAAATGCCGGAGATAAACTTTATAATGAAATAATACACTCATCTATACTTTTATAGATGAGTGTTTTTGAGCTTCCTGTATCGGAAAGAAATCCTGCCATTTAATAATAATTTCTTTTCTTCTTAAAATATAAATACATGGTAGTAACGCGCTTAAAAAGACGAAGATATATAAAGGAGTTAGATTGGAAATCCACCCTCCAATGGATGTATAAATAATTGCCAAAGGAATATTAGATAATAAGGATGATTTCGTGTACTCTTTAAAACTTGAGGAACCCTCAATTAAACAAAGTGACAAAAGATGAAAATGTATAAATGGAATAAGTCTAAGCAATGTAACTTGTGAAGTTGTTAATTCCGCGTGTTTTCCCAACAATTTTTGTTTTACATGGATGAGACGTTGAAGTGATTTTGGCATCCAACCAATCATCGTATAAAATAATAAACTTGACAAGGTGATACCGATAAACGAATAAAGCGTGCCTGCCACCGGCCCAAAAAGAATACCTCCTGAAATACAGATGAATACGACGGGCAAGAATAATATTGGTCTCATCAGATGAAAAAAGATGAATAACAGTGGTGAAAATAACCCTCCCATCTCGATAAAAGTCAATAAGTAGTTTCCGAAAAACTCCATAATCCACCCCCTTTCTTTTACATAAAGTAAAAGGAGATTCAGTGGCAGGACTATAATTCATATATATGACAGGAGACGAGCCTTTATGACATAAAGAATAATATATAAATACATGAGACAATGTTGACTACAATTAGAATTGGCATACCGATTACAAATGAACGATGTTTCGTCTTATGTCGAAACGTCTTCATGCCAAGATAATTTCCTATGGAACTGCCGAGGATTGCGAGCATCCAAAATGTCCGTTCAGGGATTCTGTATTTTTGTTTGATTGCTTTTTGCTTATCGATATACATTAAGATAAACCCTGCTATATTAACACCAATTAAGTACATCATAATTGAATTTAAATTTTCCATGTTTTCTCTCTCCCTATATAAGTATGTTCAAAAAGAAGGATAAAAAGGACTAAGTAGTTCGAGACGCGTAGTTTTGAAAAATTGCAATATCCTTACACGCAGGAACAGAGAAACAAGTCAACTAGAAACATCGATGTGTCATTTTTATCGTTTTTTGAACAACCACTATGTATAAAATAAAGAAAAAGACCCAATCCGCTACAGTGGGATTCGGTCCTTTTCCATTATCCATCCAGCTTTAACTTACTAAACTGGCATACCTGAAATTATTTCAAAGATTCTTTAGCTTGACTAACTAATTGAGCAAATGCTTGTTCGTCATTAATTGCAAGTTCTGATAACATTTTACGGTTGATTTCGATACCTGCAAGTTTAAGTCCGTGCATTAATTTGCTGTAAGTAATATCATTCAAACGTGCAGCAGCATTGATACGTGCGATCCATAATTTACGGAAATCACGTTTTTTCTGTCTGCGGTCACGATATGCATACTGACCTGATTTCATTACTTGTTGTTTTGCTACTTTAAATAACGTACTTTTTGAACCATAATAACCTTTTGCTAATTTAAGGACGCGTTTACGTCTGTTTCGTGTTACTGTTCCACCTTTTACACGTGGCATAATAATTCCCTCCTAGTACAATTCCATACAATTGTATATCCCGAATTTATCGTTAAATTTTTGTTTATCTTGGAAGCATAGCTTTGATGCGTTTGTAATCTCCAGAAGATACTACAGCACCTTTACGTAGTTTACGTTTTTGTTTTTGTGATTTATTTGCAAATAAATGGCTTGTATATGCATGAGATCTTTTTAATTTTCCAGATCCAGTTCTTTTAAAACGTTTAGCTGAACCTCTATGAGTTTTCATTTTAGGCATAATAATTTCCTCCTGTACTGATTGATCTTTAGTAATTTATTGCTTTTCATTAACTGGAGCGACCATCATAAACATGTTACGGCCCTCCATTTTTGGTTTTGTTTCAATTGTTGCGATATCTTTTACTTCTTCAGCAAAGCGATCTAACACTTCACGTCCAAGTTCTTTATGCGTGATTGCACGTCCACGGAAACGAACCGCTGCTTTCACTTTATCGCCTTTTTCGAGGAATTTACGAGCATTTTTCAATTTCGTTTCGAAATCATGATCGCCAATACCAGGTGTGAAACGAACTTCTTTGATATTAATAATCTTTTGTTTTTTACGAGCATCTTTTTCTTTCTTTTGCTGTTCAAATCGGAATTTACCGAAGTCCATGATGCGACACACTGGTGGTTTTGCGTTGGGAGCAACCATCACTAAATCCTCATTACGTTTTGTAGCAATTTCCAATGCTTCCTGACGTGTTTTTACACCAAGCTGATCACCATTTGAATCGATAAGTCGTACTTCTCTCGCACGAATTTTCTCATTGACATTCATATCCTTGCTAATAGCCAGCCACCTCCAAATATTTTTTGTTACTGATCTATCATTTGACAAGCAATTTTTGTGAATTAAAAAAGTGTCGGCACAATATTGCACCCACACATCTCCAATAATAATTAAAAAAGTTGGAACCAGTTAACTACCCTAAGGCGTCAATCAGGTGAGAAGCGGGTGCTTCTACTTGTCTTTAGATCATTTAATTTTTTACTTTTTAAGTATATCATTTAGATCCAAACTTGTCAATTCACTTTTTTTCTTAATGAAGATACTTGATTAATAGTACCATAATAATTAAAAAATGAAAAGCCAACAATAATAGAAACTCTTCTCGTAAACTTTGGGTCTGTGGTTACACGCCTTTAAAAAAGGTTGCTTCTTCCACCTTCGCAATTTCTATAAAGTGCGAAGTAACTACTGCTATAAGTAAGTGCTTTTCCCGCCGTCTGGGATTGCTCCGGGTGGATACGCACCTTAGGGCACTCAGCCCCGAAGAGAAAACCACTCTTCTGGTCTTCGGACACGTGCATTTCCCGCAGAAGTCACCGTCTACAGCGATGCCGGACTGGTGAAGTGTACGCATGCTATTTCATTTATTAGCAAGTAGTACAAGTACTTGTCAGTTACCATCAAACCAGCTCAGGGAAATATACGACGACTCCTGCGAGAAAAGAGGCATAGGTGAGACCCTGAAATGCGTCAGCATGAAGGGGCTCACCTATGCCTTAGAATTCGCGAAGCATATTTCCCTGAGCGTCGCCGAGATTTCTTATTTACTTCGCAATTTATCCCGACTACGAGGCAGATAAACTACAACTATGCGAATTCAGTCAAAAAAACAGCAGCGTTCGAATGTTAATTCTCTTTCGAACGCTGCTGCAGTATTAATTCCTTAGTTTCTTTTCAGCAATTTCTGCTTTAATCAATGTCTCAAAATCAGCAAAAGAGACTGTTTCTGATTTCTGCTCGCCATAGCGACGGAAGTTGACTGCACTTTCTTCGATTTCCTTGTCGCCAAGAACCAGTGCAAAAGGTATCTTCTGTGTTTGTGCTTCACGAATTTTATAACCAATTTTCTCATCGCGTTCATCCAGTTCAACTCGGATACCTTGCATGCGAAGATCTGCTTCTACTTTTTTGGCATAATCAAGATGTGCCCGTGGCGAAACTGGGATGACTTTCACTTGTACCGGTGCAAGCCAAGTTGGGAATGCTCCTTTATATTCTTCAATTAGGAATGCAACAAAACGTTCCATTGTGGAAACTACGCCACGGTGAATTACAACTGGGCGATGTTCTTTTCCGTCTTCACCAATATAAGTCAAATCAAATTGTTCTGGTAGATGGAAATCAAGTTGAACAGTTGACAATGTTTCATCCTTACCAAGTGCTGTTTTCACCTGTATATCCAATTTAGGACCATAGAATGCTGCTTCACCAATTGCTTCCACATATTCCAGATTCATATCATCCATCGTTTCTTTCAATGTAGCTTGTGCTTTCTCCCACATTTCATCATTATCAATGTATTTCTCTTTGTCCTCTGGATCACGGTATGAAAGGCGGAAATAATAATCATCAATACCAAAGTCTTTATATACTTGTTGAACTAATTCAACTACTCGTATAAATTCATCTTTCAACTGGTCCGGACGAGCAAAGATATGTGCATCATTCAATGTCATGCCTCTTACTCGCTGTAACCCCGCAAGCGCCCCACTCATTTCATGACGATGCATTGTACCAAGTTCAGCAATACGGACAGGCAATTGTCGGTAACTCCATAAGCTATTCTTATA
The DNA here is from genome assembly GCF_002153375.1 of Oceanobacillus rekensis. GTDB lineage: Bacteria > Bacillota > Bacilli > Bacillales > Amphibacillaceae > Oceanobacillus > Oceanobacillus rekensis. The sequence goes on from NZ_MTBQ01000001.1 coordinate 460,483, forward strand.
TACCATCATATGATGTGGACAGTTCATTGGACGAAGTACTAGTGTTTCATTATCCATTTCCATTGGCGGGAATATGTCGTCTTGGTAGTGATCCCAATGTCCACTTGTTTCATATAACTCTTTGCTCCCGAGTACTGGAGTATATACATGGTCATAGCCTAATCGTTCCTCAAGATCCACGATATAACGTTCGATGTTACGACGGATCGTTGCACCTTTTGGCAGCCATAACGGCAATCCCTGTCCTACTTTTTGGGAGACAGTGAATAGATCGAGTTCCTTCCCTAGTTTACGGTGGTCGCGCTCCTTACGTTCTTCAAGTATATGCAAGTACTCATCCACTTGTCCCTGTTTTTCAAAAGCTGTACCATAAATCCGCTGCAGCTGTTTATTATTGCTATCGCCACGCCAATATGCACCAGAGATACTCAATAGTTTAAATGCTTTAATTTTACTTGTAGATGGAACGTGAATGCCGCGACAAAGGTCAAAGAATTCACCTTGCTCATAGAATGTCACCTGCTCATCCTCTGGAATTGCATCAATTAGTTCCAGCTTTAGATTGTCACCAATTTCCTGGAATCTTTCTTTTGCTTCATTCCGTGAGACTTCTACACGCTTAATTTCTAGGTTTTCATCTACAATACGTTTCATTTCCTTCTCAATCTTCGGCAAGTCTTCAGGTGTCAATGATTCTTCCATATCGATATCATAATAGAAGCCTTCTTCTATTACTGGCCCCACACCAAATTGAACATTTTTATAAAGACGTTTGATTGCCTGTGCAAGTAAATGGGCAGTCGAATGACGCACTACTTCTATTCCTTCTTTATTTTTATACGTAATGATTTCCATCTTGCCGCCATCATTTAGTTTGCGTTTCAAGTCAACAAGCTCACCATCTAATTTAATAGCCAATGCCTGTTTTCTCAACCCTGGAGAAATCGATGCTGCAATCTCTTCTCCTGTTGTACCGACCGGAAAACTTTTCTCGGCTCCATCGGGGAAAATAATCTTAATCTCTTGTCCCATTTCAATCTCTCCTTTTTTATTTGAAAACTAAGACACACGCCAAGCCTTTAGGCGTATGCCTTAGCCCGCACTTATGCAGTAAGAAAGTGTTATACTTTCTTAACTGCGAACAAATTAAAAACGCCCGTTCCTCTGCATTTACTGCAAAGGGACGAGCGTTGGAAATTTCGTGGTTCCACCCTAATTCCCGTAAAAAAATCTTACGGCTTCATTAATCTTTAACGCAGACGGTACGCTGTCAATTACTGCTATTTCACTGACAGAGTTCAAAGGTGGTAATTATTTGTTTACACACAGGAAGCTTCCAGCCGCTGACTTCCTTCTCTTGACTATGTTTTCTCAAATAATCATGTCCTTATCGTAACTTTTAATTTTAAATTCGAACGATTGACGTTTTTAATAAGTATTTAATGAGTATTATAGACGCTCTCAAAAAGAAAATCAAGTTCTTTTATTCATGATTCAAATAATAAGGAAATGGAAAATTACTGATTGATTCAAATTCTACTTTTTCCTGAAAAACATTGATGACTGTCATCGTTTTTGGCTCTGAAGGGTCATCACCATAAATTATCAGCTTTTCAGGGGCCATCGCTATAAGCGGGGCAAGATTAAACTCGTTATCATGCAGACCGACGATATATAATGGCTCTTTTTTCATCATTACCCGTAAATCAATGTTAGTTAACCGCTTACCATTTTCTTTAAAAAATGCAAATGTATTGCCTTGCAAAATATGGATTACTGGTACGCCCGGCTCTTTGTTTATAATATATGCCCGGAGCATATCAATAAATGCCTGATGATCTTCTTCTCTCCTGAAATCATCAATCGCCAATCCGACATAAGATATCAGCTGCTCTTTAAACGGTTTTAAACGGAAATTTACAATGGAATCAAAGTGGAATTCAAAACTTTCTTTTAAAGTAGCAATAAATAGGGACTTCAGAAATACATGTTGATTTTTATTATTTCTTAGTCGTTTACTTTCTTCATCCTCCCCAGTAATGATCCAATGTGTTAAGTCATGTATCCGTTCAATTTCTTCATGCTCGGTATAGTAATAATAATCTTTAATAATACGTTTGATCATCACACCTAACCGATGTGTCATAAAGACTTCCGCCATCGTACCAGCAATTATGTCTTCCAATTCATTCTTCGGCAACCCATCCGGGAATTTCAGATGGTTGCCCCGTTTCTCATCTGTTTTCCAATTCAGCTCAATTTGCTGATGCTCACGAAATAAACGCTCACAAAAACTGATTACCTCTTTATTCGATTCAAAATATACCTCCACCAATAATTATCACCCTCATCCACGACCAAACTGATACATTATATGGACAAACTTTGTAAAAAATGATTAATCTTCTTAATCTAGCAATTTTTTTTCGGTGATAGTTTTGCATGGGGTAATTTATTGGTCGTATAAAGTCTAAAATAATGGCTCTATATCATTGGTAAACTCTAGTTGGAATGGAATAAAAGCTAACAATATAATTAAATAAAGAAAAGTGACAGAGGCAGTGACCATCCAATTAACATTAAAAACGTTTAAAATAAAGGGAATAACAAGTATTAGTACACCAAAAATACCAGATTTTTGTTGCTTTTCGCTTTAATTTATTGTCTTTTAGCACAATGGGGACATTTCTTTAATCCATTAATTACAAATAATAATTCTCTCCAATAAATACATACTGACAAGACCAGCATATAGGTAATTCCATCGAGAAAATCCCTCCTTGGGCTTATTGAACTTAGCTCTCTTTAGCTTAACCAAGAACCTAAAAAGAATGGTAATATGAATAGCAACATCGAACTAAAAATTAATGAATTTGAAACAGCTTTTGAAAGTTTCATTCTGTCTTTTCCCTTATACCAACTTGAGAATTGTAACTTATTTCTATACAAAACAAAAAGTAGTACTAAAACAGCTATTGCACCAAGCCACGAATAAGTTTCAGTTATTTCATTGATTGTATAAATATTTTCTATAATCGCCCAGCCTAATGCACCAAGTATTCCAAAAATAAATATGATGCGGAGTAATTCTAATAACATCCTCATTCTAATTTCACCATCTTATATAATTTCTAATTGTTTCTCTTCTCTATTACTTTAAGTAATTACTTGATACGTAAATAGCAAAACCAGTTGGTCCGGTAATTTTTATATACTAAAGGTCCCGATCATCTTATTTACAACCTTCAAGCTTATTGGAATAAAATCATCAGTATGCTTTTCTAACACAGTTAAAGTTTTTGGATGTGGTCTTGTATAAATAATAGGGTAATCTTTTTCGTCAAATTCCTCTTGTATGGTGAAAGCTAATTGTTCTTCTTCAGTTGAAAATTGAGCATCAATTCCCTCTTTATTTCCGCGAGCATCTAACCTTATCCATTTATTAAGAGATTGAATATAAACGGCATTCAAAGCGTGAATACAATATCCTTTCTCTGGCGTATCAAACAACATCAATCGCTGATAACAGAAACCTGTTGGAATCCCTAGAGGACGCAATAGAGATGCTAATAGATTTGATTTTGCATAGCAAATTCCTTCTTTATAATTTAATACATCTGATGCATTTCAAGTGACACGTTTCCCCTGAATATCCCAAGAGTGAGAAATTTCATCACGCACAAATTCAAAAGCTACTTTTGCTTTTTCAACCTCTTTTGACTTGGGTTGAAAAGTTCTTCAATTTTTCCTTTAATTATTAAATTAGAATAATTAATTTCATTTAATTCAAGTAAATAATCTTCATATTGGTCAGACTCACAAACCATTTTCATTAACTTCATCCCCCCCTATATTACTAATTTGTAAAACATTTAAAAGTTAGTATTATTATACAATATAATGAAACGGGATTATAGATATTGTTGTAAACTAAGCTCCGTTAAAATAAGCACATTATTTAACACAAATTATATTTATATTTAGCAACATTATCATATTCATTTATGCCAATTTATTAAATATTACATTCAACAGAAGAAATACACACGCAATTTTTTTCCGAAATACCATCTTTTTTAAGGTATTATTTGATTATTTATACCCTTGAAATGTACCCATTATCATATGATTCTCCTTTTTCACTGTAAATAGTGACAGATTCCTCTTACTATTGATAAAATGAAAATAGAATATACGGAGAATTGGTGGTACCGATGTTTAAAATTTTATTAATTGAAGACGATACAACACTTTTTACGGAAATGAAGGAAAGATTGTCGCAATGGTCCTATGAGGTTTATGGTATCAACGACTTTGCCAGGGCAATGGATGATTTTGCGGCAGTAGAACCAGATATGGTTATTATTGATATTCAATTACCCCAGTTCGATGGGTTTCATTGGTGCCGGATCATCCGCTCGCATTCCACGGTTCCGATTATTTTTCTCTCGTCACGGGACCACCCTACCGATATGGTTATGTCGATGCAGCTTGGGGCCGATGATTTTATCCAGAAGCCGTTTCATTTCGAGGTATTAATTGCCAAGATTCAAGCTGTTTTTCGGAGGGTCTATAATTACAGCATGGAGAGACCTGTGACTTTAAAGATATGGAATGGAGCGACAATCAATTACGTAAAAGGAACAGTGGAAAATGAAAAAGATACGATTGAGCTAACTAAAAATGAAATGTACATATTAAAACTTTTAGTAGAAAATAAAAATACTATTATAAGCAGAGAGGAAATCATTAAAAATTTATGGGATGACGAACGATTTGTCAGTGATAATACATTAACCGTGAACGTGAACAGACTACGTAAACGTTTGGATGACCTAGGCCTGGGAAATCAGATCGAGACAAAAATCGGACAAGGCTATATGGCAAGGGATGGCAGTAAATGATTAAAAATTTCTTATTGGAGCGACTTCCGTGGATTCTCTTGTTCTGTTTTTTAAATCTACTATTGCTTTTTATTGGTTATGTTGACCCGTCTATCCCATTTACCTCTTTTTTGTATATCGTTTTTTTATCAGTTGTTATTTTCATTCTTTTTCTCATCATCCGCTATCAGAAAGAGATTTCTTTCTATAAAAGCTTAGAGGAATTACATCCAAGTTTGGAATTAGAGAGTTTGTTAGGGAGCAATACACCCTATGAAAAGATAATCAGACAAGCGTTCGAGCGGCAGAGCTTATTTCTGAAACAGGAAACAAATATGCATACAACCCAAGTCGAGCAAGAGCGCGATGAATTATTATCGTGGATACATGAAGTAAAAACCCCATTAACGACAATGCAACTAATGATTGACCGTGTGGACAATGAAGCATTGAGGGCTCAGCTGCAATACGAGTGGCTTCGCATTCATTTACTGCTGGACCAACAGCTGCATCAACGGCGAATCCTGTCAATAGAAAATGATTTATACATTGAAAGGCTCTCCCTGGAGTCAATAATTTACAGTGAAATTAAAGCATTACAATCTTGGTGCTTTCAAAAGGGCACTGGTTTTAATGTCACTTTAGTAACGAAGGAAGTACTTTCTGACGGGAAATGGCTTGGTTTTATTATTCGCCAGTTATTAACCAATGCAGTAAAATATAGCGAAAATACGGATATTATCATTTCCAGTACAGAGCATCAAGGAATGGTACGACTAACTATTCAGGATTATGGACGTGGAATCGATCCGAGAGATATGCCACGACTTTTTGATAAAGGATTTACATCGACGACCAATCATAAAAATCATGGTGCAACAGGTATGGGGCTTTACTTAGCCAAAAAGGCAGCAAAGAGTTTGGAAGTACAACTTACTGTTCAATCGATACTGAATGAAGGCACAACATTTTTATTAACCTTTGCAAGAAAAAATGATTTCGTGAAGCTAACAAGCATGTGACAAGTTTGTCACATGCTTTTGTTTTTTGTTCGCTGAATCGAAGGAAGTAGATGGAAACTTCAATTATGATAGGGATTAGAAAGGAAGATGATGATATGCCGATATTAGAAGCACATAAAATTCATAAAAGCTATGGTAATAAATTTAACCGCCAAGAAGTTTTGAAAGGAATCGATATTCAAGTTGACAAGGGTGAGTTAGTTGGAATTATGGGTGCATCTGGATCAGGAAAAACGACGTTATTAAATGTTCTGTCCTCCATCGACAGTGTAAGTCAAGGCAAGATTAGAATTGAAGGCAAGGAATTTACCAATATGAAAGACAAGCAGCTTGCTGAATTTCGAAAGCATCATTTAGGTTTTATTTTTCAGGATTATAATTTACTAGATACATTAACGGTAAAAGAAAATATTATGCTGCCATTAACGATTAAGAAGGTTCCAAGAATTCATGCACAAAAGTTATTTGAGAGTGTTGCCAAGGACTTAGGGATTTACGAGGTAAAAGACAAGTATCCAAATGAGATCTCTGGCGGACAAAAGCAACGGACATCAGCTGCACGCGCATTTGTGCATGAGCCAAGTATTATTTTTGCCGATGAACCAACGGGTGCACTCGACTCGAAGGCTGCATCGGATTTGCTGAATAAGTTAAGTGATTTGAATCAAAGGCGAGAAGCAACCATTGTGATGGTTACCCATGATCCACTTGCAGCAAGTTACTGTAATCGCGTTATTTTTATCAAAGATGGGCAAATTTTTACTCAGCTTCATAAGGGCGAAGAAACAAGGCAAACCTTTTTCAATGACATTATTAAGACACAAGGAGTATTAGGAGGGGTGAATGATGAGCATTAATCAACTCATCCTTCGTAATTTGAAAAAAAACCTGAAAAATTATTATCTGTATGTATTTGCGCTAATATTCAGTGTCGCCTTGTACTTTGCCTTTGTGACCTTACAATATGACCCGGCGATGGATGAGGCAGAAGGTTCGATTAAGGGTGCCGCCGCGATTCGTGCTGGATCGGTTTTGTTAATTGCAATTGTTACGGTGTTTCTCGTTTATGCCAATAATTTATTTATTAAGCGTCGAAGCAAGGAAATTGGCTTGTTTCAATTAGTTGGGATGACAAAACATAAAATTTTTGGAATTCTTAGCATTGAAAATATCATTCTATACTTTAGTTCCATGTTGGTCGGGATTTTCCTTGGTTTTGCATCATCAAAATTAATTATGATGATTTTAATCAAAATTATCGGTATTGAAGAAGTGGCAGAGCTACGTTTTTCTAATGAGGCATTTGTACAGACAATCGTTGTTTTTGCAGTGATTTATATTATCATTATGATCATGAATGGCCTTTTTATTCGCAGACAACGAATTCTATCTCTATTTCAAGTGTCATCCACAACGGAGGAAAAACAAATTCGTGTAACGAAATGGCAAATCGTGGTTGGAATATTTGGTCTTGGATTGATTGCGTTTGGCTATTATTTATCAACGGAATTATTTTCTGGAAACATTGTGACAATGGGTGCATTATTTCTTACAATGATTACGATTCTCGCATCAGTTATTATTGGGACATATTTATTTTATAAAGGATCCATTAGCTTCCTGTTTAATCTGATTCGCAATAGAAATAACGGCTATCTGTCCATTAATAACGTACTGTCCCTTTCATCGATTATGTTTCGGATGAAATCCAATGCTTTGCTTTTAACGGTAATTACAGTCTTATCAGCACTTGCAATTGGATTGTTGTCTTTAACCTATATTTCTTACTTCTCAGCTGAAAAAACAGCTGAGGAGAATATCGTTTATGACTATTCAATTCCTAACTTAAATAACGCTGCCCTCTTCACAGAGGCTTTAGAAGTCGCTGATATTGACTATACGGAAACAACGCTGGATATTGTGAATGTTTCTGCAAACCTCTCCAATATCATACAAGAGATGGAGGGAGTAGAATTAGAATTTGATGTATCGATGACTAATATGGTTATTGCATCTGATGGTTGGGTAGAAAATCTAGACCTAGCTGAATCTGATACTGTCTTTGTGAACACGAATGAAGCAATGATGCAATTTATCAGACTGAAGGAATCAGGAGAGATCCTATTATCCGGGGAGACAACATCGTTTGAATTAAATTATCTAGGCCATGAAGATGTACGAGTGCTTCCATTTAGATTTGCGAACGGTGGTTTCCCAGTTGCCGTCGTCGATGAAACTGTTTATCAACAATTAAAAGCGAATTTAGACCCTGAGTCTCAAGGTGAATTTAGGCAGCATGTTGGAATTGATATTGAAAATCTAGATGACCTACAAGAGGCTGAAGCCATTTTCCAAGCGTCAGGTATTGGAAGTTGGACAGCACATGAATCCCAGTTACAAGTTATTAACAACCAAAAGCAAAGTATGGGGATGATGATGTTTATTGCAGGCTTCCTTGGATTGACCTTTTTAATTACCTCTGGATGTATTCTGTACTTTAAACAAATGGATGAGGGTGAAGAAGAAAAAGCCAGCTATACGATTTTACGAAAATTGGGCTTTACGAGAGAAGATTTATTAAATGGGATAAAGGTTAAGCAAGTGTTTAACTTCGGGATTCCATTGATTGTTGGCATTAGCCATGGTTATTTCGCTGTTAAATCAGGCTGGTTCTTTTTCGGTACCGAGTTAGTGTACCCTATGATGATTGTTATTGTATTGTATGCTTTGCTATACTCCATCTTTGGTATTTTATCGGTGCTGTATTATAAGAAAATCATTAAAGAAGCACTTTAGATAAAACTTGGGATTATTTTTTATTGTATTTAATTTAATTTAGATTTAAGTAAAACATTGATAATAGATAAAACCACACATTTAGAATGTCTAATATGTGTGGTCTTATTTTCATCCTTATTGATATCTCTTAATCAGTTCAACAAATGTATCGACGAATGATTGTAAAAATTGAACCGTTCCTTCATTATTAATTTTTCCATTTGCATCCAATAAGTCTTGAGAATTGGCAAGATAAACTTCAGGTTGTTGAACAACAGGCATGTTTAAAAATGCTAGAGATTGACGTAAATGATGGTTGGCACCAAATCCACTTAAATTACTGATGGAATGACTAATAATAGCTGCCGGTTTCCCATCCCATACACTTTCACCATATGGTCTAGAACCGATATCCAGTGCATTTTTAAGTGCAGCTGGTACACTACGGTTATGTTCAGGCGTTACAAATAAAACAGCTTCAATTCCTTTCATTCGTTTACGGAATGTATCATATTCTGCTGGATTATTTTCATCGTAATCCTGATTATATATAGGGAGATTACCAATTTCAACAAACTCTGTTTCATATCCTTCAGGGAATAATGTTGCTACATTGTCAGCAATCTTTTGAGAAAAAGCTTCTTTTCTTAGACTTCCGACTATGATACCGATTTTCGCCATATTTTATCTACCCCTTTCTCTTTGTTTTTCTAACGTTTCATTATCCATAATAGTGTTTTGCCTTACACTTTATTTCTACCCTCTTATTATTTTTTTAATCTACTGAATGACCAATAAACAAGATTGTCATTTCCTTAAACAAAAAGTAAATATAACTTATTTAGAGTGTTTATTATTTTCTTCTTGCCCCAATTTAATCGTTTTAATATTATTGATGAAATAATAATGTTTATAAAGGCCGAGCACAATCAAAATAATTTGTACGATAAGAATGTCTACATAAAAAACTGAAAACAAGATAAAGAAATCTGCTATTAAGTTGATACGGATTTTCTCTTTACGTGTCATGCCTCTATTTTGGCGAAATCCTTCTACATATTTTTCATATATTACGGTATTTTTGAACCAATTATCGATCCGCTTGGAACCTTTCGCAAAGCAAAAAGATGCAATTAAAATAAACGGGCCGCCTGGCAGCACAGGTAACACAATACCCGCAATACCTATTCCAAGAGATATAAATCCAAGGGTAAAGAATAGAATATTTTTCATATGTTCAATCCTTTAATCTAATTTTCTATTCGAATAGATGGTGGATATGCCTGCACGATTAGTTTAAAGAGTACAGTTAACTAAATGAATTAATTATTTCTGAAAGAAATCTTCTATCGCCTTTTTGAATCTTATGGGGTCTCACCAAACCTATGCCCATTAACATCGGAAATATAGTATTCCCCATTAGACAACTGTATAGAATTAGCTCTTCTATCGTCTCTTCGAAAAAAATAGTATAGTTGGTACTATCTATCGTTGTTAGTTGTTAGTTGTTAGTTGTTAGCTCCCAACTTGCACCTATTCCTATACCAACACTATCAGATATTCCTACAACATAGAATCCTTCATCGTTTTCTTTTAACTTACCAACAAAATAAGCATGCTTACTCTCTTTGTCGCCATTAGTTTTTCGTCTTTTGTTGTTATAATTAAGTCAATGATTCCTGTTATTACCTCATCTTCAACAAAGTTTTTAAAAGCTTCCTCTCCAGCATTTTCATCAAGAACTTTTACCGTTATCTTCAATTTATATACTTATTTTACCACAAGTATTATTCCTTTATAAGAATTCACTAAATATTACAATCAACAATAAAAATACACACGCCATTCCGAAGTGAAATAACGTGTGTCATTATTTATTTAGATTTCTGAAGGATGCCAATTACAGAAAAAGTTGCTAGGTTTTTGTCCAGTTAAGTCGGACTACCTCTTTAGGGACTCGTCCTATTTACCTACAAACGCCTGTTATGTCCATCAATTTTCACTATTTTACTGACCTGCTTAATCCGTTCGATGATTCTTCCTGCTTTTACCTTTTCAATGCCATTCTTCGTTACAGCAAACTGGTCTTCCAGTTGGTCCAAATCATAATTCGAAGTAAAGAAAACTGGAAGACCTTCCATCATCCGATATTGCAGAACAGAACCAAGAATTTCGTCCCGGAACCATGCAGATTGCAGTTCCGCACCAATATCATCCAACATCAGAACATCAGCTTTTTTAAAAAAGTCAACCTTTTCATTAAAAGAATCGTCCTTAAACGATCCTTTAATTTCCCTAACAAACTCAGGCATATAGATCAGTGTAGATGATATATTGATTTTTTTAAGTTCATTTGCTAGAGCACCTAAAAGATAGGTTTTTCCAACACCAAATTGCCCGTGGAAATAGATACCCTTTTTTGGAAGTTCTATTTTAGCCTGATCTACAAATGCCATAAGATCGTTATTGGCGGCCAGCCTTGGTGTCTCTACCGATAATTCCAAGAAACTTGCCTGAAGTATTTCTTTTGGCATGTATAGACTTTGAATTAATTTCTGCTTTTCCTGGTCCTTCTCATGCATAATTCTACTATGGCATTTTTCATAGGTCAGACTTATTTCATTGTTTTCCACATTAAGCACTGGAGAGTAACCTGGAACCATGTTTTTACATGCTGGATAGGATTCACATTGATTACATTGCTTTGACTGTGTTTTGTACTCATAAAACTTCATAAGCGCCTTATTTATTTCTGCTTGAGGGAGTTGCGGATATAGCGATAGAAATTCATTGATTTCCGGATCATTCAAGACTTCTTGTTTTATTTTAAGATAGTTTTCTTTAAAATTATTATTTGTTTGCATCCATGATTTTAATGCAGACTGTATAGGTTTCATTTATCATCATCCTAACACATGACTAGATTAGTTTCCATTTGAATATTGTCTCAGCCTTGCTGCAACCTCTTCTTGCTCCTTCGTCATAATTGTATTATTAGCAACTGCAGGTTGTTTCACCTGCTTATGCTTTTTCTCTTTAAACCAATCCGGAACAATTTCCTTGGAAACTTGTTTTCGATTATAGGTTGACTTTCGCGACATATCTTTTTGAAAACGTTCCTGCTCTTTTTTCGCAAACACCATTGCTTCTTTTGCTGTTTTTATATTTGCTCGCGACCAGTGGCTAGCAATTTTATCAAGATATGCCTTTGACAACTTCATATTCGTCTGTAAAAGTACATAGTGGATCAAAACATTCATGACAGGTGATGGTAACCCTTGCGTTGTCATCACTTCGCGTATTGCCTTCATATCTTGTTCAGATGCATGGTTACCACTCGATAAATCCTCTAGAAGCTGCTTTGGTGATATTGTCTCCAATTCCTGGATTAGCATTTCTTCTTTTGTCGTTGGTGTTTCTTTTATTTCCTTTTTGACAGGCTGGGCGACCTCTGTCAGTCTGATTGGTTTATTATTATTTTTGGCCTTAAACAAATCATGGCAGGCTACTTTAAATTCTTCTGTATCCAATAAGTTTTCATCCGTTAATGCCCATAATACCGACTTATCGATTTCGTATGTTTCTAGTTCATAAAGTACCATCATTTGATAAATCAATTTACGATTATTAGAAGTTAATACTTTCCTTACCGGAATCATACGCTGTTTCAGCATCTGCTCCATCCAAGTGAAATCCATATTAATTTCCTCTGAAGATGATTCCTGTTTCGGTATTCCATCCAAAGCTTCTGCGGATGGTGCAAATGTCTGAAAAATCTCACTAAAAACAGCTGTTATATTCTCTCCATTATCATCAGCAGCCGTTTGTAGATAGTGATTTTTTAATAGGCGGTATTTCTGATCCCCAATATGGTGGTATAATAATTGGGAAAGCATGGCATCCTTAAAGAAATTGTCAGGAGCAAATGGACTCTGTAGTTCGTATGTATACAGATCACTAGACTCCCAGTTTTGCTTATAAGTTTTTAATAAACCTATGCCCTCCAGTTTTCTTCTGGACTCATAGATTTCATTCAACGGCAGATTTAGGTAGTTCATTAATGTATGATGGGTCTGGGGTGAATAATCCTGCTGTAAGTCCTTATCATGCAAAAGCGTCTGATAAAGAGCTACAGCATAAATCCCTATCAATGGCTGATATAAATGTGTCAGTGATTTGGCGTAATCGACAGGCAAATATTCTTTTTGTGTCACAATATAGCCGTCCACCGGCAAAATTTGACCAATATAGTTCATGTTTGTCACACCTTTTTGTAGAAGATAGAGATTAGAGGATGTTCAAAAAGTCCGGTATAAAGGATACCTCGAATTTTGGACCTTTTTATCCTCCTATTTGAACACGTACATATGTTATTTTTTATCTTTGTCTGTGTTGATAATATCTTTCAGCTCGTCCAAAAAAACGGTGATGTCTTTAAACTGACGATAAACGGAAGCAAATCTAACGTAGGATACTTCATCGACCTTGGATAATCGTTCCATCACCAGTTCACCAATATCAATACTAGAAACTTCGGATGAACCTTGATTACGCAATTCTCTTTCCACATCAAGTGCAAGTGATTCAATGGTTTCAAGCGCTACTGGCCTTTTTTCACACGCTCTAATTAATCCCCTTGTCAGTTTTTCCCTTGAAAATTCCTGTCTTACACCATCCTTTTTCACAACAATTAATGGGACTTCTTCCATCCGTTCAAACGTTGTAAAACGAAAGCCGCATTTTTCACATTCTCTGCGTCTACGGATTGAACTCCCTTCTTCTATCGGACGGGAATCCAGTACTTTCGTATTCTTATTATGGCAATTGGAACATCGCATGTTAGTTCATCCCCATTCTTTCTAGCTTTCATCGTTACCTATTTTTATCATTTATCCCGCCTAAACGGGAAGTAAGACCCCCACTTCGAGATTTCAAGTAGTCCGTGGAAGGTAAGTGGGGGAAGAAGGGACCCCACTGAATAAAGTTTCACTTTATCAATGGCAATTCCCTATTTACTTGTGAATAAAGCTGATTGATGAGTTTCGTACTATAACCAAAATCAATTGGTAGTAATGATTCAGTCGTTACTGAAAAGTCAATCGCTGTATTGTATGGCCGAACCATGATAACCGTTGCCACAATAAAAGCCTTTTTCCCTTTTTTGTACACGACACTCAATTCACCATGTTCAGCGGAAATGGCATTTATTTCGAATTCCGCACTATTTTTAAAGTTATTTTCTAGCATTGCCATTGCTTTATCTTTACTAGTTTTATAATAATGGGTTCTTAAAGTTTCATCCCAATGTTTTTCCCCGGTTTCTGCATGTTTGTTAAAATATTTTTTAAGCATATTGCCTATCGACATTTTTCGCACCCCAACCTGCATCTTATTTCATACATATCTATTAATATATTCTAACACGTTTTACGTAAATCCTCTAGTTGGTAAAAATTAAATGCGCCAATTTCGATGCTTCATCGAAATTGGCGCATGGGTTAGTATCTATTATTAGAGGATGTTTAAAAATTCCGGTAAAAATGGCACATCGAAATTCTTCGCCACTTTGAACTTCCCTGTCCTTTTTATCCTCCTTTTTGAATACAGATTATTATGAGATATTTGCTGTTGGTTGAAATAAATAGTTTCCTACATGTTTTGTCAGGTCAAGTACACGTTTAGAATAGCCCCATTCATTATCATACCATGCAATGACTTTCAGTTTATTACCTTCCATTACAATGGTGGATAAACCATCAACAATAGCAGAAAATTCGGTTGTAGTGTAATCAATTGAAACTAATGGATCCTCTGAATAATCAATGATTCCTCTAAGTTCATTTTCTGAAGCTTCCTTAAAAGCTTGATTTACATCTTCAATGGTAACTGACTTTTCTACATCAACAACTAAATCGACAAGTGATACGTTCGGTGTAGGCACACGTAATGCCATTCCATGAAGCTTTCCTTGCAAATGTGGCAATACTTCGCTTAAAGCCTTTGCTGCGCCTGTCGTCGTTGGTATAATGGATTGGGTACAACCACGTGCTCGACGTAAATCTTTATGCGGATTATCCAAATTTTTCTGGTCATTCGTGAATGCATGTACGGTAGTCATCAGCCCGTTAACAATTGAAAAATTATCATCCAGTACTTTTACAATTGGTGCAAGACAATTCGTGGTACATGAAGCGTTCGAAATCACATTGTCCTTCTCAGGGATATAGGCAGCATCATTTACTCCCATAACAATTGTTTTATCCACTTGTTTACCCGGCGCCGTAATCACAACTTTCTTTGCTCCAGCTTCTAGATGTAAACCAGCAGATTCTTTTGTCGTAAATTTACCTGTTGCTTCAATAACAACGTCAATATCAAATTCTTTCCATGGAAGATTTTCAGGTTCTCTCGAGTTGACTAGTTTTACCTTTTTTTGGTTAACTTCAATTCCATCCTGAAGCGCTTTCACTTCACCGTCAAAAATACCATGCACACTATCATATTTTATTAGATGTGCAAGCGTCTCAGGAGGATAGCTTGCATTAATTGCGACTACTTCTAATTGATTATCTGTAATTGCTTGACGGAACACCATACGTCCAATCCGTCCAAATCCAGTTATGGCCACACGAGTTTTGTTCATAAGAAACTTAATCCTCCTATATAGGTTATACTTTTACTTCTGTTTATGTTAATTAGTATAACACATTGTGTTCGAAATGTGTTCCATATTTATCATAAATTTATATATCTTTTTGAAATGGACATAATTATGGGTTTTTTCATAGAAAAGGACCAGACAAATGATCCATTTCCATTGTCCAGTCCTTTACTTTACGGGCTTACGCTTTTTATTTTAAAATATATTCCACTCTATTAACAGTTTTTCCAATTGCTCGTAGGAATTTGATTTCGATCCATTATTATCGATGACTGCATCCGCAAGCTTTACCTTATCTCTCAGTGGCATTTGAGACTGAATTCGCTGGATTGCTTCTTCCTCTGAATAATTATCCCGTTTCATTAGTCTGCTAAGTTGTACAGATTCGTCAACAAATACAACGATGGTCCGATCCACGAAATCGGTCAGTTTGCTTTCAAATAATAAGGGAATGTCCAGCACTACACACTTTGCACCTGATTTCAAATGCTCATCCCTCTGTAGCAGCATGTTTTCACGAACGGCTGGATGTACAATACTGTTTAAAAGTTCTCTCTTCGGTTTATCTGCAAAAATAATAGCACCAAGTGCTGGTCTATCCAATGTACTGTCAGCTCGTAAAATT
Organism: Oceanobacillus rekensis; assembly: GCF_002153375.1. Lineage (GTDB taxonomy): Bacteria > Bacillota > Bacilli > Bacillales > Amphibacillaceae > Oceanobacillus > Oceanobacillus rekensis. Next base: position 476,452 of record NZ_MTBQ01000001.1, read on the forward strand.
GATTCACCAAAAGCTTCCACAATTTTCTCATAGGCTTGCTTCCCCGGTTCAACAACTTCCCTTGCAATCTTATCGGCGTCCACTACTGGAATATTGAAATCATCAAACATGAGTGATACAGTACTTTTTCCACTCGCAATACTACCGGTTAATCCAATACTTAGGGACATACCTTTACACCTCTTTTAACTTTTTTGGCATGTTGGGCATACATGTGTTCCACGCCCAGCTACTTTCATTTTCGTTATTTCGGTACCGCATTTTTTGCATGCTTTATTCTCTTGACCATAAACATATAATTCCTGCTGAAACATTCCCATATCACCTTGACTGTTTACATAAGATCTAATGGTCGTTCCCCCAGCCCTTACAGCCTCTTCCAGGGTGGCTATCGCCTGTTCCTGAATGACTTTGACTTCTTTTTTTGTCAGTTTACTTGCCCGTTTCAATGGATGAACACCAGCTTTGAATAAAGTTTCATCGACGTAAATATTTCCAAGTCCTGTAACGATTGTCTGGTCCAATAATGCTGCTTTAATGAAACGATCTGTCTTTTTCAGCTTTTGGTAAAAATAATCAAACGTAAAAGTATCGTCGAAAGGATCTGGTCCGAGCTGGTTTAATGGTTTATTTATAAATTCCTGGCCTTTTTCATAAACATGCATCGTTCCAAATTTCCTAACATCGTTATAACGAAGCTCTTCCCCATTTGTAAATGTAAAAATGACATGTGTATGTTTTTTCACTGGTTCCAAGGATGGATGTACACTGTATTTCCCTTCCATTCGCAGATGGGAAATCAGCACATAATCATCCAGATAAAACAGGAGGAACTTCCCTTTCCTGGATAGTTCTTGAATGCTTTGCCCTTTAAGCAGTACCTTAAAATGTTCTGTGTCATCAGGTTCTTTAATGATGTTCGGCCAATACACTTCTACTTTTTCAATTTTTTTATTCAGGACAAATTGCTTTAATGTATTTTTAATTGTTTCTACTTCTGGTAATTCGGGCATGGTGTCTATTTCTCCTTATTTTGCATCGAACCAGCTTGTACCATATTCATAATCTACTTTTAATGGCACATTTAATTCTATGGTGTTTTCCATCATTTCCGGTACGATTTTTTTCAAGATGTCCAGTTCTTCTTTTGGTGCTTCAAGAATCAGTTCATCATGAACTTGAAGCAGCACTCTTGCCTGAAGTTTTTCATCTTTCAATTTCCAATGTAAATCAATCATTGCTTTTTTAATAATGTCCGCGGCACTTCCCTGAATCGGTGTGTTCATCGCGGTGCGCTCTGCAAAACTTCGCACATTGAAATTGCGACTTGTTATTTCAGGTAAATACCTGCGTCTGTTCATAATTGTTGTTACAAAGCCTTTATGCTTCGCTTCTTGAACGATATCTTCCATATACTGTTTTACCCCTGGGTAACTTGCGAAATAGCGCTCGATAAAGTTTTTGGCTTCTTTTCTTGTAATATCAAGGCTTTGAGAAAGTCCATAATCGCTGATACCATACACAATACCAAAGTTCACTGCTTTTGCTTGTCGTCTCATATTGGATGTAACTTGATCCTTATCCACATGGAAAACATCCATCGCTGTTTTCGTATGTATATCCAAATCGTTTTTGAAAGCAGCAACTAATTGTTCATCATTTGCGATGTGTGCAAGTACTCGTAATTCGATTTGCGAGTAATCGGCTGCGAAAATGATCCAGTCATCTTCTGCTGGAACAAATGCTTCTCTGATTTTCCTTCCTTCCTCTATCCGAATCGGAATGTTTTGCAGGTTAGGATCAGTTGAGCTTAATCTGCCTGTTTGTGTAAGTGCTTGATTGAATCTGGTATGAATTTTATTTGTGTCTTTTCGAACCACTTTTAATAGCCCTTCAATATACGTCGACTGCAGCTTCCCAAGCTGACGATATAAAAGTAGTTTAGGAATAATTTCGTGTTCACTTTGTAATTGTTCCAGAACATTCGCTGCAGTGGAATAGCCCGTTTTCGTTTTCTTAATTGCTGGCAAAGCTAATTTTTCAAATAATATGGGACCAAGCTGTTTAGGTGAGTTTATATTAAATGTTTCCCCTGCGAGTTCATAAATTTCTTCCTCCAGTGTACTTAAACGGCCTTTTAACCCCACACCCATTTCTTCTAATTTGCTTATATCCACTCGAACACCTAGATGTTCCATTTCTCCCAGAATTAGGGCTAGCGGCATTTCCAACTCTTTCAGTAATTCATATTGTTCATTTTTATTTAGTAAATCTTCCATTTCATCTTTTAATACAAATAATGTAGTTGTTTTACGGACGACATGTTCTGCAAGTTCGGCTAATTCTGGGACTTTCATTTTTGCTCCCTTACCGTAAACCTCTTCATCAAATAAAACATCTTTTTTGCCCATTCTATTTCCAATGGCTGGAATGTCATGATTATTCTCAGCTGGGTTAAGTAAATAGGATGCAAGGAACATATCAAAAGCTATTCCCTGGATATGGATATTGTTCCTTAATAAGGCAACCATTGTTTTTTTCGCATCGAAAACATTTTTCGGCTTTGTAATGTCCTCAGCCCATGTCTTAAAAGCATCAGATTGGAGTGCAATTTCAGTAGAAATGAAATATGCCCCCTCTTCATTGACGACTCCAAATCCGTCAATGTCTGACAAATGGTAATTTTCACCAATCATTTCAACGACAAGTGATTCATTGCCGGTAAACATGCTATCTGTCACTTCTTCTACAATGGTAAATGAAATCTCACTCATTTCCGTTCTTTCTTCCTCCACTTCCACGCCATCAGAAATACGGTTCAGAAGGGAGAGAAAACCTAAATCTTTAAATGCTGTACTAAGTTTTGGCTGTTCAAAACCATCGTAGGTGATATCATCAATGGAAATTTCAATCGGGGAATCACGATTAATTGTAACTAATTCCTTACTCATAAATGCATCTTTTTTATGGTTTGTCAGGTTTTCCTTTAATTTTTTCCCGTTCACTTCTTCAAGATGTTCATATACTTCTTGCAATGTATTATACTGCTTAATAAGTTTGGTTGCTGTTTTTAGGCCGACTCCTGGAACTCCTGGAATATTATCCGAGCTATCCCCCATCAATGCTTTTAAATCAATAATTTGTTCAGGAGTTATTTCCATTTTCTCAACCATATAATCAGGAGTATATTTCTCGATGTCACTAATTCCCTTTTTCGTCACATGAACGGTGACGTAATCAGATACAAGCTGAAGCATGTCTTTATCACCGGAAATAATGGTTACTTGAAAGTCTTCATGATTTCCTTGCTTTGACAATGTGCCAATAATATCATCTGCCTCATATTGATCCAGTTGATAATGTTTGATATCAAACGCATCAAGCAGTTCCTTCATAACAGGAAACTGTTCGGAAAGCTCAGAAGGTGTCTTCTGACGACCACCTTTATATTCCTTGTACGTTGAATGGCGAAAAGTCGTTTTTCCAGCATCAAATGCTACAAGTAAATGGGTAGGTTTCTCCTCTTCCAAAATTCGTAATAGCATTGTCGTAAATCCGTAAACTGCATTTGTATAAACACCTTTATCATTATTCAAAAGTGGCAAAGCAAAAAACGCACGATAAATAATACTGTTGCCATCAATTAATACTAGTTTTTTTGACATTCGGTTATCCTCCTGTATAAATGATTCCTTAACTCATTTTAGCATTCTCTACTAGGAAAAGAAAAAATAATGGTATGTTAGATTTGAATAAAACATATCTACCCGCAAAAAAACATCCCCTACTACTAGAGGATGTTTATTTTGGCAAATATACATGAATGGTCGTACCTTTATTTACTTCACTTTCCACATCGATTTTCCCACCATGTACTTCAATTATATGCTTGACGATTGCCAACCCAAGACCAGTACCACCAGTGTTCCTGCTGCGTGCTTTATCAACCCGATAAAAACGCTCAAAAATTCTCGGTATTACCTTTTCTTCCATTCCGATTCCAGTATCTGCAATCTTAATATGGATAAAGTCCTTTATATGACCGAGATAGAATTCGACACTGCCATTTTCAGAAGTATAGTGGATTGCATTATCCAATAAATTAACAATTACTTGTTTCAACCGTTCTTTGTCAGCTTTTATTGTTAATGCTTCATCTACATCGATAGAAAAATTAAGTCCTTTTTGCTCTGCATGATGTTTGAATGCAGGTACTATTTCATTAATTAATTCGAAAGCCTTAAACTTATTTAAGATGAGATGATAATTTTCTCTCTCAAGCCTTGATAATGATAATAAATCTTCAATTAAAAGTTGCAGACGATGGCTTTCATTATGAATGATAGTTAGGAATTCTTTCGTCGTATCCGCATCATTTAAACCGGATTCTAATAATGTCTCGGAAAAACCTTTAATGGATGTAACAGGGGTTCTTAGCTCGTGGGAAACATTGGCCACAAAGTCTTTGCGTGTTTTCTCCAATTTCTTTAATTCGGTTATATCATAAAGAACCAATACTGCACCTTTTAACATGTTCCGTTCATTGAATATAGGCGCACCAATAATTTCAAGATGTAATTTATTCAATCCAGATCCATGGATAAAGGATCCCTTCATATTACGTTCATATAGAAACGTATTTTGTACCGTTTGATGAAATTTTTCTTCTTCCAGAACATCGTAGTACAGATAACCTTTATAGTCCCTTTCCGTTTTACCGAACATCGATAAAAATTTCCGATTAACTAGATGAATATATCCCTTTTCATCAATTAGTACCAGTGCACTTTGCATGTTGTCAATAATAGTCGTTAATTGCTCAGACTGTCTCTGTTCTTGCAAGGTAATCTCACTCATATTCCTTGCCAGCGAGTTGATTTTCAAACTAAGTTCCTCAATCTCTTCGCTTACCGAACTATGAAATCTGACATTATAATTACCTTTCGTAATTTCGTCAATTGTGCTAGTTGCCTTATGAAGAGGTTTTACATATTTATTAAATAGCAAAGACAGCATGATAAGTAAAATAAATGCTTCAATCAATAATAGACCAACTAATATTAACGGATGGGCTTCTGACTTCCATACAATTACTCCAACAGCAAGCAAACTTAAAATTATTACCGATACATATGGTAATAATGTCTTGGAGAATAAATCTTTCATTAAACGGGCTCCTCTATTTTATAACCAAGTCCTCTTACTGTTTTAATATAGATTGGTTTTTTTGAGTTCGGTTCAATTTTATCTCGCAAGTGGCTTATATGTACATCAACAATTCTAGTGTCTCCAACAAAATCGTAGTCCCAAACACTGCTAAGTAGCTGGTCTCTTGAAATAACCTTTCCCTTATTTTTGGCAAGATGATATAACAGCTCAAATTCTTTTCTTGTGAATGTAATTGTTTTGGTATTCATCTCTGCTTCATAACGTTCCGGGAAGATAACAAGATTACCAACCTTCAATAAATTAAAATTTGGTTCTGTAGATATTGTAGTTCTTCTTAAAATGGCTTTAATTCTGGCCACCACTTCCTTTGGGCTGAATGGTTTCGTTAAATAATCATCTGCACCCATTTCTAATCCCAGAATCTTATCAAACTCTTCATCTTTTGCTGTCAGCATCAGGATCGGCGTATCCATTTTATTCATTCGTAAATGTTTACAAACTTCCATTCCATCCATTTCCGGAAGCATTAAATCGAGCACAATCAAATCATACTCATTCGTTTCACATTTTCGAATGGCTTCCAAACCATCATATGCAACATCCGTCTCGTAACCTGCTTTCTTAATATTATAATTTAATAGAGTTATAATTGGTTTTTCATCATCTACAATTAAAATTTTTTGACTCACAAGTAAAAACCCCCATATTCAGCACCTAATTTTTCTATTCTATTATTATCTTATCATTATTACCACCAAAGGTATAACAAATATAGAAATATTAAATAAACTTAACATCCGGTACCAGTCACTCCCCGAGTTTTGTCTAATTGTATTCAAAAAGTCCTTCACTGCATTTATCTGTAGTGAAAGACTTTTATGTGGATACTATTAATTTAATACAGAAAGTACATTTTTCACGGATTCAGCAGATTTGTCCAATGCTGCTTTTTCTTCAGCGGTTAAATCTAATTCAATAATTTCTTCGATACCTTTCCCACCAAGAATTGTTGGAACACCAAGGTAGATATCGTTATAACCATATTCACCCTGAAGAAATGCAATGGAAGGAATAACACGGCGTTGATCTTTAAGTATTGCTTCAGCCATTACAGTCAGTGAAGCTGCTGGTGCATAATATGCACTGCCATCGCCAAGTAAGTTAACGATTTCTCCTCCACCTGTTCGCGTACGTTGAACAATTTCTTCTAGACGTTCTTTAGAAATCAATTTTTCTAGTGGAATCCCTCCTGCATGGGAGTAGCGGATTAATGGAACCATATCGTCTCCATGTCCACCAAGAACAAAACCTGTAACGTCTTTTACAGACAGGTTTAATTCTTCAGCAACAAAAGAACGAAAACGAGCCGTATCAAGGACGCCAGATTGGCCGATCACGCGCTCTTTTGGTAGTCCGGATTCTTTAAACACTGTATATGTCATTGCATCAACCGGATTAGTTAACACGATAATAGTAGTGTCTGGAGAAAAATTAACAATATCCTTCGCAACCGTTTTCATAATGTTGGCATTTGTATTTACTAAATCATCTCGGCTCATGCCTGGCTTACGAGCAATCCCAGCAGTAACGATAACTAAATCAGAGTCTTTTGTATCTTCATAATTTGACGTACCAATTATTTTGGCATCAAATCCCTGAACTGGAGCTGCTTCAGCCATATCAAGAGCTTTTCCTTTCGTAGGATCCTCCATTTGAGGAATATCCACCAGTACAACGTCACCAAGTTCTTTTTGAGCAAGCATTAAAGCTGTAGTTGCACCAGTAAATCCAGATCCGATTACGGAAATCTTTCTTCTTTGTAACCCCATCATATTTCCCCCTTTTTATGAACTATTAATATATAAAACTATACGGTAAACGACCATCCATAATCAGATGGTCGCTACCGTATATATACATAATTAACCCATGTTTTTAATTAGTTCTTGACCAAACTCAGAACACTTAACTTCTGTTGCACCATCCATCAGACGGGCAAAGTCATATGTTACTACTTTGGATGCAATTGTTTTGTCCATTGATTTAGTAATTAAGTCAGCAGCTTCTCTCCATCCAAGATGCTCAAGCATCAATACAGCTGATAGAATAACTGATGAAGGGTTTACTTTATCTAAGCCTGCATATTTCGGTGCAGTACCATGCGTTGCTTCGAAAATAGCATGTCCAGTATCATAATTGATGTTAGCTCCCGGAGCAATACCAATTCCACCTACTTGTGCTGCAAGAGCATCAGAAATATAATCACCATTCAAGTTCATTGTTGCAACAACATCAAACTCTTTTGGACGAGTAAGAATTTGTTGCAAGAAGATATCAGCAATCGCATCTTTAACTAGAATTTTACCTGAAGCTAGCGCATCGTCTTGTGCCTTGTTTGCAGCATCTTGACCATCTGATTCTACAAGACGGTCATATTCAGCCCAAGTAAATACTTTGTCACCAAATTCTTGCTCTGCTACTTCATAACCCCATTGTTTAAAAGCACCTTCTGTAAATTTCATGATGTTACCTTTATGTACTAGAGTAACACTTTTACGTCCTTCCGTTAATGCATAATCAATTGCAGAACGAACTAAACGTTTTGTGCCTTCCTCAGAAACTGGTTTAACCCCGATGCCTGATGTTTCAGGGAAGCGAATATTTTTAACACCCATGTCATTTTTAAGGAAATTAATTACTTTTTTAACTTCGTCTGTTCCTTTTTGCCACTCAATTCCAGCATAAATATCTTCTGTGTTCTCACGGAAAATAGCCATATCCACATCTTCAGGACGTTTAACTGGTGATGGTACACCCTCAAAATAACGTACTGGACGTAGGCATGTGAATAAATCAAGCTCTTGACGCAATGCAACGTTAAGAGAACGGATTCCACCGCCAATTGGTGTTGTTAATGGACCTTTAATCGCAATTTTGTATTCATTAATTTTATCTAATGTGTCCTGTGGAAGCCATTCCCCTGTTTTATCAAAAGCCTTTTGACCAGCATATACTTCCAACCAATCAATTTTCTTTTCTCCACTATATGCTTTCTCAACGGATGCTTCTATTACTGCTTTTGCTGATGACCAAATATCTGGACCAGTACCGTCACCTTCAATAAAAGGAATGATTGGATTGTTTGGTACATTTAAGTTGCCATTTTCTACGATAATTTTTTCTCCCTGTGCCATTTGATAATAACCTCCTAAGTTTATATAAAGAGGATAGCTAGATTACCAGCTATCCCTGGTTCCCAATTAAAATAAATTAAATTAAATTAGCTGCGTTTAGCGATTTCAATATATTCTTGCAGTTCTGGTCCCGTATATTCAGCACGAGGTCTGATTAAACGGTTGTTTTCGTATTGTTCTAGAATATGTGCCAACCAGCCTGATGTTCGACTTACTGCGAATATTGGTGTAAATAAATCATGGTCAATGCCTAGGCTGTGATAAACAGATGCACTATAGAAATCTACATTAGCTGGAAGACCCTTATGTTCCTTAACGTATTCTTCAATCTTAACAGACATCTTATACCATTTTTCCTGACCAGTAAGTTTAGTTAGTTCTTTAGACATTTTCCTTAAGTGTTTCGCACGTGGATCTCCATTACGATATACACGATGACCCATACCCATTATTTTTTCTTTATTTTCAAATTTCTTCTTAATATAAGGTATACAATTTTCCTCTTCACCAATTTCAGTCAGCATATTCATAACATTTTCGTTTGCTCCCCCGTGCAATGGACCTTTTAAGGCACCAATTGCAGCAGTAATGCCAGAATAAATGTCTGACAAAGTTGCAACACAAACTCTTGCTGTGAAAGTGGAAGCATTTAATTCATGATCAGCATGCAATACTAATGCTTTATTAATCGCTTCTATTTCAATTTCTTCTGCTACTTTTCCATTAAGCATGTACAAGAAATTCTCTGCGTATCCTAAGTCTTTCTTCGGTTTAATAGGATCCTGACCATTGCGAATTCTCGAGAAAGCGGCTACAATCGTTGCAATCTTAGCTTGGATTGCAACAGCTTTGCGTTTATTTGCTTCTGGATCCATTACATCTGCCTCAGTATCATATACTCCAAGTAATGACACTGCAGTACGCAATGCTGCCATTGGATGAACGGCAGATAAATCATAAGAGCGCAAATGATCAATAATCGCATCCGGTATTTCCATATGTTCTGCGAGTTCTTTCTTTATTTCTTCCAATTCTTTTTTATTAGGAAGTTTCAAATTCCAAAGTAAGTAAATTACCTCTTCAAAACTTGAATTCACAGCTAAATCATCAATTCGGTAACCAACATAGGATAGTTGATCATCAATGATCGAGCTGATAGACGATTGAGTTGCGACAATACCTTCTAACCCCTTTGTGGATGTTGTCATAGTAACCCTCTCCTTTTTCATATGTTAATCGCTGCATTTTGCTAAAAATGCACAATATCACTTGACAATAATTTCTGCAGCATCGGCTTTCTATGTATTATGTTTAAAAAGCAGATGAAATGCCACTCTACTATTAACTTTACATCTATAGTATCTATTATTGTCCACCCCAATTGTTATTATAAAGGATTTTCATCAGAAAGTGAATTGAAACCGTTTAATTTCCTAGTTTTTACTAAAAGTGTGTACTCAAAACCTCTTCTGTTAGTCTATTATAACTCCATGAATCATATGTAAAATAGTACAGGCCTATTTTACATTGGGGGACATATATATGCAGAAATCATTGGTATTACAAATGGTACGTTTTTTTATTGTGATCTGTGGATTCATAACGATTGGAATCATTTTTATATATTCATTCAACTTTATTTATCCACTATTAGTTGCTGTCATTATTTCCACCATCATGTATCCTTTTATCAATTTACTTGAAAAAAAGGCAAAGTTACCGAGGTTTATTTCGATAATATTTACGATGATTAGTTTACTTCTCATATTTTTCGGTCTGTTATTATTAATAATAACAGAGGTATACCAAAGTTCATTATTTCTGGCTGATCAAATACCAAAACATTTTCATTCATTTGTTTTGTTTCTTGAGTCTATTTTCAACAATCACTTATTACCTTTATATGAAAGACTTATTTCCCTTTTTCATTCGCTTGGTACTGAACAACAAGTGACCATAACGGAATATGTTCGATCATTGACTGATTTCGTTGCATCATCCGGAACAGAATTTCTCCATAGTACACTGGTGAAAGTTCCTGCTATACTTGCTATCATACCGGGTTCATTGACAACAATTGCATTTATAATGCTTGCAACATTTATGATCTCAAATGATTATGAGAATTTAAAAGAAATTACTAAACGGTTTATTCCTAAAAGGGCAGGAAAATCCATACACATGCTAATTAGTCATTTAAAGCTTGCAATCAACGGTTTTCTAAAGGCACAACTAACATTGATCTTTATTTCAGCTTGCATCATTCTATCAGGACTCTTAGTTCTGCAAGTAGATCATGCATTAACAATCACCTTGTTCGCGGCTGTTGTCGATTTAATTCCATATGTTGGGACAGGTATTCTCTTTATTCCTTGGATACTTTACCTATATGCGATGTCTGATTACCAGTTGACAATTGGACTCAGCATTCTATATATGATTTTGATTATATCCAGACAAATTCTTGAACCGAAAATACTTTCAGCTAATATCGGTATCCATCCATTGATTGTCTTGACCGGTATGTTCATTGGGATTCAATTATGGGGATTTGCAGGACTTTTAATTGCTCCAATAATTATCGTTTTGGGAAATGCCTGCTATCAGTCAGGTATCATGCAAATAATTTGGAATTTCATTCGGGGTTAGATTACCATTTCCGATAAATGACTGTCCCGTTTCCCATCATTTTAATCATTCTATTGCGTATTATATGTTTCAGTGGCCCTCTTGTAAAAGGCAGCACAAAAATAAATCCTACAATATCAGTAATAAATCCAGGTGAAAATAAAAATACAGCACCAATAAAAATACATATTCCATCAATTATTTCATCTGTTGGTGGAATTCCCTTACCCATCTGTAACTGGGCTTTCCTCCATACAGCCATGCCTTGATTTTTGGCAAGAGCCACACCTATTAAACCAGTCAATACGATTAGAAATACGATCCACCAAGGACCAGTCATTCCACCTATCCAAATAAAAACACCAATTTCCATGGCGGGAATAATCAGCAGAGCTAACAATAACCAGCGCATCCTAAAACATCCTTTCCGCCCTTTCATTTTATCACGAATGGCAAGGAAACAGCAAAATCTAAAAAGCTAGATTAGTGACGTATGGACACTTCTTTAGCCTGCCGTAATAAAGGAAACCGAGGATGTAGGTCAGTTCGGTGTGCAACTGGACGTGCTCTTTATATCCATGAATTTAATTGCTTGCCAATTCATATTTTTTATTAACTCATTAAAAAAATGAAAATCGGCAATATACCGATTTCCATTTTTTAACAGTAACACCTTAAGACAAGAGGCACTTCTGTTCTGAAATTATAAATTAAAGTACGCTTGCATGACCTTCGTAAATATCACCTTTTGTACTATCAACTGTTATATCCTGGCCATCATTAAGAAGTTCGAAAACACCCTCGACACCAACGATAACCGGTATTCCAAGGCTTAAACCTACAACAGCTGCATGAGAAGTCAAACCACCTTCTTCTGTGATGATTGCAGAAGCTTTTTCAATTGCAGGCATCATATCACGATCTGTAGCATGTGTCACAAGGATATCGCCCTCCTGAACATTTGCTAATGCCGCATCATTCGTTTTAGCGAAAACAGCACGGCCATATGCGCTTCTTCTGCCAATACCTTGCCCTTTAGCAATAACATCACCAATAACATGAACTTTCAACAGATTTGTTGTACCACTTTCAGCTACTGGTACACCTGCAGTAATAATTACTCTGCTTCCACGTACACATAGGCCTGTTTCTAATCCTTTATCAATTGCGATATCAAGCATTTCATCTGTAGATTTAGCAACTTCACCTTTTACTGCATGTACACCCCAAACAAGAGAGAGTTGGCGATTAACCGAGTCAGAGAACGTAACCGCAAGAATCGTTGCTTGTGGTCTGTATTTTGAAATCATTCTTGCTGTGTGACCACTTTCCGTTGGTGTAATGATGGTATCAACACTTAGATTAAGCGCTGTATGTGTTACAGATTGGCTAATTGCTTCTGTAATCGTCATATCTACATTTTTGGACCGTTCGTTTAAAATTGATTTATGTTCCAAGGCAGATTCTGCTTTCAATGCGATATTGCTCATCGTTTGTACTGCTTCAACCGGGTAAATCCCTGCAGCAGTTTCACCAGAAAGCATAATTGCATCTGTTCCATCAAAAATTGCATTGGCAACGTCAGATGCTTCCGCTCTAGTTGGACGAGGATTTCTCTGCATTGAGTCAAGCATTTGTGTTGCGGTAATAACTGGTTTCCCTACATTATTACATTCTTTAATCATTGCCTTTTGTACGAGTGGAACATCCTCAGCAGGTATCTCTACACCTAGATCTCCACGCGCTACCATCAATCCATCACTTACTTCCAGGATGCTGTCAATATTGTCGACACCTTCCTGATTTTCAATTTTAGAGATGATTTGGATATGTGTACCCTGTTTGCTTTCAAGTAATTCTTTGATTTCAAGAATATCAGATGCCCGGCGAACGAAAGATGCTGCAATAAAATCAACATCCTGTTCAATCCCAAAACTAATGTCTGCAGCATCCTTTTCTGTAATCCCTGGAAGATTTACAGATACATTAGGTACATTGACACCTTTTTTATTTTTAATTACACCGGAGTTCATTGCCTTTGTAGTAATTTCGCCTCTTGCCTGATCAATTTCAATTACTTCAAGTTCAATCAATCCGTCATCAAGCAAAATTTTGGATCCCACATGTACATCATTGATTAAACCTTCATATGTTACAGAAAACTTCTCTGCAGTACCTTCTACTTCATGCATAGAAATAATGACATTATTTCCTTGTACAAGATCCGCATAGCCTTCTATAAAGTTACTTGTTCTAATTTCTGGACCTTTCGTATCCAATAAAATGGCTACTGTTTTATTTTTATTTTTAGCAGCTTCTCTTATATTCTTTATGCGGGCACCATGCTCGTCAAAATCACCATGTGAAAAGTTTAGTCTAGCAACGTTCATTCCAGCATCAATTAACCTCTCAAGTGTCTCCACCGTCTCTGAAGCTGGTCCTATAGTACATACAATTTTAGTATTTCTCATGTATCTTTCTTCCTCCTTGTTCATCATTCCTAAAGTTTTACAGTTCTTGTTGTAAGCATTTGTTAATCATTCCATTTTAATTATGGAAATCTAGATGGATAATTCTTTGGAAAGCTGATACATTTCTTCATTGATGGAATGATCTTTTGTAAACACTTCATCAAATGGATGATCAACCAATACATTTTGCTGTATTCCAACCATTCTACCACCTTGTCCATTAATAAGCAGTTCTACCGCTTTCGCACCTAAACGGCTCGCAAGTACTCTATCTGTTGCAGATGGTGATCCACCACGCTGAATATAACCTAGAACCGTTACACGTGTTTCGAGATTGGTTTCTTTTTCAATTCGATCCCCAAAGTCAAAACCGCTTCCGACACCTTCAGCAAGTAGTATAATACTGTGCTTCTTGCCACGATCATGTCCACGTTTCAAACGATCAACGATTTCTTTGAAGTCTTCTTTTTTCTCAGGGATCAGAATACTTTCTGCCCCACCAGCAAGACCTGCCCAGAGTGCAAGGTCACCAGCATTTCTTCCCATAACTTCGATAATATACGTTCGCTCGTGTGATGTTGCAGTATCACGGACTTTATCCACAGCTTCAATAATTGTATTTAAGGACGTATCAAATCCAATTGTAAAATCAGTGCCAGAAATATCGTTATCTATGGTACCTGGTACACCGATACACGGAAAACCTTTTTCGGTTAGCTTTTTCGCACCATGGAAACTCCCATCTCCACCAATAACAATTAGCCCATCAATCCCGACTTTTTTCAATTGTTCGATGGCGCGTTGCTGGCCTTTCTCCGTTTTAAATTCCTCACTACGTGCTGAAAATAATATTGTTCCACCGCGCTGTATGATATCCCCCACAGATCCAAGATTCATTTTTTGAATATTACCTTCCATAAGTCCTTGGAATCCATTTTTGATTCCATATACTTCTAACTCATGAAAAATCGCTTTTCTAACAACAGCACGAATAGCTGCATTCATGCCAGGTGAATCTCCTCCACTTGTTAGTACGCCAATTTTCTTCATTCTTATATCACCTCTTGTTGCAAGATTATAAATCGACTTTTACTGTACCATACCCTTTAAAGATAAATAAAAACAGTAGAAATAGCAATGATTATCCTATGTGTAAAGATAAATTTATAATGATCTTCGCAAACTAAGAGACTGATACTATAAATTATCAGCCTCAACTACTACAGATACTATATTATCTCATACGTACCAATCTGTTTATACTTTTCCCATCTATTTTCAAGTAATTCTTCTTTCGTTAATTTACTTAAAGAATCTAACGAAAGCTTTAGAATTTGATCGATATTTACTGATTGCTTATCAAGATCGCGATGTGCTCCACCTTTAGGTTCTGGTATGACCTGATCTATTACCTTCAATTCTTTCAAATCATTGGCAGTAATTTTCATTGATTCGGCCGCCCGTTTAGCTTGTCCCGAATCCTTCCAAAGAAGTGCTGCTGCACCTTCTGGAGAAATTACCGAATAAGTGGAATTCTCCAGCATATGAATCTGGTCTCCGACACCCAATGCCAAAGCGCCTCCACTACCACCTTCACCAATAACGATGCAAACAATCGGGACAGTCAGCCCTGCCATTTCCATCAGGTTTCTAGCAATTGCTTCACTTTGCCCTCTTTCTTCGGCAGCTTTTCCTGGGTATGCTCCCTTCGTATCAATAAAACAAATAATTGGCCGATTGAATTTCTCCGCCTGTTTCATATGCCGTAGTGCTTTTCGATATCCCTCCGGATGTGGCATTCCAAAGTTTCTGCGAATATTTTCTTTCGTGTCTTTTCCACGTTGATGACCAATTACGGTTACAGGTTTTCCGTTATAATATGCTATTCCTGCTACAATTGCTTCATCATCCCCATAGTTTCGATCACCATGAAATTCGATAAAGTCGGTGAATAGTTTTCCTATATAATCCAATGTTGTTGGACGCATTGGATGCCTAGCCATCTGAACTCGATTCCACGGTTTCAAGTTACCATAAATTTCATCCTCGAGAACAGAGAGACGTTTTTCCAACGTTTCAATCTCAGCCGTTAAATCTATTTCACTATTCTCCGTAAAACTTTTCAACTCTGCTATCTTTTCTTTCAAGTTAATAATCGGCTTTTCAAATTCAAGTGCCTGATTCATTGTTTTTCGCCACCTTTATGATGCAATTCAAGAAGCTTTGAAAGGGTTGATTTCATATCATGTCGGTGAATTACTTTATCTAATTGACCATGCTTTAATTGAAACTCTGCAGTCTGAAAATCTTCTGGTAACTTTTCACGAATGGTTTGTTCAATGATTCTTCTTCCAGCAAATCCTATTAATGCACCAGGTTCAGCAAAGTTATAATCACCAATGGAAGCAAAGCTCGCTGAAACACCGCCAGTAGTTGGGTGCGTCATGACAGAAATCATTAATCCACCTTTATCACTAAAGCGTTTAATGGCAATAGAGGTTTTTGCCATCTGCATTAAGCTTAAAACACCTTCCTGCATCCTCGCTCCACCAGAAGCTGTAAAAATACAAAAAGGCAATGATTCATTTTTTGCATTTTCAATTGCCCGAGCAATTTTCTCACCCATTGCGGAGCCCATACTGCCCATGCGGAAACTAGAATCCATGACAGCAAATGCAACCCAAATGCCATCTATCATTCCTTTTCCGGTAACAACACCCTCGTTCAGTTCTGTTTTTTGACGGTCTTTTGCAATTTTCTCCTCATAATCAGGAAAATTAAGTGGGTTTCCGGAAGTTATTCCTTTGTCCCATTCTTGAAATGATTCCACATCAAATAAACTGTCTATTCGTTCCCATGCTGTCATTGGATGATGATAGCCACAGTTTGGACATACGTTCATTGATTTCTTCATTTCTTTTCGATAATATATTTTATTGCAACTCCTGCATTTTTGCATAAGTCCTTCAGGAACATCCATCTTAGCCTGTTCATTCGGTATGGATGCATATTTCTTGCGCTTGCCGAAAAAATCCTTTAGCAAGGTTATTCCTCCTTTAATACCTACCTTGTCATGCAAGCATGTACAAATTTTTCTAGAACTTTCTCAATAACGATAGCTTTGCTAAAAGAGTGTCAAAAACAGTTGAAAGAAATTGTTTTCTCTCAACCGTTTGACAACATCATTTCACTTAAAAATCAACCCTTAAGATGGATGAATCATCATGCTAATTCTGTCAGTTTTGAATAAACTAATTATCTAACATTAGTTGCTAACAGTATGGGAGAATTCCTTCATTTAAATCCAAATCTTATTCAATAAGATTTTACATTTTATTAAATAAATAGTTGAAGTTAATGTTATGTTTTATGTAAAAACCATCTATGTTGCTTGGTTGACATTGACACTGCATACAGGAAATCCGCAATTTTGAAACTTGTAAAGGATTTCCAAAAACCCAGTTCGTTTTTAATTTTATTTTTGCAAACACAATTATTTATCTTTCTATATTGGTTAATCTTCTTGTTTTTTCTGCAATTTCCTCTGGATCAACCTTTATCCGAGCGACACCTGAGTCCATCGCCGCCATTGCAACTCTAGAAGCTACTAATGGTGCAACACGCTTGTCAAAAGGACTTGGAATTACATAATCATCATGCAACTCACTTTCATCTATCAGTGATGCAATCGCTTCTGCCGCCGCTACTTTCATTTGTTCATTGATTCTTGTAGCTCTAACATCTAATGCTCCTCGGAAAATACCTGGAAACGCAAGCACATTGTTTACTTGATTGGCAAAATCCGATCTACCTGTACCAATGACTCTTGCACCTGCTTCTTTTGCTTCCCCCGGTAGTATTTCAGGATCAGGGTTTGCCATTGCAAATATAATCGCATCATCATTCATGGTGGCTACCATGTCTTTTGTTAATGCCCCCCCGATAGACACTCCAATAAATACATCTGCATCCACTAGAACATCTTCCAGTGAACCTTCTTGTTTATTGTTATTCGTAAACTTGGCAACAGTGTCTTTCATATTATTCATTCCATATGGCCTGTCTTCGTAGATTGCTCCTTTGGAATCACACATAATCATTTCACGGACACCAAAACTCTGCAATAAACGAATAATCGCAATGCCTGCTGCACCGGCTCCATTGGCTACTACTTTAATCTCAGAAAACTCCTTGCCAACTAGCTTTAATGCATTAATCAAACCTGCTACCGTCACAATTGCAGTTCCATGCTGATCATCATGGAAAATTGGAATGTTCGTTTCACTTTTTAAACGCTCTTCAATAATGAAACAGTTAGGTGCAGCAATATCTTCCAGATTGACACCACCAAAATTCGGTTCAAGCAATTTAACCGTCTGCACAATTTGATCTACATCATGCGTTGCTAAACAAATTGGGAATGCATCAACACCTGCAAATCCTTTGAATAATACAGCTTTACCTTCCATAACTGGAAGTGCTGCCTCCGGACCAATATTCCCAAGCCCAAGTACAGCTGAACCATCACTAACAACTGCTACCATATTGCCTTTCATTGTATAATCATATACGGTTTCGGTTCGATCATAAATCTCCTTACACGGCTCCGCTACTCCAGGTGAGTATGCCAGACTTAAATCTTCTGCATTATTAACTGGTACCTTTGTGTTGACTTCTAATTTTCCTTGATTTACTTTGTGCATATGCAGTGCTTCATCTCTTAAGTTTGCCATTTGTTTATTCTCTCCCCTTTTATGTAGAAGGTCTATTAGTCATATAGTTAATCTAGGGTGGCATTCATGAAAAAGTAAATATAAAAATTGCTGTTGCATTAGAATAATCGACTTATTTTTATAGTGTTCTGACCATTAATAACTTCTTTATTATACCAGATGATTTTTCTCTGTAAAGTAATCTCTATTTCTTAATCACCGTATAAACGATGGTATACCTAACTTTTGGGAAGGGACGATTAACGCAATCTCATTTTTGAAAACAGCCTTCTAGTTGTGGAGATATGCTCAAGATTTATTCTGGAGCACTACATTCTCTTTTCCGAAATAACGATTCAATTCCGTGATGCACCCATGATCTGGTTTAACATAATATTCATCCGCAAGTTGGTAGGTCTGCTTCTTTTCCTCATCATAAATAATAATTGGCGTAGCACCCGGATAGTGCATTGCAACTTTTTTAATCGTTTTTAATGCATCTCTGCTTGTACTGCTGCTTGATCTTATAAAAAGACGCTTTGTAGGCTGATTGGAAAGCTCCTCACCTTGAAACGGTTTCAATGAATCAATAACCCATTGAAGCTTATTATTTCTCGCTTCGACTTTCCCTGTAATGCTGATGATTACTTCCTCATCGAGGAAACGACTCGTGTCCCTGAACAAGTCAGGAAAAATAACTGCATCCATTTCTGTCTGTTCATCACCCAGTGTAAGAAAAGCCATTCGGTCACCGCGTTTAGTACGAATTGTTTTTATGGATTGAATAATCACTGTTGCCTTTATATTTCGCTTGCCAACCAATTTAGCCGCATTCTCCAATGAAATAAAACCATTCTCTCTTAAACGTGTTCTGTATTCCTTCAACGGGTGACTTGATATATACATTCCAAGAAGTTCCTTTTCGTCCGATAACTTCTTAACTTGACTAAAGTCTTCGATATTAACATAATCGGCCTCAAGTTCTAACTTGTTCTGAAATAAACTGGACTGACTGGAGAAATCACTGAAGAGCTCTCCCTGCTCCATAGCCTGTTCTATGGAAGCTAGTAAACTTGCTCGATTTGAATGTGTTTCATCAAATGTACCTGCAATAATTAGATTTTCTAATGTTGTTCGATTAACCAATTTAGAAGACACACGCAGACAGAAATCAAAAAGGTTTTTAAAAGAACCGTCCTTCCTTACACGGATAATTTCCGAAATAGCTTGATTGCCGACACCTTTAATGGAAGATAGTCCCATTCGGATGCTTGCTCTTTCCACGGTATATTTACCAAAACTCTGGTTAATATTTGGTGGGAGAATGTCTTGACCCATCCCTCTTAGTTCCTGAATATACGCCTGCTGCTTTTCTTGTTGGTTCCGAGTACTGCTTAATAATTCCGCAAAAAAGCTTGCAGGATAATTTGCTTTTAAAAAGGCAAGCTGATAGGAAATTTTACTGTATGCTACCGCATGACTTCTTGGAAACCCATAGTTGGAAAATTTAACAATCCAGCTGAAAATCTCTTCCGCAATATACTGATCATAACCATTATTGTTACACCCGTTGATGAATGCTTCCCGTTGGGTGTCCATGACATCCTTTTTCTTTTTGCTGACAGCCCTGCGCAATATATCTGCCTCACCAAGGGTAAACCCGGCAATTTGATTGGCAATTTGCATGATCTGTTCCTGATAAACAAGAACACCAAATGTCTTCTCAAGAATTGGTTTCAAGTCCGGGTGTGGATAGGTAACTTCTTCCTTCCCATGCTTGCGGGCAATATAAGTAGGGATAAAGTCCATTGGACCCGGCCTGAAGAGCGCATTGACAGCAACAATATCTTCAAATGATGTCGGTGCGAGTCTTGTTAAAACTTGCTTCATACCTTGGGATTCCAACTGGAAGACACCATTCGTCTGCCCTTTTCGCAACAATTCGTAGGTTTTCTCGTCATAATCTGGAATCTTTTCCAAGGATAAGTGCTTATCTGCTGTGTATTTGATCGTCTGGATAATTTTCTCAAGCAATGTTAAATTTCTCAAGCCAAGAAAATCCATTTTCAATAATCCGATTGCTTCCAAATCATTCATTGGAAACTGGGTAAGATGTGTATTTGTTGTCCCCACTGTTAATGGTACATTTCCGATTAAAGGTTGCTCACTGATAACAACCCCTGCAGCATGGGTAGAAATATGTCTCGGTAATCCTTCGAGTTTTACAGCTACGGAAAATAAAGCCTTTAATGTTGGTGAACTTTTGACATAATTATTCAGTTCTTCAGAAGCTTTCATGATTTCCAGGATACTCATTTTGGATTGGATCGGTATTTCTTTTAAAATAAAATTTGCATCCTGTTGATTAATATCCATTGTTTTAATTAATTCTCTGATTAAGGATCGTGCTGCAAAGGTCCCAAAAGTAATAATTTGGGCAACATGGTCTTCCCCATATTTGTTTCTTACATATTCAATTACTTCATCCCGTCTTGCATCAGAAAAATCAACGTCAATATCCGGCATTGTCAATCGCTCCGGGTTTAAGAAACGTTCGAATAACAAGTTGTATTCAATGGGGTCGACATCTGTGATACCTAGTACATAGGCAACAATTGACCCTGCAGAAGAGCCCCGTCCAGGTCCAACAAGAATTTGATTATCTTTAGCATAAGCAATAAAATCAGCCACAATTAAAAAGTAGTCACTGAAATTCATGGATTGAATAATATGAAGCTCATATGCTAAACGATCTTTAATCTTTTCTGTGAGGACACTGTATTTCTTTTCAACATTCTCAAAGCACTGTTTAGCTAAGTAATCATTTGCCTTCATCCCATCTGGAACAGGAAAAGACGGGATAAGCTGTTGGTCGAAATCAAATGTTACATGACATTTGTTTTTAATGACTTCCGTCTCATCAAGTACTTCCGGCCAAAATGAATGGAAGCTCTCCATCATCTCAGCTTCCGAACGAAGATGTCTATTTTTTAACAAGGGATCGATCATCTTCAATTCCCACTTCTTCCCATTTTTCATTGCCTGTAAGCAATCATAGGCAATATCATCTTTTTCATGAAGATAGCTCACATTATTAATTGCTACAACAGGGATGTTATACCTTTCATGGAAAGCTTTTACCGCCTGAAGCAGTTGTCTGTCTTCTTCTGTGCTCTGATGTCCTACACCAAGGTAAAAATCACCCTCTGCGAAAAGTGCTTGCCATTCATTTAAATATGCAGCTGTATCTTCATTTGTATATGTAAGGAAATAGGTTTGGAGTTTCTCACTATTCGTAGGAAAGATACAAATTAACTGATCACTGTACGTACGTAATTCTTCCCTAGCTATACCATCTTTGCCTTGAAGTTGAATGGCTGTACTGATTTTCATTAACTGACGATAACCAGTATTGTTTTTCGCTAACAGAACACATGGGGTACTTTCATCTGCTTCCTGTTCGCGAACATGGACGGTCATACCGATAATCGGTTTGATGCCATAACTCTCACATGCACGATAAAAAGGGATGACGCCATACAATACTTCCACATCTGTAAGGGCAAGCGCATCGAAATCCAGCTCATTCGCCCGCTCCACCAATTTAGGAATTGTTATTGTACTATCCATTAAACTATATCCGCTTTTCACTTGTAAATGTGTGTATGCCATACTAATCCCGCCTTTTTCTTTCTAAAAATCCGTGTTCAAAAAGGATTCGATACATCATTTTTACCGGACTTTTTGAACATCCTCTAACAGTTATTATAGCAGTGAATTCAGAACATGCATACGCATTAGCTTCTATTCCTATCATAACATGTCCCTCTTTCTCATAGAATGTAGGAGTAGCATGCCTTAGAAGGAGTGCATATGTTATGGAGGAACGTTTTTTTGCAGCATTTATCCATTGTTTTTTTATTGCTCTCGGAGTTATTATCGGTGGATCTTTCATTGGGAGTATTGGAGATTTCGCAACCGGTGATGCACCATTAACTTCCATGGGACGCATTGCTGACAGACTGCGAATTTGGGCAATTATCGCAGCAATCGGTGGCACATTTGATGCGATTGCCAATTTTGAAAAAGGATTACTTGATGGTTCAACCATTGATATCTTCAAACAAGCACTGCTTATCCTTTCGGCAATGGGCGGGGTGAAAGTAGGTATCATACTTATTGATTGGTTTCTGCAAAGGGAGGTATCCTGATGCATATCCCACCCTATCATAGAAATTCAACATGGCAGCGGTTTTTTGTCGGAGCTTTCTTCGGTAGCATTATCTCCTACTTCATCCTGATATATATGTATGGGACCATGTATGAAGAACGTTTAACAGAGAACATGGAACTAGCCTCCGAATTACGGGAATTAAAAATTCAAAATGAGGCTTTACTAAAAGATAAAGAAGATTTGGATGAAAAATCGCAGGAACCATTATCAGTCAGTTCCATTTCGATTACTATTCATGAAGGTGAGCAACTAAAAATAGACCGTTTAATTGAAATTCAGCTTGAGGAATTGATTATTGAAGAAGTGAACCATCTAGTAGGCCAAGAAATAGAAGTTATTAACAAAAGTGACCAACTGCTCATATCAGCAATTGAAAATAAAGGGTTTACCATTGAAGATGTCACCTATTATTTTGAAATAAATAAACTTTATATTTCCCCAGAACTGAAAATAAGCGTTATCCCAAAGTTGTCCAGCTAGCCCAGGAGGTTCTTGACATTTCTGAAAAAATATGGATTTTATGTTGAAAGTAGTATATAATTGGAAATAAAGTTAATAGTCTGTTTATTATATAAATAATCCAATTAAAGATGCTGCTACCCGTATAGGTGTGACGTAGACTTTATGAACGTCCAGTTTTTAATAAAACTTTATTGAAGGGAGTCCATTCCATGTTACCCATCAATCTAAGAAGAATGCGCGATGATAAGATTGAACATCTAAAAAAAGGCCAAAATGCTTTCGCCGAAGAAGATGAACTTATTCGGCTAATGAAAAGGGCAATTGAAAAAGAAGGCTTACATGTTGAGTGTGACGAGACGACTTCTGGATGCTGGTTTATCCCGAAAACGACTAGCAAAACTAGTTGATAAATAAAATAGTGATGATTTCTGAATAGAAATCATCACTATTTTATTTATTGATCTTTATATGTCAAACATACTTGTTGAAGCTCTTTTGTCATTTTATCCACTTCTTCCCATGAGTAGACGGTTGCACCAGAGGCAAGTGGATGTCCACCACCATTATGAATGACCGCTATTCCATTAATAACCGGACCTTTGGAACGCAGTCGCACACGTATTTGATCATCCTCCTCAATGAAAAATACCCATGCTTTAATACCCTTCACATTACTGATTACATTGACAAGCTGTGCGGATTCATTTGCAGTCACAGCAAACTTTTCCAGTATTTCTTTCGTCAGTTTAATAGTGCACAGTCCAGATGGATGCAAGTTAAATTGTTGCAGTATATAGCCGCTCATTCTGGTAATCTTATCTTCTACACTGTATAGCTCTTTATATAAAGCTGGACGGTCAAAATGATAAGTTACAAGCTCTGCAGCATATTGAAAAGTTTCCTTACGTGTACTAGGATACATAAATCTTCCCGTATCCCCAACAATGCCTGCATACAGTAATCGTGCTGCTTCATCATTCATTTTTAATCCATCTTCTTTAGCAGTATCATACATCTCAAAAATCATTTCACTAACCGAACTTGCATTTGTATCTATCCAGCTTATATCTCCGTAGGGATCCACATTTGGATGATGATCAATCTTAATTAGTTTATCCCCCAGGCTGTATCGCCCATCATCAATTCGGGCAATATTTGCCGTGTCACAAACAATAACAAGTGCATGCTGATAGACGAAATCCTCTATTACATCCATTCGACTTAGAAATGTCAACGATGGCTCTTCTTCACCAACAGCATAAATTTGTTTATCTGGAAAGGAAACTTTAAGTATTTCTCGCAGACCTGTCTGTGACCCGATTGCATCTGGATCAGGTCTTACATGGCGATGAATGATTATTGTATCGTACTCTTTTATCGTATCTAAAATTTGCTTTACTTCCATTATTTTACCCCTACTCTATTAATTTTCTTTTTATTTCTGGATATCTATGTAAAAAGCAGTTACAATTAAGGATGGATTTCTAAGATGATATACTAACACAAACGAACGAAATTAGGAGAGATTAGATGGTTATATTCCCGATTGTCATTGTTATTACTGCAGTGCTATATATTTATTATAAGGTTGCCATTCTTAAAAGCAATGATGAACTTACTCAAAAGTATTTTAACGGAAAAGCCCGACTATGTCTCGGAACATTCCTTTTATTTTTCGGTATCAATCAATATATCTTTTACAAAACACAGCTCGCATTGTTCATCTGTCTGATTATCGTACTCTTTGGCGCACTTCAAATGTATAGAGGTTTTAAAGAGGCAAGACATTATCGCAATGAATGGCGCAGGCTAAACCCGAATGAGTAGGTAAAAAGAAATCGGCGAATAACTCGCCGATTTCTTTTTTAAATTGATTATCGCAACGGAAAAGCAAGAATTCCTACCAAATTCGAAGTGTCATTTTTACCGGACTTTTTAAACAACCTATTAACGATTGATCAGTTGTGCCAAAATTAATCCTTTACCAACAAGTTGATTTTCATTGAACACTTCCACATCAATTTTCGCATATAACCTTCCGACATCAAGCAGTCTAGGTTTAATGAGCAGCATGCTGTCGATCTGGACCGGCTTTGTGAAATAAACGGTCAGATTTTCTATTGTGATGTCTGCTTTTTTCACCTTCATCAGTAATCTATTACTTGCCTCCGTTATCAATGATGTAAACACACCATTGGATAATGTACCTAATTGGTTGGTCATCTGTGGGATTACTTTCGATTCAAAGACGGATTCATCATCACTGCTTTCTTCCAGATTGCTTGTGATAATATCATCAATTGTCTCACCAACCTGTGGTTGCCTTTGAATTTGCTGCATTGCCTTCAATACATCCTGTCTGGAAACAACCCCTTGTAGGTGATGCGCCTGGTCAACAACAGGAACCAGTTCAATTCCTTCCCAAACCATTGTATGTGCAACAGATGCAAGTGATGTCCTTGCCTGTACAACTTGTGGATTCTTACTCATCACACGTTCAATCGCGATTTCCCGATCTTTACCAACAATATCTTTCGAGGAAACCATTCCGACAACACGTAATTTATTATCGACTACCGGAAAACGCGAGTGAGACGATTTCTCATTAAGCTCATACCACTTGGCAATCGTATCTTTCACTCTCAAAAAATGCGACGCTTCAAATGATGTTGCGATATCCCCTACAAAAACAATTTCTTTCTTGATTAGTTGATCATATATTGCCCGATTAATCATGGCTGCAACCGTATATGAATCGTAGCTCGTCGAAATAATTGGCAGTTTTTGTTCATCTGCGAGTTTCTTAATATGCTCCTCTGTGTCAAATCCACCAGTGATCAGCACAGCTGCACCTGCGTTCAATGCTAATTCATGTGCTTTATACCGGTTCCCAACAATAAGCAGGGAATTCGCCTGTGTATAACGCATCATGGCATCCAACTGCATCGCACCAATGACAAATTTACTTAATGTTTTATGAAGACCATCACTGCCACCTAATACTTGTCCATCAATAATATTTACAATTTCAGCAAATGTAAGCTGCTCAATGTTCTCTTTTTTCTTACGTTCAATACGTATTGTACCAACACGTTCAATCGTGCTTACGATTCCTTGATTCTCCGCCTCTTTTATCGCGCGATATGCCGTCCCGTCACTTACATTCAAGTCCTTTGCAATTTGTCTTACAGATATTTTACTGCCAACTGACAATGAGATAATATGCTGTATTATTTGCTCATGCTTGGTAGCCATTTTTATTTCACCAGCTTTCAACTGTACTATATCACTTAATAGTAATTATTATACAGTTGAAATGGGTGAAACTCAATGAAAATCACGACTCCTCCCGTTATATTCTTCCTGTTCCATTACTGGTGGCCTTGTCATTTGTAAAAGCGTTGCAAAGTTGGCACCGACAACAAGCAACAGAAACGCAAGCCAACCTCCCCAGAAAATTAATTCTGTGTTTGTCGTTGCATATGGAATGATAGGCCAGGCGATATATAGGAAAAAGCCAGCTAATAATAATCGCAAAATGGCATAATGACGCATCGATATCCCCCCTCTACTTTTAAATTTATGAAGGGAAATGTAACATAAGAACTTTTTTTGCAAAGTAAAAGGACAGCCACAATGTTAGCTATCCTGCATGAAATGCTGTAAATGTAATTGTTAGGTATATATCACTTTCTGATTGCTCCATGTTAATGGCGTCTAAACGCAGGAGACGCTCACTTTTTTTGACTCCATCCAAAAATATATGAATGGCGTCGAGGTCTGCTGCTGTTGCATCCAGTGTATAGCTGTTTTCTTTGATGATAGAGCTTTCTTCCTCTCCTTCTTGCTGTACCGTTATTTCACCACTTACACCGATATACTCAATACTTACATTAGCATTCACAGCAATTTCTTGCATTTCAGTTAAAATTGTATCCGTTGATTTACTTTCTGGTATTTTAGCAACTGTATTTTTCAAATCATCACTAACTTCTTCTTCCATACCATTTTTAATATTTTGCAGTTGCTTTTCATACATTGATATCTCCGTCTCGATTGCCTTCGTTTCCGCCTGTAATGGTTTGATCAAATTTAAATAGGTAATTCCGTAGATTAGTAGAATCGCTACAACAATACCAATAGCAATATATGTATGGTTTTGATTCCAATGTTTAATCATTTGCTGCAAACCCCTCTACTACTAAACCGCCTGCCATGGTTAGGGTTAAGGTCGCTTCATAGAAATCTTCCATTTTCACCGTACTAGTAAGTTGTATATCCTGAATATAATCTTGTTCTGTAAGCAAAGACATATATACAGCAACTTCGTTCAACGATGGAAAAGCAGCATCCATGATAATTTGATTCTCTGCCCCCATGTCATATGTCATCAACTGCTCTGATCTGGAAAGCAATCCGACGATGTCATGATACAATTCCATCGCCGGAAGCATTTCACTTTCCAATAAGAGCAATTCCTCCTGCAACCGTTCAAGCTGCCTTTCAGTTCCATGTGTATTTTGTTGCTCTATAAGAACTGACTCTACTTGAAACCGTTCATTTGCAAGAGAACTTAGTTGATTATCATAATTATTTTTTTGGAATAACAGTGCACTAACAGCAAGGAGCAGAAGCAATACGAAAATAGTTCCAAGGGCGATAAAAGCACTGTTTTTATTTGGTTCTTTTTCAAGAAAATTAATCTCTGTGTTCATGCTTCTCCCCCCTTACAAATCCTTCTTTAGTGCCAAGCCAAGAACATCAACATACTTCGCTGTTAGTTCTTCCTTTTCAAAGCTATGGATTGGTAATGTTACTGATTCGGACAGATTGGACTTAACAACATGAAGATATGGAAAATCTCCTGAAAGAAGCAACTGATTAATCTGTGACTCACCCTTTGTTATTGAATAATGATAAAAATCGATAATACGATTGATTTCAATAATATATTCACCAATTAATGGTTGTACAGACTCTTCCCCATCGTTTAAAATTGGATTCACTTTCATATATCTCGAGAAAATGGCCTTATGATTCTGGAAAGCTGTTAAAATTAATGCATCCTTATTCCAATGAATCAGTAATACACGATTTATTTCTTGCTGCTTTGTTAAATAGTAATAACGATACACTGATAATGACGTCAAATCTGCTGCCATTGGCTTCAATCCTGCTTTAATAAATGCTTCCTCAAAAGTTGAGACCTTATCTTTCGGGTATGCAAATAAAAGTAAATTATTATGTTTCTCATTTTTTATCTCAAGAAATTCGAGTGCAATTGCTGGATTGGAGAAGGGTAAATAAAAACTATTACCAATTTGTGTTTTTACATATCCTGCCGCTTCTTCCTTTGTTAATGCTTTTGGAACCTGTAATTGGCGAATAACGACCGTATCATCTGGCATTGCAAAAAACAACTTCTTCCGTTTCCATTTATGTTCATGGACAAGCTCATTAACAACCTCAATAAAAACACCTTGATTTTCAATCATTCCATCTTTAATGGTCCCATCCGGCAATTCCACTTCCCCATGGATAACCATCCCAACGACCGTATTGTTTTTATGATAGCTGTATCGTAAGATCTTATTTGTTATTACCATGTTGACTCTTCCATTATTCATAATCCCCATGTTGTCACCCGCTTATATAAGTAGATTAAAGTACCAATTAATTAATGAATCCCCATAAAAATAGGTAATGATTGCCGCTACGACGATATATGGTCCGAATGGCACCGGCTGCTTTCTTTTGATTAACTTAAATAAAATTAGAACCGCACCAATAACCGAACCGATCACACATGATAGAAAGAAGGCCAATAAAATTTTTTCGGTACCAAGCACAATCCCAAGTACACCGAAAAGTTTCATATCGCCTGCCCCCATACCGCCTCGGCTGACTAAAATAATGATAAAGATAATACCAAAACCAATTATAGCACCAATAAGTGCTGACCCCCAAGGATCGAGTGGTACGACAACTCTCATTAGAATAAAAAATGGCAAAAAGAACAAAAGCACCTTATTTGGAATCAGCATATAATTGATGTCTGATACTAGTATGATCATTAGCATGGAAACTAAAAGTAATGCCGTAATTAACTCTAATTGAAAGCCGATGATGTAATAACTTAATGCAAATAAAACACCTGTGAGAAGCTCAATGGTTGGGTAGATGTATGAAATGCTTTTTTTGCAATGGTTACATTTTCCACGTTGAATCAGGAAAGAAAATAAGGGGATATTTTCATACCATGTTAATTGATGCTTGCAATGTGGACAGATCGAACGGTCATTTGCGAAGGGTATATTTTGTGGGAGGCGTAATCCGACAACATTGTAGAATGAGCCGAAGATTAGGCCTAGGAGGAAGAATAGGATTGCTAGGGGTATGGTCATTTGTATTGAGCTCCTTAATAATATATTTTTTCATTTTTCTGAAGAAACGCCCTGCAACACATGTGCAAGGCGTTGATAAAGATTATAAAAATTTATTAATCAGTTGTTGGTTTTCCAACATCACTTGTATACGATATTGTTCCATCAGTATCTTTAGTAACTTCACCACTACTATAATCCTCGGTATCATCCCCAGGTATTACCGGTATTTCATCTAAGTATCCAGCCTTCATTAGGTCGTCTACTGTCATGGTTTTTGATTCCATAATGGTAATTTTACCACCAGACTCAGAAACTGTACCAAAATCTCCATTTACATCAGCTAATTTTGCAGCATTGACTATTAAATCAATATTTGCTTGTTTTGCGTCTTTTTCAGATTTACCAATCACATTCCCAATTGCCGGAACCCAATCGCCAAAATAATTCCCAAAATAACAATAACTGCTAATAGCTCTACCAATGTAAAACCTTTCTCTTCTTCAACATCTTCTTGAATCTCTGTAACATAACAACTCCGCCTTCCTTAATTTTAATTTCTATTAATTCCAGTCGGCCGGTTGCACTACTTACTCCAAATTACCCAAGTGCCCATGTAGAGGTACTTTATCAATATATCCTACCTTTTACCTATATACCAATTATTATATTACATTCTTCACCATATTTCTACCATTATTTACTAAAAAGATAAACAAAATTACTAGATACTTTCAAACATACTAAACATCGGTAAAACGATTGCCATGACAATACTCCCAACCATTACTGTCAGAATGATGATCAGTAGTGGTTCTATCAATGTTTTAATTCGATTTGACAGCTGTTCGACCTCATCTTCATAGAAATCGGCTGCTTTCCTAAGCATATGGTCTAATATACCTGTTTTTTCACCTATGGATCATTTGTACAATCAATGCAGGAATGCCCAGTGTTCTTTCATTGGTTTCGTTAATGAATCCCTTTGTTTCATCGAGTTGAAAATGATCAAGCCATCCCGTTCAAGCTCCGCAAGTGCCATATTTTTCGTATTAGCTTCTATTTTTCCTTTGATTTTCTGACCAGAGATTCTTCGACCACTATATTGGAAGTTCATCGCCTAGAAACTCCTCCCTGCATAAACGGAACAGCAGTTTCAAAGTCGATATCATTTTCACTGATCAGTCGCTTCAAATCCATTTCCAGTGTATGCATCCCTTGGTCTTTCGATGTTTGGAGCACATTTTGAATCTGATGGAGCTTTTCATTGCGAATCAAATTTTTAACGGCAGACGAATTGATCAATATTTCTGTTGCAACCCGTCGTTCCATACGATTCTTTGTAACAAGTAACCGTTGGGATATGACCGCCTTTAGAATAGATGATAGTTGGATTCGTATTTGTCCTTGCTGATCGGAAGGGAAAACATCAATCATTCGCTCAATTGTTGAAACGGCATCTGTCGTATGTAATGTCCCAAATACTAAGTGTCCCTTCTCAGCTGCCGTAATTGCTGTTGAGATTGTCTCCAGGTCACGCATTTCTCCAACTAGAATAACATCTGGATCTTGACGAAGACTTGCCCGAAGTCCATTAACAAAATTATTCGTATCAAAACCAACTTCGCGTTGATCGATAATCGATTGATTATGTGTATACATATATTCGATTGGGTCCTCCAATGTAATGATATGCTTACGCATTGTCTGGTTTATGTAATCAATCATAGCAGCCTGTGTCGTACTTTTCCCACTGCCTGTTGGACCGGTAACAAGGATCAGACCTTGTGGGTAATGCACCATTTCCTTTGTAATCTGCGGTAATTTCAGCTGCTCGATCGACGGAATTCCGGCCGGTATGATACGGATTGCAAATGATAGCTCGCCACGCTGGTAGAAGGCATTCATACGGAATCTTGACACACCATGGATACCATAGGAAAAATCCAATTCCCGTTTTGTATGGAGGATGTCCCGTTGCTCTTCGGATAAAATTAATCGAACAATCTGTCTTGTATCAGCCGGAGCGAGTTTTGGTAAATCCTCTTCGACTAAGTTTCCATTAATACGAAAAGTCGGTGCTTTTCCGACAGCTAAATGTACATCCGATGCATTTTTTTCAAATGCGTCTGTTAACCACTTTTCAAATTTCCTTTTCATCTCAATTCACCCTATACATTTATGGATACTTGCATATTTTATCTATTGTTGTTAGCCCTGATTTCACTTTTCTCAAACCATCTTGAATCAGAAAGTCCATCCCCTGTTCTTTTGCATAGTTACGAAAATCTGCTGTTGAGCATGGTTTTATAACCGAACAACAGCTTATCGAAGTCCTGGAGTTTCAATTGGGTATTCCGCATGTGTCCTTATACCGCTATCCAATCGAGGAAGATGTGCTTGGGTTTGTAACAAAGGAAATGGCGCAGGAGAATCTTATAATGCCTCTGAAGTTACAGGACAATACTCTAACAATCGCTACTATTATACCATTTAATGGGATGTAAAAAAATAAAATTTCGACAATTTAAGCACGAAAAAGGACTGACATTGGAAGAGTTGTTGGCTGCTCTTAGTTTGTTTGCGGTGGTAATTGCTCTTTCTTCGACGGTTATTATTCAGATGTTATTGGGGAATGTAATGCAAGTAATTATATTCATTTGAATCAGGAAATTAATGTTGCAATTGCAGAAATTCGTTCGCAGTTTAATAATGGCGAAACTTAAATTTGTGTTCCTTATGATGATATCACCTATACTTTTAGCCAAGTAGAAAATGGAAACGCTGAAGAAAATTGCTTGACTTATACGAATACAGAAAAACCATTATCTTTTGAACTAGAAGCAAAAGATGAAAATAATAATATATTCTCATTAAAAACATCTATATCTAATGTGAACAACGAACATGTTGTTAATGTTACCAAAACAAATGAAGATAAAATCCACACCGCCTGTTGATTTTCAAGATGGTATTGATATTTATAATTGTACCTTTGAAGAAAACACTAAATTTAAAGAAAAAGTAGATATTAAAGATAATGGGAACTCAAATAACGCAAAGTGTAACTCTATCTATATCTTCCATAAAAACGCTGCCTTTTTAGATGGGTTTTATATCAAGAATTTTAATACATTAGAAGTATTCGGTGATTTGTATGTAATAAATACCCTTGAAGTCGCTAATCACGCAACTATAAAGGTTCACGGGAATTTATATGTACAGAATACTAAAATCAAAAATAATGCAAATATAGATATTACGGGCAAAACATGTAAAGTAACTAATATGAACGATATTTTAAGTAGCTGTGAAGAAGAAATACAATTATAAAAAGCGTGGATGTAATCACATCCACGCTTTCATTAAATATCTAACGCTTCCCCAATCTCCATAGCTCTACCCTCACCTGTTTTAACCTTCTCTGCCCATGCTTTCGGGTCCTGCTCAATCACCGGAAATGTATTGTAATGTACCGGAACAGAGATTTTCGCGTTAATCCAATCTGCTGCTGTAATTGCGTCTTTAGGTCCCATTGTGAAGTTATCACCAATCGGGATGAAAGCCACTTCGATATCATGCATTTCACCATACATTTTCAAATCCGTAAATAATGCCGTATCTCCAACATGATAAATGGTTTTTCCTTCAACTGTTAGAAGTATTCCACCTGGCATTCCACCATAAATCATTGTCCCGTCTTCTTCTGTGTAGGAAGAACCGTGAAATGCTTGTGTGTACTTAACGGTTCCGAAATCAAATTCATGTGCGCCACCGATATGCATTGGGTGCACTTGTAAACCTTTCGACCCTAAGTAATTCGCTAATTCATTTGGTGCAACAACAAGTGCGTTATTTCTCTTGGCAATATCAAATGTGTCCCCAACATGGTCATTATGTGCATGTGTCAGTAAAATTACATCCGTCTCCACTGAAGCAGCATCAATATCACATGCTTTATTACCCGAAATAAATGGATCAATTAAAATGGTATGACTATCTGTTACAACCTTTACAACCGAATGTCCATGATAAGATATTTTCAATTTAACCTCTCCCTTTAAAAAGTGTTTATTCTATCTATTCGACAAATCCTGTATTAATCCTTTACCCTTTTAGAGACTTTTCTAAAAGTCATCCATTCACAGTTGCAAATATGTTAATAGTTTTCCCATGATTTTTCATAAATCTGAATTAAATGTGGGTCAATTAATGTATTGGGTTTCAATTCACTGAACCCACCATCAGAATTCTCTATTTTGCCATCCTCATCTTTGCCAAAACTAACTAAACTGGGAAGTAGATCCGTTGTTAAAAATCGGGTTGGCACGCTAATATCAACTTTACTCAAGTCAATTGGATCACGACTGGCCATTACAAAGCCCCAATTACCGAAGCTTGGAACATCGACATGAAAGTTCTCTGTATACAGTCCTGTTGCCTCAATGGTTTCAGAAATCGTCCAATATACTTCTGTAGCAAATACCGGACTTGTCGCTTGGATCATTGCTGCACCACCTGGAACTAAATGATTCCTGACCAAGGAATAGAACTCTTTCGTATAAAGCTTGTTTAAGCTCTCATTGTTCGGATCAGGCAAATCGACAATAATTACATCAAACCACTCATCAGTTTCTTCCAAGAATTCAAAAGCATCCATATTTTTCACTTCGACTTTATCATTTTTCAACGAGCCCTCATTCAATTTTAATAATTCCTTATTCGTATTTGCCAGTTCTACAACTGCCGGGTCTAAATCAACGAGCGTTAGTTTCTCAACATCGTCATATTTAAGAACTTCCTTTGCTGCAATTCCATCGCCACCACCAAGAATTAGCACATTTTCGTGTTTTTCTGCATAGCCAATAGTTGGATGAATAAGTACCTCATGATAGCGATGTTCGTCCATTGAACTAAACTGTAGGGAGCCATCTAAATAAAGGCGAACATCATCATCCCTGTCCTGCGTTAGAATAAGTTTTTGATAACGGCTGGTTTCCATGTGCATAATCGGGTCTTTGTACAATTTTTGTTCAAAACTAAATGCTGTCGCCTCCCCAAAAAAGAAACCAATCATTAATACGATAAAAATACCGAGACCAATGACAGCATGTACCGCAAAATGGCGGATTTCTTTACGAAATAACCATAAGACGATGAGTGCTACCGTAACATTTATACAACCGACTAAAAATGCAGATTTTACCATTCCTAACTGTGGACGTAGATAAAACGCAAATAATAATCCGCCAATTAACCCACCGGCATAATCGGAGAACAATACACGTGCAGTACTTCTATTTAACTCTACGCCAATCTCATTTGCTTTACGGATAAGGATTGGTAGTTCAAAACCTGTTAAGGCCCCAACTAGAATAGTGATGGTATACAAGAATATAGCATCTGTTCCAGGTGGTGCAAAGGCTGTGATCCCAAACATCGTAAAGCTTGAGAATCCACCAATAATGGCAACCCCAAACTCAATCCAGATGAAAGCCAGGATTAAATGTTTCATTACTTTCTCACTGAAACTTGCACCGATTCCCATCCCTGTTAAAAATAAAGAGATCGTTAACGTATATTGAGTAATTCCATCTCCTAATATGTAAGAACCTAAAGCACCAAACAATACTTCAAAGATAATTCCACAGATCGATACAATACCAGAAGACCAATATATTATATTACTCTTTCTTTTCGCTTCTTCATTCATTTTCCCCACTCCGTCTATTAAGCATCAAAAAAAATAAAGGCGGCCGAGACATAGGCTCAGGGACCTCCTTCATTTTCCATTATGTAATGGATGCACCAATGACAAATGCTAAACCAATCGATACACTCATCGACATAATACCAACTGCCACATTATTATTTTTTAACTGCTCTTCCACCGAAAACTTCCGTGTGAGCAAATCAAATAATAAATAGGCAACCATTTGCAGGGCAACACCAAATGCACCCCATATTAACGTTTCATAAATAAAGAAGCTATGATAAATAGCAAATGCAAGAATGATACAAATACCGATGATTTTACCTGCAATCGATAAGGCAACTGCAATGTTTCCGTTTTTAACTTCTTCCATATCCTTATACTTACGGGTTAAATTTTCAAAAATAACTAAACCAATCAAAACGATTATGATTGATATAATAAAATAAGCAACGGTTGCTATAAATGGTTCCATTCAAATCATCCTCCTTATTTACCTGCTCCAGGGCCACCACCACGGAAGGTTGACCTCCCACGTGTTCCAGTACTTGCACCGGATGGTTTACCAGTATATCCTCCATAACAGCCTCCTGTTTGACAGGCTTGTGTTCTATTGCTGCTCCAATTATTTCCAAGTAAACTGTCCAGCATCCGTATGGTAAAGTATGTACTTAAAAAACTTGGTGCATAATTTCTTTTTACAAATGCTTCACTTGCCACCTCGATTAATAATACGTCTGCATCATCTTCACTTGGTTTCAATGTCACAAAATAATCCGGATAGATAAAAATTTGCTGTTCATCTACCACTTCACTTGTTTCGTCTGGTTCGATAGTGGAAGTAATTACCTTTGCAAGCTCTTCAAGATTGAACTCGGTTGTTGCGTAAATTTTAGATGTAGTACCTGAATCATCAGAAACAGTATCCATCAATGGAAAGCTTGCTGCAATAATTGCATCAATTTGATTGCTTGGACTCCCCTGGATGGAAGATGTTAGTTCATCCTGTGTTGGTTCAGGTGGAACATCGTCTGCGGTAATTCTAATTTCTTGACTCATACCTCTATCAGAAGAACATGCGCTTAATATTAGTATCGTAAATAATATGCCAATAAGTGCTATCCATTTTTTTTGCAATTGGATCCCCCTCTCAGGTAAAGTGAAACTCATTTAATAGAGGACCCTATTAAATGTTGATTATACAGAATCAGAGTTTTATTTAGGAAAATAAGGAGCAGTAATTACTGCTCCTTATTCCGTTTCTTTTCTTTCTATTATTTCCCCATCTTCTCTTTTAATTTAGCTAGCTCATCATCTACATCATTTTTCGATAAATCTTCAAATTCATCATCTAATGTGCGACTTGCTTGTGATAGATCTTCACTCGTTTCAGCTTCCGCTTCGAACTGCATGACTTTTTCTTCCATACGTTCAAATCCTTGCTTGGAAGCATCATTTCCAATGGAAGACATAGTGCGATTCATTTTTGTTCTTGTTTTTGCCGATTCTGCACGTGCTTTCAATGAATCCTTTTTCAAATTCATTTCTTGATATTCTTTTTTCATTTCATCCAATTTCGTACGGAGCATATCTGCATCGCTTTTCGCACGTTCCCATGATTCATTTAATGCCGTTGCAGTTAAATCATGATCTTTTTTGTCTTCCAGGGCACGTCTTGCTAAATCGTCATTCCCTGCTTCAATAGCCTGTTCAGCTTGCTTTTGTCTTTTATCAACCAATGCAAGTGCATCGTTTGCTTTCCGTTTCAGCATTTTCTCGTTTGCAATTTGTTTTGCAACAGATGCTTCCACCTCACGAATATCTTCAGACATATCACGCATATACTGTTCTAGCATTTTTACCGGATCTTCCGCCTTATCCAGCATGGAATTTAATTCTGAACTTACTACAGTTTTTACTCGACCAAAAAATTTAAACATATTATCTCCTCCTAATTTTGTTGTTTCACTTAAATAGAACCTGCTAAAATTTTAATCTCATATGATTCAATTGGATATCCAATACTTGCTTCAATCTCTGTCCCCCACGATTCAAGACTAATGGAATTATTTTCGCCTTCAACCGCATATTCAGCATAGTGACTCTCGGAACCATTTACATTCGCACTTCTGCCTTCCCCTAGTACCCTCGCAGTTCCTTCCTCTTCCAGATAATAGGTCTTATTTTCATAAGTTAACTGCTTTGGATATGGCGTAGAGACTGGCAATTGAATCTTCTTATAGATACCAAGTTCAAGTTCATCATCCATTTCTGCTGACAACCATACTGTATCATTTCCTTCTAACAACTGATACCCAAACCACTCATAGTTTCCATCGCGATAAGTGATTTTGCCTACCACCTCAAAATCTCTAAGGTCGTATGTAATGATGTCACCAACCTTGATGGATAGTGGCGTTCTTTCTTTTACTTCAGGTTTATTTTTTTCCTTTTTAGAAAAAATATTAGAAAACAGACCCATATGTTCACCTCAATAGCTTTCTTTTTCCTGTTCATTAGTATTACGGATTAATCACGTAAAAGGTTTCAGATACAATGCAAATATTTTAAGATAATCTCATATTTCTTTCAGCATAAGTACAATTAAGACTTTCGTTAAAGGTTTGGCAAATGCCAGGTTTTCTAACCTTTGTTATACTTATTATAATATATATTGAAGAGGTGAACACGTATGAACTCTCGAATAGAGAATTTATCTAAAGAACTAACGAAAAACAACTTGGATAGTGCACTGATTACGTCCAAGTCTAACTTTTATTACTTAAGCCATTATTATACAGATCCACATGAACGTGTGATTGGAGTTTATGTCAGTAATAAAATAGATCCAGTACTAATCGTTCCGAAAATGGAAGTAGAAGATGCTAAAGCTTGCGGCTGGTCCGGCGACATTATCAGCTATTATGACCATGAAGATCCATGGCAATTATTCCACGACTATTTAAGTAAACATAAGAAAGTACCACAATCAATAGCATTGGAACATGATCATATGACATTGGAGCGGTTTGAAGCTATCAAACGAATATTACCGACAACATCTATTTTCAATGCAAAGGAAATCCTTGCTAACCTGCGTGTTGTAAAAAGCAAGCAAGAGTATACCTTATTAAAACAGGCGGCTAAACTTGCTGACTTTGGTGTGGAAACAGGTGTAAATGCAATTGCTGAAGGGGTTACCGAGCTAGAATTGATTGCTAAGATAGAATATGAGCTAAAAAAACAGGGTGTACAGGAAATGTCTTTTAATACAATGGCACTTACTGGAACGAAAACAGCTTCTCCACATGGTACACCAACAAACAAGAAAATTACTCCGGGCGATCTCGTCCTATTTGATCTTGGTGTTATTTATGAAGGCTATTGTTCCGACATTACAAGAACGGTTGCATTCCAATCGATCACAGATGAGCAAAGAATAATCTATGACACAGTACTTGCTGCAGAGAAAAATGCAATTGATGTGTCTATTCTAAATACACCTGTAGGAAAGGTAGATAAGGCAGCACGCGAGATTATTGAAAAAGCAGGCTATGGTGAATTTTTTACCCACCGAGTTGGACACGGTCTAGGAATTGAAACACATGAATATCCATCGATGCACGGCAATAATGAAATACCACTTAAACCCGGCATGTGCTATACAATTGAACCGGGTATTTATGTACCAAACACTGGCGGCGTAAGAATCGAGGATATGATTTTTATGACCGATAAAGGAGCCGAAATATTAACCTCCTACCCTAAAGACTTACAAATTGTGGAATAGTAAAGGCTATTTTCTTAAATAGTAGGACTACCGTTACTCATCCTATCGAAAAGAGTTGTTGAATTACGTCGCACTTTATCTCAAGTGCGGTGATAAAAAACAGCAATAGCAAAAGAAGAGCATCGTATGCTCTTCTTTTGCTTAATCGCTATTTTAACAAGTATTTTTGATTAATTTTTTCGATTATTGAACGTATAGATGTTTTTATTATTATCCAGCTGGTCAACCACGCCACTTTGATAGCTTTCAATCAATTGGTTTCGTACCGCGTCAACACCTTTATCATCCTCATAAAGATTGCGTCTCTTTCCTTCTTTTTTAGACAAGGTTCATCACCTCCACATATATAGGTTGCCCATTTCTTTGGAAACCTATTTCAGTAAAAATTGCCAACGTTTGATTGTAGCGCTTCCAAAAAGGGTATATAATGAAAATGAAAGGGGAGAGTATCATGGAATATAAAGATATCATTGTCGCTGTAGATGGTTCGGAAGCTGCTGAAAAGGCTTTTCAAAAATCATTGAATATCGCAAAAAGAAATA
This sequence comes from Oceanobacillus rekensis, assembly GCF_002153375.1. Taxonomy (GTDB): domain Bacteria; phylum Bacillota; class Bacilli; order Bacillales; family Amphibacillaceae; genus Oceanobacillus; species Oceanobacillus rekensis. The sequence continues at coordinate 515,750 of NZ_MTBQ01000001.1, forward strand.
ATGCACGTCTTATTCTTGCTCATGTTATTGATTCACGCACATTCGCAACAGCAGAAGCATATGATCGCACACTTTCAGACAGAGCTGAAGAGTATGCAAAAGAATTGCTTGATTCTTATGTTGAAACAGCAAAGGTTGCAGGTGTGAATGATTTAGTTAGATGTGTTGAGTATGGTTCCCCTAAAATAAAAATCGCCAAAGATATAGCTAAAAACTTTAACTCAGATTTAATTATATGTGGTGCTACCGGAATGAATGCAGTTGAACGTTTTCTTATTGGTAGTGTATCCGAAAGCATTACAAGATATGCAGCATGTGACGTGCTCGTCGTTAGATAACCAAAAGGCTTTGCCATGTGGTTCATGACAAAGCCTTTTTTATTATTTGCTTAAACGTACCGTATCTCTTGCAATCATTACTTCTTCGTTTGTCGGAATAACGATTACTTTAACTGGTGAATGTGGATAATTGATAAATTGCTCTTTACCATGCACCTCGTTTAACTTAGGATCCCAATAAACTCCCATAAATTCAAGTCCATTTAAGATTTTTTCTCTGATTATTGTACTGTTTTCTCCAACACCAGCTGTGAAAATAATTGCATCTACGCCATTCATTTTCGCAGCATAGGAACCAACATATTTATGAATTTTCCCAGCAAATACATCTAAAGCAAGTTCTGCACGCGGATTTGTATCTGTTTGTTCCTGAATATCCCGAAGGTCACTTGAAAAGCCAGATAAAGCGAGCATTCCACTTTCTTTATTTAAAACATTAATTACTTCATCAGCAGTTTTACCTGTTTTATCCATAATGTACGGAATTAAAGCAGGATCAATATTACCGGAACGAGTCCCCATTGTCAGACCTGCTAGTGGTGTAAAGCCCATGGAAGTATCAATAGATTCTCCATCTTTAATTGCTGTAATACTTGCGCCATTACCAATATGACAGGAAATCAATCGCAAATTATTTAATGGTACACCCATCAATTCTGATGCACGTTCTGAAACATATTTATGTGAAGTGCCATGGAATCCATACTTACGAATTCCGTAATCATCATAATACTCTTTTGGCAAGCTGTATAAGTAGGATGATTTCGGCATTGTTTGATGGAATGCAGTATCAAACACAGCAACCATTGGTACATTTGGCAGGATTTCCATAAATGCATTTATTCCAGTTAAATTGGCTGGATTGTGTAAAGGCGCAAGCTCTGATGTCTCTTCAATCTTTGTAATCACATCATCTGAAATCAATACAGAATCACTGAAATGCTCACCACCGTGAACAACACGATGTCCAACTGCATCGATTTCATCAAAGGATTTGATAACACCTGTCGATGTTAGAGATTCCAATAGCATTTTAACGGCAACACCATGTTCAGGGATATCTTCAACTTTTTTATCCTTTTTTCCATCTACTTCAACCGCGAATATAGAATTATCCATCCCGATTCTTTCTACTAATCCTTTGGCCGCAACGATTTCCTCCGGCATTTTAATAAACTGAAATTTCAAAGATGAACTACCTGCATTTATTGCTAATACGTTACTCATTGATGTCAACTCCTAAAACTTATTTGCGATACGTATCAAACCACGAGTTCATTTTCCCTAGTATATCAGCCATTGCATTGGGGTTCTTAAAAGAAGGCATTTGGGCAAGCAATGGCTGATTCGGTGTACTCGTATTTTTCCCTTTTTTCTGCAATACTAAAACACTTTTTGCATTCTTCTCTGATCGAAAAGCAGTCTCGGGTAAACGAATGATTCCAACGATATGTGCATACTTTTGCAAATATGAATACAGCTTTTCTGATTGGTCACTGTCAAAAAGGAATTCAGGTATGACTAAAATTAAATACCCTGCCTCTTTCGTATATTTCATGCTTTGCTCGATTAATAGATGATGGGAATAGGAATGTCCTGAATCAGCTTTTAATTCAAAATCATTTGCACGAATATCATCTGGATAATAGCCGACAGGAAGATCCGCTACAATTAAATCGACCGGATCCATTAAAAAGGGACTTAAGCTGTCCTGATGAAAAAACTCAATCTGTTGCTTCTGCAAGTTTGCACTTAAGACAGATAACTGAATTAAGGTTTGATCAACTTCACTGGCAAATGCCGTAACTTCCTGTTTAAGCTGACCAAGAACGGTTGTAAGTAAGTTTCCAGTCCCACTAACAGGATCAAATACCCTTAAGGTTTCTTTATCCTTTGTCAGTTTATCAGAAAGATATCCGACAATAAGTCCTACCGTCTCAGGTGTCATCAAATGTTGCTGTTGGGTGGACCCCTTCATTCCTTTGAGGATTGCAAGCTGAACGGATTTACGTATTACATCCCTTTGATAGGCTTCAAAATCTATGGCTGTTAAAGTATTTTTTATTTTATGCGATAAAATATCGTCCATGTCCACCGGAGTATTCTCATTAAAGAGAATTTCCATTGTAGTTATTAAACTTTCCAAATAGGTTTCATTTTTATGCTGCCTGATTAACTCTGTCGTTTCATCCATCCAGCTGAATAATGTTTCCACATTTGTTTTCTCCATGAACAACCCTCCATTCGTTCTTTTAGTGTTCAAAAAGGAGGATAAAAAGGACCGAGGTCGGCTAAGTTCGCAGTCCCAGGACGTGGGCGATCTTAGTAGAAGATCCGCTATCGCCAACTAGAAACATTGATGCGTCATTTTTACCGGACTTTTTGAACAACCTCTTTAAACAACTTTCCTATTGTACCAATTGAATTGCTATATGTAAAAAAAGAGATTCAATCACTTTTCAGAATATACCTAGCAAATAGAGTCTATAACCTGGAAAATCTCCCCATTTTTACGTGGAGAGATTTTCTGTACCATTATTCTGCTTCTTTAGCTGCTTTTAATGCTGCTTCGTAATTCGGGTGGTTTGTCACCTCTGAAAGGTATTCCACATATGTTACTTCATTTTTTGAATTGACAACAAAAACAGATCTTGAAAGTAAACGCAATTCCTTCATTAAAACGCCATACTTTTGACCAAAGTCAGCATCGCGATGATCTGACAGTGTATCAACCTTTTCGATACCATTAGCAGCACACCAGCGTTGCTGAGCAAAAGGTAAATCCATGCTAATTGTTAACACATGAACATTCTCCAATTTATCTGCTTCTTCATTGAATCTTCTAGTTTGATCGGAACAAACGCCTGTATCAATAGAAGGTACAACACTAATTAATTTAACCTTGCCATCATAATTACCAAGACTAACTTCTTCCAGTCCATTGGATAAGACGGTGAAATCTGGTGCTTTGTCCCCTACTTTTATTTCGGAGCCAACTAATGTAACAGGTTCTTGTTTGAAAGTAACATTTAACATAAAAATATATTCCTCCCTTTTAAACTCTCCTATTATTATGGCGGATGATCACGCCATCTGTCCAATAATAGCAGACGAGGAAATGTTAAATTTATGTGAAGTCAATAATTTATTTCAATTTACCATTACTTTGCCATTTCAAAACATCTATATATCATATTGGGATGGGTTGCTTTTTTCAGATTTCTCTTTTTTTTCTTCTTTTCTGGAGCCACCAGATTCTTTAATAATTTGTTGCACTTTTTCAATTACTTGGGGGGCAAAATCAATCATCTTTTCATATAAATGAGTGTTTTGGTCGAGATGAACCATTTTTATCCCCTGTTCACTAACAATTAGAAAGGCTACGGGAGTAATTGAAACACCGCCACCACTACCTCCACCAAATGGCAATGTAGCATTTGAATCTCCTTGTGACTGATTGGAATTAAATTCACTTCCCCCTGCTGCAAAACCGAATCCTAATTTAGATACCGGTATAATAAGACTTCCATCCGGTGATTTAACTGGATCACCAATAATCGTATTTACTTCCACCATTTTTTGCAAATTTTCCATTGCTGTAGTCATTAGTCCTTCAATCGGATGTTCGTCCGTCATGATTTTGCCTCCTAGTTTTGTAATTTAATTGGGGTTTTAATTATCTTTATAAGGCCATGTATAGCTTGCCCAAAACGGATAGATATCATGCACTCTAGGTCAGATTGTAGAAAACGTTGCTGGAAGTTGGGTTCTACATGTATATATGGCCTACATTTCAATTGAATCTTCTCAAATAGGAATCCAGTCAGAATCCCCTTTACTGACCATATCCCCCCACTCGCCATACCAGTAGTAAAAGCATCACCAGTACCTCCAGTTGTTACCCAACTGAAATGATGGACACGAACTTTTTGTAATATTTTATTGATGACCCGATTTAGATTCTTCCATGTTTGATGAATGGTTTTTATTTTCTCTGGGAAAGATTCAAAATTTAAATGATCCTCTATGTTTTTATGTTCTTTGACATCCGTGAGATCATATTTCTTTTTAAAAATTCTGATTCGCAACACAATAATAGAAAACGTGACAAACTGTTTATTAAGTTCATATGTATACTGAATGGAAATGACGATTTTCGAAAAAAACACGAGTAATAGTAATACAGCGATCAAACAAATAATAACCAGTAACATATATTGTACCAACTTTCCAATACAGTTCTTTTCCATCTATTCTGTAACAATTAACTTATATTTAAACGTTTTCTTTGTCATATTTGGTTGAATAGAACAGAAATGGTAGAATATAGGTAAGTTGACAATGGAGGGGTAATCATGGCTAATAGTAAGAAAAATATATTCTTTTATTATCATAAAGATGGTGAAACTGATTCAAAGGTAGAGACATTACATCGCCTTGCAGAAGAAAATGGCTTTCAAATTGTTGAACGTCATGAAGATGCTAGTATTATTGTTAGTATTGGGGGAGATGGTGCATTCCTGCAGGCAGTAAGAAAAACTGGATTTCGCCAGGACTGTATTTATACTGGAATTACTCGTGAAGGTCAGTCTGGGTTGTATTGTGACTTCAATATCGATAACTTTGATGATATGTTACACTCACTCCAACACGATGAGTTGGAAGTCAGACGCTTTCCCATTATCAAAACGCAGGTAAATGACGGTATAGAATTTTACTGTTTGAATGAAGTCACGATTCGTTCAACTATTGTAAAAACAATTGTTATTGATGTATCGATTGATGGGCAACATTTCGAAACGTTTCGTGGAGATGGATTAATTGTGGCTACACCAACAGGGAGTACAGGCTATACGAAATCTACCAATGGTGCAGTTATCGACCCACTAACTGCCTGTTACCAAGTTTCAGAAATTGCCTCTTTGAATAACAATCAATATCGTACACTTGGTTCTTCTTTTATATTAAACAATAATAGAAAGCTACAACTCGATATTATTCAAGATGGGAATGACCATCCAATAATTAGTCTTGATAATGAAGCACTACCGATACGAAAAACGCAATCCATTGAGGTTCTGATGGACGACAAAGTAATTAAAACAGTCAAATTAAAAAACAATACGTATTGGGACCGTATAAAACGGACATTTTTATAACCGGCTATTCGGTAGTCTATAATTTTTATAAAAACCTTCTATAAGAAGGTTTTTGTAATGGCTGTTTTTTAAAGTTTTGGAATGAGATTTCTCTTCCCAAGGTGATAATAGTTAAAAAAGCGTCCTACAACTTCACCAGTCCGGGTGAGCGGAGGGCGGTGACTCCTGCGGGAAAAGCACGTGTCCAAAATAAAACTTAATCAAACAGCTATAATACATAAATGTAAAAGAGCTACTCCTATTCTCAAGGAGTAGCTCTAGCCATATTTTATTTAATTATTTACTGGGAACCGCCAAACTGTTGTTCAGCCATTGAAACTAAACGTTTTGTAATTTCTCCACCAACAGAACCGTTAGCACGAGAAGTTGTATCTGCACCAAGTTGAACACCAAATTCTTGAGCAATTTCAACCTTCATTTGATCTAAAGCTTGTTGTACACCTGGAACTAGCAATTGATTTGAATTATTGTTATTTGCCATGTTAGTTCACCTCCTTGGTACTTATAGAATGTCACAAGGGTAAGTAAACCATGCAAAATTTTAATTGGTATTTGCTGTTAGTTTGACTATATTTTTCTAAAGTGATTGTTCAGCTTCATAATGACATCATAGGTTTAAAAACCACGTCATTAAAATAAGTCTGTAAAAGAATCTTCAACTTCTTTCTGGTCATTCACTTTAATTGTTTCGATTCCTTTAATTGCTTCTTCAATCGAAGCACTGAAATCATAGGTGGATTCATAGTAATTCACTTTACCACGCTTCGGCTTTGTTTTCGGTGATTTTGGAACGAAAATCGTACAACAGTCTTCATAAGGGAGTATCGATGTTTCGTACGTTCCAATTTCCTGTGAAATATGAATCACTTCCTGTTTATCCATCGTAACTAACGGACGAATAATCGGATAATTGGTAACTTCATTGATTGTATGCATACTGTCCATTGTTTGACTTGCCACCTGGCCAAGATTTTCACCAGTTGCCAATGAAAGAATCGATTCATTCTCACATACACGTTCACTAATCCGGAACATCATCCGGCGCATAATCGTCATCGCATAATCGTCAGGCATTTCTCGGAAAATTTCCTGTTGCAACTTTGTAAACGGTACAATATGAACTTTAATTGACTTACCATATTTTGTCAGTTGTTTTGTCAGATCAAGTACTTTTTGTTTAGCGCGTTCGCTTGTGAATGGTGGAGAATGGAAATGAATAGCTTCCAGCTGTACTCCCCGCTTCATTGAAAGGTAGCCTGCAACTGGACTGTCAATTCCACCTGATAAAAGCAATAAGGATTTACCAGATGTACCAACAGGTAAACCACCAAGTCCTGGAACGACATTTGAAGTAATATAGGTTGCTTCCAATCTGATTTCCACTTTAATTGCTAAATCCGGATGATGGACATCAACAAGAATATCTTTCGTGTTTTTAAGCAAATGGCCACCAAGAATTTGATTCATTTCCATCGCGCGGACAGGAAAATCTTTATTAATTCGCTTTACAGTTACTTTAAATTTGTGGACATCTTCAGTATTATTTAATGCATATAATGCTGCTTCTTTAATTTTCTCCAAATCATTTTCTACTTTGATTGCCAGGCTCAGACTATGGATACCAAAAACTTTTTGTAGTTTATCCATAATTGGTTCGGGATCATGTCCGTTTAATAAAACAAACATTCTGCCCTGTGTACGTTTCACCTTAACATTTGGAAATTCTTTCACTTTTTGCTGGATATTCTCCTGTAATCGGATAATAAACTGCTTAATATTTTTACCCTTTAAAGCCATTTCTCCATAACGGATTAATATATGATCATATTGCATAGTTATCTACTCCAGTGCTTCTTTAAATTGTTTCATTGCTTTTGCCAATGCTTTCGTAAAAATTTCCATTTCTTGCATTGTATTTTGATAAGAAAGGCTGACGCGCAGTGCAGATGTTGATCTATCACGAGTAAAACCACAGGCAGAAAGTACTTTGCTTTCATCCTTTAATTTTGATGAACAAGCAGATTTTGTTGAGATAAAAATATCCTGTTCGCCGAGCATATGAATAATTACTTCTGGTTTTATTCCCGGTACAGACATATTAATGATATGGGGTGCAGCATGTTCTGGTGTATTAACCTCTACCCCATCCATCTTCTTTAGTTCACCCAACAAATAGCTTTGCATGTCATATAAATGCTGGACATCATTTTTTTCATTTTCTTTTATCATGCGTAACGCCTTCACAAATGCTACCGAACCAGCAAGATTCTCCGTCCCGGATCTTCGTGTCTGCTCCTGATTCCCGCCATGAAATAGCGGGAATAACTTAATACGCCTGTTTACGTATAACATACCCGTTCCTTTTAACCCATGAATTTTATGTCCGGAAAAGGTACATAAATCGATCCCACTATCCTTTAATTTCAGTGGAATCTTACCAAGACTTTGTACAGCATCCACATGAAAGAATAATTTGGGATTATTTTTTGCTATTTTCCCGATCTCTTGGACAGGCTGTACGGAACCTGTTTCATTATTTACATGCATAATGCTGATTAAGATTGTATCATGTCGAATCGCTTTTTCTAAATCATCTACTGATACTACACCATTTTTGTCTACTGGTAAATAGGTTACGTCAAATCCAAGTGTTTCGAGACTTTTGCATGTTTCATCTATCGAAGCATGCTCAATGTCAGACGTAATAATATGTTTCCCCCGGCCCTGATGTTCAAACGCAATTCCTTTAATAGCCGTATTATTCCCTTCCGTTCCACCTGATGTAAAAACAATTTCCTCTGGTTCAATTCCAAGGATTCCAGCCGCCTGTCTTTTAGCTGTTAACAGAAGTTTCTCTGCCGTTCCACCCAGTTGATGGATAGATGAAGGATTGGCAAAAAAATTACTGGATACTTGCTGAAAGCTTTCAAGGACAGCAGTATCTGGTTTAGTTGTTGCACTGTTATCTAAATAAATCATCCTGAAAATCTCCTCACTTGATACGAACAAAAGCGCAAGTGCCCGGTTAGCTACGTATGAACATATCCCTGAGCGTCGTAGATAAAGGAAACACGATGAACGATAGTGAATCGATGTTGACTTATCGCACAGAGGTGAAGGAAGTCCAATACGCTTAAGCACTTGAGCTGGCCGTGGCAGTTTATGTCCGTAAAATAATTGCAATCAATTTTTATGGTAAGTTTATATCTTTGCTATCTTCTAAACAAAAATGTGAGGCTGACCTAAGAAATCGGATAATCCAATTTCTTAGTGCCAGCCCCTTCGTTTATTACTTATTCATCATGACGGTTTGGTTCTCTTCAATCCGTTTTAAGGAACCAGGCTCTACCTCTTCTATAGCTTTTGCAGCATTTTCGAGTGACAGTTCATATTCATATGCCCGAAATAAACGCTCTGCTTCTTGTAGTTTTGCTGCAAGAATCGCATTTTGGCGGCGGTATCGGTTTGCATATTGAATAACCTGCTCTGTTAAATAAGCTTGTTCCAACATCACTTCCACTTGTTCTGCTGTTTGGTCAAGCGAAATCTTGGCCTCTGATAATGCTTTTTGCACATTTTTCATATCGAGGGGATACTTCTCCAGGGCTTGGATAACTCGATCGTTTTTGGATAAAGCAGTCTCAAAACTCGACCAAATATAGTTCGGGACACCCGGAATATTACTTTTCTTCATTTTCCTATTTAAATAGGAAAGTTGGTTACGCATTTCTGCAAGCTTTTCTCTGGCTTCCAATTCATCTTTACGCAGATTTTGAATGCTTTTTTTAAACTCTTCGTGTTTTGATTTCAGTTCTTCTATTTTTTGGAAGCCCTCTTCAACCTGTATACGTAATTCTGTATGAGATTTACCGTCCTTTTCCATTTCCTCAGAAAGCTTATTAAGTTGTTCAACTAACTTGGAAATGGTTGTACCAACAGATAGAAATCCATCTAATTCGTTATTCTCTACATAATATGCTTTTTTTATTTCTTCTACTTCGTGTTTTGTCGCATCAAACGTACCGGTGAGTTCACCCAAGGAATGTTCATATTCAGGTATATGTGTTTCTAAATAGTTTCTTGCATGTGCTTCTGTTTCGAGCAAGTCATACATTTCCTTCATTCTTTCTTCGGCTTCAATTATCATTTCTTCTGCATTTGTCATGTCAGCTTCTTCCAATTGATGAAGTAATTCTGAAAGCTTTTCCTGATATGTATGTATTTCTTTTTCCAATCCAAGGTGTTCTACACGATAACCTTCTTCATCCATTTCTTTCAGACCAGAAAGCAGATTATCAAATTGTGAAGGTAAATCATGTTTGCATTTTTTGTAAACAGTCGGAAACTCAGTTATCTCCTCTTCCAATAGTTGGATGTCTGATTTAAGCTCCGTAATCAAGTCGTTTGCTTCCATATAGTCGCCTGCATCCACTAAGTCGTAATAGGACGCTAGTCTTGTGTCCATTTCATCCAGGCTACTGTCAAAGAACTTCTCCGCCTTACCGTATTGGTAACGACTTTGTGAAATCATTTTGCGTAATGCTTTAATTGTTGGTGCAAGTTCGCCTGCTTCTTTTCTGCTTGTCTTTTCAGATTCCAGAAGTTCATCAAGCTCGTTTAGTATCGTTTCAATGCTTTTTTCAATACCTTTTAGTGTTTCTTCGCCTTCGCTCAGGATTAACTTAGCTTTATTAATACGAAAACGATCAGCAGCTTCTTCTGCATCAAATAGATGCTCTTCAATATTCGGGAGTTCGCTAGTGAGTATATTTTCCCAATGTTCTTTCCAGGCTTCAAACTTCACCTGTGTTTCTCCAGATAGATTTAACGCCTTAATCTTGCTGAGCTGTTTAGCAACATCACGCCCCATAATATCCATTTTCCAGTTCTCCAGACGATCAACCCCGTCATAGATTCTTTTCCTTAAAATTAAACCAATGATAATTAGTACGATTATTATTAAAATTATTCCGATGACGAAACCCATAAAATGCCTCCCAACCAGTTTTCCCAAAAAGAGGTTTCCTTCTATATTTAATTAATTAGTTAAGTAATTGAATGTATTTTACATTTAAATAAACATTAATCTTATAAACACAATACTTATGATACCACGTAACATGCATTTTTGGCTAAAAAAATACAAAAAAATTACCATTTTGTCACGTTTCTTCATTCATTTGTAAATTCGACATATATTTCTCCGAATAAATTCCTTTTTCTATTATAAAGTGAACCCATTGTTGAATCGTAGTTACATATTTCCTGACAAAAACCTGATGCGAATAATCACCAATGACCTGTTCTTTCCATTCACTATGTAGAATATATGGTGTAATAAACATTCCTTTTAGCTGCAGCAATAAATACTGTCGCGTCTCCCCCTTTACCCGCCCATCAATCGCATCGAAGAAAGTCTGTTTTATATAGTAATTTTCCTTTGCTAAGTATGTGACAGCCATTTCTCGAACAAATACAGAGTCGAGTGAAAGCTCCCGTTGAATAAAACATGTTAATTGATGATTGCTTTGTTTATAATGTATAATAGTAAAAATCAAATCATGTAGTTTTTCCAAAGGAGTAAAGGAATCTGTTTTTGTCATTGCTTCTTCCAGTGTTTTTAAGTAATCCTCGTAGTAGTTGGTTACAGCATACTCCAAAAGACCTTGCTTGCCTTTAAAGTAATAGCTGATCAATGACACATTGACAGAGGCTTTTTCAGCAATATCTCTAACGGATGTCCCGTGAAAACCTTTCTGGAAAAACAATGAAGAAGCAGCATCAATCACTTTTTGTCTAGTTGGGTTCTTTTTCACTATTATTCATCTCCTTATAACACAATTACGACAATGAACCCATAAAATCCTGCAATTTCTTCTCGACAAAATGCATGGATAATGTTGAATTTTGCTAGATACATATCGTTACTTAGGGAGGGATTTTCTTGTTTCAATCAACATTATATTCCGGTGTTAAAGAAAAAGATTATGAGCTATTAATTAACCAATTGGACGCATTAACAGATGGAGAGAAAGATGAAATTGCTATTCTTTCTAATGCCTCAGCATTATTAAATCAGTTCCTTGCAGAGGTAAACTGGGTCGGTTTTTATTTATGGAAAGCGAACGAACTGGTTCTCGGACCCTTCCAAGGCCTTCCAGCGTGCATTCGCATCACATCAGGAAAAGGTGTCTGTGGTACTGCCGTGGAAGAACGCAAAACACAGCGTATTGCGGATGTTCATCAGTTTCCAGGACATATTGCCTGTGATGGTGCAAGCAAGTCAGAAATCGTTGTACCAATTATTATACACGACCAAATATATGGTGTACTTGATATTGACAGCCCAATCAATGATCGATTTGATGAAACAGACCAAATCTATCTTGAAAAGTTTGTAGCTATATTAGTGAAACATCTCGGGTAATAGCAAGTATAACAAACTAGCAGCCGTATAGCCTCTCAGGCTGTCTTTATTTTTTTGGAATAATGAACGTACGTATGGGCTTGACATTAGTCTAATAAAATTATATACTACTCTTTGTGTAAAATAATTAGGTAGCCTAAGTGAACCGACGCTGGCACCCATTTTGTTCCTTTAGAGTGGCTAGAAGGCCACCAAGGTGTATCGTGTAACTCTCTGCTGCTGGAGCGATGGTACAGGAAAACAAAATGGACTGGTGCAGGAACTCACGCGTTTTATTTTATGCAAATAAAACACTTAAAGGAGAATGACATTATGTCTCGTTATACTGGATCAATATGGAAGAAATCACGTCGTCTTGGAATTTCATTAACTGGAACTGGTAAGGAATTAGATAAACGCCCTTACGCTCCTGGTCAACATGGACCGAACTCACGCAGAAAAATCTCTGAATACGGCTTGCAAATGCAAGAGAAGCAAAAACTACGCTTCATGTATGGATTGAACGAACGTCAATACAAAAACTTGTTCGTTAAAGCTGGTAAAATGAAAGGTATTCATGGTGAGAACTTCATGATCTTACTTGAATCCCGCCTTGATAACCTCGTTTACCGCCTTGGCCTTGCACGTACTCGCAGACAAGCACGTCAATTAGTAAACCACGGTCACATTCTTGTTGATGGCAAACGCGTTGATATTCCATCATACGCAGTAGCACCTGGTCAAGTAATTGGCTTGCGTGAAAAATCTCAAAAGCTTGATATTATTAAAGAATCAATCGAAGCAAACAGCTTTGTACCTGAATATACAACTTTTGATGCTGAGAAATTTGAAGGAACTTACACTCGTTACCCTGAGCGTTCTGAACTTCCAGCAGAAATTAACGAAGCACTTATCGTTGAGTTCTACTCACGTTAATAGAACTGCTTTGTGAAAAGTAGTATTTCAAACCCTAGAAACCTTGTGTTATATCAAGTGTTCTAGGGTTTTTTATGTATAAAGGTTTCCGAATCCCCCACTTGATTAGGGGAACAATTGGGAGATTTTTAAAAAAGTAAAACGTGGGTCAGTACACATTATATTTTTACAGTAGTAGTTGAAATTTACATAATCTTCTATACGCACCATCCCAGCTTACAAGAGGCTTTTTTTATGCCGTTTATTATTCCATTAGTAACAGTGTAATATCCTAAAATGACTACTATTCCAAGTGTTTGAAGTTCTTCCCCAGGTCTTTGCACCCCTCACTTCGAGGTATCAGTGTATGTATGCCTCTCAGGCACTTTACGTGAAATGCAAAAACGGATCTACCATTTCTATCGTCCCCTCTGATTACTTTTACATTAAATAACCCATGATTATACGATAAACAAACTGCCATTGTCAATCATAAAAATGCAATATTTTAGATTATGTGATAATATATAATTAGAATAGTTTTAAGATAGCATTTGAAAATCGCACGCAACCTCTTCCAGATAGAATTTGAGTACGATTTTTTAATTTGAAAACTTATTTTCATTCCATTCGATCAAATGACTCTATTGAAAGCAGGCTAATTAGAAAGTAATAGGTATCAAAATAAATACCTAAATATTTTATATAAGGAGAGTGGGTTAGTGAATTTAATTAATGAAGAAATAACTCATAAAGTATTTGGTGAAGGAAATATCGTGGATCAAGACGAATCTATTATTACCATTAATTTTAAAGAAGATACTAAAAAATTCGTTTACCCTGATGCTTTTGGAAATTTTATCACATTAAATGACCAGAATACTGCAAAATCTTTGAAGAAAGTCCTTTTGAAAAGGGAATTGGAAGAAGAAGCACTTGAAAGGAAACATGAAGAAGAAAAAGATCGACAGGCGCTTGAACAACAGCGTAGGGAAAAACTGAAGAACTTTAAAATTCACGAAAGCTCACAAATTGTTTTCTGGCTGGACGAAGAAGAACAACAAAATGTATTTACCGACTGGCAAGTATTTACTGGCAGGGTTCAAAACGGAAAAAATAAAGGTCAGCCAAACAGAGCAACTCGTTTGCGTCCGAACAGCGCCGGTCTTCTGACTGCAAGAGAGTCGGATCAAACAGAAACAGAAAGACGGATTCTCGGCCTCTATATGGTAAATGAAACGTTTTCCGGCAATCTGAGCGATGATGGAATGGTTCCGTCCCATACAGAATATAGAATCGAGCTCACCGATCAAGAAGCAGAGAAAATGCTCTTCTGGAATTATTATATCAATAAGAACTATCCACATCGAACTACATGGAATACTGGTGAATATCGTTATTTTGATAATGTTTGGACTGCTCAAATCTTAAAAGATATCATTGCATTAAAAACGGATGAAGAGCAAATCAAAGAAGCTAAATATTTTCTGAAATACTTCTGTCAAATGAATGCCCTTGACATGGATAACATCCCAGAGGCGAACGGAGCTTTAAAGCAATAATAATCAGATGAGATATAGGAACGGTTCACATGATCTGAAAAATATGTCAAACAACTTCCTTCCCTAAGCTTTCCCTCTGCTTAGGAGGAAGTGATTAAACTTTTGTGTGTTTGGGCATCTCTATTTCACAATCTGGTGCGTTTTTGGGAGACCGTTTTTATTGAAAATTAATCAAATTCGTATAAAAATTATAACATTTTGATTCCAATAACTATGTTTTATAATCTTTGATCATCCAGAAGGTATGAAGTGGTAAACAGTCTGTCATTCATTCGTACACTTTTTATCATGAGGTGGTAAAAACTATGTCAAGGATGGTACATTTCATTGGCTTTAATCAGACTTATCCCTAAAGCGCCTACAAATGGATGGCGATAAATAGCGCTAGAAGTTACGCCGTGTGTATCTCGGAATACGAATATTATAAAGTAACAAAATTGTAAAAAGAGCAAAAGAAATGGATAAAAAATGGCAAGGCAGTTTATGACTAACTGACCTTGCCATTTGTTTTATTGAAATGTAATTAGTGAGTATTTCTTCTTCCCACGACGAATAATTGTAAAGATATCTTCAATCCGGTCATCTTCTTTAACAACATACTCCAATTCCTGTTGTCTTTCCCCATTAATATAGATGGCACCGCTCTTGATATCTTCCCTTGCTTGTCGCTTAGATGAAGATATGGAGGCATTGACTAAAAGATCAATTAGACCAATCTCTTCCTTTTTAGCTTCAAAAGTAGGAACATCCTTGAATCCTTGTTCAATGTCACTAGCAGATAATTGTTTCAAATCTCCACTGAACAATGCTTGAGAAATCTTCTCCGCCTGTTGCAACGCTTCTTCACTATGAACAGTTTTCGTCATCTCTTCTGCTAAACGTCTTTGAGCAACACGGTTTTCAGGTCGATTCAGAACTTCATCTTCAAGTTCAGCAATTACTGCTTCCGAAAGAAATGTGAAGTAACGAGTAAATTTAATCACATCACGGTCATCTGTATTTATCCAGAATTGGTAAAACTCGTATGGTGTTGTCTTCTCTGCATCAAGCCATACAGCATTACCTGCAGTTTTTCCAAATTTTGTACCATCTGCTTTTGTAATTAATGGAACTGTTAGGCCAAATACTTTTATATCCTCATCTTGATTTTCCCTAGAGCGACGAATTAGTTCCATACCGGCAGTGATATTTCCCCACTGGTCACTGCCACCGATTTGAAGTGTGCAATTTTCCTGTTCGTATAGTTTAAGGAAGTCCAGAGACTGTAGAATCATATAGCTGAATTCTGTAAATGTAATTCCTTTTTCAATCCGGGCTGAGACAGATTCCTTTGCTAGCATATAGTTGATACCAAAGTGTTTTCCAGCATCGCGAAGGAAATCGATAATTGTCATACTGCCAAGCCAATCATGATTATTGCGGGATTCGACCGGATTATGCTCTGTATCCAAGTCAACGAGCTTTGCAATTTGCGCTTGAATTTTATCTGCATATCCTTGCACCACTTCACTTGTATTCAATGAACGCTCACTTGATCTGCCACTTGGATCACCAATCATTCCCGTGCCTCCACCGACAAGAGCAATTGGTTTATGTCCTGCTTTTTGAAAACGCATCAGCATGGTTAACGGAACTAAATGGCCAATATGTAAACTGTCTGCTGTAGGGTCAAATCCACAGTATAATGTTATTTGATTTTCCTTTAAATGTTTTTCCAACCCTTCTCGATCGGTTGTTTGATGGATCAATCCACGACTTTCTAAATCCTGTAAAATATTCATTTTTTCACACTCCATTATTATTTTTAAAAGCAAAAAAACCCGTCCCCTATCTAATGATAAGGGACGAGTTTAACACGCGGTACCACCCTTGTTGCTAAAATTAGCCACTTGGGATTGTTAACGATGTCTCCACCGTTCTTATGAGATGTTTCAAATCATAAGAAAATGCTCCAGATTGTAATTCACCTGCAAATATATTCTGGCTTGCACCTGCCGCCAGCTCTCTAGTATAGGGATTTGCCAAGCTACTGCGATCGTTCATAGCAATAAAGTATAATATATTCATATCACAAATGTAGTGAAAGTTCAATATATCTCTTTTTTAAAATTATACAACAAAAAATGCACTTATGCTATAATTATAAAAGAATTCTAGGGGGTTTACAAATGAATTTTAAAGAAAAGTTTCAATTATACAGGAACAAAGCTAAAACATTATGGAAGACAGGAAAAGTTCAGCGCTCGTCAAGAATCACTTATGATGTTGCCTGGAACATTATCTTATTCGGTCTAGTAGTTGGCTTTGTTCTACTTATATTTGCCGGTGGTGTTGGTGCAGGCTATTTTGCATCGCTTGTAAAAGATGAGCCACTCCGCAGTAAAGAAACGATGACACAGGATATTTATAATTATTCGGAAACATCAAAGCTCTACTTTGCAGACAATGTCTATTTTGGGGATATAAGGTCCGATCTTTACCGAGAAGAGACATCGTTGGATAATATCTCTCCTACCCTTCTTCAGGCCGTAATTGCCACAGAAGATCAATATTTTTCAGATCACCATGGAGTTGTACCAAAGGCAATATTGCGTGCAGTTGTTCAGGAAGTGACGAACTCCTCCACCCAAACTGGTGGGAGTACACTAACACAGCAGTTGATTAAAAATCAAATTCTGACCAATGAAGTTTCCTTTGAAAGAAAGGCGAAAGAAATTTTACTTGCTATGCGTCTAGAACAGTTCCTCGAAAAAGATGATATTCTTGAAGCTTATTTAAATATAATTCCATATGGTCGTAATTCTTCAGGCAGAAATATTGCTGGTGTCCAAACAGCTGCACAGGGGATTTTCGGAATTAATGCGGATGAAGTAAATCTTGCACAGGCTGCATATCTTGCTGGACTTCCACAAAGCCCTTCTGCATATACTCCTTTTGTAAATACCGGAGGGTTAAAGGATGAAGCAGGCATCCAAGCCGGATTAAATCGTATGCAAACGGTGCTGAACCGGATGCATGATATGGAATATATTACAAAGGAAGAACTGGATGAAGCCCTTGCATATGATATAGTTGCAGATTTTAAAGGAGATGTTCCCTCTCCAAATGAGAAATACCCATACTTGACGGCCGAAATTGAAAAAGAGGCAAGAAAAATTATTAAAGATATATTATTAAAAGAAGATGGATATACGAAAGAAGATATAAAAGCTGATTCCGACCTCAACACAGAATATGATCAACTTGCTGAACGAGCAATGAGAATGAATGGATATAAAATTCATTCCACGATCGACAAGGAAATTTATGATGCTTTCCAAGAGGTCGCCCAGAATTATGAACATTACGGACGGGACAGAACATTTACTGAGATTAATAATGAAACTGGAGAATCGGTTGAAGTTACAGAGAAAGTTCAACCTGGTGGGATGCTGATTGAGAATAATACAGGCAGAATTATAAGTTTTGTCGGTGGCCGTGGATACAGTGAAGACAATCAGATTAATTATGCATTTAGTGAACGTCAGCCTGGAAGCACCATCAAGCCACTTATTGACTATGCACCAGCAATGGAAATGGGGCTCACACAACCAGCTACAGCAATTGCAGATGTGAAGCAAACATTCTACTTTCCAGGCAATGCTCCATACAATGACGTCGGAAACTATGGTGGTGGCTTTCATGGGATTGTCTCAGCTCGAACTGCACTTGCCAATTCCTATAATATTCCTGCAGTGGCAACCTATTTAAAAGTTTATAATCATAATCCTACTGAATATCTCGAGAAAATGGGAATTTCATTAACGGATAGTGAAAAAAGTTATCCATCACTTGCACTTGGTGGAATGGACTACGGAATAACCGTCGAGCAAAATACCAATGCTTTTGCAACTTTTGGAAACAACGGAAAGTTTGCGGATGCCTATATGATCGAAAAAATTGTTACGAATGATGGTGACATCATCTATGAACATGAAACCGATCCAGTGGATGTTTTCACACCACAAACAAACTATTTAACTGTCGATATGATGCGAGATGTTGTTACAAATGGTACTGCAAGGTATCTTAATTCAAGGTTGAAACATGGGACTGTTGACTGGGCTGGAAAAACCGGGACATCGAGTGACTACCATGATTCATGGTTTATCGCTACAAACCCCAACGTAACTATGGGAACAAGGATCGGGTATAAAACAAATTCATCTATTAATGACAGGTCCTATCCATTAAGTTACAGCCAACGGAATCTAAACCTTTGGGCACAGCTGATTAATGTTGCAAGCGACATCCGACCAGAACTTGTCGCACCAACCGAACGTTTTGAACGACCAGATGGAATCGTGGAAAAAAGTTATTGTGCCATTTCTGGAATGCTTCCTTCCGAGCTATGCTCACAAGCAGGCCTGGTTAAAACAGATATATTCAATGCAAAATTCGTCCCTACAGAGGTTGATGACAGCTTAATTAAGAGTGGAAATGGCCTCATGTTTAACCCCGAATGGCTGGAACGAACGGGATATAATAAATTCAGTGATCTGACACAACTTTATCCAAATGAAAATTGGAAAAAAATCAGACTACCAGGTGATAAAACCGAAGAAGATGTTTCACCAACTAAAGATGAAGATGCAGAGAAACCTATTGAAACCAATAACAATGAAAATAAAGTAAACGAAACATCGGAAAATGAGAATGAAGAAACAGCTGAATAAGCATCTAATTAAGTACAGAAAGGGAGCGAATTTGCTCCCTTTTTTTATTTACCAACGTTATTTATACATTTATGTTTTTACCCCGACCCTAACATCCCCTTCAATAAATGATATTCTAAACAACTTTCACAAAATACTAAAAATAATATGAAGATTCCTGTATAATGAAATTGTAAGTGTATTAAATTAGGTGGTGTACAAATGAAACACATGAAAACATATCATTCAATGACTCATGATACAGATCTTGGACCAATTGTGATTGAAGGACCATTATCTTCCAATGAGCTAGGCCACTTTAAATTCCATGAGCAGCTAACCGCATTCCGACCCGCTGACAAGCAATTCGCTGCTTTAATGGGCATTGCTGATTTCCCCGAAGGTCGAATTCTTGTCGCAAGAGCAGGGGATACCATTGTTGGTTATGTCACCTATTTACATCCAGATCCACTGGAAAGATGGTCTGAGTTCAATATGAAAGATTTAATTGAGTTGGGTGCCATTGAAATCATACCAGCATATCGAGGGGCAAGAGTTGCATCCAATCTACTAAAACTTTCTATGATGGATGATTTTATGGAAAATTACATCATAATATCCACTGAATATTATTGGCATTGGGATTTGGATGGTACTAACCTAAGCATCTGGAATTATCGAAAAGTAATGGAAAAAATGATGGCCACTGGAGGCTTACTACCTGCACCAACAGACGATCCAGAAATCATTTCTCATCCTGCTAATTGTCTGATGGTACGTATTGGTAAAAATGTACCGGAAGAATCGGTTGAACAATTTGATAAACTACGCTTTTTAACAAGACATAATCATCGAAAAATGAGAGAGGGTTTATAAGATGCTTGTAGAAGATATTATGAGAACAGATGTCATTACACTACCTCCGACGGCAACCATTGCAGAAGCATTGCTATTGCTTAAGGAGAACAAAATTAGACATATCCCAATTGTAGATAATGATAAGCATGTCATTGGAATTGTATCTGATCGAGATGTAAGGGATGCAAGTCCTTCTACTTTCCTTACAGATGCAGACAGCAGTGAATTAAATAATGAAATTCAAGCAATTATGAGCCATCCCGTAATTACGATTCACCCGTTGGATTTTGTTGAGGAAATTGCTGCCATTTTTTACGATAGAGAAATTGCATGTCTTCCCATTGTCAGTAATCAAATACTTGTTGGTATCGTTACGGAAAAAGATATGCTCTATACGTTAATTCAATTAACTGGCACAAATGTTCAAAGCTCTCTAATACAGGTTAAAGTTCCCGACCGTCCTGGAATGCTTCCAAAAGTAACTGCTATTTTCGGCAAAAGAAATACAAATATTGTTTCTGTTCTGGTTTATCCTTATCAAAATGACCCAGATTATAAGATTCTTGTATTCCGAATCCAGACACTCAATCCAATGCCAGTTATTCAGGATTTGCGTGAAGCTGGGTATCCATTATTGTGGCCGAATAATATTTCGGAGCCAAAACGATGAGTACGAATGCAGGTTTTGTGTTTTCTAATGACTTCCTGACCTATCGATTTAATGAGGATCATCCATTCAATCACAAAAGAGTCTTACTTACGAAGGAATTATTGGAAACAAACGATACATTAAAAGAGATTGATATTATTCCACCGAGAATGGCCACAGTGGAAGAACTTTCTCTTTTTCATGATAATGAATATATCCAGACCGTTAAACGTGCAGGCAGTGGTAATTTAAGCGACGATGAAGGGTCTGAATATGGTTTGGGGACAGAAGATACTCCAATCTTTCCAAACATGCATGAAGCCAGCAGTTATCTTGTTGGAGGAACATTGACTGCTGTTGATGAAGTACTTGGTGGAAAAAGAGACCATGCCTTAAATCTAGGTGGTGGGCTTCACCATGGTTTTCAAAAAAAAGCATCTGGATTCTGTATTTACAATGATAGTGCTGTTGCCATTAAATATATTCGAAAAAAATACGACCTTAAAGTATTGTATGTAGATACAGATGCACACCATGGAGATGGTGTACAATGGGCATTCTATGATGATCCGAATGTCTGCACATTCTCCATTCACGAAACAGGCAGATATCTATTTCCTGGAACTGGTAATGTTAATGAACGTGGCATTAAAAGTGGACATGGTTATTCTTTTAATCTACCAATTGATGCATATACTCAGGATGAATCTTTTTTAGATGTTTATGAAACCGCATTCAGAGAAATAGCTGCCTTTTTCCAGCCAGACGTTATTATTACACAGAACGGTGCGGATGCACATTGTTTTGACCCATTGACACATCTTTGTGGAACAATGCATATTTATGATAGGATTCCTCTTATAGCACATGAAATAGCACATCAATATTGTAATGGGAAATGGATTGCAACAGGTGGTGGCGGATATGACATGTGGCGCGTTGTACCCCGTGCATGGGCGCAGGTTTGGAATGTAATGAAAACAGGTGAACCCGCCAAAGGGATTATTCCTAAAGAATGGATTGCAAAGTGGCAAACTGAATCACCTATTGATCTTCCATTATTTTGGCATGACACCGATGAAGCAATACCACATATTCCTAGAAAGGCAGAAATAACAGAGAAAAACTCTAAATTATTGCAAAACCTACTAAAATATACAAAGATAATAAAGTGAAAGATTTGGTAGAGGATGTTCAAAAAGACCGGTAAAAATGACATATCGAATTTCGCATGAATGCTTGCTTTGCCGTTACTCATGTATTATTTGCATACGCCCGAATAGAATTCTGCACCTCCGTCTACAAGCGTATTCGGGGAAGAAGATTCCTCGGTGCAAGAAAGCGTTGAAGCAAATTCACTGAAGTAGGCTCGCCGCCTCGAACTTCGACGCAAAGGACGTGCTAGTATCGGCGTTGCTCCAAAGCTTTTCGGTGGAGCGAGCATCCGCAGTCCCAAATGTTTTCGGTGGGACGAGTAACCGCAGTCCCAGGACGCCTGAGAACTTAGCCGACCTTGGTCCTTTTTATCCTCCTTTTTGAACACGCTATGTTAGAAGGCATTAAAAAGGAGCTGATTAGTTTTCAGCTCCTTTTTCAATAGCAGTTTCCAAGATTACAATTTCAACACGTCGATTCTGACTCCAGCTTTCAGGCGAATTGGGTACAACTGGTCTTGTGTCAGCATAACCCACGGTTGAAAAGCGAGCAATATCTAATTCATTCTCATTGATTAAGTAACGGACAACACTACTTGCCCTTGCTCCAGACAATTCCCAGTTGGAAGGATAGCGAAAATTAGAAATAGGTCTTGCGTCTGTATGTCCTTCTACTTTAACATTATTCGGAATATCTTGGAACAATATTCCAATTCGGTCAAGAAAAGGCTTCCCTTCATCCAGAATCTCAGCTTCACCTGAGTCAAATAGAATACTTTCCTGAAGTACGAGGACAACACCACGCTCTGTTCGGCTTGCAGAAATTACATTATTCAGTTCATATTCATCCAAATAATTTTCTACGTTATGTACTAAATCTGTTAGAGAATCTTCCTCTTCTTCCGGATTATCGTTATCCGTAATATCGTCCATTTGGGTTGGGGTATCAAATTCATTAGTCATTTCCCCACTTTCCATATGGTCTGTGCTTTCTGTCGGATTTTCTATTGGAACCGGTGAAGGATAAAAGTCAAATATCATCCGATTTTGAAATGATTCAGAAATGGCATCAAACTTAGCGTGATCAATTTGTGACATAGAGAAAAGCAATATGAAAAAAACCAATATAAGTGTAATCATGTCAGAATAGGTAACCATCCACTTTGGTGCTCCACCGCTTTTGTTTCGCCTTATCTCTCTACGCTTCATTTACGCTCTCCCCCACGTAATCGGAACCCTTCAGCTCTTTTCGTTTGGAACCCTTTGGAAGGAATGCACTAAGTTTCTCTTCCAAAACACGTGGATTTTGTCCTGATTGAACACCGATGATTCCTTCAATGATGATTTGCTTTGTAAAGACTTCCTCTTCTGTTTTAGCTTCCAATTTACCTGCCATTGGAGTAAATACTAAATTCGCAAGTACAGTACCATAAAGTGTTGTAAGAAGGGCAACAGCCATACTTGGACCAAGTGTACCAGGATCTGAAAGTGTATTCAACATGAGCACTAGACCGACTAATGTCCCAATCATTCCCCAGGCAGGTGCATATTCGGCAGCCTTTTCGATTAACATTCTTCCTTTATAATGCCTATCTTCCAATGCTGTAATTTCAGCATTCATGATATCTGAGATAACTTCTGGTTCGATACCGTCAACTGCAAGCAGAACTCCTTTTTTAATGAATGGATCCTCCATATCTTCCACTTCACTTTCCAGAGCAAGGAGACCCTCTCTTCTGGCACGCTCAGACAAGCGGATAAAAAGCTGAATCAACTCTGGTAGTTGCATATCATTCTTATGGAATGTTTCTTTCAATATGCTACCAGTTAATTTTAACTGTTCCATTTTAAAAGTGATTAACATGGAAGCAATTAAGCCTCCGATGACAATAAAAATAGATGGGATATCTGCAAAAGATGCGATACCATCCGTCCCACTATTTGTCATAATAGCCGTCATAATCATAATAAAACCCAAGGTAATGCCGATTGGAGTTAATATATCACGTTTTCTCATATTCTTTATCTCCCCATAAGCTTCACTAAACAAGAAGGGTTCAAAATGTTACTTACAAAGAAGTTAACGTTTTGAACACTATTTGCTTTACTATTTATATCGGCATTACTTTTGAATTGTTGAGTTTCTATATTCAATTCGATGTGGTAAAACAACATTCTTATCTTCAATTTCTTCTTTATTCATATATTTGGTCAGAAGACGCATGGCAACTGCACCAATATCATATGTTGGCTGTACAATTGTTGTAAGTGTTGGCCTTACCATCGTTGCTAATCTGGTATTATCAAAGCCGAATACTTCAAGATCATCGGGTACATTTAAACCACGGTCTTGTGCACCATGGATAACTCCTAAAGCAAGCTCATCATAGGTAACAAATATAGCTGATGGCTTCTCGTCCAATTCGAGTAATTTCCCCACACCATTAATTCCAGTTTGATAACCATATTCGCCCTCGACAATATAATTTTCATCCACTTCGATATTGGACTCCTTCAATGCACGAATATAGCCATTGTATTTCAATGCATTTACACTCGATTTCGTTTTGCTTGCTACCAATGCAGGCTTTTTATGTCCCTTTTCAATCAAAGACATAGTTGCTTCATATGCTGCAAGCTCATAGTCAATATTAACGGTTGGAATAGTATCAGTTGGATCATATGCAGAAGCAAGTACAACCGGTACCGAAGAAGTCTTAAATTGATCGATATGGTCTTCTGTAAGATTACCGCCCATGAATAAAATCCCATCCACTTGTTTTTCATACATTGTGTTAATTAATTGAAGTTCCTTATCTTTATTCTGATCGGAACTGCTTAAAATGATATTGTATTTATACATGGTTGCAATATCCTCTATTCCCCTTGCAAGTTCAGAGAAAAAGATATTGGAAATATCAGGGATGATTGCACCAACAGTAGTCGTTTTCTTACTTGCCAATCCTCTAGCCACCGCGTTTGGTCGGTAACCTAATCGTTCAATTGTTGCTAAAACTTTTTTGCGTGTCGTTGGTTTTACGTTCGGGTTTCCATTAACAACACGGGAAACAGTAGCCATGGAGACATTTGCCTCTCTTGCCACATCATAAATCGTTATGTTCATCTAAAGTCTACCTCCTAAAAAAATTACAAATCGCCACATCTTCTCCTAATGATACTCTACCATGAAAAAAATTACAAAATTTTTCACTACAAATTTTTATTTTACCATTAAAGCAGGAGCATTATTGTCACAATCTATACGACGTAAGATAAACTTCTGCGACCGCTCTGGGCGGTGACTCCTTAAAATAAAAACCAATTTTCTTACGAAGATGCAAAAGCTGTCGAAGCCTTCCTTGTCCTGCGGGAACAGCACGTGTCCGAAGACCCCACAGAGTGGTTTTCTCTTCGGAGGCTTGAGGCCGTGCCCTAAGGTGCGCATCCGCCCAGAGTGTTTCCGGACGGCAGCATTATGTAATGAAACCTAAAGTTTCTTGGTAATTTATATCAAATACGATTATATTAACAAACATTAATCAAAGAACCTTAATTAAAAAGGACTGATCGTTTATGATCAGTCCCCCATTATTATTTATTTCAAGCGATTTTCGATATCTTTAATCTCTCTGAAAAATTCATCAAAAGTAGGAATATCCATTTGCTGGGCTGCATCAGATAATGCAACTGCTGGATCTGGATGAACCTCTGCCATCACTCCATCTGCACCGATTGCGATTGCAGCTTTTGCTGTCGGAAGAAGCAAATCACGTCTTCCAGTTGAATGTGTGACATCAACCATTACTGGAAGATGTGTTTCTTGTTTTAAAATAGGTACTGCAGAAATATCAAGCGTGTTACGGGTTGCCTTTTCATATGTTCGGATACCACGTTCACACAAAATAATATTCGAGTTCCCACGTGACATAATGTATTCTGCAGCATTTATGAATTCAGCGATTGTAGCTGATAAACCACGTTTTAGTAAAACTGGTTTATTTGTATCCCCTGCAGCTTTCAATAATTCAAAGTTTTGCATGTTTCTTGCGCCAATTTGGATGACGTCAATATAATCGACAGCTTCTTCGATATGGGCTGGGTTAACGATTTCACTTATGACAGCCAAATCATATTCATCTGCAACACGTTTTAAAATTTGGAGACCTTCTACACCAAGTCCTTGGAAGTCATATGGAGATGTTCTTGGTTTGAACGCGCCACCACGGAGCAGTTTTAATCCTTTGCTTTTTACAGACTCTGCCACTGCAGCAACTTGTTCATAGCTTTCCACAGCACATGGTCCAAATACATAACTTGTTTCACCGTTACCTATTTTTTTACCTTTAATATCAATTACTGTGTTCTCAGGTTTCTTTTTACGGGAAACGAGTAATGCTTTACTGTTATCATCTTCCTGTAATTCAAGACTAGCTTTAAAGATTTCCTTGAATATATGTTCAAGTGTTGCCGTTTGGAATGGTCCGTTATTATTATTCTTAATCTTATCCAGCATTTCTCTTTCACGTACCGGATCGAACCTTTTGATGCTCTGTTTTGTTTTCAATTGCCCGATTTGCTGTACTATCTCTGCTCGACGATTAATTAGTCCCAGTATGTCTAAATTAACTTCATCCAATTGTGTTCTTAGCTGTTCCATTTCATTACTCATTTTTCTATGCGCCCCCTGTTACAAATTTTAACTATTTTTAATAATTAGTGACAATTATAGCTAAGTTTCTCTCATTTGTCACCATTAAGTTTATAATAAAGTAAAAAAAGACCGTCACACGTAATGCGAGCGGTCCCTTTTTTTCGATTATTTATTCGTATTTCTTACATTCGTTGGTTTACTTTTTACTGGTGCCTTAGCAGTTTGTTGTGATACCTTTTCTTTTGCCTTTAAGTCTTCATTGTTGGTTACTTTAGTTTGATTATCAACTGTTTTTTTCATTTCCTGTGTTTGTTTTGCCGTATCTTTCTTTACTTCTTGTGACTTTTGCTCAGCGTCTTGTTTTACTTCTTGAGATTTTTGAACAGCATCATCTTTTAATTCTTTTGCCTTCTCTGTAGCATTAGTTGTAAATTCTCCTGCTTTTTGCACTACATTATCTTTCAAATCCTGTGACTGTTTTGTAACTGTTTTAGAGAGCTGTGAAGTTGTGTCCATAGCTTTTTGTCTTAGTTCCGATCCAGTTGTATATGCTTTATCTTTCCAGTTGGTACTTTTTTCCTGTGCAATATCTTTCCATTCTCCAGCACGGTATTTCATTTGACTTGCTCCCTGGTTAATATTGCCTCTTAGCTCTCTGCCTGATTTTGGCGCGAATAATAAAGCAGCAGAAACACCTACCATTGTTCCAACTAGTGTACCGATAATAAAGTCTTTTGTATTAATGTTATTGTTATTCTCTGACATATAATTCCCTCCTATTGGTATTATTTACTTTTTCTCTTATTCCAGTATTCAAAAATGGATGCTCCCCATTTAACGGCCTGTGCAGCCTTTTCCTGATCTTCTTTGGAATTACGGGAGATAATACTTGAAAGCTGTCTAAGCGTCTGATTAAAGTCATTAACAGTATCACCAACACCTTTGGCACCTTCAAAGAGTCCATCCAACTTAGTGGATTTATGATTAATATCATCTGCTAATCGATTTGTTTTATTAAGCAGTTGTGTTGTTTCTGTCGTTACCCCCTGCATTTGCTTTTCCAGACCTTGTAGCGTACCAGATACGTCGTTTAATGTTTGTTTTGTTGCTTTAAGGGTGATGATGGCATATACGACTAACACAACGAAAGCGATAGCGGCTATGATTGCAGCAATATACAACATAATTTCCATTTCCTGTTTCAGCTCCTTTTGTCTATAGTTGTGTAATCTTAAAGTTTATACAGATAAGTACCTTCCAGTCCAAATGAAGCCTATCCTTCTTAAATATTACCCTAAAAATAACGAGTTAAACATATGTAAGATGAAAGTTCATTACCTGTAAACACTATTTATAGTATATCGCTTTCCATTAACAATTTCGACAAATATGATGGAAGTCCTCCCTAGCTTTCAAAAAAACTTCCTTACAAGAAGACAAAAGAACCATCCTTACATTAGGATGGTTCTTTTACAAGTTACTTTACCGAGCTATTCAAGGTGTCTTCATAGGCTTTCTGGAATTTCTGGATATCTCCAGCCCCCATGAAAATCAAGACACTCTCCTTATATTGCTGCAATACTTCTGCATGATTCAATTCAAGTATAGAACAGTCTGTAATGAGTTCTTGTAACTCATTAATTGTTAATTGGCCTTGCTCTTCTCTTGCCGAGCCAAATATATCACATAAATAAGTGACATCTGCTTCACTCAGACTGTCTGCAAACTCCTGTAGAAATGTTTTTGTTCTTGTGAATGTATGTGGCTGAAAAATAGCGACAATTTGTTTGTTAGGATATTTTTTTCTTGCAGATTCAATTGTAGCGGTAATCTCTTTCGGATGATGGGCATAGTCATCAATAATTACCTGATCCCCTAAGTTTTTTTCAGTAAAGCGGCGCTTCACCCCTTTAAATGAATAAAGCTTCTTAATTTCCTCTGCTCCGATACCTTCATAATGGCAAATCGCGATGACTGCTAATGCATTCAAAACATTGTGGTTTCCATACATCGGTATGGAGAATGTGTCATAATACGTATTTCTCACAAACACATCAAATTTGGTACCTGATGGTGTTTCCTCAACGTTCTGCGCCTGGAAATCATTCGTATCGGAAAAACCATAATAAATGACCGGCACCTTCGTATGGATCTTTTGAAGTTCCTCATCATCACCACAAGCGACAATGCATTTTTTTACCAAGTCTGCCATTGATTGAAATGCATCAACTACATCATCAAGACTCGTAAAATAATCAGGGTGGTCAAAATCAATATTTGTGATAATTGCATAATCCGGCTCGTAGCTCAAAAAATGCCGGCGATATTCACATGCTTCAAATACGAAATACTTACTGTCAGCATGGCCGTTTCCTGTGCCGTCACCGATCAGATAAGAAATTGGGAACGATTCATCCAGTACATGGGCGAGCAGCCCGGTCGTTGATGTCTTTCCATGTGCACCTGTCACAGCAATACTTGTGAATTGTTTTAACCATTCACCAAGGAATTCATGATATCTATAAAATCTACAGCCTAGTTTTTTAGCTTCTTGAATTTCTATATGGTCATCTGAAAAAGCATTACCTGCAATAACGGTATATTCTTGTTTAATATTACTCTTTGCAAAAGGTAATATCGGGATATTCTTCTCTTCCAGTACTTCCTGTGTAAAAAATTTCTTTTCTACATCAGACCCTTGTACGGTTTCACCTGAATCGTGAAGAATTTGTGCCAGTGCACTCATCCCTGTCCCTTTAATACCAATAAAATGGTAAGTTGTCATAAACGAACCTCCAACATTGTCCATACAAATGTTTTTCTAAAAAAATTGTATGAAAGGATTTTCACACCGATTTATTATAGCAAAGATTGACTCGGTTTCAAACACTAATGTATTCCATATGAAGAATTAGCAGTAAAAATAGGACTTATTCATTAGGTTTATGATAGTCAACCTTTTCCAGCCGCGGATTTGGTCTGTAACGACGACCCTCTTTTGCTTCTGGACTACCATTGAGCAGAACAAGATCCCCAGTAAATCCGATATTTAGTCTTAGTAAACTGCTTCCTACTCCATACATGTCCACCGGTACATCTGCTTTTTCAAAATCAGTAATTCGGTCCTCGGTAAAACCACCGGACACCATAATTTTGACCTGCGGGAAACCATCTTCATCTAGCGCTTTTCTTAATGCAAACAATAATTCAGGATTTACGCCACGCGGGTCGAATGTCCCTAATAAATGGTGGTTTCTTAGGAAATATTTATCCACAAGTGTACGCGAAGTATCAAGACGGACAGATGTCAGTTTATCACCAAATTCTCTTGCAACTTTCAGTGAATCTGTAATGACATCATTATTATAATCAACCAATGCTGCTAATTCATCTTCTGGGTATAGTTCATGATAGGCTTTAGCTGCTGCTACCGTATCTCCACGAAACATTTGAATTAATGCATGTGGCATCGTCCCCATACCTTCTTTCCCCCACCATTCATTCATGGCATGGGTAGCCTGGGCAGTAGAACCACCGATAAACGCAGCATAACCGTCGCCAGCTTGGGTTGTATAATGATCATCACGATCACCCATAAATATAACTGGCTTCTGCTTCCCAGAGGTCCGTGCAGCTTTTACCACATTGTATACATTTGTTGCCACAGATGTTCTTCTTGCAAGAATTCCATCAATAAGACCTTCTAAATATCCGAACTGCTGATATGCTCCTGAAATCGTAAGTACTGTTTCATATGGAGTAATTTTATCGCCATCTTTTAACGAGTTAATTTCCAGTGTTTCTGGATTATCTGCAAATGTATGTAGTAGTGCAACTGCTTCATCTGCACCACATAAAACCGCATTCTCTTTTTGAAAAAACTGCATGGTCACATAATTATTCGATAATTTTTTTTCAGCAATTTCTTTTGTCTTTAAAAAATATACAGCTGAAAACCAGCCCTCTTTAATACGCTCATCAAATTTAAATGTTTTGTTCGTAAGACGTTGTATATCCCCATTTAGTTTCTGTTCGATTTCTTTCATAACTTTTTTCTCCTTAATGGATTCATGATCTTTTTATCATATAGAATTTTTCATATCCAAACAAATAATTATAACTCATCAAGCTGTGATTGAGTTATTAGAACTTCTCTTGGCTTGCTCCCATTTTGGCCGGAAATGATTCCTTTTGCCTCCAATGAATCAATCAGACGTGCAGCTCTATTATACCCGATTTTGAAATGACGTTGCATTAAGGAGGTACTTGCACTATTATGGCTAAGCACGAATTCAATTGCATCGTCCATTAATTCGTCCTCATCCTCCTCGACATTCATTTGTTCCAACAGCTGTTCTTGTTCAAATAGATAGTTTGGTTCAGCAATGGTTCTAGCATAGCTCGTGACCCTTTCGATTTCTTCATCGGATACAAATGGTCCCTGCAAGCGAACACTTTGTCCGGTTCCATTTTCTACGAATAGCATATCCCCTTTTCCAAGAAGTTTTTCTGCACCACTGGAATCGATAATTGTACGTGAGTCGATTTGGGAAGATACACTGAATGCAATTCTTGTCGGTATATTTGCTTTTATCAAGCCTGTGATAACATCAACGGACGGCCGCTGTGTTGCCAACAACAAGTGAATCCCACACGCCCGTGCTTTCTGAGCGATTCGGCTGATGGAATTCTCGACATCTTGTGGTGACATCATCATTAAATCTGCAAGCTCATCAATGACAATAACAATAAATGGCATTTTTTCATTTCCTCTGCCCTGTTTGATAACTTTTTGATTATAACGCTCGATGTCACGAACACTTTCCTGAACAAACTTCTCATACCGTTCTTCCATTTCATTGACAGCCCATTTCAAGCTCTGTGTTGCAGCTTTCACATCGGTAATCACTGGTGCCACCAAATGTGGAATACCATTATATGGAGCGAGCTCAACCATTTTCGGATCAATAAGCAAAAATTTAACATCCTCATGACTCGCCTTATAAATTAGGCTGATTAGAATCGTATTGATACAAACACTCTTGCCTGAGCCTGTTGCCCCTGCTATCAGACCATGCGGCATTTTCTGTATGTTGGTTATTTTAGGATATCCTTCGATTGTCAACCCTAGCGCGATACTTAATGGTGATTTACTTTCTTTAAAATCATCCGTTTCAAAAATCCCCTGCAAGCCAACCATTTCAGATTTCCTATTTGGAATTTCAATCCCAACTGTATTTTTACCTGGAATCGGTGCTTCAATTCGGATATCCCTTGCAGCCATGTTCAACTTCAGGTCATCGGATAGATTTTTTATTTTACTTACCTTCACACCCATTTCCGGATGCACTTCAAATCTTGTAACAGATGGACCTTGAGTTGCTCGTACTACTTTGGCTCGTACATTAAAGTACTTTAATGTACGAGCTAGGAGTTCCTGTTGCTGATTAACCCATATTTGGTCATCATTACTTTTTTCAATTGGATCATTTAACAGATGATATGGTAAGTAACTTTGTTTCTGTGCTGGTTGTTCATCATCCTGATTATTTTCCACCTGTGCCGATAGTTGTTCTTGTCTTAACTTTTCCCGTTGCGCACGTCGTTTTTTCTCTAGTTTTAGCTTTTCAGCTTGTTCTATTCTTTGCTGTTCTTCTTTTCTATCTCTTTGTTGCTGTTCATGCATAGATTGCTTTTTCTGTCTGTCAAAGAGATTTTTCTTATCCCGTGGTGTCATAATTACGTTAAATGGTTCTGGCTTCGAATCACTTGAAGCTTTTTCATAAGCATTTCTGGTTTCTTTTGAGCTGATTGGATTAATCTTCCTTTTAGCATCGACATCTCGATCGGTAGAGATATCCGTTACTGGTTCCTTTAATTCTTTTTCAACTGGTTCAACTGGTTCAACTGGTTCAACTGTTGCTGCTGCTTCTTTTTGCGGCAATTCGGAAAAATTATTTGGTTCATCTTTTTCGACCTCTTCGTCCTCGTCGGTAATACTTTCCTCCGGTGTTTCTTGTGGCTGTGCATGTTGTTCCGTTTCCAATGGATGAAACGTGTCATCTGGACTATCTGTTATTGTTAAATCCTTCGTTGCAAACTCCATCTCTTGTTCTGAGTCTTTGCGTTGATAGGCAGGAACATCCTCAATTTCCTGTTTCGGTTTTTTATTTTGAAAGCCATAAATCGGTGAAGGCACTTCTGATAGTTGAAAAGGTACATTCGGATCTTTTTTGTATACCTTCCTCCCCTCCCCTGCCATCGGTTCATTATTTGTACGTTTTTCTGTATCTTTTCTTGCTTCCCGCGGCTTTCTCTCTGTACGCTTGTTTTGCATTTTCTGATATGGTGGAAAATCTTCTATTACTTTTGATTGTGGATTTTCTTTTGTTTTCTTTCTTTTCGGTGCGTCCGGAATTACTGGAAAACGAAATGAATTACGTTCCGGATATTGGTACATCATTTTAGCTTTTAATTGTTGGGTTCCACTATTATGGTTGTCCTTTGATTTAACCTCAACAACTTCCTCTACTTCTATTTCTACCTCTTCAGTAAATATATTTTTTATTTTTTTCTTCCATTCATTCCACATTTTCATTCACTCATTTCTATATCCTAAAAATCACTTGTTATCTATTTTAGCAGGTTTTAATTAAATTTGGGAAATATTTGGAAAGACCTTATTAGAAAGTTACTTATCTTACATAAAATAGACTGCTTTCTAGAAGTTTGGGATGGCGATTACTCGTCCCAACCAAAAAAATTGTTTTTCCCCGAAATATATAAACTGCTACATAAGATAAGGAACTTCGGCGACCGCTCTGGGCGATGACTCCTGCGGGAAAAGCAATTGTCCGAAGACCAGAAGTGTGGTTTTCTCGGACATGGCTTTGTGCCGTGCCCCAAGGTCCGCATCCGCCCGGAGCGATCACGGCCGGCGGCAAAAGCGCATGTCTTTGGATAACAGCCAGCAGTTACTTCGCAATTTATCTCAACTTTGATATTTAGAAAGCAACAATTCATTTCGGTGAAATGGGTAACCGCATTCCCCAATTAATCAGGAAGTTAAAAAAACAACCCCTGAATCGATTTATCGAATAAAGGGGTTGTTTTAAAGTATTAAAATACAAATTCTTCGCCTACCGTATAGGAATCATCAAGTACATAGATACCTTTTTCTTGTGGTGCATTAGGCAGTCCAAGTTCCTTTTGCGAACAAATCATACCATTGGATGGAACGCCTCTCAGTTCCGATGGTTTGATTTTCATTCCACTTGGCATGGTTGCTCCAACTTTGGCTACAACTACCTTTTGCTCTGCATCGATATTCGGTGCACCACAAACGATTTGCAATGTTTCACTACCGACATCCACTGTACAAACACTTAACTTATCTGCATTTTCATGTGGATCTTTACGTTTAACATACCCCACTACAAATTTCGCACTCAAATCAAAATCAAGGGGGTCGTTCAAATTATTGGATTCAAAAATCTGTTTAATTTCATCTAAAAAACCTTGCGTTAATTTTATTTTACCTTTTTCCTTAAGATCAAAATGCTTGGAAGCCTGGAAAATGTTATATCCTAGCAGCTTGCCATCTGTAGAAACTATTTTTGTAATATCGCCAAATTTTTCATGTGTGAGCTCATAACGATCTCCATCATTAATTGGAATTAGCAGAACATCACCAATACCATCCGGATTATAAAAAACATCCATTCCTCTATTCCTCCCTAGCTGTTTTCAGGTTTATTTTTTGCAAGAATAAATATAGGTTCCAACTTTTTATCTTCGTAAATAAATGGAAGAGATGTGATTGGAATGCGACCTTCAGCAAAAAACTTCATCGTCATCTGTGCTAAAATATCATAACCCATTTTATTCTGAATGTCAGCAAAAATCAGCACATCCTGGTGTGGTACTGCAACAGTCAGGTCGCCTTTGGCATTTGCCTTCATTTCTTCCAAAAAAGCATCATTTAAAATTCTGCTAGCATCGTAACCATCCTGTGTTGCCACAAAATAAAAATCATTATCTGCCACTCGGTCATGTTTATAATCATGAGATAATGAGCGAACGTTAAATGCAGCTATCTCATCCAATCGCTCTTTTGTCCAACCTTCCCGTTCAAGAAGTTTCTCATCAATGAGGCGATAGGACTTTCCTAAATCAAGCGCATAAAAAATACGTGTTTCCGCTGTATGATCTTTATAAACCAATTTAGCACCGGCTTTTGTTTCTGTCGGGAATGAGGGGGAACGCATAACCGGGAAAATGCTTTTTTCCATACCGGTCAGCTGCTGCTCTTCATTCATGATTCGTAATGCTTCTTTCACGTGCTCCTCAAGCTCATCAATTGCCACTTCACCACGCTGGTTATATTTCACTACCATATTTGGCAATGTAATGTTAATCCCTTGCTTTGAATTCTTCCATTCAACTCGGAAAGTATCGTTATCACGATTAAATGAAGTGTTTAAGTTTTCATTTGCAAGTCGTTCTTCCAATATTTTTCTCAATTTAAAACTTGTCATTTTAGACATCCTGCTACCTCCTGGAACCATTCGAAATCAAGCAGACAAACCGCCTATAAACTGTTCAATTTCCTCTTTTGTTTTACGATCTTTACTGACAAAACGTCCTACTTCTTTTCCATCTGCATATGCCAAGAAGCTCGGAATACCGAATATATCGTGTTCCTGGCAAATTTCAATAAATTCATCGCGATTCACTTCGATAAATTGATACTCTGGGTGTCCTTCAATAATTTCGGGCAAAATAGGTTCAATCACACGGCAATCCGGGCACCAGCCTGCAGAAAAGATAAATATAACTTGTTCATTGTTTTTCAATTTATTAAATTGTTCAACCGTTTCTAGTTGTTTCATAATAGGATCAACTTCCTTTCTTACCCTATCATATCTTTGTTTGGATATCGATTCAATTATCTTGGATTGCATAATCTGATCTTATGCTAGAGTGTATGATGCGGAATTCCGCGATTAGGCAGAATTTATCCGCGAATAACTCATTTATTCCGCGGATTTATGATTTTATCCGCTAATTTACATTATTTTACTATAAACTCATTTATTTGCAATACTTCAATAATTGTTTACTATATATATAGAATCTATTATTTTTGGAGGGATATCGATGGAATTAACTGTTTATCTTGCGGGACAGATTCATAATGTTTGGCGTGGAGAAGTGCAGAAAAAGGCGGAGGAAAAAAAAATTCCTCTAACATTTGTCGCACCACAGACAAACCATGACCGTTCCGATCAAGTTGGGGAAGTTATTTTAGGTAAGCAACCTAGGGATGTATATAAAGATGATGCAGCATCAAGTATCAATAACTTGCGCACACAAGTCTTAATGCAAAAGTCAGACATAGTCATCGCCTTATTCGGTGAAAAATATAAGCAATGGAACACGGCTATGGATGCCAGTGCAGCTATTACAATGAACAAACCAACAATTATTGTGAGACCTGAATCACTTATCCATCCATTAAAAGAATTATCAAATAAAGCAAATGTAACGGTTGAAACAGTCGACCAGGCTCTTGATGCTTTGGCTTATATTTTTGAATAAGTAAGATAGAAGGCTTGAGAGTAGTTTCTCTCAAGCCTTCTATCTTATAGTAATCAACCAGCAGTAACTTCGAAATTATAAAAAGCAACCATCAAACCGCAGTCCCAATCTTTAAGAAAGCAACTTCCAATATTCCCACTGACCGCGCAATAGTTTAACAACATGGGAGAACATCTCCTTACGCGACACAAGATCATTCGTAAAAATTCCTATGGCACCTTCTTTTTTACGAACCTCTTGCTTCCTTGCATAACCATCCATCAAGTCACCGAGTTCCTTTCCCTCTTTCAGACCTGCTTCGATTTCTTTAGGCAAAACAACCCTTGCCCCACTCCCTGTGAAAATGCGTCCATCCGGAGTTACTAATGCACCCCAATTACATAAATACAATTGGTTATCAACATACATGACCCCGCCTTCCAAACCAATTCCGAAAGTGTCAGGTTTCAATTCTGCACATCGTTTTGCTCTATTAATTGCACCCTGTTTAGTCTCCATATCTGAAAAGGGTTGTGCTGCGACACCGGAATGGACATCGAATGACGTAATATAAGCATTCGGGAAAACTTCTGTAACTGCCAAAATTTTGGTAGGATTTTTTGATCCGATTGCAATGTTCAACTTCATCACCTCAGTAAAACAGCTGCCAATCTTAGCAGCAGCTGTTCATCACTTAATATGTTTTTATTTGATCTACCATGTTTTGATCCGTTGATTTAACAAGTTTTACGAGTAATTCTTTTGCTGCTGCATAGTCATCGACATGAATAATTGATGCAGATGTATGAATATACCTAGAGCAAATTCCAATAACTGCTGATGGTACACCATTGCCCGAAAGATGAACACTACCAGCATCTGTTCCACCTTGAGAGACAAAATACTGATATGGAATATCATTTGACTCTGCTGTATCAAGAACAAATTCACGAATTCCTCGATGCGTTATCATTGTACGGTCAAAAATACGAAGCAACGCACCTTTTCCCAATTGTCCAAATGCCTTTTTATCACCTGAAGCATCGTTTGCCGGTGATGCATCCAGTGCATAGAAAATATCTGGTTGAATCATATTAGCAGAAACTTTGGAACCACGTAACCCAACTTCTTCCTGGACCGTCGCACCAGAATATAATTGATTTGGAAGTGTTTCATTTTGCAATTCTTTCAACAATTCAACTGAAAGACCACAGCCATAACGGTTATCCCATGCTTTTGCGAGAATTTTCTTGTTGTTTGCCATTGGTTCAAAAGGCGTAACAGGAACAATGCTGTCACCTGGTTTCACACCAATTTTTTCAACATCTGCCCTGTCATCCGCACCAATATCAATCAGCATATTTTTGATTTCTATTGGCTTGCTCCGCTGTGCATCTGTTAAAAGATGTGGTGGAATGGAACCGATGACACCAATGACAGGTCCATTCGATGTCATGACTTGAACACGCTGCGCGAGCATTACTTGGTTCCACCAGCCACCAAGTGTTTGGAAGCGGATCATTCCATTATCGGTAATTTGTGTCACCATAAACCCAACTTCATCCATATGTCCCGCGACCATGACACGTGGACCCTTACCATGCTTAACTCCAAATACACTACCCAGATTATCCTGGATAATTTCATCGGAATATTTCTCCAATTCGCTTTTCATAAAAGAACGCACAAGATGTTCATTTCCTGGTGCACCTTGAAGTTCTGTTAGATTTTTAAAAAGATCAAGTGTTTCTTGATTCATACTAATCCCTCCGATTTATGTTTATGTAAATTAAGTAGCTTCAATCAGTGTTCAAAGAATTTACCAGACACATTTTAAATTTTACTTCCTTCAGTATAACTGAAAAAATCCAAAACTTTCCACTAATCATATATGTTTAATTTTCAATTTTGATTTTAATCCTGTATACTTACAACTAATATATATAACATTAATCTTTTTCAAGGGGTGAACAGATGAGTAAAAGAAATGTACTCCTTGCCGCTGCTGTTGGGGTTGCTATCGGATATTTGGCAAGAGAGCAAATCAGTAACTATCAAAAAATTACACCTGAAAGAGCATTGAATAATGCTAAAGAAATGTTTAAACGTAAAGGGCCAATTAGTGGTTCCTGGATCTATATGAAACCAGAGGAAATCGAAAAAAACGGTCTTCTTTACCGTGCATATCGTGGAGGTATCACACGAAATATTGATGGTGAAAATAAGCAATATGAATTCTATGTCGATGTGGAGACAGGTGGAATCGTTGATACAATAGAAACAATTGCCTAACCTTGCTTGCAACTTATGAAAACGAGGAATTCTTTTGTAGGAGACTGACCATTAGGCCAGTCTCTATTATTTAGTTATAGTCGTATCTTTCTCTTTTGACTTCATTTGTCTTCACACCGGATTCATAAAATTTAATTGCCCGAAGATATGCATCATGATAAAAGGTATACCACGCTTTTTTGCTATAACCGAAATCCATCCACTTTTCCTTAACATGGACGGAACGGATCGGATAATCATTATAAGCAAGTACCCATAATTTATTTTGATGTGCATGTGTTGGCATAATACCCGCCATATGAATAAATACTTCTTCCCCATCTTCAAATACAATGATGGAATGTCCATCACTATGCCCACTCGGGTAGATCATTTTTAATCCTTTTACAATTTCAATTTCCTTTTAAATGTTTCCACCTGATCAACGATAGGTTTCCAGTTCATTTCCCAATACGAATTCACAGAACGAATATTGGGCTTCCTCATCTCATGCCATTCAACTTCCGATGTATAGATAATTGCATTTTTAAACACGGTCTCATATGTATCCTCTTTAATCTTCTTTGTTAATCCACAAGCATTGTCATAATGCAAATTGGTCATAAGAACGGCATCTATATCATTGACAGTTAATCCACGCTTCTCCAATAAGTCTTTCAATTTCGATTGTTCAGGAACAACGAAATTCAGCAATTGTTTATCCGTTAATTTTCCATTACCAATCCCCGAATCAATCAGCAAATTTTTTCCATCGATTTGCAGTAATATAGGATCTGTGCGTAGTTCGATCTGATTTTTGTCATTATGCGGATATTTTTTCTACCATAATGCTTTAGGAACCACACCAAACATGGCACCACCATCCAAATGTGTTACCCCTCCATTTAACCACGTTAGGATTGCCCTTCCTACCTCAAGTGTTTCCATAGAACCATCCCCCTTCTTTATATTACAATTTTAGCGGAACACAGAACATTCTGCAAACTCAAATAAAATATTGTTGTTACGTTTCATTAATTAAAATGTATGAGATTGTATTATTATAAATTTTCAATATAAATAAATGGAAAATATATCATCTTTTTGCTATGATAAAAATTAACTATTTTATTTCAACTTGTGAATTATTTCACTAGAAAATTTCTACATATAAACTTTTTAGGGGTGTTATTTATGAAAAGCAATGAATTAAAATGGGCATTATCCATACTTGTGATTGTTCTGCTGGCTTACGTTCTTCCCTATACCTTGCTCACAGATATAATGAAATGGTATGGAAGCTTTTT
Source organism: Oceanobacillus rekensis (assembly GCF_002153375.1). Taxonomy (GTDB): domain Bacteria; phylum Bacillota; class Bacilli; order Bacillales; family Amphibacillaceae; genus Oceanobacillus; species Oceanobacillus rekensis. Next base: position 555,293 of record NZ_MTBQ01000001.1, read on the forward strand.
AGTATGGATTGTTCTCGCACTGATTACGATTATTATCAATTACTTTTTAACGAAAGATTGGGGTAAATAAAATGACCACTACATTAGTTTGGAGTGCAATAGCTGCTTATATAGCTATTGCCTTGTTTGTTGCTTATTTGTCCAGAAAGGGCAAACAGGATAATATGGAAAGCTATTTTCTTGGAGACAGAAAACTTGGAGGATTTGTATCCGCACTAAGTTACAGTGCCACTACATATAGCGCATTTATGCTCGTCGGACTTGCCGGATTAACATATAACGGTGGTGTCGGCGCACTCGGGTTTGAACTGATTTACTTGATGGGTGTTTCCTTAGTTGCCTTTTTTGGACCACGATTTTGGGTTGTTGGAAAGAAATATGGCTATGTAACACCATCTGAAATGCTCGGTGACCGTTACAATAATAAACATGTAGCAATCATTGTAGCAATATCGAACTGTCTATTTCTAATCCCTTATAGCGCTGTTCAGCTTTCAGGTGTTGGTTATTTGCTCCAGGGTGTTACAAACAATGCAATCCCTTATTCGACAGGTGTAATTATTGCAACTGTCCTCGCCCTTATATTTTCCTATATTGCAGGAATCCGTTCGGTTGCATGGACAGATTCTTTGCAGTCTTTATTTATGATTATCGGCTCCACCCTCATTGTGATTGTTCTAATTAATGGTTTTGGAGGACTAAGTGGATTTTTTGAAAAGATAGAGACAAGCCAACCGGAATTGATGACAGTGCCTGGTAATGGATATTTCAGCTTTCTTACTTTTCTAGGACTTACCATTCCGTGGTTCTTTTTCAGCATCTCCAATCCACAGGTCAGTCAACGTTTATACATGCCGGCATCATTGAAAAGTCTAAAAACGATGTTAATGGGCTTTCTTGTGTTTGGTTTTATTTATACAATTGTCGCGGTCGTATGGGGATTCTCGGCCACCCTTCTGTTCCCTGGACTGGAAAACCCGGACCTCGCAACACCATTAGTACTGTCGTCGGAACTCGTACCGCCAATACTTGGTGTGATTGTCATGGTTGGAATTATGGCGGCTGCAGTATCAACCATCGATTCCATTCTGTTAACTTTATCATCCCTTTTTGCCAAGGATGTCTATGGAAATTTAAAGAAAAATACTACAGATCAAATGCAATTACGTATCGGAAAGATTGTCATTCCAATTATAGCTATTTTGGCATATCTCTTTGCTGAAATGGAATTGAGTTTAATTGCCGTGCTCTCCGTTGCTTCCTCTGCGGGTTTGATTGTCGTCGTTCCTGCAATAGTGGGTACTTTTTTCTGGAAGAGAGGAACAGCTGCTGGCGTGCTATCCAGTGTCACGATTGCTGGACTTATCGTTATTTTATTAGAGTTGTTCCAATTAAAACCATTAGGACTTGCTTCCGGACTGTGGGGAATTTCCATTTCAACCTTGCTTTTTATCGGAGTGAGTCTTGTAACACGTGCTCCTGAGGCAAAGGCAAATGAATTTTTATCTTATATTAGTGAAGCATTAAAAAAGGCCAAGTAACATAATAAACTATTGTTCTAATATCCTTTTTAGCCTAAAATTTCTTTCCATTTCGTGAATGGTTACTAATAATTTGGATAACCTATTAACATCAAATCACTAAACTGGAAAGGAAGTGAATATATGAAGTATTTGGGGCCTTTAATTATTAAATTTCTTATGACTACTGCAGTTTTATGGATTGTACTGGGGTTATTTTTCGGTGTTACATTTGGAGATATAATAATGACAAGTATTATTCTTACAGTTGTTGCTTCGCTTGGGGATCTATTCATTCTACCGCGAATTGGCAATACTGCAGCTTCGATTGCTGATTTTGCCCTTGCCTGGGTCGTTGTCTGGCTGGCAGGAATCAATATGTATGGAGAAGGAATTGCAATTGGGACAGCTGCATTTGTGTCAGCGATTGCGATTACTGTTGGCGAAGTTTTCCTCCATCGATACTTAAAAAATTCAGTTTTTAAAGATGAAAAGTATAGAGAAAGCAAGGTTGCCTATTTTCCTAACAATTATCAAACAGAGTTCAGTTCAGATAATGATGATGTTCAACCAAAAGATGAGAAATAAAACATATTTGAAGAAAAGTGAACTTTTATGAGTATTTTTCAAAATTCGGCAAATAATAGGTTGTGTAAAAGCCACTCCTACACTTGAGGAAATGTTTTTGCAAAACACAACTACCTGGAGGTAATATCATGGAAAACAATAACAACCAACGCAACAACAACAGAAATCGTAATGACAGAAACAACAACAACAACAACCAAAACAACAATGTTGACAATGTTGAATTTGCGAATGAATTTCTAGACAACAACAATGACAACAACAACAACAACAACCAACGTAATAACAAAGATCGTAATCGCAACAACAACAACAACAACAATAATAATAACAACAACCGTTAATTATTTGAGAGAGCCTGAGCATGGAATTTTCATGACTCAGGCTTTTAATTTTGTATAAGTTTTCTTTCCTAGAGAATTCTAATATTAATCTTAACTATCTGGAGGAATCAAATTGAGGGCTGTAACCTATCAAGGGAAATATAAAATGGAAGTAAAAAATATAGAAGCACCACGAATACAGGATGCACAAGATGTAATTATTAAGGTCACTTCAACAGCTATCTGTGGATCTGACCTTCATTTATACCAAGGCAATATACCTCTGCCAATAGATTACGTAATCGGACATGAACCGATGGGTATCGTTGAAGAAGTTGGCCCCGAAGTAACGAAAGTGAAGAAAGGAGACCGAGTCGTTATCCCTTTCACGGTTGCTTGTGGAACTTGTCCTTATTGTACCAATCACCTCGAGAGCCAGTGTGATAACTCCAATCCTCATTATGACTCTGGTGGTTATTTTGGATATTCGGAGAAGTTCGGTGACTACCCCGGTGGCCAAGCTGAATATCTTCGTGTACCATTTGGCAATTATACTCCATTTCTGATTCCTGAAGATTGCGAATTGGAAGATGAAAAATTACTCTTTCTCTCTGATGTGCTACCTACTGCATACTGGAGTGTGGTAAATGCAGGAGTTAAAGAAGGCGATACAGTTATTGTTCTTGGTTGTGGACCAATTGGCTTGATGACGCAAAAATTCGCCTGGCAAAAAGGTGCAGAACGGGTTATTGCGGTTGACTATTTCGACTACCGCCTAAATCATGCCAGTAATATTAACCGAACAGAAGTATTTGACTTTACCAAATACGATGATATGGGTGAAACTTTAAAAGAACTAACAAAAGGCGGAGCACATGTTGTTATTGACTGTGTTGGAATGGATGGGAAAAAGTCCCCACTTGAATTTGTCGAACAGAAATTAAAGCTTCAAGGTGGAACACTCGGACCGATACAAATTGCTACCAAGGCAGTTAAAAAAGGTGGAGTCGTGCAGCTAACAGGTGTATATGGAGGATTGTATAATATGTTTCCGTTAGGCCCATTTTTCATGCGGAATATTACATTGAAAACCGGACAGGCACCAGCACGAAGTTATATGAAGGAAATTTATGAGCAAATTAAAGACGGTAAAATTGACCCAACCGACATTATCACACATACACTTTCATTAGATCAAGCGGAACACGGATATGATATTTTTAACAGTCGTAAAGATGATTGTGTGAAAGTAATCTTAAAGCCATAGTGAGCGGGTTTAAAGCGTAGTTACTTACTGGTAAAACGAATAACACTTAATTTTCATTTGGAAATCCTGGTGCTTTACTGCATATAAATAAGGTTGCCCGATTCTTGAATTGGGACAACCTTTTTTAATATATACTTCAAATAATCAGTATCGCATCTTTAAAGCGTTATTTGCGATTTTCATATCATTTTGAAGTAGTTTTTTCAAATCATAGGCTGGATAAAGACCTTTTTTATACATGTAAGTAAAAACCATTTCATGGGTGTTAATAGCATTCTGCATTTGCTTGTTTAATGTTTGCCTTAGTGCAGGTGTGGCCGTTTCCGTAATTGCGATTGCATAATTTCGTACTGCTGTTTTCGAAAAAGCCAATAAATCCCCCGAGAAAAAACCTGTATCCGTGTTTCTTTCATCTTCTTCTCCTTCGCGGGGGGCTAACGAGTAAAAGCGAAGAAGTTCATTTAAGTTACCTTCCAAACCTTTTATCGTATGTTCATAAAGAGCACGTAATTCAGCGTCCTTTACCTCACCAATAAACTTTTTTAATTTCATTAATCCGACAGATTGAAATACAACAAGCTCATGTACTTCCAGTGTCTCATGCCATGCTAAATGGTTCGGTTGATTATGTTTCATTGTGTATGTTGCCTCCTTTTAAACTAGACAATTTCACTATATTCAACGAACTAATCAATGGGTACAGAATACATATGAATTGGGCACTTTAGAAATACTTAAATCACCTATATTGGCATACATTTTTGGATATTGAAATACGTTATCATTCACTTTTAAAAAATAAAAATTTCCAACAGATCTTACACTGGTTGGAAACTATTTATACTTATTTTAATGAAGATAACAAATAACTTTGAGCCAATTTTGCAGAATCCGCATCTGTATGAAGCTTATTGCGGATTTCTATGTTGTCAGTAGTTTGCGCAAGCGTTTCTAACCGCATTAAGATTCGGTCATTTTCTTCAATTATATACCGTAAATTAGCCATTTCTGTATGTGATAAGAAATAATTCAAGGTCGATGTTCCTTTCCTAGTTAATCTTTCTTTTTAATTTTCTCCGTAAAGTTAACAATTATACGATGTTCTACCTATTCATAACTTATTTTATGCAATACAAAAACACCTCCAATTTAAGTATATGGGAGGTGCAGTTTGTCTGATAACCAGCAGATGTTTTTTATTATGTTAAATCTGCGTAAACAGCTTCTGTAACGCTCAACAAGTCTGCTGGTGCTAATTCAATCTGCATTCCTCTTTTCCCTGCAGATAGTATAATTTTATCCATTGTTTTGGCAGTCGCTGCAACATATGTCGGAAAGTTTTTCTTCATTCCTATTGGTGAACAGCCTCCACGAATATATCCGGTAGTCGCCTCGATATCTTTCATACCGAGCATTTCTACTTTTTTATTGCCACTCACTTTTGCTAAAGCTTTCAAATCCAATTCATGTTCAGCAGGAATACAGGCAATTGTTACCCCTGTTTTTTCTCCGACGGTTACCAATGTTTTATAAATTTTATCAAGTGGCATTCCTATTTTTTCTGCTGCTGTTTTTGCATCCAGATGTTCCGCACTCCAAGGATATTCATGGACATAATAGCTGATTTTTTCCTTTTCCAGCATGCGAATCGCATTTGTCTTTTGTATTTTCTTCTTTTTCATTTCAGATCCCTCTTATGTGTTATATGGTTACATCTAGTTTAGCATAAATTAGATTAGTTAATATGTCCTATGTGTTGCATTCCCTCTTTATGGGTATAGAAAAACTAATATCGGAAGGAATGTTGTAGAAATGGAGGACTTTTATGTTACCAGAGCTTATCGATTCGAATTTTATCATCCTTGCGTTTTCACTTATACTCATTGTCAGCATCCTTGGAACTAAATTCGCATCGAAAGTTAATACCCCTTCCCTTGTTTTCTTTATCACACTGGGAATTCTCATTGGAAGTGAAGGGCTGAATATATTTGACTTTTACAATCCAAAGATAGCACAGTTAATCGGAATGATGGCATTAGTTGTTATTTTATTTGATGGTGGGATTAAAACAAATTGGACAACAATTAAACCAGTCGTTATCCCCTCCATATCCCTTGCCACACTTGGAGTGGTGATTACTTCATTTATTTTGGGGGTCGCTGCAAAGTACATTTTTGGGCTTAGTTGGCCCGAGGCTTTACTTATGGGTTCCCTCGTTGGTTCTACAGATGCTGCTGCAGTTTTTGCCATGTTAAAAGGAAAAAATATAAACGATCGATTGGAAGCAACACTGGAAGCGGAATCAGGTGCCAATGATCCGATGGCTGTATTTCTTACGGTTACACTTATTTCATTCGTACAAATGGAAAGTAATGGTGTTTTATGGTTATTTGGTAGTTTTCTATGGAATATGGGCGGGGGGCTCTTCATAGGTCTACTGATTGGATGGTTTGGAAATAAAGCGTTGCAGAGAGTTACATTGAATTCTAGCGGGCTTTATCCTCTACATGCCCTCTCATTTGCATTTCTCGCATATAGTGGAGCATCCTTATTGAATGCAAGTGGGCTACTAGCAGTGTACACTGCAGCCATCTACATTGGAAACACTGGATTAAAACATCGAAATGCAATTCTTCAGTTTAATGAGGGATTCAGCTGGATTGCTCAAATTGTCCTATTTATCACGCTTGGACTTTTTGTCATACCAAGTACTCTTTTTCAGTGGGAAATTATATGGAAAGCACTACTCTTATCCTTTATTCTTATGTTGATAGCTAGACCAATTGCAGCATTCCTATCCACTATTGGTATGAACTTTAATATACGGGAAAAATTACTCTTATCGTGGGCAGGGCTTCGTGGTGCAGTGCCTATTGTACTCGCACTTTTCCCAATGATAGCCGGAATTGAAAATAGTCAAGTTTATTTCAACGTTATATTCTTCGTCGTGTTAACATCAACGTTATTTCAAGGCACAACTATTTCATGGTTAGCAGAGAAATTAAAAGTGGTCAAGCCTGACAGCAATATACAAGTTAATCATATGGAGTTATTATCGATAGGAAAAAATAATTTGGAAATTGTAGAAATTGTTATAGGTGAAAATACAAAGGCGGTCGGAAAGAAAATTAAAAATCTTGGACTACCGACAAAGGCAAATATTACATTTATTCTGCGTAATGGTGAAACCGTTTCTCCACATGGTAATATTACACTCCAGGAGAATGACCTGCTCTACATTCTCACCCCAGACAATGAGGTTGAAAGAATGAAGAGCATATTAAAAGAATAGAGGTCATACTAGTGGATATTTTTAAAGCATCCACACTTTAATTTCTTATAGTTTGAATCCAGCGACTAGTTCGTTCATTTCTTCTGCTAGTTTTGCAAGTTGTTCAGAGCTTCTAGCGACTTCCTCTATGGAACTTGCGGATTGCTCGGCGGTTGCTGCAGCTTCTTCAACGCCTGCAGCAGCTTCTTCTGAAACAGAGGCAATCTCTTCAATAGAATTGTTCATCTCCTGACTGTTAGCTTCAATTTCTGAAAGGTTTTCTGAAACGATTCGGATTGTTTCTGCCATTTCGCTAACAGAGTTATTGATTTTCAAGAAAGTATCACCAGTTGTTTTGATTTGACTCGTACCCTGCTCCACTTCCTTGTATCCGTTTTTCAATGAATCTGCAACATTACTGGATTCCAATTGGATTGCAGAAACAAATCCCGTAATTTCAGTTACCGATTCAGATACTTGTTCAGCAAGTTTTCTTACTTCATCTGCAACAACAGCAAAGCCTTTTCCAGCCTCTCCAGCCCTCGCTGCTTCAATTGCCGCATTCAGTGCAAGTAGATTCGTCTGTCTGGCGATGCCCTGGATTACTTCAACTAGCTTGGAAATTTTCTGTGATTGCTTGTCGAGTTCCTCCATCTTCGTTACAGATTCCTGCACAATTCTATCAATCTTAACCATTTGCTGATTCGATAAATCCATTAGTTGCTTGCCTTCAACTGTTGATTGGAGAACATCTTCGGAAGAGCGCCTTACTTGTTCACCCTTTACATTTGTCTCCTGTATATTTAAGGAAAAATTACCCATCGTGCTTGCCAATGAACTTGCACTGTTTGCCTGTCTTTCGGTTCCCGCAGCAATTTCCTGCATCGTCATTGAAATTTGCTCCGAACCACTTTTAACTTCTACTGATGATTGCGTCATTTCCTCACTTTGGGAAGCAACATTTGTGGATGCTGTGGCAACCTGTGATAATGTGTCATGCAAATTATCCCTCATTACCTGCATGGATTTGGTCAATTGGCCAATCTCATCATTTCGTTTACTGTCCTTTATCGCCAACCTCAAATTACCTTTTGATAGCTCAATCATTAACTCGGAGATCCTTCGAATTGGATTCGCAATAGAACCACTAAAGATGACAGATACAATCGACACGATAATTAAGACAATTAACGCAATCAGCAATCCAATCGACAAAATTTGCTGATTTGTTTCCTTCATTGTCGATATATCTTGAGTTATTCCAATGACCCCAATCGTATCATTTCCCGTTGGATCAATCATCGGTAAATAAGAATTCATTGTTTGATCATCCGTTTCTGCGACCTTTTCTCCTCCAATAACCGATGCTAAAACGGTTCCATCATCTAATTTCCCTCCGATGTTTTCTGGTACAGAAGACTGAACAATTTCTCCTCCTGTATTATATAAGTCAATGGTTACTCCCTGTAGTTTTTCACTCATTTGATTTAGGAATGTGTCATCCACTCCCATTTGCAGTGTCCCGATTATTTCATTATTCAACAGAATCGGGGAAAAGGCACGTACAGATAGACCCGATTTTCCAAATTCAAAACCGGATATAGACTCCCCTTCTAGAGCATATTGAATCGCTTCTATATCACTTTTGTCATCCCCAAATGTTGTCGGTTCATGTCCTCTGAAATAAACCATTCCATTGCTATCACCAAATTCAAGGACTTCAATGTTGTGTTCAGAATTCAAACGTGAATAAACCCCATTTACTAGATTAAGCAGTGTATCACGGTCATCTACATGAAGCGCCTCAGCAAAATCCGTGTTTTGTGAATATATTTTGGTAATATCTAGAAGATCTCCCGCCACATTATCAAATTCAGATTGAATGATATGTTCCATATTAGCTTGTTGATCCGTTATCAGTTTATTAAAACCATTGGATGTCGTAAGAGAAATTAGAGCAATCGTAACAACCAATGGAATAATTGTTATTGCTAGAAATATCGTAATTAATTTCTTTTTTAAACTATTTGTTGCAAATATCTTTTTCATCTAGTAATCTCCTTATGTATCGTCTTTTATGTTTACACCCTGAATTAATATCGGTCCGAAAAGTGTATTTGTGTAGAACATTTCATCTAAAATCACTTTCATCTAGTAAATCAATAATATATTAGGGTTCGAAAGCATAAAAAATACCGCTACCAAACTTTAAATAGTTGGTAGCGGTATTTTTAGTAGCCTACTGCTTATTTCTACGTATCTCTTTCATTCGAACAAATCTTTCGAGTTTATCAAGCTCATAAAAGAGTTCAATGATACTGTTTGCAATTGGAAATACATATTCCCATTTTTCATAATCAGATCCTTGCAGTGTTTCAATCAAATTATTAATCGTAATCCGCATTGCAATTTTAGTTTCTTTTTGAAGATCACTATCTAAAATAATTCTATCTTCATACATTAACAATACATTCTCACTATAGGTATTCATTTCACTTACGAGATTTTTAATTAAATGTGATTTTCCACTCTCAATAACTTCTATATTTTCAAGATTTATTTCAAGTTGCTGAATTAAAGTATGTTTCTTGCGCAGTACCCGAATCATATGTTTATATATAACGATATTGCGTAAGAAATCGATTCTCTTACGGATGAATAAACTATTTCTCTCATCAGATATAATTTCAAAATAATCCCTAGATTTATTGATTAGTTTTTCAACTTCCCTGTCTTCATCTTTCATATGGGGGACACTCATTGTTTTATTTGGAATAACTCGCAACAAGAAATTTGTCTTTTCACTAGCTTTTTTAATCATACTAAATAAGATTTTCTGATGATCAGGTGGATATACGAGAACATTTACAATAAATGCTGAGATTACACCGATACCAACAAGTGATAATCGTTCTAAAACATAAATGATATTAATTGTATCTTCATAACTCGCAAGCATCATATTCACAATGGTCAACACGGTTAGGCTCACCGTTTTATTCAATCCAAGCCTGATATTGATTGCAATTGATATAATTACTACTGCCCCTACTGAGATTGGATTATTACCAACCAAAACCATTCCAAGCAATGCAAATATCAGACCGATTCCATTAGAAATGACAACTTCTTTTATATATTTAAACGAGCGCATAATGGAGGGCTGCATTGCCAATACCGCAGCCATTGCAGCTACAATTTCCAGCTCCATCTCTAAGATACCTGTTATTAATAATGTCAAAGCAACCGCTAGACCAGTTTTCACCATCCGCGGCCCAATATTAAAATCCATTTCTCTCTGCACCTCACTAGCAAATAGTATACCCCTTTAAACAAAAACTGTCACTTCCCAAAAACTGAACAGTGGCCGTCACTCCCCGATTTTTGTCTATTTCCGTTTATTTAGTTCTGACCACGATAAAGTAGACTTGCCGACTGACTTTCTTGTTAGAGGCTTAGTCGCACTTATACCCTCGTGGTGAAAGTCAACATCCATTCGCTTTCAGCTTAAGGTGTTTCCTTTATCTCCGGCGAAGGAATGTTCAACAAGAACGCCACATCACGTGGATACTTTAAACCATCCTCGTCCTGTGGGGCGCAGTCTAATAGCTCCCAAACGGTCGCCTACACTTCCTAAATATTGTCACTTCCCGATTTTTGTCGAATGTGTTGTTCTTATTTTATACATAAAAAAATCTGTATCGCAAAGAATCGTATTTTGCGTTACAGATTTTTTTCGTTTTCATATACTTTTAACTCTCAAAACGTTTTAGCTTATCTTATTATTTTTAGTTGAATCGTCTATACCTTTATTATCACTTCTTTTTCCCCACCAGGTTGCCAAAAGTGGTCCAGAAATATTATGCCAGACACTGAAGATTGCACTTGGTACAGCAGCAATTGGAGCAAAGTGTGCCATGGCTAATGTGGCGCCAAGTCCTGAATTTTGCATGCCAACTTCAATCGATACTGCTTTTTGTTCATCTAAATCCAATTTAAATACTTTAGCTAATAAGAATCCAACCAGAAGACCTAAAACATTATGTAGTACAACAACTGCAAAAATAAGTAATCCTGTTGTGATGATAGATTCTTTATTCACTGCAACAACTGCAGATGCTACCGCAACAATCCCAATAACTGAGACAAGTGGTAATGCAGTAACACTTTTCTTCACTTGTTTACTGAACATCAATCGAACTATTACCCCTAATGCGATTGGTAGTAATACAACCTGTACAATCGACATAAACATAGCCCCGAAAGATACTGGAAGCCATTGACTTGCTAACAACAATGTCAAGGCAGGTGTTAAAATTGGTGCTAATAATGTTGAAATGGATGTGATCGTTACAGATAAAGCTGTATTTCCTTTTGCCATAAAAGTCATTACATTAGAAGCAGTTCCACCCGGACAGCACCCAACCAAAATGACGCCGACCGCTACTTCTGCCGGCAATTGAAAAAGGTATGCCAGTCCAAATGCAAGCAATGGCATGATGGTATACTGTGCCACAACCCCAATTAATACACTTTTAGGTGCTTTAATTATCCCTTTAAAATCACCTGCTTTAAGTGTAAGCCCCATTCCAAACATTATGATACCTAACAGGAGTGAAATATGTGGAGCAATCCATGTAAAGCCTTCCGGAACAAAAAAACTAAATAATGCAAAAATAATTACCCATAATGCGAACGTGCTTTGAGCAAAACTACTAATCTTCCCTATCGTCTTCAACTATATTGCCCCCTCTATGAAAAATAAACGGAAAACTATTTGAATTAACAATTAACATCCGATTAATTGATGATTTTAGCATAAAAACAAGAAGAAAGATAGAAATTTTTCACTCAATTTAAAATAAACATAGTAATTTATTATAAATGATTATATTTTTTTGTATGGTATAATTACAACACTAAAATATATTGTGCTTTGGAAAGAAAGGTGATTCAGATGTTTAAAAAGTTAATGAAGCAATTAAAACACCTCTCTCAAGGAAGTAGCGGAAGAAGACATAGCAGGTACCGTAAAAGAAGCAGTGATGACCGATATCGTTATCATCGCGGAAGCAGTAGTGATCGCAAATATGGCTATCGCCGTGGAAGCAGTAGTAGTAATCACCGGTTTAGACAGTCTCCAATGAGCGGAAGCAAACGCTATAAAAACAGAAAAAGATACAGTAGCAGCTAATTTTGTTTTCTGCATGCTTGAAGTGCCTTCTTAAAATCTGCTTTAATTTCTGAAGTAGTATCATAGCGCTTTTCTATGCCCAATAGTCTTTTCAGTAAGTATACCGTCTCTTGTTCCAACGTAAGTTCTTCCGTCCATGGAAGAGCTTTTTTATTTCTAGTCGAATAAGTGGTATAAAGCAGAAACAGCAATATATCTCCCAGGTCGTAATAATCCTGCTGTTTCATCTTCTCAACCTCTCCCCTCTGATTTTGCCATGTTTTGCTCATATCCTTAGCAAGACCAAAATCGATTAAAAAGGGCTCCGACTCTTTCAACATAATATTCGGTATTCTCAAATCCTGATGGTAAATATGTTGGTTATGTAGATAATCAACCATTTTAAGCAACTTTGAAAATGTGCTTAATGATTCTTCCTCATTAAATGTTTTATTATGTGAAAAGATTTGGTCGTCTATGTTATCTGCCTCGATGTAATTCATCACATAAAAATAATTCTTTTTCAGTGAAAAAGAATTATAAAGTTTCGGGAGATTGGGATGATTCATTTTTTTAAGAATCGATATCTCATTTGTGAAAAGATGCAAACCATCTTTTTTAATTCGCTTACTTGTCCTAAGCTGCTTCACAACTCTTATTTCATTTTCTCTTACATCCCTGCAGAGATATACCATTCCAAAACTCCCGGAACCAATTAATTTCAAAATCTCATAATGATTATTCAACAATTGTCCGTTTTTATAATAGTTATCCAGAAAGAATTTCATCAATATGGCTACCACTTCCCTATGAATTCTAAATAGTATCGCTCTTATTATATTCGGGAAAGTTATGTTTTGGAAATGAAAAGACCTGTTGGACAAATCTTCAACAGGTCTTTCCATTCTCTATATTCCGATTGAAAAATACTTCACTTCTAAATACTCGTCCATCCCCTGATGGCCACCTTCCCGGCCAATCCCACTTTCTTTGAATCCACCGAATGGTGCTTGGGCTGTTGATGGTAGTCCATCATTGATACCAACAATCCCATATTCCAGTTTTTCGCCAACACGAACTGCCTTGGAAATATTTTCAGTGAATAGGTATGCGGCAAGGCCATAGGCTGAGTTGTTTGCACGTTTAATCACTTCATCCTCAGAAGTAAATGTGGACACTGGTGCCAGTGGGCCAAATGTTTCCTCATTCATACAAAGCATATCATCAGAAATATTTGCGATCACCGTAGGCTCAACGAAAAATCCATTACCTTCCTCATAGCACTTACCACCGTAAAGGAGTTCAGCGCCTTGATCCAATGCATCCTGGATATGTTTATTTACCTTTTCAAAGGCATCTTTATCAATGAGCGGTCCAACATCGACACCTTCTTCAAGACCATTTCCAATTTTTAATTCAGCCACTTTTTCTTTAAATTTTTCATTAAAGACGTCCACAATATTTTCATGTACGTAGATCCGGTTACTGCAGACACATGTTTGTCCAGCATTGCGGAATTTTGATCCAACTGCACCTTCTACTGCTTTGTCTAGGTCAGCATCTTCCATTACGATGAGTGGAGCATGTCCCCCAAGCTCCAATGAGATTTTCTTTACGGTAGCAGCTGATTTTTCCATAAGTAATTTACCGACTTCGGTTGAGCCTGTAAAAGAGATTTTACGGACTCTTGTATCTTCCATCCAAGCATCACTTATTTCACCGGAATCACCAGGTAAAATAGTCAATACTCCTTCGGGAATTCCCGCTTTTAACGCCAGTTCACCAAGCTTTATTGCAGTAAGTGGGGTAGCACTTGCAGGTTTTACAACCGCTGTGCAGCCTGCCGAAAGTGCCGGTGCAACTTTCCTTGTAATCATCGCCGCAGGGAAGTTCCACGGAGTAATTGCTGCGATGACTCCTACAGGCTGTTTGTGAACTAATATTCTTTTATTGCGTGAAGACGAGGGAATCGTTTCACCGTAGATTCGCTTCCCTTCCTCTGCATACCAAGAAATGAAGCTGTTTGCATAAATGATTTCACCTTTTGCTTCCTTCAGTGGTTTACCTTGTTCCATTGTCATTGTTCTCGCCAGTTCTTCCAATTCTTCCTCAATTAAGTCATGCCATTTCATTAACAGATTGCTGCGTTCATATGCAGTTCTTTCCGACCATTCCTTGAACGCTTCATATGCAGCATCAACAGCAGCAGATGCCTCTTTCTTTCCCCCAAGCGCAATAGAGGTAATCTTCTCTCCATTCGCCGGGTTGAATACATCAATCATTGATTGTGTTTCAGACATAATTAAAACCTCCTGTATAATTAGGGTTCTTATCGTTTGATTATACTCCTTGTTTAATTAGTGGATAGTAAACTAGTACCTGGGGGGCACCAAGGACAAACAGATAGCCTAGAGTTAAACCTAGACTATCTACCAACAAAACTTATGGAATGAAAGTGTACTCAGCCATAGAAGTGCATCCAAGCTTCGTGTATTCCTCCAGCGCAATTCTTCGTTGCCCGGTATAATTTGGGGTGCTCCTCAATCTCCAGCAGCTCTTCTTGTGAATTGGCAACGATGACAGATGGATAACCCAATGTCAACATTTCCAGATCATTACCGGAGTCACCCGCCACAAGAATGGAGGTATCACTATTTGTGTATTTTTCCACAATAAAACGAAGTGCCTCACCCTTACCACTGCCGGTCGGTAAAATATCAATATCTCTGCCTGAGCTGAATATAAATTTATGCGCAATCCCAGCCGTTTCAAGAGCCATTTTAAACTTCCCCGCCAATGCAGAACTGTTATCTGCTTCTATTTGAAAAGAAACTCGACGGTCATCCGGTAACTGTTGAACCCTAATTTGCGGAAAGTCCTTAGCGACTGCACGAATGGCATCCGGGTTCCAATCCTTCTTCATTTTTTTCTGCCACTTAGGATCAGCTTGCCAGGTATCTCCTTCATAAATACTTGTACCAACATCTGTCACGAGGAGTTTCGGTATAGGGAGGTTTTCTTCTTTGATAAGAGAAGTTGCTGATTCAAGATGTCTGC
The DNA here is from genome assembly GCF_002153375.1 of Oceanobacillus rekensis. Classification (GTDB taxonomy): domain Bacteria; phylum Bacillota; class Bacilli; order Bacillales; family Amphibacillaceae; genus Oceanobacillus; species Oceanobacillus rekensis. The sequence goes on from NZ_MTBQ01000001.1 coordinate 570,492, forward strand.
CTGTTATATAAACCAATGTAACTTCGTATGGCAGACTTTCATAATAATTGATTAGTAGCTTTAGACCATTCGTATCACCAACAAAGGTGCCATCAAGGTCAGTCGCCAACATGTGCGTGACTGCCGACATCGCTTAACACCTCATATGTCTTACTCATTTGCTGGGCAATTGTATCCCAGTTGAAATAGTTCTTCGCACGTTTAGATGCTTGTACCCCGAGTCTTTTTACTAAAAGACTGTCATATGTCAGTTCATTTACTGCTTCTGCTAATTGTTTGGAGCATTTCGGCTTAGTCAGTAATCCAGATTCCTTATCTGCAACTACATTCTTTAAACCACCTACATCCGATGCGATGACAGGTGTTCCACATGCCTGTGCTTCTGCAGCAACCATTCCAAAGGATTCATAATAGGAAGGTACGATTACAGCAGTAGCCATATTGAATAATTCAGCCAGTTCTCCTTGGGACTGTGGACCAATAAAATCAACATATGATTCCATTCCTTTTATCATCCCTCTTAAATCTGAATCATATGGTATTTTCGCGATGGAATCTACATCATTTTCTCCTCCTCCAGCAATAACGAGACGGGGTGGACGGTTCGATTGCATATGAATATCTTGAAAAGCTTCGAGCAATGTATATATTCCTTTTGTTTTTTCAAGTCGTCCCGCAAAAGCAAAAGTTGATGAACTAGATTGCTTTCTTTTCGTATATGGATGAAATACGGGATCGACGCCAATCGAAGAAAGTTCCACTTTCACATCATTTCCCGCAAACTTCTTAATTAAATTCCGTTCACTTGGAGTAGTAGCAATAACCCGATCTGCCCCTTGCAATATCATTTTTTCAGCACGCAGACGCCTTTGTTCTACCTTTTCCTGTGCTTCTAATTTGGCCGCACCAAGCGAATGTGATGTATGAACAAGTGGTTTGTTATATTCATCTTTTATATATAGGCCAAGCAACCCGGATAACCAATAATGGGAATGAATAATATCATAGGATTCGAGCTGTACTGTTTGTCTGAGTTCTTCATAAAAAGTTGTTAATAGCCGATACATTTTCGTTTTCGGCATATATCCTTTATGTCCTGCCGCTATCCGAATAACCCGGCAGTTTTCACCAAATCCCTCTATCATCGGTGCTTCAGGGTTACTCCAATGTGTAATACAATCAATTTTTATTCCTTTATCATCTAATGCAAGCGCCAGTTGTTTAACATAGTTGTTCTGTCCACCAGATTGCTCGCCTCCGAGCTTCGCTAGTGGATCTCCGTGATCTGAAATAAAGAGAACTCTTTTCCCCAAAACACAACATCTCCTTAACTTAATTATCTCTTTTTTCTATTTCCCTGATTTTCTCCAGCTAAACATTTAGCAATCCAACTAAAGTTTGTATTTTCCATCAGTACATACTAAAAATAAAATGATATTCCATAAAAATAAAACTCTGGGACAATATGTTTTCAACTGTTATGTTCTAGTCCTCATTTTTGTGTAACGGTAAACCTTGCAGATTACTTCATTACTCTACATTTAATCATATACTCCTCAGAATCTTGTTAATAAATTACTTCAGCTCAGGAAACAATAAAATGAATGATTACATACACCTCTATAATATGTTAGGAGCTAAATAAATGAATTCTTCCAATCATCGTAAAGAAAGAGATACTCTAGGAGAAATTATGGTCCCCAAGGATGCTTATTATGGATCACAAACCCAACGTGCCATTAATAATTTTCAAATTAGCGGAAGGCATCTACCTCGGACTTTTATTAAAGCACAAGGAATAATTAAAGCTTCTGCTGCTTTTACAAATATGGAATTGGGTAGACTTTCTAAAACTACTGGAGAGGCGATCATTCAAGCTGCAGAGGAGGTAATTGAAGGGAAATTTGATGACCAGTTTGTCGTTGATGTGTATCAAGCAGGAGCCGGGACATCCCAAAATATGAATATTAATGAGGTAATTGCAAGTCGGGCTTCAGAAATCTTAAATGGAAGGTTAGATTCACATCACGTGCATCCACATGATCATGTGAACATGACTCAATCAACGAACGACACATTTCATTCAGCAATCCATATAGCAGCTGCAGAAATTATTAATCAAAGACTACTACCGTCTGTTTCACATTTACAAAAGGAGCTCGAGAAAAAATCCATTGCGTTTATGCCCATCATGAAATCAGGAAGGACACATTTACACGATGCTCTACCGATCAGATTAGGACAGGAATTTTCCGGTTATGCGGAAACAATCAAGTCTACCTACCAGCAAATTGAAGAGACAACTGACGCGTTATATGAAATAGGATTAGGTGGACAAGCAATCGGTACAAAGATGAACTTACCACCCGAATACATCCCAAAGGTCATTGCAGAAGTTTGCAAACGGACAAACCTGCCTTTTCGTGAACCGTCAAATATGTTCCAGTTTATACAAAATACAAATGCACCGATTCGTACGATGCTTGCATTAAAAGAATTATCCATTCATCTAATTAAAATAACTAGTGATCTACGCCTATTAGCATCTGGCCCAAGAACAGGTTTAGCTGAAATCACCCTTCCATCTGTTCAACCCGGCTCAACAATTATGCCAGGAAAAGTTAATCCGGCTATTTTAGAGATGACCCATATGGTATGCTGCCAAGTTATCGGCTATGAAACCGCAATTGCAACGGCCGGGATGGCAGGTCAGTTAGAAATTAACGTCATGATGCCACTAATCGCTCACACCTTACTGGATTCACTTGAAATACTCTCAAACACTATTCCTACAATGGTAAATAAATGTATCATCGGCATTCAGGGTAATGAGCAAATTTGCAATAATTACATGCAGGAGAGCCTGGCACTCGTAACTGCTTTAAGCCCTATTATGGGGTTTGATCTTGCATCTCAAATTGGAAAAGAAGCGGATGATAAAAATGTAACAATAAAGCAAGTACTTCAGGAAAGGAATTTAGACACGCCAGAGATTATAAAGGCATTAAATCCTAAAGGGATGGTTTAACTATTTTGAAGGTAACAATAAATTCCAAGAGGTGGTAGCTTGAAGAAGAATAATGTGGTTGAAGTTATAGACCCTATTTTAAAAAGGCGCATGGAACAAGAAATAAATGGCTTAAAATTCACGAAAAACTTCCGCTCGTCTACGGCTGAAGAATGGTATGTTTTTTTGCCCGGATTTGAAGACAGGAAAACCGGCGGGGCAGCAGGTAAAGCTATTATTCATTACAATTTATGGGGGAATCAGAATATTTTCATCAACACAACAATAATTTTTGACGATCCAGAATTATATGATCAAGCATTGCACCCCCTCGTATATTCCATTGCAGATGAAATTGTAAACAGACTTGTTGGGTATGCAAATACACTACTTTCTGTACATGCAGGAAGTAATTCGTACAATGCCGAATATAAATCATAGTAAAAATTCGCGACAAAAAGACCAGATTGAATTTTTCTCTACAATCTGGTCTCTTGAGTGTTATCTTAGTTGTGCTTGTTAATATACAAACGCATATTATCCTTCATCCCTGACAAACAAATGGTTGCAGGGTCACTATCAATATCAAATTCAACCGTTGAACCATCGATAGGTAATGTTTTCTCAAAAATTTCTTCATACTCTGGTACGGATACTTCTGTTCTTGTATCAAATAATTGTTTGTGATAATCAACATGTAAATGCTCACGATAATTTGGTTGCAGAATGCCAGTAAAGAATTCTCCAACTGCTCCAGATCCATAACTAAATAAGCCAATTCGGGAGCCAGCCTGTAAATTTTCATTTAACTCAAGAAGTGAAAGTAAACTCAAATAAAGTGAACCAGTGTAAATATTTCCCACATTTCTATTATATGTGGTACTAATCTGGTAATTCTCCACTAATCTCTCTTGATCTTTCTCTGTTCCTTGTTCCAAAACAGTTCTCAATGCCTTGAGTCCCATTTTTGTGTATGGTAAATGGTAGCAGATCGCTTCAAAGTCAGCAAGTCCTAAGCCAGATTTTGATTTATACGATTCCCATACTTTTTGGAAAAATAAAATATATTGCTCATTAGAAAATTTGCCGTCAACGAAAGCTTTATCCGAATAAATTGGTCGCCAAAAATCCATAATATCATCTGTCAAATAAGCACTTTTATCTTCTAATGCCAAAATTTTCGGATCTGCACTGATAACTAATGCAACGGCTCCAGCACCCTGTGTAGATTCTCCGGAAGTGTTCAGGCCGTATCTTGCAATATCAGAAGCTAGTACCAATACTTTACTCTCCGGATTTAATGCAACATGTCCTTTTGCCATTTGAATTGCTGCTGTTGCACCATAGCAAGCCTGCTTTAATTCAACTGAACGGGCATGTGGGTTTAATCCGAGTAAGCCGTGAACATAGACTCCTGCTGATTTTGAGTTATCAATACCTGATTCTGTACCAAATATAACGAAATCTATTTTCTCCTTATCCTGCTCATCTAAAATCTCCAGGGCAGCATTTGCGGCTAATGTAACAGGGTCCTGTGTAATCGGAGCAATCGACATCTTCTCCTGACCGATACCGATTGTAAATTTAGCTGGCTCTACGTTTCTTGCTAGAGCTAAATTGTTCATATCAACATATAAATGTGGTGCATAAAAACCAATTTTATCTATACCAATATTCAATGTTATTCTCCTTATCTACTTATGTATTATTTTTATAACGAAAAAAGTAGTATGTATAAGCTATTGCTTCGTGATAGGATTCACAAATACATCTTCCGCTCAAAATCCAATATGTAAATGATAATATAACCACACCTAAAAAAGCAACTATGAGTGCCTTTCACTCCACGAGTTTTGTAGACTCTATAAATAGTACATATGTCTATACAAGTTGTGGCTAGTTGCGGCTCCCAGGAGCTCACAGACTTCCTGACACCTCCGTCCGATAAAGAAGACTTGCCGACTGACGAAGGAATGAGGCTTAGTCGCACTTATACCCTTGTGGTGAAAGTCAACATCGACTCACTCCGTTCGCCGTGTTTCCTTTATCTCCTGCGGTGCAGTCCAGTCTATCGCTTCTAAACGGTCGCCTACACTTTTGGATATTGTCATTCCCCCAGTTTTGTCGAAATGATCTAAAAGAGAAACTCAGATAAAACATTCTTTTTCACCTGAGCTTTCTCTTTTAAACAGTAGATGGACACATATTTCAATCGTATTCAGGTTCAGGATAGTTCCATCGTACTCGTGATATTCGTTCCACTTAAAGCTTGTGATGCTAGATGATCTGCCTCACGATTCAATTTGCGTGAAATGATTTCATAATCTGGTGTAATCCCCAGTTTCTCAAATTTTGCCTCAATCCGATCGATCCATATGGATAACTCCGCCTCATAACATGGCCACTCCCCATTTAACTGATTGATAACGACCTTGGAATCACCAACAAATGTAACTGGTAAATGGTGAACACCTAGCAGATCCAGTTCCTGTAAACCAAGATGCAATGCAGCATATTCAGCCTCGTTATTCGTATTCAACTCTTGAACGAGTGCATTTCTCCTGAGTCGATATGCTTTATTATTTTTTTCATAATAAATCACACAGCCTAAGCCTGAATTTTTATCCTTCAAATCGAAGCCACCATCAAAATAAACCTTCACATTATGTGGTTCGGTTTGAATTCCTTCCATGAACTTTTTCAATTCCTTCATTGTCCATGAATTTTCGTGACTATCAATAAATGTTAACTGTTTAACGCGCCCGGTTTTCACCAAATCCTCAGCAATTAAAATCGCATGTGCAGCCCGCAGCTCATCGGAAGTAAATGTCGCCTCCGTACCTTTTGGTGTTTTGTATGACAATTCAATCCTAACCTTCATGACAGTATCACCCTTACTACATTTAATCTCCTAATAGGATACCCCAGAGCAACGCCTTCAACTCCCCGATTTTCACCTAAATTACTTCACAACAAACTTTGTCTGGCTATGGCCTTCTTTTGTTTTGGTTACTTCCAATGTTGCAGGGAATAAAGATTTTAGTTCCTGTACATGGGAGATAACGCCAATCATCCTACCTGATTGTTGTAAGTCAATTAATGTATCGATTGCTTTCGTCAATGATTCTTCATCAAGGGAACCAAATCCTTCATCAATAAACATCGTATTAATGGATATATTGCCTTGGAAGCTTTGGATAACATCGGACATTCCAAGCGCAAGGGATAAGGAAGCATTAAACTTCTCTCCACCAGATAAAGTTTTCACATCACGGGTTTGTCCTGTATAGGAATCATAGACGTCAAGTGCTAAGCCACTTTGTTTTCCATGGGACTCCTGCCTGTCACTTCTCGTCAAATAATATTGCCCATTCGATAGTTCTTTCAACCTGCTATTTGCCGCATCAATGATCTGTTCTAAATACTCAATCTGCAAATAGCGTTCAAATGAAATTTTCCGGCCGTTCTGTCCTCGAATAACATCATATAGATCCGAAATCACTCCAAGTTTTTTTTCACTATCCCTAACATGCTCGTTTGCTTCCATAATATTTATTTTTAAGTCAGCCGCTTCCCGTTGATGCTCTTTAGAACGATTTAATTGATTCAATGCCAGCTCATAATCCTGTTTTAGCTGTTCTAGCCTCTTGCCGAGCATTGTTAGATCTACGCGTGTTTTCTCTTTTAATACATCCTTTAAATCGGTAACTTGTTGTTTCATAGTTACAAGTTGTTGATTAAATTGCTTGATTTCTACCTTCTGTGTTTGTAGATTCTCCGGAGACATCTTTGCTTGATGGTATGCTTCTTCAGAGACAAATGCAGCTTCATGGAGTGCATCTTTAAATTGCTGTTCAAAACTTTCCCGCTTATTTTTCGTTTCTTGTAATTGGGATTTTGCATGTGCAGTGTTGGAGACTGCTTTTGTATATTCCTCTTTCGTTTTCTGAAATAAAGTCTGGACATTTTCCCATGCTTTTTCAAGACGTACTTTAGTGGCGCTAGCTTCATTAATTTGTTTCTGCAACTCAGTTAAGACTCTTACTGCTTCTGGAATGTTGCGTAATCTTTCCTCATACACTGCCAAATCGGCTTTATATGTCGTTCTTTGCTCTTGATATGTCCTGTCGAGCTTCTCCCGTTCAGGCTCCAATTGCTTGATTTCTACAACAATCTTTTCTTGTATTTCTTTCAGCTTCATTAATTGCTCCCTTGAAGCTGTTAACTCTTTAACTTCTTTTGCTAAATGCTTTCCTGATTCCACCAATTGGCTAAATAACGATGTGATTGCATCCAGTTTAATTCCATAGCTTGAAATTTCTTTTTCTTTATCTGCAAGCTGGGCTAAATTTACTTTTACATCTGCAGCAGCATTTCGGTATAATTCATCCTTCATATCCAGTTTTTTCTTAAATGCTTCCAATTGCTCTTTCGTTACCATATCTTCTTCAGTTGTTGCCTTATTCGGATGTGATAAACTTCCACAAACAGGACATTCCTCACCATCATGTAAATGGTTCGCCAAAACAATCGCCTGATTCGCAAGCCATGCCTTCTCCAGATTCATATAGGTTTCTTTTGTGTTCACATACTCTTTCTCTTTATATGTTACATCTTTAGCAAGTTTCCCCTGCTTATCTGTCAATTCTTTATAACCTTGCAATACCCTTGCCTTTTCTCGCATCTCAGTTAATTTCTGATGCTTATCTGGCAAATGACTTATAGCTTTGTCTAATTCATCTATTTGTTGCTTATAGTTTTCAGATTGCTGGTTGTGTTCATTAAGTTTCGCTTTTACTTTCTCAAGGGCAGTATATGTTTGCTTACCTTTACTAGCAAGATCAGCTAAATACTGCTTTCGTTCATCAATATCTTTTACAACCGGTAAATGATCTTGAAGTCGATCAAGTGTTTTACCTACTGTTTCACGTTGTTCCTTTTTATTTTCTTCCCCTTTATAGGCTTGTTCTGCCTTTTCTAGATTATTTACAGCAGTTTTTTCAGCAGCATCAGCACTTACAAGTGTTTGTACTTTCAACTTTTCTTCCTTACGCCAATCCTCTACTTGTTTTTCATAAACTTCAATCGTGCTTGCCCGTTCTGCTGCTTCCAGTTGTTTTTCTTTTTCTGAAAATTCAGGGACCCGGATTTCTAGTTCTTTTAATAACTTCTCCTTCTGATCCTTTTCAAGAAAACGTTCATTTAATGCCTGGGCCTGGTGATATGCCCTTTGTTCCTTATCATGTGCATTATATGTCTCTTTATATTTTTCTTCATCCGAGGTAATTTGTTTCTGGTAAAATTCTGCTTCTTCTTCCAAAGCCGCAATAACCTGGTGGACATTATAATGTTCTGCTGCAAAGACACTAGTTAATAAGGATTCATCGCGAATAGGTAAAACTGAAGAGATATTTCCGATATAATGGTCCCTCGTTTGTTTCATTTGATTAAAGTCATGCTCCACGATTGTTTTTTTACTTCTTAGCAGTTCATTTAATTGCTTGTAATTCTCCGTTTTGAAAAGCCTGCGCAAAATGGCTTCCTTATTCTCTGTTTCAGAGGTTAGTAGTTTACGAAACTCCCCCTGTGGAAGCATAACAATCTGCTTAAACTGATCCTGTGTCAAACCAATTATTTCTTCGACCTTCCTATCTATTTCGGAAACGATTTGCCTGTCAACACATGGAATCTCTTTGTCATCTATTTTTTCAAAAAACTCATAGCGCTCCCCTGTTCTCGATTTATTCCCTTTTTTCACATGGCCCAATTGGCGGAAAACACGATAAACTTTTTGCTTCAAAGCAAATTCCAATTCTACGGATGTATGGACACTGTCATCAGCAAAATCACTGCGAAGCATTTTATTATCTTCTCTGTCCGTTCCACTTGCACTACCATATAATGCGAAGGCAATCCCATCAAAGATGGTCGTTTTCCCTGCACCGGTATTCCCGGAAATCGCAAATAAATTCATTCCATTCAACTCGGTAAAATCAATAACTTCTGTATTTTTATATGGTCCAAAAGCCGTCATCGTTAATTTGAGTGGTTTCAATGTTTAGTCTCCTTTCTGCCATATGCCTTAGTTTGATAAAACTTCCTTCTTCGTATCCGTGTTAGTTTCATTCGCTTCTTTTAACAAATCATCTAGCACTTCTATGAAAATCGCTTCCGTTTCCTCAGGTGCTTCGTCGCCTTTTACTTCCTTATAGAAAGCTTTAAATAAATCCAGATCACTCATTTTACTGCGGTTTACCGTTTTCTCATTTTGTTCCGATGCTGATGAAAGGCCATGATTAGTTCGCTCCACATGCATTGCATTCGGATATACAGATTTGACCTTTTCCATTGGCGAAAGAACGGGTGCCACATCTAGTAGTTTCACAAAAACATAATCTTCATTAATAGGGTGTGTTAATAATTCCTCCAATGTCGCTTCAACCGTTCGGATATCCCGCCTTGGCTGCAGCAGACGTTTCGCAAGTGTTATATTTCCTTCTGCATCCATCTCTACAATATGGAACCCTTTTTTATGATGCTCTTCAGAAATTGAATATTTTAAAATGGAACCGGAATAACGGATCTTCTCATCCAACACATGGTGCGCCTGATGCAAGTGCCCTAAAGCAGTATAATGGAATGGCATATAATGATGTGCATCCACATATTCAGCCCCACCAATAGAAAGTGGACGTTCCGAATCACTTGTATTTTCTTCCTCTTCGCCAAATGGAGTTATAAATGCATGTCCAACCGCTACATGCCTGCTGGTCGGATCCATCTCTTGCTTTATCTGATCGATAATTTTTTCTGCTGCATCATTATGCGAACGGATTTCATCATTATCCAGAACATTACGCACCATACTCGGATCACAATATGGTATTAAATGAAAATGTACTTCCCCATGCTCATCGTTTAGGGTGACCGGTTTAAAATCGTCTGTAAAGTTACCGACAATATGAAAACCATTATTTTTCATGATGCTGCTTCCGAAATTTAGACGGCTTGGACTGTCATGGTTACCGGCTACAGCGATAACCGGGGTTTTTAATTTTAATACGATTGTCTCCAACACTTCATCCAGAAGGTGAACTGCTTCAATTGGTGGTACTGCACGATCATATAAATCGCCGGCAATGATAACAGCATCTGGTTTCTCTTCTTCTATCGCCTCAATGAATTGCTTCAGGACATACCGTTGTTCCTCGGTCATATAAACACCTTGTACAAGTTTACCTAAATGCCAATCCGCTGTATGGAAAAACTTCATATATTTCTCCCCCAATTGTTTTATATTTTAATAGTAGTCTGTGTTCAAAAAGGAGGATAAAAAGGACCGAGAAGTTCGAGGCGGCGAGCCTACTTCAGTGAATTTGCTTCAATGCTTGCTTGCACCGAGGAATCCTCTCCCCCGAATATACTTGTAGACGGAGGTGCAGAATTCTGTTCAACGTATGCAATTAATACGTGAGTAACGGAAAAGAAAGCATTCGTGCGAAATTCGATGTGTCATTTTCAACGGACTTTTTGAACAACCTCTAGTAGTAGATTTTTAGTTTGTATGGTACTAGTTTATCATGATGTGGATTTTTGTGGGTTGCCGGGAAGGGAATACCTTGAAGTGAGACCCCAAAGTATTCCGTAAGTGTGTAAGATTATAACAGACCTTCCTGTTCATACAAATATTCATACGGTACATCCAGGAAAATATATCGTTTATCTGTAAGAGGATAGGAGTACGTTCGAATTAGTTCGGCCTTTTTTATATCTGTATACAAATCAGAGAGCAACCCTTTTTTCTCGACATTCATTCGCATAATATTTTCAAGGAAATAAGGACGCCAGCTCCAATTTTTATTTCTTCCTTTTTTCACCAATTCCCATTCCCCGTCCTGATTTTTCTCCGCATTGGAAGATAATTGAATTCCTTCTTCATTACAAATATATACCCGAAATGCAAAATCGCTACAGGCATTTCCGACCGTAAGAATCGTGTCATCATAAGCAGTTTCGGCCTTAATTGTCATTAATGTCGTTCTGAACTGCTTGTTAAGTTGTTCCATAAGATGTAATTGAGCCAGTACCTTTTTTCTCTCAAAACTAACAAATTGGCGAAAGTTTGTTTGAATAAATTCTTGCAAGCTATTCTGGTCAACAAATTCTGCTTGTGGTTCCTTTAAGTAACGTCCCTGATAATATTGACCACCACTTCTCCAGGCATAGTTAAGCTGATTATACGAGGAAATTCCTTTGAATAATAATGCAGCACCAATTTTCCTCGAAAGCATCGCAAGGGAGTAATGAACATCCCTATATAAATGTGGCAATAAATCGTCTTTCAAAAACCCAGTATCTGCTTTAACTATATTCGGCTGCAGGATTGCCAATCGATCAAGACTTCCATTTGGTTGTTCCATATGGAGTGAGATACGAACACCTAGTGTTTTCATATACTTGATCAAATTATCTAAGTTATCCAGTTGCTCCGTTACGGATGTATTCTTAATCTCAATGACAATTCGATGCAGATCTAATCCCTTTTCCTGATTGTTATGCAGTATAGATAATAAAGCCTCCCCATTATCCCTAACTAATAAATCAGCCTCATAGTAAAATGTCAGTAGTATCGACTGTTCTTCATTCATTAGTTTATCGATAGCCTTTTGTTGTATATAATTATTCACTTCTAGACGAAAATCATCAGGTATGGACGAGTCATCAAAAAACCAGTCAAGATTTTCCAAACTACCATCCGCTTCCCGATAAAAAGCAATAACCTCATAACCGACAATCAATTGAGTGTCAGCACTTATTACAGGTTTATAATATGGAACAACTTGATCCAGATTTAACATAACATCTAACGGATCCAAACCAATCACCTCCACCCCAAAATTATACCATAAACGTTCCCTATCACCCCTCGGATTTTGTCGAATTCATTGTCAATTGCTTGCTCTGCCAAAATTTCCCTCTAACCTTTCGGGTGTAGGATAATATATCATTTTGTCTTCCTTTGTCGAAGCTATTTCTTTATTCGTTCATATTTGAGATAATACTAAGCGTGATAAATTTAGATAAGGTTAAGGTGAAATCATGTTGATAGAAAAGAATAAGATTGATAGAGAATCAATCATCTTGATGATCGTTAGAAAAAGAAATGAAATGTTTTCGCTCGCACAAAGAAACGGGTTATCCTCCAGTGAAACAATAGCATGCAGTCAGGAGTTAGACTCATTGCTAAACAACTTAACGAAGTGTTAAGTCATTTAACGGGGCACTGTGGTCACTCCCTGATTTTTCTCATGTTAGAGGAGTAGCATCATTTCATATCTCAACGGCTTAAATGAAAAAAAGCAGTCAACTCATCAAACAAGTTGTCTACTTTCTGCTTGTACACCAGTCCCCAATTAATCAATAAACTAACAACATACTTATAATTGTAATGACGAGTCAAAAAAATAAAGCTTCTAAACGAACAAACGATACTCTCAAACTAAATTTAGTTTCCAATATTCCAGAACATTGCCAATGTTCCTTCCCCACCATGGACAGCGAGTGATGAACTAATATCTCCAATGGTAATTTTTAATTCCGGGATTTCCTGTAAAATCATTGCTTTTAATTCCTCTGCCCTATTTAGTGAATTACCTTGCATAATACCTATTTCTGTAACCTGATTTTCTTCACAGGATTGTTTTAATAATGCGACTAGTTTTTTTGTTGCTTTTTTCTCTGAACGTACCTTCTCATAAACAGCAAGTTCTCCGTCCGGATTTATGGAAAGTATAGGTTTAATTTTAAGTAAATTGCCTAGTAAAAATTGAGCACTGGACATTCTGCCACCTTTATACAACTGCTCCAAACTTCCCAACAGGATTAAATTTTTTGATCTTTTTGTTTCTTCCCGAAGTTCATTGGCAATTTTATCGATATCGGCACCGGCTTCTGCCAATAGAACCCCTTTCTGAAGAAGCGTCGTGATTGCGAAGGAAAGAGAATAAGAATCAATAATTTCCACATCAAAGTCCGCCTGATTTTTACCTGCTGTTGAGCTAGAAATTGTTCCACTTAGTTTGGAAGAAACGTGAATGGCTATTGCATGATCATAATCTTTTTTTAATTGTTCGTACAAATCCTTAAATCTGCCTATGGAAGGTTGAGAGGTTTTAGGTACTTCTTTGTTTTTCCGAATGATGTCATACAATTGTTCTGTGGACAACGCAGCACCATCCTCATATTCCTTCCCCTCCGAGATAACTACCATTGGCACTATATATACATCAGGATGCGATCGTAATTCCTCTGTCAAAAAAACGGTACTATCTGTCACGAAAGCAATTTTCTTCTTTGCCATTAAACTTTAGTCCCCCTCTATTTTTATTATTAATATAAGATTATACAGGGAATTAATTATTATACCAAGTATTAATATCAGATACTAAATATATTATATGTAGCCGTATATATTGATATTATGTAAGAATTAATATGGAATTCAAAAATCCTTCAACATCCAATTGATATTGTATTCCATCCTTGGTATAATAAATTTGTGTTATCAATTTTGAGGGGGAAAATTTTTGTCAATCGAAGTAGGTAGTAAGGTAAAAGGTAAGGTTACAGGTATCACTAATTTTGGAGCATTTGTAGAATTACCCGGAGGAAAAACAGGCCTTGTGCATATCAGTGAAGTGGCTGACAGCTATGTAAAGGATGTGAATGATCATCTTACTGTAGGCGATGAAATTGAAGTGAAAGTTATCAGTGAGAAGGACGGTAAAACTTCCTTATCCATTAAAAAGGCTATAGACAGACCTGAAGGCTATTCCCAGCGTCCACAACGCCAGGGAAATAGAAATTCCAGAGACTCTCGTCCAAAAGGAAATTTCAAACCTAAGGAAAGTTTTGAAGATAAAATGGCTAGTTTCTTAAAATCAAGTGAGGAAAATTTATATACCCTCAAACGCAGTACCGAGTCAAAACGGGGCGGCAGAGGCGGTCGACGCGGATAATTAATAGTATACAAATAGATAAAGGCAAGCCGTAGAATACAAACGGCTTGCCTTTTTGCTTGTCTATTTTAAGCTTCTTAATCTAAACTAACTCACCAAGTACTCCACGACATACATATCTTTTGGTTAGTAAATAAAAACTATTCGCCTCTTCCCTTTATATAAAAACAGCATAAATTCATTTAATGCTCCTATGTACTGCACATAAAGAAACACAAAGCTGACCCGTTTCCTCTATTTAGAAGGACTATTTTTCATAAGTTGTAGTTTTTGCCACAAAAATCTATAAATCGTAACGTACCTCAGATTTACTTCCGAAGACTTTTGCTGTTGCTGCCGTCCCGGTATCATTCTGAAGTATCCATTCAGGCAATGGTATAGACGATTAGATTTAAGAAATACTAACAGAGGTTGTTCAAAAAGTCCGATGAAAATGACACTTCACATTTCTTCGTTGGCTTGCTTTTCCGTTACTCACGTATTAACTACATACGTTCCGTTGCTCAAAGCTACGCCGCCTCGAACTGCTCGGTCCTTTTCATCCTCCTTTTTGAACACGCACTAACAGTAATATTCTAAAACAGCTCTACACTAGAAAGGGGAATGAAATGAAGAAAGTTACATCCGTTTTTTGGATCACATTGGCAATTACATTATCCCTATCTCTCTGGGGATCCATTGCTCCTGAGAGCTTTGAAAGCATATCAGGCACTATTATGGGTTATATTTCGGTTCATTTTGGTTGGTATTACTTATTAATTGTAACGATTATTCTTGTATTTTGTTTATATTTAATCATCAGCCCATTTGGAAAGATTAAACTAGGACGGCCAGACGATAAACCTGAGTTTAGTTATCCCTCCTGGTTCGCTATGCTATTTAGCGCTGGGTTGGGAATTGGGCTCGTGTTTTACGGGGTAGCTTCACCATTATCCCACTATATAAAAACTCCCCCAACCGCTGAACCAGGTACCACAGAAGCGCTCGAGGACGCATTACGTGTAACGTTTTTTCATTATGGCATTCATGCATGGGCAATCTATGCGATCATCGCTTTAATTCTCGCCTATTTTATGTTTCGCCATGGAAAACGTGGTTTAATCAGTGCAACGCTTGAGCCTTTATTTGGGAATCATATGAATCGCGGCTGGGGGAAAACAGTTGATATCCTTGCTGTATTTGCAACCATCATCGGTGTGGCAACGACACTTGGATTTGGTGCAACTCAAATCAATGGTGGTCTTACGTATCTGCTCGGAATCGAGAATTCTTTTTGGGTCCAACTCATCATTATATTTGTAGTAACCATCCTGTTTATGTTGTCTACTTACACTGGTCTTAGTAAAGGAATCAAATATTTGAGTAATGTCAACATGGTTTTAGCTGTTTTACTATTTGCAATAACACTGATTCTTGGCCCTACGCAATACATTTTGAATTCGTTAACCGAGACAATCGGTTCTTATATACAAAGTCTGCCTACAGAAAGTTTACGATTAGCACCAAATGATGCAGAAGAACGCCAGTGGGTTCTCGACTGGACGGTATTTTTTTGGGCTTGGTGGATTGCCTGGTCACCTTTTGTAGGGATTTTCATTGCCCGGATATCCAGAGGACGTACGATTCGTGAATTCCTCTTGGGAGTTTTGCTTGTTCCTTCCGTCATAAGTTTTCTATGGTTCGCTGCTTTTGGTATATCCGGTATCGAAGCACAAAATAATGGAATAGATATTGCTAGTCTACCCGATGAACAAGCATTATTTGGCCTATTTGGCAATTTTCCGTTCGGTGTTATTTTATCTATCGTTGGGATGTTATTAATTGGAACCTTTTTTATCACATCTGCTGATTCCGCAACTTTCGTATTGGCTATGCAAACAACAAATGGCTCTTTATCACCAGCCACATCGGTCAAGTTTGTATGGGGCTTTATTCAATCGGCAACTGCTGCAGTGTTACTATATAGTGGTGGCCTCCAAGCATTGCAAAACGCTTTGATTGTTGCAGCATTGCCTTTCTCATTTATTATGGTGCTCATGGTGTATTCTTTTTATAAAGCCCTTCTGAAGGAAAGAAAAAAAGAGGCAAAACCATCGTAGTTGCTTAATAAAATTATAATCGGACCCACCCAGTAGTCAGTGAGTGATTACCGGGTGGGTCCGGATACCTTGCTACGTAACCATCTTCCGCATTTTCATGGACAAACGCAGCATGTGAACGGTGGTCAAGTATTTGTGTGAAACTAGAAAAAAACAGGAATTGTTCCCTTTAATGTCAATTCCTGTTCTCTTCTAGTTATTTTTCGGTTTTCTATTAAAATTTTCCAAGTGCTTGTTTTACCGTTGCGTATGACTTCACCGAAGATAAATCGATACCACTATGTATAATTGTTTGTACAATTTCTGGACGAATACCTGTTACGGCAATATGAATACCCATTAGACCTAGTCTTTCTCCAAACTGATAGAAAAGATTTGCAATATCGCTATTAATGGTTAACGTACCTGAAAAATCAACGATAACGCGAGTTACATCCAATTCAGAAATTTTCGGAACTACATTTTCCATAATGTGTTTGGCTCGATCCGAATCAATGTCACCAATAATCGGGACTATAACTATTCCATCTTGTATTGGTACAATAGGTGCAGATAGCTCTAAGAGTTCTTTTCGTGTATCTTCATTTAATTGATTGGAAAGCCGTTTGTAGTAAAGTAATGTTTCATTTAAACTAACATCCAACATACTATTGATCCACTTTATAATCGAAGCATTTTCCTGAACAGATAAGTCAAATTCTATACTCATCTCAGTTACGATGTCATTCAGGATTTCTCTTGTTGGCGGATATCTTCTAATAATTTCTGATATTTCTCCATGAGATGATAGTTGCATCTCCGAATTTTTTTTACTCCACTCCATAAGCGAAGCTGGAATTACTTCGTCACTATCATTCAAAAGTGAATCACCCAAAAACTTAAATAAATCATAATACATATGTGTTGCCCGTTCTTCTTCCCGTTTCGATACAACTAACTGTCCTTTTTGCATAACTGCACAGACTACCTCAGTAGCCAATGTTTCGGTATGTTCACTTATATACTTAGAGAAACGTAATATTGGGGTCATCTAGGTTCCTTCCTTCTATTATTCTCTCGACGTAAAAGTCATGATTGGTTACAGCTATTTCCTTAAATATTTCCTGAATTTTGTCTTTTAATAGTTACTTGCAACGATAATAGGGAGGCGAAAATTGGTAGAATATAATGCTAGAGGCTAATCCCCTTCAAAATAAACCATAAAATAAAAGAAATGAAAAGTAAAGTAAAATCTCCCCCTTTCCCTTGCAATCCGCGATTTTAGAATCTAATTGGATTAATGATAAATGTATATCGTTTGGGTTTCCTCATTTCATAGTGTTCGTAAAATTGGTCCTTCCCCTAACAAAGAAAGCGCATTCAATTGTTCGAAATGCGCTCCATTTATTGTTATTCAAGTTACTATTTATTTTGCTAATCTACTTATTAGTAATCGTAATAATCTTTATACCAATCAATGAATTCACCTATACCTTCATCAATGGATGTTGCTGGTTTATAACCTACATCTTTGATGAGTTCGTCAATATCAGCATAAGTCTGAAGTACATCTCCGTCTTGTAATGGCAGGTACTCTTTTTTTGCTTCGACACCGAGGTTCTTTTCAATGGCAGCAATGAAATCCATTAGTTTAACCGGATTATTATTACCTATATTGTAAATTTTATATGGGGCAAAACTTGTGCCGGCATCTGGATTGTTTCCACTCCATGCCACATTTGGGGTAGGTTTATGGTTAATAACCCTTACAATTGCTTCCACAATATCATCAATATAAGTGAAATCCCGCTTCATGTTCCCATGATTAAATATTTTAATAGGTTTACCTTCCAATATTGCTTTGGTGAACCGGAACAATGCCATATCCGGGCGTCCCCACGGCCCATATACAGTGAAAAACCGAAGGCCTGTTGTAGGTAATCCATAAAGGTGGCTGTACGTATGTGCCATCAGTTCATTTGCCTTTTTTGTAGCGGCATATAGGCTTACGGGATGGTCGACATTATCATGAACGGAGAATGGTAACTTTGTGTTTGCACCATAAACAGAACTTGAGGATGCATAGATAAGATGATTAACTTTATGGTAGCGGCAAGCTTCAAGTATATTAATGAAACCGACGATATTGGAATTGATATAGGCATGAGGATTTTCCAAACTGTATCGGACCCCTGCCTGGGCAGCCAGGTCGATAACTACAGTGGGTTGGTATTGCTTAAATAGTTCATTTATTTGTTTTTGATTTTCCCGCTCCATTCGTAAAAATGTAAATCTTTCATTTGCTAACCATTTTAAACGGTTTTCCTTTAATTCCACATCATAATAATCATTCATGTTATCTATTCCGATAACAGGATAACCATTAATAAGTAACCGTTTTGTTAGATGCGCACCTATAAAACCTGCTGCGCCAGTTACTAAAATCATACCCTCACCTCCTAAATTTAGGGATTCTTTTCCCTTACTCTTTCTTATTTGAATTGGAGTTCGAAAAGTGCAGGGTTGAATCGTCACCGAAAATCCCATAAATTGAATTATTATTGATATTTTTCCCAATCATTTTTGCCCTTTCTCCGAATACACTATCCGTAATTTCATAAGGCACATCTCTCAAACAAGATCCTTTTAAAACAATGCTGTTTTTTATATGACATTGTTTTATAACCACATTGGATTCAATAGAAACATATGGGCCAATTACAGAATTCTCAACTTTACAGTTCTCTCCAATGATTACAGGTGGAATAATAATAGAATTTTGAGTTATTCCCTCTTCAAAATCATCATCCCATTGTGATGGGACCTTTTTAAGCATAGACTGGTTGGCTTCTAACCAACGTTCCACCGTCCCGACATCAAATGTTGGTTCGTTTGTGTTCACATAATTGACTGCGTAACCATGGTCTATCATCCATTGGATTGCATCGGTTATTTCATATTCACCTCTTGCAGAGGGAGAAATCGAGTGAATAGCTTTAAAAATAGTTGCATCAAATATATATGCTCCAATAACAGCTAAATCAGATTTAGGATTTACCGGCTTTTCTTCCAGGTTTTTGATTTTTCCATTTTCAATTTCTGCTATACCATAATCTTTAGGAGAATCTACTTTCGTCACCATCACCGTACCGTTAATTTTTTCTTTATTAAATGAATCCATTAATAAAGCTAACGATTCTTCGATCAAGTTATCTCCCAACAATAAAACAAAGGAATCTGATCCGATAAAATCCTCCGCTTTGCCTACAGCATGTGCAAGTCCTTTTTGTTCATACTGATAAATATAATGAAACTTTATATCTTTGATCTTATATGACTGTACATAGTTCTTAAATATTTCCTCATCATGCGGCTGAATCACCAAACCTATTTCCCGTATGCCCAAATTGTATAAATGTTCTATTCCATAATTTATTACGGGTTGATTCGCAACTGGCAATAACGGTTTAGGCTTTGTATACGTCATAGGCCTTAACCTTGTTCCTTTTCCAGCGGTCAGGATTAAACCCTTCATTTCTTACACCCTTTCTATAGATAGCCCATCAGGAATAACCAATTCCTTTATAATGGAACTGTAAATCCTTTACCTTTTTGGCCTCCAGCATATTTCTCCCATCAAAAATATATGGCTGTTTTACTAACTGGTGTACCCTCTCCCAGTCTAGTTCTTTATATACAGGCCAATTTGTACAAATGAGAATAGCATCGCATCCTTTAACAGCCTCATATGGATCGCTAGATTGCTGTACCCCTTTGCCGACCCAATCTTTAGATAGTTGAACAACCGGATCATGTACAACAACATTCGACTTTTCCTCAAGTAATTGGTCTATGATTGGAAAGGAGACGGATTCTCTTGTATCGTCTGTATGGGACTTGAAAGCCAATCCAAATATAGCAATTCTTTTACCTTCTAACGTATCAAAACTGTTTTTCACTTTTTCTATGAAATAAGAGCTTTGATTTTTGTTAATCTTCTCTACTTCTTTTAATAGATGAAGTGGACGTTGATAGGTGTCAGCTGTCAATAATAACTCCTTTATATCCTTAGGAAAACATGAACCACCATAGCCAAGTCCAGGTTCTAAGAAGTGGGGGCCTATGCGGTCATCCAATCCCATGCCTTTTGATACATCTTTAATGTTAACTCCGAGGGTATCGCAAAGTTTTGCCATTTCGTTTATAAAAGAGATTTTAGTTGCGAGAAATGCATTGGAAGCATATTTAATCGTTTCCGCTGCCATTGCAGTTGTTTTTAATATAGGACAACTAAAGCTTTGATAGAGTTTATGCAATGTTTTAAGTGTTGTCTTATTATCACTTCCTATTATGATACGGTCTGGGTAAAGTGCGTCTTGCAATGCACTTCCTTCTCGTAAAAATTCAGGATTCATTGCTACATTCACGGGGTTGGAATCTGCTCCTGCCTCGCTAATCCATTGCTCTACTTTACTTGTCGTTCCAATTGGTACAGTACTTTTTACAATTATCGTTTTCTCCCTATTTTTAAAGCGTCCGATCATTTGAGCAACCTTTTTTAAATAGGTTAAATCAGCATTGCCATTTTCAAGGGGAGGCGTGCCTACTGTTATAAAGAGGATGTCATGATTTTCTATCGCCTTTTTAGTGTCTGTTGTAAAGCTTAATCGTTGATGATCCATTTGATTTACTAGCATCTCTTGCAGGCCCGGCTCGTAAAAATATAATTTCCCTTTTTTTAATGAATCTATTTTCCCCTCATCGATGTCTAAGCCTGTAACCTCATGTCCAGCATTAGCGAATACCACTCCCATTGTCGTACCAACGTAACCCATTCCTATAATTAAAACCTTCATCATATATCTCCCCACTTATAAATGATTCATACGATTACTATATTGCTATTTCCAGCTTCAGTAACGGCGATTAAATCGAAAAACTCAAATAAGGCGTACGACTATATCGTATGGTCTCTAAACGATTTATCTATTTCGTCTATTTGTAAGGAATCAAACCATACTTTACTTTCCTCGCTGAATACAATGCTTACTACGGAGGTGAAATAATGACGGATCAAACAATTAAACCATGGGCAGAAGAGAATGCTCCCGATTCTCTTTATGTTCCGGAGTATATCGAGGATATAGCACAGGAAGTTCTAGCGTTTTACGATTTTAATGTTCATCAAATGACCGTAATGGCTACGAAGGACAAAAAGGGGGGAGCCATTTGGAAAATTGAAACGGATCAAGGACCTTTCAGTTTAAAGTTATTACACCGTAGACCAACACACAGCAAATTCAGTCTAGGTGCACAAGAATATTTAGTAAAAGAACAAAAGGCAAAAGTTCCAGCAATTATAAAAACAATAGATGGAGAAAACTATGTTGAAATGTGCGGAAAGATTTGGTTTGTAGCAAAATGGATTGAGACACTACAACCACTGCCGGAGGATCTGGAAGGCACCAAAATACTATGCCATGCTTTAGGGGAATTTCATAAGCTCTCACATGGATATGTACCTCCTGCAGATGCAGAACACATTTCCAGGCTTCATCGTTGGCCTAGAACTTACGAAAGAATCGAGAAAAAATTAGGCTGGTTTCGAAATATCGCAATAGCCTATAGCGATATGCCGGCAAGTTCAACCATACTATCGGCAGTTGATATGTTTGAAAATCAAACCCGCGAAGCACGTGTTCGGCTGGAGAATTCACCTTATAATAAAATACTTGCTAAAGGCACAAAGGAAGCTGGTCTTGTTCATCAAGATTATGGTTGGTCCAACGCACAACTAGCTGAAGACGGAATGTATGTAATTGACTTGGATGGTGTATCGTATGACATTACGATTCGTGACTTAAGAAAACTAATTATTGACCGAATGCATTATCTAAAAAAATGGGACATTGATTGGATAAGAGCAATGATTCAAGCTTATGATCAAGCAAATCCAATTTCAGATGAAGTATATGAGATGTTACTCATCGATTTATCATTGCCGAATTTATTTTATAAGGAATTGAAATTTATTGTCTATTCTCCCACCACATTTATGACAGAGAAATTAGATGAGGAATTACAGTTGATCATTGAACTGGATAAGCAAAAATGGCCTGTTCTCGAAGAACTTGCCAGTGATCGGAAAGGAG
The DNA here is from genome assembly GCF_002153375.1 of Oceanobacillus rekensis. Taxonomy (GTDB): domain Bacteria; phylum Bacillota; class Bacilli; order Bacillales; family Amphibacillaceae; genus Oceanobacillus; species Oceanobacillus rekensis. The sequence continues at coordinate 592,747 of NZ_MTBQ01000001.1, forward strand.
GTAAAACAGTAACATGAAAATTCTAATCATTTGTACGGAGAAACTACCTGTTCCAGCCATTCGTGGAGGAGCAATTCAAACGTATATCGACGGTGCACTCCCTGCTTTAAAGCAAAAACACCAAATTACCGTGTTGGGGAGAAATGACGAATTACTTCCAAATGAGGAAATGCGAGATAATATCCGTTATATTCGGGTTGATGGCGGTCTTTTGGAAATTTACCGGGAAAATATTATACAGTTCTTAAAATCAACACAGGTAAGTTATGACTTAATTCATATTTTTAACCGACCACGCTTAGTAAATGCTGTTCGTGCACTTTCACCCCAATCCAAAATTGTTTTAAGTATGCATAATGATATGTTTAAACGGGAAAAAATCGATGCAATTGAAGGGGCAAATGCAGTTAAAAATGTTGATAAAATAATTACTATCAGCAATTATATTGGCAAAACAATTAAAGATTTGTTCCCGGAAGCTGCTCCTAAGCTGCAAACAATTTATTCAGGTGTTGATTTAGACCGTTTTGTTCCCTCTTATTCGAAGGAGGCAAACGATATAAGGACGAAAATGCGAGAAGCTCATAACCTCTCTTCTAAAAAGGTTATCTTGTACGCTGGCAGACTTTCCCCAAATAAAGGGATTGATGTACTCATTCGTGCAATTCCTGAATTAGCAAAAAAGCATGATGATATTGCGTTAGTAATTATGGGAAGTAAATGGTTCAGCAACAATTCAATAACAGATTATATTGCCTATGTTCGCGCACTCGCTGAGCGACTTCCAATCCCAGTTATTCAAACAGGATTTGTCACCCCCGATAAAATCCATGAATGGTTCGTTGCCTCTGACATATTTGTTTGTACTTCTCAATGGCAAGAGCCACTGGCCCGAGTCCACTATGAAGCCATGGCGGCAGCATTACCAATCATTACGACGGATCGTGGTGGAAATAAAGAAGTCATTGAACCCTATAAAAATGGAATATTGGTAGAAAAACCCGAAGACCCAGGAGAATTTGTTAAACACCTATCATATCTTCTCTCCAATCCGGAGAAAGGTAAAGAAATGGGAAAATACGGGCGCACCCTAGCTGAGAAACACTATACTTGGGAACGTGTTGTGAACGATATTTCTTCCGTTTGGGATCATGTTGAAAACATGGAGGGTCAAGATTATGAGATTCTGGATATCAATTATCCGAGTGAAGTGGGTGCGGAGATTATCCATGAATCTTCTCTCACGAACCCGGTTAGAGTAAATGATACTAGTATAAATTCTTCCACTTATGTAGAAGGCCTGATTGTTCTTAGGCTGCTTCTACAAGCACAACTAGAACAAGAGTCTGATCCTAAGTTTAAAAAACACACGAAACTAATTTTAAAGAAAATCGAAGCAAAGCTGCGGGACATTGAAGGTATCCGGTTATCAGAAGAATATGATCAGGAAGAAAGCATTTAGCTTAAAAAAGAGTATTGTGTCGGTCGCAAGTTTACGACAAAATTAGTAAAAATTGGGACTGACCTTTGGCTCACATGCTATTTGAGTAAGTCTTAAAAGAACATGATAAAGAAATACACCGAATGTACGGTGTATTTCCCTAAAACGATATATAAACTAGTTCATCGTAGCATTCAAGATTTTAAGCCGAATCGATAGTTCTTGATGTGAGAACGAACAGCCCATGCCCATAACCAAGAAGTGGCACATGCTATTTGTAAACGCTCGTATCAGGATGTACATTCATTAGTTGACACCCTCTAATTCTTCTTTTGGATTCCCCTTCGTATCTTCCATTTCCTCTTTTGCAAATTGGCGAATTTTATCAATTGTTCCACGGGGTACCTCAATTGATTCTGTTTTTTTAGCTTGCAGTTTTTCGGATAAGTAGTCAGCAGCTTTCCATGGGTTTACGGAATCACCACAAGTATAAACATCTACAGAAACAAAACCATATTCCGGCCATGTATGGATCGTCAAATGCGATTCTTTAATGATAACAGCACCTGAAACTCCATATGGATTGAAATGGTGGAAAACCGATTCAACAATCGTTGCACCTGAATAATCTGCAGCTCCACACATATGCTGTTCAATTAAAGCATTGTTTTCAATTAATTCACTCGGACAACCGTAAAACTCAATTAAAACATGTCTCCCTAATGCCGTTTTTCCTAATTCCATTTTACGCATTCTCCTTTATACCTGTTATATGAAACGCTAAGCTTTTGTCAACACGTTCCTAGTTATTTATATTAATGATATTCCTGAATAATCTCTTTTAGATATTGTTCTTAACTATTGTCATCGTAACATAGCCTTATCCAGTTCCATCTGTTTTTCACTTTTACTTTCTTGTACGTTACATCAAACTCCAGATTGTAAGGAAGGTAAATTATTTTTCCCAAACCATTATACCAGCCTTCCCAAATTTGTGCGTTTGTCATCTACTATTACAAATGTCTTAGGAATGGAGATGAGAAAATGAGTCCAAAAATTGAGAAATTTGTGGATCGGTTGCCGATGATAGAAATACTAAAGCCCGACAGGAAGACAAAGAACGGGGCTTATTATGAAGTAAGCATGGAGGAATTCAGAAAAAAGTTACACAGAGATTTGCCACCGACAAAGCTTTGGGGCTATAACGGGCAGTTTCCAGGACCAACGATTGAGACAAACCGCGGGGAATCCGTAAGTGTGAAATGGACCAATAACCTGCCAAACAGGCATATCCTTCCTGTTGATCGCTCAATCCATCATTTAGAACATATACCTGTTGTAAGATCTGTTGTCCACCTACATGGAAGCGAAACGAAGCCGGACAGTGATGGATATCCGGAAGCTTGGTATACACGAGGATTTGCTGAAACCGGTCCAACATTTAGCCGTGAAGTTTACGAGTACCCTAATCATCAGCGCGCTGCTTTGCTATGGTACCACGACCATGCAATGGGGATTACGAGATTGAATGTTTATGCAGGACTTGCTGGTATGTATGTCATCCGGGATAGGAAGGAAAAAGCACTTCAACTACCTGCTGACGAATATGAAATTCCGCTGATGATTCTAGACCGAACCTTTAACCAAGATGGTTCCCTATTCTATCCAGAGCAGCCAGATGACACAACAGACGATCTTCCCAACCCATCCATTCTTCCTGCATATGCTGCAGATACGATATTAGTTAATGGGAAAGTTTGGCCCTATCTAGAAGTGGAACCGCGTAAATATCGCTTTCGGATTGTGAATGGGTCAAATACAAGAAGTTATCAAATGAAACTAGATTCAGACCAGCCTTTTTATCAAATTGGTTCAGATGGTGGATTATTAAGAAAAACGTTGGAAATACCACAAATTCGCTTGCAGCCTGCTGAACGGGTCGATGTTATTATTGACTTTTCCCATTTTAGAGGAGGGCAGGTTACATTAAAAAATGACCTTGGGCCAGATGCTGATCCCTCTGCCGATCTCGGAAATATCATGCAATTCCATGTTACAAAGCCACTTAAAAAGGAGGATACAAGCAAACTCCCACAAAATTTATCACAAATACCTTCTTTGAAAGAGAATAACATTACAACAATTCGTAATCTGAAGTTAGTTGGCTCAGAGGATGAATATGGGCGTCCCTTACTATTACTTGATAATAAAAAATGGGATGACCCGATTACGGAAAAGCCACATCTAGGAGCAACTGAAATTTGGTCGTTAATAAATATAACCGGTTTCGGCCATCCCATCCATATTCATTTGATTCAATTCCAAGTATTGGACCATCAGCCATTTGATTTGGAACGCTATAATAATGATGGGCAAATACTTTTTACTGGACCGCCACAAGCACCAGCACCAAATGAGCGCGGATGGAAGGATACAGTGACAGCACCTTCAGCCCAAATCACCCGTGTTATTGCCAAATTTGCACCCTATACCGGTGACTTTGTATGGCATTGCCACATTCTTGAACATGAAGATTATGATATGATGCGACCATTTACAGTTATAGATCCGAAAGAAGTATAGCAGCTGCCTGAAAGTACTGTCACTACCCTAATTCTGTCGAGGGTTGTCGAATATTTGTATTGCTTTTTTAAAGTATATGAAAATATAAAATGGGACATTTCAGCTTTGCAACTGCGATGCCCCCCTGTATGGCATCTTTTATCTCTTTTTAAAAATTAATCGTAGTGCCATTTTTAACGATTTACAATGTATATTACTAGAGCTATTATAGATAATATAGTTGCTATAACGTAGATGACTGTTAAACGAGTTACATTTCGCTTAGATTCTTTATCATAATTTTCATCATTTTTCCCTACTTCTATTAGAGTCAATATTGCCCCTATCACACAGACGATAATGGTTAAAATTATTGCGATTGCCATTCAAATCACCCACTTCGCTAGTTATTAATTTTTATCATCATGACATTTTCACATTCTCGATAACTAAATTATATCCTACAACGTAAAAAAGCGAAACCCTTTTTCAGAGAAGCCTGGGGATTTCCCTTCCATTTGTAAACCAAGAATAAAATTAAGTTGACAATAGCTAATGATATATTCTATAATCCAAATAGTAAGAATATTAATCGCCTTTTACTATCCTAAAAAATCAAGAAGGAGTTGATATGAAATGAAAAATAATAGCACGCGGCTTCGAATTCTTCTTAAATGTTCTATCTTTGCTGCGATCACTGCCATTTTAGCACAAATTGAAATTCCACTCCCACTCATTCCAATAAGTGGACAAACATTAGCTGTTGGTATTGCAGCGACCATTCTCGGTAGTCGCTATGGAGCTTTGGCAATGATTTGTTATGCTGCCATTGGTGCAGTTGGTATTCCTGTATTTGCAGGTTTTTCGGGAGGTCCACAAGTACTTGTTGGTCCCTCTGGGGGATATATTTTCGGGTTTATTGCAGCAGCATTTATCACGGGGCTGATTCTCGAAAAAACAAATTTCTCCATTCGGATGGCGTTCCTTGCAAATATCGCCGGCATGTTTGTAACTCTACTATTTGGTACAATCCAACTGAAAATAGTACTGGATTTAAACTGGAATGCAGCTATTATAGCAGGCGTTTATCCATTTCTTGTCGTAGGATTCATTAAAGCCTATTTAGCCAGCTGGATTGGAATAACGGTGAGAAAACGATTAATTCAAGCAAAATTAATTACAGTGACACAGAAAAAATACGCATAAAACGTGGAAGCGCGGGGGCGGTTCTTCTGCTTCCAATTATTGAAGTAAGAGAACCGTCCCCGTGCTTCATTCTCTTACAGTTCCTCAGTTAAGACAAAGGTTGTGTTCGCTAACATAGTTTGTATTTTCACTTTTTCCTGTTTCTGATCTGTATATTTTTTAATAAACTTTATTATATCAATTGCTTCCAATTCAAAATAGGTGGTATCATCGATTTCCGCTTTCGGAATATACATATTATAGTCATCGATCCACCCTTTCATTGTATGCCTTGGCACATCAATAATCTGACATAATCCATTCAAACTAATTAAATACAATGTTTTCACCACACTCTCATTCTCATTAAGTGAAATTCCATGTTTATAAATTTCCCCTAATACACTTATCTTAAAAGTAAATAATGGAATAGATATAAAACAAATGTGGAAAAAGAAAGTAACTGTATCCTGTTAACTATTCCCATTATAAATTTTAATCAGTATCATACGAAAATAAAAAATGCTTATCCTCAATATATGAGGATAAGCATTTTACATATTCTTTTTAGACGGAAATTGCTTCACACAAGGAAGCAAGAGAATATCCCCATGCTTCCAAATCACTCTATGATGGTGATGTTTACTGTTTTTCTTCCCCAGTTGTATGCTTCGTCTTTTGTTGGGAGGTGAATATCTATTTTATTTCCTTTGATGGCACCGCCAGTGTCACCGGCCACGGCATATCCATAGCCTTCTACGTATACTTCGGTACCTAGCGGAATAACGTTGGGGTCAACGGCAATGACTTTAGCATATGGGTCATTATTTAAATTAATTCCAGTTGCAGTAATACCAGAACAGCCAGAACAGCCGGCAGTATAGGCGGTTGATTCAACAGAAAAGCTTCTACCTTTAACTTCTTCGGTTGTTGTTTCCTCTACCTTTTCAGTTGATTCAACTTTTTCCTCCGATGGTTCTGCATCAGCAGGCTCTTCTACCGGTTCACTTACTTCCACACTACTAGCCGTTGTTTCTACCTCAGTTTCTTGTTCAACTACCTCTTCTTCGACTGTTTGCTCGACGGCTTTAGTTGCTGTCAGTTCAGCTCCCATACCATTCACACTTAAACTCTGTCCCGTTATGATTAGGTTGGAAGAAAGCCCATTCCATTCTTTCAGCTTTCCGACCGTTACATCAGCGCCATATGCATTACTAATATGTGTCAGGGTATCTCCCTCCTGCACCATATAATACTCCGCTTCCTTTTGAACTAGCTTCAAAACCTGGTTCGGATAAATCAAAGACGATTCAAGTTCATTTATTTCCATCAATATTTCAACAGTTGTTTTATTTTCATTCGCTATTTCCCAAAGACTGTCTCCCTTTTTTACTTCATAATCAGCTGCTGACACCGATGTCGCAGCAACACTTACAATGACCAGCCCTATCAATACGGATACTAACTTTTTCATTATGTAGTCCCCCTTTTATTATCGACAAGACAATCGTAGCACAGAGAAACCCCTTCTGTGGTTACAGCTTGTTTAAGAGGGTATTACAAATAATCACAATATATTAAAAATTTAATAAATATGAATAAATTGGTTCTATTTACTCTATCTTCTGCATATAAGAAGCAAGCATACTTCCTCCTTATTTCTGATTCATGATTTTAGACTTCTTTTATTCTATGTTTTTTTGCGGGATTTAACTAATACGTACCTTCAACCTTACTTGACTTTGAACGAAATCGTGACAACTTTTTACAATTTGATCTTTATCATTATCCATCGATGCTACATGGTAAGAATTTTTCAATACAACGCTTTGTTTCTCTTCTGAACGGATATTTTCAATAATGTAATCTGTATTTTCTGGTGGCACGACATGGTCCACTTTTGACTTCAGGCAAAGAATAGGACTATTAATTGCATGAAGTCTTTGCGGTGTCTCTTCCATTAACGCTTGTAGCTCATGTATCGCCCTAATTGGGACTTTCGAATAAGTTGTTTCATGCACGTCTTTTGCTTTAATGTCAGGCATTCCTTCATCCAGAAACCTCGGTCCTATCTCCCCTTTTAAATTCTCATAGGTTGGAATTGTTAACGCTGGATTTATAAGGATGACACCTTCCATATCTTGATACTTTTCGGCGAGCCATAGTGCTAGTGTTCCACCCATGGACTGGCCCATCACAAAAATGGTTGTACAATGCTGCTTTAATTCCTGGTACCCTCTTTCCAATGATTCAAACCACTGTTGATGATTACAATTCTCTAAATCAAAATAATGTGTACCATGTCCCTCTAATCTTGGAGCAAGCACAGAATATCCATAGTTTGCTAGTTTTTGACCTATATACCGCATACTTTGCGGCGATCCCATAAAACCATGAGAAATAAGCACACCCGTATCGCCTCGTTTGATGTGAAACTGTTCTGCACCTCGAATAACTGGATAATTATACTGCATGAAGATCTTCCTCCTTCTATGTTTAACTCATTTATTTATAATCTAATACTAATCATACCAGTTTACTCAAGATTAATAAACAATTTTATAGTAAGGCATGTAGATGATCCTTCCTTTGTTGTTCCTTATTCTTGAATATTCTCTAATATAAAATACGTTTTTTGATTTACATGCATATCAATGATATATTAAGAAAGTTGTATTTTTTTAAAAAACAACGCACTATTTAAATCAAGGCATCTACTCTGTATTGGGATGCAGCACGGAATCATGGGGTTAACACCCTTACTCGCTTCCGATTAGCCCGTTTATGAAAATCGGTATATTTGCGATTTGGTTTATCCTGCAGATCTTCTCTTTCGGTGTCATGGGTGGTCTAGGAATTTAGTTTGGTGTTCGTCTAGGAGAACCAAATCCGGGGGTATATATTGTTTTACTTCTTGGTGTTTGGGGTGCACTATTCACTATCTAATACAATTAAGAATCAATAAAACGAACATTTATAGTGAATCATTTTAACTAGCCATTTTCTTTGAAAATATTTTTAAATTTACACCTGGAAGACGCTTCTGGGTTGTAGTTACAGGTGTAGCTGCGATGGTATTAATGCTTGGCTTAATTGTAAATCACCTCAATATGGTCATGACACGGCGTTTTTCACGGCCATACTCGCAGCATTCCTAACCGTTGTACGGGCAATATTGACAAAAGGTTAATATTACATCAGAAAGATGGAACAGATTAACAAAAAAAGTAAAATTTGCATAACTTTAAAAGAAGCACGGGGAGGTAGAGATTGACTAAACCAAAGCTGTGGACAAAGGATTTTGTTATTATATCGTCGGCGAACTTTTTTGTGGCATTGAATTTTTATTTATTAATGACAACACTGGCTGTTTATGCCATTGAAGAATTTAATGCTTCCCAGAGTAAAGCTGGGCTGGCAGCGAGTATTTTTATTATTGGTGCGTTATGTACACGTCTCTTTGCGGGAAAATACATAGAGGTTGTGGGACGCAGAAAGTTATTATATGGTGGTTTACTATTATTCTTAATTACTACAATTCTATATTTTCCTGTTACTAATTTAAATCTGTTATTGTTCGTCCGCTTTATGCATGGCGCAGCTTTCGGAATTGCGACCACAGTGATGTCAGCTGCTGCGATGGATATGATCCCAATGGCACGTAAAGGAGAAGGAACAAGTTATTACATGTTGAGCGCTTCTGCCGCAACAGCTTTCGGACCATTTCTAGGGCTATTTATTACACAACATGCCGATTTCAGGATGATTTTCATCGTATGTACACTTTTTTCAGTCATTACCATTCTATTTACGTTATTTATAAAGATACCTGAAGCAAACATTACAGCAGATCAGCTTCAAGCGATGAAGTCAGGATTTAAAATTCAAGATTTCTTTGAAAAAAGCGCTCTTCCAATTTCGATTATGATGGTGTTTATGGGTATCGCCTATTCAGGAATCGTTTCCTTCATTAATTCCTATGCCATTGCTATCCAATTGGAAGATGCTGCAAATGTCTTCTTTATCGTTTATGCAATATTCTTGTTTATCTCTAGGCCTGTCGCTGGTAGATTGCAAGATGTAAAAGGAGATAACATTATCATTTATCCAGCGTTGGTACTATTTACACTGAGTTTATTACTGCTCAGTCAGGCACAAAACGGCTTCATTCTTCTCTTGTCTGGTGCACTCTTAGCGCTTGGATTTGGAACGATGATGTCTACTGCGCAAGCTATTGCTGTTATAGAATCACCAAAACATCGGGTCGGCCTGGCAGCATCAACTTTCCACATATGTATGGATAGTGGAATGGGAATCGGGCCATTCCTTATTGGCTTTATTGTACCACTTGTAGGATATCGGGGAATGTACTTAACAATGGCTGTCATTGTTTTTCTAACCATTTTCCTGTACTATTTCCTACACGGGAAAAAAGCTGCTGCGAGAAAGCGCAGTATACTGGCTGATAGTTCGAATGCATGATCATTTATTTTTAGTAAATAAATTTTTCTCATACTTTATACAGTCACGTCCCATTTAAGGCTCCTTTTTGTAACTATTTCATTTAACACATACACTGTTGGAAGCAGGAGAACCGCCCCGTGCTTCCGACACCAAAAAGGCCCACTAATCCATCATCAGAATTAGTGAGTCTTTTTGGTGTGCTAATAACCATCTCATAATAACGAGTTGTTGGAAGGAAATTTAGTTACGAATGATGGTAATCATTTCTAACGATCAAAAGTAATCATCTTTTCCTCTTCATTTAGCAAACGTTCCAACTCATTCAATTGTTTATCCAACGATTGTGAGGTAGTTATTAAATGAGGGTCATTTGGATCATTTTCATAGATTTTATACATTTTTTTCCTCGTTAATTCAATCTTCATCTGTAAATCAGCAATATAAGACAAAATTTACATCCTTTCCACTTTAAGTTCGTCTGTAAGATATTAGTGGAAAATTGTATCAGCCAAAACGCTTCTTCACTAAGCAAAATACTTTCACATCAGTGAGCCAATGCAAGAATTGTCTTGCTAATCGCACAATCTTTCTTTCACTCTTACATCCAACAGTGTCTACAGTCTTATTTATCATCTCGGAAATAAATTAAAATGACAGGATATTTCAGAACATTACTTTGCATTGTTTAATTTAACATCTTCATTACCCTCACGATTAGACTTACCCTAAATTCTTAAATAATAAACATACAAAAAAGAAGCATGGAGACGGTTCTCCTGCTTCCTTTATCCTCTGAACTATGAACCTATTTAATATATTCGGGTTGCTAATATAAAATCGGGGGACTGTATACTTCCTTTACTGATTAGTGAATTTCAAATAATTCAATACTGTTAACTAATGCATCTTGAAGTCTCTTTAATTCATCCATAGCAATATTCTTTGTATCATACAATCCTAATAAAATAGTTTTACTTCCCCAAAAGCCGTTTGGAACAGTAGCTATAATCGCACTCTTCTTCTTACCGCCGAAATTCTTAGTTATCGAAAATGATTTAGATTCTACCAATTCTTTTCCATCTTGACTCCTAACCCACAAGAAACCTCATCCTTTCGCTCGCTTTTGTATCTTCCTATGTATACGAAGCATGGTGATGGTTCTCCTGCTCCCGCACCATGATCCTCAGTGTTGGAAGCAAAAGAACCTTCCCAGCGTTTCCCACGCTCAGATTAAAATTCTTCATATATGGCAGGGTCTTGATTTTTCTGTCTGCCATCTGGCCGTGTTAATTTTGCTATTTCACTCATTTCTGTTTCATTCAGAGAAAAGTCAAAGATAGATAAATTTTCACGTTGTCGTTCTGGTGATGAAGATTTAGGAATTGGAATTGATCCTAGTTGATGATGCCAACGTAAAATAACTTGTGAAACCGTCTTGTTATGATGTTCAGCAATATTTCGCAGTGTTTCATTTTCTAAAACATGATTTACTCGAGCTAATGGACTCCAGGATTGGGTCTGCACATTATTCTCTTCATGCCACTTTCTTTGTTCTTCCTGGTTAAAAAACGGATGTAATTCTATTTGGTTAATACTTGGCATCACATCAGTTTCCTTTTTTAAACGCTCTAAATGTTCGGGCAAGAAATTACATACTCCAATCGAGCGGATTAACCCCCATTTTTTAGCATCAATTAATGCATGCCATGCCTCTACATAATCATTCTGTATCGGATTCGGCCAGTGAATTAGATATAAATCATAGTAATCTAAATTTGCACGGTATAAGGATTCTTGAATCGTAGCTACAGCTTTATCGTACGTTTGGTAACGACCGGGTAATTTGGATGTAATTCTTAATTCTTCTCTTGGAACCGTACTGCGTCGAACAGCTTCCCCTACAGTTCCTTCATTTTCATAATTATAAGCGGAATCAATTAGTCGATAACCTGCATCAATCGCATTATTTATCGCTGTTGCACCTTCATTTCCATTAAGTTTATATGTACCTAGACCGATAACAGGCAACGTCACACCATCATTAAGTGTAATTTCCGGAATTGATGAACTCATAAACGAAACACTCCCTTTAGGTTATACCTTAAGATTACCACCTATATGAATTGAAATCCAAATATATGAGACTTGGCAATTGATAATTGTAAACATGTAGCAATATTTTTAAAAAAGTTGCTAAAGAAACATCCCGTCCATAGCTTTAAGCTATAGCAAGTGATAGATTTTGAATGTTACCATGTATGAAGTAATCATTAACCGTGTCAGGGAGGCTTCCAAATATTTGCCATTGGAACAGCTTTGCATCAGCCCACAATGTGGATTTGCCTCAACACACCACGGCAATAAATTAACGGAAGAGCAGCAATGGGAGAAATTGAAATTCATTGTAGACTTGTCTAAAGAAATTTGGGAATAACATAATAAAAAATCGATACATTTCTTTATTAGAGAATGCATCAATTTTTTATTAAGCAATTGTATCACTTCTCATTCAATGCTATTGCAGCTTGAATCAGATTGGTAAAAACTTCTGGTCTAATATCTTCCATCTTTTTTATTCTAATATGTCTCATTGTTTTTCCTGTACCTTGGAATAAATTATTGTTGTCCTTTTCTTGAAGTTCATTACCTTTATGAAAGCCAAAATTAACATGTTGCTTGGCTGTTTGCAGATAGCAAACTAAACCATTGTACGAATAATTCGGCATAGACCATTTATACTCTTCAATAAGTTCTGGTGCGGAATTAAGAATAATTTCCCTTAAAGAATCTGTAATCTTTCGAATATCATTTGGCAAATCCAGAATATACTGATCAACCTCTTTACTTTTACTAACTTTATTATTCATAGAATATCCCCTTATTATAGTAGTGATTATTATTATACCAAGGTAATGTGATCTTTTCGCTAAAAACCAAATCCTCGACCGGAATTTGTCCAAGTATAAGGATATCGACAAACTCCATTAAATACCTCTCCCATTAGCTTTGGTTTTCTAGTCTGGTAAATGAAACCTATTTGTTCAATATTCGTATAAGAGTTATAGTTATAGTTATAGTTAAAGAAAAAATTAAGGAGGAAGTTTTATGGAATTCATTACAAAGAAACGGACAAAAGCGATTTTCATAGATTTAGCTATTTCAACTGCAGTTACGGCGGGTGTAGAGTATTTACTGAGAAAGAAAGTGAAAAACGAGGCATTTCATGCGTTAGTTACTCCAACGGCAGTTTTATGGTCACTTGAATATGCACAGATGCGGAAATGTGGACAAACATTTGGGTACAAAAAAATGGGGCTAGTACTGGACAATATAGATGGCTCTGAACTGACACCCAGTCAGATTATCAAGCGCATGGCCTACCGCGATACGCTGAGTACATTTGATTACTTAAAAGACCACAAAGGATTTGAAAAACAAGAAGGTTCCATACTTCCCCATGACCAAGTTTCAAACACCATAGTAAGAGAACTCAATTAAGGAAGGCATCAGGACATTCTCTTGCTTCCATAATTAACGGGATGGAAGCAAGAGGAATGTCCCCGTGCTTCCATCTACTTATAAATCCAGACCTTCGATCTCTTTGATTTCTACATTCGGTTTTTGCGAGGCATCTTCTTCAAAGAATTGAATAGCCAATTCTGACAGGGTACCGTCGTCCCGCATGTCTTGTAGTACGTTATTTATTTCCACTGTTAGTTGATCCGCATCTTTTGGAATCGCGATCGCCTGCTCAGTCGGTCGGAATTTTAAATCAGGGTGTAAATGGATATCAAATTCCGGAAATTCCGCAATACCAAATTTCTGCAGATAATAATCATTGATTACTACATCTGTTCGGCCGTTGTGTACATCACGTAAATAGGCTTCATTCGGAGCATTGCCGTATGTAACAACCTCTGCTCCAAAGCGTTCAGCAATCTGACTGTGTACAGTTGTTGCTGCTCCGCCAGCTTTTTTCCCTGCCAAATCTTCCAATGAATTTATTCCTGAATTATCATCTTTGCGGACTACCATTGTCGTATAGGAATATTTATAGGGATCACTAAAATTGAACTCTTCTTTCCTCTTCTCAGTGGGTTCGATGTCATTGATAGCAACATCCACCCTCCCACTTTGAATCGCTGGCAGCATACTGTCACTCCCCATTATTTCGAAGGAGATGTTCAACTCCAGACGTTCAGCTACTTCTCGCATTATCTCAACACTATAACCCGTTAAACGGTCACTGCCATCTTCATAATAGGATGCAGGGAATAACGTACCCGATGTCCCTATAACAATCTCCCCTGCTCCCTGGATTTCTTCCCACCTTTTATCCGTTGTACTTTCATCGTTTTCACTTTCCGTCTTATTATTAGCAGTATCACTACATGCACTTATAAACAATATTAAAGCCATTAAAATAAGTACGCGGTTTAGATTTTTCAATTCTATACTCCCTCTCCTTGTTTTATCTTCCGTAAAAGTTATCATAGCACACAGACATCATCCTTTACCAAGCTAATTATGATTTCCTAAAAAAGTATACATTTTATACTTGATATATTTTTTATACTTGTTATAATCTATACAAAGAGGTGGTAAAAATGAAGGCTTGTCCTTATATTGAAGCCTCCTTTCAAATAATTGGGAAAAAGTGGAATGGCCAACTCATCCATTACTTATCCTTATGTACTGATAACACTGCCCACTTTTCAGATATCAAGCGTGATTTAACAGGAATTACATCCAGAGCACTGTCCCTGAAACTAACAGAGCTTGCGGAATACCAATTAATTGAAAAATTAGTTGACGGGACTTCCCCTGTTACAATTTCGTATCAATTAACTGAAAAAGGCAGAACCCTGGCCGACAGTCTAAAGCCAATTCAAAAATGGGCTAAGCAGTATATGAATGTAGAAATTCCAATAGAAAGGGAGGAATAATAAATTGACGATCAAAAATAATATGATTTGCGACATGGAAACAGGCGTATGTGGTGTAGCTGGAGATGAGGAAATGGAGATCATTGATTTCAATCAGCCCAAGAAAACAATTGATGTTTATTATGTGACAGACCCAATCTGTTCACATTGCTGGGCACTGGAGCCAGTTCTCCGTCGTTTCACCGAACAGTATGGCGATCATTTTAATTTTCATACGGTCATGGGAGGATTGCTTGAAAAATGGCATGACGGTCCAATTGATCCTGCAAACGGAATCTATAAACCGGCAGATGTTGCTGGACATTGGAGAGAAGTTGGCGTACAAACACGTATGCCGATTGATGGGTCACTCATGATTGACAACCCTGTTCAGTCATCCTTTCCCCCATCCCGTGTATTTAAGGTCATTCAAAAACAAAACGAAGAATTGGCAAGTGTCTATTTACGTCGCGTAAGAGAAGCACTTTTTGCTTTTAATCAAAATATTGCAGAGAAATCCATTTTAGTTGAAATCGTAAGTGATCTAGGTCTCGACGGAGAAGCTATTATTAGAGAAGCAGAACTACCAAGCACAAAGCAGTTACTAAATGAAGATTTCGCACTCGCTGCAAAACTAGGTGCAAGAGGATTCCCATCAATTATTATGATCAATTCGGAAAATAAAGGCGTAAAAATTGTTGGAGGTCGCGCACTTGAATCCTATGTTGCAGGGCTTGAGCAAGTTCTCGATACAGCAGAAATTCAACCAAAATTACAACCAGCACTTCCAAGCTTGCTTGAAAAAGAAAAACTTCTATTTTCAAAAGAGATTGAAGTCATGTATGATATTGAACAAGCGGATATTAGCGCATATATTGAAAAAGAGCTTCCATCAGATGATTTTCAAGCAAAGGAAATTCTTGGAGAAACATATTTTATAAAGAAACAAACGCATGAGGAGAATCTATAATGGCATATGTCTTACAAGTTGATTTTAAATTGGAAGGGCCATTTGGTGATGAAATGGCAGATGCATTTCATGATTTAGCAAAAAGTATCAATGAGGAAGAAGGATTTCTGTGGAAAATCTGGACAGAAAGCCCTGAAACAAACCAAGCTGGTGGAATTTATACTTTCGAAACAAAAGAAACAGCGGAAAGCTACTTAGAAATGCATACAAAAAGACTGGCTGGATTCGGAGTAACTGATGTTAACGCAAAAATATTCGCCATCAATTCCAAACTTACCGCGGTTACGAACGGTCCCATAAAATAAATTAAGAAAACTGTAAACCTTACTAATCAAGGGTTTACAGTTTTTATTTACAGGGTAACATTCCGGTCCATTTGTAGTGCCTTTTGTAATTTAAGTAGATATTTTTGTATACTTGGAAACCCTTCAATCTCAGGGATATTTTTTATCGACGGTGAGCGTTTTCGAATTGCTGCATTTGCCATCATTTCACAGACGTAAAGCAATTGGGCAAGTGCTTCATCTGAAAGAACAGGACGTTCAGTTGCCTTTGCGCAATCTTCTAAAAGATATCCTAACTGTGTGATGGAAAAGGTAACCGGCCAATAATAATCCAATGACTTACGGTTGACTGGAATCTCGCCAGATGCTGTTTGATACAATGTTTCTAAATTAGTGAGATTTGTGCGCATTTTCCGTAATTCTCTACTTTCCCTTGCCTGAAACCCTTCTCCTTGATTAGAGAAAAGGACTAATAATAACTGTGCCTGACTTCGAACCGTTTTCGTTATTAAATGTGGAAGACGACTAGAAGCAGACTTCCTTCCAATTAACCATACACCAATCAGACCAATCAATATACCGATTATAACGTCAACAATTCTAGCGGAGGCAAAATAAGCAAAGTTATAACTGCCTTGTGTTGTACTTTCCGCCATCAGTAATGCATTCGGCGTGAAAAACAATGCAGCTAATCCATAATTTTTCACGATAAACAACTCTGTTATGGACGTTAATATTAAAATCAAGAAGGCAATCAAGTATCCTGAAGGGTGCATCGCAAGAATCAAACTGGCAACTAGAATTCCTATCACCGTACCAAGCGCTCGTTGAATGGCACGATTGTATGTGGAAATAATCGTAGCACCCGACATGACTGCCACACAGGATAAAGGCACCCAATACGAGCGTTCCAAATCTAATTGGAAGGCGATAATTGCAGCAATCATTGTAACAAAACCAAAGCGTAAAGATGTAATGAATACAATCGAATTTTTATCAAAGGCTCCTCCAAAAATAGTCTTAGGTGATAATTTGGAAATTTGAATCGCCTGATTAATTTTTCCCGTCGGTTCATTCATGATCGCATCTGCATCGTAAATTTTTGCAAACAATCGACTAACATTTTCATCCATTTCATTAGGTTGAAGAATCTTTCCAGAAACACTTTCACCCTTCTTCTGATCAATCGAAACGGCAAATCCTCGAATAGTATCACCCAGTTCGGGCGGTAACTTTTCCCTACTTTCCGAAAAGTTATCCAGTGCATACATAAAAATTGTGTTTGCATGATCTTTTAACACATATAGACGTTTAAATATTTCTGTTTCCCGCCATGATATATAACCTGCTGCAAGTGTTTCATCCGCTTCATGTAAAACGGACATCATCCGCTGCCTGGCCGTAGCATTTTCTTCTGTACCAACGGAATCAAGAAATGCAGCCAACTCGAAATAAACGCGCTTTATGACATCTTTTTCCGGGCCATGTGGATCAAAAAACCAACCAATCATCGCGATAATCCATGACAAACTTCCACCAAGGAAAACGAGACCAGCACGCAATAGCACTTCTCCCGGATCGACTGGCATCCCTGTTGTCATTGAGAAAACCAATACAAAAAAGATAGCAGAAGGTCCCGCAATCCGTAAAGCACCAAAGATAAAAATAACGATTGCCCCAATAAGTCCCATCAAAACTGCTACCGCCAGTGGATACGGAGCGGCAACTGTTCCCAATGCGGTGACCAACATCATACCAAGAACAACGAAAAATAATTTTTTAGCCCGTTGTGCATATGGAATGTTAAATACGTAAAGATATGTAAAACCACCCAACGCAGCTATTAATCCATATTCCAGATTTCCAAATAATAACCCAATAATAATCGGTAGACTTGCAGCTAACCCGGCTGAAAATGCCTTCAGCCACGGAAACGGCCTCCGATTCACTGCCAAAGCCTGCTTAACAATGGAAGGGACAACAGATGCCCTTCCCCCCTTATTACCACCCAAACAAATCACTTCTTTCAGAATGGAAGCATGAGGACGGTTCTTGTGCTTCCTTTATAAAAATGGTACCTGCTTGTCAATTCTAACCGCTCTTTCATGCCGAAAGCTACCAACTGCCATTTGAAATCGAACAATTTTTATTCCCTGTCCGTTTAAAATACGTTTCACTTTAATTGATTTCCAATTGTGCTATATAGAAAGTACTAGCGTATTTTTTTATTATAACCAAGGATATATCATTTATGGCACGGAATTCAAAGTAAAGTAGTAACCAATAAACGATAAAATCTTTGCATATAGTAAGTATAGGATATATAGCTCTCTTTTAATATGGAACTTCATACAATCTATTTGAATGGTGATTTTAACTAATTTTAAAGAGTGGAGTAATATTTATTCCTTTCTGCAAAACTATATTTTATACCTAAACCTCGTTTAAATCTATAGTAGTGACTTCTCACATCCCATACCTCTCAACTAAGTCATTTCATAAAAAGTGCTGGTGCATTCATACACCAGCATGCTTCTTATTTATTAAAAAATCCACCGATATCCAAATCTCCTACCATCGATTTTGCTGAATTAAGTAGATCATTCTTTTCATTCTCATCAATTTCACCATCATCACGAGCCTGCTTAATCTCTTTAACCAATTGACCCGCTTTAGCTTTGTCTACATTCTTAAGCTTCTGTTTTAACTCATCAAATTTTTGACTCATATGAAACATCCTTCCGTAGTACGATATTCTATTGCCTCCCTTAAAATCTACCCTACTACTAATATAATAAAACATCGGAAGCATGGAGACAGTTCTACTCCTGCTCCCTTCAACAAAGTATTATATTACCAACCTCTAACAAGATAAATCTTTAATCCAGGTTCCACAGTACCTAAGTTTAAAAGCATCTTTGCCCTCTAGCGCGGTGGTTCGTATGCTGTTCAATTTTCGGAAGCAAAAAAACCGTCCCCGCGCTTCCTTTCGAAATAGTTAGTTAGTATATAGGTGGTCCATTTACAATGGGGGTGATGTTTGATGTTTGTAAGTAGTCCTTTTATAACTGCTCGGCTCATTGATGGGTTGCTTGTTGCTAACACCTTTAATCGGCATTAGTTTCCTTGGCAGTGAAGAAGAAGAAAAAGTAATGTATTTAACCTATTCGCCTGGAACAGGTGAATTAATGGAAGATACACTGGAAAACATTGCAGTGGTCGAAGACGAATTATTGAAACGTAAAGATATTGATATTGTTCAGTTATCTGTTAATGATTCTGCAGACCCAACAGCCGCTATGATGGGCGGAGACGGTGCATTAATGTACCTTATCTTTGATCCTGACATGGAGGATTTCCCAGAAGTTCGCGATGAAATTAAAGAGTACGTAACAACTATTGACCAATCCGGTGAATGGATCAGTCAGGACTTCTCTTCCATGGCAATGGCAACAAACGAAGTCAGCTATACATTCTATAGTGAAGACCTCGACAGCCTGAATAAAGGTGTTTCCATGGTTGAAGATGTTATGAATGAAAATGACAGACTGGAAGATGGTTCATCAAGTACAGAAGACGCTTTTGTGGAACATGTACTTAAAATCGATCAAGACGAACTGCTTCAGTACAGATTGACGACTGGACAGATCGTAGGCATGTTAAGCACTACTTCAACACCTGATGTTGTTACAACTGTTGAAAAAGATGGCGAAACATTGGATGTCATTGTGCAACAGGAACAGGAAGCAGCACCAACATCCATTGATGAACTGCTGGAGATGTCTATAGCGATCCCTGCAGCACCTGGAACAACCTTGCCGCTTTCTGATTTGGTAACAGTTGAGGAAGATACAACATTAAATACGCTATCTCGGAGTAACAATGAGTACTATGCAACTGTTTCAGGAACCATTCTAGACGATGATATTTCAATCGCAACATCTGAAGTCGATGCTGCGATTGAAGATCTGGAATTACCAGAAGGTGTAGAAATCGGTGTTGCTAGTGTAGCAGCAGACATGACCGAAACATTTACACAACTTGGAGTAGCAATGCTTGCAGCCATTGCGATTGTTTACTTCATTCTAGTTGTAACATTTAGTGAAGGTGTCGCACCATTTGCAATTCTGTTCTCCCTGCCATTTGCAGTGATCGGCTCATTGGTAGGTCTACTGATTGCAGGCGAAACAATTTCCGTATCTGTCATGATGGGACTACTCATGTTAATCGGTATTGTTGTAACGAATGCCATTGTGCTTGTGGACCGGATTATCCGGATGGAACGTGATGGTCTTACAATGCGTAATGCGATTCTGGAAGCTGGTGCAACACGTCTCCGTCCAATTCTAATGACAGCCCTGGCAACTATTGGCGCATTAATCCCACTTGCAATTGGTTCCGGTGCTGGCGGTTTAGTTTCCAAAGGTCTTGGTATTACAGTAATTGGTGGTCTTGCAAGTTCAACGATATTAACGTTAATTATCGTCCCACTTGTTTATGAAGTACTATCCAAACTATTTAAGAAAAACCGTAAAGATATACAAGAGAATTTAAAAAAACCCCTAATAGGATATACATCTTATTAGGGGTTTTTAACATTCCTGTCCCCCACACATTTTGCTTGAGAAACAAATGCTTGAATCCATATAAACACAGAAGAAGAGGAAGCACGGGGCGGTTCTCTTGCTTCCTATAATTGATTAATCGACACATGCCTGAACCTCCTAAACATATCACAAAAATAAAAACTGCATGTCTGCGCCCTGTCACATTCTGGGTCTTTCCATATGTTAATTAATGGGGGTGATAGTTATGAGCGAAACAACTGGTACTGGGTATGGTGGAGGTTTTGCCTTTGTAGTCGTGTTATTTATCCTTTTAATTATTGTCGGCGCATCTTTTGGCGGACATGGTGGATATGGATATTAAAATTTAAGAATAGACTAAAAAATTTATGTTAGGAGAGATATATATGGGATTTGGATTTGGACCTGAAGTTGGCGGATACGGACACGGCGGACCTGTTGCTGGATGCGGATGTGACCATGGCTATAGCTATGGCGGGCCTGTCGGTGGAACTGGTTACGGTGCTGGCAATGGATTTGCCCTAATTGTTGTATTGTTTATCCTACTCATTATTGTAGGTGCAGCTTGGTTTTAAGTTAAACGAATAGATTGATAAAAGTCTGCCTGGGCCCTTCCCGCTCGGTCAGACTTTTTTTGCTTGGATCGTATAAGGTTCCTCTGCATCTTACAATAAATAATTTCGGAAGCAAAAGAACCGTCCCCATGCTTCCTTCTTAGTTTCTCTGTTTCTTTTGATTACCGCTCACAAAGTTTTGGATAAACTCCACCTGGTCTTCATTTGGCATTGTCTTTTGTACTTCCTTAAATTTGGTTAAAGCTTTATCAAGCGAAACTTCTTTCCCCACAATTTCACCGATACTTATTAGCTCATCAAAAAAGCTATCCATTTCTTCATGTGTTTTCGGATCTTGGTGGCCTGTTACATAGTAATTTACATCATATCTTTTGATTTTATTTACCAGGATGTTGAATTCTTCCAAATCATAACTCCAGTCCCCGCTGTAGAAATCTTGATAAATGCAGTCACCTAGGAATATTACCTTTTCCTCAGGAATATAGATAATGGCTGAATCCCCGGCATGGACGCCTCCTACATGTTCCATCACACAAGTTACGCCACCTAAATCAATTTCAATTTTATGATTAAATGCTAAATCCGGCACCTTTAATTCCAAATGATCACGTGTAGGCATCTCACGTTTCATCATCTCACTGCAAAATTCAATTTCTTCTCCAGTCTCAACACGCCTATTTAATGAAGCATCATCCCATTTTAAAGTTTTCAGATATTCTATTCTCTCTTTCGTATCCTTATGACTTATCGTTAATAAATCCATCGTTTTCATGCCAAAGATGTGATCCCAGTGCCAATGAGTAATGGTAACAAACTTCACCGGTGAGATATCCATCTTATCGACCAATTCAAGAAAGTCGCTTGCATGTGCAGGTGAATTCCCCGAATCAACGATTAAACTATAATTATCACCAGAAATCAAACCGAGTGTCGGACGATCCGTTTCAGAATAATGGGGCATATAATGTACATTTTTGGTAAGTTTTCTTAGCATTTAACTACCTACTTTCGTTTTTTGTTGTGGAACTATAAGGTCAGGAGTGATGTCCCTCATCCATTAAAGTTTTAGGTCATTCATAAATTAAAAAGAATAAAAATCGAACAAATAAATAATTGTGGAAGCAAGAGAATCGCCCCTTGTTCCTAATAGTATATCTTAAAGTTGTTTTAACATATAACAATATGTAAGTTAGGGTCATTAAGGCTTTTAATCCGGCCATCTTTGCGAATTATAAAAACTCCCCACGGATGCAACCTATGCAGAAATGAGGCGGTTCAAATTTACTGAGTTGCAGCAACTAAACATGTAATCTCCTAGTCTAATGTAATACTTCAATATTTTTTCCTATATATAATGATTTAAACGGCTTCTATTAAAAATGATACCTACCCACTACTTATCACAATAATGAAGGCAGGCACTCATAATAATTAACTATCTTAAACACTAATCAAGGAATAAAAATACAACTGTTGAAAAATATCTTATTTATCAATAATGTCAACTTATATAATAATTGATTGACATTACTTATTTAATTCCTCTATGATTATATAACAGAGACGAAAAATTTGATTCCAAAAAATCATTTTACTCCTGGTCTTACAATTGGCATTTATTTGTTACGATGAATTCTGTCGAAGCGAATATCACAAACTTGCTCCCTTTATGATAATTGCGGTGTATCAATGATTTTCACTTTACCAATAGATAGTTTTCCATATTTGCAGCTGTGAAAATCTTATCGCAATGAACAGAGTTTTATTGCAAAAATGGTGGAATTACATGACAAACCCGGAAACCATTAGCTAATAGATAGGAGTTGATTCACTTGATAATTCATAGCATTACAGTAAAAGGTGCAACCGATCTTGAGACTCGTTGTAAACATTATCATAAAGAAAATGATAGAATTGCGATTAGGTTTTATTGTTGTGGAGACTATTTCCCATGTTTCAAATGCCATCAGGAATATGGATGCAACAAAAAGTCAGTTTGGCCACAAAGTAAATTTTTTGAAAAAGCCATTTTATGCGGATCTTGCGGAAAAAAACTGACGATACAAGAGTATTTGAATAGTGGCTACGCATGCCCTAAATGTCATGCAGCATTCAATCCTAGCTGTTCCCTACATTATGATTTATACTTTGAAAAAATGAGCAATGTAATGTGGTAAGTAAGACTCGAGTCACTTAGCAAATCGATAAATTAGAGGAATCCCATAAGATAACAAGAGGTGCAATTCATAAACAGAATTACAACTCTTTCATTTATTGAAAGCATAGGGACGGTTTTACTTCATAATCATCACTGGACAAGGACTTACCTGCTCATTATTATTCCCTCCTCATTAGTGAGAGATTATGATTGTATAATTACTGTACCCTTTCAAATTAGTCGCATAACTTATATATTGGTCATCACTAATAACGATAAGTAAAAAAACCACCAATTCAAATATTGGTGGAGTTTTCTTGCTTCTATTTAATTATTCCTAATGGTGCTCAGCTGCCATTGCATCTGCTTTCGTTTCATGAACTGTACCAAATGGATGCTCAGGTGGAGCGTAGATGGTATATAGTTTGAGCGGCTTATCACCCGTATTCGTGAGATTATGCCATTTCCCCGCAGGCACCATGATGGCATAATTATCAAAAATACGTGCTCTGAAATCTAAATAATCTCTGGAATCACCCATTTGGACAACTCCTTGCCCCTCTTCCACACGGAGGAACTGATCAGTCGTTGGGTGGACTTCTAAACCAATATCCTCTCCTACACCAATACTCATTAACGTTACCTGAAGATGATTACCGGTCCATAATGCAGTACGAAATGTATTGTTTTGCTTCGCAGCATCTTCTATATTCACTACATATGACTGTCTACCATAATCTTGTAAATCAAGCCAGTACATGGACTGTCTTCCGTAATGATACATTGAAGCTTGAACACAGTAAGGACATGGACAACTATTTACGTACATTTATATTCTTCCCTTCACACATGATAAATTTATCTTATGCATGATGATGGGCAAACGTACATGGTGCTGGATTTCATATTATTTAAAAAAAGTATCACTATTAGATTGTAAAGAACTCGGCAATAAGCGATAAAATAATCCTTTGTATTTTAAATCTAATAGACCTGCAAAAAGGAAAATGATGAGGAATATGGGAATGAGTATTTTTTTGTTCTGTGTTTTGTCCATGTGAATACCTCCATAACTAGGTTTAATATTAAGCATGTTAGAGATAACTCCTGATATAAATTTTACCACAGGCATAATAATGATGCCTGCCCACTGTTAAATAATATTAAATCTGTAGAGACTGGTAATAAATATACCTTTATACATCTAAAAGTATCGCTTCCGCTTCATTTGTTCATATGGGTAAAACTTGCTACAATACAGAAGAATAACGAAATAGTAGAGATAGACAGGAGTGGGATTTTGTCAAAATTATGGAATATTATCGCTTTATTACTTGTGGTAGGGACTATTTGGCATTTTTATGGTGACACCTTCTCACAGTCCGGTTTTCAGGGTGTTTATGAAGACATTCGCTCCGATATCAATGGAATAAAAGAGAACCCGAAAGTTATTAGTGCAATAGATACGATAGAACAAGAATTTCGACAATTATATGATAATTTATCAGAAGGCCTGCAAAAGAACGAACAATCCACAAAACCTAATCTTGAGAAACCCAATCTTGATCCCCCCTCTGAACAATCCTTTTCCATTCATAATATTGAACTAGGCGATGAGCGTTCTGAAGTGGAGCAACAAGTTGGAAAGCACGAAAGATCTTCTCTTAATGAATACGGGGTTGATTGGGCGAGCTACCATGAAAATTATCAAAACTTTTTCATGGCAGCATATGATGAACAAGATCAAGTGATCGGTTTATATACAAATCAAGACTTACTAGCATCAACACATGGAATTACATTTGAAAGTTCAAGAGAATCTATACTATCTACGTTACCAGATCCTTTAAATTCCATTAGAAAAGGTTTCGTCAACTATCAAATTCAAGACAATCAAGAATATAATATGTTTGATATCGATAATAATTATGTAACCATTTTTTACGATAAGCATGAAGATAGTACAGTAACAGCAGTTCTAATCATTAGCAAGGAACTTGAACAACAAAAAGAAAAATACTTTGCTAAACCTAGTAAAGAACTAAAAGAAGGTTTTGAATATCAATTATTCGATCTCACCAATGCTGCAAGAGTCAATCATGGCCTTCCCATATTATCTTGGGAAGAATCCGTAAGAAAAACGGCTCGCGATCACAGTACTGACATGGCTGACAATAACTATTTCGGCCACACAAATCTTGAGGGACAATCCCCCTTTGACCGAATGACTGAGGATGCGATTGCTTATCGGATGGCAGGGGAAAATCTTGCTGTAGGACAACCGAGCAGCATATTTGCCCATGAGGGATTAATGAATTCCCTCGGTCATCGGGAAAACAAATTGCATGAAGGTTTCCAATCCCTTGCGGTCGGTGTCGCATTCAGCACGGACTCACAACCATTTTATACGGAAAACTATATTACTAAATAATTTTTGGTGACATTTCATTCTGAATATAATCCTATTATACCTCGCGATATTACAAAATTATGCATATAACTATAAAATTTTTCAAATTATTGCTACAATTAGATTGCGAAGATAAAATTAACACAGTAGAGGAGTGGAAATGATGAATCAAAATCAATTGGATAAGATCAAAAACGGAAAAGGCTTTATCGCTGCACTGGACCAAAGTGGTGGCAGCACACCTAAGGCCCTTGCTGCTTACGGTATTTCAAAGGATGCATATTCTAGTGAAGATGAGATGTTCGATTTGGTTCATAAAATGCGGTCACGAATAATTACCTCACCTGCATTTGATTCTGACTATATTCTGGGTGCCATTTTATTTGAACAAACGATGGATCGTGAAATTGAAGGGATGTACACTGGCGATTACTTAGCTGAAAAGAAAGGCATTGTACCTTTTTTGAAAGTCGATAAAGGACTTGCTGAGGAAGCAAACGGCGTCCAGCTGATGAAACCAATCACTGATCTTGACGAAACCTTGAAGCGTGCAAATGAACGTCATATTTTTGGCACAAAAATGCGCTCTGTAATCAAAGAAGCCGACCAAGAAGGCATTAAAGCTGTAGTCGATCAACAATTCGAAATCGGCAAACAAATTATTGCTGCCGGTCTGGTCCCAATTATTGAACCAGAAGTAGACATTAATAGCTCAGAAAAGGAAAAATGCGAAGAACTTCTAAAAGCGGAAATACGAAGCCATCTCGATAACTTGAGTAATGACGAACTTGTCATGTTGAAATTAACGATTCCTACACAGGCAAATTTATATAAGGAATTGATCGATCACCCTAAGGTTGTTCGTGTTGTGGCACTTTCTGGTGGGTATTCCACAGACGTGGCAAATGAAAAGCTTAAAACAAATGACGGTCTTATCGCTAGCTTCTCAAGAGCCTTAAGCCAGGATCTAAGTGCCAGCCAAACCGATGAAGCATTTGATAGCGCACTGGAAAAAGCTGTGAAATCCATTTATGAGGCTTCTATTTAGAATAATAACGGAAGCATAGGGACGTTTCTCCTGCTTCCAAGTCTCTTTAAAGTAACGGAGAGAACCACCCAAAAAAAGAGCCTGCCCTCACCGCTTTAGAAACTAAAGCAATTGGGACAGGCTCTTAAATTTCAGGAAATTTGTATGTTCTGTTTGTTGCACAGAACCGTCCCCATGCTTCTTACTGGCTCTGAATATTCCTTCAAAATGAAAGTTGTCTTACTTTTTATGTTTATTTAACTTAAAGTTATAGCCAAGTGTTTCCTCTTTAGATGAAATCTTAAATCCCAAACCACTTTTGAAATCTAAAATAATCTCTTCTGGCAAGGATTCCACCGAGACTTTGGATACAAAAAATCGAATCCCCTTTTCAGTAATGATGGAATCATCTTCCTTCGCTTTTTCAATGGATAATTCTATGTCTGTTGCAATGGAGCAAGTACCTACAAACTCAGCAAGAATTCGTATTCCTTCACCTTCCTGGAATATAACTTTGGATAATTCTTCAGCTGCTTTATCGCGAATGTCTATTTTCACCTTGTCTCCCCTTTCTAGTTTTTAAACTGCCTCTTGTATTAGTATGTACCTCCCCACCCCAATCGTTAATCCTATTAAGGTAGATAATCTATTAACATTAACATTTTATCTTAATAATGATTTCCGTAAATAGTTTCTAAGCAATAGACCAGCTATGCCCTATGTTAAATGCTAACAATACCTCGGCACTAAGCGGCAAAATAATCAGAATAATTTACGGGATAATATTTAATAGAAAGAAGGATACTTTTCTTATACCTTTTTGTCTTCATAAACCCATACTATGTATAATGAAAGAGCACCTGGTTCAAGCCAATCCGGCTCTCTGCAGGTGCTTTCATTTATTTTGTTCTATCATCAATCATTAAATTCTTCAGTATTCTCAGGCATCATTTTATTTCTTACTTCATCTGGGATTGGAGTGGCTTTTGGTTTAGCATTAAACGACGTCCAAGCACGAAGTTCATACCCTGTTGCAACCATAACATCTTTTCTAATAAACGTATGGCTAATTTTGAATACTTTTCGATGCAACTCTGTAACAATACTCCGTACTATAACTTCATCTTCAAAAAAGAGCGGACTTTTAAATTCGCATTTCGTCTCAAGTAAGGGCGTTGCGATTTGTTGCTCTTTATATAACGTAGAAGTTGGGTATCCGATATGCGAAAAAAACTCATGTGTCGCTTCATCCATCCATTTATAAAAGTTTGGATAAAAAACAATCCCTGCAGCATCTGTATCTCCCCATCTTACTTTCAGCGGGTACTCTACGACCATTTTTAAACCTCCTCAATATTCAACCATAAACTCTCATTTTAGAGGATTCTTTATGTTTAATCTAATCATTTCTCTAGATTCATCTGGTGTCGCCACTTCTCTTTCTAATGGCGTTTGTAAATAAGGAGTATGGTCTTTTGTCTCAAAGTCTACAGTTTTAGCTGCCGTGATAATGACAAGTTGTTTTTCCATAATAGTCACTGCTTTTTACTAGATTGATATTTTGCTCATACGAATGCTTTTAATCTGGTTTATTTACTATTTTGATAGAGTAATAGGTAGTTAAACCTTTTCAACAATTGTGGCTACTCCTTGTCCACCACCAATACAGAGAGTCGCAAGTCCTAATTGGCTATCGCGTCGCTGCATTTCATGAAGTAGTGTGACTAATATACGTGTCCCACTTGCTCCGATTGGGTGTCCAAAAGCAATGGCGCCACCATTCACATTTAGTTTCTCTTTTTCAAAACCTAACTCTCTTTGTACAGCAATTGCCTGTGATGCAAAGGCTTCGTTCGCTTCGATTAAATCAATCTCATCTATTGTAATACCAGCTTTCTCTAAAGCCTTATTTGTTGCTGGGACAGGCCCAATTCCCATGATACGTGGGTCAACACCGCTACTTGCATTACTTCTGAGTCTAGCAAATGGTTTAATGCCAAGCTCCTTTGCTTTCGTCTCACTCATAACAATCATCGCTGCAGCACCATCGTTAATCCCAGAAGCATTTCCAGCTGTTACCTTCCCATCATCTCGCTTAAATGCCGGACGAAGCTTCGCAAGCCCTTCAGCAGTCGTATTCGCACGAATATGTTCATCTTCATCCACTATAATTGCTTCACCTTTTCGTTGTGGAATAGTAACAGGCACTATTTCTTCTTTCAGTCTTCCTTGTGCTTGAGCTTCTCCGGCTTTTTGTTGACTTAAAGCAGCAAATTCATCCAACTCTTCACGTGTTAGCTCATATTTTTCTACGATATTCTCTGCAGTTATTCCCATGTGAATGTCATGAATACCACAAGTCAGACCGTCTTGAACCATGCTGTCAACAAGCTTATGATCTCCCATTTTCATGCCTTGTCTTGCTGTCTTGCTTAAGTAAGGTGCTTGACTCATACTCTCCATACCACCGGCTAAAACCACTTCTGCATCACCTGCTAAAATTGCCTGTGCTGCAAGGTGTATTGCTTTTAGACCCGAACCACAAACCTTATTGATTGTCATCGCTGATACATTTTCAGGAATCCCAGCCTTTACTGCAGCTAGTCTTGCTGGATTTTGGCCAAGCCCTGCCTGCAAGACATTACCCATAATTACTTCATCAATCTCTTCAACCGGTAGATTCGCACGGGAAATGGTCTCCTTAAGGACAAGCGAACCGAGTTCAACGGCTGATACATTTTTTAGTGAACCAAGAAAAGTTCCAATTGGGGTACGGACAGGTTGTACGAGTACGATATTTTCAATTTTTTCAGTCATTTTTTGACACTCCTTCGAGTAATTTTTTTGATACAGTAAATGATGCTTCAGTACATGCTTTGATGTCATCGATTGTTCCATTTCCAAGAATTTCTGTTAATACCATTCCATCCTTTGTAAAATCAAAAACAGCACGGTCCGTTATCAATCGATCGACGACTTTGAGTCCTGTAACGGGTAATGTACATGCTTTTCGCACTTTTGTTTCGCCGTGCTTATTGACATGATCCATAATAATAACAATTTTTTTAGCCCCTTGGACTAAATCCATCGCGCCACCCATGCCTTTGACCATCTTTCCTGGAATCATCCAGTTGGCTAAATCCCCATCTTCAGATACTTCCATTCCACCAAGAACTGCAAGATCAATATGCCCTCCTCTTATCATTGCGAATGATTCGGCATTATCAAAGAAGGAAGCTCCAGCTCGAGCAGTAACTGTTTCCTTCCCGGCATTTATTAAATCAGCATTCTCCTCCCCTGCATATGGATAGGGACCAATACCAAGCAACCCATTTTCTGATTGAAGGAATACATCGATTGTCTCTGGTATTTCATTCGCTAGCAACGTTGGCATACCAATCCCTAAGTTTACATTCATTCCATCCTTAATTTCCTCAGAAGCCCGTTTAATAATACGTTCACGAGACGTTAACATTGCATCCCCCCTAATTCAGCTGTTTTTTACGAACTGTTCTTTTTTCGATTCGTTTTTCATATGATTTTCCTTCAACAATATGCTGAACATATATACTTGGTGTGTGGATGAAATTAGGATCTAATTCTCCCACATCGACAAGTTCTTCAACCTCCGCAATCGTTATTTTTCCAGCTGTAGCTGCTAATGGATTAAAGTTCCTTGCTGTCTGACGGTAGATCAAATTTCCGTAAGGGTCCCCTTTCCATGCTTTAACAAGGGCAACGTCTCCTTTAATCGCCTTTTCTAAGACATACATCTTTCCATCCATTTCTTTTACTTCTTTTCCTTCAGCAATCTCTGTGCCGAATCCTGTTGGTGTATAAAACCCTGCAATCCCTGCCCCACCAGCACGAATTCGCTCCGCCAGCGTTCCTTGTGGGGAAAGTTCAACCTCAAGTTCACCATTTAGATACTGCGTCTCAAATAATTTATTTTCACCGACATAAGAAGCAATAATCTTCTTAATTTGGTGATTTTTCAACAACAATCCAAGTCCCCAATCATCCACACCGCAATTGTTACTCACAATAGTTAGATCTTTTACCCCCTTCTCAGCTAATGCTAATATAGCTTTTTCGGGTATACCACAAAGACCGAACCCACCTGAAATTATGGTGTCACCATCTTTAATGACATCAATAATCTCTGACATGGACGTTACCTGTTTTGCACTCAAATTTCACACTCCCTTATTAGTTTATTAAATCTAGTATATGTAATCGTTTTCCACCTTTCACTTTACTAAATTTTGAATAATAAGTAAAATGAATTAATGTAATAACTATATTCTAAAATGGAATAACTAAAAATACAAGGGAGAGTGCGACCAATCGACATCAAGCAAATTCGTTGTTTTTTAGAGGTTTGTAGGGAACTAAACTTCTCACATGCGAGCTCAAATCTTCATATATCTCAATCTGCATTAAGTAAGATTATTCAATCAATAGAGAAAGAACTGGGAATTCTATTATTTAATCGTTCAACCCGCCATTTACAAATTACCAAGGAAGGAGAAGCGATTCTACCATACGCAAAAAAAGTATTACGCCAAATGGAAGATTTTCTCCAAGTTGCATTCGAACAAAAGCATGCACATTCGGGAGAAATTCGCTTTGGGCTGCCGCCTGTCATAGGTTCTAGTTTTTTTCCTAGTATTATCGCTACTTTTAGAAGGAAGTATCCCAATATAAAGCTAACTATTGTAGAAGAAGGATCTCGGGTAGTTGAACAAACCATACTTGATGGTCAGATTGATCTAGGCATTACCATTCTTCCTATTGACAGAGAGATATTTGATGTAACCCCAATCGTTGAACGAAAGTTAAAACTTGTGTTGCCTATCCATCATCCACTTTCCAATCGAAAAAGCCTTTCGTTATCTGAATTAAAAGCAGAAGAATTCCTAATGTTTAATCAAGACTTTTCGCTTTATGATCAAGTACGTAATGCTTGTATTAAGGCTGGATTCGAACCAATCATCATTCAAGAAAGCAGCCAATGGGATTTTATGATGAAGATGGTGGCATCCGAAAACGGCATTTGCATTCTTCCTGAAACGATTTGTGAACATGCAGATCTCACAAAATGTGCTGTTGTTCAGATAACCGATCCTGAATTAGATTGGAATTTGGCTATCTTACGTCGTAAAGATAGTTACCTCTCCTCAGTCGTGTCTATATGGATTAACTTTATTACGTCCTCCTTTCAACAGCATCCCTAAATTCTCTGCACTGACAAAGGGAGCGTCACGAGTCTTATTAATATTGATAAGGCTCTTTTTTTAGTTTTTTTATGAAACATGATGCTGTTGATTAAAATATCGGAGATGCCACGAGGACCAAGGATTAGAGTAGATACACATTGCTATTCTGGCTATAATGTACCGTTTTCTATGGTTCAATCATTGCTAAAGTAATCATTCACGGGAATGGGAATATCCATGAAAAAATGATTAAGTGTATGCTTGCAACTTCGGATAAGTCCAAAATAATCTATAAGGCACCATGTTCTTCTTTATTTCAGCCCCAAAATTTGTTGTTAAATAATTCTAAAAATAACTGTTGACAGAAATGAATAACTGTTATATATTATGGATACATTTTAATAACTGTTATATAACAAAGAGGAGGAAGAAATAATGATTAATATGTGTTTGGCAGCATATCGTGGTTACTTGTCTATTTGTGAAAGATATGAAATGGAATCCGTTAGCTTTTATCATTTCGTCAATGAAATAACGGAAGATCAAATCAGTGAATACAGTAAATTAGCACGTTGAGGAAAAGGAAGTGTTGGAAACGGAACCGTCATTAGAGCTAGATATAGAAATCGAAGTCAAATAGAAACCCCACTTATATTTATAATAATAAGTGGGGTTTCTTGACTCGACTATAACTTTTCAAATGATATAGATAAGGAATCGCAAAGAGATGTTATAAACAAATGGATGCTGACACCGAAACGTTACCGTCCACAGCATTTTTTATATTTTTTTCCACTCCCGCATAGACATGGCTCATTTCTGCCTATCTTCTCCACTTTTTCATTTTTACTAATAGCCTCTGGAGCTGGCAGTGGTTGTAAATGTTTTCTCTCTTGTTCACCTAACTCTCTTGGTGTATTTCCTTTAAGAAACCATTGTCTAGTGTTATTCACGAGTTGTACTACTTTATCCATTGAAGCTTGAAGCATATCTATACTACCCAAATCAAAAGAATCACTTAAAAGCTTCATAACATCGTTAGGACTATCACCTATCCTAGTTGCATAGACGCAATCTTCTACGAAACTATCCGCTTCTTCCCTATCGATTTCAAAATTTTCGGTAAGGAAATCCATTAACTGTACATAGCTGTGATTTCTATCAACAAATCCGGGCTCCCCAGCTAAAAGCAGTTGTTGTTTCGTAAATGGATAAAACGGTACACGCTTCCTTATTTGATGTTCCTGTTTAACTCTTTTCGAATCAAATACGCTACTATCCGAGAAGCTATCTAGATCTAAATTGATTTCCTTACGATAAATATTCACATCGTATATGACGTCCAAAAACTCTCCAAATGGTATCGTTTCTTTTGTATAGCTTTCTAACATTTCCACTAGTTGGATGCTGCTTAACGTTCCGTAATAAAATAATAGACCGCGAGTTAGCTTGATCCATTCTGTATTTCTGTTTAATATACCCCTAATTAATACATTGCTTTTCATAGCTAAAATGGATTCAATCAGCTCTTCAGGCACAGCCCATACCTTCTTGCCTTCCAAAGTCCCTGTATAAATCAATCCATTTCCCCGAAAATAGTTGATTTGATCGATCGTTAAATCGGGAGCAGTGATATAACCACCATTACTAGCTATTTTCATTACCAACTTGAAACGTTCACTACCCCATAAATGATAAATTTTCTCGAGATATTCTGGTATCCTTTGTTGTAATAATAAAATTAGATCAGCCTTTTTTAAACTACTGGCATTTTTTATTTGTAATTTTTTTCTTATATCTTCTAACTCATATTTCGTGTATTTACTAAGTCCCTCATGCAGCGAGAAAGGAACTTTTATTTCGTTCCAGTGCTTTTTATGTGCTTTACTCTCCATATCTCTACTTAAATCTTTTAACCCTGCTATAGCTTTTTGCATTGCTTTTTCTACTTCTTTATTGTTTTTATCATTCATTGGGTCACATACTCTCTATAATTTATTAATGCATCAGTCACTTTTTTTCATGTACAGCATTTGAATTGTTACCATAAATAGAAAATGGACGACTGCCAAGATGGTTTATACTTTACTTGTCAAAAAAAATAAGCCTGCCTTTTTGCACGCTTTAATTAATCTGTTTTTAAAGAGGAAATATCTGCTCTAGCATCCAATAATTCAATAGAGTGATGGTCGGAATTTCATCTACTTTACGAATATCATGTTTCTGCGTTACTCTCATTTCCTTTTAAATATCTTGACTATCTTGGTAGTTAAATTTTCTATAAAGCTACCATATAGATCATTGTCTGAAACACTAGCCAAATTAGTCCAATAATTCTAGTATTTACTTAGTTTATCATGAAGGCTAAATTTCAACAACTAAACGACATTTGATTTACCAACCCATTTTTACATGTATATTTGATATTTTTATTCTAGTGGGAATTTCAGTTTTTAAGTAGGATTTTATATAGGAATTCATAATGTAATTACCTGCAACAACATACATAAAAACCAAACAGTGCCAGGCACTGTTCGGTTTTTATGTAAGACTACTATCTTTAAAGAATCATTTCTGCTTGCTTGGCAGTTTGAAATTGTGGTGTGATCGCTATCGTCTCCCCAATCTCAAATTTCTCCTGTAATGGAAGGTGGGCAACAATCACGGTACCATCAATTTCAATAGAATAATGATATTCTTTCCCTTGGAATTGTCTCGTAATGACCTTTCCAAGTATCTGATTTTCACTTGGAACCGGTTTAGATAGATGAATTTGTTCTGGTCGAATCGGAAAGAGATTCTTTTCTTTTAATTGCTGTGAAATTCCGTAATCTTCCCAGGTCACCCCTGTTCCCTGATGCTGGAATAAGCATTCGTCCCATGTCCCCTTAAAGAGATTTGCCTTTCCAACAAAAGTTGCTACAAACGGTGTCACGGGATGATAATAGATTTCTTCTGGCGTTCCAATCTGTTCAATTTCCCCACCATTCATGACGACGATTCGATCTGCCATCGCCAGTGCTTCTCCTTGGTCATGGGTGACATATAAAATGGACGCTTTTGTTAAGCGATGCAGCTTTTGTATTTCATGGCGCATTTCCATCCGTAATTCCGCATCCAAATTACTCAATGGTTCATCCATCAGCAGCAGCTTCGGTTCCGGTGCTATTGCCCTCGCTAGCGATACGCGCTGCTTTTGTCCACCGGAAAGTTCACCAGGCATCCTTTTTTCAAAATCACCGAGCCCGACAGTATGTAAAACATCCTCGATACGCTCTGCGATTTTTCCCTTTTCTTTCCAAGAAAGATCGACAAACCGGTGATGGTCCATCGCAAATTGGATATGTTCACGCACATTCAAATGCGGCCAGAGTGCAAATGATTGGAAAACCATGCTCACATTTCGCTGTTCCGGTGGTGTGACTTTTCTTGCATTGGCAACTTCCTTTTGATCAATTTCAATCGTTCCATTTGTAGGCGACTCGAATCCTGCCAGCAGACGAAGCAAGGTTGTTTTCCCACACCCTGATGGCCCAAGGATAGCTAAGAATTCCCCTTCATTTATCGTTAAATCAATATCCTGAAGTGCTTGGAATTTTCCGAATTGCTTGTTGATATTCGATAAGGTCGTACTCATTTTTCGCTCCTCACCTTTCTTTTCCTAATTGCTTTTTGACCAGCGAACAAGATAAAGTAACCGGCGATGATCAGGACAACGATCAGACTGGAAAATGCAGTGGAATAGAGCGTATAGCCTGATTGCTGAAAGCTTAAAATAGATACGCCAATGGTCTCCGATTCCGAGGAATACAAGAGCGAGGATACGGTCAATTCCGTTAATGCACTCAAAAAGACGAGCATCGCACCACTCAAGATCCCCGGGGCAATCAATGGAACCATGATTTTCTTCCATTTCCCAAATCCATTGGTCCCATTGATTCTTGCTGCCTCTTCCACCTCAATATCTACCTGCTGAAAAGCCGTAATTCCGCTTCGCACCTGTAAAACTAGAAACCTCGTTATATAAGCGATATAGAGAATTGCTGCCGATCCATAGATACCTGGATTCCAGCCTGGGATAGGCTCCATCCAGGTAAATATCATGGCCAAAGCAAGTACCGTTCCAGGCAATGCATATGGAATTGTAATCGCATTTTCCATTAACTTGGTTGCTGTATTCGCTTTTCTGACGCGAAAATAGGCAAAAACCGTCCCTGCTACAATTCCTATAATTGTTGTTACACCAGCTAGTTTCACACTAGTCATAATCGCATCAAGCGTCGAATCCCTTGTTAAAATGTACGCATAATTTTCCAGAGAAAAGTTCTCCCAGACAAAATCAAGTCCATAGGCTTTTAAGAAAGATGTCATGACCATGGATAATAACGGAAAAATGCTAGTCATGATGAAAAATAGCCAAATAACGCTTTCCACTATGCCTTTCTTTTTCCCTAAATAATAACGCGGTTGATGGTCCACCTTCATCGTTTCAATCCGTTTTGATTTCCGCAAAACGAGCCACTGGAGGCTAATTCCGATAATTGCAATGACGCCAAGGATAACAGAGAGCACTGCAGCTTCATTAAATGCTGACGTTCCAAAGCCAATCACCTTTTGGTAAATATATGTCGACAACACAGAAATATTGGCTGGGGTTCCCAAAAAGGCAGGAATTCCGAAGTTATCCAACCCTCCAAGAAATGCGATAAAGGAGCCTCCAACAATCCCCGGCAAAGCCATTGGAAAGACAATCTTGGAAAAAGACATCCAACGCCCGGCACCTGACACCCGTGCCGCCAACTCCATTTCCCGTGGAATTTGCCGGAATACATTCACGGTAAATAAGTAAACAAGTGGAAAATGACTGATTCCCATGACGAAGATAATTCCCGACATACTGTATAAATTCCAGCCTGTGATCGGAATGGAGAGCGAATCAAATATATTTTCCAATAATCCTGCTGGTCCAAAAAACTGTACCCAGGCCAGGGAAGTTATGTAAGATGGAATAATGAATGGTAAAAAGATGAATAACTGGACAATACTTTTTAGCCGGATATCTGTATAAGCTACAATCCAAGCAAAAGCAGTTCCCAATAGTAATGATATAATTGTCGATCCAAAAACAACAAACAACGTGTTTTGCAGTACCTGCCATGTTCTGTTATCGGTCAGAATATCTTGATAGAATTGCAGACCAAAACCATCATCGCCAATAAAGCTCATCAATACTAGTCGCAGAATTGGAATGACGAAAAAGATACCCACGAGCATAATCGCAATCATTTTATAGAGCATTGGATGAAAGAATACAGAGGAAATAGCGCGACTGCGCATTTCCCCTTGATTAGATTCATAATTTTTATCTTTGTTCATAACTAGTATCACCCTACAGTCAAGTTAGACGTTATTCTGAATATAGTGCATCGAATTGTTCTTTATCTGCTTCCCTATTTTGGTACAGATCTTCAATTGGAGCTTGGAGGACTTCGAATTCATCCAAAGCTTTTAATCCTTCAGGTGCTTCAATACCTTCACGAATCGGTGTATAGCCAATCTCTGCCTGAAGCTGCTGTCCTTCCTCAGAAAGAACGAAATCAACAAATGCCTTTGTAATTTCTTCCTCTTCGGTGTTTGCCATAATTCCAATTGGTTCTGTTATAACTGGGACACCTTCTTCTGGATAAACCAATTCAACAGGGGAACCGTCATTCGCAGCACGAGCTACAAGATAATCGACAACCATCCCATAGTTCTTCTGACCGGAAGCCACATTCTCGATAACGGCACCGTTCCCTTCTGTAATCATAGGGTTCGTTGCTTTGATGCCTTCATAATATTCCCAACCAAAAGCGTCATTTCGTGTAATCACACCCAGATTATATGCTGCCGCACCAGAATATAGAGGACTTGGCATAACTACTTGATCCGCTGCTTCTTCTGATGTCAGCACATCCCATGAAGCTGGCAGTTCAGAGACATTTTCCGTGTTAACAGCAATACCGGTTGCCATAACTTTTGTCCCTGTATACATTCCATCTTCATCGACAAACTCTTCTGGAATCGTTTCAGTCTCAGGAGAAACATATTCCATCAATAGATCCTGTTCTT
Organism: Oceanobacillus rekensis; assembly: GCF_002153375.1. Lineage (GTDB taxonomy): Bacteria > Bacillota > Bacilli > Bacillales > Amphibacillaceae > Oceanobacillus > Oceanobacillus rekensis. The sequence continues at coordinate 630,664 of NZ_MTBQ01000001.1, forward strand.
TTAACCCTTCAAAAGTCACGGAATCAGCAACAAGCAGCACATCCGCAGCAACCTCTCCCGCTTGTTTTTCCGCATTGATTTTACTGATTACTTCCTCTGTACCAGAACGGAAAATATTTACTTCCACCTCTGGATATATTTCATTGAATGCATCTACTAGTTGTTCTGCATCCACATCCGGCTGTGATGTATAGAATTCAATTTCTCCACTAAGTTCGGAAGCTGATTCAGCTTCAGCATTACCTTCATTGGTTGGATCAGATGTTTCTTCCTCGGAACTATCCCCACATGCAGCAAGTAAAAGAAAGACGATAGAAAATATTAGCATAAGCAGAACTTTTTTCATTTACATTTCCTCCTGTTTATAATTAATTTTATGAAACCAACGATTAATCTGATCAATTTTACGTTTTTGTGTAAGCTTTAAATCAATTGGCGAAACCGTCACATAGCCCGCTTTCAGCAAGTCGTAATCGGATCCTTTATTCACTTTCAATTCTTCGTAATTATCCTTTAGCCAATAATAATCCTGTCCATGTGGATCATTTAATGGAACAAAATTATAACGCGAAATGGACAAATCCATCGGGACGACTCGGACACCTTTACAAAGTTCTTTGGACGTATACGGCAGGTTCACATTGAGCATGACATTTTTCACTATTTTATTTTGCAGAATCACCTCCACAACCTGGTAAAGCAGCTGTTTCACGATATCAAATTTGACTTTTGATGTTTTGAATGTTTCCAAGGAGACTGACACAGACGGAACTTGATACAGCATGGCTTCCTGTGCTGCTGCAATCGTTCCCGAATAATACATGTCTCTCCCAACATTCGGTCCGATATTGATACCTGAAAAAACGATATCTGGCTTTTCATTTAATAGCACTTCCATAGCAATTTTCACACAGTCGGCAGGGGAACCATTGACTGCGTAAGCCTCCACGTTCTGTATGAAATCCACCTTTTTCAGTTTCAATGGTTGACGCAAAGTTATCTTATGACTATAGGCACTTTTTTCCGTATCCGGGCAAACGACGACAACCTCCCCAAAATGAGAAAGTAAATCAGCCAGTGCCTCCACACCCGGCGCAAAGATGCCATCGTCATTTGTGATTAATATTTTCAATCTCTTGTCTTCCTTTCTATCCAACCAGCCTTCCGCAAAAAGCTCAGATGCTGTTGTAAAAATGATAATTCGCGGCTGGTATCCATCCCTTCCAGTACAACCGGCAGATTTGTTTCAGACAGGGCATGAAGTACCTGTACAATATCAATAGATCCCTTTCCAAGCGGGACATGGAATTGTTCCATGCTCGAATCACTAAGATGGATACTGTTCACTCGCTCCAACTTGGCCAAATATGCCAAGCTACTTTCTGACAACGGTGTGTGGGCAATATCCAACGTAACATGCAATCCTTCGCCGACTTGGTCTAAAAATGTATTCATTGCTTCCGGGTCGGTAAGCATTTCTTTCGGTATCTCCTCCATTAACTCCTGTGAGAGAATGACCTGTTTCTCCTTCGCATAGTCTACGAGATCTTTTGTATTGCGCACCAACATGTATCGATGCTCATCCTGCAAATAGCTTTTTACCGTGAAGCGGCCAGGGTGAAATGTCATATGTTCTACCTGCAGTACGTTGGCCAGATTGACCGATTTCTTCAATTCAGCCAAGGACTGTTCTCGAATCCCTTGATTAAGCGAACATATATTCAAATCCCAACTGGAAGCATGCAGCGTAAGCGCAAGTCCCTTTGCCTCAGCAAGAAGACGTATTTCTTCGGGATCTGCCTGATGATAATACATATGCTCAGCCCATAATTCCACACCTTGCAAGCCTTCCTTTTCTGCTATAGTAATTACTTCTGCCGGATGGCTACTCCAGCATAGAGTGGAAGCCATATAAAATCTCATCCCGACACACCTACCCTTTCCAGCCAATGTTCCTTTGCCTTTTCATCCGGTTGAATGCTGCCAATCGGATAGGGATTACGCGATCCGGGACCATGGCAATCCGACCCACCAGCCTTCAATAGTCCAAGTTTTTCGGTGAATTCCTTCCAATAGGAAACATCTTTTTCGCTATGCTTCGAATGATAGACTTCAATTCCATCAATCCCATAAGCTAGTAATGCTGCTTCATCAATTGAAAAAGGATATGCCCCCGGATGGGCCAGATATGCCTCTCCGCCACAGGCATGGATTAAAGCAATCGCATCCTTTGCAGAGAAGGCACTCCGCTGAACAAATGCCGGATTTCCCTTAGTTAATAGCTGCTGGTAGGCATCCTCTGCAGAATGAAAATATGCCTTCCCAACCAACGCCTTTGCAATATGGGTGCGAACGATAATATCACCAGGTGCGAATTTCAGAACATCCGCAAACGTCACATCATAATTTAGCGTCTGGAGCTTTTCGATAATCCTCTCCGCCCATCTCTTACGTTCATCCTTGCGCCATTCAATATGGCTAACCATTTTCGGATGATCAGGGTCAAAAAAGTATCCAAGTATATGCAGCTCCCCATCGGCACCATCTGTATTCAATTCAATCCCAGGTATTAAATAGATGCCAAGTTCATCTGCCAATTCTCGAACCTCGTGAAAGGCACCAATTTCATCATGATCTGTGAAAGCCAGCATCTGTATCTCTTTCATCTGAGCGGCTTGTAAGATTTCCGCTGGCGTCTGCTCTCCATCAGAAAATGTAGAATGTATATGTAATTCCATTAAGTTCATGAAATCCTCCTTTCTCTTTATCTAACTTCATTATAAATAAAGTATATTAAGGAAGATTAAACCCAATTTAAAGAATTATAGTGAGTTTTGTAAACTGGCTTTACAATTGGAATATTTACTATATTTCCCATTTATGTTTGATAGTCTGTTAGAAAGCTAATAACAGCGGTTTCATTTCAATTGGGAAAATATGTATGTAAATTGAATGTGTAAAATTTACAAGAAGTTAATATCAGTTGGAGATATGAGGGTTAAAAGTTCTATTCTTTGATTAATCATCATTTTAAATGCCCTAATTGTAAATGAATCTATAAAAAAATAAAGATAACGATAAATCCAGTCTGCCAACTGAACTTTCGTTATCTTTATAAATAGATGACTACCTTTAAATTTCTATCGTCTGGTTAAGATTATTCATATTAAAAGCATTTAATTTTTGTAAATCCCATTTCCTGATATCCATACTTACATTGCCAGTTGCATTGAATTGAACATTTTTATCATCAGGATAATCAAATATCCTTGCAGAGAATACTTCTTCTCCATCATTTATAAACAGTTCGATGGATGAAGTGTCTTTAAATATTCTTATGTTTCTAAGATCTTCCAACAAACAGGATCTATATTCAAATGAATTACCATCAGCAAGATTTAGTCGCTTTAATGAAAAAGTATCGGTTGATTTATCAAAATGAACCTGATTATTTTCCCCTAACACAATGGAGAAGGAATAGTCATCTGCTGCATCGAGCGCTATTTCCATTTCAAATACATTTCCTTGAATATTTGGAAGCGATATACTCTCTTCCGATAATGGTATATCTGTATATACTACCTTGTTTTCACGTAAGCTTTGAAGCTCTTTAACAGGATTTTGCAACAACTTATCATTATTCCATTCTAGCTGGCGAGGCAGTGTTAAAGTATGGATCCATTCATATCTCGTAGTTGGATGAATGGAGTCGCCTTCCTCCGCATTTCCCATCCAACCAATCATTAATCTTCTTCCCTTTGAATCAATCATTGTTTGGGGTGCATAGAAATCGAATCCTCTGTCCAGTTCTGTGAATTTACCATGATCGAATGACACATGCTCATAGTCTACCTTTCCAGCCAAGTATCCCGCGTGAAAAATATTGTTAAATTCATATCCTTTTGGTTGTAGTCCCTGAGGGCAAACAATCAAAATATCCTGATCCTCTAATGTAAACAAATCCGGACATTCCCACATATAACCGAAGTCGAAAAGCCCATTGTGCCCACTACCAGCAAGTGCACCGCGAAAACTCCAATTTTCCAGGTCAGGTGATGTATATAATACAGCCTCTCCCTTCCCTTCCATTGTTTGCGCACCAATTACCATATACCATTGGTTATTTTTGCAAAATACTTTAGGATCACGGAAATGTGCAGTATATCCTTCTGGAACATAGATGATTGGTCCTTTTTTCTCGAAGTTTATACCATCCTCAGAAACAGCCATACATTGATATGCTTTCCGCGTTTCTTCATCATCGCCATCCATCACGTTACCGGTATAGAATAAATATAATTTATCATCATGTACCACGGCACTACCGGAATAACAGCCATTGATGTCATACCATTGATCTGGAGCCAAAGCTATCGGTGCCTCTTTCCAATGAACAAGATCCTCTGATATATAATGGCCCCAATATTTGATACCATGCTTCGTTTCAAATGGATTCCACTGATAAAAAATATGATATTGTCCATTGAAATAAGCAAAACCATTGGGATCATTCAAAAGACCAATATGCGGCATCAGATGATAATGTAGTCGATAAGGATCTTCCGCTAACGTATTTTGTATTTCCATTATTCGGTTGTTTATAATCTCTTCTATTTCAAAAATTGTTTGAGTCATGATGTTAACCTCCTTATATAAGGCTGACAACTCGTTCGTGTATGTTTATCGTCATTTAAGTTCGTTCATTATATTGTTTGAGATGTAAAATTCTGGTCGTTTTATTGCCAACCCAAATGGTTATTGTAAAACAGGCAAGATTATTTGTAAAGATTTTTAAAATAGATTTAGAAATAATGGCCTAGTCCCTCTATATGTGCGACACTGCAATTTGTATCAATACATCATTTATTATGGATGAATTATTTCTTCACCATTTGCCAAAATTGTGTTGCTGCTTTTGAAATCGGTGCATCTTTTAATTTCATCATCACAGGTACTATACTAGAATCGAACTGCCTGAATTCGTATATCTTTAAATGCTCATAAAACAGGGATTTATAGTTCATTCTAGGAATAATGGAAATCCCTAAACCTCGATTGACAAGTGCAACAAGCATTGGAATATCTTTGCATTCGATCATAATATTGGGTTTTGCCTCATGCTCTTCAAAGGCTTTTAATAAATTCCTATTAAAAGAGTAACCTTCCATAGCACCTAGCATTATAAAAGGAAGATGAGCAATTTCCTTTAACGTGGGTTGTTTGGTAAGGGTGGTTGACCAACTACTAGGAACAATGAGGATGGTTGGTTCTTCTTTCAACGTTTTCGTTTCATATTGCTCTGTATTACTTGGTCTTAGAAGTAAAGCAATATCAATTTCTTTCTGGTTTAACTTTTTCAACAAACCTTCCGAGTCCCCAGAAAAAATGTTAATTTTAATCCCGGCAAACTGTTCTCTAAAATCTGCAAGGTAATCAATTAACATATTAGAACATGCAGATGAGACACCTATACGTACTGTCCCCGCGGTGCCTTCTTCTATTTCATGAATACGTTTTTTCACTTCGTCCATTTGACTTAATACTTGTTCTGCATAGTTATATAGAAGCTTGCCGGATTCAGTCAATTCCCATTTTTGGCGATAACGGTGAATTAAAGTTGTATCTAACTCTATTTCTAATTTTTTTAATAGTTGACTTAATGGCGGTTGTGCAATGTTCAATATTTCAGCTGCTTTCGAAATATTTTCTTGTTTAACGATTTCTTTATAATACTGTAACTGACGAATATCCATATTCTCCACTCCATTATATGATTTTATATATGATATTCATTAAATATATATATTATTAATATACCAACTTCCATGATAATATGAAAGTTAGATTGTTTTAAGAGAGGGATTTTATGAAGCATATTAATGTGACCATCAAGCGACTTTGTTTGTACATTGTTGGCTTGTTTTTTCTTTCACTTGGAGTCAGCTTTTCCATACAGGCAGATCTAGGTGTATCGCCAGTCTCATCGTTAGCCTATGCATTTTCATTATCTTCCGGTTTATCAGTCGGGATGATGACAGTAGTCGCGAATATTTTATTTATTATCATACAAGTGATTTTAAGTAAACGATTCGATATAAAGGAAGCTATCGTGCAATTAATGATTGTTTTTTTATTTGGCTTTTTCATGGATGCAACACTATTTCTTTTACGACTATTCCCTACACCTGAATCATTATTGATGCGATGGGGGTTTTTAGTTATTAGTTTATTTGTTGTTGCAGTTGGCTTACTTGGATATTTTAGTGCTAAATTCCCTTTAATGCCATATGACGAGTTAACACATGTGGTAAGCGAAAGATTTAACATGCAATTTAGTAAGGCTAAAATCTCCAGTGATTTGTTAAATGTTGGTGTTGCAGGTTTAGTTTGTATCATTTTTATTCAATCATTAGGAGCAATTGGTATTGGTACACTAATTGCTGCATACTTCATCGGTAAAATCGTCGGCTTGTTAATGAAACATTATCAAAAATATTTAGTGCAATGGATTAATAAAAATAAAGAAGAGTTATATAAAGAAGAATCTAAAGAAAATGCAACACTTCCAAAAGAAAACACGAGTCTTTCATCTTAACATGAAGATTCGTGTCCAAGTGTCGATAAACTAGAAAGAAAGAGTATATGGTCGCCCCTTCCCCAACTTCAAAGATGAAATTCAATTTCCAAATCTGCCCTGTTATATTCTAATATTTCAACCCTATCCGTCATTTGTATAGTTTGTGATGGGCCGTTAACAGTTTGTTCAAAACTGCTTTGTAATTCTTTTCCGATCAACACTACATTGTCATCCACCGTTAAAACTAGTTTGAAGCTTTTGTAGGTTAATTTTCATTATTCAAGCGGTCAAGATAAATAAAAAGACAATAAAAATACTTAAAAACACGTTCTTGGCTATCAAAAAAACCTCCTAATAATCGACATTTTTAAAACATGAAACGTTTCGCTTGTTAAGCAAATCCCTCCCGATAAAACTTTGTTTCTGTACAATTTTCCTACAGTTAAATAATATGTTTTTCTCCATTGTCAATTTCCTTTTCCGTGCATATGCTAATGAAAAAGCGGAGGAATGAATATGTATAGCTACCCATATTATTATTTGATACCGACCCCAATGCCTTTTTATGATTATGGTCATCCATATTTAGATATGCGCCAACAAGTAAGTGCAGAGGAGATTATGCAACAACTGCGTTCCGAGCATGGTGATTTATATTCACAGCTACAGCAAGCAGGAATGAATAGGCAGATTGTAGATTATGTTTTTTCCTTTATTGTTAATTATACACTTAACCAGGGAAACACGAACCAGTCGGCTACACAGATTTATCAGCAATTCCAAAGACAGGTTCCATGGTTCTCCTTATTATTTACGCAATTGAATATACCGCGCAATGTCATGGACCGCGTATTAACTCGAGTAATTGGAATTGTATTGGAAATCATCCGCGAAGATGAGCCTGCACCTGGCCAAGGATGGTCAGGATGGGAAAGTTTAGGTGGTACATTAACATCTGCTCCTGCTGTTTCCTCATGGCAAACTAACCGCCTGGATGTTTTTGCACGTGGAACAGACAATGCTCTCTATCATATTTGGTGGGATGGCAGCAGATGGAGCAACTGGGAAAGCCTTGGCGGTGTTTTAACATCTGCTCCAGGTGCAGTTTCTTGGGGGCCAAATCGGATCGATGTTTTTGGTCGTGGAACTGACAATGCCCTTTATCATAAATGGTGGGATGGCAGTAGATGGAATGACTGGGAAAGCCTTGGCGGCACTCTGACAAGTGGTCCAGCTGTTTCTTCCCGTAGAACCAACCAGCTCGATGTCTTTGTTAGGGGAACTGGAAATCGGCTTTATAAGAAAACATGGAACGGATCACGCTGGGAAGATTGGGAAGACCTTGGTGGTACATTAACCTCAGAACCAGCTGCAGTTTCTTGGGGGGCAAATCGAATTGATGTTTTTGCCAGAGGGCAAAATAACAACTTAATTCATAAATGGTGGAATGGAAGCACGTGGAGTAATTGGGAAAACCTAGGCGGAACGTTAACAAGCGCTCCTACAGTCTCTTCCAGACGATCAAATCGTTTAGAAGTCTTTGCCAGAGGTACAGGGAACCGCCTTTACCGAAGAGTTTGGAATGGCACGCGTTGGGGAGAATGGCAAAACCTTGGTGGCAACTTAACTTCAGCACCTGCTGCTGTCTCCTGGGGGTCAAACCGTACCGATGTCTTTTCCAGAGGACAAAATCAAGACCTTATTCATTTGTGGCGGGGACAATAATTAAGTTATGACAGGTGATGCGAGTTATATCACCTGTTTTTCTTATATATATAGCTTAAATCTTCTTTATAGATTTAAAGAGGAGCTTCAGTGTGGCTGCCGAATTATCCTCCTCCGATTGATGGAAAATCTTGTATGTTTTAAAGCACTCACATATACTAAAATTATCTAAAGGTTTTGCCTTATAGATAAGAAGCTAAAATTATCAACAAGGAGAATAAATTATGAAACTAGGCGCATTTTCTGTAAGTTTTAATGTTAAAGACATTAATGTATCAAAATCCTTTTATGAAGACCTCGGATTTCAAATTATAGGTGGAGATATTGAACAAAATTGGCTTATTATGAAGAACGGAGAATGCGTAATTGGGCTTTTCCAGGGTATGTTTGATAAGAACATTTTAAACTTTAATCCTGGGTGGGATCAAAATGCTCAAAATCTCGATTCATTTACAGACATTCGAGAGCTTCAGAAGCAGCTGAAAGAAAAAGGAATAAAAGTGAACAATGAAGCGGATGAAGCAAGTGAAGGACCAGCACATTTCACATTTGAAGATCCAGACGGGAATCAAATTCTTGTAGATCAACATCGATGAGAGCAAGAAATTAAAAACATCTACATATAGATTTTAACAAGATTGATGTAATTTATTCCTTATAAAAATACTTTTTCCCAATATAGTTAAAGTCTAAATTGGAAAAAAGTATTTTTGAAGTTTATGCTCGCTCAAAGTGGTTTTTCCGATGACTAGGTTGATGTATGTAAGATGATCAAATTCACAGTTTAACCACTGTCCTCCCTCGAACTTTTCCTTCTAAAATATCACGAAGAACTTCTGGAAGATCTGCTAATGAAACTTCATTTACCATTTCATCATTTAATGCAGCTGGTTTCAGATCATCACTGAGACGATTCCATGCTTCTAATCGTTTATCCATCGGGTACATCACCGAATCAATACCAAGCCAATTGATACTACGTGAGATAAACGGAATCACAGTTGTTGCGACTTCTACCCCGCCTGCTAATCCGCATGTTGCAACAGATCCGCCGTATTTTAATGTGGTAAGGATATATTGCAGTGTCTTTCCACCGACTGGATCAACAGCGGCAGCCCATTTTTTCTCGCGTGCAGGCTTAGGATCTGTATCGATTATTTCATTGCGATGGATAACTTCTTTTGCTCCTAATTGTTTTAAATAAGTTTCCTGATTTGCTTTCCCTGTACTTGCTACAACCTCATAGCCTCTACCAGCCAATATATTGACTGCAATACTGCCTACACCACCCGTAGCACCCGCTACCAAAACAGGTCCATCCTCCGGTTTTAATCCTGCATCCTCAAGCTTGCTGACGGATAATGCTGCCGTTAATCCTGCCGTTCCAAGAATCATTGCCTCTTTTAAAGATAATCCTTTAGGAAGAGGAACGACCCACTCAAGCGGCACACGCGCGACTTCACTAAAGCCCCCTGAATGTCCAGTACCTAGCTTATAACTAGTGACAATTACTTCATCACCCTTTTGAAAACGTTCATCCGTTGATTCCATGACTGTCCCAGACAAATCGATTCCAGGTATTAATGGATAGGAACTTACCATCTGATTCTGAATGCCTACCAATCCATCTTTATAATTCACACTAGAATAAGCAACTCGAATGGTTACTTCCCCCTCTGGCAGTTCATCCATCGTTAATTGCTTCACATCCAAATTCGATTGATCATCAACTTTATTCAATACTAACGCTTGAAAAGAATCCATATTTACCTCATCCCCTCTACAAAAGATTTAAGAATATCGTAACACATACACCTTGAAAAATACTTAAGGACTAACTTCTTAAAAAAGTAATGTGTACACGTCGATTTAAAAACTTGGCATACACTTAAAGCCATTGCATAAATAAAAAAGCACCAATTTCTATTCATAGAAATCAGCACTTCATCTATTTACCTGACATTTATCTTGACGGTTTTGGCGGCTGGCACACGTCACATTTACGTTGGTTTTTATTTTTAAATTTCGTAAAAGTTTTTTCGAAATTGTTACCACACGAACATGTAAATAGTAACTTTTGAGAAAAACCATGATATTCCGTCGACAGCAACTTACTTTCCGAATTTTTCTCAACAAATTCACTTATTTCACCAATAGTCCAACGCTTACTCATTCACTTACACCTCCATATTTTATTCTAGGCGGAGGCTTCTCTTAGCATCCGTTCAATTATGCGAAATTCTTAATTATCCTGAGTGCTTTATTATACCATGAGCCGGTGTACAACAAAACTAATCGCAATTCATGAACGCATACTAAGTTGTTTCTTATTGGATTCCAGTCTTCCACCACTCAATACTTAAAAGAGATTGAGATTGCACTTGAATTATGAACATACAATTTCAAAAAATAAAATTGTATTTAAGAAAAAGATTTTTATTTCTCTCTATTGCTTGTAGATCAAATTTTCTTCATATCTCAATGTCTATTTCACTAAAATACAAGGTTTTTCACCAATAAAAATTCAACTTTCACACTATCTACACACTCTTCCCAACGACCACAAAATCATTTATACTGTTGTACAAGGAGATGAATTACGTGGAACAAGAAACCATTCTAAAAGAAATATTAAATGTATTAAAATTACATGGAGAACAAATGAATAATAGATTCGAACAAATGGATAGCAGATTCGAACAGTTGGAAAATAAGTTCGATCAAAGATTTGATCGGTTAGAAAAAAAGGTCGATGGAATTCGAGTGGAATTAACTGAAACCTAGGAAACGACCGATTTCATGTTAAGTAAAACTGCACAGCATGAGAAAAAGCTCCGCCAACTTTCTATGCAACAACACCAATAGTATTCCTCAAACATATTCTAAAATCCAATACAGTACCATAATCATGCCGAACAATGTCAGGGCAATGTTCGGTTCTTTGGTTTGCAGAAGGGTCGGAGGGTCAGGTTCATTGCCCCAGACTCGGATTGTGGCTTAATTAATATATGTAGGGAGATTTTAGTTAAAGGACATAGGGGACAGTACACCTGTCCCCTATGTCCCACTAAGTTACTGCTGTATTATCTGAATTAGATTTCCGCATGTATCGTCGAAAACAGCTATTGTGATTTCGACGATTTTTGTCGGTTCCATAGTAAACTTCACGCCGTGTTTCAATAATCTTTCGTACTCTTTACGAACATCTATAACGCCAAACATTGTTGCTGGGATGCCTTGAGCAAATAACTTCTGCTGATACTCTTTGGCTATCGAATTGTCATTAGGTTCGAGTACAATCTCGGTACCGTCTTGATCATCGGGAGAAACAAGCGTTATCCACCTAAATTCTCCTTGGGGAACGTCGTGCTTTTTTACAAAGCCCAGCGTTTCTGAATAAAACTCCAGTGCCTTGTCTTGGTCTTCTACGAATAAACTGGTAACAATGATTTTCATACTGTTTTTGCCTCCTTTGATATTTGCGTTGTATGGTGATCTACTAACAATCTGGCTTTAAGCAAAACAACCTCATCTTCGTCAGAAATCCTGTTCCTATAATGCCCATTTTTACTGAACCATTCAACACACTCCGTGACTTCATCCACTTTTTGTTCCCTTACTTACGTCTGCGGCATATTTAGTAACTTGTTTTTTACAAAATTACTCTATCCGTTTTATTTTACAAGCCCTGCATTTTCCAATACAAAAGATGTTTAGCTATCCCCTGTCGCGAAATGGTAAGGGTGTGCTTCATAATGGAGACGTACCGTTAATTGATAAAACGTCAGCCCGTTGTGTTCGTATAAGTACCCTAATATTAGCCGCCGAGTGCTTTGAATACAATATAACATCTTTCATGTTGTAAGGTATTAAGCAATTACAATATTTCGATATACCCTTCTGTTCCATGCACGCGAATTCGTTCGCCGTCTCTTATTAATTTAGTAGCATTTTCCACTCCGACAACTGCTGGTAAGCCATATTCACGTGCAATAACCGCTCCATGAGTCATCAATCCACCAACTTCGGTGACCAGGCCTTTTATGGATACAAACAATGGTGTCCAGCTAGGGTCAGTAAAGGAAGTGACTAATATATCTCCATCTTCTAGATTAGCATCTTCCATGTTTAAGATGACACGTGCTCGTCCCTCTATAACTCCGGAAGAAACAGGTAGACCTGCAATCGCTTCGGCTGGGAGATTTTCTCGTTTGTACTTACCTACAATGATTTCACCATCTGACGTGATTACACGTGGTGGCGTTAGTTTTTCATATAGTTTGTGTGCTTCTTTCCGTTTGCTGATGATTTGGTAATCTAATTTTTGATTGCGTACGACATCGTGAAGTTCTTCAAAAGTGAGATAGTATATATCTTCTTTTTCGTTAATAATGCCTGCTTGTACTAATTTGTAGGTTTCTTTCAGTAAAGCCTTCTTATAAACAAAATAACGATTAACCATACCGTATTTTGGATATTCACGATACCCGATGAAATTCCGAATTAGGTCAATCATTCGTTTTGTTTCTTTGGCTTTTTGTTCACCATCCGGTAATTGCTTCAGTCGAACTAATAACTCTTGTTCTTTCTTCAAAGCAACACGCCGACCTTGCTCAAATTTCTGGTGGCTAGCATTAGGCTCTAGATTTTTGATATTACTAAGAATCATGGGGACAAGTGTAATTGGTTTTTCACTCCAACGGGTTTTAGTAATATCGATTTCTCCAGCGCATCGCATTCCGTATTTGTTGAGATAAGCCATTATTGCGTTTTGGGCTTCCTGTCCACCATCAAACTTAATGATTTCCTCCAAAAAGTTATCATCTTTTACATGGCGTAAATAATCAATTACTTCTGGATAAGGACGAATTACATCTGCGACATCCAGTAGGGCCAGACCCATTTCTGAAGTAATATTGTTTGGTACAGATTGTGAAAACGTATCTGCTACGTTTTTTTCATCTAACCACTTGTTCATTTTTTCATTGATCCATGATGAAGCATCTTGTGCCGCCGTAATCACTCCTAAACTTTGTGGGTCAAATAAAATCTTCTTTAATGCTTGAATATCCTCTAGAATAAAATCGAATAAATCTGATCCTGATTTCGTTTGGATGCTATGCTTTAACTCTTCTATCGATGTTTGACTACTCCTAATCAAATCAGCAACGATTGTCGGATCGTTTTCGATTTGGGCTTGAGAACCCACATACCGCATATCTTTGTTCCTTTTAGCGGGACTCTGTTCTATTTTGTCATTGGGCAGCGATTTTATAAAATCTTCTCGCTCTATGATGGTCGTAAGTGCGTCTTTTATGAGAGGATCGGATTGTCCCAGGGTATCTAATAAAGTTTTTCTACCAACGGGGGAAGAAATACTTTGTGTGATATCAACAAACAACCTTCCACCAGCCATACGCATCGGTGCAGGAGTCGTTAACAGGAAAAAAGACAATCCCAATGGTTTCATCGGGTCGGTCATCATTTGTTGATGCCCAACAGATACATAGACGTGATTTTCTTCGGTCTCGCCCACTTCAGGGATAGGGAAAAGAGTAGTGATTGGACGACTCTGGACAATATAAAAAGTATCATCAACTAAACACCATTCGATATCTTGCGGCTGGCCAAAATAAGCTTCGATTTGTCTTCCAATCCTTGCCAGTTGTAAAATCTGCCTGTCAGTAAGTGTTTGAGTGGTTTGCTGATCTGGATTGATTTGCTTTGTCTCTGTTCCACCTTCTTTTAGTCCATAGATAGCCAATTTTTTGGTTGCTATCATTTTCTCTGTGATGACCTCTTCCTGTACCTTATAACAATCCGCAGATACCAAGCCAGAAACCAGTGCTTCTCCAAGTCCAAAACTGGCATCGATGGAAAGTAGCTTTCGGTTAGATGTAATCGGATCAGCGGTAAATAAAATCCCTGAAGCTTGTGGGAAAACCATCCTTTGAACGATAACGGATAAATAAACTTGGTCTTGGCCAAATCCATTTTGCATACGGTAGATTACCGCCCGATCGGTAAACAGGGAGGCCCAGCATTTACGTATATGCTGTAAAATCGCTTCTTTTCCGATGATATTTAAATAGGTGTCATGTTGACCAGCAAAAGAGGCTTGTGGTAAATCTTCAGCAGTCGCACTGGAACGTACTGCATATGCATGTTCTTCACCAGAGAGATAGTGAGTAACTGCGTCCACAACATCGGAATGAACTTCTACTTCCATAATTATTTCTCGAATCTTCTTGCTTATTTTACCAATTCGATCCTGATCGTTTACCTTTAGCAGTGTTAGTTGATCCAACATGGCGTGGAGTGTTTCGTTTTGTTCAAGAGATTTTTGATATGCTTCTGTCGTAACACAAAATCCTTCTGGCACCTGTATTCCCTCAATCTTGGCTAGTTCCCCTAAATTTGACCCTTTTCCTCCAACGAGTAAAAGTTGTGTTTTATCGATTTCCTGAAGTTCTCGCACATATTGCTTCATTTCTTTCCCTCCTATTTATCGCTCAACATCTGATCCAATTACGCTATCTACTAAGTTCCTGATTTGGCAAAGTTCTAGGGTTCATATCACACTCCCTAAAGAAAATAAAAATAATGGTTGACTGAAAAGAATTTTATGATGTATAATAAAAATAGGGATAATATACATTTAAGTCCTTAATTAGTGTATAACTATATAAACTTACCACAGTTTTTCTTATTTATCAATGAATTTTTATGACTTCAGTTATTAAAATATACAATCATTTAGTGGTAGCGTCAGGAAAATACGGATTGACCACGTTAAGGATATTCAACGATAAAAAGCCCGATTTCTTAGTACTAATATTAAGAAATTGGGCTTTTTTTGTTACTCCATTAAAGAAAATCAACAGCAAGTTTCAGTAGATTATTCCTATTGAACATCATTTTAATTCACTACAAAACTTGACTGCTAAAAATAGAATAAAAAAAAGAGCTGCCAAAACAGCTCCATGTATATATTTTATATTTAAATTAGTTTTTCAAAATTGGAATCCAAATTTCGCTTTTTACCGATGGTGAAGTTAAATCTTTACTCTTAATCGATAAGATCTCGGGGCCTTCTGTTAATTGATAGTTTGAAGATGGAAACCACTCCGAATAAATCCTTCCCCAGGTTTCCTGTAGCGTACTAGGAAAAGGTCCTATTGTTTCGAATACCGCCCATGTTAATGCAGGAATTGCTAGTTCCGAAAAATTTCCAGGACATTCTTGTGTTGTTGCCACTCCTATATACTGATCAAGTTCTCCTTTTTCTTCCATACGTCCTTCTGAAAATTTTGTAGATGCTTGAACCATCCCTTTAGGTTCAACATCAGAGAGTTTTTTTAATTGATCTATTTTCTCCATGGTCAAGGATTTCCACATCTTTGTAATTTCCGGGTTTTCTCCTTCAAAAATAATTGGAACTCGTTTCATGATACCAACTATGTTAAATGCATCTTTTTGTTCAATTCGATAGTTCATTTCATTTCCTCCTCTAATTGATAATTGAAAGGACATTAGTGGATAGGATTTTAATTGCTGACCATTATTTCTTGCCTCCGACGGTGTAACACCATGTAAATTTTGAAATGCTCTAGTAAAAGAGTCCGGTGAACTGTATCCATATTTAATCGCAACATCAATTATTTTTATATTACTATTAATAAGCTCAAATGCTGCTAAACTAAGTCGTCTACGGCGGATGTATTCAGATAAGGTAATACCTGCTAGGAAAGAAAACATCCTTCTAAAATGATATTCAGAACAATGAGCTATCCTTGCCACCACTTTGAAGTCTATTTCATTAGTAAGGTTTTCTTCGATATACTCCATTGCATCATTCATATTCTTAAGCAAATCCACTATATCCCTCCTTCATCAATAGATTAGCAGGAATTGAAAGTCTCTACCCGATCATTTGTGCACCATTTTGTAGGGTATCACTACCCTCTAATTTATTTAAAACTATTCTGTGTTTAACTTTTTATAAAAAACATCAGAGAGAATACCTAATAAACCAATCATTAAAATAAGCAAACCATATGGGACGGAATCACCAAAAAATATATGATAAACACCTGTTCCTGTCGTCATATAAGCGATAGAAGCGATTATAAATCTTTTCATTTTTAAGACCCTCCCTATATACACCTCACCATAAATTTTATAATATTATTGGCGCGGTGCAAACAATATTACGGATACACCAACTAAGCAAATGCCTGCACCTACCCAATCATATAAATCAGGGTTTTTTTTATCAATTCCCCATCCCCATATAATAGAAAGAACTATAAAGACTCCACCGTATGCAGCATAAACTCTACCGAACGATGGAAAGGTTTGAAACGTAGCAATCACACCATATAGAGCTAATGCTATTCCACCACCTAATCCCCAATAAAATGGTTTTCCTTCTCTTAACCATAACCAAATTAGATAACCCCCACCAATTTCGGCAATTCCTGCAACAATAAATAATGCGATTGCATAAAAAATATAGACCACTTCCTATAACATCTTTTATAACTAATTATATCTAATTCTTACTGTATTAACCTGCCCGTTAGGCTGAAAGAAGTTATCCATATTGACGATCCCCTTACTATAGTAAAGTATCAGTAAATTGAATAAGAATGAATGTAATATTTCAGAAACCAGACTAAAACTTTGCAATCTCCTCTTTGAAAAATTCAAAAAATTACTTGCTTCACTTGTTTCTACTTTTGTTAAAATATAAGTTGTTGATACAGGAGGAAGGATTTTATCTGGCCTTATTTCTAAAAGTTTATTCATCTCTATTTCGTCCCTAACCATAGTATATGGCAAATATGAAATACCAAGCCCTTGCTCTATAAATCGCTTTGTAATTTCAATTTAATTAACCTTCATCGTTCGAACAGTTGGATAGTATCTTTTAATGTCGTTCAAAAGATTATCCCAATAGGTAGGATGGTTATGAGTGATCAACCTATATTTCTGTAATAACATCTTTTCATCATACTCATACTCTTTTTTATCAACATTGGGTCCCACTAAAATGACAGGCTCTTCGTGTATGACATGGCAATTTATATTTGAATGGATTGGTTTTATTCTTGTTAAACCTAGGTCTGCTCTCCCT
This sequence comes from Oceanobacillus rekensis, assembly GCF_002153375.1. Lineage (GTDB taxonomy): Bacteria > Bacillota > Bacilli > Bacillales > Amphibacillaceae > Oceanobacillus > Oceanobacillus rekensis. Next base: position 648,105 of record NZ_MTBQ01000001.1, read on the forward strand.
ACATTGATTTCCTCACCTATTTCATAAGATTTGAGGACGTTTATTATAATCTCTATTTTGAGATTTTCATTCATGAAACTTCGCAATATTAAGGGAAGGACGGATGATGCAATTTGCGGTGCTACTGCAATAGTTAGCTTACGAACATAACCTTGCTTCCACGATTCAAAACCGTCTAATCCTTGTTCATATTTCGCTATAATCTCCCTTGCAAAGGGAAGAAAGTTATGTCCTGCCGGTGTAAGATAGACTCTTTTTCCGACCCTTTTTAAACAATTGAATGCTGAGGTGTTCTTAAAGTCTTCTTATATGTTTCGTTATAGCAGGCTGAGTTAGAAAAAGTTCTTCTGAGGTTTTGCGAAAGTTTTCATACTTAGCTGCAACAACAAATGTTTTTATCCATTTAATCTCCATGCATATCCTCCGTCATAATAACAGTTCGTTATCGATTCCCTCTAAATAGTTAATATCTATTATTTCCCATTTCAATTATAATCTAATTAATAGAAATATACAGCATATTTCAGATGTGAAATTTAAAGAGTAAGGGAGAAGTTAAATATGAAAAAAATGCAGGACACTTGGAATGCAAGTTTATATGATATAAAACATTCATTTGTTTCAAATTATGGAGGTAATCTAATTGAATTATTAGCTCCAAAAGCAGACGAGAAAATTCTTGACCTTGGCTGTGGTACAGGAGATTTGGCAAAAAGATTGTATGATAAAAATGTAGATGTTGTAGGAGTAGATAAATCTAAAAATATGGTTATGCAAGCAATGAGTAAATACCCAAATATCAAATTTATGGTTCGAGATGCAACAGACCTGGAATACAATAATGAATTTGATGCGGTGTTCTCTAACGCTACACTTCATTGGGTAAAGCCGTCAAAGCAAGCACTCAATTGCATTTATGAAAGTTTAAAACAAGGAGGAAGGTTTATTGCAGAGTTTGGTGGCAAAGGAAACGTTCAAACTATAACAGATGCAATCATTAATCAATTTAAAGAAGTAGGGATTGATTATAATATGGAGAAATTTCCTTGGTATTATCCAAGTATTGGTGAATATTCGTCATTAATGGAAGAAGCGGGATTTAGAGTCGCCTTTGCTCAACACTTTGATAGACCAACCCCATTGGACGGAGATAACGGATTAAAGAATTGGATTGAGATGTTCGGTAGTTATATGTTTGAAGGTATTCTTGAAGATAAAAAAGACTTCGTAATAACAAAAGTTGAGAATAATTTAAAAGAAATTTTATATAAAGAAGGTAAGTGGATAGCTGATTATAAAAGGATCCGTTTAATCGGGATAAAAGAATAATAAAGGAAGGGAATTTTTACTAGGTCCCTTTCTTTATTTATATCTATTTTTGAAACAAATTTCACTTGTATAAAAAAACGTCGGTTTCTAGAAATTTTCTGATCCCAGTACCTTTAATTTAATAAGAAAAAGCTGCCATGGAAAGACAGCCAATTCCTCAACTAAAGGACCATTTAGCTTAATAATCAACATTTAGCAATTTGATTAATTCTATGATTTCTTCATCGCTACCCGGATCAATGTACACTAACTCTGTATTTTCAATAATATCTATGTAAAATTTATCACTAGCAGGGTAACGGCCATCCCAACGTAATGGCACATTGTATACATTAATCGTGCCATCCCCATTACTACTATAAGTTATTGACCCATCTACTAAGCGAGATCCTGCTAGCTGGATAACATCTTCCGGATAACTAGCACTCGTCTCATCATCAGGATTAAGTAGTGTGCCATCTGGAATATGTCTAACATACAATTCATCTAACTCTTGATTCGGTCCAAGTTGCGACCAAATTCTAGCATATTCAATTTGTTCACTAGAATACTGGTCTAGTTTTTCTTTGTCTTCCTTATCGTCTACATTTAAATCACCACTTTTAGATGAGGTACTTTCCGAATCATTATTAACTGATTCCTCTGCAGTGATGTCATTTTCATCATCAGTTTCTGATTCCTCTAACTCACTTTTAGAGGTACTTCCATCTGTTTGGGTTGTCAATTCTTCTGTTGATTCTAAAACAGAACTTTTTTCTGAAGAATCAGTTGTTGATTCTTCGTTTGAATTGCCAGCACATCCTACTAGCATAAAGAAGGCAACATTAAAATAAATAAACTTTGTTAGTATTTTCATTCGCCAAACCATTCCTTTCATTACTTTAAATCAAAAAAAATTTCCGAGTAATATTTATAATCGTATAAAATTAACCTACCTATTGCCTGCCAGTAATTTATAACTTTAATTTTCGCAATCTTCGTTCATCTATAAAACTACTTTAACATATCTTAAATAGTCATTATCTGTTACGAAATAAGTGTCTCTTTCTTGGCTAATGCCTTATTCTTATTAATCTAAGCTGCGATGTTGAACTAACGCACCGTTTGGAAAATATCTGGAAACGAAAGGATTAACAATAAACCTATAATTCCAGTCGCAAAAAAACAGACCATGCCTATTCTCATTACTTTAATATCAACTTCAGCCTTCTTTTCTAATTTACTAATGTAGTTATTTACTAGCGCTAAACTAAATAAAGGAATAGCTCCTAAAAGCGGTTTGACTATCATAAATAAAACTACAACCAGTGTAAGCACTGCAATTAAAATTCTATTTATTATTGTTTGAATAGAAATCCCTCCCTATATTCTTTCTTTAACTCAGGCAGCTATTTTACCTAAGTAAATTTTTTCACAATCTCAAAAATAAGTTTAACACAATATGTCAGAAATTTTAATAAAATCATGAGTTCATGATTTTAAATCTACAAAGAAAAGCCCTGCTAAAAGCAGAGCTATTCTAATATAATTTGCAAGCTATTTAATTAGTATTTTGCACCTCAAAACGGAAATATTACGTCCCAAAGTCCAGCTTATATCATCAGCTAGTCTTTATATTCTTTCGTTTTTCATTTTCAGAAATGATATACGCACAAGTTGCATCTCCTGTAATATTCAGGGACGTTCGCAGCATATCCAATAAACGATCAATACCAATGATTAATGCAATCCCTTCAACTGGCAGGCCAATTTGAGTCAGAACCATAGCAAGCATAATCAATCCAACACCAGGAACACCGGCGGTACCGATACTGGCCAATGTAGCAGTTATAATAATCATAATGATATCACTGAATTCCAAAGGTATTGCATACACTTGGGAAATGAATACCGCAGCTGTTGCTTGCATAATCGCTGTTCCGTCCATATTAATGGTAGCACCCAATGGTTGCACGAAACTGCTAATATTTTTATTAACACCTAGGTTTTCCTGTGCTGTTTTCATTGAAATTGGCAAAGTTGCACTCGAACTGGCTGTACTGAATGCAACGGATATTGCTGGGAAAAATCCTTTATAGAAATGAAACGGATTTTCTCTTCCAAGTAGCCAGATTGCCAGACTATACGTAATCCCTGCATGAACAAATAACCCTAAGATAACGGTTCCCATATATGCACCCATCGATCCGACTGCATCCAATCCTGCTCCTCCAATTGCAGATGCAATCAAAGCAAATGCGCCATATGGGGCTGTTTTCATTATAAATGTTACGACTAACATAAGGATTTCATTTGCTTGCTCAAATAAACGATGAATCCCTCTCGTCTTCTCCCTTAAGAAGGCGAGTGCAATCCCGATAAAAATAGCAAATGCAATAATCTGCAGCATGGATCCTGTAGCCATGGAAGATAGAGGATTTGTTGGAATAATATTAACAATTGTCTCCATAATTGGAGGAGCTTCACTCGCTTCATAATTAGCGGTATTTACATCAAATACTCCCTCCGCTCCCGGTTTTATCGCGTAAGCTAATGCAAGACTGATACAGAGGGCGATTGCTGTTGTGATAAGAAAAAAAGATATAGTCTGAATCCCGATTTTACCAAGTTTTGCTGGATCACCCAAACCAGCAGATCCAAGAACAATAGATACAAATACGATTGGAACAACAACCATCATAATCAAATTAATGAATATTTGTCCGATTGGATACAGTACATAATTATCAATAGGAGAAAAAATATTTTCCGGTACAAAGGTTAACGCTAAACCAACGACCACACCAAGACCAAGGGCAATTAATATCTTTTTGGTTAAACTCATTTAGCTACCACCTTTTCTATGAAATGATGAAAATAGCTTTATTCATTTGACAGCAACCGGCAAAGCTCCGAATTACTTTCTAGCCCAAAATGAATTCCCAACTCGTCTCAACCGAAAATCTTTGCCCAACTACTTCCGCATAAATCCCCTCCTTTTTAAAGATCCATTTCCTCTAAGCGCAGGCACCCTTTCATGATTTCAATTATTGCAGACGAACAGAGAATGATAGCGTTTACATTTATTTTTATAATCATCATATTGCTAAACTATCGTAAATAGAACATTTAAATGAATCTTCAACTCGATTTGTCAGCTATCACTCCGTTCATGTAATAAAGCACGTTTAAATAGTTCTACATTTGCATTAAGTAACGAGATTAACTTCTTCTTTTTTAAGAATTGCATGAAATGATTCGTATACTGAGAACCTAAATCAGAATGGAAGACAGTCCATCATAAATTTAAATAAGGCATATACAGAATCCCCATCTGTAAACAGATGGGGATTATTTGACGCTTATTTTGTTTCTTCACTCGTAATTAAATTAGCGGCATTTAAATAGCCTTCCCCTTGGACATTGGGGGATTGTCCCAAATCTTCGCATGCGTTTAGAAGATGCTCTTTTACTTGGTCTGGAGTAAGATTAGAAGAACTTTGAAGTAACTGTGCAGCTACTCCCGCACATATCGGTGTAGCCATTGAAGTTCCGGATAAGGACATATAGTTTTCGTCTACGCGTGCTGCTTTATTTGTTTTATCGATAAAAGAGTTGGGTGCCCGCAAAGAAATAATAGCTACGCCTGGCGTTAACAAATCTGGCTTCGTTAGGCCATCAATGGTCGGACCTCTGCTTGAAAAATCAGCTACTGAATCATCAGATCGGTCGACAGTATTAATATCGTCAGCTGCACCAACTGTAATGACTTTTGGACTTATACCAGGACTTGCGATGGTTTGTTCTGCAGGCCCTGAGTTACCGGCAGCTACACAAACAACCATTCCGTTATCCCACGCCATTTCAACAGCATTTACTACAGGATCATCTTCTGCAGGCTCCGCAGCATCGGAACCAAGTGACAGGGAAAGGATATTAATATTATATTCGGACCGATTTTGGATACACCAATCGATACCTTCAATAACAGTTGATAATGAACCGGACCCCATTTTATCTAGAACCTTAACACCAACTAAATTAGCGTTAGGTGCTGGACCTTGGTATTGTCCGCCAGATAATGAACCATTTCCCGCTGCATCTCCGGCACAATGGGTACCATGGCCATTATCATCATATGGATCACTATTACCGTTAACGAAATCCGCAAAACCAATGATGCGACCTTGTAAATCCTCGTGTGGGTGTATACCTGTATCGATAACTGCGATAGTGACACCTTCTCCTGTTAATCCATTATCTTTGAATACATCTGATTTTATTGCTGGAGATGCAGTATCAAGTAGAGTTGTCACCTTTCTGTCATAATAGACTTTTTTGATGTGGCTGCAGTTTTTGACTAAATGCTCAATATTTTCTACAGATAATTTAGCTGTACAACATGAAATTGAAGGAAATTCGCGAAGAGATCTGCATTTTGTTTTCTTTACATCATTTAAACCATTTGCAAACGAATCTGGCTCAAACTTTATTACAACAGGTAACTTCTTCGTCTTCTTCCTAACTCGCTCGATTGGACTTTGTAGAAAGCAAGGGATATTACGAAATGGTCGATAAAAGTTAACCATTTCTTGCCTCATTTGTTTGTCAAATTTCTTTCCATTACGTCGGACCAATTCAATCATTGAGAAATTTAACATAAAGTTTCTCCTCTCTTAGATTTACGTTATTGTACGTAAGTTGTCAGAAAGGAGAGTAGTTAAATAGTATAGAAAATATAAAAAGAGGTAGATAACTATATTATTCTTGTATATCTTGAAATACTTCTTCTAGTTTTTGGATTGTAGATTGAATCATTCTCTCATATATACTTAAAATATTTTGCCCGTAATTATCTCCGGGTACCGCCCATTTTCCGTTTAACGCGATCCAGCTTTCACCAGATCCTCTGGTTACCATGTCAAAACGAGGGTCAACTAGCGGATATTCATCTGGTAATGAATCCGTAGATGCATAGGCAAATAAATGTTGCATATGAGCGAGTACACCTTCTCTAGGTGTATCGAAACTTGCGCCGGAATTATCTGGTCCGGTAGCACCTAATCCGCAAAAGTTGTTTTGTTCAAGTTGTACAACTCCAGTAAATCGTAAAAAGTCTGTTTCATGCATTGCCTGGGCAAAAGCGATATCTCCTCTAATACCATAATAGTTTCCAAAGGTTAAATAATAGTTTCCTAACTCAATGGCATCCACATGTATCTCTTTAACATACTGATTCATTAGTTCTGGTGATAGAAAGGTTTGGCCTAATATAGAATATCCAGAAGTATCTTCGTTTCCGTTTTCAGTAATGATGAAAGCATCTTCAATCCCTGCATTTTTAACCTCATTCAATCGTCTCTCCGCATTTTCACGGTTTGAAAAGGCGCCAGCTTGAACACGGTACCATTGCTCACCAGAAGTTGTAATGGTAGTAACAAATGATTCGATACCATGTGAATCCAAGTAAGCTACTCTTTCATCTGCATTTTCTCTTGATCGGAAAGAACCAGCTATTACTTTATAAATCGTTCCTGAATCATTTTCTTTACTCTGAAGATTAAATGCTCTTTCTAAGCCATTGACATGACCTTGTGCAACTTTCTCGCGCCATGAAGATTTTTTCATTAGATTTGCATCATGTGTGTTATCGATAAAACCATTTTCTGTTAGGATTGCTGGCATGGATGTTTCGCGTAAAACATGGAAATTTGCTTTTTTCTTTCCACGATTCGTTAGTTCGTTTACTTTATTTATCTCAGCATGCAAAATATCTCGATATGCAGCAGTCTGTGAAGAGTTGGATAAGCTATTGTGAATATAATCTTCATAGCCCTGGGCAGAGGTGTTATAGGCATTGCAATGAATAGACAAGTAATAATCTGCTCCCCAAGAATTCGCCTCATTTGTTCGCTGATCTAGGCTTTTACTACTATCACTTGTACGGCTCATTTGTACGTCAACGTTCTTATAATCATTTAATAGAGTGTTTCGAATTCGAAGAGCAATATCTAAAACAATATCCTTTTCATTTATTCCATTACCTCTTGCTCCTGGATCTGAACCACCATGACCTGGGTCTAAATATAACTTCATTCAAAATAACCTCTCTTTCTAAATTTATAATTCTATAGTATGTAGAATAAGGAAAAATAATTGGATAATTTGTTCATTATCTAACAAATTGGTGGAAATGATGGAGACGTTAAAAGATATACTAGTATTTAGGTGTAGATTATAGAAGGAAGCCAAGTTTAGTGAAAATAATATACGAACAACAATTTTTAATTGTAGGACAATCTTTTTTCAATGATAGCATGTAGACCCATTTGCCCCTGAAAGGTTATCCTAGAAGGAATATTGATACGTATTCCATAAATGGAGGTGAATAATGAGTAACAGAATTTGGTTTGAAGATGCTGGTAAAAAAATGGATCCAAAATTAGTAGAACAATTTAGGATCAACGGAAAAGACAACCCCAATGAAACAAGTCAAAATGAAATACCCGTGATCGTTCTTTTGAAGAAAAACTGTGAAAAGGATGCAAAAGACGACCTCCTTAAAACCTGCAATTTGAATTCTCGTAATAAACTAGAAAATGAATTGCGCAGTATAAATGGTTTGAAAGGATTATTAAACAGGTCAAAGATCATGAAGTAGTAGAACGTATCATCTATGACCGAAATGTAACTACTCTTCTGGAAAAGTAGAAAAGCTGACTTTAAAAAACTATAAAATATTGGAAAAGGCATTACAAAAACAGTATTTAGAGTTCAAAAAAGATAATAGACTAAGACCAATCCAAAATCTCCCAAGAAGACAGGGCTATTTATTATAAAGTGATAGATAGCCATGTCTTTGGGTATTGATGAATGGGACACTGACAAGTAGGGGGGATCATTAATGCAGTTGGTTTCAGATCATCACTGAGACGATTCCGTGCTTTTACACGTTTATCCATCGGGTACACCACAGAATCAATACCAAGCCAATTGATATTACGTGAGATAAATGGAATCACAGTTGTTGCCACTTCTACCCCCACCAGGAGATCCGTCGTACTTTAATATAGTTAGGATATATTGTAGTGTTTTTCCACCGACAGGGTCAACAGCTACATCCCATTTTTTCTCGCGTGCAGGCTTAGGATCTATATCGATTATTTCATTGCGATGGATAACTTCTTTCGCACCTTATTGTTTTAAAACAAAAAACTTTATCCATTTTGAATTTGCTTAATCTGGTCAAACAAACTTTTTACAGCCCCTACACCAAAAATACAGTGCCAGTTCCCCACCACTTTAACACTTTAGAGTGATGAGGAACTGGCACTTAAATATCCGATCTCTGGATTACCGTAAGAAACTAATTATTTGATAAACTTATAGCTAATTCTAACTTTTGAAGACGTTTTTGCTCTATTTATATTAACAATTTTGAAAATCTCATGCACATTACTATCTACTTTTCCTCAAATAAGTATAAATCCCAAAGAAACTAGGCCAGTGGTCATGCAAGATGATTGCTCAGAAATTTTGAAAAATCCTAAGAATCTCTTGCCTTTTCTATGCCCGGAGGTTTTCCACAACGGTGGCAATTCCCATTCCACCTGCAATGCATAATGTTACAAGACCGTACCTTTCACCTGTTCGTTCTAATTCATGGATCAGCTTTGTAAGTAAAATAGCTCCAGTTGCTCCAATTGGATGACCCATCGCTATTGCTCCACCATTTGGATTCACCTTGTTTATATCCAATCCCAGTTCCTTAATACAAGCAATGGACTGGGAGGCAAATGCTTCATTAAGTTCTATAATCCCAATATCCTGGATGGATAAATTCGTCTGTTTTAAAGCTTTCAGCGTAGCATTTACTGGCCCCATTCCCATTGTTTCCGGGGAAACACCTGCAGCTGCCTGAGCTATAATTCTTACCTTTGGCTTGAGGTTACGCACTTTTGCCGCTTCTTCTGTCATAACAAGTAGTGCTGCAGCGCCGTCATTACGACCACTTGCATTTCCCGCTGTAACCGTACCACCTTCTTTAAAAACAGGTTTTAATTTCCCTAACTTCTCAATGGTTGTCTCTCTTGGATGTTCATCCACTTTAAAGTCAATCGAAGACTTTCTTGTTTTCACCGTGTATGGAGCAATCTCATTTTCAAAATACCCTTTATCAATCGCATTCTTTGTTTTTTCTTGACTCCTGAGTGCAAACTCATCTTGTTCCTCGCGTGTAATTCCGTATTTCTCAGCAACATTTTCCGCTGTAAGACCCATATTTAAATCTCCGTATTTTTCGACAGGTTGGGATCCTGGCTGACTTGCTGTATTGGGATCTTTTAACGCTACATTTCCTGATTGAAGACCGAATCGTACACCACTTACATAATATGGAGCAGTACTCATGGATTCCGCACCACCCGCGATAATAATATCGCCTAAATTAGACTGGATTTGTTGGGCAGCGGAATTAACTGCCTGAATTCCTGATCCGCACTGCCGATGTACCGTATAACTTGGAATCTGAATCGGAAGTTCTGCACGAAGTGATGCAACACGTGCAAGGTTGGAAACGTCTGAGCTTTGCTTTGCCTGGCCAAGTATTATTTCATCAATGGCATCTCTTTCAATACCTGTCCGGTCAATTAGTGCCCGAATCACATGTTCACCGAGTTTATCTACTGTTTCATTACCGATAGTACCACCGAGTTTACCAATTGCGGTCCGTACGGAATCCACAATTACTATATTTTTCAAGTCGTTTCCCCTCCTCTATAAATTTAAGCTTTTGTTCTCTCTTTTTTTAACTGTGACGCAATAATATTGCGCTGTATTTCAGAAGTTCCCTCGTAAATTCTGGCTATGCGCGCATCTCTATAATAACGCTCGATTGGATACCGTTTCATATACCCTTTTCCACCAAAGATCTGAACAGCAGCATCTGCTACACGGCCGTATACTTCTGAACCATATACTTTCGCAATCGCTGCATCTTTAATAACTTTGTCGCCCTGATCAGCCTGCCACGCAGTCCGATATGTCAGCGCTCGCAGTGCTTCAATTTCGATTGTCATGTCTGCAAGTTTATGCTGGATGATTTGTTGATCAAATAAAGGCTTTCCAAATTGTTCTCTTTCAAATACGTAATCCAAGCAATGCTCCAGTAACTTTTCAGAAGATCCGAGGTTTCTTGCAGCTAATCCAGCACGGCCAGTAGATAAAATTTTCAAAGCATTAACATACCCTTGATTTTCTTCTCCCAAAACGTTTTCTTCCGGAACTTCTACATTTTCGAAAATCAGCTCTGAAGTATAGGTACCACGCATTCCCATCTTGTCATCTATTTCCCCAACTCTAAATCCGGGAGTATCTTTTTCTACAATGAAAGACGTAATTCCTTTTGCTCCTTTTTCAGGATCTGTAACTGCCATTACCGTATATACACTTGCAATCGGACCATTCGTAATATAATGTTTCATCCCATTAAGGATATATTTGCTGCCTTCCTTCACAGCAGTGGTACTCAAATTTGTAGCATTGGATCCTGCCTCTGGTTCGGTCAGACAAAATGCGCCAATCCATTCTCCGCTGGCCATTTTAGGCAGATATTTCTTCTTCTGCTCTTCATTTCCCAATTGTACAATTCCTGAAGTTCCAATTCCTGTATGTGCGCAGATGAGAGTGGTAAACCCATTATGAGTCTGTCCAAGTTCCTCATAGATAGCGCACTTATCAACCATATTCAGTCCATGTCCACCATATTCTTTTGGAATATTAAGACCAAATAACCCTAATTCCTGGGATTTTTTATAAATGTCTTCAGATATTTTATTCTCTTCTTCAATTTGCATTGCTACACTTTCAACATCTTCTTGAACGAACCTGCGTACCTTTTTTCTGAATGTTTCAATTTCTTGGCTAAAATTAAAGTCCACTATTTATCTCTCCCTTTATTATTTGTTAGTAAATTCAGGTGATCTTTTTTCTAGAAAAGCACTTGTTCCTTCATTTTTATCCTCTGTTCCAAAAGCTATTGTTTGTGCTAGCTTCTCAATCATGAGTCCTGTTTCTAAATCAGAATCAAATCCTTTATTAATAGCGATTTTTGCCAATCTTACTGCTACAGGACCTTTTGATAAAATTGTTTTTGCAACATTCATCGTTTCAGAAATCAGTAAATCTTTAGATACTATATTTGAAACAATTCCAAATTGTTGAGCTTCCACTTCATCAATAATTTTCCCTGTCAATATCATCTCCATCGCTTTTCCTTTTCCAACGATTCTAGCTAATCTTTGGGTACCTCCCCCACCAGGTATAATAGCTAAATTCAATTCTGGTAACCCAAGTTTTATATTTTCAGAAGCTATTCTTATGTCACATGCCAAACACAATTCAAATCCTCCGCCTAAAGCATAACCATTAATTGCTGCAATGGTTGCCTTGCTGCAATCTTCTATCTTTTTATATGTTGCTTGGATTCCAGGAACTAGAGCCTCTAACATTTCCCTTTGTCTAAGTTGCTTAATATCAGCTCCTGATGCAAAAGACTTTGATCCAGATCCCGTGAAGATTATTACGCCTACATCTTCATCTTTCTCCATCAAATCTAAAGCCTCTTCAATTTCTTTAAGCGTATTTGCGTTTAGTGAATTTCGACTTTCAGGCCGATTTATCTCGATAATTCCTACACGATCTTTAACAGTTGTTAAGATATTATTAAACATATATTCCTCCGATAATTTATTCATAATTATAAAAGCCTGATTTGCTTTTCTTTCCTAATCTACCTGCTTTAACATATTTGATGAGCAATGGACATGGACGGTATTTTTCGCCCAATGTCTTATGCAGATATTCCATATTCCTTAATCGCGTATCTAATCCTACAAGATCTGCTAATTCCAATGGCCCCATTGGATGATTCAATCCAAGTTTCATTGCTTTATCGATATCCTCAGGTGAAGCAACCCCTTCCATTAATAAATTCATTGCTTCATTTCCAATTAGACAATTCATTCTGGAAGTAACGAAACCAGGGTGCTCGTTCACTTCAGCTGTTTCTTTTCCCAATTTAGCTGCGATTCCATTAACTATTTCCACTGTCTCATCCGATGTATCCAATCCTCTTATAACTTCAATCAGCTTCATTTTATGAACGGGATTAAAGAAATGCATAGCTACTACTTTATCAGGTCGTGATGTTTGAGCACCGATTTCAGTAGGACTCATCGTTGATGTATTCGTGGCTAATATTGTATCGGGTTTACAGTAATCATCTAGTTTTTTAAAGATATCTATTTTTAAATCCATTTTTTCTAGTACTGCTTCAATTACAAAATCAGCATTTTCAACAGATTCTTTGAGATTTGTATGAAAGGATAAATTTTCCATACTTCTTTCCACATCTTCTTTTGAAATATATCCCTTACTAGCGCTTACATTCAATTCGTCTTCAATTTTTTCTTTGGCGTTTTCTAATGCATCTGGACTCACATCATTAACATTCACATGAAATTCATTTAGTGCTAAGGAATAAGCAATCCCTCTCCCCATCGTACCAGCACCGATTACTGCAATTTCTTTCATAAATTTACACTCCTCGTCTCATAGATATTCACTTTCTACTGATTTTAAAATTCATATTCTCCCAAATTTACTATTTGCCTCTTGTAATCTACCAACCGATCGTCCTCCTATTTTCAGTCTCATTAATTTCAATATATTAACCTTCTTATATTAAATAAAAATAAATAAAAATGTTTAATGAACACGGATTTTATACTGTAATTACTAATTATCCATGCTTCTGCTGATTTTCTACTATTGTATCGTCCGATTTACTTATATTTTCCTTTTTCTTATTCTTAACTATAAGAACGTATAACACTAAACCTGTGATTAACCCATAAGCAGCACCATGTATAGCTAGAACTACAGCTGTGATGCCAGCTACTCCTTGTTCAGCGGGTGTATTCACCTGTTCTAAACCGATCTGAATACAAATATAACCAGTTACAAGGAGAGAAACTGATAATGCTATAGGAAGAACAGGTTGGAAAAATGTTACAAGTGGTAGTAAGAATAATGCTATAAAGTTAACAATATGGAACGTACCAATACCACCAAAAATCGAATCCATAGCTTTTCTACCAAATGTGTATCTTTCGGATACGGTTGCTGTAACTGCTGTCCAAATTGGACCAGCTAAGCCAGGATATGGAGCTACTAAAGCGTGAATGCCGTTTCTCAACGCAGTAACTAAATGTACACGGTCAATATTATTATCAATATCTTCATCTTTTCTTAATTCATTTGATCTCTCAAGAAGCGTGTCTCCAACAACAATATCGCCATAAGCAATGATATAAGCTATTAGCGCTGTCGGTATGGCTAACATGAAAACATCAAAACTTGGAAATCCAATTACGAATGGTGTATATTGCCACATTTCAGCAAATGCAGGACTTACAATACCCCACTCAAGGTTTGGGAGGGGATATTCTTTAACGATCCATGCAACAATAATTCCTACAATTAGCCCTGGGACCATACCATAATTTGATAGCATCGTAGCAAATTTAGATTTTTCCCTTAATCTCCTAAATGAGAGTGAAAACATGGTATAGAATGTTACTAAACCAGCAATGATAAGTGAAATTGGAGTATCCATTACTCTACCACCCTGCTCTATCTCACCTAAAACTGCAGCAATTCCTGCACCTATCAATATCCCTCCTTTTAAGGAATTAGGAACAGCTTTCACTAGTTTTCCTCCCAGTTTTGTTATACCAAGCAGGAAAAATATGAGAAATAAAATTATTTGTAAGGCAACCATTGCCTGAATAGCTTGAGGACCTGGTTCAAAATCTCCTAAGTAAATAAGGACTAATGGTAAAGCAGCAGTAATCCAGCCTGGTACAAATGCTACTCCAAGTAAAGCTGGGAACATATTTACAATTCCGTGAATAATGGTATATGCAAGTGCTACTTCATATGGAAGACCTAAATTCTGCTCTAAAATAGGAATCATACTAATAGCAACTACTACTAAGGCGAGTGATTGAATTGTTTCTGCCATTTCCCATTTGTAATGTATAAATGGGAGTCTTATTTTAAAAGGCCCTAAAGGAAAATAAGGTTGTTCTTCCCCATATTTTCTATTATAAATTGCCAATTAACCCCATCCCCTCTAATTAACAAATAACTTTATTACAGATATTTTTCATTTATGATAAAAAGTGGATGCAAATTCAATGACATCCTATTGATGCAGAAGATTGAAAGAGTGTGTTATTATTCACCACCGTTTATACACATCAATCATCTACTCCTCATTACTTAGTGGTAATACTTTTTTATAAATCTCTTTAATATCTTCTTTTACTGCTTTTCTTGGGTTATTAGGTATAGTTCCGATATCATTCATTGCGTCCTCTGACAGGCGATCTACCATTTCTTCTGTAAACTCTAATTTTAAATACGAGAAGTCTGTTGCTATATCTAAATCAGCAATAAATTCTTTTAGAATATTAACCAACATTTCGGCCGCTTTTTTATCGCTAATAGCGTACAGGGAATCATCAAAAATTCGCGCTATGTCAGCGTATTTCTGATGATTGGATATCAAATTATGCTCTACTACATGCGGAAGAATAACAGCGTTAGCTAATCCATGTGGCACATCGTGAACAGCAGACATAGGATGTGAACAAGAATGTACCATTCCTAATCCGCCAGTTCCAAAGGCTAATCCTGCTATAGTACTAGCTAAATGGAGTTGTGATCTAGCTTCCATATCTTCCGGTTGCGCATAACTTGCAGGCAAGCTTTTTTCTATCATCCTTATTGCTTGCAAGGCTAGCCCATCAGAGAAAGGATTTGATTTCATAGACACATAAGCTTCTATAGCATGAACTAAAGCATCAATTGCAGTAGTTGAGACAATGTGACGTGGAAGAGAACTTGTAAGCATCGGATCCACAAAAGCTATATCAGGTGTTAGAAGTGGAGAGGATATAACATACTTTCTACCCCTCACATCATCTGTTACTACTGATATCGCAGTAACCTCAGTACCTGTACCTACTGTTGTCGGGATTGCAAATAAGGTAGGTGTTTCATTCGTTAATTCTTTTTCACCTCTTCTATAATCGAGAATATGGCCTTCGTGGCTGATCATTACACCGACAGCCTTTCCAAAGTCTATGGCACTTCCTCCCCCGACAGCGAGAATTAAATCGGATTCTTCCTTTTTAAATTTTTTGGCACCTTCCATCACTGTTTCGGCCCTCGGGTTTGCTTCCACCTCTGAAAAAACAGTATAATTTACTGAATTTTCACCTAGTAATGAGGTGATTTTATCTACTACACCAGCTTTCACCAACCCTGGATCAGTTACCAGGAAAACTTGGGACTTATTATAGTCCTTAATTGTTGTAACTAAATTTTCTTTTACACTGTCAACTCCAAAAGTCACATTTGTATTAAAGACGGTGTGAAACTTTTTTCCATAGATCCCCATTTAGATACCTCCATGTCATTTTAAGTATTCTGAGATTTCTCGTTAAAAGACTGTCTATTTTACACAGAAGTCTGGTTTTTCGATATATAGAATTAGTTGTCTTCCTCTATAAATTAACTTTTTCTTAGGAGATTATTTCCTCTTGATTGCTCTAACCTTTATAACCCAGTTCAGCGGATATTTTCACTGACATTTCTCGAACCTTTTCCAAGATAATGGGCTCTCGGTCTTCAGAGTAATCCGTAATGGGTATGTTAACCCCAAGTGCTGCAATCACCTGTCCAGTATTATCACGGATAGGACAGGAAAATCCCATTGTGTCCTTAAAGTGCTCCGCGTGGCTTCTGGAATATCCATTTTTTCGAATCTTTTCTAACTCTTCCCTTAAGGTTTCTTTGTCCTCAATCGTATTGTCCCCAACCTTTATAATGGTCAGGTTTTTTAAGTACGCTTCAAGTGAGTCCGAATCCATATATGCTAACAGGAGTTTAGAGGCAGAACCTGCGTATAGCGGAGCCCTTTTTCCCGTTTCAATAACAAGTCTTACAGATTTATTGCTGGCTATCTTCTCCACATAGACAGCTTCATTTCCTTCTATAACTGTCAAATGAACAAATTCATTTAACTCTTTGTTCAGTTGTTCCATATAAGGAAATGCTACTTTTCTATACTCAAGTTGTTGTAGTACACTGTTTCCCAGCTCTAGTAATTTAAGTCCTAATTTATATTTTACGGCTCGGTTAAACTCTCTTCTACTTACTAATAATCCCCCTTTTTCCAACGAGGAGACCAATCTGAAAACGGTCGTTTTAGGAAGGTTGGACAGCTTCACCAATTCTTGCAGTGTCAACTCACCTCTTCCTTTAAAGCAATCCAGTAACTTAATCGATTTTAATAAACTTTGACTCAAAAGTAACACTCCATCCGAATGTTTAATTCCTTTTTCAGTGAATTATATGTTTTATAAATCCACAATGAAGTTTGCCTCCGTTTTTTCCTGTACCTCTTCAACGGATATACCCGGTGCCAGTTCAAGAAGATACAACTGTCTTTCTCTTACCTCGAAGACTGCGAGATCGGTAATAATCATGTCGACGCTTCTGTTTGATGTTTTCGGGTAGGTTAACTTCTCCATAATCTTGCTCTCTCCATCTTTGGAAGCATGGCTCATCGCTACAATTACTTTCTTGGCACCAACCAAAAGATCCATCGCACCACCTACACCGATAATATTCTTACCGGGTACCGCCCAGTTCGCTATCTGGCCTGTTTCATCTGCCTGCAATGCTCCTAATATCGCCATGTCCACATGACCTCCACGTATCATCCCAAATGAACCCGCACTGTCAAAATAAGATGCGCCAACAGCCTCGCCGACAGGCAATTTACTCGCATTTACTAGGTTTGGATCCTCTTCCTTGACATCTGTCACACCGAGCAGACCATTTTCTGTGTGCAGATGGACCTTGGGATCTTCAATGAATTTAGGCACCAGCGTTGGTATCCCTACACCGAGATTCACGGTTATTGATCCTTTCAGTTCTTTGGCAACCCGCTTAGCGATTGTTTGCTGTAACTCTATTTTCGATAGACTCACGGTCATGTACCACTACCCCCTCTGTTGTAAGAATATGTTCTGCTACAAGGATCGTATCGACATAAAGATGTGGGGTAATTATTTCCTCAGGGTTCAGTTCACCAGGTTCCACAATCTCATCCACTTCCACAATAACCGTCTTTGCGGCTGTCGCCATTAACGGATTGAAATTACGTGCTGTTTTGTAATAAACCAAATTGCCGAGCGTGTCCGCTTTATGGGCACGAATAAGAGCTATATCTGCGTGAATTGATTTCTCCAAAATATAGGTCGTTCCATCAATCACACGTTCTTCCTTCCCTATAGCTAGATCCGTTCCGACTCCTGTGGTTGTATAGTATCCTCCCAAGCCAGCCCCGCCAGCCCGGATGGACTCCGAGAGCGTCCCCTGTGGCAGGAGCTCCAGTTCAATCTCACCCTTTTGGTATTTATCCCCAACATCCCTGTTGCTGGTGAAATAAGAGCCAATAGCTTTCTTGATCTTATTCTGGTTCAGCACGAGTCCCAGCCCTCTTCCTGGTTCTCCGATGTTGTTGCTTACAATGGTCAAATCTTTTACGTCCTTCTTTATTAGTCCATCAATCAATGTTAATGGTGCACCAATCAAACCAAAGCCGCCAACAAGTATCGTTTGCCCAGATTCCACACAAGACAGTGCCTGATTGGCTTGTTGCACTAGTTTTTCCATATGAGTTCCTCCGTTCCTGACGGTTTATCAAATGGTAAATAATCTCTTTAACGATCCCTTTCTAAAGGGTAAAAGATGATCATTACCAAATGATAGACCTCCATATGATCCCGCTTTATCCGAAACGATACAGACTATTTAAAGTAGAGAATATTTCTCTTGCATCGTTTTCTTCTACGCCTATTGGCACTAAGTACGAATAGCCATCGAGATTAACTTTGTCTCCAGGTAATCTTCCAATCCGTATTTACCACCTTCTCTTCCCGATCCACTCTCTTTGACCCCACCAAACGGAGCTTGAACAGAGAATGGAGCATGATCGTTCACGCCAACCATTCCATATTCCAGTTTTTCCGAGACTCTGTGAGCCCGTGAAAGATCATTAGTATAAAAATAGGAAGCGAGGCCATACTCTGTGTTGTTTGCTTTTTCGATGACTTCCTCTTCCGTGTTGAAGCGAATTAATGGAGCGACTGGCCCGAATGTTTCTTCATGTGTAATCTTCATTTCTTCATTAACTTCTGTTAACACCGTTGGCGCGTAAAAATAGCCTTTTGCATACTTTCCTTCATTTAAAGCTTTGCCACCATAAAGAACGTTGGCTCCTTTACTCTCTGCATCGGTCACATGGTCATGTGACTTATCAACTGCATCCTGATTCACCATTGCACCTATCTTATTATCTTCATCCAATCCGTCACCAACTGCCATCGTGGAGACCTTATCAGCAAATCGGGAAGCAAATGAATCATATATCGAATCATGTACATAGATACGGTTGGCACATACACACTGCTGACCGGTTGAAGCGAATTTGCTTGCGATGACACCTTCTACAGCAAGATCAATATCAGCATCTTCGAACACTATAAAGGGAGCATGCCCACCGAGTTCCATGGAAACACGTTTTACCGTGTCAGCGGATAGTCGAATTAGTTTTTTACCGACCTCCGTAGACCCTGTAAAGGAAATCTTACGAACATCATCACTTGCCATTAATTCACCGACGATATCAGAAGAATTACCAATTACTAGGTTAACCACACCATCCGGAATCCCCACTTCATCAAAAACTTTAAATAACTCAAGTGATGTTAACGGCGCCTCACGGGAGGGGCGGAAAACAACTGTACATCCAACAGCCAAAGCCGCCCCAAGTTTTCTTGCACCCATTTGTAATGGGAAATTCCATGGTGTAATCGCACCCACAACTCCGATTGGTTGTTTAATCGCAGAGACCCTTTTATGTGGTGCCGATGGAGGAATGACATCCCCGTATACGCGCCGTGCTTCTTCTGCATACCATTTAAAAAAGTTAATTGAACTACTAACCTCATAACGTGCATTGTGAATGCTTTTTCCCATTTCTTTAGTAATGGTCCGGGCAAAAACCTCTTTTTTCTCCTCCAATTTATCAACCACTTTAGATAAATAAGCACTACGCTCATCACCGGTTAAAGCCGCCCATTTTGGGAAAGCTGTCTTGGCTGCTTGAATGGCATCCTGTGTCTCCTCTTTTCCAACCATCGATACGGTCTGAACTAATTCACCATTTGCCGGATTGATCACTTCTAGCTGCTTCTCTGTCTCTAACCACTTTCCATTGATATACATTATTTTCCTCCTCTTTGAGTAGGTGCTGTTTCGCCTAACTGACTCTACTCATTTAAAAAAACGTTATATTAAGTGATAACAGCCTCCTGAAATCATCTCTTATAGGGGCTGAGAAAATACCTTCTATCTATTCCTGAGTTACCTTATTTCGTTCTTTATTAAAAACAAGTCCTTCTATACTACTTTCTTCAAGGAACTTTCTAAAATTACCGAGTCCTCCCATATAGAACCTTACTGCGCTTTTCTTACCAGGAACATTAGCTCCGAAAATCCATGATTGCGCTGATGAAAATACCGTCGCATCTGCAATTGTTCTGCACGTTTCAAGCCATTCGCTTTCAGCATCAGCAGTTGGTTCAACGGTGTTCAAATTGTTTTCAACCATCTGTTTAACCATGTCTGAAATCCACTCGACCTGGGTTCCAATCGTAGGCACCAGGTTTGTGAATGGACCATTTGGCCCAAGAATCATGAACATATTAGGAAAGTCCGTGTTCATGATACCAAGATAACCTGTTGGACCGTCTTCCCATTTGTCCTGAATCGCCACACCATTTCGGCCACGGAGATCCATTTTGACATAGTTTCCTTCGACTGCATCGAACCCGGTTGCATAGATTAATACGTCCAGATCATATTCGCCATCCGTTGTTTTGACGCCTTTTGGTGTAAGTTCTTGAATAGGATTTTGCTTCACATCAACGAGTGAAACATTGCCCCTATTAAAGGTTTCATAGTACCCATTATCTGCCGCTGGGCGTCTTGCATACAATTCCTGTGGTGTCAATTTTTCAGCAGTCTCTTTGTCTTTAACAATTTGGTTAATTTTCTTTCGGATGAAACTTGCCGCAGCCTCATTAGCCTCTGTGTCTGTCGCAATATCACCAAAAGTACCAAACATAAAGCGGAAACCATTTCCTTTATTCCAATATTCTTCAAAAATACGTTCCCGTTCCTCTTCAGATACTGAAAATGCAGGTACGTCGCTTTCCTCATACCCAAAAGCTGTAGCTGAATTTTTTACCTGGTCCCAGATTTTGTCATAATTGGCTTTAATCTCGTTAATTTCTTCTTCTGACTGGGGTCTTTTTCCAAGTGGAACACTATATTGTGGCGTACGCTGAAATACTGTAAGATGACCACACTGAGGCGCAATAGCAGTTATCAATTGGATTCCTGTTGACCCGGTACCAATCACCCCGACACGTTTCCCCTCCAGGCTGACTCCATCTGGCCAAGCACCAGTATGATATTGTTCTCCTTGAAAGATTTCGTTTCCTTTGAACATTGGTTTATTGGTTGACGACAATAGACCAAGACCAGTCACCAAATATTTTGCAGTAACCGTATCACCTTTGTCTGTAGTAACTTCCCAATAGTCACCCTCCTCATTGTATTGGGCTGCCTTGATTTCTCTGTTGAATTGATAGCTGCGATACAAATCATAACGCTCAGCAACATGAGTCAAATAATTCAGCACTTCTTTCTGTGTTAAATAATTACTCTCCCATGTCCACTCTTGCAGCAATTCCTTATCAAATGAATAACGATAAACAAAGCTTTCACTATCAGACAGGGCACCAGGATATCGATTCCAATACCAGGTACCTCCCACATCGCCGCCTTTTTCATAGCCACACACGCTTAGCCCAAGTTCATTTTGCAACTTGTGAACTGCATAAAGACCGCCGAACCCCGCACCAATAACCACTGCATCAAAGTCTAACCCAACATTAACCCGATTATTTTCACTCATAATTTGCCTCCTTATGATTTAAAATATTTTTAGTAACCTTGTCTTCTTCCAATTCCTGTTATTAAATCCACCTTGGCTGTTCTGCAGACTCATGGTGAGCGGGTTATGCACCAAGAAGGATTGTCTATCAATCAAACTTTCTCATTTCAATAGTGTTTATTTCGCTTTACATTACTTTTCCAAAGCTTTATACCAGTCTGCAATTCTCTTAATCTCTTGGTCAGCTTCTGGAGCACGTCCTGCTAAGCTAGGGAATACATGTTGCATACCTTCCACAACGGACAATGTTGAATTAACCCCTGCTTCTTTGGCAAGCTCGTGCAAACGTCTTGCATCATCCAATAGTGACTCGTCTCCTCCTGCATTAATGTATAACGAAGGAAAGTCACTGAAATCAGCATGTAAGGGATTTACCAGCGGGTTTGTTGCCTTTGCTTCATCGTCTCCTATATAGCCTGCACGCATCCCTTCGAGTAGTGGGCGTGATATAAGAGCATCCGTTGAATCATTTGTATCAAGCGTCTCACCAGACAATTCCATATCAAGCCATGGTGAAAAAGCGATGACACTTCCCGGTAGTTCAAGTCCCTCTTCACGAAACTTTAGTACAGAAGATATAGCAAGGTTTCCACCTGCTGAATCCCCGATTGTTGTCACATTTTCAGGTTTAATACCGGAATCCAACAATGTCTTATAAACATTCACAAGTTCTTCCAGCTGGGATGGAAAAGGATTCTCAGGAGCACGCTCGTAATCCACTACCAATGAAGATATATTAAGCGCTTTTGCAACATGACCAGCCAGTTTACGATGGCTGTCTGCAGAGCCTACCGCAAACCCGCCACCATGGGTATAAATAAGCACTTTGGATTTGTCACAGCCAACTGGAAATGTCCAAACGGCATTAACTCCTCCTACTTGTTCTGTCTTATAAGTAACATTCTCAGGTTCATATGTTGGTTTTCCCCACTCGTCGAAAAGACTGCGTTGATCCGAAAGTCTCATGTCGGGATTTTCCAACATACGGTCGCTCCAATCCTTGTAAAGATCTTTCAAGTATCTTGCTTCTTTTGTAATCGATTTCATTTTAAATCTCCTCCATTTATATTTTGCTTTCAGAGAGTTTTCTGGGTTTGCTGGAAGCTAGTATTACTAGATATTAATCTTTCACAACTTCTTTAATGGTTTATCTATCCATTTTACAGCCAATGACTTTAAGGGCTCTAGGACATCATTTCGCTATAAAGCCTCTTTTTACAGCTTACCTTGGGTTATGGAAATCTACCGACATCGTTTATCACATCATCTGCAAGTTGATCTATCACTTCCAACATAAAGTCGATGTTAAGGTAATTACGTCCTGATAGATACCCAACCTTTTTGTGAATGCCTTCAAGATGCCCACTAGCGCTGGGCTATATTGATATCGCTTACATTCTTTAAATTAGGTTCTAAAAATTCTAGTAATATCCCATACTTTTCATAATGAATCCATCCCTACCTGATTCGCTTCCTTAAATCTTATAATCTTTCGACATCCGGCACCCCCTGCTATTTATAATCCTACGGAAATCAGGATAAAGAGAAAATATTTGTCAAAAGCAGTAATTTCAATTGCAAGTCGATATCTATCGCAACCCTTATTCCGTATAATGGAATTGCTAGTCCATTTCCTTATCTCTCATAATAGACTGAACAATTCGACAAGTCAAGTATCATTTAATTATTTTTTCTGTTTATTAAATAAATACAGTTAATTTATTTTGTAAAAGTCTTCTTAAAAAAACAGTCGTTTTCCCCCTTATCGATTCCATCGACTTCTACTTACTATCTTCGTTATATTAATGACTTTCAGGATAAAGGCATTAACTTTTTCTCTATTAATGAGAAAAAATTGATACTACAACAGCGATGGGGAAATAGTTTTTATGATATTTAGTGGATTAGCATAGTTTGAGCATGACATTATCTGAACGAGCAAAATATGGATTAGAAGTTACGAGAGCTTGTATAAGAAAAGGCGAGGACCAAAAAAAGACCAATTCTCGCTGGGATTGGTCTTTAAGATCTATCAGAGTAAGAATATAGTATTCGGAAGATTTGTAGGCTACCTTTTTCTGTCCCCCATAGCTTTACGGTATTAAGGCTACGAGAAACAGGCACTTGAATCCCCGTCAAAACATGAGAACTTTATCCATTTTGAATTTGCTTAATCTGGTCAAACAAACTTTTCACAGTTCCTACACCAACATTTTCATACTTCGCAAGTATCATTAATTCTCGTGGTAATTGACCAACTGTTTCTATCTGATCTTCTTTCAATTGTCTCAACAGGCTTGGAAAACCTGTAAATAATTCAGCATTTAATGGCGTGGATGCAATTTCTTCCGTTACGATAAGGTAATCCGTCTTATAGAAGAAAAGTAATTCGCCAGGTCGTTGTAAGAAAATTTCTCTTCTCTTTTTCTCTTCCTCTATGTAAACTTTCAATTCCTCAAATAATATTTCTTCATTTTTCTCCTTATATCGTTTCACATGTTTTGAAATACCTTCTAAATTATTTGGCAATTCACTAATAATTCGCCCTTGCTGTTCCGCACCCAACCGAATCAGAAATGTCTCGGACCTTTCAAAACGTTGAGGTAGAAGGAATGCATCACGGAGGAAATAAGGAATTTCTACTTTTTGATTCTTGTAATTAATGGTCCGAACCGTGGTAAAACCAGGTGGTATCGGTTCGCCGACCGTTTCCATTGTTGTGCCCGTTTGAGGTTCGGTCACGTCTGAATTCTCTTGCTTACTAACAGAAGCTACTAGAAGCTCTTCCAAAGCTTCTAACCTGATTTCAATTTCTGAAATATCATAGGATTCTTCCTGTGGAGCAGGATCCTGATAAACTGGTACTTCAAAATCCAAAGATCCGTATGTTTCCGTAAACCATCTTACAATTACATAAACTTCCTCCCAGGATAATAAAGCCTCCGAGTAGCGAAATTTCCGAGTATCATGTGCAGCCTGATTGCCCATTTTCCTTACAAAATGCAATGAATCACGTACTTCAGTCGTAATGTACCCATTATCACTTAGTACGTCAATTCGTTCTATTAATGAAGTCCAACCGCCTTCAGGTAACTTTTCTTCTTTCATAACTAGCTGCAAAATGTTTTCAACAAATACTCTAGCATGTGTAAGCATTGTTCGTGGACTTGAGAATATGCTGTTTTCTAGTTCTCTGGCAACCAATGCTAATTCTTTATTGAATGGCTCTAGAAATTGATAGTAATAGTTTTGTGCGCTCACTTTCATTTCCTCCTGTTCAAGTCTAATAAGAGGAAAATTGATTGATATAAGCATCTATTGATTTTCTCTCTCTCTGATTCTGTCCTTACTTTTTAACTAAATTGATATCATATGTTCTTTAATTTTATAATATCATAACGTGCGATGTATTTAACGACGATTGTTTCTTTTTCATTTACAAAGTCGTGACACCTCCCATCGCTTTATAGCATTTAGTGGATAGCTGTACCTCCTGTTTCTTTACTCATTAATTCTTTTGAAACCAAACTCCGTAGCAATATCCTCTTCTGCAAAGTTGGGTTGTAGTTAGGTGAGTATGTTTGGTATTGCAAGCATTTGGAACATACCTTGTTCGTCCCTTATCAGAATTCACTTTAAGAAAACATTAAAAAGCAGCATTAGAGAAAATTCTCTAATGCTGCTTTTCCGCTTTAGTATTCACTATACTTAAGGCCATTCACCAAAACCGTTTTTCTTTAATTAAACAAGTACGGCTTCCTGTTTTTTAATTTTCCCAGTTTCCTTTGCCATTGCTTCCATTGCTTCCATTGCTACTTGATTTATGAAATTTATTGGTTTATTGTAATGTGGTTGGAAAAAGAAATCAGTTAATGCCAATTGTTCAATCGTCATATTGTTTGCAATACCCACGCTTATTGTGTTAATTGCCTGCGTAAAGTCAGCATCCGAAATGACTTGAGCACCAACAATCCGATGGGTCTCAGTTTCATAGACTAGCTTTAATTGAATTACCGCATTTTCTGGCATGAATTCTGGACGATAGTTATCTACAATTGAGGCACTATCTACAGATAATCCAGCTAATTTTGCAGCACTTTCTGTTAATCCTGTTGATGCAATATTATGATTGTATATTTTCAATCCTGAAGTGCCTTGTGTTCCAGGGTGCTCCAAGACTGGACGCACTAGATTATGAGCCACAAGTGTACCCATTCTAACCGCATTGGTTGCTAATGGAATATATGCCGGTTTTTTTGTTGCATTATTAGTTACAGCACAGCAATCCCCCGCAGCATACACATCTTTCACACTTGTTTGCATATATTCATCAACAATAATTGCACCATTGCCCAACATATCTAATTGACCTTTAAATAGTCCTGTATTCGGTCTAAATCCAATACACATCACGACTAAGTCTGCGTTGTATTCTCCTTTATCCGTAATCACCTTTTTCACAGCATGAGTACCTTCAAATTCGGAAACAGTTCGACCAAGTGCCAAATCAATGCCACGTTGTTTGAAAGTTGTTTCAACAGGTGCAGTGAATGAATCATCTAAATATCTGTTTAGAATTCTTTCTTCACTATCAATTAATGTGACATTTTTGCCGTTTTCTTCAAACGCTTCAACTAGCTCAACACCAATATATCCTGCTCCAACAACGACAACATTTCGAGCGGATTCTGAACGTTTGATAATCTCTTTTGCATGGTCAAAGTTCTTACATAACAAAACGTTTTCCAGATCAGAACCGGGAATTGGTGGTGTTACAGGCCAAGAACCTGAAGTAATAATCAGCTTATCATAGCTATAGTTTTTCGTTTCATCTGTTTTCATATCTCTTGCTTGTATTTGCTTCCCGTCCACATCACAGGCCATCACTTCATGATTCATATGCATGTGTACACCAAGACTCTCGAATTGCTCTACAGAAGCGTAAAACAGTCCATTCGCATCTTTAACCACGCCACCTACATATAGGGCAATACCACAAGAAAGGAATGAAACATTATCATTTTTTTCAAAAACATTAATTTGTGCGTCAGGGTAAAGGTTCAATATATTATTAATCGCTGCTGTTCCAGCGTGCGTACATCCAATAACTGCTACCTTCATCAATCATCATCCTCCAGCATTTATGTTCATTGCTTCACAACTTTACGTGAAGTTATTCACATAAAAGATTTATAAACTTAATATACCATCATGTGCATAACTTCACAAGTGAAAATAATTGATTTACATAAATTTCATAGATTATATTTATTTGGTAATATTTACTCTCCAAGTCCAAGCATTAAGTGATGAAGGAAGATGTGAAATCAGAAATCTCTCTATTCAGGATGTTAAAGACAAGCTATCATTTTCAGAGTTCACCATGGAAGATGCTACGACCAGTGAGGTATTTGATACAGTGGTGTCAGTCCCCTACCGCTTTACAGTGTTAAAGTAGTTGGGGACTGGCACCTAGAATCTAAAGGTTTTCCTTTTTATATTTGTATTAATTACTTAACTACCCCGCTGTTGCGTTCTGGATTCTGCCAACTTCATTAAGTAATAATGTTCCTCCCTTGCCATATGGTCTGCCATCGAAGCCGTAAATGTTCCTAACACTTCCGCACTTAATTCCATTTCCTCCAGTTCATTCAAAAAAGTTTTAAATAATTCTATTTCTACATCAACATTATCATTAAATCTATTTAATGCTGGAAATGTCTTAACATTTGCACGTAAATAACCCGTTAATTCAACAGCTTTCAAATAAAATTGATCAAAGTGTTTGGTAAAGTTCTTGCTTTTTTCCTTTAGTCTTTTTTCTACTCCATCCATTCGATCATTAATTGCTCCTGCATGGCCAGAAGCATCAAGCAGCCAAATTAAATGATGATGTAATTCGTGGAATATTGGTGGTATGTTCCCTTTTTTGAGGTAGCTTAATACAAGTTGGTATTCTTCTAATTCGTTAACCATATGATTTAGAAAAGTAGGTGAAAGGTGAATGCCAATTCCATTACATAAATGTCGTTTGATGATGGAAAGTTTAAACTCTTTTAATTGCTCAACAATCTCCTCAACAGTAATCGAAAAAGAAGTGGCATTAGATTCGGTGAGAGAACTTGCTTGGGCAAGAAGGTGATCGAAGTGTTCGATAAAATAAGCAGCTTTTGCAATGTCTTCTTTTTCGGAAGGATAAAGCGAATCATGGATAAAGCGAGAATGATCCCCAAGAACCTGGAGCCAAAACCGATGTTCAAAAACAACACTTTCTAAATAATTACCCAGTGTATACATCCCCTTTATTTTGCACTTCGCTCCATTTTATTCAACATCGTATGATATTATTACGTACGTACTGTTTTTTCTTGCTTGCAAGAAATTGTAATTTAAAGTGCTGGATGTTCTACTGCTTCTTTTCCTTAGTTAAGGAAGCATGCAGACAGGCGAAGATTGATTATCGCCATTCAGTCTTGCTGCTCTTTATCATATCCCGATAGACCCATTAAAAGGTCATTTTTTTCAATTAGAAAAACTGCACAAAACTCTGTGCAGCCTCTCCCCCTTACTTATTCAAATTTTATTTTCCCAAGCTCTCTCTAATTTATATTCTTGAAACAAAAATCATGATTATTAAACAAATTTAAATTATTATCAATTAGGGTAATTATATTCGTACCCTATTTAAATTACAACTTTGAATTCCAATATTTAATATATGCTTCATACCCTCTTACATCTTTTAAATATGCCACAAGCTGTTCCCCGCTCATTTTATAGGAATGTATACAAGAAACTCCATCACGAAACGCTTTCTCGATTCGATGATTTCCATCAATAATTACATGTATATTCGGACTGATTTCCGCTTGCAGTGTAGGTTGCGTAATATCAACCGTTGGCAAATGATCTTCATTGACCGAAGTATGCCAATGCGTTTTAAACCATTCGTTAATATCAATTTGCTCTTCTTCAACGTCTAAATCGCCCTTATTAATATGCTCCATAATTCTGGAGATATTGAATAGGAAAATTCCATTTCGAAAAATTTCGTCTCTTTCATTCACAGGAAGTGGTTTGTAGTCAATGTTCATTTTGAACTTTCTATTTTTGTTCATTTTGTTCTCCTGTTTTTAGTCCATTTAGTGTTTAATGCTTGTATTCTCCTATCCACAATTTCCTCATTACTTTTTTACGGACTGAATACAAACAAGGGGGTCACATCATTCCGTTCCCCACTGCTTTACGTATTAAAGCAATGGGGACTGGCACTTGAATTCAATCTAAATTCATTATGAAAATGCCATACAATCCTTTTAATTACATATCCTTGTAGTAGAATATAAATAGAAACCCACAAATTTAACACCCATATTTGGTAAAAGAATTTATAGGAGGAATCTCATGAAATTCGGTTTGCGAAAACCAAGCTTGAAGAAAAGAATATCTGCAAAAACGAGTATTAAACGCCAAGTCGTCCATCGAGCAGGGTTAAAGATGCCAAAAGGCAAAGGATGGGTTCGTAATCCCAAGAAATATGCCTACAATAAGGTTTACAACAAAACATCATTTGATATATTTAAATTGTTTAAGAAGTTATTTAGGTAATCAAAATGCAATTCTACCAAAATGGTGTCACTCCCCACCGCTTTACAGTATTAAAGTAGTTGGAGACTGGCACCTAGAATTTTGCGGTTACATGGGCTTACCTCTTCATTTGTTTAATTCTTTACAGAGTAGCAAGTAGTTCTTTCTCTTTCAGTTTATACTGTTGAAGTGCAGTTCGATAAATCTTCTCGACCTTTTTTACGCACACAGCAGAAGAATAGTCAGAAATTACGTCTAATCTTGCATTTTGACTTATAAAGTCCCTGTTCTTTAATAACAAATCCAATCCTGTAACAAACTCTTCGTATGATGAAAACTGCCATCCATTAACCCCATCCACAATCAATTTTTCCAAACTTGGGTCCTTTCGGCAAAGTGGAGGAATCCCATTTGCCATTGCTTCTAAATACGTTAATCCTTGGGTTTCACTATTGGAAGCACTAACAAAGACATCTCCTAATTGGTAAAATGCAGATATTTCTTCAGGAAGAACCATTCCTATGAAAATCACTTTTTCCGAAAGTCCTAATTCACATACATACTTTTCTAGAAAACTGCGATGTGGGCCATCTCCGACAATCAACAAGGTGAAATTACGTTTTTGTATTGTTGATAGAAAAAGTATTATCTCTTCCAGGTTTTTTTCCTTTGCTAATCGTCCAACAGATATAAGCACTTTGTGATTACTAGGGATACCAATTGTATCTTTCTGTTTTTGTTTGTTAATATTTTCTACCTTTTTTACATATAACCCCAAATTTATTCCTGTAGGTACAACATGAATCTTTTGATTTACACCGTAACCTTCTAACAAACATCGTACTTTGTCCGTAGGGGCAATCACACCCTCGGTATGCTTTAGAATAGATTTAGTAAACCGTGCAGCCATGGCCTTTCCCCATTTTTTATTAGGTGAGAAATAATGCGTATAATCCTCGTATATGGTGTGGTAGGTATGTACAATTGGGATATGAAGCTTTTTCGCTATATGCCTAGCCATTTGAAAGGTACTAAATTCACTTTGGGAATGGATAATGTCCGGCTCCCATTCAATTATAGCCTTGAGGTATAAATTTTCAGTACCTAATGCTACTCTTGCACCCGGATAGATTTTACCAATTCCTAAAGATCCTATATATGTTACATCATCCTTCTCAAACGAGCGCAACTTTCCTGATAATGTTAGTATTCGTACCTCATGTCCAAGATTAATTAATTCTTGATGTAAATTCACAACAGAAGTTACTACCCCATTAATTACTGGAGTATAGCACTCCGTTGTAATTAAAATTTTCATTCTGTTCCTCCCTTATACGGAAAAATTAACTTTTAATTTATTATACTAAAAGTTAATTAAATTCCCCTTAAGATAAGGTTAAAATAAGTTTACAATAAGCAAAACTTTATATGTCTAAATTTATTTTCCGCTTTTTGTTCGAGGGTACAGTGGTCGACTCATATTTATCTTATTCTTAACAGCAATGAAGATCCCCTTCCTTCATAATTATCCGATTAATATAGCACTTCTTATTTTCTATCCAGACAACTATCCTTTTGATAATCTTTCATGTAAAAGATATAGGAGGCAAAATCCCTCTCTGTCGATGTTTATCTCGTAGGCAAAAGTGAAACAGTAAACTAACAATTAAAAGGAGTGTTCATATGCCAACATATAATAAACTCGTACGTGACCGTATCCCGGAAATCATCGAAAACTCCGGTAAAGATTGTAAGACTGACACTCTAAATCAGGACCGTTATATTTTGGAGCTGAAGAAAAAAGTACTTGAAGAAGTGGAAGAATACCAGCGGGCAGCAACTAAAGAAGATGCATTGGAAGAACTGGCTGATCTACTAGAATTAATTAATACGCTGGTGAAAGATGTTCATGGCTCCTCCATGGAAGAATTAGAAAAGATCCGATTGGATAATGCTGAGCAGCGTGGCAGCTATGAAGAGAAAGTCTTTCTTATTGAGGTTGAAGATTAGGTGATTATTTGGTAAAAGAGATTCCACTGTAATTAGTGGAACCTCTTTTTAAAAACATTTTTAAATAAGTTGGTGCCTATTTCCCATCGCAAAGTATTAAAGCGATGACTAGATTTACAGTAAAAAAACTTCACTCTCATTATCAAGTTTTTTGGTTGCTTCTTCTATAATTTCAACTAACCTGCTGCCGTTTACTAAGATAATAGGTTTATCCAAAACATAGGATATTGCATGTTTGGTAAATTCTCCAGTCGTTACAAAATATCCCTTTTCTGCTTTACAATCAATAATAGCGCTATGAAACTTTTGTATTTGTGGCCGGGTTACTTTCGTTCCTTCACCAAAACGTTTGCATTCGGCGATTGCAAAATAATCATCTCTATAGATCATTATGTCTTTCCCGCCGTCACCAGTTGGCGGAGTTACATGGGCATCATATCCCATCTGTCTAAACAAATCGCAAACGTAAATTTCAAATTGTCTAAAGGGCATCTTTCTTAATTGATTCAAATTCCCCTGTCTTTCCAGCACCTTGCAACGTTCTTCTTTTTCTTTTCGTTCCCTTTTCTGCTTTAAATTTCTTCTTATCAAGATTATACCTGTTATAACGATGCCGATAATTAACCAACCTACAATAGATAAGCTTGATAACAAGAGTACAATCTGATAGAAAGCAGCAATTAATAAAAAGCCTGTAAAGAGCATCAAATATAACAGTAAATTACTTTTTTTAATTCTTCCACGTCTAGCCAAATGAATTACCTGCCTCATCTTTTTAGCTAGTATGCCCAAAACGTGGAATCAATTTACAACTTACTTTCTCATATATGGGGAATTATAAAATGTCCTTTCCCAACCATCATTATCAGAAATGGCGCACTCTATTTCCTTCTCAATTATTATCTAATAATTAAACAGTAACCCAAGTATTTGACCATAGAAACATCCACGAAAGTTTAATTTTCTACTGTTCGGACTGGGCAATTCTCACATACTTTCGTAAGTCTCAAGCAGTTCACCCCTACAGTAGGCTAAGTGACCTAAATTAATCCTCTTTCTCTGTTCTGTTATCTTTGATATAAAACAAGCGGGATAAAACGATACCCAACACACCAATACCCATAAATAATCCAGCACGGACAATGAGGTCGAGGAAGGCTAGGTCGACAAATACAAGCTTAACAAGTGTCAGGAAAAGTAGCCCAATCCCCAAAAGGCGGACAGATTTCTTCTGATAAACAAATCCTGCAATCAAACAGCCTGTTGCATAGAGAGCCCAGCCAATCGATATGGACATCACTTCAATACTCACTGATTGATTGACAGTCAGTGCTGTAATAAGTTTTGTAATAAAGGTCAAATGAATCGTTACGTTTACTGCTACCACTACCATATGAAAGTAGCGATTGATTTCTGTCCGTACCAATTGATACAAAATATATAAAGAAATAATCACCCCAATCCATAATAAGGTTTCCAAACTGATAGCCTGATAGAGGTTTGGTATTTTCATCAAAAACAGGACATGTGCAGCAAGCAGGACACCTGTCAGTATTTGCTGCACATGATTTTCTACAAACGGTTTTAAGAGAATATGCATGGCATAAAGCGTTCCAATCAATAAAAGCATGTTGAATAAATCCCAACTCCATAGATCATACAGCGGATCAGCAACAACCATTAATGCGGTTAAAAAATAAATGATCAGTCCGATAAACCTTTGTGCGAAAACATGGAAATAGTATCCGATATACGTGGCGAATAAACCTACAATCAAATACATGGAAAAAATCATATCCGAATTATTCAAGCCCTCAAAAATGATACAAGACAGACCAATTGTTGAAAGGACAATGGACAGCGGAAATAATTCTTCCCTTTTCCGCAGATGGGAATAATAGGCAACGGTGCCATATCGAATGGTGGCAATGACCACATAGAGCAGATAATACAGATCCTGATCGATGGCATCAAAACCACCTTTTGTCCAAAGCAATGTCGCTATAAAACTGGTAAACAGAACAGGAAATGTCCCTCTATTATTCATCTTTTTAAAATAGAGGGTGCCAAAGATCAATTCATGCTGCAGGATCATACCCACTGCCATCCAGACGAAAACAATCGAATCATATTGGAAAGCAGACATGGACAATGTTAGAAAGACAAGATGAAGCAGTACTGCAGCAATATAGAAAAGCTTCTTATATTGCATGCGAACGGCGAAAATTAATAATGCAATATAGAAGAGCAGTTCATAGCCAATCACAAGAAAAATCTCATTAGTATCTGTCTCTCCCTGGACGAGAAATGGGATTAAATAGCCAAATGCCGTCATCATGATCCCCATTGCCTCTGATTTATGGCGGTGGGCTAAATAAATTCCCATGGCAACCCAGAGAACATTCAGGAAAAAGGCAAACCCGGCTGGAATCATACCATATAAAATATGCATCGCAAACGTTGACAATAGAAGAATCGCAACAGAACCGGATACAAGCACCTTTCCTAATGCATGATGATCGCGCTTGATTTGTTTCTCGCCGATGTATAAAAGTAAAATTGCAGCAAGAAAACCAGTAATAACTCGATTCGTCTCATTTAATATTCCTGCATCGACCGCTACTTTGAATCCCCAAATAACTCCTAATAATAGAATGAAAATAAAAATTCTTGGCAGCCAGACCCTACCAATCAGATTTTCCCAATCAACCGGCTCCTTTCTAGTATCCATTGCAGTTTTCTTCGGTGTTTCAAAAGGATTGGGCGGTTCGGTGGTTCTTGGCTTTACGATTTGTTGCTTATAATCAGTTGTATTGAGCGTATCCTCTGATCTTGGCTCTTGCTTCGGCTTGATTGGTTCTTTCTCAGCCAAACGTTGCTCTTTTAGTAACTGAACATCCATCTCAAGTTGCCTGACTCTCTGCTCTAGCTTAATAACTTTTTCATCTTCCATCGGTTACCCCCCTGACAGTTCCTGTCACCACCCGAATATCGGTGTAATATGTCGACTGATAATGATAATTGTGATACATGCTTTTAACTGTATTTTTCAAATTTACTGATCAGTTATATTTTACCACCTTATCATACACATTTATAGTACAGCAAAGAAACATAAAAGAGATCTATAATCTAGTGCTAAAAAGATTCTTAAAACAGCAACATAATCTATGTGAAACCTGCTTACTCGTTTTGAAGGGTAATTTTTTGTAATTGTAGTATAGTATTTTTAACGTTTAATTCAACTTTAAACCGAATAGAAGTTTATCAGATACCTAGTGGCAAGCATACTGTTCTAGTAAAACAACCCATTGAGAGGGTTTGGAAATTAAAAAATTCTGCAGCCATAGAAACGGCTGACATCCAAAAAACCTGGCATAATACCGCCAAGCCTACGTTTCACTTACACTGAAATCCTAAAAAGATATATACCCAATCAACATAAAAAAATATTAGCATCCAGAAACCACAATGGTATTGGAGGCTAACACATAATTATTCATATGAACTGGAAAAGATTAACGGGTTCCTTTTCTGCGTTCAACCAGAGTGATCCCTTTCCCCAGTGGGACGAAAGATAATGCCAGCCCCCACCCTTATACAGTATGAAAGAAGTGGGGAACTGGCATTGATATCCTAGTGGGAAGCTTAGAAACCATCCCTTCGCTTCCCACTAGGATATCAGCTGTAATCTGTTACGACATATGTTCCGGTTACTTTAAAGTTACTCATATCTTCAAATATATTCTCTACTTCTGATAATTTAATATGGCCAGATACCATTTTACTTGGATTTAATTTATCTTGTGCAACTTGCTCCTACAGAGATGGGAAACGGTAGGCAGGAATACCAAGGGTTGTGATAAAAGATTTTTCACCTATGACCATTTCATCAATCGGAATAGGAATAAAACCTCCTTCTTTTTTCGTTGTAACTCCAACTTGAAGGTGACGCCCACCTTTCTTTAAGCTGTTAATTCCATTTAAGCATGTCTCTGTAATTCCAAGAGCATCTACCGAAACATCCGCTCCACCTTTTGTGATCTCTTTTACAGCTTCAACTGGATTTTGAGTATTACTATTAATTACATAGTCTGCACCAAGTTTTTTGGCAAGCTCTAGGTTTGCTTCATTAATATCAACACCAATTACAAATGCACCCATGGAAGAAGCAATTTGAATTGTTGAAAGACCAATACCACCACAACCATTCTCCAGGTAACACATTTACACGATCAACAACACCATGATACGCAGACATGAATCGGCAACCAAGTGCTGCTGCATCAGCAAAATTTAAGCTATCAGGAAGATGTATTGCATTACGGTCCCCTTTTGGAATAGCCACATACTCTCCATAACCACCCTGATAGGCTGTCCCAGGAACAAGGAAGGAATCACAAAGATGAGTATCACCAGCGATACAATGCGGACATGTCCCATCACTTCCAGAGAATGGAACTATAACACGGTCGCCTCGTTTAAAGTTTGTAATATTGCTGCCTACCTCTTCCACAACACCAGCAAATTCATGACCAATGATGGGTTGAATAATCCCATGATCGCCAATCCATACATGCCAGTCACTTCGACAAACTCCATTCGCCATTGCTTTTATTAAAATTCCATCTTGATCAATTTCTGGTACCGGAAGATCTTTTACAACTGCTTTTTTCACATCTTCAATTACTAATGCCTTCATAATAAACTCCCCTTTTATAGTTAATTAAGTAATTTCTAATTAAAATGCTTTCACTATATATGTTATAATATTTTTAATAATTTATATATTACCAACTTTGTATAACAAAACTACTACAAAAGGAGTGGATATTATGATAGAAATACCTACCTTTTCGGAACAATTTACAAAGGTAAAAGAACAAGAAACACATGAAGGAAAACTAATCGTTGTGCTGGAGACTTTTTTGGACTATTTTCCAGTAGACAATGCTTATCTTTTCAGATTTTCTTCAATAGGAGTTTTAGGAGAAGGAGTTATTGCTATTGAATATAATAGAATACATTATATTCATGAGCAGCGTTATGATGTCCGAACGGTACCAGCCATTATGACTAGCATTCAAGAAAAAAGGGCTTCCTTCCTGAGTGGAAAGGAATTATTTAAAATTACTTCAAGTAATCATATTCTAAGTAATGAGATTACTGCCTTTTTAGTAACTCCAATTTTGAAAAGAGGAAATGTCATCGCATTTATTTATAGCAATTGTTTCAAAGATGAAGAGAGAATTGATGATGATTTACTCGATTCCATTACCCTGTTCAGTAAAAGAGTTGGGGAGTTAATCCATGAAACATATGCTGAGCAACATCTTCTCAGTAAACGTGAGTTTGAGGTAATGAAGGAAATTGCGAATGGCTTTTCAACAAAAGAAATCGCTGTATCTCTATCGATTAGCGAATTAACGGTCAAACAGTATGTAAAACTTGCAAGAAATAAACTTAATGCATCCAATCGAGCACATGCAGTGGCTAATATGTATCGATTAGGAATTTTATAATATGTAGTGAAGAGGATAGAGCTGTCAGTTCTCCACTGCTTTACCACTTTTAAGCAGTAGGAAACTGACACATTGGCCCCTTACTTCCAAAATTTCCACTATTTTATAGCACTTCCTATTCTCCTACCAGATAACTACCCTTTTGGTAATCATGTAAAAGTAAGGAGGGAAAATCTATTTCTCTGTCAATGTTTATCTTAAAGGCAAATGTGAACCAGTAAACTAACAATTGAAAGAAGTTTTCTACTTAATTAACCTAAATGAATATCTTCCACAATACGTTCCACCAAACGTAAATTGGTTCCTGTCCCCCCCCCCCCCGCTTTAGAGTATTAAAGTAGTGGGTGGAATAGGGTCCATAGCCCATAAATACGCTATTTAATGAAGTTCACGGCTCCTTCATGGGAGAATAAAATAAATTCAATCTGCCAAGGCTGAGAATCGTGGCAGCTATGAAGATAAAGCCTGTCTTGTAGAGGTTGAGAGTATTTCGGCTAATCAGTTTGAGGTTAACTTCAAGGTAGATAAAGATGATTAAAATATTTTCATAAGTTGACTAAAATTTACGAGTATAAATTGCAGATTTATTTTAAAAGAAAATTAAACCAAAGTTAATAAGAAAGATAAATTAAGTTTAAAATGCTCAATTCTATTTAAAAGAATTGAGCATTTTAAAAGTGTTTTACTTACATTTCCAGACCATTAACTATATACTTATAAAGCTTACTTTCAACCGGTTGTTCCATAATCATATTCATGTGTACGACAGGCTTATTATCTGACATTTTGTCCTGCTGAGCGGTAGCTTTATCTGGCTTTACTTCACCCATGTAATAAAAACCGGTTCCCTCATCATCATCTTTCTTTACGAATAAATGAATATCTAGATTATTTTCCTCTGCATGAATAATTTTCTGGACTTCGCTTGATTGTAAGGTTCTATTGCTTCTAGTATACCATTTAAATAATTCAGGACTTATGAATTCATCTCCATAATCGACACTTGCTTCCACTTCATTATTTTTATGATATGTAACAAATACAGGACATGTTTGATGTTTTGGTTTATAGCCGTACATGGTGGAACTTTCATCATTGTCCCAGTTTAATAACTTACAAGAATCTTTTCGAGAGTATTTCTCATATAGCGTTAAAGTCTTGTCAGTATTATACTTTTTACTTTTTTCCATTCCAGTGCGAATCACATCTTCAACTAAATGCTTAAAGTTCCTATTATTTTCAAGACTTTCTTTAATCTTACTGTTAAATGAATAGTTTCCACCTTCGAACTCTACAATTGGTTCAGCACCGTACTTCTTTTGATCATTTTGAGAAAAGAAAGATAAACTAAGTATACGATGTACTGATTGTAGAGTTACTTGATCGACAATACAGTTAGAATCCTCGAGTAGGTGTAGATAATCCCTTTTCGTAATTTTCGTATGACGTATTAATTGATCAAGTAGAATTAATTCGTGTTTTCTTTTACCTGGAAGAATTTCAATAGAAAGCATTGTCAGAACACTATTTTCATAAGTATTTAGACTTGGCACTTCTTCCTT
The DNA here is from genome assembly GCF_002153375.1 of Oceanobacillus rekensis. GTDB lineage: Bacteria > Bacillota > Bacilli > Bacillales > Amphibacillaceae > Oceanobacillus > Oceanobacillus rekensis. The sequence continues at coordinate 686,315 of NZ_MTBQ01000001.1, forward strand.
TACCTTAAGCAAAAACTGATAATAGTTCTTATATTTTTCTGCTATTACTACTGGATCAATCGAATGATTTTCTACAAAATCGTAGAAATATGGTACTTTACCTATTCTATTTTTTAATTCTGTATAGGCTTCTTTAAGGACTTTCATTGCAGTTAGATTACTATTATTAATCGATTTAAAGATCTGCTTCTTAGCTATTTCTTCAAAATTAATTGTTGAAACACCTTTAATATAACTGGTTTCTGTCGTAGCCTTGCGAATATTATCTTTGTTCTGTGTCTTATCTCCTGAGAGCGCTACTGGAATTAAATAGTTATTTTTATAGTTTCCTATAAAATCAATGATGGTAACAAAATCTTTTGAGTCGTGCTTTCTAAGTCCTCTTCCAAGCTGTTGAATAAATATAATACTGGACTGAGTTTGACGGAGCATAACCACTTGATTAATACTCCGTATATCGATACCCTCATTAAAAATATCTACAGTAATAATGTAATCCAGACTTCCATTTTCAAGACAATTTACTTGATACATTCTATCTTCCTGTGAATGATCACCGGTTAAAGCTACTGTCCTTAATCCCCTATTATTCAAAGCTTCTGATAACTTTATAGCTTCTTCTTTTCGGCTACAAAACATTAATCCTTTTACCTGTTCACCTGAATAGCTATAATAGTTCACTTTATCCATGATATGATTAACACGTTCTTCCGTAACAAGATGAGAAAGAATGGTTGCATTATCAATGAGCTCGCCATTGTATTCTAAATCAGTTACCCCAAAGTAATGAAAAGGACAGAGCATATCCTCCTCTAGTGCTTCCTGCAACCTAATTTCATAGGCTATGTTGTAATCAAATAGCTCAAAAATATTAAAATCGTCTGTACGTTCCGGAGTTGCTGTCATACCCATTAAAAATTTTGGTTTAAAGTAATCGATTACTCTCAAATACGAATTAGCACCGGCTTTATGAACTTCATCGATAAGGATATAATCAAATTCTTCTGGATCAAATTGATCTAGCATATGCTGCTTTGAAATTGTTTGTATGGTTGCAAATAAGTATTTTGCTTCTGTCTCCTTGGTAGACCCTGATAAAATTCCAAATTCCTTGTCTATACCACCTGTAATGAGTTGAAATTCAGATTTAGCCTTATGAAGTATTTGTTCTCTATGTACGATAAAAAGCATTTTTTTGGGTGCTAACCTTCTTACATCAAATGCAGAAAGGTAAGTTTTACCTGTCCCAGTTGCAGAAATTACCAATCCTTTATTATTTCCTGCATTACGAACCGACTCGATTTGTTCCAAAGCAGCAATCTGCATTTTATTTGGTTTAATTTCTAGAGCTTCTTCTAAAGGATTCACACTGTAATTTGGAGGTAATTCTATAACTTTTTCTGCCTTTTTGAAGTCCACTGGCGTATATACTTCCTCGTAATTTTTTACCCATTGATCTGTTAAAGGATGTGCCTCATCCCAAACATCTTCAAATTGTGACTTGAAGTGGTTGATTACTTCCCCATTTTCATGAGATGAAAGCTTAACATTCCACTCATGATTGACTTGTAGTGCATGGGCAGTTAAATTAGAGCTTCCGACAATTAGCGAATAATGGTGACTATGTTCAAATATGTACCCTTTAGAATGAAATCCAGGTATATCCGTCATTCTCACTTCAACATTTGTAATCTTCATTAATTCCTTAAAAACCTTTGGTTGATTAAAGTTAAGAAAGGTCGATGTTAAGATTCTTCCTTTAATCCCTTTTTTATTCAGATCAAGTAAATGCGATTTAAGGGTTGCTAGTCCACTTTCCGTGATAAAAGCAACCGAAAATAGAAATGAATCGCAGCTATCTAGCTCCCCCAAAAGTGTGGTTAATACGTTTTTATTCTGGTTTGTATTATTTATTAATAATTCAGGAACATATCTGCTAGACTTATTGTATTTTTGGTCAATGAATCCCTTATGTAAGGAATCCTGTAAATCTTGGATAAAGTCTTCCATAATTACCACCAATCATTTCCAATTTGTAGGTTAATTTTACTACTCGATCTATTAAACTACAAATTTTTTAAATATTTCAAAAACCTACTCAAAATTGGAGTAGGTTTTTAATTAATTATACTGTCGCTAGTTTCTCAATCGCAGGTATATCCGCCGGGGCCCATTCTAATGTTTCTAGTTCTTTTGGAGATAACCACTTGATCTCAGCGTGTTCCGTTAATACAGGCGTTCCTTCCAACAGTTTACATTTATATGTAGTCAAATGCACAATTCCAAAATCATATTCATATACGGTATGTTCAACTTGTTCCCCTATTTCAATATCACAATGCATTTCTTCATCAATTTCCCTCTTTAGCGCATCTTGAGGAGTTTCTCCAGTTTCTATCTTTCCACCCGGAAACTCCCACATAAATGGCAGTGACTTATCTGGACCTCTCTGGGCACATAGAATTTTATTTTCTTTTATAATTACTGCACCTACAACGTGAATATCTTTTTTCATGGGTTTCTCCTTTGTTACAAGCTTTATTTGAGATTATATAATCTATTGTTCATAAATTATACTATAACTGGCAAGAAATAACTAAGACAGTAATAAGTGTTTTAGTTCAAATCTAGACTTGCTGTATATTTTCCAGACACTGTACTGTCTGTTTATAAGTAGATAAATCGGACAAAAAATTACCCTATCATAATTTAGTAAAGATGATAGGATTTCGTCACATTATTATACAAATATAGATTTATAAACTCTCACTTAGGGCTTCTCCATATTTTAAATCCAACCTTAACAGTCAGTTCACAACAATCTAAAGATATTCCTAGCTATTTCCAAACCTGCTCAGCAATTTCAGATACATGCTTCAACTTAGCCAATTGCTTCAGTGCCAGATAATTACTTGCTTCTCTGATTCGGGATTTAATTATTTCCGAATCTTCCAATGTTGATTTTTACTTGTGATGAATCCTAGAACAACCAAAAGAATAGGATCCTTTACATGTTTTAATACATCCAGTCCGCCTGAACGTTCATCATCGAACTCTAAGAAAAGTGCAGCGTATTTTAATTGGCTAAAGATTACATCCTTGTTTTTCCTTGCAGGCTAACAGCTTCCTATCATTTATCTTTTTTTATAGCCATTTGTAATCCAAACCAACCAAATTAAAAGACAAATCAAGCAAAGAAACCATTTTAAATGAGATAAAGTAGCACTAAAAACTACGATACCACTCATATAAGATCCATTTAGAATCATATGGAGGTGCAGCACATTTTCAACCAAATCAAACAGACCTGCAATGAAAGGGAAAACAATCACAAAGGAAAATTTATCAGACACTAAACCTCTATTCAACGGTTTGCTTAATAACGAAGCCAAGAAAACAGAATAGAAAATCGGATGTAAAAAATCAAGATAATAATGATTAAAATAATGATGATTAACACCGTCAGATTCCCACTGGTTTACGATAGTCGAAAAAACGGAAGAATCAAAAGTAGTTTGCAATACAAAAACATCTTTCAGGTTCAATTTTATAAGAATACTTAGGATGACGGATTGGGAAAGTAAAAACGCTAATCCAAAAATAACGGTTACTGTCGTTTTGCTCAATTTATCAATCAATAAATTTTCTCTGTTTATCAAAATCACCCACTTCAATTTTAATCTTACATCTTATATATAGATTTTATCTGCAGTTGCCCTTTCGTTAGATAAAAGGGGCGTTAATCCTTCGTAGATCAACAGCCCCCAGTTCAACAATATGTATATAATTTTTAATTAACTGGTCGCCTAATAAAATAGCAAAAAACACAATCTCGGTAGAAAATAGTATTATTTTGTACCCGCGGATGACTTTCTGTTAAGCATCTCAGATTACTACTCGGCTTTTACATTCTCTTCCCCCATTAAATCACCCAACTTCCCTTTCATCTCTTCCGTAGTCACAATACAGGTCAACGTATTAAACCTCGTCTTTATTCTCAACTCATATTGATCATTGATTTCTCTTGAAACTCCATAATAATTATGCTTCACATCAATTCGTACAAATTCAAATGATTTTATACTTTTCCATGATGCAAAGCGGGCACCACACAATATTCCATCCTTCGTGACAGCAAATAAATTTAGAAAATTTGACATGTCAATAACCGGAATCATAAATAGGAAATATAACATTAATACAAAATCATGCTGAAATTGTAGGATCAAAATGAACATCCCTATTATCGATGTTAATACCAAAGCATAGAGGATGATGCCAGCTTTCTGACTGGTATAGGTCGGAGATTTTACTGTTTTTCGAGGTTCTTTCCGGATTGAAGCCAACTCATCAGTAGTAACCGGCAGCACAATATCCTGCTTCATCTTGATTAGAAGCTGAATAAACCGATAGGCATAATAAAATACGATTGCAATGAATATCCACATAAAAAAATCCATCAAATCACCACGCTTATTATTTTTACTTACCCCTTCATACGGATAACAAGCAAGGAAGGTTTCATTCCATTTTGTTAATAGACCTTATTTAGATAGCTTAGTAATTCTGTCTTTCATATTACATAATTGCACATCCAATACCATTTTGCTGAATTTCATCCATAAAAATAGTATGGTAACTAGAGAGATATGTACGAAAGGAACTGTGACTTTATGGATATAGGGCAATTACAAAAAGAGCTTAACAAACACGGCCATCAAAAAGCAGCAGAGCTATTGCCTAAAGTTAAGCAAGATGTTGATACACTTGATCCGATTAACCAAATTTTCGAAGTCTGTCAGGCGGATACGATCGACTTTTCGGACGATATCAATATTCTGTACAGACAATTGCGTGGGCTATCAACATTTGAAAAATCCTTTCACGCCATTTTGCTACGTGATTTGCAATCCATCCTACAAGAAGTGTCCACCCCGGCAAGTGACACTAACAGCATATTCATGGAAGAGGCTGAACTGCAGGAAGCAATCACGACCTATCAACTAGCAATGCAGGGTGTTCCAACCGAACAGCTTGCATTGGGTAAATTTTACAAGGCAATCAGGCGAGATGATTGGGCATTTGTATGGTACATGACAGCTGCGAATGCAGGCAATCTCGATGCCATCTACTGGGTTGGCAATTATTATTTTGACGGGATTGTTGTTGAGAAAAATTTTAAAAAGGCGTTTACGCGCTATAAAGAGGCTGCATTGAAGGGCCATGCTGACGCAATGAACAATTATGCAGATATGTATTTTCGGGGAGAGTATGTGGAAAAGGACGTTCACCGTGCATATGAATTGTTTTCCATTGCTGCGAATCTTGGTGTTGCCGAATCCATGTATACAGTTGGCTATATGTATCAAAATGGGATCGGCATTGAAAAGGATTTAGAAAAAGCAACGCATTGGTGTACCAAGTCCGCCCTTTCTGGTGACAACTACGCAGCTAATCACCTCGGTCAGGAAGCCTTTGAACAGGACAATGGTGAGGAAGCCTTATATTGGTTCCAGATGGCAGCAGACAGGCAGGACGCCCTTGGTAAATTCAATCTTGGCTATTGCTACGAATCCGGAACAGGCACTCCCATGAACATAAAAAAAGCAAAGTACTGGTACCAGCAAGCTGCACTACTAGGTGATAAAGAAGCAAAAGCGAAGTTGAAGGAGTTATAATAAGTAATTAAGAAAGAGGTAATAAAATGGCAAATTTACGAACATGTGATAAGGGACATCATTACTACAAAAGCAGTGATTGTCCGACCTGCCCTACTTGTGAGAAAGGGCGGAAACCGAAACATGGCTTTCTTTCCCTGCTCTCTTCTCCCGCCAGACGGGCATTGGAGCATAATGGCATCACGACACTAGAGCAGCTAGCAACCTATAGTGAAAAAGAAATCGTAAAATTTCATGGTATGGGTCCAGCTTCTTTACCTAAACTTCGAACAGCATTAGAAACAGAAGGATTATCATTTAAAAAATAAATGGAGAAGAATATGGGGTCAGGTTAATAAGCCTTCTCCTGCTTCCGTATATAATTTTTTCCACTTAATATATTTTAGTTTCATTCCAAATGATGTTATAATTTTTCCATTGCATTGACATGTGAAAGATATAATAATGTAAGTTAATAAATTGAGTGTAATCGGAGGCGTATTATTTGAAGCTGACAAATCAAGAGTTGAATATTCTAGCGATATTGGATGAGAATCACAGTGTTTCTCCCAAATCCATCGCAATGCAGCTAGAAACGACGGAAGAGAATGTAAATAAACTGATCAAGAAATTGGAAGAAGAAAAAATTATCGTAAGCTACCCTACTCTGATTAATTGGAATAAAATCGAGGGAAAAGAAACGATTGTTGCGATGATTGATGTCAAAGTGACACCACAGCGCGGCGTTGGTTTTAATGAGGTAGCAGAGCAAATTTACCGCTATCCGGAAGTCAGTTCGCTTTATCTGATGTCAGGTACATATGATTTATCAGTTACAATTGAAGGTAAGAGCATGAAAGATATCGCCTTATTTGTATCTAATAAATTAGCGACCATTGAAAATGTTGTTTCTACGACTAGCCATTTCATGCTAAAGAAATATAAACATGATGGTGTTATTATGGAAGGAAATGAAGACAAAGACCGGAGAATGGTGGTTTCTCCATGAGTATCGATTATCAGCAGTATCTTTCCACAACAGCAATGGGACTTGAACCATCGGGAATCCGCAAGTTCTTTGACCTCGCAGCAAGTATGGAAGACGTTATTTCGCTTGGGGTTGGCGAACCGGATTTTACTACCCCATGGAATATTCGGGAGTTTGCAATCGATGCACTTCGGGATGGTCATACTTCCTATACAGCCAATGCTGGATTACTGGAACTTCGTGAGGAAATCTCTAAGTATTTACAAAGAAGATTTCAGGTTGAATATCAGCCGGAAGATCAGGTAATTGTGACAGTTGGAGCCAGTCAGTCCCTTGATCTCGCATTCCGAACCATCTTGAATCCTGGGGATGAAGTGCTGATCATCGAACCTGCCTTTGTTTCCTATACCGCACTTGTGACAATGGCCGGTGGGGTTCCAATTAGAGTTGAAACAAGCGCAGAAAATGGCTTTAAGGTGACACCTGAACAGCTTGAGGAAGTGATTACGGACAAGACAAAGGCTATTCTTCTATGTTCACCAAATAACCCGACAGGCACGAGCTTGAATAAAGACGAACTGACAGCAATTGCAGCCGTCGTTGAAAAACATGACCTGCTCGTTGTTTCTGATGAAATTTATGCGGAACTGACATATGATCAGGAATTTACCAGTTTTGCGTCTATTCCAGGTATGTACGAACGGACTATATTAATTAATGGATTTTCCAAAGGGTTTGCCATGACAGGCTGGCGTTTAGGTTTCATTGCTGCACCACAGGAATTAATCAGTATCATGATAAAAATTTATCAATTTACCACGATGTGTGCACCAACCATGCTGCAAATGGGAGCAATTGAAGCATTACGCAACAGCTCAGAACAAGTCGAGAAAATGCGGCAGCACTACTGGAGAAGACGGAATTTTATCGTTCAATCACTTAACGAGATTGGACTAGAGTGCCATACACCAGGTGGGGCGTTTTATGTTTTCCCATCGATTAAAAAATCCGGATTAACATCAGAGGAATTTGCACAAGGTTTGCTTGAAGAGGAAAAAGTCGCCGTTGTTCCAGGCAATGCATTCGGAGCTTCCGGTGAGGGCTATATCCGCTGCTCCTATGCTACTTCCATCGAACAAATTGAAATCGCGATGAATCGAATTGGTCGGTATATGGAATCTCTCGTGAGATCGAAAAATACCGCAATGGAAAAAGTAAAATAAACAAACAATAAGGAAGAAGCATGGGGACGGTTCCTGCTTCCTCTTTCTACTTTAATATCAACCTTATCTCAAATATATTGATCAAATTATTTAAGAGTGAGTTCATCCACTCCGTCATTATAAAAGAAGAAATCATATAATTAAGTTATCTATTTTGCCAACTCACTCGTACTAATAGTAGTACCTCACCCCTAGTATCAGCTCAACCCAGCATCTCCATGTTTCGGTTATTAAACAACATAGCAAAATGCTATAATGCAGTTAAACGAACTAAAGTATGAGTCCATAATTAATACAAGGAGTTATTCAGTATGCACATACAAGGTACTAAAAAACTATTGGATTATTTAAAAATAAATCCTGTGTCCCATCAAGAGGAAAATTCCCTTTACGCATGGCATGCCAATCTAATGATAGTGGACCGCAAAAAAGCGATTGTATTAGTAAATGACAAAAATCGCTATATCATTGTTTTATATGGAATCGTTGCGAAGCATTTAAAGAAACTTGATGAACTTATTATAGAAAGCATTCGAAAAACATTTCTGGAAGAGGGTATAAAAGAAGAAATTGTCGAGCAATATATTAAAGCTTCTCCTGATTTCACCTTTAGCAAAACAAAAGATAATACATCCGTTGCCAGAATGAATAAATCATGTGAAACGATCTATATATTTGATGATTTATTAGATAGGGAGAATATTGTACAAACAACGTTTAACAAAAGAGCAAGTCGTTATTTAATTACAAATGGAAAGAATAATTATATTAACCCTAATCGGGAACTATTTGACAATCTTACAGCGTTCGCCGGTCAAGTATCCATACAAACGCAAGCTGTATTGCTTAACGTGAAATTAAATTTAGAAAACGGGCATGCTTTACGCAAACTGGTAGTTCCTCTTCATTTCACTTTTTATCAATTACATAAAGCCTTGCAAATTGCTTTTGACTGGGAAGATTACCATTTACACGAATTCTATATTTATGGAGATAATGCAAAGGGTACAAAACTCATTTTAAACATTGTTGGCGATGAAGAGACTTTAAATTATAAAGATGATATCCCGGTGAAGCTTGAAGCAGGGATTAAATTATCCGACTACCTTCCAACATATAAACATATGAATTATGTCTATGATTTTGGTGATGATTGGACCCATAGTATAGAAGTCGAATCAATCATGAATGATTATGACAAAAATTATCCGATATGTATGGAAGGTGAAGGAAACACACCACCAGAAGATGTAGGTGGAACACATGGCTATGAAATGTATTTAAACATCCTGAATGATCCTACTCATCCCGATCATCAGCATATGCTGGAATGGGGTAAAGGACAAAGTGAACGGGAGTTTAATCTTGAAAAGATGAATAGATTTTTGAAGTCTAAGTTTTATTAGAGGTACATTTTTGGCGTAGATTACTTTTATAGCTTCAGCTGATTTTTAGCATATCAAGTCAAAATCACGACTCAGATGAGACCTGAGTCGTTTATTTTTCCGCTATTTAAATATGATTATGATTTGCTTGTTTCCGCTTCAGCCACATGTTTAACACGTTCTAGAAATTGAACTACCACCTTATCAGATGCAAAGATTAAAAAGATTTTCATAAACCATTTTAATGGGCGATTGGTAGTTGTATAGTTTAAATACGTTTTGTTTTCATTTATCTTTTTTAACTCATAGAAGGCAGTAATTTCAAATATATTGGCAAGGGTAAAACCGACTTTCATCTTTTTATAGTCTGGTTCATTCAAATATTCCAATGTTTCCACATCATATTCTTCAACTCGTTTACCTTCTTTATATTTTTGGCGGTATACACTTCCAACAATTTCGTCTGTTATCTTAACCGGCTGTTGATCGACAACCTGTGGCATGATTTTTTGCATCTCTTCCAGTGATCCGTTAAAATAACTCCACACCTGTTCAATTGGAGCATTTATTTCTATATCCCTTGTCCACTCTTTCATATTATTCCTCCATCAGTTTTGTTTCAAGAATTGTTTTTCCTATAGTGAATGTACCATTATATAGGGATACATGCTATAGTAAATGACTTTCCCTCCTGTTAAAAATAAACGTCTGAACAAAATATCATCGACTTGGGTGCGAGAATTGATCTCAAGCTAATTTCCATATAAAAACTAAACTGCGAGTAGGTTACACCTCACTTACGCAGTTTAGTTTACATTTTACTTAGTTTGGAAAGTAGCCCTCATTCCCAGGTTATTCGGCTTTTACTTATTGCTAAAACTAGTCATCATTATCGTCGTCATCATCGTTATCATTATCATCTGACTCAATTTCCAGGATATCACCTGTTTGTGCATTTATAATCACTTCATATTCATCATCGTCTTCTGACTGTAATTCTACTTCATATACTATATATCCGTCTTCATTGTCCAATTCTACTTCTTCTATTGTTCCAGGTATTCTATCTAGTGCAATTTCTTTACTTACTTGCTTCGTGACATTATTTTCTTGCTGTTGCTTTGGTTTGTGGTCATCCGAATCTGCAGATACACTTGCAGTTGTCGATCCGACTCCAATCATAGTTACAGCGATTGAAGGAATAACATACTTACTCCATTCCTTATTCATTTAATCCCTCCTAGTTTTTGTTACACTTTCACCATACCCTCTTTTTATGAAGGTATTGTAAACTAGAGGTGATAATCCTATTAAACGATGTTTCATTTCTGTAATATTTACTAACCTTTACAGCACTGACTCACAATCTCAAAAAAGGGTTGCCTGTATATGCAATACTAAAGGCTATAATCAGAAAAAATAAATAGCATACAATAATAAGCCAAGTTAGTCCCATCCTTACTTTTGGCTTTTTAAGCCTATTTCCTATCCCAAGAGCTAACAATGGGATGATTTGCAATGCATGTAAACCGACAAAATGTGGAATTCGCATGTCACCATACTCCATGCTCCAATTTAATAATGGCAACCCTGGACCACCATCAGGGGCACCTACTGTATGTTGTAATTGTGCCGACATGTATCCCCCAATAGAAGAACCTAGGATAGAAATCCATAATCCAAATTGAATTGCTCTGTTCATGTAATTCGGGAGCTCTTTTGGTGGAAAGAATGTGAAGTACCCGGCTAAAACACAAGCAAAAACGGTTGCAAACGCGATGGAAACTCCCATTAAACTAAAAATAACGCTATCAAAAATAGAGTCAATGTTAAAATGGGAACGAACCCCTCGAGCCGCTTGTATACTAATTAATACGATTTCCATTATCATCGTTATAGAAGTGCCTACTGCTATCAAACTTTTGATACGAAGATGTTTTACATACCCTACTAGATAGGCAAATGTCAGCAAGTATAAAAAAATAGATGCTGCAAATTTAAATGGCTTGTTCCAGACATTAACCCCTAATAGTTCTCGATGATCGATGGCCATCAATAAAAGAAAAATAATCATCAGCGCAAAATGAATCCATGCCGTTATACTCAAAACAGGACTGCGCCGGTGTATCTCTTTTAAAAAGTTCATGATTTATATCCCCTCCGTATCTCTGAATTAAGATAACTACTTTTGAAATAGAAGATCAATAGTTTTTTTGAAATATTAACAAAAAATTTATAATTAATATTTTATTCTTCATTTAAGTTTGCCCAACCTAACTCAAACTCTTTAGAATAACTACAAGACTTTTATCCCATAATTACAATTAAACCGGCATTGAAATCGGTTATTCCGGAAGACAACGCTTGGATTGAGTTTAAGCAATGGTGAATAAATCTGACAATGACCTTAGCTTGGATAATCAAATAAGCCCATGGTAAACTTAAGCCTACATTCAAAAAAAAGGGAAACGGTAGGTTAAAAAATGGCACATTGGTATAAGGAACACACTTGGCTTCGTCGGCTGTTAGCTTCCGACCCAGGTCAAATACGTTTGTATAAAGCTGGAAAGACAACAATCAGTGTCATACTGTCTCTCTTTACCACCTTTTTTATTATAATTGCAACCGGCAATGAAGCCCTGATGCCTGCGGTTGTCTCTGCAGCTATCGGTATGATGGGAATCTTGGTCGTTTTGGATGATACGCGGAAAAAGAAGCAACTCACCACGATATTACTCGGAGTTTCTGCAATATTCGGGGTTACAATTGGTTCCTCACTTACTGGTAGTATCTTTTTAATAGATAGCATCATGATTCTGCTTGTTTTTGGCAGTTTTTATTTGACCCGATTTGGAGTTCGTTATTTTTCGCTCTGTATGGTTGGGTTCATGACGGTTTATATTTCAGCTATTTTAAATTTAGAAAACAATCAACTTGCTTTCTTTTACCTGGGAATCGCTATCGGTGTAGCTTATGCCTTTATATTTAATTTCATTCTGTTCCAAAGCACAGCTAAGAGCTTGAAAAGAAGTATCCATTCTTTTCATATACAGAGCAATTTAACGTTTGACTTATTACTGGAAGCAATGCAGGAAAGGAATATTAGCCAGGAGGAGCACAAGCACCTTCATAAGCAGGTTGCGAAGGTTCGAGAATATGCATTAATCGTTTCAGGATACATTAACCCAGCGGATGTTAAAGAATTGTGGCCCGGGTTAACACCCGCCCAGCTTCGGTTGTATGTTTTTGATTCAGGGATGCTGATCGAAACGCTGACCAATTCGTTCCAGAGTTTAAAAGAAGCAGATGCCCTAGAGATTGATGAGTTGAGGAAAATAATGGTATGGGTGACAAAGTCGCTTCGTGATACAGAGATCCTTGCCCCCAATTATGAAGAACAGAATCTGGAAGAAGCTGAAATTGCCGTGCAAGCACTCCGACTGCTTATTGCGGATCTATTCACGCAAAAGCAACAACCAGAAGGATGGCTTTTTTTAATCCGACGTATTGAATCAATTACCAATCATGTTATTAAAGGCGCGATTACCATTCAGCAGTCACTGCAGTCGGAAACCACGAAAGAAGAGCATGCTGAAGAAGCAGAAAAAGATACTGCTAAAGAAGATAAAAAGGGTATGAGAGCCTCGACGAAAAAAGCCTATCAAGCATTGGTTGCCGGAACGTTGGCCATTATTGTCGGCCAGTTCATCTCCCCTGCCCAACCGTATTGGATTCTGCTTTCGACGTTTGTTGTCCTGCTTGGAACCCAATCCACCGGGCGGATTTACGCGAAGGGCTTCCAACGTTCTTTTGGTACCATTATCGGTGCGATACTTGGTTTTGCATTGGCAAAACTGGTATCCGGCTATTCGACACTGGAAATCCTGGCAATCTTTTTGGTCCTGTTTTTAGCTTATTATTTGATTACGGTTTCGTACACGGTAATGAGTGTGTTCATTACCATGATGCTGGCATTTCTGTACGACATATTGATGGGTGGCATCACCCTTTCGCTGATTGGTGCCAGAGTTATTGATACAATCGCCGGAGCCGTGATTGCACTTGCAGTTTCTAGCATTATTTTTCCAACGAAAACAAAGGACAAGGTCGCTGAATCAATCAATGACTATTTAAAGGTGCTTCAACCTTATCTAATCACTTATGTAAAAGGATTTAGGGGAAATGTGGATATCAAAGAACTTTCCGAAAATGCTTTTCAACTCGATGAAAAGCTGCAGACAATCAGCGATGAGGCTAGTCCTCTTGTCCAACGCGGCGAGTATCCTGCTCTATCAGATACAAACCAATGGATAACTGTAATTTCTGCTATCAACTATTATGCGAGACAATTGGTCGCTTCCAGCTATCGTAAGGGTTTTGATTATCCAGAGGAACTGGAAGACGTATTCATTCAAATGGAAGAAAAACTGGAAAACAATATGAAAACACTTATCACCCTTTTTGAAGGTAAAAAGGATCCCAGCGCAATCATTTACCGTCTGGAAGAGGAACGTAAACAAATTGAGCAGCATTCTCCAAGTAGACATGAGTCCAAACATGATTTGATCCATCATTTATATTATGTATGGCGGGTTAATCAATCGATCGTTGAATTGGCACTGGAAATCGGCGTTAAGGAAGCATAGTAATTTTAATCGGTACCCGTCCCAGCCTTTATCTTAAAGGCAAGTGGGATGGGTATCGATTTTTTACAAGTAAGAAAGTATAAAAACTTTCTTACTTGCATAAGTGCAAGAAGGCATTCGCCAAGTTTACTAAGATGAACCTACTGCTTGACTAATTTCTATTACACAAATATACTTACTTACATAAAGTAACTTTAAAATAATATGGTTATGATAACCAAATACTATAAGTTATACAGAATAGGCCATGTCCGCATTAAAGTTGAAACTATCAAGAGGTCATTGGTTTTCAAATTTTGGAACAAACGCAAACAACAGCCATTCTGACAACAGATGGAAAACAAAGGATCCTTCGGGAAATCGTATTATCTTAGCTATTTAGTTTAAAGAACTTTTAAACAAATAAAAAATTGGAGGAATTATTCATGAATATAGCAATCATTGGAGCAAGTGGAAAAGCAGGTCATCTTATTTTAAAAGAAGCGGTTAATCGTGGACATAATGTAACGGCTATCGTAAGAGACGCAGCAAAAATTACCGACAAAGACGTTACAGTTATCGAAAAAAATATCCTTAATCTGACTACAGAGGATGTAAAACAATTTGAGATCATTGTAAATGCTTTTGGTGCGCCACTTGGAGAAGAACAGGCACATGTCGATGCTGGGCATGCTTTAATTGAAGCTGCAAAAGGAACAGATACAAGAGTGATCGTTGTCGGTGGTGCAGGCAGCCTTTACGTTGATGAAGCAAAAACAACTCGATTGATCGATACACCGGAGTTTCCAGATTTCGTTAAACCAACAGGCAAAGGTCAGGGACGTAATCTAGAAGAACTTCAAGCAACAACTGATTTATCATGGACATTCATCAGCCCTTCTGCCGTCTTTGATGCAGACGGAAAACGTACTGGGACTTATCAGTCTGGAAAAGATCATCTGCTTGTTAATACAAAAGGTGAAAGTTATATCAGCTACGCCGACTATGCTATTGCAGTACTGGATGAGATTGAAAATCCGAAACATAAAAATGAACGGTTCACAGTCGTTGGTGAAGCTGAATAACGGTTTCCTGAACATAATAAAACTGACATTCGTTAACGAATGTCAGTTTTTTACTACTAAAAGCTCTGTGGCTCAGCCCTGTTCTACCAGGATCATACTATTTTAGTCCTCGTTAAACCATAGGGGATCTTTATTATCAACATCGCCATTATAATTGATTAGGATTTCATCTCCTGCATTTATATCTGTGAAAGCATAAAAGTTAAATGTATGATTACTAAAACTAATCTCATATGTTGCATTTGGCTCATAGGAATGGTTAAACAGCATTCCATAACCAAGGAGGATTGCAGAATGATTGATGCCATACTCAAAAGCATAATCAGCTAGTAGTGTTTTTTCAATATGTGGATGCTGGTCGTTTGGATAAGAAATCACAGGTGCAACATGTAAAATTTCTCCTTTTTTGATATCACATGTAGCAAATACCCCTCTATTGAATTCTCCATCACTTAATGAAGATGTTTTTATCTCAATCATGTTGTTCGCCTACTCACTTTTTAATTATTGTACCTAACTGTAACATGAATTTTAACATTATGCTCTAAAAAGGCGTTAATCCCTTTCTGGATTAACGCCTTTTATTATACAATTAATAATTAATATGTTCCAGAAGTTAATCGATAGCCCATAACTAAGCGGGTCTCGGTAGCATGAACTCAACTTAAGACTATTTTATAAATGTATCAGACATCCATTTATAAAATTTTTCCTTTTCTTCAAATTGTGGATAGTGTGCGGATTGATCAAATATCGCAAGCGTTAAATAAACCCCTCCGATAATTTTTGTGGGGTTTATTTGACGTTTACGTTACAAAGAGTCATTATTACATGTATAATCGGCGCTGGCAACTGGCATACAATATACAATATAAAATTTAATTTCATACATTTTCACTTGACAAATACAGAAAGGCCACACCACTAGTCTTTTCTATGTATAAAGGAGTATAATATTCCCGGAGATGGCTAACATATAATGTACTTTTCGGTTAAATACACTGGAGGGCTTTAGTATGAAACATTTTACAAAAGAAGAAAAGATAACGATTTTATCTGACATTATAGCGATTAAATCTATTAATGAAAACGAAATTGAAGTGGCAAATTACTTGAAGGATTTATTTGCAGAATACGGCATTGAATCTAAAATTATCCGGGTTACAGACACTCGTGTTAACTTAGTGGCTGAAATTGGAAGCGGGAGTCCCGTCATTGGCGTATCTGGTCATATGGATGTCGTTTCTCCTGGTGATGAAAGCGAGTGGACTACAGATCCGTTCACATTGACAGAAAGAGACGGAAAATTATACGGACGCGGAACAAATGACATGAAAGCAGGTTTAGTAAACCTTGCTTTAGTAATGATTGAACTCAAAGAAAATAATGAACTTAAAAATGGTACTGTCCGTTTTATGGCAACGACTGGTGAAGAAGTCGGTGGCGCAGGTTCTAAAAAACTATACGAAGAAGGCTATATGGATGATGTTGATTATCTATGGGTAGCTGAACCTTCTCATGACACGATTATTTACTCTCACAAAGGATCACTAAACTTGCGTGTAACGTCTATTGGTGAAGCGGCACACAGTTCTATACCTGACCAAGGTTTTAACGCGATTAATCCATTAATGGAATATCTATTAGAAGTAGACCTAAAATTGAATGGCGATGATCGTAAAAATAAAGTTCTAGATAAATTAGTTATGAGTACAACTATTTTTAATGCAGGGAACCAAGTAAACTCCGTTCCAGAAAAAGCAGTAGCTGAGATAAACGTGCGGACTATTCCAGAATTTGATAACGATGAAGTCATTGACTTATTCAACACAACAGCGAGCATTTATAATAAACAAGGCTCTGATATTGATGTTGAAGTGACCATGTCATTACCAAGTGTTTTCACTTCAGGACAGTCTGAAATGGTTGATCTTACGAAAGAACTCGGTAAAAAATATTTGGACTTAGAAATTTCTGTTAAAGGTTCACCAGGGGTGACGGATGCATCAAACTTATTACGAGGTAAAGATGAAAACTTCCCATTCATGATGTTTGGTCCAGGTGAAACAAAAATGGCACACAAAACAGATGAATATGTATACAAAGATTACTACTTTGCATTCTTCGATATCTATAAAGAATTAATTTTAGCATTATCGAAATAAAAAGAGATTTTTTAAACAATAAAGAGGTGACTACCACTTTTGGTGGTTATCTCTTTTTGTTTTGGTTTTTATTTAACCCAGAGGATATAGTGGGGGTATTTTATGCTTACTGTTAAAGTAAGACAACTAAATAGGTTAATTGAAAAAATCCTTTACGGAGAAACTTTCTCTTGTATTTTCGCCTTGTTCGGTCACTCAAGTGCTTTATGAGTGTATTTTAATCTTATTCGGTCTCTCATGTGCTCTATGAATTACTTTTGTCTTGTGTTTTTACCTTGTTCGGTCACTCATCTGCTCTATGGGCTACCTTTCTCTTGTATTTTTGCTTTGTTTGGTCACTCATATGCTCTATGAGTTACTTTTGTCTTGTATTTTTACCTAGTTCGGTCACTCATAAGCTCTATGAATTACCCTTCTCTTGAATTTTTGCTTTGTTCGGTCACTCATAAGCTCTATGAATTATCTTTCTCTTGTATTTTTGCTTTGTTTGGTCACTCAAGTGCTCTATGAGTTACTTTTGTCTTGTGTTTTTACCTTGTTCGGTCACTCATCTGCTCTATGGGCTACCTTTCTCTTGTATTTTTGATTTGTTTGGCACTCATAAAAAAAATCAACGGTACCCTTGTCATTATAAAAATAAAAGCCGTCTAAAATAGACGGCTTTTATTTTTAATGTCATTAGGTTGTATTTAATATTCCTCAGGGTAGTTCCCTTAAAAGACAACTACAAGTTTTTATCCTAGAGATTTAACAGCAAATAATCATTCGCTCTGTCCCTCATATGGAGACACTAACTACTTTTTCCGTCTAATCCCAATTACCCGGCCGACTTCTTTCGGTTTATCATCTGGTGTATGGTTCTTAGCAAGTTCTTCAACTTTGGGATAAATCGCTTCAGGGAAGGCTCCGGCTGTCCCTTTTGACTGATCAATTCCCATGAGCATTTGTTCACTTGTTGCAGCGCGTTTACCATTTTCACCGAACAGTTCGAAAAACACATGGAGACGTTTCATGTCATGATCAATTATCTGCAAATGAATTTCAAAGGCTTCACCTAATTTCATTTCATCCAGATAACTAACATGGCTTTCCATCGTATAAATCGTATAATTGTTCTTCTCACGAAATTCTTCGGTTATGCCAATTAACTTCATCAAACGGTCAACACCCCAACTGAATGCACGGACATATTCCGCATCATTCATGTGGCCGTTGTAATCGATCCAGTCTTTAGGCACTTCATGCTGAATAATGACTTTTGGATTACCCACATCAAGTCCTCCTTCGTCTTATTATCTTATTTGATAATAAATTATAGTCTACCTGTGAGATTCGCGCCCGGCCAATATTTTTCCAATAATTGCTGGAGTTCGATTAAGAATTCATCACGGCGTTCTTCTAATTTTTCCATTTCCACACCTGCTGTCTGTTCTTCAGTGCCAGTAATCACCTTTTCAGCAAGTTCATCAGTTAATTCTGGTGCCACCAATTTTGTCCATGGCAATTTCAACGCAGGACCGAATTGTTCCAGTAAGTGGCGCATGCCTTGTTTGCCGCCACCCATATGCAATGTCATGAATGGTCCCATCAATGCCCAGCGTAGACCTGGACCATAGATGATGGATGCATCCACTTCTTCTGTTGTTGCTACACCATCATTGACAATATGCAGCGATTCACGCCAGATTGCTTCCATAAGACGGTCAGCGATATGGCCTTCAATTTCCTGACGAACTACAAGTGGTTTCATCTTCAATTTATCATAAAAATCCCTTGCCTTTTCGATGTAAGCTTTATCGGTTTTGTCACCACCAACAAGTTCAACAAGTGGCATTAGATATACCGGATTAAACGGATGTGCGACAATTACACGCTCAGGAGAATTTTGACAGTCCGCTTGTAACGTACTTGGTAATATACCAGATGTACTTGAGGCAATGATTGCTTCTTTCGGTGCAAATTTATCAATCGTTGCAATGACACTGCGTTTTAATTCTTCACGTTCTGGAACATTTTCTTGAATGAAGTCTGCTTGAGCTAAAGCCTTTTCCAAATCTTTTTCAAAGAAGAGATTGTTCTGTGAGGCACCTTCAGCAAGTCCCATTTTTTCTATATATGGCCATGCATGATTAACTGCTTCACGAGTACGTGCTTCCGCATTTGGGTCTGGATCTGATGCTGTTACATGGAAACCATTTGCCAAAAATCGTGTAATCCATCCATTACCGATTACACCTGTCCCAACAACGGTAATATGTTTGATTGTTGTTTCTTTTGTCATGTTAAACTTCCTTTCCGTGTGGGTTAAATAAGTTTAAATGTTCACGTGCTTCTGCTGGTGTCATAATATCAGACCCTAGGCTTTGCACAATACCAAGTGCTTTATCGACAAGTTGCTCATTCGTTGCAAGTTGGCCTTTTTTCAAGTATAGATTATCTTCCAGGCCGACACGGACACTTCCACCCTGTAGTAATGATTCAGCAACAACTGGCATTTGCATACGTCCAGTTCCAAATGCCGCCCATTTAGCGTTTTCCGGAATCCGACTCTTCATATAGGAAAGTGTCTCTGCATCTGCTGCAGCTCCCCATGGAATACCAAGGCAGAACTGAAATAATGGGTCCCCATCAATCAATCCTTCTTTAACGAGTTGATTAGCAAAGTGAATATGACCTGTATCAAAACATTCCAATTCAGGCTTCACACCGCTTGCTTGGACAAGTTTGGCCTGCTTTCTTAACCAGTCTGTCGGACTTACATACAGCATATCCCCGAAGTTAAGACTTCCACAGTCAAGGGTGCACATTTCCGGAAGCAGTTTCCCTATCGGTTCATGGCGTTCTTCGGGAGTCTGGATATCTGTGCCTTCGCCGCCTCTTGTCGGGTCAGCATCACTTGGTATCCAATCACCGCCGCCACCTGAAGTGATATTGATAATCACATCTGTTTCTGACTCACGAATACGTTCCACAACTTCCTCGTAAAGGTTCATATCATGGCTCATCTTTCCTGTTTTCGGATCACGAACGTGAAGATGTGCAATGGTCGCTCCTGCCTTGGCTGCTTTGATGGCCGAATCTGCAATCTCTTTTGGTGTCACTGGTACATGTGGACTCTTTGCTGTTGTGTCACCTGCTCCTGTTAAAGCACATGATAAAATCACTTTTTTATTCATCGTGATCAGCTCCTTTATGTTTTTTAGGTACATGATTAAATATTTCGCCACTCTCAAAGAAGTCAGTTACCCGGCGAATCCAATCGTAATAATCCATCCATTCTCTAACTTCCACGAGAAGTTCATTGATCGCCTGTTCATCTTCCGTGCTAAGTCCTTCTTCTTGCTGTAACTGATTTAGTTTTTTCATAAGACGTAGTTCGAAACCGCGGCTTCGATTAATCGCCTTTTGCCAAGTTGAGGTGAAAAGGGAGATAAATGTTTGGTAATAATCTTCCTCGACCTGAAACAAATCTTTCCGAACACCTTTTTTAAATACACGCTCCGCAATATTCATATCAATCATTTCACGAACTACCTGACTCATCCGCGTTTTACTCATTCCCGTTTCTGCTGATAAGTCATCCAATGTCATTGGTTCCCTATTCATATAAATGATTCCAAGAATACGCCCAACACTTGTAGAAACACCGAAAGCATGCATATTATCTGATATTTTTTCTATAAATTGTGTTTTGACATCATCAATACTTTCCATATGATTATCCATTGTAACTCCCCTTTGCCCAATGTTCATTGAACCTTACCATATCGTAAAATTAACTTAAGTTATCAGCAAGCGGCAATATAATCTTTGACCCTGTTTCTCCACCTTGGTAAATATGTTCTATTGCAGCTTTTCCGGTAACATTTGTTTTTGTTGTTGTCCCGTTATTTAAGTTTATATCGTACAATGGTGCTTTGCTTGCTGTCATATCTAAACGTAAGCAATGTCCCTTTTTGAGCATGTATGCTGTTGTGCCTATTACAAGCTCCAATTGGAATGGCTCATTAATAGCATCCGTCTTTTCTCGATGGAATGTATCGATAATGTTATATACATGTCCCGATTCATCCACGTCCGAGATTCTTAAAGAGATATCAAACAGTTGTGTAGGAGAAGAACCCCAGATAACTGCCTTCACCGTACCAAGCAGTTGTACATCCTTTTCAAGTGGACTACTTGTGTAGACAAGTACATCCCCGCGATCTTGGATGTCACTAATCTCAAATATCCCCGATTCATGTCCTGCAATGAGTACATTCCCACCACGAATTGGTACGGTGTCAAATGGATCGAGTTTCAGAGCAGTTTTAGTTTTTGCGGTTGATGGATTAGTGTCTAGTTTTCCATCTCCGTGGCGTGTTTGAGAATTACCATTACTATGAAGATATAATTCGCTAACTCCATTCGTAAGCGGCCACTCATCAAAGGCTTCCCATTTATTCTGTTCCATTAAATACAAGTGGACAGGTTTTTCGATTGACAATGGCTTATCTTTCAACCATTTATCAAACCATTTAATATGAATTTCTGTCGGGTCTTTCATTTTGTCGACGCCAATATTTTCAAGCGCATGCTGGAAGAATCTATCACCAGCACGACCAGTCATATCTTCATGTGTCCATGGTCCAATCCACAACATTTTTGTTCCATCATAAGCGTTATACATATCTAATGTTGGCGTTAATAATGCGTCAAACCAGCCACCCATAAACAGTGCAGGAATTTCGGTATTTTTAAATTTATCATCAAGCTTTGCATTTTCCTTCAATTCAGGTGATAGCTTGCCTTGCATCACTTCAAAGAAAAATGAATTCGGGTCAAGGTCTTTCATTGGCGGCCATTCATCTGCAGGTTTATCGAAAAGCCTTTCCACCATGTTTTCTAAGTACCCTTGAAATTTCGTTTCATCCAGTTGGTTGCTTCGCTTTAGCTGATCCTCTATGATGGATCCTAATACCCATGTCTGAAACTTACCGATTGCATTGGGTGCTCCTTCTATATTTGGAATATCCCCAAACGGATCCCCCATTGTCATCACCGGTGCAATTGCTTTTAATGAAGGTGGTTTTTCTGCTGCCGCAGCGAGCTGTGTATAACCATGATACGACATACCAAACAAACCAACGTTTCCATCAGAAAAAGGAAGTTTAGCTGCCCACTCTACTGCCTCATAGCCATCTTTCCCTTCATGAATAAACGGATAAAACTCACCTTCAGATGCAAATCTGCCGCGAACATCCTGGAGAATGATGGCATAACCTGCCTCCACCATACGAGGGACATCAAGGTATTCATTATAATAGCGCGGTGTTTCCTTATCATATGGCAACCGCAGCATCAATACAGGATACATTCCTTCATCATTCGGACGGTAAACATCCGAATGAAGAATTGTCCCATCACTTAATTGGCAGGGGATATTTTTTTCTACCTTTATTTTACTTTCTTCCAATTCATCAGCCCTTTCCATGCAATCAAATAACTGACTAAGGTTCTAATACATCATGTCGTTCGCGTCTTAGATGATTTAACTGGTTGTAGTTTTCGTTCAATCCAGCCCATTATCACATCTGCAGCAATTGCCATCAATGCTGTCGGGATTGCACCTGCTAAAATAATCGCCGTTCCATCAGTTGCATTTGTTCCAGTCAAGATAATTGCACCGAGTCCACCGGCACCAACAAATGCCCCAATTGCGGCTACCCCTATTCCAATGACGATTGCTGTCCGTAAGCCAGCCATAATAACACTGATTGCCAGCGGAAGTTCAACCATACGTAGGAGTTGGAACTTAGTCATCCCTGAAGCATACCCTGCTTCAATAATGTTTTTATCAACATTTTTCATCCCAACGTATGTATTTTGTGTGATTGGTAAAATCGAATAAAGCATTAATGTAAAAATTGCCGTATTCGCTCCAAGTCCCAAAACAATCATAATTACAGCCATCGCCCCTAATGCTGGGATGGTCTGGATAATACTTCCGAATGCGAGTACCCAACTGCTTAACTTTCCGTATTTCGATATAAGAATTCCTAAAGGGATCGAGATAATCGCTGCAAATAAAACACCATACGCTGCCATTAGAAAATGTCTGTAAAATTGGACCCAAATATAACCGCCATTATTACTAACATAAGATATAAACTGTTCTAATGTTTCCATATCATTGTCCCCCCTTACCTTCATTCATAAAGTAGTTATTGCTTTCCAGAAAATCTTCTGCCACTTTTCTCGGATTCATCAATTCAACATCTGCATTGTAATTCAATTCCTGCATTTTTTCTGTTGAGATTTTATTATGAAGTTTTTCCAAAATATCCAAAATCTCCGGATGCTTTTCTAATGTTTCATTAGCAATAACGGGTGATGCATCATATGGCGGAAAGAAACGTCTATCATCTTCAAGAACTACCAAATCAAATTCCTTAATTCTTCCATCTGAGGAATACGCTAGTACAACATCCATACTGCCGGCGGCTGCTGCCTGATACACGAGCCCGATATTCATTGGGAAAATTTCTCCAAAGGAATAATACGTCTCTTGAAATCCATCATATCCGTCACCTTTTCGGTTCACCCAGGCATTATCGACACCAAAACGGAGGTCATCCGCAAATGGCTCTAAATCAGAAATCGTTTCAATATTATTTTCTTGGGCAAATTCTTCTGTCACTGCTACGGAATAACTGTTTTCAAAACCATAGGTGGGTCCCCATGTTTGATTAAAACGATCCTGAAATTCGCGTGTAACGATGGACAGTGCTTCATCCGGATCTGTAACTGGATCCATCCCAAGTGCACCGGATAAATCTGTTCCCGTATATCGTGTACTTGTTATATCCAAATCCCCTCGCATCATCCCTTGGTGCTGAACGATCGATGAACCTAGATGTGTGACAAGTTCGGTTCCTGCATCTGTTTCCCGTTCAATCATAATAGCCAGCATTTCAGCCAGTATATATGACTCAGATGTTCCAAGTGCACCGATCTTAATTGTATCTTTTGTTGTGCTTGAAAGCCCCGGCAACGAACAACCCGTAAGCATGACAAGCAAAATAAGCATAAGTATCGCTTTTTTCACTGATTTTCACCTCCAAAATTATACCGTTTTATAAGAATCCTTTAGACCTTCAGGAGTCAATTTGTTTTCCAAAATAGCCAATGACCGATCAGCAATTAATGCGAGAATGGTCGCTGGTATCGTACCTGCTAAAATTAATGAGGGTTGATACAAGTTCAATCCATCAAAAATGAAATCACCAAGGCCACCGCCACCGATAAATGCTGCCAGTGTCGCCCAACCAATAAGATATACGGTCGATAGGCGAATACCTGCCATGATAACTGGCAGTGACAATGGAAGCTCCATCTTCATAATCGATTGCCAATTATTCATACCCATTCCTTTTCCCGCTTCAACAACACCATTATCAACATCACGAACGCCAATATATGTATTACGTAAAATCGGAAGTAGTGAGTAAAAGAATAATGCAGCAATCGCAGGTATCTTTCCTACACCTAAAATCGGAATAAAAAATGCAAGAATCGCCAAGCTTGGGATTGTTTGTAACACACCTATCAGGCTAATAAATCGATCCGCGAATTTTGGAACCCTCGAGAGAAAAATTCCCAGTGGTACAGCTACAATGATGCCAAGTAAGATAGCTGCCAGTGAAATATAGAGATGCTCCCATGTTTTTATCAACAGTTCATTGCCATGTGATGCAAAAAATTCCATCATTATCATCCACCTCCTATTCTACTTCGGCTGCAGTATTTTCGAATTCCATACCGTCGCCCCAAATCGTGTCATAAACAATATTTGCAAGTGCTGCTCTTGTGATAATCCCTGTCAATCGATGCTGATCATCTACAACCGGTACATATTTTGCTCCACGGCGAAGAATTTTGTGAACCGTGTCACGTAATAAACTGTCTTCTGTAACAGAAAAGATTTCTGTTTCCATCACTTCATCTACATAACTTGCTTTTTTATAATTTAGGTTGATTGCTTCAATATCAATAAAGCCTTGTAATACGTTGCCAGTATCAACCACAAGCAATGAATCAACTTTCTTGTCTCGCATTGTCGCAATTGCAACTTTCAATGTCGTTCTAGGTTGAACGGTAACCGGAGAACCTCCTGTGATTTGTCCAACAGTAGTAACATCTGGACGCCCTTGAATCAAACGTTCTTTGCCAAGGAATTCTTCCACAAATTCATTTGCCGGATTTCTAAGAATCTCGTCCGGTGTATCTGCCTGGACAATTTCACCATCACGCATAATCACAACGCGATCGGCAAGCTTCAGTGCTTCATCCATGTCATGTGTTACAAAGACAATCGTTTTATTTAATTCCTTCTGCAACTTTTTAAATTCTTCTTGAAGCGAATCTCTCGTAATCGGATCAAGCGCACCGAATGGTTCGTCCATTAAGATTAATGGTGGATTCGAAGCAAGGGCACGTAATACACCAATACGCTGCTGTTGTCCCCCACTTAATTCATGTGGATATTTATCAAGAAATTCTTCAGGCATATTTACTAACTTTAATAGTTCACGAGCACGCTCATCTTTTCTTTCGTTCGACCATTTTAATAATGTCCCAACAAGAACAATATTTTCTTTAATCGTCATATGTGGCATCAATCCAATTTGCTGGATAACATACCCAATGGACCGGCGCAATTCTACCGGATTCTGTTGGTTAATATCTTTACCCTCAAATAAAATACTCCCGTCTGTAACATCAATTAGACGGTTCACCATTTTCATTGTTGTTGTTTTACCACATCCACTTGGACCAATAAAACATATGAATTCGCCCTTTTCGATTTTTAAATTCAACTTATTAACAGCGGCTTTTTCATTATTGTATCGCTTTGTTACATTCTTAAACTCTAACAACGCTTAACACCTCCATAGTTACTTTCGTGCTGATTCAACTTTCCTAGTATAACCAACAGCCAATTTTTAATAAACGCGCATAATAGTCCATAAAGTTTTAAAAATCTGTACAGTTTTTATTGCACAAAGTTTACGAAGGGGCTATCGTACAATTCCTCAATTTTCCTCTTGATTAGAGGTGTGTCTGAGTTTTTAATCTATTTTAAAAATACTAATATCAGGTTTGATTGAAAGCTATCTCGTCCCTAACAGGAGTTCAATCAAGACGTTTGAGGTTCATCGAAGACGTTTAAGTAGATTACTCAGAGCAAAATATGTTAAAGATAAAAGTAAAGTGTGAGAACAAATGATTGGAGGAAAAATAATGGAAGAGACAATCTCAGTAAGTACGTTGAAATCTTTTGTGGAAAAGAAGATAAAGAAAAAGACACTTATTAAAGTAATCTGGAATGACAATGAAAAGATTACATTGTTTATTACGCCAAATATGAAAATCAACTCCTTTATCTATGACGAAAAAGAAGGCTATTTATTCTACGACCAGGAGGGGAAGCCTATCGTAAATGACATTCCATGTATTTTGCCTGAAAAAGAATTAGTTAATGGAAAAGTGGAACTTGAAAGAATTAAAAACAAAAAATTTCGCATTAATAATGAGTCGCTTTCGAGTGAGGATATTGCCTTTTTAGAGAATATAATACGTAGTTGAATTTCGGGGTTGGTTGGATATATGGTATATGGGTCTATTTACCTATTAAATAGTACAGCTATAATAAACAATATAACCGTTTCCAGAAAAATTACCTGTCCCTACCCAGTTATAGAATGAAGTAATTGGGACAGGTATTTTTTTATGATTAACAACTAAAACTCCGGTAGATTACTCAAGTTATTCTCTTCAATCCCATCGGGCTCACTACGGATTATATCCCTGCCATATTTATGGAATACATCAATATGTGCTAAACTGCCGGATTTCGCCTCATCCAATGCCATTATATAATCCAGTTCTCTTCCTGTATTTGTTTTAAATGCAATAATATCTCTATCTTCATTCTTTCGCACTGCTATGATTTCTTCCTGTTGGCTCGAATTCTCTTGATCGGTTAATTCTGGTTGACCGCTTTGAATACGGTATTGATTATAAATTTCTTCAAAGTTTTTCTGATCCATCGTCAACAACTCCTTCTCGTGGAAATTTTCTATTCGGGTAAGCTTTATTCTTTCTGCTTTGTCTGATTTTTCTTTTTAACCGCTTCGATATTTGTATCACTGTATACGGATGTACCATGTCCGCCTGACGTTCTGGCAAGGAATTCCTTTGCTTCATTATATGACATACCTGATTGCTCATTCTCCCTTTTGACTGCTTCGATATCTGTTCCTGCCACGGTATGTGTAACTTGATTCGATTGGTTGGTATTATTCATCTATAGCACCTCATTTACCTTTTACTTTAGTTTGTGCGGTAGAAGCAATATTACACCCGTCCATTTAAATGGAATGCTAATGCAAATAAACTCTTCGTCGCAAATTGCAACAAAGAGCTTTTTTTACTTTTGTTAATTATCTTCATTTGCATCCTTGGTTTGTAAATTAAACTCGGCCCTGGCTAACGAATATAAAGACAGTAATCTTCTAATGGTATTTTTACGAATAGATTTAATTTTCGCAATGAAATGATATACTATTAGTGCGTTTTCAAAAAGGAGGATAAAAAGGACCAAGAAGTTCGAGGCATCGTAGCTCCCGGTAGCGGAACGTATGCTTTTAATAAGTGAGCAAACGATCTTGCACGCAGGAAAAGAAATCATTCGTGAGAAATTCGATGTGTCATTTTTACGGGATTTTTTGAACATCCTCTATTATATGAATATCTTTATAGCTACATTAAAAGACTGACCAGCTTTACGATTGAATTAAATTAACACAATGGAGGAGTGAGGTACAATGGAATTGGATTTTTTCTGGCTTGCCATCGGTTTGGCAGCCGCTGGATATTTCATCGGTGATGGACTGAAAAATTTTAAAAACCCCGAGGCAAAAAGCATGATGGATTCGCTTGAAGATGATGATCAGTATGAACTGATAAAAGAAAATGAAATTCATTGGTTTATGGGAATTACAAAAGAAGATGCAAAATTTTTGGTCAAGGAATATCCGGACATCCCCCATATCCTGATAAACGGCAAGATATATTATCCCAAAGCAAAATTGCGGCAGTGGCTTATGGAAGTCGGTGACTAACACGGGGCAAAGGTCTATCCTTCTCCCCGCATCCTTAGCAAATTATAATACTGTCTCTAAGTAATTCCCGTTGTCCTTTTTAATTGGCAGGCCCTGTGCTCTCAGCTGCCTCCAAATCTCACGATCAAGCGCATAGGAGCCGCGTTTCATTAATGATTCAATCTCCTCTTCAGTCAACATAACATGGAAGGTCTGGGATCCTTTATTGACAACCAAATTATAGTCAGCAATTCTGACTAAATTCACATAATAGTCATTATCCCACTCCTTCAACTGGTGTTCAATGCAGCCATACACATGAGTAAAAAATTCCTGCCCTTTCATGTTTTTGGACATGTAACCTCTTGCAAATCCATTAATATTCATCTTTCCATTCTCCTTTGTCTGTTTTAAATTATTATCCAAATTCGAATAGATAACAAAAAAACTCTTTATTGCAATGTGCAACAAAGAGCCGGGCGCCGTTTGTTATCATTCAAAGCAATGCTTTGCTGGAGGGAGCACCTTGCCACTTGGCGGTTGCTGTGAAGTCGTTGAGCCAGATCTCTCGTTCACTCTAGATAACCTATATAGTTGTATCTTAATTTTACATTATTTCGTGGGATTGTAAAGTATAATTTTTATATATGGCTTTTTTCATAAACTTTTAGGTGCGGTTTACTCGTCCCATCGAAAAGAATTATTGCTTTTTTAACCTTTATAGTTTCTATAAAGTGCGAAGTAACTACTGCTATAAGTAAGTGCATTTCCCGCAGGACAAGGAAGGCTTCGGCAGCTTTTACATCTTCGTAAGAAAATTGGTTTGTATTTTCAAGGAGTCACCGCCCTCCGCTCACCCGGACTGGTGAAGTTGTAGTTGTCTGCATATTTCCCAGAGCGGTCGCCAAAGTTACTTATTTTAGATCGTAGTATATCTCGACTACGGAGTAGATAACATGTATAGTTCACATCATTTTTTGTTAGACTATATATTGGGTAAAGGCCAGTATCCTCTGTTTTTTCAAAACATGATTACTTATCCAGATATGACCACTCCAAAATAAAGGTAAATTAAATTTGCATTATTCTCCTTTTTAAAGTACAACTAAAGAAAGCAATTTCAAATACTTTCTATATGAGGAAGCGGAGGCTAATAATATGGATAACAAAATCGAAGTTGGCGAAGTTTTTACAATTAGTGATGAATCGAATGAGGAACAAGAGGTTGAAGTATTGGCAAAGGTTACATTAGAAGATACGGACTATGTAGCTGTCAGCTTTTTAGAGGATCTGCAAGCAGATAATGAAGAGGACATTGATCTCTTTTTCCTCAAAATCGACGTTGATGGTGAATTAACGGCTATTGAAACAGATGAAGAATTTGATATCGTATCTGAAGCATTTGATGAAATTCTAGAAGAAGAATAATAGGAAAAAGCGATGATTTCATGATTAGAATCATCGCTTTTTACTTTCTTATATCAGAGTAGATTAGGAAATTGACAAATGTGTAAATTGCATAAATGAAGAGATTGCTTGAGATTAAAATGTGGGTTTATGGTAGGGTTAAACTGCTTTTTTATAAGGGATGAAATATACTGTTGCGATGAAATAAAACGCTGAGATGATATGCTTAGGTTTAGAGTTTAGGGATTCGACGAGATGGTTTACTGAAATGTTCTTAGATATCCATACAGATGAATTATTGGAACTTAGTGCATGTCAGAATAACATTTTCTATTATATAAAAAGTCGCTTAATCAAGAATGCAAGGTAACTCTGGGACAAGGACCCTGTCCCCCTGTCCCTTATGATAAGAGCTTTTCCAGATGTTTTTCTGTTGGTGTCAGGTTGAGCAAGAAGTAGGCTTCCCGCAATCTTCTGGATGGGTTGCTTTTTTGCAAGTATGCTGCTCCACCATAATGCAACATATCTCCATGTACAGCTTTTATCGTTAATTTATCCACGTCCAGGCGAAGCTGTAGTATTTCTTCCCAGTCGGCTTTTAACTCATTACGTTCTAATATCGACGTTACTCTTTGCTTGAGCTGAAGATATTCTTGTTCTATTTCCTCTGGTTGGATTGATAAAAATTTATTCACTCCATCTTGTTTATTAGGTGCCTTCTTCATCGACTGGACAGATGCAGCTATAACGCCAAGTCCTAATGGTATTTGATAAAGTACGAAAGTCGATCGGACGTTTTCTACAAATGTTTTCGCTTCGAAAGAAATAATCCAATCATCAGGAATAAACACGTTATCAAATTTACAAGCATAGGTTGCACTACCATTCACACCTATATAATTTGCCTTTTCCTTTAAGGTTAACCCATTAGCATCACAAGGTACAAAGGCCATGATTTCTTTGTCTTGATTCAATGCAATTACACCGAACCAATGATCATGCTTTAAATTAGAAACAGATGGTAAATTCCCGGAAATCGTGTAGCCACCTTTCGTACGTTCAGCTTTTAAGTGAAGGGGCTCAAGGTTTGCAAAATATTTCATTGGGTTGGATAACCCCGTACCTCCGAGAAAGTCACCTTTTTCAAGAGATGGGAGCAACTCTCTTTTCAAGTAATCGTTATCACAGTTCCGAAGATAGGTTAGAGAAGCAAGATGACACCATAAATTGAACCCTGTTGTCATACAGGTCTTCGAAGTTTCCTCAGCGATCAGCATTTCACGTTCCAGCACTTCACTATTGTTAAAATCATTTGATTCAAGAAGTCCAGATTTCCCAAGGTCCTTCAAGAATTCTTCGGCATAATAGGCTTCTGTATCAATTTTTCTGACATACGGTTTCAATTTTCCTTTGATAATTGGATTTATAAGCTTATTAGTCTCGGTTTCTTCCACTGCTACTTCCATTTGATCGACATCCTCCTTTATCTATATCTCTCATACTTTTATAAATCGTAGTCCATATTTAGAAAACTTGGCTGTCACCAAGCTTTTAAGAGACAACCAAAGCCCACACTTATGCAGTAAAAGTATTTATACTTTCTTAACTGCCAAGTAAATATAATTCTCTGAAAATCCCCAGTTTCACATGGGATTTTCAGAGTTTGTGGAAATCAGTCAGCATTAATTTCCGTAATAGAATCGATTGGCGTATCCACTGCTTCTCTTGCTCGTTTCACTGCGTCCTCATCTGGTGCATCATAGAAACATAGGCATTTCGTCATATCTTCACATACATAGGTTCTTGAGAAAGAAACTTCTGGAACCTCTGCATAATGTACAGAATTCTTTTTCTTACGAGCCAAATATTTATCCATCGTAATATCTTCTGGAATATTCCATTGCACAAGATAATTTACATTGTCTGCTTGTTTTTTCACTTCATCCAATTCTTTCCCAACCAGTCTTACTTCTTTAATTAATTGGGTAGTAACACCTGATTCACTTAACTTTTCTTGAAGGCCTTGACTTTCTTCAGCTTCGAAAATGAAAAATACGTTTGAGAAGTCTTTCGAAACCTGTACCTCGATCAAGTTTACATTTTGTAAATTTCCTTGAATCTCAGAAATCTTTTTCTTGAAATCCTCTTTGTTGTTAATTTCCCCATTCAATTCTGTTTCTACTAAATAAAGTGACATGTTAATTCCTCTCCTTTTGAATAATTTAGATAAGTTAAGTTTACTAATCCTACTAAAATAATCAACTTTATCTGTTTAAGTTAGTTTATTATACTAAGTTCAAAAAATCAACCCTTCCCAATAAAATTATTTATGTTATTATCAAATTACATAAAAATTGAGATAAGTTGAAGGGAGAATTGGAATGAAGGCAACCTATGAGTTACCTTGCAATATCGCACAATCTTTAAATATCATTGGAGATCGCTGGACATTGCTTATCATCCATGAGATTTTATTAGAAAATACGACATTCAATAATATAAAAAAATCTCTAGATGGGATTTCTTCTAATCTGTTGTCTGATCGATTGAAGCATTTAGAAGATAGCGGTTTGATTACATCGACCTTATATTCAAGTCATCCACCACGTTATCAATACACATTAACAAAGAGTGGCAAAGACTTGGAAAATGTTTTCAACGCCATTATTATCTGGGGGACCGAACATTTAGAAAAATGTCATAAAAAACTGATTCACCAAACATGTAATCATGAAGTGGATATTACCTACCACTGTTCCCATTGCAATGAAAATGTGAACGACTTATCCGTAGTAGATGTGGATAGTTAGAAAAAGCAAAGCTGACTGGTCGGAAATGCATACATAAGTAAGTAACTATAAAGCTTCACGGTTTTGGCACATGTATTTGCAGCGGAAAAAGACTGAGAGAATATTTCTCAGTCTTTTTTTTGTTCTTTTTCTAGAATATTCGGGCTTACACAACTAGTCCTACCGAACCAGAGCGGTCGCCGAAGCTACTTACCTTAGTTCTCAGTTTATCTCAACTCCGCTACACCTAAAAGCCGAAAAGGTCCATCAATCATTTGGTGATACTCCCCACTGCTTTTCAATCCATCGCTCCAATAAACGTATTCCCTTATCAAGCAATAGCCCACAAATTCCGATAAAAATAATTCCCGCTACAACTAGATCCAAACGCAATAAATTCCTGGAGTCAATAATCAAATATCCTAACCCCGACTGTGAACCAATCATTTCACCTGATACAAGGAATATCCATGCTGTACCAATTCCAATATGCAGACCACTAGCAATGGCCGGAAATGCGGCAGGAAAAATAATTTTTGTCATCAAATGTGGTTGTTTGATTTCTAAGTTTTGCGCCAACTTTAAGTAGGTAGTATCAACTTTTTTAACACCCGCTACAGTTGTTAGCAGGATAGGGAAAAACGCAGCGATAAAAATAATAACTATTGCTGGTGCATTCCCAATTCCAAACCAAAGCACAATGAATGGGGACCATGCAATTGGCGATACTGGTCTTAACACCTGTACAATTGGATCAAGAATATCCCATAACCTTTGCAAACGCCCTAAGATCAGGCCAAGAATCACAGCTGAAATTGCTGCAGATAGATAACCAATTAAGAATCTCATTAGACTGACATTTAAATGGATGAATAAAGTACCATCTGTAATTAGTGAAACGATTGCTTTGGCAACATTGATTGGAGGTGGGAAAAGAGCCTCCTCAATATCTGTCACTAAGATGGCAAACTGCCAAAGACTTAAGACGATTATGATTCCGATAAATATATTCATTGTTTTCTTCAAGACTTTCATAGGATCACTTCACTTCGTTAATTAATGTATTATTGACAAATTCTTCATATGCAGGTGGATTCTCTGATAATCCCATTTCAATAAGGTTTGCACTTAATGTTTCATAGGCATCTTTGTTTATTTTTAAATGATCATAAGAAATCCATTTCAAAGATAAATCCATCACCTCAGCGTCTACTTTCATGTACTCGGAGGAAATATCTTGCACATGTTCACTCTTTGTTTCTGCCTGTTTAGCTGCTTTTACATAACCATTCATAAACTCTTGTGCTGCTTCTTGATGATCCTTGAGAAAATCACCATGAAATACCAATGCACAATCTATCGCGTCTTGCCAAAGTTCTTCTGATTGAAACAGTACGTTGGCATTACCGAGCACCACTGACTGAGCCCCCATTGGTTCTGCAACAACATATCCAGAAACTTGCCCCCGAGAAAGCGCCCCAGGCATTTCTGCTGGTGTCATTTCAACTACGTTTATGTCCTCGTATTCTAGTCCCTCTTGTTTCAACATCTCATAGAGTAATATATTATGAGTCGAAAGTTTATGAGGAATAGCAAAGGTTTTTCCTTTTAAATCGTTTACATCATTAATGTCTTTGGAGGCTACAAGTGCATTCCCATCTCTATGTCCGAGAGCAACAGCCTTTAAGTCGATTCCCATTTCATTTGCTTTGAGTGCAACCGGCATTAAAGTCGATGCGCCATCAATTCGTCCTGTATTTAAAGCATCCATTAAATCAGGCCATGAAGAGAATTTGACAAGTTCCAGATGAAAACTTGCTTCCTTCTCTTCATTCATTTCCTTTTGTATGTATAACGGTATAGCATGGGTGATAGGTAAATACCCTATTTTAATTGTTGGTTTCCCTTCGCTACTGACATTTGAACTTTGTCCACATGCACTTAGTATCACCATCACTAATAATGAAACTAGCAGTAAGAACTTCGCCTTCATATCTGTGTCCCCCTTCCGAATGGATAATCTTCAGGTCAAATATTGTATTCAATTGGTGGTTTAGTTCCGCTCAAATGGAATTCATTTAAAATGAGTTTTCGATAATATTGAAAGTCATCTCCACTGCGATCTCTAGGTTTACCTATTTCAATTTTTACCGCTCGTTGAATTTCCCCTGGCTCTTTACTCATCACCATTACACGATCAGATAAATAAATAGCCTCATCAATATCATGGGTTACCAGTACAATCGTTGTTTCAGCTTTTTCTTGGATTTTCAATAACTCATCTTGCAGGTTGTAGCGATTAAATGTATCCAATGCACCAAACGGCTCATCCATCAAAAGCAATTTCGGTTCAATCGCAAGTGCACGAGCAATCGCAACACGCTGCTGCATCCCTCCCGATAGTTGTCTTGGAAAGAGATCGGTTTTATCTTCTAATCCAACCATATTTAAATAACGTAATGCCCGTTCCCGTCGTTGCTTTGATGTCAGATTTATACCTTCTAATCCCAACTCTACATTCTTCATGACAGAACGCCATGGTAAGAGACCATAATTTTGGAACAACATGACACTTTTCCTGCCTGGACGAATAACTTCTTCCCCATCAAAATAGACGTTGCCATAATTTGCTGTAATAAACCCACCAATTATATTGAGCAGGGTACTTTTTCCACAACCACTCTGACCTAAAATAGCGATTGTCTCGCCTTTTTTTATATCAAAGTTGATATTATTTAATACCTGTACCGTCTTGTTATTATTCGTATAACTCTTATCCAGATTGTTTATCTGGATGAGCGGTGTATCACTCAAATCATTTCCCCCTTTACAAGATTTATTATAAAACCAATTAGTTTAGTTGGTTTTATTGTTGTAAGTTATTTTATTATACTTGGTTAAAAAAAACAACCCATATTAGAATAATATTTTGTAAGACATTGGGACATGTCTGGGGGCGAAAGTTTCGTTTTCTGATTTTTAGATTGTTGTAAATTGTGGACCAAGGAGAGTTTTCTAGTGAATTGTATAACGAGGCCATAGTTAAGTCGAAGCAGATGAGGAGTAGCAAGAACGGGCAACACTCCATAATTCACTAAGGCGTACGTCGAAGGTCTTAAGAAAAGAAATACGGGAGCAAAATAGATTAAAGCGGAACAAAGGGATAGATTTTATCCCTCCCCCTTTGTCCTTCTTACGATTTTGATGATAATCAACTTTCATTGCCAAACAAGTAATCCATGATTCCCCCATAAAAAGCTACATTCTCTGAAACAAGAAAAGCCGGCAAGAGTACAATAGTTAAAATTACCGCCACATTAGCTACGATAAACTTAAAAAAACCTTTTTTTACTGTTTTCACTGGGCATCTCCCTTTCAAAAACTGAAAACTATTTTCGTTTTTTTGCTAATGTTTCAAATGGAATTACTTGTTAAAATTAATACCCAATCATCTAAAGCCTTCAAGTACATGTCTAATCAACACATCATGATTTTGAATTTCTGATTATCACCAACTTCTGCAGCATTGATGGTTTTGCAAACAAATGCTGCTTTTAATAAGTCGTCTCCAAGTAAATTAATGATAATGTCATTATACATTATTCAGTTTAGTTTGTATATTGTAAATATTTAGATTTATTATAAAAAATGTTCACTATAAAAGAGATTGTGGAAAAGATTCCCTCCCTTTAGTTTCTTCCTAAGACTTTGACGGGAAAAATGTATATGACAAAGAATAGAGGAAATCTACAATAAATACAATTCCCCAAACCATTGCAATGCCAAAAATGGTTTCATTCGCATATGGTGTTTCCATATAGTTCTCTGTTCCAATCCATGATAAATCTTTCAAATAATCTAGCATTAATGCAATATCTCCACCCGTACCATGGAACCAAAATGCTACTTGAAATAGAGCAAAGATAATCAGGTGGATTATGGCTGAGTTGTGGTTCTTTCTAGCAACATATTTCGGATCTTTCTGCTTGGCCATTAGTGTCCTATCTTTACTCGTAAGTAATTCTACACCACGCCATTTTCCAATTTTTCCTCGCATCCAGCGATCTAGCTTCATAAAATCAAAAATCCCAAACGTACATGCATAGACCACAAAGACAGTAATGACAATTTGAAATGTAGAGATCTCCCCTGTTTCCCGATATATGAGCAACGCAAGGATTGCTTCGAAAATGAGTAAAAAGACGAACAATAGAAGAAACAGAATACTAGCGCTCTTACGGTTTAAGATATAACGAACCACACCGAATAATAGAAGAGATACAAAAGATATAATTTCGAAAGTAATAAAGACTTCCCATTGATTTGTCACCATAAAATCGACCATTTTTTAACTCCAATCATTCTTTCTAGTTCATTTTTTTCGCTTCTTTAAGATGTCTGCTTTAGAGCACTTTCCACCTCTACCCTTGAACGGATAAATGCTATACATTCTTTTGCAATGACTTCTTTATAATTATCCAGTGGCGCTACATGGTAACTGTTTCTAACTCTAATAGCTTCTCATCTTCTGATTTAGTACGTTTAACTATTTCATCAGAATTGTCTGGTGGAACAACATGATCTTCCCGTGATTTAATGATTAGAGCTGAAGCTGTTATTTTCTCTAAATTTCTCCGTACATTTTCAGTAAGGGTAATGATATCTAACATTGATTTTACAGGGGTCTTCGCATATGCTAGTTCTATAACACCCTCTTTTTTAATATCGGACCTAATCCCATCTACAAACCTAGCTTCCCCATTGGACGGGATTTCATAGTTTTTGATCATTTCAGGCATATTTATTGCAGCATTAATGGGCATGATTCCTTTTATATCCGGATGATTTTCCGCTAAATATAGTGTTAGTGTACCACCCATTGATAAACCGCACACAAAAACTGTGGCACATGTTTCTTTTAATTTTTTGAAGCCATCTTCTACACCTTTGATCCAATCTTGATAGTTCGCTTCTTCCATATCCTCTGGCGTAGTTCCATGTCCTGTGAATCGTGATCCATATACCGTATAGCCCTCTTCTGCAATTTTTTCTCCAAGTAACCTCATGCTTTGTGCCGAACCTGTAAATCCATGAATGACTAACAGGCCTATATTGTTTCCAGCAAAGTAAAATTCCTCCGCTTCTTTCAGCACTTGTTCATTCATTCTTATTCCCCTTCCGCAATTAAATGAAAATTCTGATTATATTTTATCATAATTAACTGGAAATATACCACGAAGGGAACTAAGAAATGTTCTAATCACTATCTATTATGCAAACCAGTATATTTTACATAAGTAGTATGAAAAAGTATACTGTTATTATGTATTGGATAAAGAGGGAGTAATGTAAATGGATCAGGATCATGTAAGAGAATTTAATTGCGAAAAAGAACTTACACTTTCTGTAATTGGTGGCAAATGGAAAATGCTAATTCTATGGAACTTAGGTAACGAAGGAACGAAACGATTTAATGAACTAAAACGACTTATTCCAGGAATTACGCAACGAATGCTTATCACACAGCTTCGCGAATTAGAGTCAGATTTCCTTGTTCATAGAGAAGTCTATCCTGTTGTGCCGCCAAAAGTAGAATACTCATTAACAACTCAAGGTAAATCGCTCCGACCCGTACTAGAACAAATGACAAAATGGGGAATATCATATAAAAAATTTTTAGATGAAGCCGTACCTAATTCAATAAGCATAAATGAAACGGTAACTAAATAGCAGCATAAAGCAATGAGAATACTACTTTCTCATTGCTTTTTTAAATTTTTTATATTAATTACAGTATACTTTTAGGCACTATATGATTTCAAAGTGCGTACTTCTCAGATCTTTGTTAAAGATTTATACTTGGTTTGTT
This sequence comes from Oceanobacillus rekensis, assembly GCF_002153375.1. Classification (GTDB taxonomy): domain Bacteria; phylum Bacillota; class Bacilli; order Bacillales; family Amphibacillaceae; genus Oceanobacillus; species Oceanobacillus rekensis. The sequence goes on from NZ_MTBQ01000001.1 coordinate 724,652, forward strand.
ACAAAATTAAAGATAAAGGGGAAATGACACATGAAATTACAGTTAGCTTTAGATCTTGTCAACATTCCGGAAGCCATTGAATTGGTTAAAGAAGTAGAACAATATATTGATATAGTTGAAATAGGAACTCCAATAATCAATATAGAAGGACATAAAGCAGTGGAGGCAATTAAATCTGCATTCCCTAAGTTAGAAGTTCTAGCAGACATTAAGATTATGGACGCTGCGGGTTATGAAGTGGCTAATGCATCTAATGCAGGCGCTGACATTGTTACCATTCTTGGTCAAGCAGAAGATGCATCGATCAAGGGCGCTGTTGAAGAAGCGAAGAAACTAGGAAAACAAATCCTGGTAGATATGATTGCTGTAAAAGACATTAAAACTCGCGCAATAGAGCTTGATGAATTAGGCGCTGATTACATCTGTGTACATACAGGCTATGATTTACAAGCTGAGGGCAAAGATTCTTTAGAAGATTTACGTACTTTAAAAAGTGTTGTAAAAAATGCGAAGACAGCAATTGCTGGTGGAATTAAGCTTGAGACCCTACCTGAAGTGATTAAAGTACAACCCGATCTAATCATTGTTGGTGGAGGTATTACGAGCAAAGATGATAAAAAAGAAGCGGCTGCACAAATACAACAGCTAATAAAAGTAGGCGTGACAGCATAATATGCAAACGACCGGCTTTACAAAAGAGATTCTTACTGAGCTTACAAATACAGTTGAACGCATTAATGATCACGAAGCGGAAAAACTTGTAGAAGGCATTTTGAATGCAAATAAGGTGTTCGTTGCAGGAAGTGGCCGCTCTGGTTTCATGGCTAAAGCATTCGTAATGCGTATGATGCATGTAGGGCTTGATCCGTATGTTGTTGGAGAAACGGTAACACCCAATCTGGAAGCGGACGATATTTTTATCGTTGGCTCAGGATCTGGAGAAACCAAAAGCCTTGTCGCCATGACAGAGAAGGCAAAAAACATTGGTGCAACGATTGCAGTTGTGACCACAAATCCTAATTCTGCTATTGGTATGTTAGCAGATATCAAAATTGAAATTCCAGCCCAGGCAAAATCGGAAGGTACTAGCAATAAATCAATACAACCAATGGGATCTTTATTTGAACAATCTCTTCTATTGTTTTATGACTCAGTTATTTTACGGTTTATGGAGATAAAAAAGCTTAATTCCGAAACAATGTATGGAAGACATGCGAATTTAGAATAGTTTATAAGAAAATGGTCGATATTCTTTAAAAGAGAATATCGACCATTTTTGTGACAAGCACCTACAGCTATCGGGGCGTCACTTCAATTATAGATCAGACACCGATTATCGGTAATATGGTTTTCATTTTGTTATCAGATTAGATTTTATTATTCTTCACTAGAAATATACGAATTAAATGGGAAGTTGAACTATAGTACACCTTAAAAGTTGGGGTATTACTAACTTGCGGTGTGCACTACAAACGTTCCCTTTTTACTTATCAAATTGTTTCAATAATTGCCAATCAACTGTTACACTTAGACTAAATGAAAAAGATTGGAGCAAACGTATGGCGCAAATGGATATTTTTAATTTAGATGAAAATATAAAAAATTTATAAATGAGACGAACAAAGACGATTTGGAGGTAATTGTTGAGGAACTTAAGCGCGGTCACTTTCCAAATGTTTTATCGAAAACAAAGGCATTCCGAGAAAAACATGAAACAAATGGAAAATCGATTGATGACTTAATTTTATATGGTGATCTAGCATTCATGTGTGACTATAAGCTTGCTCGAAGGATCATGTCTGATGCCGTGAAACAAATAGAAAATGTGAAGGCTTACGATCAGCAAAAAGCAGCCCATGCTTATTTAGTACTGGGGGAAGCTGAAGGGAATTAGAAAAGTTCGTTCGGGCAATAAAATATTACAAACTTGGCCTAACATACTTCAAGGAAGATGAAAAGCAAGACAGATATATGATTCTCTTTCTGCATTACAAACTTGGTGCACTTCATTCTATGATAAATGAGACATATGAAGCAATAGATTACTTGGAAAAAACATATGAGAAATCCTATACTTATTTGAATGAAGCAATACCGATGTTTAAGGGTTCCCCACTTGCTAACAAGCTGGTACATGCTGAGGCGTATATTGAGATGGCATATAATTATTTTGACCAATCCCAACTTAATAAGGCAATCCCTTATTATGAAAAGGCTATTGTACAGCTGGAAAAAACAAATGACCAAGAGTTGTTGGAAAATGCTCTTGCAGATGTGATTGCATTTTTCTCTAGCACTGATAATCTAAAAAAAAAACGGTTATATGAAAATAAATTTGTAAAGATGACGAATGAAAAATCCCATATTCACTAATGTAGTTGACCAAGGAGAATTGAGGAACGGGAAAGTAACTTTTGATTTAGTCTCTACCTCCCCCCTTTTCTTTCGCCGTCACTAAAACAGTACTCGATTAAAGAGTGCTGTTTTAGTGACGACTTATTATTCGTAAATTTTATCTGCATTTTTAAAGCGCATTTTTTCTGACTGAATCGTTTCTGCTGTATGATGCTTATTTCTTTTATTTATATTTTGCTTCAGTTCCTTTGCTTTGCCTGTTTCCCTTTTATCTACCATATCTCATCCACCTCCAAACCGGATTGCTATCAAAGCTATTTTTTCCGATTTACCTCGTCTCATGTATGCTTGATGAAATTTTCTTTATTTAATATTTAAAATCGAATGCAAAGAACCGTCCCCATGCAACTTGTTTGGGTGTACTGGATTTCGGTAATATAGTAATATGATGTTGATAGGAGGTAATACAATGCCAGGTGGTAGTCATTCCGTTCGTGTAGATTGTCCGATTGAAGGGGTTTGGGCGTTTGTAAAGGATATTAATAACTGGGCACCATTAGTACCCGGGTATATAGAACATACAATTATCAATGAAAATCAATCAACCTGGAAATTCGTTAGTGATATTGGAATCATAAAACGAACACTTCATATGGAAGTGGATATCACAGAATGGCAGGAACCAACGAAAGTTCCTTTTAACTTAAAAGGAATAAATGAAAAATTCGCAGGTACGGGTTATTTCGAGGCGGAAAAAATTACTGAATCGAGCACAAAGGTCACTGGAAACCTCGACATAAAAGCTGGTGGTCTGCGTGGCCGTGCCATTAATCCAGTGCTGAAATCTGTGATTCCAAAAACAGCCACCGACTTAACGGTAGCCGTTGCCAATGAAATTCAAAAGACTTGTTCATAAGAGAGTATGACGCAACGTACCTGCTGGCTGTTAACCAAAGAAATGTACTTTTGCTGCCGTCCGTGATCACTCCGGGCTGGTGAAGCTGTATGATGCTATTTTTTCTATTGCAGGTTTAGTAATTGTCAGCAACCTTCTAACCAGCTCTGGGAAATATACGTAGACTCCATCCGCCCTAAGGTGCGCGCATTATATTTCCCAGAGCGGTCGCCGAAGTTCCTACATATTGGTAGAAATCAACCAGCAGTTACTTCGCAGTTTATAGATTTTGTCACATCAACATGATTGGGACGAGCAGACGTAGTCTCGGATCTTTTTGGCGAGACGATAACTGTAGTACGAATCTTTCCAAAAAACTCCGTCCATAAATATCATTATCACTTCTTCTTTGTTCTCCTATAAACAATAAATATAATCAATGCAATTACTCCGAGTACAATAAATACAGGAAAATTGCCTATGATAAATACAAAAATGCCAGAGAATGCAGCGATTAGAAAGTTGATACTCTTCAAAAACTGTTGTTTCGTTTTTTCCCATGTATTTAAATCTCCGTCATTCATTCCTGAAATCGTTACATTGTTTTCCTGAATCGAAATCGTAACCGTTGCCAAGTCGGTTTTATTTTCTAGATATTTTATACGCCCTGTAATTTCGTCGATTTCCCCTTGAACATCTGCCAAATCAGCGGATATCGTCAATAAGTCTTCCGTTTTTTCCGCTTGTTCCATAAAAGCAAGCAGCCGTTCTTCCACAACACGCTTTGATTTCAATCGTGAATCGAGATCAATAAACTCTTCCGTTACGTCCTGACCTGAAATAGAACTTTCCAGAACTTTACTGCTTCCTTCTTCCATGATCTGAATAAATTCCCGAAACTGCTCCTGTGGAATTCTTACTGTTACATGTCCATTAGTCGTATTATTTTCTGTATCCCCTGTCATATTGGAGTCGACGATATACCCGCCGCGATTTGCAACCTGTGACTGAATCGTATTGATCGTTTGTTGATAATCTTTAACTTCAATAAAAAGATTGGCCGTATAAATTATCTTTCGATCTGACTCGGTATATTCCGCTTCTACTTCTGCTGCTGATGAGTCCTCTTCCTGTAATTCACTAGCTTCTTGAACGACTGCATTTTCATTCCTACTGCTAACTGAATCATTAATCTCCCCTTCCGTACTTTCCAATGTATTTAAATCTGCTTGATTACTGATTGTTTTACTCTTTTCCGAATCATTGCTGCATGCTGCTGCAAAAATACTTATACAAAGAACGACCACCATCAACAAACATTTTTTCACCTGGACCCCACCTTTTAGTTTTATCCTTTTTTATTGTGTTTCTATTATTATTTATAGACGGAATTTACTGAGAGATGTTACAACTATTTCATATAAAGATTGGAAAGTCCTTCGTTGTACTTAGATTGTTAGAGAAATTTATATTTTCTAGATCAAATAAAAAGACTTCCAGATAAATGGAAGTCTTTTTACGCATTATTTTTCGTCTATTCTACCTAACTTTTCCATCAAATAACTAACAAACAATTCATCTTTAGCAAGCCATGCTTCATCATTTCGTTTTAAAAATTTTTCCGCCTCTTCAAAGCTTGTGAAGGTTTGATCTATTTTGGTTCGATTTCGTTCAATTACCCAATTTCCATTGTCATCCGGGTAAATTAGAAAAGTGACTTCCGCTCGATTCGTATACATCGAACCAAACAATGAACCTTTCGTATTGTAGCGATTTCGCTTCGCATCTTCTCGTAATGTTTCCAATTGAAAGGTATCTGCCACAAACAATTTATATGCTTCATCAGTTAGTGTACAGCCAGATGCTTTGGCATGTCCACCTCCATCGAACCGGCCTGCAACTTCCGACACATCTACATGATCATGGATGGTTCGGAATCCTGCTCGTTTTCCACCCATATTTAATATAACAATGTAATCAAGATGCGGGTATTCTTTGCCAAGTTCATTTCCGAGCTCCGAGTGATACGATTCCGCATGGACGATTCCAGCATAATGGTCACCAATTTTCTTCTGGGCGACTTGCCGCTTTTTCCGGCGGATATAGCGTTCAATTTTATGATCCTCCATGCCGAGAATTTTCTTTTCAAAGTCATCAAAGTAGAAATCATCACCTGTTTGTAATCGTTCGAGCATAAGATCTTCAAACTCATCTATGGAAATAAGAAAAAAGAGTGCATTCAGTTGTCTGGCAGTTTGATTATCGTTCTTCTCCCATTCCCATGTATCATACTGTCTGACGAGTTCTACAAATTCTGTTAATATATTTGCCCGCTCCAGAAATTGATGGTCCACAAGATATTCATAAAATAAGGATGTAGCAGAAGTTAATTTCCCTTGGCTATCTTCCACCACCACATGGCCCCACTCATATTCATTAAAATGCAGTGCGGTTTTATGATGATCCAGTAATTGAACTCTCCCTCCAGCTTGATAAAATGCTTCAAGTTTTTGTTCATTATCTTCATTTACAGACAAATCTGTAACAAATAGAAATGTATCCTTTTTTCCGTTTTCCAGGAAGAACCCTACTTCTCGATTTAAACTTGCAATCGAGTTATACCGAACATGCACATCTTTACCGAAAGCAAGCTTCGCCAAAATCCCGCAGCCAACTCCATCTAAATCATTATGTGACAATAGTCTATACATTTTTTCACCTCGAGTTTATTATGCTTTGAAAAGTAAAAAATATAAATTGATTATTTGTATTTCGTTATAAAACTTCTGTCACAGGTTGCAAACCTACTTGCAATATCGCGCCAATTCTGAACCTGATGGATAACTTCACACCTTGTTCGCGTAACTTTTTTCACCCTTCGCACGACTTCTAGCTTGAATTGCACAACTACAGATGCTGTGCAATACTTTGCCTCATTTAAACAACCTATACAAATCCTTAATTATCCCGGTTCACTATATAATTCATAAAATGTTTTAAAAAAGAAATAGATGTTGGCATCTCTTGCAATACTTCCATCCCAAAGCAATAATGCTCCCACATTTCAATTCTTGCACCTTCAACACCAAGTATGGACACAAATGTTGCACGGTTGTTTTCCAAATCTTTCAAGGGGATCTTTCCGAGTGATTCGAGATCTCCCTCCACGTCCAATAAATCATCCTTTATCTGAAAAGCAATACCCATATGATAGGCTAATTTTTTTAAAGCTTCCATTTCTGATTTCTCCGCACCAGCGATGATTGCTGGCATCATGAGAGATGCTTCAAATGCCAATCCAGTTTTATAAAAGCACATTGTATTTAGTTGGTCCAGTGTCAATTGCTTCCCCTTAGAATCCAAATCCATCGTCTGTCCCATACACATATCTGCTGCAGCCTGAGCAGAATAGTGAATCAACTGAAGCACCCTTTTTGCATCGAATGATGTAAGGGAAGCTTGTTCTTCATACGCTTTTTGGGTCAGAAAGAGACCGGTCAATTCTGCAGTGGCACTATTATAGACCTCGTGTAAAGTTGGACGGCCCCTGCGCATCGATGCATTATCCTGGGATGGCAGATCATCAAATATTAAGGAAGCTGTATGCATATATTCCAATGATTTTAACAATGGTATAATCTTGGTTTTGTCCAATCCATATACATGAACGCTCATGAACCAAGCCATAATTGGCCGGATCCGCTTTCCATCACCTTCTAAACTATAGTTTGCAGCATCATTAAGTGGGACTTTTATCGAAGTATCATGGTTGCTATTATAAATAGGTAAGACGCTGTTAATCTGATGGTATACCGATTCGACAGTACCCAAAAATTCCTCTTGTTCTTTCCGGTTATTTTTTAAATTAGAAATGATATGATCACGCAGTAGTTTATCGAAGAAATCCACATCGTCCGCTTTCCGAACCATCTGTTGAATCAAACGATTAAAATTCGGATTAAAAGAGGCAAATTTGTCCATCACTTCATTATATTTGTTGGTTCCTTGTTTCTCTTTAAAACGCTTCAGGCCATTAATTGCACGATTTAAGATCACCTCACAGGTCTTCGTATCAGAGCGATAAACTTCGTGAATCAAATGGGAGATGACCGTCCAATACAATTCATAAGGGTTAATCAGGTCCTTACGATTCTTCCGGTAGGTCAAATAATAAGTATATGGGGTAACTGCCCCAGCCTTCATGTCATCGAACATATCTGCAAAATCATCTGCAAGTTGGTTATAGATACCATAATAAAAGGTCAGATCCTCAAATTCATTATCTTCAGGAGCACGGATTACCGTACGGACGATCAACCTGGACGCAGCTGATTTTAAAATGATCGGTATATACAGTTCTTCATTGGTATAGTTGGCATTTGATAAATCTTTAACACGGTCCTTTTCCTGGGAATGGAAAAATATATAAGATTGCTCAAAAAATGATTGTAGTGTTTCCGGTAGTTGATGCGTCTTGATATACATAAAGGCACTCTTTAATTCTCCGTGAATGTAGTGAATTAATTCCGCATTATCACCGGTCCAACCTTCCAATTCAGGAACATTTCCAGTGGTAAGTGCAGTACGAATTAAATTGGAATAACGTTCCTTCTCTTCAACGGACAAGACTCCTGAATCGAGAAGATCATCGATGAAGGGATATGTCAATCCATAGGAATAGCCAAGCCTTATTGCCTTATCCAGTTGTTTAGAGCGTACCTCAAGGCTTTGTTCATCGCTCAGTTCTTCTAGCTCGTGCATCAGTACACCCGCAATAATTTTGATCAGTTTTCGCTGAGCTTCATCCGCATCCATCCCTATTGGAATATGAGCAGCTACTATTTTTAATTTATCCATCACCCAGATCATCGCGGACTCTATGCCTTCCTTCTGAGCAATCCGATACAAGCCAGCCATGCTAAATGTTTCATTCATGTCACCTTGGTTAGCAGTGGATTGTGTCAGGTGGCTTTTTAAACTTGCAACGACTTGCTCTATTCTATTTTGCGTATTCGGATCGTCCAACGCTTTACCTAGATCCCTCATGAAAATATAGGAAATGCTCCGATCCAAATAATTATCCAGTTTCCCGCTAGAATTCAACCATTGGATATAAGGACGGTATCCTAGTGCATCCACTTTTCCTCTTCGCCGAGATAAAAAGGAAAATAAAGAAGGTTGATGTATATGATGATGTTTCCATTTTTGAATATCCCTTGTCAGGTTCTTGGCATAGCTCTTTCCTTTCAATTCGATAGAAAGTAATTTAAAATAATCTGCTGCCTTCTGTTCAGCCAGCAGATAACATCTATCCGCATCTATTAGTAACTTCTCACTCATAACACATTCCCTCTACTCTTATTCATATATTTTCTGCCATTATAATTTAAATTAACATCTATTTATATAGAATGGAAGCATGCTTCCTCCTGAAAATAGAAAGGTGCTTTCCTAATTACAGGAATGCACCTTTTAGTGAATAACATCAGATATGCCCATTGATTCGGGCGGTTACTTTTTGATTAGTTGTTGCTTTGTTCTTTCGTTGGTCCCATTACTCCCGGAACATCCAAGCCTGCCTGGCGCAGAAGAACGGTCATTTGCCCACGATGATGTGTTTGATGGTCGATAACGTCTCTTAAAATTGCTCCTCTTGGTGTTGGCTGACCAAATTTATCTACTTTTTCCATCATTTTTTCATCTGTTAGATTCTGCTTTACTTCTTGAACAAGACTTCCGGAAATCTCCTTATAGGCATGTACAATATCTGCAGCCTTATTAGGAACGGTACTATCTTTTGGTACTTGAACTTGCAAACCTACCATATCAGCAAAAAACGCCGTGCTCATCGCAATATGCCATCCTAGCCAACCAAGTGTGCTATGATCCTCAGCAATAGCTTGATCCAATTTATCATCTGTCAGTGATTCCAAAACCTGATTGGTGCCATTTGCAGAACGCGACCAATCTTCTAAAAAGTCATCTACTGTTCGATACATGCTAATCACTCCTTCATATTTTCATTTGATACCTATTTATTGTTAACTTTTATTGCTTCTCTCACTATTTATATAAAATCGGAGACTCCTGCTTCTGCACATTCTTTAACCGATTGGTACATCCATGTGACCGACTTAACGGAGCGCGTCATTACAACACTTTATTTCCTGCTGCACGATATATATCGTACCATTCCATTCTTCCCTTGTCAGTTCCACATCCGTTGCCTTGGCAATATTCGTCAATCGTTCTGGTGTCATTGTACCGACAATGGTTTCACGGATATCACCTCTTAGATGGAATACTGTTAGTTTAGCATGTTAATGGAACCACTACCATTATTCCGGTTAGAGAGAGTTTAAGAAGGATATTTACCGAATACCTAGTTTGTAAAATAATTACTAAAAGTTTCCATCTATTAATATTGCACTCTCTGAAATGGAGGTATATGATATATCTTATGCTAATTGAAAATATTTTAATTGGTGCAGGAGGTAAGCAGAATGGGTCATTCCATCGAAAGCACAAATCGTCCACCGTATGGTATTCTCGCTATTCTTTTGATTGGCGCCTTTATTTCTTTTTTAAATAATACATTATTAAATGTTGCATTGCCCACAATTATGGCAGATTTAAATGTTGATACAGCTACAGTTCAGTGGTTGAGTACAGGCTATATGCTAGTAAATGGAATCTTAATTCCGACGTCAGCCTTTTTAATTCAAAAATATTCCGTACGTCATTTATTTTTGGCAGCGATTGGATTATTCCTGATGGGAACCATCCTTGCCGGGTTTGCCACAACATTTCCAGTTTTACTCGCCGGACGAATGGTTCAGGCGTCTGGTTCTGCGATTATGATGCCATTATTAATGAACGTCATTCTAATCGCTTTTCCAGTTAGAAAAAGAGGGACGGCAATGGGTGTGTTAGGACTCATATTAATGTTCGCACCTGCCATTGGTCCGACATTATCAGGCTGGATTATCGAGCATTATGATTGGAGAATGCTGTTTCATTTTATTACACCAATTGCCATTCTAATTTTATTGCTCGGTTTCTTCCTATTAAAAGATAAGAAGGAAAAAGTAATTATCCATTTAGATGGTTTTTCTGTAGTATTATCCAGTATCGGTTTTGGTGGATTGCTGTACGGATTTAGCTCGGCTGGATCGATTGGTTGGAGCAGTCCTCAGGTTTATTTGCCATTGGTGGCTGGGATTTGTTCACTGGTTTGGTTTATCCTGCGTCAATCGAATTTAACGCAGCCAATGCTTAATTTCAATGTGTTCCGCTATCCGATGTTCTCTTTAGCAACGATTCTAATGATGGTTTTAAATATGGCAATGTTCTCTGGTTTTATGCTGTTACCTATTTATTTGCAGACAATTCTTGGAGTATCACCTATGGAGGCTGGATTATTGTTGCTTCCAGGTGCCATTGTCAATGCCATCATGTCACCGATTACCGGTAAACTATTTGACAGACATGGCGGGAAAATATTAGCTATTAGCGGGTTGTCCATTATGATGGTTACCACTTATTTCTTAAGCAATTTAACATTTGAAACAGATTATTATTACTTAATGTTTATCCATGCTGTCCGTATGTTTGGGTTGTCTATGGTTATGATGCCAGTTCAAACAAATGGTTTAAATCAATTGCCAGTTGAATACTATCCACATGGAACTGCGATGAATAATACGTTAAACCAGGTTTCCGGTGCTATTGGAACAGCAGTGATTATTACGATTATGTCGATTCGTGAAAATAATTATGTCAGCAAATTTTCGGCACAGGTAATCGGACAACCGACAGTAGAAGTAGAACAGCAAATCGCAATGGAAGCAATGCTTGGTGGAATCAACGATGCCTTCCTTATTTCCTCAATTATCATTGTCGCGGCACTGGTGCTGGCCTTCTTCATGAAGCGAGCAACACCGCAAGAGTTATAGGACCGCTAACGGTGTTTTTTCGAATAAAAAAAGCCTTTCTTTTCATCCTCATTATAATGAGAGAAAAGAAAGGCTTTTATTTTTTCCTATGCTGCTTTCATGTCCACTTCTATTTGATCTTCTTTGTTTCTTATTGCTTTCCTGAAGAATACGAATGTCATTAGGATGGTTAGTACTAAGCCAATTACAAAAGAAATGTTTAGGTTTAAATTAAACCCTATTTGTGCATTTAAAATATATACGAATACCATGTAAGTCATAAAGATTGCAGGGACTAAGGAAACGAAATAGTTCTTTCCTTTGATGAATAGATACATAGTAGCAATCCATAGAGCGATTACAGCCGTTGCTTGGTTTGCCCAGGAGAAGTATCTCCACAAGATATTAAAATCTATAAATGTCAATCCAAATGAAACTACAAATAGCGGTAGTGCTATCATCAGTCGATTAACGGCATTTTTCTGCCCGACATTCAGATAATCTGCAACAATCGAACGTGCCGCACGAAATGCAGTATCTCCAGAAGTGATTGGGAGTACAATTACACCCAACACAGCAACTGTTCCAGCAACCGCCCCGAGTAATGTAATCGCGATTTCATTAACTGCAGCAGATGCTGTACCAGCCGCAATCACTTCGCTTAATGTTTGTCCATCGAATAAACTCATCGCAGCTGCTGCCCAAATCATTGCAATAATTCCTTCTGCAATCATCATACCGTAAAATATATAACGTCCCTGCGACTCCTTTTGTGTAGTTCTAGAAATGATTGGTGACTGTGTTGCATGAAACCCAGATAATGCACCACAAGTAATCGTAAAGAACAATATTGGGAAAATCGGTATATTATCCGGATGTAAGTTTCCTAATGCTAATTCCGGTATTTTATAATCAGAGAAAACTAAAGATATTCCAATCGCGACAGTTCCGAATAATAGAATAGCCCCAAATATTGGATAAACCCTACCGATAATTTTATCAATGGGCAAAATAGTAGATAGAAAGTAATAAGCGAAAATAGATCCTAAAATAATGCCGAATGCAACTTTTCCATCAAGTAGGATATCAATAAGTGAAGCTGGAGTCGTAACAAAAACAGTACCTACCAGCACTAATAGCAATAATGAAAAAGCGTTCACAATATGCCTTGAAAAATTTCCAAGAAACTTCCCTGCTAGTTCCGGTATATGTGCTCCTTTGTTTCGAATGGATATCATTCCGGTTAAGTAATCATGTACTCCCCCTGCAAAGATGGAACCGAGAACGATCCATAAAAATGCTACTGGACCGAATAATGCCCCCATAATTGGTCCGAAAATCGGGCCTGTCCCAGCAATATTCAGCAATTGAATCATCGCATTTTTTTGTTTTGGCATCGGTACAAAGTCTACCCCATCAGCTACCGATAGTGCCGGTGTTTGTCGTTTATCTGTCGGTTCGAATATTTTCTCTATAAATTTCCCGTACGTAAAGTAACCGATTACTAATAGAATAATAGATACGAAGAATGTAATCATAATTATTTTACCCCCCTTTATGCAAGATAATGAAACCGTTTACAATTTAATTATAATCCTTAAACGAAAAAAATCAAGTAATTTACGCTGAATCTCGCGGTGCCTGTCATTCCCTGAATTTCGTCAATATTTGGCGGGGTGTTCAGACAATATGAAGTGTAGATTGAGGAATTATCAATGAGGTGTTTGAGTCATTTGTATAAAGACAAAATAAAACCGATTCTCATTCACCATCAAGAACCGGTTCTTGGATCACTTTTATATAATTTATTTATTGACATGTTAATATCCTCACTTTTTCACCGGATTATCTTGTTCAAAGATTTGATTATAAAATACTACATCATGAGACTAAACCAGTTTCATTCAGTCTTTTCTTCTTCCTCATGCTTAACTTATATATTAGCGGTTCATTCTTTCATATGCATCTACATACAATTCATATGAATCTTTTAGTATTTTCTTCATCTTTTTCATGTTTTATTCCTCCCTTTTCTTGATACTTTAATTATGGTATATAAGGGAGATTTTTACAAAGTCAATGTAATCGATAACAATGACCATGAAAACGGGAACAATCGAGATGAAAACGAATCCAACACTTCTTTTCTTAGTTTTACGCTCTTTTTCTTTACTTTCCTTATTATTCCATTGTTAATTTTTGAATGGAAGCAAGAGAACCGTCCCCATGCTTCCATTTATAGCATATTCCCTTCTCGGTATTGTAATGGTGTGGAGCCTGTTTCTTTCTTAAATATTCTTGCAAAGTAGGAAGAATCTTCATATCCGGTGATCCAAGCAATCTCTTCGATGGATAGGTTCTCCGTCCTTAATAGATGTTTTGCTTTATTTATTCGTAACATTTTCTGGTATGCAGTAATTGTCAGATTCGTATCTTGCTTAAATTTCCGGGATAAATGACTTGGATGTGTATTACATGTTTCCGCTAGTTTATCTTTATCTATTGGCTTATCATAAAAACTCTGCAGGTGTTCAATCACTATTTGCGTCATTTTCGAATAGTGACGTAGTGAATTCGCTGCAACTAAATCACAATAATCCTCTATCATTCGGTCTTGCAACGGATTCAGGATTGCTAATTTACTGGCGTTTTCTATTTCAAATGCATATTCCTCAGATTTACGATGGATCAATATAGCTGGTACATTACCGTTTCTTGCGGCAGTACGCAGCAGTGTATTCATTACGATAGCAAGGTTTTTAAGTCTGCGAATCGGTTGATTTGGAAAACGCTCAGAAAATGAAAATAGCATATTTTTGGAATTAATCAGTGTTAATGCTGTTATTTTATCTCCTTGCTCAACTGCATGCATAAAATCCTTTTCAATTTGATAACGTAACTTTACAAGTTCTAATTCTTCGTCTTCCGTAGAGTTATCTATTTTCTGAGTATCGTTATCATTGATTTTTTTGGCTTGAATAATTGTTGGGGTTGCTTCATTAAGCATTATTGTTTGAAATTGTTGGAGTACGCTGGCGAAACTATTTGCTTTTTCTACGGGTAATACATGAATTTTTTCACTTCTCTCCCTCAATGTCTCACTTTGGATGCTGCTTAAATGATAGTTCCTGGACAAGCTATACAAATTAGGAGTAATAAGAAAATAGGGGCCGATAATAATCGTATATGATTCATCCTGCACACCGAAAGAATAGCCATAATAGTGCAAATCCCATTCATTAACATATGTATATAGATGATTATTTTTGTCCATTGATTTATATAAACTAAAAATATCCTTATAACCTGAACCAGGCATAAAATCAGGGATAGAAATCGTTTCATGATGATAAATAAGATTTCTATTCTGATCCAATACGATCGTATTCAAATTAGTAATCTGCTCTATTTTCATAGCTGTAGAGATTATTTTTGATGGTTTCATTCTGATACCTCCATCTATAAAAAGATTAAAATATGCACTTTTGTCCGCTAATTGTTAAAAAAGTCCTAGTAGAATTTTTCAAAATTAATTATCATGGTATCATAATAACGTTTGAAAGACTAAATTTGGGAACTATGCTCGTTTGTGAAGACGTTTACTTTTTACCCATAGAGGAATTAAATGATTACAATATCATAGTTCTGTACATGCAACTATTTATCAAAGGAGAAAAGTTATGAGCAATCAACAGCAAGAGAAAGTCGAACAGAACAAAGAAAAAGAATCGTTGCTTACGAAAGCGCTCGGGGTACTGTCCGGAAGCTTTGCACCTATCATTGGAGTACTGGCGGGGGCTGGGTTATTAAAAGCATTGTTATCCGTTCTAACTACGCTAGGTTGGCTCTCCCCTGAAAGCGGTACCTATATTGTTTTATCAGCTGCTGGGAGTGCCGTTTTTTATTTCCTTCCTGTATTTCTGGGAATTTCAATCGCTAATAAACTGGGTGCGAATGGATATGTGGGTGGAGTTGTTGGTGCATCTCTTTTAACACCAGAAATCGTTCACCTTGTAGAAGACGGTGTGGAGACAATTGAGTTTTTGGGAATACCTGTCCTTTTGGCAGACTATTCTTCTACCGTATTTCCAATTTTTATAGCCATGTTTGTTTATGCAGCATTAGATAAATTATTGAAAAAAGTGATTTTAAAAGATCTTCAGTTGTTTATTAACCCAATGATTTCCTTATTAATTCTCGTTCCATTGACAATGCTCTTTTTTGGACCTTTTGGAACTATAATTGGGGAAGCGCTTGGTTCTCTCATTGGTTTTCTAAGTGATACTAGTGGACTTTTAGCAGGTGCCGTAATGGGTAGCGCATGGACGTTCTTGACCATCGCCGGTTTACACTGGACCATCATTCCGCTTGCTATCGCAAACCTTGCAACAGGACCTGATCCAATTATTGCCATGGCTGCAGCTGCACCATTTGCACAAGTTGGTATAGGGATTGCAGTATTTCTTAAAACACGTGATAAAGACTTGAAAGCTCTCGCAGCCAGTGGAATTGTACCTGGAGCCTTGGCCGGTACAACGGAAGCAATTAACTATGGTATTATATTACGTTACAGGCGGACGATGATTTATGTCGTCATTGCAGGGGCAATAGGTGGTGCAATCAATGGAAGCCTTGGTATTGTAATGAATGATTTTGTACTCCCAAGTGTATTAGCAATTCCTGCCTTCTCACCAATTGGCTTGTATATGATTGGTATTGGAGTTGCATTTGTCTTAGGATTCATTTTAACCTACGTTTTTGGATATGAAAGTAAGAGTAAAAAAGTAGATGATAACTATAGCCACCTCGTTGTTGGTGTAAAACCTGAAGTAGTTGGAAGTCCTTTACAAGGAAAAGTTGTAGCTTTATCCGAAACTAACGATCCATTATTCGCCACTGAAACAGTTGGTAAAGGTGTTGCGATTGAGCCGGAAATTGGTAAAGCAGTTGCCCCTGTCGATGGTGTCGTTACTACCCTGTTCCCAACAGGACATGCAGTAGGAATCACTTCAGACAATGGAGCCGAAGTATTAATCTTTATTGGCGTTAATACCATTCAACTGGCAGGAGAACATTTCACATCACATGTTAAACAAGGTGATCGAGTATCAAAAGGTGATTTGCTCATTGAATTCGATATCAATAAAATTCAAGAAGCCGGATACCGAACAATCACACCTGTTGTCGTCACAAACAAAGAAGAATATTTGGATATCAAAGCTACAGAAAACAATGAAATAAACCCGAATGACGACCTGTTAAGATTAAGCTTATAGGTGACTGTCACTTCCTGGACTTTGTGTATTACTTATATGACAAGTCATAACTGTAATGAGTTATGGCTTTTTTTTTATTTTAAACTTACTATTGTTGGTTCATTTCTTGAATAAAGTACATCCATCAAGCCTTACTATTATTGCTGTCTTGTACTACCACAAAATTTACATATAATTTACTTTGACTTAACAACTGGTCTTGCTATATAATTACACCTTGTAGTTCAAATCAATATCAATCTATGTAAATTAATAATGCTTAATAAAATATGAGGTGAATAATGTGAAAAAATTATTATCTACGAAGATGGGCTTCTTCGCCATTGCTGTAGTTCTTTTTTGGATAAAAACATATATAATTTATAAAACAGAATTTGATTTAGGTGTTAGTGGGGCCATGCAGGAGTTTCTATTATTCTTTAATCCACTTAGTTCCGGGTTAATCTTCCTTGGACTCGCACTATTTGCTACAGGCAAAAAAGCGGGACGTCGTATCATTGGAATTTCATTCATTCTAGGCTTTATCCTGTTCGCAAACGTGGTGTTTTACCGTTTTAATGGTGACTTTATAACACTTGCTACCATGATGCAAACAGATAATTTTGGTAGTTTAGGTGGTAGTATTCTAGGGTTGCTAAAACCATATGACATTCTTTTTGTATTAGATTTAGTTGTTTTAATTGTTTTGTATAATAAATTTAAATCGAATTGGTCAACGGAACGTATTCAGTGGCGCAAACCACTTACCGTATTAGCAGCTGGCGCTATTGCTTTTGGCGTTAACCTAAGCTTAGCTGAAATTGATCGTCCACAATTATTAGAACGTACCTTCGATAGGAATTATTTGGTGAAATACCTTGGAACCTATAATTTTATGATTTATGATGCGGTTCAAAGCTTTGAAACATCAAAACAACGTGTTTTAGCTGACAGCAGTGACATTACAGAAGTAGAAAATTATACAAAATCGAAGTATGCTGAACCAAATGCTGAAATTTTTGGAACAGGCGAAGGGAAAAATATTATCAAGATCCATTTGGAATCATTCCAGTCCTTCTTGATTGATTATGAACTACATGGGGAGGAAGTTACTCCATTCCTAAATTCATTGGTACATGATCAAACACAGGATTACACGTATTTTGATAACTTCTTCCATTCGACGGAGCAAGGGAAAACAGCTGATGCAGAATTGACGATGGATACGTCGTTATACGGATTGCCACAAGGGTCAGCCTTCGTGACAAAGGGTAACAATACGTATCAGGCATTACCAGCTATACTTGAACAACAACAAGATTATACGAGTGGCGTATTCCACGGGGACGGTAAATCGTTCTGGAACCGTGATGAAGTATATAAACAACTCGGTATTAACGATTATTATTATGATATTTTCTATGATATGAGCAAAGAGAATGTGATTAACTATGGTTTAAAAGATAAACCATTCTTTGAAGAATCAATCCCGTTATTGGAAGAAATGGACCAACCATTTTATGCGCATATGATGACATTAACACACCACCATCCATTTGTTGTTGATGAGGGCGAGGAAAGTATTGCACCTGCTGAGACTGGAGATGGTACGGTTGATCGTTACTTCCAGACCGCAAGATATTTAGATGAGGCATTAGAAGAATTCTTTACAGATTTGAAAGACGCAGGATTGTATGAGGACTCTATCATTATGATTTACGGAGACCATTACGGTATTTCACAAAATCATAATCGTGCAATGGAAGAAATCATGGGCGAAGAAATTACACCATTGAAAAATTCAGAACTACAGCGTGTACCGTTTATGATTCGTATTCCTGGTGTAGATGGTCAGGGAACAAATCATACCTATTCCAGCCAGGTTGATGTAATGCCAACATTGCTGCACATCCTTGGAATTGACGCACGCGATTATATTGTTTTCGGTACGGATATGTTTTCTGAAGGGCATAAAGACTTTATTCCTTTCCGTAATGGTGATTTTGTTACAGAAAAATATAGTTCCATCAATGGAATCTTCTATGATAATACAACAAAAGAAGTCATTGAAGAACCAACGGAGGAAATGCTTGCAATGAAAGAGACCGTTCTTCATGAGCTGGAACTTTCCGATAAAGTATTAAACGGTGACCTCCTGCGTTTCTATACTCCTAATGAGGATTGGGAACCAGTAGATCCAAATAATTATGATTATAATTACGACGTTGAAGAATTAAATGAGAAGAACTAAAAAAACCGAACAGTGCCTAGCACTGTTCGGTTTTTTTATATGAGTGTGCCTGTACAAAATGGATGTCCGAATGGTGTCTGGCACTCCCAGAGCTTTGTCGAAAGATATATGATGATTATTTTTGAAAGTATTTTTACTTATTACCGGTAAAGTTATTCCCTGTCCTTTGAAGGATCAATCGTTACTTCAGAGTCTTCTTTGATGCCTGCAGTACGATTAGTAATTTCTGTATCTTCTCCGAACTCTGTTCCATAATTAAGTTTACCAGGACGTCGTTTGTCCTTATCCGTTTCCGGGTCCAATGCAGCTTCAGTGGGGTTAAACAATGATACTAAATAGTAGAGACCACTCAAACCTACGAGACCATAAACGAGTCTTGATAAGAAAGCATCTTGCCCACCGAAAATTGCTGCTACTAAATCAAATTGAAAAAAAGCTATTAGTCCCCAATTAAGAGCACCAATAATGATCAATGTTAAAGCAATTGTTTTCAAAATTCTCATGTATATCTCACCTCCTTGGGATTTACAATTCATTGTTAGCTTTTGTCATTCATACAAATTTAATACAAAAATTATATGTTTTACATATGTGCCGCTTGATGTATCGGTTATCGTACAAACGTAAAATTTGAGCAAACGCTAACTTTAATTCACCCAGATACAACAAAAACCGAACAGTGCCAGGCACTGTTCGGTTTTTACTCTATTTGGGTTTATTCATCCATAAAAATTTTCCCTGGGTTCAGTATCCCTTTAGGATCATACATTCGCTTTGTTTGTTTCATGATTTCCAGAGCCGCTCCATGTTCTGCTTTCTGGAACTTCATTTTACCAAGTCCGACACCGTGTTCACCTGTACATGTGCCACCTGCTTCAATCGCTTTTAACACAATAGCATCATTGGTTTGTTCTGCAGTCTCAAATTCACCTTCCACACTCGAATTGTACATGATGCTCGTATGAAAGTTTCCATCCCCGACATGCCCCCAGATTGCTCCGTTAAGACCACTTGCATCCATCCTGGTTCTAGCAAAAGAAACAAGTTCGGGAATAAGTGAAATCGGTACACAAACGTCTCCACCAATTTCTTTAATTCCTTCCTGACAGGCAATTGCATAGTTTAAATCTTTTCTAGCTTTCCAAATCTGTTTCATTTTTACTGTATCATTTGCTGCTATCCAATTTTCACACCCATGGTTATGCATTAACTCGGATGCAAGCTCGACCTCTTCCTTAACAGCTCTTTCCGATCCAGCAAATTCAAAAAATAATGAATGCTTGACAGGGAAGTTTTCACCACTATGACGGTTGATCATGGAAATGCTGACAGCGTCAATCAGCTCCATTCGCAATACTGGAATTCCAGCCTGCAACATATTTTGAGCTGCCCTCGTACAACATTCCAAAGAATCAAATGTACATCTCGCCATCATATTGTATTCCGGGATACCATGAAGCTTCAACGTGATTTCAGTTATGATGCCAAGTGTTCCCTCTGAACCGGTAAACAGTCCGGTCAAATTGTAACCTGATGACGATTTCTTTGCCAATGTACCTGTCTTTATGATCCTTCCATCAGCAAGCACCACTTCGAGATTAAGCAACTGATCCCGCATCGCTCCGTAACGCACTGCCGTCGTTCCGCTTGCATTTGTTGCAACCATTCCGCCAATCATCGCATCTGCTCCAGGATCAACTGAAAACATTAGTCCGCTTGCGTTCACTTGTTCGTTTAATTGTAAACGAGTAACTCCAGCTTGAACGGTAACCCGCATATCCTCAGGAGAAAAATCAATGACCTTATTCATTCGTTCAAAATTCATTACAATTCCCTTATGAACTGGAATTGCTTGACCTTCTAACCCTGATCCAGCGCCAAATGGCGTCACTGGCACCAGACTTTCAGAAGCAATTTTAAGAATCTCAGCTACATCTTCCGCAGATTCTGGAAAACAAACAACATCAGGCAGGGCTGCAGTGTGAATAGATTCATCCTTGCTGTGTTGAATTAATACCTTTTTATCTTGACTAATCTTTTCCCTGCCCAGTTTATCGATAAGTTGTTGCATATACATTGATAGCACCACCTGCAATTAAAAATTAATAGATCATATGCGCAATCAAAGCAATGATCGGCAAGGATATTATCGTACGTTCGATAAATATGATTAGTAAATGGCTAAATTTAACCGGTATTTTTGAGATGAGCAACAGAGTACCCATTTCTGTTAAATAGATGATTTGTACTAAAGAAAGTGCACCTACTACAAATCTTGTCATCTCTGATTCAATTCCTGATGCCAGAACGGCTGGCAGGAACATATCGATGAATCCGATAATTGTTGCCGGAGCTGCTTCTGCCGCTTCAGGGATTTGCAACAAGTTTAGAATAGGTATCATCGGCTGAGAAATCCATTGGAAAACTGGTGTAAATTCGGCAATTATCAATGCAATCGTACCAATCGCCATTACTTGTGGCAGTAAAACAAAGACAATTCCTAAGAATATTTCTGTCCCTTGGTTTAACTGATCTTTAAATGAACCTGCACCTTTCGCACGCTTCACTGCCTGATGAAGCCCCCACTTAAACGCTGACGTATTTTCAGGTATTTCTTCATGAATTTGACTACGTTTATAATACGTATCCGGGATTTTGGAAATCGGTGGGATTCTCGGGATGATAATAGCACTAACTACCCCAGCAATAACTATCGTCAAATAAAAGACCGGAAACATATGCCCGACATCAAGCATATTGGCAATTACGAGACAGAACGGAAGTGAAACGGTTGAAAAGCACGTCGCAATCGCTGCCGCCTCTCTGCCTGTATAATACCCATCTTGATATTGCTCCCTTGTAATGACAACACCGACATTTACATTTCCTACCCATGATGCTAGCAGGTCAATTGCCGAGCGTCCCGGCAATGTGAACAACGGCTTAATCGTTCCACGCAGTAAGGTTCCTACAAATTCCATTGCACCGAAATTAATTAAATACGGCATCAGATACGATGCCACAAAGAACCATACAATCAGGCTTGTTAATAAGCCGAACATAACTTGTCCAGTAATTTCAGAATTGATAAGTGTAAAACCTATTTCATGGAACGTCATTACTGCAAAAATGGCACCTAGGATCCGAACAACCATCCAAAATATGGAAACATGAAATGTATTCTTAAGAAATTCGGACTTTATAATAAAATTTGGTTTCATAATCATTGCAAAAATTGTCAGGACGGTTGATAGCACCATCGTATAAGTAATAATCGCAGGTAACCAACCCGATAAAAATTCAATTAAAAATTCGGTAATAATTCCTAATGGTATATTAAAAGAACCCCCATCAATAATCGGGAATAGGAAAATAATAACTCCAAATAAGGAGGGAAGCAAAAATTTCATTAAATCTTTTTTATTGTGCTTTTCATCCGCTGTATATGCTTCTTTTTCTTCATTCATCATTGTTAACCTCCTTATTTCTTTTGTAAACAGTCACTTTCTACATCGATTCAAGTACCTCTTCCAGTATCTCTATTCCGTCATCAATTTGTTCTTTCGTTACTGTCAATGGTGGAATCATGCGAATCACTTCACCTGCATTTCCACATAAGTAGAATAGGACACCTTTTTCCAGACAACCATCCAATACTTTCATAACCGCTTCACCATCAGGCTCTCCTGTCTCAACATTTTGCAAAGCAAAGCCAATCATTAATCCAACACCACGTACATCTTGGATAATTGGAAATTTATTTTTCAAATCATGAAGACGATGAAGCGCATATTTACCGACCTCACGGGAGTTTTCGAGCAATTCTTCTTCTTTGATTACCGCAATGGATGCTCGTGCTGCAGCACAGGCAATCGGATTTCCACCAAATGTTGTTGCATGTGTCCCCATTGGCCACTGTGCCATTAATTCTTTCGATGCAATCGTCACTCCAAGCGGCATACCAGCAGCAATACCTTTAGCTACAGCCATAATATCAGGTGTTACATCAAAGGTCTGAGCAGCGAACCAGTTACCAGTACGACCAAATCCTGTTTGTACTTCATCAAAAATCAATAAAATACCATGACGATCACAGATTTCACGGATTTTTTTCAACCATGATGTTGGTGGAATGATATATCCGCCTTCACCAAGCACTGGCTCCACAATCATGCAGGCAACTTCTTCGGGATCAACCTGATGTTGGAATAACTTTGCTGCTTCCTTCTCCAATTTTTCCGCAAAAAACACTTCCGGATCCTGATCCGCCGGGCATTCTTCTGGATTGGCATATGGCAGCTGATAGGTTAACCATGATGGCTGAAGATGTTTACGATATTTACTTTTTGATGTGGAAACACTGAGTGAACCGACTGTCCGGCCATGGAATCCACCTGTAAATGAAATGACATATGGACGCTTTGATACATATTTTGCTAGTTTCAAAGCTCCTTCAATTGCTTCTGTACCACTGTTTCCAAAAAAGAAATTATCCAATTTCGGTGGGAGAATTTCTTGAAGTTCTTGTGCAAGCTTTAAAATAGATTCATATATAATTACACCTGATGGCCCGTGAATTAAATGATCTGTACTGTTTTTAATTGCTTCCACTACTTTTGGATGACGATGGCCAACATTCTCGACTGCAATTCCAGAAGTAAAATCCAAGTACTTTTTACCATCTGCCCCGTAGTAATAGCAGCCTTCCGCTTTTACTACCGGTAAATTCGGATGATCTTTTGCCATGCTTGGTGCTAAGTAATTTCCAATATTATCTACTAATTTAAGCCAATCTTGGTTTTCATTATTCATTGAGAATGCTCCTTTATATCGAATATTTTTTCAGTTTTCGTACAACAGATGGCTGGCTGATTCCCAGCATTTTTGCCATTTCTGTCGTTGTTTTGCAGTGCTTTTTTGCATTTATTAAAACTTTTTCTTCGACAGTTTCTAAAATACGTGATAATGTTTGTCCTTCAATTTCGAGTGGGTCAAGCTCACTCTTTTCGCTCGATCGGTAATTCATCGGAAGATTATCTTTTGTAATAATCGCTGATTCACTTTCTGTAACGAGTCTCTCCATCAGATTTTTCACTTCCAACTGATTTCCTTTCCACTCCAGATGCAGCAATTCCTGGAAAATATCCTTGGATAGTGTCCGTTCCAACTTATATTCTGTACGGTATTGTTCGACAGATTTCAGAATAATTTCACTCAAGTCTTCCGGTCTTTCCCTTAATGGCTTAATCTGAATCGGCACCACATGCAACAGGTAAAATAGGTCTTCCCTGAACTCGTTTTTTTCGACTAAACGATACATATCTGCTTCGGTTGAGCTTATCAATCGATATTTATTTTTGTGCTTTCGCAATGCTTTTAATAGAATGCTCTGGGAGGTGTGTGATAATTCATCTACCCCTTCCAAATACAGTGTCCCCGATTCTGCCAATTGTAAGTATCCCGTTTTATTAGATTCTTTATCTTGGCTGCCTGTTAGCTCTTGTTCCAGGATTGCTTCCGGGATGGCTGCACAATTTACTTCAATGAAAGGTCCATCCTTCCAGGGGCTTTCTTTATGAATGAATTTGGCAAGCGTGGATTTTCCAACACCATTCTCTCCTTGAAGATGTACAGGAACTTTGAGTGGTGCTGCCTTTTTGATGGCCTTCATTACTTGCTTCATAGACTTACTCTCGGCGACGAATCCCTTAAAGTTGAAGCTCTTTTCTCGGTAAGTTTCCAGTTCACCTTTTACCCGGGATATCTCCCCTTCAAGTTCATTCAAATAGTCCTGGAGAACTAACAATTCGGACACTTCATATGAATAACTGACAACGAATTCAACGTCATGATTTTCGTTAAACAACGGTATACCAGTGATCAGTACTTTCCTGCCATTCTGTTTATTTTGTATAAGGACAACCTTTTTCTTTTGTTTCTGTACGAGTGGGGTAATTGCTGGAGAAAATACACCCTGTTTCTCCAGTTCATATACAGACTGACCGATTAAGTCTTCAGCGGAAAGCCCATACTGTTTCCCACTTATATGTGTAGCCTTAATGATTTTTCCGTCGCGATTCGTAACGATAATATCCTCATCATACGAATCGATTACCTCTTCCTTTGCATTTGGAAGAAGATAAAGATTAACCATTCAACCGCCCCTTTGCCAACCGAATTATTCATTTTTGAATAATTATACATTTATTAATAATAATTATACATATTTGGATACCATAACGCAACAGAAATTTACAAAGCACTGCCTGTCGATCCCCGAGATTTGTCGCTATTTATCGAAAACAATGTCATGCATCTCACAAATCGATTTCACCCCTAGCAACATCCTCCATTTTCCCCTATAATGAAAAAGGATGAAATTTAAAGTAGAAGTAATACGTTATAGCAGAATTATTGATTAAAGGCTGGTACTTCCCCACCTCAAGTTCTCAATCAACATATAATGATAGATTTTCTTCACTTACGCGGAGGTTTTAAATAGATGAGTTTACTTACAATCGAATCACTAAGCCATAGCTTTGGTGATCGCACGTTATTTAAAGATGTATCGTTTCGACTAGTTGCCGGTGAGCATGTTGGCTTAGTTGGAGCAAACGGGGTTGGAAAGTCGACCTTGATGAGTATTATTACTAAACAATTAATTCATGATAGTGGAAAAGTGGAATGGACACCAGGTACTGATTATGGATACTTGGATCAACATACGGTTCTGACAAAAGAAAAGACCATTCGTGACGTACTGCGTGATGCGTTTCTACCATTGTTTGAACAGGAGAAAATGCTAAATGAAGTGACCGAAAAAATGGGTGCGGCAACTCCGGAAGAGTTAGAGCAATTACTCGAGCAGATGGGAGTTATCCAGGATAAACTGGAAGCTGGCGGATTTTACACCCTCGATATTAAGATTGAAGAGGCTGCACATGGTCTTGGTATTGATGCAATAGGACTTGATAAAGATGTGTCAGCACTTAGTGGTGGACAGCGGACGAAAGTATTGCTTGCAAAGCTTTTACTTGAGCAACCCGAAGTGCTCTTACTGGATGAGCCAACAAACTTTCTGGATGTGGAGCATATCCAGTGGCTAAGCAATTATTTAAAAGAATATCCACATGCTGTTTTGTTGATTTCCCATGATACGGAGTTCATGAATGGTGTCGTAGATGTTATCTTCCATCTAGAGTTTTCCAAATTGACACGCTATACGGCCACCTATGAGAAATTTCTGGAACTTGCTGAGATTAATAAAAATCAACATATTAACGCATATGAAAAACAACAGGAATACATTAAGAAGCAAGAAGATTTTATTGCAAAGAACAAAGCACGGTACTCCACAACAGGTCGAGCAAAAAGTAGACAAAAACAGTTGGAGCGGATGGATCGGATTGACCGCCCTGAAACTGCTATGAAGCCGACATTCAGTTTCAAAGAATCACGTGGCAGCAGCAGGTTTGTTTTCGAAGCGGAGGAACTAGAAATTGGTTATGACCAACCCCTCTTTCCGAAGCTGACAACGGAGATTGAACGTGGTGACAGGATTGCAGTTGTTGGTAGTAATGGTGTCGGGAAGTCGACCTTATTGAAAACGATACTTGGTGTGATTGACCCACTTGGTGGGAAACGTATGCTTGGTGACTTCCTCTTCCCTTCCTATTATGAACAGGAAGTACAGTCACCGAGTAACACGCCAATTGATGAAGTATGGGACGCTTTCCCACATCTCGATCAGGGTAAAGTCCGTGGGATTTTGGCTAACGTTGGCTTGAAAAATGATCATATTACCCGTCCAATGAAACAATTAAGCGGTGGCGAGCAGGCAAAAGTACGCTTATGCAAGCTAATGCTAAACGAGAGCAACTGGCTCGTATTCGATGAACCAACAAATCACCTTGATGTTGTTGCAAAAGAAGAATTAAAACGAGCATTGCAAGAATACAAAGGTACCATTGTTCTTGTTTGCCATGAACCCGAGTTTTATGAAGACTGGGTCACAAAAGTATGGAATGTAGAAGAATGGGCCATGAATGAACAAGCATAATTAAAAGCAGGCTGTCGAATCTAATTCGGCAGTCTGTTTTATATTTCATTCAAAAGAAGCGTCTGTTTACTTCCCGAATATAATCAATAGTTGTCGGAACGATGGAGGACCATACGAGTTTGGAATTTGTAATTGTAAGCTTCCCTCTAATTTGGTGAAACCATCTTTATAAACTTCATAGTATGTATGGTAACAACTATATTCGGGGAGTGTTTAACGTGATTCACACCATAAAACCAGGTGAAACACTGTATCAAATTTCATTAGACTATCGTACACCACTAGCAGAAATAATTAGGGCAAACCCAGCAATAGATCCTAATTTCATTTACCCTGGTCAAACCATTGTTATACCAGGGTTTCCTTCTCCTTCAACCATTCCTTACCAGATTGATGTATCCGTTAATAATCGTTGGTTAAGATTACTAAGAGATGGTGTACTTCAAAAACAGTATCCTATTGCTGTTGGAAGAATTCTGCATGGGACACCAATAGGTGATTTTATAATTATAAATAAAGCACCAAATCCCGGGGGTCCATACGGTACAATGTGGATGAGTTTATCAAAACAGCACTATGGAATACATGGAACGAATGATCCCAGTTCGATTGGTAAAGCAGTATCTAGAGGCTGTATTCGAATGTATAATAACGATGTAGAGGAATTAGCAAGTATCGTCCCAATAGGAACATTGGTATCCATTCATCCATAGTTTGTATACAGCAAGCCTAATACAGTTTTTAATAGAAAGAATTTCTGATAAATCTAAACAGTAATTAATTCCTAAAGGGCATCCCATAAATGAATTTTGGGGATGCCTGTTTATCTTGATTTCTTTATTTAACTACTTATTATTTTCCATTATGGGAATTACTTTCCTTATTTTAAGTAAAATACTCAATCTTCGCCTCAGGAAAATAACGGTGTATATAACCACCAATCGTATCTTTTATATCCTCCTGCTCCTCATTTTGATATACATATTTGCCAATGCCGTATTTCCCCCATTTCCATTTACGTTTCGATTCATCCAGTTCCAGTTTGGTCATTGGATAGTTTTCCTGGATGACACGTTTGGCTGGTTTCGTGAAACGGTGTTGGATCATTTCAAATGTTAAATCCTTTGTTGCGAAGGCAGGTAATGCAGCTTCAATTTTTTCGAACATCTCCTTATAGCCTTCCTGCCAACCGTCATGTATGTAGATAGGGGCGACAATAAAACCGAGCGGATATCCTGCTTCCGCTACTTTAACCGCAGCTTCAATACGCTCATGGAGCCTCGATGTTCCTGGTTCAAAGTATTTAATAATATAATCATCATTGATACTGAAGCGAAAGCGGGTTTTGCCATTATGCTTTGCATCTAGCAGGTGGTCAACATGGGCAAACTTTGTGACGAAGCGCAAAAGGCCAGATTCTGACTCGCCAAAATACTCGATAGCCTTTTTCAATGTATGTGTGAGGTGATCCACACCAACAATGTCTGATGTACAGGATGCTTCAAAACGGGTCTGTTCTGGTGCGCGCTCCCGCATATAGCCATCCGCCGCTTCAAAAATCTCATCCACATTTACATATGTCCGGATATATGGTTTGCTACCCATTGTTGTTTGCAGGTAGCAATAATGGCAATGCCCCATACAGCCTGTCGCAAAAGGAATTGCATACTCGGCAGATGGTTTAGATGTATCAAACTTCAATGTCTTTCTTACACCGACAACAAGTGTTGATTTAGCTGTCCGATACTTTTGAAAATGGTTTTCTCCTGGGAGGTTTCGGATTTGATTATGGGATGTCGTTTCTCGAATTTCAATCCCCATACCTTCAAATTTTGAAACCAATTCTTTTCCAAGCGGATATTCCATTGCTCTGGGTTCCACGTAAACAAGTTGCGGGACAAAAGGCTTAACCATAATAGTTACCATCACTGAATTGGATAATATTCGGTGGGTCAAACGCATCTTTGTATGCCTGCTCTGCTTCTGCTTCCGATTTAAAAATGGCAAATTCATCTGTCAAAGGATAATAGGTTTCATGTGCAAAAAGCGCCAACCCATGAGGATTGTCCGGATTTTGTACGATTGCTGCTTGCTGAACTTGGGCTACATCTTGTGCATGTGGGTTTCGTATAATCATATAGACAACTTCACCTGGTTGAAACGATTCATTTAGTTCCATATTAACAGCCTACTTTCGTTTGTTTATTCTTAGTTATTTCCGGATTGTTGGTGGTTTATGTATAATTGCAATTCAAAACAGGGTCTCCCCCTACTTTGAAGGAAACCCTGTTTGTATTCATTATCGCTTTCGCTTATTTTTCTTATTATCTAAATTAAGAAACTCACTATCCTGCGCAATTTCTGTGTCCCTTTTATTACGTTTTGGTGTCGTATCGTATTTCAATACGTTCCTTTGCCTACCCTTATCTTTATTGCGATTTTTGTTTTCCTCTGACATGAGCATAGCCTCCTAAAACATTTATCGTTGGGACTTGCATTTATATTATGTCACATATTCCTATTCTTATTTAAGTTGAATCGAAATGTCTAAATCGGTCAAAGCTACATATAAATGAGGAGGGATTATGAATGAGTAAAGGCAAAAAGAAGAAAAACAAGAATAAAGAGGAATTAAATGATATGAAGGATAACAAAAAGTACCCAACTAACCGCCCCAAATAACGAAAACCGAACAGTGCCTGGCACTGTTCGGTTTTCGGCAATATTCCGGGAGTGACAGAATTCATTTCACTCCCTAATTAGCACTAATTTTACTTTGATTGAGTTCTTTATCTTTTTTTCCATGTAAAATGTAATAAATAAAGATTCCAACGATAATTAATCCTACTAATGAAAGATACAATCCCCTGTAGCCAAATATCGGAATAACATACCCTAACAAGAATGGTCCTACTCCGAGGCCGAGGTCAAGCATAATAAAGTAAGTCGAGTTTGCTAACCCCATCCGATGTGGTGGTGTCACTTTTATCGCTATCGCCTGTGAAAGTGATTGGAAGTTACCATATCCTAATCCAATAATAGCAGCTGCTAGTAAAAAGGCGATACTAGAATGCGCCTGACTTAGTAAAAGCATCCCGATAGCAAAGAGAATAAGTGTTGGATATGCAACAATATTGCCACCTCTTTGATCCAGTAATTTTCCTGTGAAAGGTCTAGAAAGTACGATTACGATCGCATATACTAAGAAATAAAAACTACCCGCTTCGATTAAATCGATCTCTGCAGAATAGGCCGTAATAAATGAGAGTATGCTTGAATAAGCGAATGCAAAGAAAAACATGGAAATTGAAATTGGCAATGCCCGCGGTTCCAAAAAGTTGGAAAGTTTGAATCCCTTTGTTCCCTTACTTTCCGTTTGTTGGATGATTGGTACTTTTACAGATAAGGCAAGGAATAGACTAACAAGCCCCATTACTGTTGAAAATATAAAAATACTCGAATACCCGGCAAGACTAATTAAAGAAATTCCGATTAATGGACCAATTGCTGTAGATAATACTACACTTAAACTAAAATATCCAATTCCTTCCCCACTTCTGCTAGGTGGTACAATTTGCCCAATGATTGTTCCTGTAGCTGTAGTTGCTAAACCCACTCCAACCCCATGCAAAAATCGAATCGTGATAAGTCCATAAATATTCATCGGTATAAAATAAAATAATGACATAATAAGAAATAGAATAACACCCATGAGTAAGATTTTATTGTTTCCTAATTTTTCTATTTTCATACCACCATACAAACGTCCAACTAGCGAACCAATGATGAAAATACTAGCAACTAAACCTGCCATACTTGCAGATGCATTATAAGTTTCTGTCGCAAAAGTTGCCATCGTTACTAATAATAAATACATGGATAGCATAATAAAAAAGTTCAGTATTGATATTGAAATAAAATCTTTTGTCCATAGTCTTGCTTTCTTCATTAATTTAGTCCTTCTTTCTTAGCAAATTAGACTATCATAACATAATTGGTTAGCGTTGTATACATAATAGAAAGATCTTATTTCAAATATAAAAATCGACAATATCCAAGTAGTGAATGGCACTTATGCTATGCTTAGCGTCGTTTTCCTTTTATGTTGCATGAAGAATACTAGCAGTATAATTGCTAGGCCAATTCCACTTGTCAGTAGGCTTGCATACATGGATAGTGCGCCGCTTGTAATCAACAATATGCGTTCTGGGATGGTCGTTCTTGTACGTAACCACCCGATTACTCCTGCTCCAAGGGCGATGACCCCGATGATTGCTGTCAGGAAGGCTATGATGATCTCTACTATAGTGCCATCCATCAACAATGCTGGTTCCAGGACAAACATAAATGGAACGACAAACCCTACAATTCCCAGTTTTACAGCTTCTATTCCCACTCGGTTCGGGTTGGCATCTGCAATTCCGGCTGCTGCATAGGCTGCTACCGCAACAGGTGGTGTAATCGCTGAGAAAATGGAAAAATAAACAATAAACAGATGGGCTGCCATTGTTGTTACACCTAATTCAATTAATGCAGGTGCAGCAAGCATAGCTGTTAAGATATACGCTGCTGCTACAGGCATTCCCATTCCGAGGATAATACAGATCAGCATAACCATTATTAGTGTTGGAAAGAGTAAGCCTTCTGTTAATCCAAGTACGATACTCGTTAATTTCCCTCCAAGTCCGGTTGTCATAACACCGGCAATGACAAGACCTGCAGCAGCACAAGCAGTTGTCACAGGTATGGAGGACTTCGCACCATCTACCATAGACGTGAAGATTTCTCGAATACCCATCCGACTTTCTTTGCGGAACCAGCTGACAGCAATGACAGCTAAAATTCCATAAAATCCTGTTCTAGAAGCACTAAAGCCTTGTACCAGAAAAAGCACCAGGACAATAATTGGAATAAAATAGAACCATCCTTTTTTCAAAACATTTGTTAATTTTGGTACAGCCTCTTTTGGTGGTCGCGGTAAGTCCAAGCGTATTGCTTCAAAATGAACCATTGCAAGTAGCGAAACATAATAAAGAATACCAGGAATAAGTGCTGCCATTACGATTGCTCCGTACGACATTTGAGTGACGGCAGCCATTAAAAAAGCAGAAGACCCCATAATTGGCGGCAAAATGCTTCCTCCCGTAGATGCAGCTGCTTCTACTGCTGCTGCTATTGTTGGCGGATATCCTGATTTTTTACTAACAGGAATTGTAAAATTTCCAGTCGTTACAACATTGGCTGTGGGACTTCCTGAAATGGAACCGAAAAATGCACTCGTAAGTACGGCAACCTTGGCGGAACCTCCACGCGTTCTTCCAGCTATTGCCGAAGAAATATGATAGAAAAATTCTCCTGCACCTGATTTTTGCAAAAATGACCCGAATAACATGAACATAAATACAAATGTTGCTGCAACAGATATTGGTGAACCCCAAAGTCCATTGAAACTAAAGGCCAGTTTATCAATGAATTCAACGGGTAACAGTTCCCGATGACCAAGCAGACCATTGAAGTAATGCCCGAAAAGAGCATATGCTACACCAATAAATACAATCATTATAATCGGAAAACCAATTGTTCTGCGAGTGGCTTCAATCGTTAACAACACAAATACGACGCCAAAGAATATATCAAGTGTATTTAATGGATTCATAATTGGAATCCTCGTTGCAATTCGTTCTGCATGAATTGTAAAATAAATTCCTGCACCAATGGCCAGGAGAGTGAAAATATAATCGACTACACTCGGCGTATGACGTTTTATAACATCCTTTTTCGAATACCCATAAAGCATAAAAGTAAGTACCAATATGAATGCAAGATGGATTGCCATCTGATTTAGCGGGTCCAACTTCCCCCAAATGACAGACCAAATCTGGTATGCCGATAAAATGAAGGCAATTATAGAAAATACTTTTATATGATTACTTGATAAATTGCGTTTATAACCTTCCGTAAACCAGCTCTTTAATATAGTTTTGATGTCCACTGTGCTATGACTCCTTAAAGGAAAAAGTTACTCCAACAATCCTTTTTCCTGAAAAAATTTTTGTGCGCCTGGATGAAGGGGAACGTTTCCAACATCCATCATCTTATCTTCAGTTAATTTCTTGAATTCCTCGTGTACATTTCCAAGATAGTCCAAGTTTTCATAAATCGATTTTGTCATTTGATAGACTTCATCCACTGGGACATCTTTATGCGTAATCAGGATGGCGGGGGTACTGATCGTATCAACATCCTCTTTCAGAAATGAGTAGGTACCAGCTTCGATTATGCCGGGTTCCATGCCAAGTTTTTTCGATACTTCCTGAATTGTTTTCTGATCCAGAGAGAGCATGTTCATTTTCATTGTAGTTGATGCCTCAATTATATCTCCGGAAGGCGCTGAAACTGCATCCCCTGTTGCATCAATCCGATTGTCTGCCATCATTTCAAATGTCTTGGACCCGGACAAAAAGTTAACGGATCCTCCCCAAGAATCGATATCTTCATAGGTAACTCCATATTCCTGTAAAATCGCTCGGGTCATCATTTCCCCTGCAGAGCCTTGTTGATCGACTGCCAATCGAATCGGTGCCTGCTGTTGGGCGATTTCAGCAATCGATTCATACGGCTTACCAGCTGAAACAAGAAATTGATAATAGTTAGCTGGTATGACAACACTTACTGCCCGCAAATTTTGGTATGCCTCCGTATATGGTTCCTCTCCGGTGTATGCAGCATAAGAAGTCATTGAATAGGATAAACCAAATGGTATAACACCTGATCCGACAGTTGGTGGGTTTTCTACGATGCTCCCAGGCTCCACTGTAATAATAGTGCCATCGTTTTCCCGGCGGTAAGATTCTGCGATACCTTCTGCAAATACAGACCATGCCCCACCAGTACGCCCACCGATGATTGTTGTCTCGAGCGATTCCTCTGAATCACTCCCGGCAGATTCATTTGAAACAGAGTCATTTCCACAAGCAGCCATAAAAACGATTCCGAGCGTGATTGCTAAAATAAGGTATATTTTTTTATTCACGATTATCTCTCCCCTGTTGTTAAATAGGATAATTTATTATGCCTTTCCCTCTTGAACTTGCAAACTAATATCCAATGCGTTTACCGAATGCGTTAATGCTCCTAATGAAATATAGTGAACACCTGTATTTGCATAGGTTGCTAGATTTTCCAAGGTAATTCCCCCAGACGCTTCCGTAACAATTGTATTGGGGACTAATGCTGCGAACGCTTTTACTTCTTCGGGGCTGCGATTATCAAACATGATAACGTCTGCACCCGCCTTTACTGCTTCTATAACTTCTTCCACTTTTTCCGTTTCAACTTCAATTTTCACCATATGACCAATCGACTCTCGCACCTTTTCAACTGCTTTTGTTATGGATCCGCAATACGAGATGTGATTGTCCTTGATCATCACACCGTCAAATAATCCATTGCGATGATTCTTCCCCCCACCAGTGATAACTGCATATTTATCTAGCATTCTTAGTCCTGGAGTTGTTTTTCTTGTATCACAAATATGTATTTTAGAATCATTCAATTGTTCCACCGCTTGACTTGTCATCGTCGCAATTCCACTCATTCGCTGCATTAGATTTAAGATAACCCTTTCTCCCGTTAGTAAATATCGAACTGGTCCATACACTTCAGCGATAGTCTCATATGGGGCTACCTTATCTCCATCATTAAAATAAAGTTTAATCTCTATTCTTGGATCAAGTAAATGGTATGCTTCTTCTATAATTGCTAAACCGGATAATATCCCTGCCTCTTTAGCAATGAACACCCCTTCTCCTGTTTGACTTTCCGGAAAAATTGCCTCGCTAGTTATATCCTGATCACCGATGTCTTCAAGCAGAAAATACTCCAGTGCTTTGCGTAGTTTTAGTTTGTTCATGTTTATTCTCCTTTTAGATAGTTCTAATTGTGAAATTTTTCACATGATAGATATTAGCATACGATTAGTTAATTTAATTATGCAGTAGGTATGTAGTTCATGATATCATTGTGACATCACCTGTCTTGTCATCTATATTTACATAAAATTAATATATTATCAAGTATTAATTTCGGGTGATGTATTTTCCAACGCAGAGCAAATACCTGCTATTATTGACGTATTAAGCATCGATGCTATGGTGCAGACAGAATGATTTACAGAGCTTCTAAAATCTACGGAAAAGGTGGTTCATCATATGAAAGCTGAGAAGAAAATGTCTTCCGCCAATAGACAGCAATTAATTATAACGAAACTGAAAGATGCAAAGGAACCCATTAGCGGCAGTGATTTCGCTAAGGAAACGAATGTCTCCAGGCAGGTGATTGTCCAGGACGTGTCCATTTTAAAAGCAAAAAATGAACCAATCATTGCAACAAGCCAGGGGTATGTTTATTTGAGAGATAATAAAGATGTTTTAGAACGAAGAGTAATTGCCTGTAAGCATAATGACGAACAAACACAGGAAGAACTTTATATTATTGTTGACCACGGTGTTACGGTAAAGGATGTTAAAGTAGAGCATGCCGTTTACGGTGATTTGACCGCATCCATTCGGGTGAGCAACCGAAGAGAAGTAGACCATTTCCTCGAAAAAATTAACACTTCCGGTGCCACCTACCTATCATCTCTAACAGACGGTGTACACCTCCACACCCTGGAAGCCGACACCAAAGATAAAATCGAGGCAGCCTGCCAAGAATTAAAAAAAGCCGGCATCCTTATCTAGAAAGCTAACCCCGAAAACCGAACAGTGCCAGGCTGTTCCAATTGAAACTATCTTTGTTTAGTGAAATAATATACGTATAATTCCAATTGGCTTGATGCGGTATATAAAATAGGAGGTTAACAATGAAATTAATAGACTTAGGTACAGTGCAAGAAAGAGTAGATCTATTAACGAAAACAGTAGGCTCATTCGCTAGTCGTGCAAGGCAACACGATGAAGATGGCACATTTCCTTTTGAAAATTTCGAGGACTTAAAAGCAATTGGTTACCCAGCATTAACGGTACCGAAAGAATATGGTGGTGCTGCAATTACACTATCTGAAATGCTCCAATTTCAAGAAATCATTGGGAAATCCGATGGGTCAACAGCCCTTTCGATTGGCTGGCATATGGGAATCATGAAACATCTTGGGGAAAATGAAACCTGGCAAAAAGAAACGTATGAAGCAATTGCTCGTGATGTTGTCCATACTGGGGCATTATTGAATAACGCCGCTTCTGAGCCCGCTACCGGGAGTCCGACTCGTGGTGGCAAACCGGAAACCTTTGCCAAGGAAACGAATGGTGGATGGGTGATTAACGGAAGAAAAACATTCACCACTCTCTCTCCAATTCTCGATTATTTTGTTGTAAGTGCATCCATTGACGGAACAGATCAAGTTGGAAATTTCCTTGTTAAACGTTCCCGGGATGGTGTCAGAATCGATAAGACATGGGACTCCATTGCAATGAAGGGTACCGGCAGCCATGATCTTGTACTGGAAAATGTAAATGTAATGAAAGATGATCTTGTAGAACGCCTAACGCCTGGTAAAAAGAAGGCAGCTGGCTGGTTATTACATATCCCAGCATGTTATCTAGGAATTGCCGGTGCTGCTCAGGATCATGCGATTCAGTTCGCTACCAGTTATTCTCCAAATAGTATTGAAGGTACGATTTCCGATTTACCGAATGTGAAACAAAAGCTCGGTGAGATGGAGCTTAGGATGATGGAGTCCCGGTATTTTCTTTATGGTGTTGCTAAGAAATGGGATGAAAGTGATACAGCTACAAGAGATATGATGGGACCAGAACTAGGCGCAGTTAAGTTATCTGTCGTTAATAAAGCGATTGAAGTAATTGACTTAGCAATGCGAATCACTGGGGCCCGTAGTCTGTCAGCTAAAAATCCATTGCAGCGTTACTACCGTGATGTACGCGCAGGTCTTCATAACCCACCGATGGATGACATGACAATCATGCAATTAGCCAGCCAATCAACCGCGGAACAGAAATAGGTGCCTGTCACTCCTCGGTTTTTGGAGGAATTTGTCGAATTATTATACATTGTTGTTATAGCTTATTATGCAAAAAACAGTTCCACGAAGGTTCTAATTATCTTCGTGGAACTGTTTTTCGTATTAAAATATTTTGTTTCATTCCAAGGAAATCCATGAATATAATTCGACATAATTTCTGGATGATGGTCACAACTGTTGCATCATTGTACCGTGATGGTTTAGTTCACAAGATTCTCCAATTCTTCACCGGCTGCAAACCTTTTAAGATTTTCAAATGCCCCTTCGCCCATACGATCAACTGCTTCATAGGTAGCTGCACCAATATGTGGTGTTGCGATGACATTTGGCAGAGTAGCCAATTCACTTTTCGTAGGTTCATCTGCAAACACATCCAGACCTGCAGCACTAATTTGGTTGTTTTTCAATGCCTCTGTCAATGCATCCTCATCAACTAATCCACCACGTGATATATTGATAAGAATTGCGGTCTGCTTCATGATACCTAATGTTTTCTCATTGATCATTTTGCGAGTCTTTTCATTTAAATTCGTACAGATGACAATCACATCTGAAGTGGATAGAAGCTCATCAAATTCTACAAAATTAACATTTAGTTTTTCAGCGGCTTTATAGTCTTTATGATTACCATAGGCGTTTATCTCCATATTAAATCCCGATGCGCGTTTTGCAATGGCTTTACCGATATTACCAAAACCAATGATTCCGATACGTTTCTGAAAAATTTCAAAGCCCATCGTATTTTCCCAATGGCCTGCTTTCATTTCTTGATTTTTTTGTGTAATATGTCTTGCAGCAGCAATCATTAAACCAAAAGTATGGTCTGCTACGGCTTCAGTATTCTGGCCTGGAATATTTGTGACTGGTATTCCTTTTTCACGTGCATAAAGGTAATCGATATTATCGTAGCCGGAGCCAAATTTCATGATGTATTTTAGATTTGGTGCTGCATCAATGATCTCCTTATCGATTTTAACTACAGCAACAACAATGACATCCACATCTGCAACTTCCTTTTTCAATACCTCTTTATCGATCCCCTGATCTGTAAGGATTATCTTTACCTCGCCCAACGCTCTTATTTCATCCAAAAATTTTGGATCTGCTTCAATAAATGGATCACGCAGCATAAATAACATTCTCATATGTATTCCCTGTTCCTTCCTGCAACTTTTAATATTAATTTATGAAGTATAGTCTATAGTGTACAGTAAAATAAAAAAACCGAACAGTGCCAGGCACTGTTCGGTTTTCGACATATTATGACAATTTTTAAGGAGTGACAACACCTATTTTGAAAGTACTTTTATGATTTTTTCAATTGCCCAGTCAAGTTCTGCTTGTTTGATGACAAGTGGTGGTGCAAGACGAATTGTAAATTCATGCGTTTCTTTACATAATACCCCTTCACCCTTCAGTTGTTCACAATAGGAACGGACGGCTTTGTCGAACTCCAATCCAATAAATAAGCCACGGGCACGAACTTCTTTTAGTTCCGGGTTATTAATGGTACGTAATGCATTTGCAAAGTATTCACCTAATTTAAGTGATTTTTCTACTAAGTTTTCTTCATCGATGACATCAATTGCTGCCAAGGATACGGCACAGGCTAATGGATTCCCCCCGAATGTTGAACCATGTGAACCAGGTGTGAAGACATCCATAATGTCTGTATTGGCTGCAATTGCAGATACCGGAAAGACTCCACCACCTAAGGCTTTGCCCATCACATAAATATCTGGAACAACATCTTCCCACTCACAGGCAAACATTTTTCCAGTACGTGCAAAACCAGTTTGGACCTCATCCGCAATGAATAGTACGTTTTGTTCGGAACAAATTTTACGAACTGCTTTTAGATAGCCATCTGGTGGAATGATGATACCCGCTTCCCCTTGAATTGGCTCCAAAATAACAGCTGCAGTGTTTGGTGTAATAGCACTAAGCAATGCGTCCACATTTCCGAATTCTACCTTTTTGATTCCTGGCACGAACGGTCCGTAATTTTTGGCCGCATCTGGATCATCCGATAAAGAAACCGAATTGATGGAACGACCGTGGAAATTTCCATTTGCAGCAATGATTTCTGCCTTATTATCTGCAACACCCTTCACTTCATATGCGAAGCGCCGTGCAGCTTTGATTGCCGTTTCTACCGCTTCTACTCCTGTGTTCATTGGCAGTACTTTTTCTTTTCCCGTTAATTTAGCAACACGTTTTGTCCATGGTCCTAATAATTCATTGTGGAATGCGCGAGAAGTAAGTGTTACTTTATCAGCTTGATTTTTCAATGCTTTGATTATTTTCGGATGGCGGTGACCTTGATTTAAAGCGGAATAGGCACTTAGCATATCGATATATTGATTACCTTCTGGATCTTTAACCCATACGCCTTCAGCTTCAGAAATGACAATTGGTAGTGGATGGTAGTTATGTGCTCCGTAGTGGTCTGTTTGTTCGATGATTTCAGAGGACTCTGTTGGTGTCATTAAATTCCCCTCCTTTAAAATTACTTTGGCCAAAGTTAAAGTAGCAGTTATCAAAGGAATTAATTAACAACATCCCTTACGTCAAGTTTAATAGAAGATTGGTAAAAGAGCAAAACTGTTTTTAATCCCTTCTGACAATTCAAAATAATAAGCTACTCTCTATTCTTCCAATATATGTTTCAATGCAGCTTTATACACCTCGAAATCAGACTTAGTATACAGCGTGATAACGACATCACCGAATTCATTCTTCTTTAAAAAATTAACAATCGTTTGCAGAGCGATTTCTGATGCCTGATCAATTGGATAAGCGTAAACTCCAGTAGATATGGAAGGGAAAGAAATGCTATTTATCTTGCTGACCATCGCAAGTAATAGTGAATTCCTGTAGCAGTTAGCAAGTAGTTCTTCTTCGGTATTTGGATTTTCCTGCCAAACTGGACCTACCGTATGAATAACATATTTTGCTGGAAGATTATAGCCACCTGTAATGATCACCTCACCAGTCGGTAGCTCCTCACCTTTTAATTCAGCGTCACGAACCTTTTTGCATTCATCAACAAGTTCTTCTCCAGCAGCATGGTGAATGGCACCATCTACCCCACCTCCTCCTAGAAGTGTCCCATTTGCCGCATTTACAATTGCCTCTGTCTCCTGTTTCGTAATATTTCCAACCATTAGTTTAAGTTTATTTCCATTTATATTTACTTT
The DNA here is from genome assembly GCF_002153375.1 of Oceanobacillus rekensis. Lineage (GTDB taxonomy): Bacteria > Bacillota > Bacilli > Bacillales > Amphibacillaceae > Oceanobacillus > Oceanobacillus rekensis. Next base: position 764,640 of record NZ_MTBQ01000001.1, read on the forward strand.
CATTACTTAACCTCCTCTAATTAATCACGAAACCTTCATTTAATTCTTATATCCCTAAATCAACGAAAATAAACCGAACAGTGCTTAGCACTGTTCGGTTTTCGACATATTTTGCAATTTTGAGGAGCATCAAGCACCTAGATGTTCAATATTTCCTTAATATCTTCTTCTGTAACAGTTGTTGGTGCTTTTTCATCGGGGTCGATAATTTCCTCAATGAGTTCGCGTTTCTTCTCCTGCAGTTCGTTCATTTTGTCCTCAATCGTCCCTTTAGCCAGAAGTTTGATGACTTGAACGGTGTTTTTCTGTCCGATTCGGTGAGCACGGTCTGCTGCTTGTTCTTCAACAGCTGGATTCCACCATAGGTCATATAAAATTACAGTGTCTGCTCCGGTCAGATTAAGCCCTGTTCCCCCTGCTTTTAGGGAAATGAGGAAAATATCGCGTTCCCCTTCATTAAATTGATTACAAAGTTCAACCCGATTAGCTGACGGTGTTTTTCCGTCCAAATAAAAATAAGACCTTCCTTCACTAGTCAATTCCCTGCCAATAATTTCAAGCATCTTCGTAAATTGTGAGAATATCAAAACGCGTCGACCTGACAATCTTGCCTCCTGTAAAATCCGGAGTAGCCGCTGAAATTTTGCTGAACTTCCTTCATAGCCATCTATAAACAATGCTGGATGACAGCAAATTTGCCGTAACCTCGTTAATCCTGCTAATATTTTTATACGATTTTTGCGAAGCGTATCCTTATTCAAATGCTTTAATGTGTCTTCTCGCAACTTTGCCAAATAGGCAGCATACAAAGTTTTTTGCTCTGATAAAAGTTCCACAGATTCCATAGACTCGATTTTTTCAGGAAGCTCTTCCAATACATCCTCTTTCACACGTCGCATCATAAATGGTCGGATTCTTCGCGAAATCTTCTTCCTCGTTAATTCACTATAATCCTTCAAACTACCAAATAATTCTGGGAAAACAATATGAAAAATTGACCAGAGTTCTTCCAGTGAATTTTCTACTGGTGTACCTGTCAGTGCAAAACGATGATCCGCTTCTACCTTTTTTACTGTACGTGCCGTTTGTGTCGTCGGATTTTTAAAAACTTGAGCCTCATCGAAAAATACGGTATGAAATTGTTGCTTTTCAAACCAACCGATATCACTGCGCAATAATGGATAGGAAGTAATCAATACATCTATATCCATTAGTTCACGTTGCAGTTTCTTCCGTGATGCAATGTCACCATCTAGCACGATTGCCTGGACAAAAGGTGCAAATTTCATTAATTCATGCAGCCAGTTATACGTTACAGATGATGGGCAAATAATCAGCACGGGAAGCTTTTTTGCACGAATCGGAGCTAGCTCGGATACGATATATGTGATGCTCTGCAATGTTTTTCCCAGCCCCATATCATCAGCCAGAATTCCACCAAACCCATAGCTCGCCAGTGTTTTCATCCACCGATACCCTTGTTTCTGATAATCCCTTAAAATGGAATCCAGCTCAGCAGGTACCTGAAACGACTTGCTTTCCGGATCGCGGATTTCCCCGAGAAACTTCTTAAAGGAATCCTCCACTGAAAAGGTCTCCCCATCGTTCACCACATCCATCAGCTGCAATCCTTTTGCAATTGGCAAATTTAACCCCTGCTCCAAATCGTCATCTTGTAAAGGAACAGCATGAAGGAATCGCTGGATTTCTTCTATCTCCCTTGTCTCCAATGACATTAATGAACCACTCTGCAATCGATAATATTTCCGTTTTTCCTCAATTGCCTCAAGGACAGCACGAATTTCCTTTTCTGGAAAACCTTCCATTTCAAATTTAAACTCCAGCCAGTTGGTCCGTTCCCGTTTATGCTTCACCCTAATTTTTGGACGTGGAGGGATTTTTAAGATTCTATTCCGCACTGCTGTTGTCGCATATATTTGAACAAGTTTTTGCAGCTTGGGAAGCATATGGTATAAAAATTGATACTCCAATTCCTCATTTTGGAAAAAGTACCCCCCCTCCGTCTTGGCAAAGGAGCTATCCTCCATTAGTTTCAAAATCTCACTTTCCTTCTCCATATTCCGAACAATCATCTTACCCGCATGAGATTCCTTATCCTCCAATGGATTGATTACACTATTTTCATATTGAAACTCAAGTCCGGCGAGTAGTCGATTTTTCACTCGATCAAGATAAAGCTTGGCAATGAGTGGTGTTTGTTCAAATTGCTTGATCAATTCACTGGATAATTGAACATTCCCCATTTTCCGTAATCCTGGTACTACCTTTTCCATGAAAAATCCTATCTGTTCTGCTGGAATCGGAATTCGGTTTGTACCAGATGTTTCAAGCATTTGCTTTAATTCAAAAAGACGCTGATTTTCTTCATTTTTTAGTACCATTAATTTCCCATCATTAAGTGCTGTCCGATATGCATACAACAGTACAATAGAGTCCATTCCTTGGATTTCCAGCTGATATCCTTTTTGTTCTGCTTTTGAGAAATAAAATCGTAATGGAAGTGCTTCATCTACCAATTGAAGACTATCATATGTATTTCCGTCATACTCAAGCTTTGCGAATGGCGCATGAGTCAATAACGGCTCAAGCCGCTCCCATGAGGATGGTGGAACTAGCAATAGTTGTGCATGCTTCTTGAAATTCTGACTCTTTAGTGTTTCATCAAAATAAACTTTTTCATCCTTGATTACTTGAATAAGCTGCTTCATGACCGCATCTGTTTCATGTTGAAAACAATGAAGTTTTGGATCATAGGTAAATGATATGGAAAGTTTGCATTCTGTTCCATTTTGTACCTTTTGTAAAAACTCCCGGACGTGCAATACTTTCGTTCGTCCTATTTTTAATTCAATGCCTAACATATCATTTCCTTCACCTACACGAATTGGTTTACATAAAATTTCCGTGTCTAGAACAATCCGTTCCTCGAAATGGTGCTGATGTCCACTAGACTTGATGGGCTTTTCCTGAAAAAGATTCATTAATCCCTGTGCCAGTTTATCTGATGGCATTGATTCAGAAGCGTTAATCGCTGTCCTTCCTTGCCGCTTACTGTTATATAATGCAAGCAAAACTGCAGCCACATGCTGACAGTCCTTAGTGAAAGATGCTAACGTTGGACAACTGCAACTCGTATGGAAGCTACCACTAGATTTCTTTTCAATGGTGACATGAAAATCTTCTAACGCAGAAACCGTCGCCTCGATGTATTCCGAACTGTAATTTTTAAAGGTTACCTTATCACTACGGTAAAAAGCCTCCCCTCTTTTTAAGGATACCGCCCCACATCTGTCCGTGATGATTTGCTGATTTAGTTTGATATTCAAGTGGAGGACCTCCTTTCATTGTTTTTTATAGAATTGTTTTGCTTGGATTTCATATAGCACGCAGTCCGTTTGTCGATAACCTAGATTTAAGCTTTTGTTACAGAAATATGTTAAACTTAATTTAATTTTTATCGAAAAAATAATTGGACTATAGTATAGTATTATTTGGCAAGTAAGAAAGTATAAACTTTATTACTTGCATAAGTGCAACTAAGGCTGTCACCTAAAAGCTTGGTGACAACTAAGCTTTCTAATTGCAATTATATTATATCAAAGTAAATCCTCGAAGTACTAAAGGAGCGTTCTTTCCATGTAATGTCAAAATCCCAAATGAATATAAGCTATGGAGAACTAGAAACTACAAGATAGAAGGGATTTTTTTATGAGTATACAAGAAGAAGTACAGAAACGAAAAACATTTGCGATCATTTCGCATCCGGATGCCGGAAAAACAACGATGACGGAGAAACTGTTGTTGTATGGCAATCTAATCCGCTCAGCAGGAACGGTAAAAGGAAAAAAATCAGGAAAATTTGCAACATCGGATTGGATGGAAATCGAAAAACAACGTGGAATTTCCGTTACATCCAGTGTGATGAATTTCCCATATGATGGGTATCATGTAAATATCCTCGATACACCTGGTCACGAAGACTTCAGTGAAGACACCTATCGCACATTGACTGCGGTTGACAGTGTTGTAATGATCATTGATTCCACAAAAGGGATTGAAGCACAGACACTTAAACTATTTAAAGTTTGTCGCATGCGGGGGATTCCGATTTTTACGTTTATCAATAAATTGGACCGTGAAGGAAAAGAACCGCTGGAGTTACTCGAAGAAATTGAGCAGGTACTTGACATTGAAACCTATCCAATGAACTGGCCTGCAGGTATGGGGAAAGGCTTCCTAGGTATTTTTGATCGCTACGGCAAACAATTTGTAAAACATAATGTAGGCGACGTAGAAACATATATACCGAATGAAGAACTTGATCAGCCAGAGCATCAGGATCTCACATCAAATCCAACCTACGAATCTGCAAAAGATGAGCTGGAATTAGTTGATGAAGCTGGAGATCAATTTTCTTTACAGGCTGTTTTGGCTGGAGAACAAACGCCAGTATTTTTCGGTAGTGCCCTTGCCCCATTTGGCGTTCAGCTTTTTTTCGATACGTTTATCAATATGGCACCAACACCAACACCAAGAAAATCAACAGAAGGTATCATCCAGCCAGATAGCCAGGATTTTTCAGGATTTATTTTTAAGATCCAAGCAAATATGAATCCTGCCCATCGTGATCGAATTGCATTCATCCGTGTCTGCGCAGGAAAATTTGATCGTGGAATGAGTGTGAAATTATCGCGAACAGGCAAAATCTTTAAGCTTTCCCAATCCCAGCAAATGGTCGCTTCTACAAGAGAAACAATCGATGAAGCTTATGCTGGTGATATTATCGGGATATATGACCCGAACGCCTATCAAATTGGCGACACATTATTGGAAGGCAAAGAAAAATTTGAATATGATGAGCTACCACAATTTCCACCTGAATTATTCAAAAAAGTTACAGCAAAAAATGTTCTGAAATCGAAACAGTTCAGAAAAGGGATTGAACAGCTCGTTCAGGAAGGTGCAATTCAGCTCTTCCGTGACAAACTAACAGACTCGTTTATATTAGGAGCTGTTGGGGAACTGCAATATGATGTGTTCAAATACCGCATGCAAAATGAGTATAATGCAGAGGTAATGTTCGAGTCAATTGGGGAACGTATTCCACGCTGGTTAAAAGAAGACCAAGTCGATGAATCACTATTCGATGGTGGTAACCTTCTATGCAAAGACCGTGATGGTAATAAGCTAGTCCTATTTCGAAATGAGTTCGCATTAAACTGGTTTAAAGACAAAAACCCAAAAATCGAACTCATCGACCTATTCGAAGTTAACGAATACAAATAGGTGCTTGACCGAACAGGCAGTAGTTCCAAATCGTGAATCCTTATCATTGGGATTCACGATTTTTTATCTACAAACAAAAAACCAGATAAAATTATTATCCGGCAATGGTTGCAGAACGTTCTAGTTCTACTTTATTGTTTTCTATTTGTTTTTGCTGCAGCTGTAAATTGTGAAATGTGATTTCCGGCCGGCTGCCAATCCGAATATTAATACCGGTTTGACCAAGGCCTTCGCTTATATAAAATGGATTACCATTATATTTATGCAAACCTTTTACCATATTCATTCGAACCAATTTCCCCATTTTTACTAGATGATATGGTTTCGGCCAATGTATTTGTCCACCATGAAAATGACCTGACAACAAATAGTCAAAAGGATAATCTTTCATCTCCAATACGACATTTGGATCATGTGTGAATACAAGATTATAGCCAACTTCCATTCCAGTATAGGATTTGGCCAAATCACTATGGCCTGTGCCAAAGTCGTCAATTCCAATAATATTGACCTTTTTTCCCTCTATTTCAATTGTTTCATTCTCGTTTTGAAGTGTTTTAACTCCATATTCATTCAATAAGTCAACTAATTGATTAAAGTACTTGTCACGTAATACATAATCATGATTACCAAATACGGCATAGGTCCCATAAACAGGATGCAGTTTACGAAGGACCTCCAAATAAGGAACTAGCCTTGGTATGCTTCGTTTTCGATCCAAAAAGTCCCCTGTTAATGCAATCAGATCAATATGTTGACCATTGAGTTCTTCCATTAGTTGATCAGGAGTCATTGAAATATTTTCTATATGCATATCAGATATATGGAGAATACGAAGTGTCTTATCATTGGTAGTTTGTACATCTTCTTCGATATTAATATCATTTATGGTCACAGTATGCGTATTTTTATTTCCTTTATATAAAAAGTAGCTTAGTAGAATCAGAATAATGGTGATAACTGCATATAACATTTTATCCCCTCCATAGTTTATTATAGTGGTTCGAGAGGGGATAATCATTTGTAATTAATGGATATGCTGCCAGTTAAACAGGCTTGTATTTATCCAGCAATAAATCTTTCGGCATAAATAAGTACATCGGATTGGCCCATTTTTTAGTATTGGAAGACAAAAGTTGAATCGGTAAGAAGGATGCAACTTTAAATAGTTTATAGTACGGATTATGAATCGACTTTGTCTCAAAGCCAAGTCTCTTACAGCCTTTATATATAGTCGTGATACCAATTAAGCCTCTAATTTCACTTCTATATTCATGCATTTGAATATAGCGAGCAATAAATGGAAGTGATTCCCGTACATATTTATAAATCATTAATCCGCGTCTAAGCTCGCTGTCAGTTCCTTGAACATACTTTAGCAATTTCACATTATGCAAATGTATTTTTAATAAAATATCATTCCGATTGATAACTGTACCATCTTCTAACGTGACAGTTCTCCCCCTATATCTGGTCAGACGAACACGGATCATCGTCTTCTCCCCTTCTTCATTTGTGATGTTCTCCAGACGAGTAAAATGGTAGTAGATTGGGTCCATAAAATTCCATGCTGATATGCAATAACTTCTTATATTCATGTTTATATTCATTCCAGTTCTCCAAGGTATTTGTTCATTTATGTTGCACTGTTAATTGGATAACTATAACTGGAATTTTCAGGTTTAGGAATGAATGAAAGAACGGCTCCTACCGCAAACTATAGTAGGAAAGAGGCGAATTCAATGCTAAAAATTTTATTTATGCCATTTTTGCAAATCCCTTCCGGACACCATCATGTTGCAGATTGCATACAAGACCAGCTTATTCAGACAGGAGATCAAATTCAATGTGAAAAAATTGAGCTATTGTCCTCAAGCTTTGGAAAGGTTGAAAATCTGGTATCATTCATTTACCTTCAATGGATCCATAAGTTACCTGGAGTCTATAGCAGTGTATATAAACGTTTGGCTGTAAAACAAGAAAAACATAATAAGCACTACTACTTATATGAATTTCTATTTCAAAAATATATCCAGCGTATACTCGCACATTCGAAACCAGACCTGATTATTTGCACGCATGCACTGCCTTCCTATCTTCTCAGTCGTTTGATAAAGAAAGGATTATGGTCCGGTATCGTTATTAATGTTTATACAGACTATTTCATTAATGACTTATGGGGACTGGAACAAATCCATTATCACTTTACTCCGAGCATCGATGTGAAAATGGGTTTGATTGAACGCGGTATAAAAGAAGAGAATATTATTGTAACTGGAATTCCAGTACATCCATTATTCAAATCAGAAAGACGGACAGATAGAAATGAGAAAACATATACCGTACTCATTAGCGGCGGCAACATGGGGGCTGGTTCGATTGAAAAGTTACTTCGCCAATTAAATCCATCTGGAACCATTCGTTATCAGGTACTATGTGGTAAAAACGAGAATTTATTTCTATCCATTAAACGCCTTGGCAACCCTTTCATACAAGCTCTCCCGTATTTAGAATCGAAAGAAGACATGTGCGGGTTATATGACATGGCCGATGCTATTATTACGAAGCCGGGTGGTGTAACCATTTCGGAATGTTTATGGAAACGACTACCAATTTTTGTGTATGAAGCACTACCCGGACAGGAAGAACTTAATTTAAATTATTTAAAAAGTCAAGGCCTCATCTTTCATTTAGATCAATGGAAATCAAAGAAAAACCTTGAACATATTATTACCGAACATCTAACCAAAGAATCACCCCAATACCAAGAATCTGCCAACAACTATATCAACAATCTTAAGTGCCTGTCACTCCCAGAATTTTGTCAAGAATTACAGATGAAGTGAGCCGTCTTTTTAGGGATTAACCTATTTTTCCCATTCATCATTGACGCTCATTTTTGGCATACTAAGTAAACCTTGAATGAGTAAGGAGTGATCTTAGATGGGTGAAGGCTCGCAATTTCGTGCTGGTCAAAAAGCTCCTAATAATGGAGTTTATATCGAAGTAGGTGAAACCGGAAGCAACGTGAATGATCCACAGCAAATTACGCTTAGCGCCGGTGAAAAGTTTCCAGAGAACACGAATCATAATCGCATTTGGGTGAACCAAGAAAGACAGTACAGACCAGGCGTACAAGGTAGACAATAAACAAAAACCGGGTGGTGATTGTCACTACCCGGCTTTTCTCGATTCACTAAAAAAACAACTCCCCTCTCACCCAACTTCCATCAAAAAAAGTCCCGCAGCATTGCCGTGGGACTTCAGATTCACTAACATCTATTCATTCGATAACTTCAATACATCAAGTAATTTAAAGAACAGGCTAATAATAATTGCGACGATTGTTGCCAGTCCCATTCCACTTAATGCCACTGCTCCTAGCTCGATGGATGCGCCACTAATACCAATTGCTAGTACGACACAAGTCAAAATTAAATTTTGTGAGTTGTTATAATCAATTTGCTGTTCAACAAGCATGCGCAGCCCACTTACTGCAATGATACCGAACAATAGTAAGGAGATCCCACCCATAACCGGGGTCGGGATAGAAGTGATCAATGCAGCAAGTTTCCCACAGAAGGATAAAACTACCGCTACAAGTGCCGCTCCTCCAATAATCCATGTCGAGTATACTCTTGTTATTGCCAGTACTCCAATATTTTCACCATATGTTGTGTTTGGTGTTGATCCAAAGAAACTGGAAATCATGGTTGAAATACCATTACCAAACAAGGAACGATCGAGTCCCGGATCTTTTACAAGGTCCTTCTTAACAATGTTACCTGTCACAACCAAATGTCCAATATGTTCCGGTACAAGAACAAGTGCTGCTGGCAAAATAACCAGAATATCAGCCCAATTAAATTCTATTTGATAATATGTCGGCATTTGAATCCATGCTGCTTCTTTTACTGCCGTGTAATCCACAATACCAAATAATGTGGCGATAATATACCCTGTTACAATTCCAAGTAATATCGGGATAATTTTCAAGAAACCTCTCATCGTTACCCAGTAAATAATCGTTGCTCCGAGTGTAAGCAGTGATACGGTAATCGCTGTTGTATCACGTGGGGCGTCAGCTGTTGCAATCAATCCAGCCATATCAGCCGCAGTTGGCACTAACTCCAGCCCGATAACCGCAACAATTGCTCCCATTGCCGCCGGTGGGAAAATAACATCAATCCACGATGTACCTGCGAATTTTACGATAATACCAATTAAAACGAGTACAAGACCTACAACGAAGAATCCACCAAGTGCTGCCCCATAGCCACCACCTGTTGTCAGTACAGCCGTTACTGGTGAAACAAAAGCAAAACTGGAACCGAGGTATGCCGGAATCTTTCCTTTCGTAATCAAAATATATAATAATGTTCCAAGCCCGTTCATAAGCAGAATTGTCGCTGGATCAACTCCGAATAATATTGGCACTAAAACTGTTGAGCCAAACATTGCAAATAAATGCTGAATACTTAATGGCAAACTTTGTAAGATAGGTAAACGTTCATCAACCTGGATTTCACGTTGTTTCATTGCTTTCTCTCCCTTGTTATAAAAATAAAAAAACATCTTGCCCGGGCGATCTGGCAAGATGTTTGAAAGCAGAACAAGACTAAAAGACATAGTCTCCTTTTGATTGTGTAGAGTATATATACTACACAATTGTCCGCTTAAACCTTACCAGCCTCACAGGACTGTTTTAAAGGTGTTTAAATGAAGTTATTGATGTTATTATGACAAACTTCGCTAGAAAAGGCAAGCTTTTATTCCTGCTAATTGTTTCCGTATGACTACAGGTAGGAAATAAGTATTATAATTAGAACTAAGTGAAAGGTCAAATTCACTAAAAGTAAGCGATGATTCTATTTGCTTATTCCTCTACCTTCATTTCAAAAATCTCTTTATTTCCATCCCATTTAACAACAACTTCTATAACATAGTTTTCCCTTGGAATTGCACTACCCTGATGAAAACCTCCGCTACTAAAAACTTTATTAGTATGAGGTTCCTCAAATGTCATGGACGAATAACTGGAGCTTACCGGTGACTGATATTTATAATGAAATTCTTTTATATCCGCTAATTCTTTATCGGTTCCTTTAAAAGTAAGTATAAATTGGTCTTCGTACTCACCATCATATTGTCCAATGTTATCTATTTCATAAAATTTTTCTTGCCCATTTACATTATAGGAAGCTTCCCAATGGTCACTCGCACCAACAAAAGTATAATTATGTTTTATTGTTTCCCCACTGCCAAACACCATATAACTTACAACAAAGAGCATTATTGCACCAAGGATAACTGCCACAACCTTTTTTATATTCAAGCGCTCGGGCCCCTTTGTATAGATGTCTTAATATTCTAATTATTATTATAACAGAAAAGACCACCATATTATACCATAACGGGGTCACTTGTGAGTTCAATACAGTGATTAACAAGTTATACCCATCTATAATCACATAATTTCCACTGTTTAATTCACAGTAAAAAATGGCTTGGATTTTCTCCAGTCATTTTTCATTGTAGTATCTCTTGTTAAATTAAATCACCAGATAGGACAATTGAAATTTCCCTTCATGGAGAAGCTCTCTATTGTTTCTTTGTCTTGATCGGTCACTCATCTGCTCTATGTGTGACCTTTTCCATGTTTCTTTGCCTTATTTGGTCGTTCATCTGATTTATGAAGACCATTTTTCTGAAATAAAAATACACACGAGATTCAGCTTGTGAAATCACGTGTGTTTTATATTGTGTTTTTAATATTTGCATCTCTGAATTGAACCATTAATTATACCTATGATGGCCTTTATTGATTTCATTAAAAACTTGCACGACTCCGGTAAATTACCTGACCTTTAGCCGCAAATTTCTCCTCATATTCTGTCATGACATTCAAGGGATCTTCAATCGCATGCAGATCCAAATTTACTTCCTCAAGCTTCATGCCAAATTCATTGAAGCTTACAAGGGAATACTCAAATAATTCTCGGTTATCCGTTTTAAATATTACCTTACCCTTAGGATCAAGTACCACCTTATATTGCTCCAAGAATGTACGATATGTCAGCCTTCTTTTTTCATGGCGATTTTTCGGCCATGGATCGGAAAAGTTCAGATATATGGTGGCAATTTCGTTTTCTGTAAACATTTCCCTAAGATCTGCTGCATCTTCATTTAAAAGCAATAAATTTTCTACTCCCGAATCCAATACTTTCTCGGCAGCAGATACAATAACACTTTTCGAAACCTCAATGCCAATAAAATTAATCTCCGGATGCTGCCTAGCCATTCCAACTAGAAATTGTCCTTTTCCGGTCCCTACTTCTATATGGATCGGATGTCCATTCTTAAAAATGGACTGCCATTCTCCCTTATTATCGATTGCATTCGGAATAACAATATGTTCATTTTCCTTTAGAAAATCATCTGCCCATGGTTTATGTCTTTGACGCATTATGTTCCCTCTCTTTACAGCTTTTTGAATAGAAAAAATGAAACAGACTAAACTAATTCCTGAGGTGATTATGATGACGCTTGATATTAACAATCAATTGACATTACTGCTCGATATTTTGGATGAACAAAATATCGATAGCAGTGCAAGTATCAGTGAGTACCATCAGATAAAACGTTTAGTCAAATCAATGTTGGCAAGCAACAGCATCACGGATGAACAGCTACTGAATCTGCTTCCCGAAATATATAATTACAGTCAACAAGGCGAATCAGCAAAAAGTCAGCCGGACCATATTATACTAAATAAAAATAATTTGGATAATTGGATAAGTGCTATACAACAAAACACGATTATAGAATAAACTTACGTATTTGTTCATTAATTTCTTTTAAATCATTCAAGCGTTCCACTACTTTTGCTGGTTCTCCACGTGTTGTGTGCCAGCTTAAAAATTGGAGCGCATCATGAAGCAAATACCAGTACATTCGTTCAAACAAATTCTCGCTTGGTGTGACTCCATATCGAATCAGCCAGTCATTCCAGTTCTCCTTTGGGATATACCATTTTAGCAGCATGCCAAAATCCGTAACGGGATCAGCAATCATCGCATTATCCCAGTCAACGAGAAATATATTATTATCCTCCGTAAGAACAAGATTATTATGGTTAATATCACAATGGCAGACAACAAGTTTCTGCTTTCGTGTTCTTGGAAGCAATTGCTCTAGATATTCAATTGCGACCTGGACTTCCACATGTTGTTCAATGAGATCCTTGGAATTCAAGAGATGTTTTATGTTTTCCAGGCTATCATCAGATGTGGCGGGTTTTCTTCCCATACGGAGAAGCATATGCAATAATTCAGTGGAATGGTGAATCTTGTGCAGAATATCAGCGACACGCTGGTGCTGCATCTCATGTGACTTCAATGGCCTTCCTTCAAGCCATTCCTGTGCGGTGATGACATCGCCATTTTCCATCCGCTTCGTCCAAATCAGCTTGGGAACAATTCCTTCAGCAGATAATACAGCGAGAAATGGGGATGAATTACGTTTCAGAAAAAGTCGTCTGTTATCTTTTTCCGCAACAAACGCCTCACCTGTGAGCCCGCCGGCCGGTGTTATATTCCAACCAATACCTAATGCTTGTCCAAGCCATTCGATCATAACCTTTTCACATCTTTCAAAATTAGCGTTCAATACTCTATTTTATAGTGAATTGTTCTAAAATACAAATTAGATTTACCGTGTTCACTCTATTAATTAGTTCCCTCTGAGGCTGCACCATTAATTATCATTGGTTCAGCCTGCTTTCTTATACTGCTTGAATAGCATACATCTGTTTGTCCATCCACCTGAAATAGTATAGGGTGCTCGGCAGTTATTTTCAATGTTTTCGCTTCAAATGTTTCTACTTCCTTATATTTTCCATGTTTTCTTAGAAAACTAAGGCCTACGCCAGGCCTATAGGCGTATGCCTTAGTTATACTTTCTTACTGCCAAAAAACACCGTTATAAACATTGCTCGGCGGAACCTGCTTTTGGATTAATTATAAATAGATACATGTACTATTCCCCCATATCCCGAAATATATCTTTTTCCCGATTGGTTTCCCATTCTGGACGTTTTATGGAGGTTGTCTGACAATTTTTAAGTAATGCCTCTGCAACTTTCAATTGGGCATTTTTTAATGGAGAAGATAGACGACGTTTTTCATGAAACCAATCCGGATAATCTTGTTGCCCAATTATTTTTGTATGGTATGGCTCTGTTGCATATACAATCGAATTTGTCCGCGACAGTACTGTCTTTTTAATCGGGAAATCAATCTTATTTTTGACCAATATGCTATTTACAAGCTTTTCGGAACGTTTTAATGCAATGAGTGGGCTTAGTACTTTCGTATGCTCTTTGCCATTTACCAGTGTCCATGTCCGTTCATCACCAGCCATGATAACAACACTTGAGTCTTTCTCAATATAATGAATAATCTCAATCCCGATTGGACTAATTAACATAATCTCTGTTTCCACTGGTGCTTTCTTAATAGTAAATACTGGCAAATACATGATTAGATATGTATCTGGAAATCGTTGCAGCAAGTATTTCAGCAATGAATTCTGGTAATAATCACTATTTACGATGGACGTTTCCGTTACAGTTGAAGTTGCCCAATTCATTTGGAAGTTGAATAGCTTATCAAGAAAATATTGTTTTAACGCTTCCTCCGTTTCGGGTAAGTCTGCATATTCATTTTTTTCTTGAACGATCGCTTTTTCGGTCTCTTCTGCAATTGGACGTTTCCATTTAGCCATTAATTTGGATAATCGCTTTATTGCTGGTTGGACTTCCCGTTCAATCACAGACTCAACCTCGTTTTCTGGTTGTTGGACTGTTTCTGGGTTCTCCCATATGTTGTAAAGTTTATTCCAATTATCTCTTTTCAATCGTATGTATTGGGTTGGGTAGCGAAATATATCCCACTCATAACGAGATATGTAGTCCTGTAGTTTAATAAGCTGTGCGATTAGTAACACCTCCCCGAACACGCTGCAATCTAGCCACTATTTGCTTAAAGCCCGTATTGACACAGATTAGAAAACTAAGGCCTTCGTCAAGACTTTAGGCGTATGCCAAGCCCGCACTTATGCAGTAAAGAAAGTAGTTATACTTTCTTTACTGCCAATGGAAATTTTACCACAACTTCGTATTTCGGCGACTTAGCCGGATGAATCCGAAAAAGTACCACATCTGCAACATGCATCTTCTGTATAGACTTAAATTTTTCTTGCAGAAATGGTACTGTGTCTTTAGCAAGCGTATTTTCACCTGCCCATTTTTTTGCCAATGTAATATGTGGGCGGTATTCACGGCTTTCCTTTTCATAGCCAATTTGGACTGCACCATCTTCCACCACTTGTTGGAGTTTGGACAAACTATCCGTACGTTCGACCCCAGCCCATAAGACACGTGGTTTCTTTGGATTGCCAAACGTGCCGATTCCACCGACATTTAAATCCATTGCCGGAATCTTTCCGACTGTCTGCAATTCTTTAATTAGCTGTTGTATATTATTATCATCAACTTCACCTAAAAACTTTAGCGTGATATGCAAATCTTCCCTATGTGGCCATTGCTTATAAGTCAAATGCTCTTTTAACTTTTCCTGCCATTCATTTAAGGTGGTTTTTAATTCTCTCGGCAATCGGATAGCAATAAAATAATGTGACATCTGTGATCCCTCATTTTTATAATTTATTAATTATAATGTATCCTTCAGTGACATACAATATGCTAACTCATTATCCGTCAGTTCCCGGTACTCACCGAGTTTCAGAGTGTCATCCAGTTTCAAATCACCCATACTCAAACGTTTCAAATAGGTAACCTTCTTCCCCACTGCTTCAAACATTCGTTTCACCTGATGAAACTTCCCCTCTGTGATCGTTACTTCAATCTCTGATATGTCACCGCTTTGCAAAATTCTCAGTTCACCTGGCTTCGCTTTATAGCCGTCTTCAAGTACAACACCCTCCTGAAAAGCAGTAACATCTTCATCTGTTACAAAGCCCGCAATCGTTGCATAGTAAGTTTTCCCGACATTCTTCTTCGGTGAAACAAGTTGATGGGCAAGATCTCCATCATTGGTAAGTAACAGGAGACCTTCCGTATCTTTATCAAGGCGCCCTACAGGAAAAGGCTTAAAATGCAAAACGTCTTCCCTAAGCAAGTCAATCACAGTTTTCTCACGGGTATCGGTTGTTGCAGAGACATGGCCTGGTGCCTTATTCATCATCAAATAAATATATTGCTGGTAAGTAATGATTTCCCCTTTTACTTTAATATCATCTGCATCCGAATCAACTTTCATGCTGCTATCTTTAACGACAGTACCATTGACGGTAACTTGCTTCTTCTTCAGTAACATTTTTACATCTTTCCTGCTTCCAATTCCCATATTGGAAAGCAATTTATCGAGACGCATCTTCATTCTCCTTTATCGTCCTAAAAGTCTTCCAACTAACGGGATTCTCCCACCGAAAACCCGTTCCAGCAATGTGGAGGTATAGGCTAGTGCCAAATATACAAACCCACCACCAACGGCACCAATTAAAAGCATAACTGTAGCAGCCCAGCGTGATTCTTCGTAAGGGATAAACAAACTCATAATACTTTTTAATATCCACACCACAATACACATAATCAATGTAAATATCACTATAAGTACCGTACGCTTGATTGTTTGTTTAAACCTGAAATCAATCGCTGACTTAATCCGCCAGAAATTAAGGATAACAGCAATACCGGCTGCGATTGCCGTACCGAATATGGCCCCTTTTGCACCGAACATATGAATAAGCTGGCTGTTTAATAAAATTTTGGCAAATAACCCTGCAACTAAACTGATTACCGCATAGTTTTGCTGATCAATCCCTTGTAGAATTCCTGATGTTACGGTAAATAAGGCAAATAGCAATGCAATTGGCGCATACCAGGCAAGTAATGTACCTTTCATTTCAATATTTCCCATTCCAAATAAGGCACCATAAGCTTCATCCGATAAAATGGCGATTCCAACAGATGCTGGAATGACGAGTACTAAAATGATTTGAAGAGCCTGATTAATCTGCTTTGTGAGTATTTGTTCATTATTATTGGTAAATGATTGTGTCAGGCTCGGAAGCATTGCCAATGATAGGCCTGTTGCGATTGTCATTGGGATAATCACGATTTTATGGCCGTACATATTAATTACTGAATAAGCTTCAACCCAAACATCCTGTCGCCCGCTCGCAAGCATGGCCGGTTCGAATGTAAATTGATCAACAAACTGGTATAAAGGAATTGCAAGACCAACTAATACGAATGGTCCAGCATAACGGAATAATTCTTTAAATAAATCACTTGTTCGAAAATCATACGTATATAGCTGCTGATCTACTTGTCTATCTAGAGATGGCTTACGTTTTTTCCAGTAACTGGCTAAAACAACACAGGATCCCAATGCACCAATGAAAGCAGCAAATGTAGAAAAACCGACTGCTGTAACTATGGAACCGCCCATAACATGGAGAATAATATACGAACCAACTAAAATAAATGCAATCCTAACAATCTGCTCTACCACTTGGGAGACTGCTGTTGGTCCCATTGAATTATGTCCTTGAAAAAATCCTCGGACAATACTCATCGAAGGAATGATAATTAAGGCAATACTCACCATTCGGGTAACAAAAGCAACATCCTCAGCAGTTACGTCTCCCTCATCCCCTCTAATCATCCAATTTGCGAGCACATCTGCACCAAGAAACATGATGAGGAACGCAATAATGCCGGTTCCAAGCATGAGTGCACTCCCTGCCTTGAACATTCGCATCCCTGTTTCATAATCACCGAGTGAATTATACTTGGAAACAAATTTGGATACTGCTAATGGGATTCCAACTGTTGAAAGACTAATAAATATACTATATGGCGTGTAGGCATAGGCATAAAGGGTCCCACCTTCGTCACCTACCAGCGCATTAAATGGAATAACATAAAGCATTCCAAGCAACTTCGATAAAAATGAAGCCCCCGTCAAAAGCATCGTGCCTCTTACAATATTCGACATTATTTCACCTGCATCTATTTTCCGTTTATATTTTAAACTGCAAAAAGCAGCTTCTTCCAACTTAAACACTAAAATTCATTTTACCATACTTAATAAGCAGTTTCTTCTTATAATGTTTGTTCATTTTAGTAATAATTGAGAAATGTGGCGATTAAGTGGTACGATACTAACGAAAGGAATGAAGTGAATTGATATATGATGTAATCGTAATTGGCGGTGGACCCTCCGGCCTGATGGCAGCCATTTCTGCAGCAGAGCATGGTGCAAAAACAATGCTGCTTGAAAAAGGAAAGAAACTTGGTAAAAAACTCGCCATCTCAGGCGGTGGTCGATGTAATGTAACAAACCGTCTCCCACAGGAAGAGGTCATCAAGCATATTCCTGGAAATGGTAAGTTTCTATATAGCGCTTTTTCTATTTTTAATAACTATGATATAATCGACTACTTTGAAAATATGGGTGTAGCATTGAAAGAAGAAGATCATGGTCGCATGTTCCCTGTCTCCAACTCCGCACAAAGTGTTGTTGACGCACTATTAGATAAACTGAAGGAATTAAATGTCACCGTAAAAATGAATACGAAAGTGAATGCAGTCCATTATGATGAAAAGATGCATAACGTCATCTTGACTGAGGGCGAAAAATTGGAAACGAAGGCAATTGTTATTGCTGTTGGTGGTAAAGCAGTACCACATACAGGTTCAACGGGTGATGGCTATGCTTGGGCCAAAAAGGCTGGCCATACAATCACTGAACTTTATCCGACAGAAGTTGCCCTTACTTCCAAGGAACCTTTTATCCAGAATAAAAGCTTGCAGGGACTCTCGCTCCGCGGTATTGATTTATCAGTTTTAAATAAAAAAGGCAAACCGATTATCACGCATCGAATGGATATGATTTTCACCCATTTTGGTGTATCAGGTCCTGCAGTACTTCGTTGCTCGCAATTTGTCGTTAAAGAGTTAATGAAGGGGCAGAAAAAGGTTCCAATGGTGCTCGATGCCCTGCCAGATGAAAACGAAGATAAACTGATTGAGGATATCCTGACTTCTATGGAAGAAAATCCGAAAAAAGCTTTTAAAAACATTGTGAAGGGTATTGTGCCAGAACGGCTTTTAACATATAACTTAAGGCAAAATGAAGTCGGTGATGAACAAAAATGCGCCAATATCTCAAAGGAAACTGTACGCTCGATTGTTCATGGTATTAAAAACTTCCAATTCTATGTTCATGGCTCCCTTCCGATCGAGAAAGCATTTGTGACAGGTGGTGGGGTTTCCATTAAGGAAATTGTTCCAAATACGATGCAATCGAAAATCATGCACGGTCTTTATTTTTGTGGAGAAATTTTGGATATTCATGGCTATACAGGTGGCTATAATATAACTTCAGCTCTTGTAACCGGCAGACTTGCCGGAATGAATGCTGCAGAGGAAGTAAGTTACATGGTATATGATTCCTAGCATTTTTTTTTGCTTTTGTGCCAACCTAATCCTGTCTGATACTTTAAACTTGGGAGGATTGATGATAAATGCAAAAGAATAATGCTTGGTTACCAATACTTGCTTCTGTCGGTGTAGGTGCTGCAACATATTACACAATGACAAGAAATAATCAGAATCTCGGTCAAACAGTACAGAAAATGATGCCTTTTTTAACCGGGAGCAGCAGTGACAACACAGGTAACATGGATCCTAACGGTATGATTTAAACAGACGGATAAAGGAAGTGCAAGAATTGTTGCACTTCCTTTATTTTAACTTTTTTATATAAACTGGAAAACACGACCCAATTCAGTGTATAATTGTGAAATTAGACATCATATTTAAGGGGACTCAAAAAATGAGACGATTTGGTTTACTCGGACGAATTATTATAGCTATCATACTTGGTATTGCAATTGGATCTTTTGCAAATGAATGGTTGATCCAATTATTTGCTACATTCAATGGATTATTTGGAAACTTTCTAAGCTTTATCATCCCACTCATCATCATCGGGTTTATCACACCAGGTATTGGATATATGGGACGTGGTGCAGGAAAGCTACTTAGTCTCACCGCTTTGCTCGCCTATGTTTCCACAATTGTGGCAGGTATCTTTGCATTCTTTGTAGCAAAGACATTTTATCCAACCTTGTTAAGTGGCCAATCCATGGAAATTTTCAGTGATCCGACGGAAGGTTTAAGTGAAGCATTTTTCAATGTAGAAATGGCCCCACCAATGGAAGTGATTACAGCATTACTTATTTCATTTGTCGTTGGTATCGGAATTGCAGCAATAAAAAGTGATGCACTTCTAAATCTTGCCAGTGACTTTCGTGATATCATCCAGCTTGTTATTGTAAAAGTAATCATTCCATTACTACCATTTCATATTTTCGGTATTTTCGCCAATATGACACATGCTGGGCAAGTTGCAACGATTTTAAGTGTATTTGCAAAGGTGTTTGTTATGATTATTATTCTTCATATCCTGTATCTAATCTTGCAATATTCAATTGCAGGTTCATTAAGAAAGCAAAATCCATTTAAAATGTTAAAAACGATGTCACCAGCATATTTCACGGCTCTAGGTACACAATCATCTGCAGCAACGATTCCAGTTACTTTAAAGCAAACTAAAACATTAAAGGTACGGTCAAACATTGCTGATTTTACCGTACCATTACTTGCCAATATTCACCTATCAGGTAGTACAATTACAATTTTAAGCTGTGCTCTTGCAGTAGTATTTCTACAAGGGGAAACAATCTCATTCCTATCCATCTTGCCTTTCTTACTCATGCTTGGTGTAACGATGATCGCAGCACCAGGAGTTCCTGGTGGAGCAGTAATGGCAGCGATTGGGCTGTTGGAAACCATGCTGGGATTTGGACCGACAATGGTATCTCTTATGATTGCATTATACCTTTCCCAAGACAGCTTTGGCACAGCATGTAATGTAACCGGAGACGGTGCAATTACGTCGATTACAGATAGCATTAGTAAAAAGTGGAATATTACAGAAACTGACAATGGTTAAGTTTATCATGAAAAAGGATGGCTACAAGGCCATCCTTTTATTTTTATGCAAGAACCCTATATACCTCTTTCGTCAGTATTTCTTCACATTCTTCCACAAGATTTGAAAATATAGTGTCCCATGTTTGGGTCAATGCATATCTACTACCATGATAACTCATCATTTCTCTTTTCTTTTTATCATCTAAAAGTTTCGTTATTGCCTCGACAAACTCACCTGTTTTTCTTTCTTCGCATAATATTCCTGTTTTATCCTGCTGAATAATCGTTCGAACCCCTCCTGCATTGGTTCCAACAACAGGCGTTCCACATGCTAAAGACTCTAGCACCACATTTCCAAACGTTTCTGTTGCGGAAGGAAATACGAATAAATCAGATGATGCGTAAATTTGTGCTAACTCTTCGCCGGTCAAAAATCCAGTCAATGTCATATTGCTCGCTTCATGTTTTCTGAATTTACCTTTTAATGGCCCATCTCCAACAATTATCCAATGAATGTTATTCCTATAACTTTCCTGCAGCATTTGGTTAATTTCAGGGATAAGCATAATGTCTTTCTCAGGAGAAAGCCTTCCAACATAGAGCAATATATTTTTTTCCTTTATATTATATTTATTTCGAATATGTTGTTTGTCATAATTTATATGGAAAATCGAATGATCAACTCCACGGGGCCATATCGATAAATTAGTGAATCCTTGTTTTTGTAATTGGTTTTTTGTATCACTCGAAGGGACAAAGGTTTTACTAAGAGGCTGATAAAACCATTGCATATATTTCCAAAGGAATTTTGATAAAAATTGCAAATCATAATATTCCAGGTACTTATCAAAGTCAGTGTGATAGGAACCAACTATAGGAATGTTTAATTTCTTAGCAAAATGTAAGCCACATAAACCAATATTAAATGGTGTAGCCACATGAATAATATCAGGATTAAATCGTTGTAATTCTTCTTTTAAATGAGGTAGATTTGGTATTGCTAACCTGCATTCCCTGTATAGAAAAAATGGTAAGCTTGTAAATCGTAAAACATGTTTAGAAAATAAATCTTTATTGAAAGTTTTAGGAGCAAAAACATAATATTCTATATCGTTTTCATCAAGATATTCTGTATATCGCTTTAAAGTTTTAGCTACTCCATTAACATCCGGAGCAAATGTGTCTGTGAAAATAGCTATCTTCATAAATTATTCCCCCTATTTTCGATAAAATTTTTTTATCTCATATTATAAAGCATGCAGTTAGTAATTCACAGTGATTCTTTAGTACTACATAAATAATTGTGGAATGCTACTTTCTATGAAGACAAATGAAAGTATTCCAGTAATAGAACCAAGCATACAACCTGCAATGACATCAGAAGGATAATGTAGTCCTAAATAGATTCTCGATAGACCAACCGTAAAACCAATCAGAATTAACACTATAGTTAATACGGGGTCCAAAAATATAAAGGGAGTTATGATTGAGAAAATAGCTGTTGTATGGCCTGAAGGAAAAGAATGATCCTTAAGTGGGTTCTCAGTGACATTAATTTGTGGAAGATTTAAATATGGCCTTTTTCGAGGGAAAAGTTTTTTCGTACATGCAACTGGAATATGGCTTATTGTTAAAGAGATAGCACTTGCAATTACCGTTAGTTGGATAGAATTCGATGTAAATAAAATTAATAATAATATTGCTGTAATTGTAAATTTAGCCCCACCAAGATGCGTTATGGTTCGAAAAAATAGGTTTAATTTTCTATGATTAAAGTAGTGATTGATATACATAAATAATTGGCATTCCAATGCATAAAAATGTGCAAATAATTTCACGATTGGCAACCACCCTTCTCATAATTATATCTATTATTTATTATAATCGAATATTATTTAGCTAAGGATAAGTTATTGTAAAATTATTGTTAACATTGTGTTTTTATGGAGATAGGAATGATTTAAATTTGTGAACGCAAAAACAGGAGATACGAAAATTCGTATCTCCTGTTTTTTAATTTGCCTGGCGGCGTTCTACTCTTGCAGGGGCAAAGCCCCAACTACCATCGACGCTGAAGAGCTTAACTTCTGTGTTCGAGATGGGAACAGGTGTGACCTCTTCGCTATTGATACCAGACCTTCCTTAAAAATAAGGACAAGTTTTATTATATAAATTTTCATCTGAAAATGCAAGGTATTTTTTAGTTTATACCTTAAAAACTAAATAAGAGTAAATCAACACATCAATAAAGAAGTTTAGTTAAGTCCTCGATCTATTAGTATCCGTCAGCTACACGTGT
>NZ_MTBQ01000010.1 GCF_002153375.1 Oceanobacillus rekensis
AGGAAGGTCTGGTAGCAATAGCGAAGAGGTCACACCTGTTCCCATCTCGAACACAGAAGTTAAGCTCTTCAGCGTCGATGGTAGTTGGGGCTTTGCCCCTGCAAGAGTAGAACGCCGCCAGGCATTAGCTACGAGTGAAGATACATAATTGTATCTTTACTCTTTTTTTGTACAAATTTTGTTGATCGCATGCATACTAATAGACGAGAAACTCTATTTCATAAATGTACTATTAATAGATAAATCTTTCCAAAAGGGGGTTAAAGAGATGGATTACATAGATCAACTATTAGGGGATGACTTTCTACTAATTGTTCTTCGCCTATTTGTTGCCTTAATATTATCTGGGTTTATTGGATTCGAACGGGAGATAAACAACCATTCAGCGGGTTTTCGTACACATATTTTAGTTGGTGTCGGTTCATGTTTAATGATGATTTTGTCCTTATTCGGTTTTACCTCATTTTTGGAAGTGTACGACAATATTCGATTTGATCCTGCACGTATACCATCCTATGTTATTAGTGGAATTGGCTTTCTTGGAGCGGGCACGATTATCGTATACGGAGGAACCGTACGAGGTTTGACAACCGCTGCCTCAATTTGGACAGTTGCAGGTATGGGCTTGGTAGTCGGAGCAGGAATGTATAGTGTAGCAATTGTGGCAACACTAATTATTTTGGTCAGTCTAATATTTCTTAACCATATTGAAAATTTCTTTCCGAAATCGAAATCAGGTAATTTTATAGAAATTGTAGTAGAAAAGGATTTTAAAATCCATCAAGTGGTTGAAGTGATGGAGAGATATGATTTATCTATTAAAAGCATCGAAGTTTTTAGGATAGAAAGTAATTTAAGGAAGATTTATATCAAAACAAAATTAAGGAAAAGCCAAGATGTCATTGGATTATTCGAGGAAATATCAAGAATTGAGTATGTGAATCACATTACCAAATTAAATAATTAAACTGTTTCTAGAACCTTATACATATAATTTGTATAAGGTTTTTGTTTTGTTTCCTTAAAATTTGTCTATTATATATAAAGTAAGATGTTTGCATCTCTTTCAATTTGGCGTATAATAAACGTAAAGTCAAAGATAGTCAAAGTCAAAATACCAATACAAACTAAGATAAACTCATAAGATAAGAGGTGTAAGACGAAATGAGCAATATTTCGGATATTATTGAACAATATTTGAAAGACGTGCTTTTTACGAAGGGTGAAAATACCATTGAAATAAAAAGAAGTGAAATCGCTAATCAGTTTCAGTGTGTGCCTTCCCAAATAAATTATGTCATTAACACGCGTTTTACAATGGAAAAAGGGTATATAGTAGAGAGTAAGCGTGGTGGTGGTGGTTATATCCGTATTATGCGTGTAAAGCATGAGGATAAATCAGATTTAATCGATGAAATTATTCAGATGGTTGGTACAGCAGTCACCCAACGGTCTTCCATCCATGTACTTGAACGTCTATTGGAAGAAAAAATCATTACAAAGCGTGAAGCTAAAATTATGTTAAGCGCGATAGATCGTACTACATTGGCATTTAGTTTGCCACTAAGGGATGAGGTTCGTGCCCGAGTTTTTTCCGCTATGCTCTCTACACTTAAGTATTTAAGAGAATAAACAAGTAATTTCTAAATGCAAAGGGGGAATAACTTTGGAATGCCAAGAATGCAATGAGAGAACAGCCACACTACATTTTAAAAGGATTGTTAATGGGGAAGAAACAATTGTAAAAATGTGTGAAGAATGTGCTAAGAAGAAAGGATTTGTTCCCTATCCAGAAGACGGTTATTCTCTGCACGATTTGCTTACTGGTTTATTTAATTTTGATAACTTAAAAATGGCAAATCCTAGTGGAAACCAGATTAATCAAGTGAAGGATTTACAATGTTCTTCTTGTGGAATGACGTTTTCCGAGTTTAAAAAGGTAGGGAAATTTGGATGTGCCCAATGTTATGAGTCGTTCGCTTCCAGATTGGAGCCTATCTTTCGTAGAGTGCATGCAGGTAACACAAAGCATTTTGGGAAAATACCAAAACGCGCTGGAAGTGATTTACATGTAAAAAGGCAGTTGAAAAGTTATAAAGAAGAATTGCAGCATCTAATTGAAACGGAAGCCTTTGAAGAGGCAGCAAAAGTAAGAGATAAAATCAAAGCACTGGAAAAAGGGCATAGAGAGCCGGAAGCAGGTGAAGACATATGACCTTAGAACATTTTATTAATGAAGCGATTAGTCCATGGATGCTTGAAGATGGCCCGGATAAGGATATTGTCATGAGTAGCCGGATCCGGTTAGCGAGGAATTTTGCCAATGTACCATATCCGATCCTTGCTGGTCAGGAGAAGTTGGAGGAAATTCGTGAATTTTTTGAGAATGAATATGCACATCAATCGTTTCATACTTTTGAAAATCTGGAATTTGTCAACGTCAGAGAATTGACTCCCGTAGAAAAAAGTGTGCTGGTGGAAAAGCATTTGATTAGTCCCCATCTTGTTAGACACACGGAAGAAGGGGCAGTATTAATTTCAGAAAATGAGCAGTTATCTATGATGATAAACGAAGAAGATCATATTCGTATTCAAGTATACTTCCCTGGTCTACAGTTAAAGAAAGCGTTGGAACATGCGTTTAACTTAGATGATTGGCTGGAAGAGAAGGTGAATTATGCATTTGATGAGACAAAAGGGTACTTAACCAGTTGTCCAACTAATGTGGGCACGGGGATGCGAGCATCTGTGATGATGCATCTTCCGGCACTTGCAATGTCAAATCAAATTAATCGAATGATTCCTGCAATCAGCCAACTTGGACTAGTAGTCAGAGGTATATATGGTGAAGGCAGTGAAGCACTTGGCAATATCTTTCAAATTTCCAATCAGATTACACTTGGGAAGTCTGAAACGGATATTATTGAAGATCTGGAAAGTATCGTGAATCAGCTGATTGAACATGAAAGAACAGCACGTATGCATATACTAGAAAGATCGGAAATGAGACTTCAGGATCGCATCTTTCGCTCATATGGCGTGCTGCAATACAGTCGCATAATAGATTCAAAGGAAGCAGCAAGATGTATTTCAGACGTGCGACTAGGTATAGATTTAGGTATTATAGAGAATACATCAGGAAATATCCTAAATGAGTTAATGGTTCTTACACAGCCGGGTTTTCTTCAACAATATGCAAATAGAACTTTAAAAGCTGGTGAGCGTGACACATTAAGAGCAACGCTCATTCGCGAAAGATTAGAATTAGAAAAATAGGAGGGAAATCCAGATGATGTTTGGACGATTTACAGAAAGAGCGCAGAAGGTATTGGCATTATCACAAGAAGAAGCGGTACGACTTGGCCATAATAATATTGGTACCGAGCATATTTTATTAGGCCTTGTTCGCGAAGGTGAGGGCATTGCAGCGAAGGCTTTGCAATCCCTCGGGTTGGAAGTATCAAAGATTCAGGAAGAAGTTGAAAAGTTAATTGGTGTCGGCAAACAGCCGATGCAATCTATTCACTATACTCCACGAGCAAAGAAAGTGGTTGAGTTGTCTCAAGATGAGGCGAGAAAGCTAGGCCATTCCTATGTGGGAACAGAACATATTTTACTTGGTTTAATTCGTGAAGGTGAAGGTGTTGCTGCACGTGTTTTAAATAACCTTGGTGTAAGTTTAAACAAAGCGAGACAACAGGTATTGCAATTGTTAGGCAGTAATGAATCACAGGCAGGTCGCCAAGGACGAGCAGGACAGCAATCAAACGCTAGTACACCTACATTGGATTCATTGGCAAGAGATCTAACTGTAAGTGCCAAAGAGGGCAAAATTGACCCTGTTATTGGTCGTGCGAAGGAAATTGAACGCGTTATCCAGGTGTTGAGCCGCCGGACGAAAAATAACCCTGTATTAATCGGGGAACCGGGTGTTGGTAAAACAGCTGTAGCTGAAGGGCTAGCACAGCAAATTATTGATAATGAAGTGCCAGAAACATTAAGAGATAAACGGGTCATGACACTGGACATGGGTACGGTTGTGGCAGGTACAAAATACCGTGGTGAGTTTGAAGATCGCCTAAAAAAAGTGATGGAGGAAATCCGTCAGGCAGGAAATATTATTCTATTCATCGATGAGCTACATACATTAATTGGTGCTGGTGGAGCAGAAGGAGCAATTGATGCTTCTAATATTCTAAAGCCATCGCTTGCCCGTGGTGAGCTACAATGTATTGGTGCAACAACATTGGATGAATATCGTAAATATATCGAAAAGGACGCTGCACTTGAACGAAGATTCCAGCCAATTCAAGTTGATGAACCAACATTGGAGGAAACAATTCAAATTTTAGGTGGGCTGCGTGATCGTTATGAGGCACATCACCGTGTAACGATTACAGATGAGGCGATTGAAGCTGCTGCAACACTTTCAGATCGGTATATTACTGATCGCTTTTTACCGGATAAAGCAATTGACTTGATTGATGAAGCGGGCTCGAAAGTACGTCTTCGGTCGTACACAATTCCACCTAATCTAAAAGAGTTGGAGCAAAAGCTTGAAGAAGTACGTAAAGAAAAGGATGCTGCAGTACAAAGTCAGGAATTTGAAAAGGCTGCCTCTTTACGTGATTCGGAACAACGTCTTCGTGAGGAACTGGAAAAGACAAAAGATGAATGGAAAGAGAAGCAAGGTCAGACGGACTCTGAAGTCACGGTAGAGGATATTGCAAGTATTGTTTCCGCATGGACCGGTGTCCCTGTATCCAAATTAACAAAAGATGAGAGCCAGCGACTACTGAACATGGAAGAAATTTTGCATGACCGTGTTATTGGACAGTCAGAAGCTGTTGATGCTGTATCTAAAGCGATTCGTAGAGCACGTTCTGGATTAAAGGATCCGAAGCGCCCAATTGGTTCATTTATCTTCCTTGGTCCAACAGGTGTCGGAAAAACAGAACTTGCCCGTGCATTGGCAGAGGTAATGTTTGCTGATGAGGATGCGATGATTCGTATTGATATGTCTGAGTATATGGAAAGACATGCCACATCCCGTCTGGTCGGTTCACCTCCAGGGTATGTTGGGTATGAAGAAGGCGGACAACTTACTGAAAAAGTTCGTCGTAAACCATATTCAGTTGTTTTGTTGGATGAAATAGAAAAGGCTCACCCGGAAGTATTTAATATTTTACTGCAAGTACTTGAAGATGGGCGTTTAACTGATTCAAAAGGTCGACTCGTTGATTTTCGTAACACAGTAATCATCATGACTTCCAATGTTGGTGCAAGCGAACTGAAGCGAAACAAGTATGTTGGGTTTAATATGGGTGATGAGAAGCGGGAATACAGTGACATGAAATCCAAAGTAATGGAAGAGTTGAAAAAGGCTTTCCGCCCTGAATTCTTAAACAGGATTGATGAAACAATCGTATTCCATTCCTTAGAAAGAAAGCATATGAAGGATATTGTCACCCTAATGCTAGATCAACTTCAACGTCGCTTGAAAGATCAGGAAATCGATTTGTCCTTGACGGATAAAGCAGTTGAAAAAATTGCTCATGATGGATTTGACCCTGAATATGGTGCAAGACCAATGCGTAGGTCCATTCAAAAGAATATTGAGGATCTGTTATCAGAAGAACTGCTGAAAGGAAGCATTGCTAAAGGAGAAAGTGTAAAAATAGGTTTAAACAACAAAGGTGATTTTACCGTTCTTGCTTAGCATGAAAACATGGTGAACGAGAATGACATAATTAAATAGGAAAAGAGTTATAATATATGAAAGCTAGAAGAGTAGAATCTTCTAGCTTTTCCTTCCATCTATACACAGTTGTGGCATAATTAAGGTAAGAAATTTAATGAAATGATAGGATTCTGTAACCTACCAGGCTCAAAAATGTTTTACAATAGAAAAAGGGGATAGTGATTTGGCTAAAAGAAAAGTAAAGTTTTCCTGCCAGGAATGCGGATATGAATCAGCAAAATGGATGGGCAAATGCCCCAGTTGCAATAGTTGGAATTCAATGGTCGAAGAGATTGAAGCATCAGATGTTAGAGGGAGAGCTTCACTTTCGAATGGAACGCAGTCAGTCAGTAAACCGGAAAGTATAACTGCCATTGAGTCAGAGAAAGAACCGAGAGTTACAACTGCCATGAAGGAATTTAACCGAGTTCTTGGTGGTGGTATTGTTTTAGGTTCACTTGTATTGATTGGTGGCGATCCGGGTATTGGTAAGTCGACATTACTGTTGCAAATATCATCTCAATTAGCAGACAAGAAACTTCCTGTTCTTTATGTATCTGGAGAAGAATCAACACGTCAGACAAAACTTCGAGCAGATCGATTAGGAATCAAATCGGATTTACTATACGTGTTATCGGAAACCAATCTATTTGATATTAGCAAGCAAATTGGAGAAGTCCGTCCCTCATTTGTGGTGATTGACTCGATTCAGACCATTTTCAAAGAAGAAGTGACCAGTGCGCCGGGAAGTGTCTCACAGGTGCGAGAATGTACGGTTGAATTGATGAAGATTGCTAAGACAAATGGGATTCCAATATTTATCGTTGGCCATGTAACAAAAGAAGGTGCCATTGCAGGACCGAGATTATTAGAGCATATGGTTGATGCAGTTTTATATTTCGAAGGGGAAAGGCATCACACCTATCGTATTTTGCGTGGTGTAAAAAATCGCTTCGGCAGTACAAATGAAATGGGAATTTTTGAAATGAAAGAAGAAGGACTCAGGGAAGTGATGAATGCTTCTGAAATCTTCCTGGAAGAACGTGCTGAGGGTGCGGCAGGATCTACAGTGGTAGCTTCAATGGAGGGCACAAGACCAATACTAGTTGAAATACAAGCACTAATTTCTCCTACCAGTTTTGGTAACCCACGAAGAACTGCAACAGGTATTGACCATAATCGTGTACCATTAATTATGGCTGTGCTTGAAAAACGGGTTGGACTAATGCTGCAAAATCAAGATGCTTATATTAAAGTAGCCGGTGGCGTCAAACTGGATGAACCTGCAATCGATTTAGCCCTTGCTGTCAGTATTGCTTCCAGTTTCCGCGATCAACCTACAGATCCGAACGATATTTTTATTGGTGAGGTTGGTTTGACAGGAGAAATTAGAAGGGTCTCTCGTATTGAACAACGTGTACAGGAAGCGGCTAAACTTGGGTTTAAACGGGTTATCTGTCCTAAAAATAATTTAAGCGGGTGGACGTATCCGAAAGGCATTGAAATAGTTGGAGTCAGTACGGTTCAAGAGGCGCTTTCGGAGGGTATTAGGTAATATAGTTATGGTTCTTTATACAAAATCCTAGTATTTACTCTATACGATAGTCTTTTTAATTTATTTTAAGGTTATGATTTAAAAATAAAGGCAATAATAAATGTTAGGAGGTGACGATAGTGATCAATAAAGTAGTACATTTATTTTTTATTGTTTTAGGTGGTTCCATTGGGTATTTGTATATACCAGAATTAGTTAGGATATTGAACTTCACTGATTCTGGGTGGGTGAGTTCGCCATATTTAGGTATGATCATTGGTGCAATTATATTTTTTATCCTATCTTACTGGCTGGCAGACTATATCGTTGATTTTTTAAAGTGGGTAGAAGAGGCACTTATAAAACTCCCTGCAATGGATTTATTTTTTGGTAGTATCGGTTTAATTGTTGGATTGGTAATTGCTTACTTTATCATCATGCCAGTGCAGGATATCAATATTCAAGTCGTTTCACAGGTATTGCCATTATTTATTATGATTATACTCGGTTACCTAGGGTTCCAAGTAGGTTTCAGACGTAGAGAAGAGTTTGTCAATCTGATGAAAACAAACAAGAAAGAACGTCGTCGTTCAGTGGAAGGCGAGGATGCTGAAATCCTCACACCGAAAGCAAAAATATTGGATACGAGTGTTATCATTGATGGTAGAGTTGCAGATATCTGCCAAACAAATTTCCTGGAAGGTACCATTATTATCCCGGGGTTTGTTCTGGGAGAGTTGCAGCATATTGCAGACTCTTCCGATACACTAAAACGAAATAGGGGACGCCGAGGATTGGATGTATTAAACCGAATCCAAAAAGAATTGCCTGTAAAAGTAGAAATATATGAAGGTGATTTTGAGGAGATTCCTGAGGTGGACAGTAAGTTAATCAAGCTTGCTAAAGTAATCAATGGGATTGTTGTTACAAATGATTTCAATCTAAACAAAGTATGTGATCTTCAAGGTGTTTCTGTGTTGAATATCAATGACCTTGCGAATGCAGTGAAACCGGTCGTATTGCCTGGTGAAGAATTAGTCGTTCAGGTGATAAAAGATGGTAAAGAGCATAATCAAGGTGTTGCATATTTGGATGATGGCACAATGATTGTTGTTGAAGAAGGGCGCGATTATATCGGTAAGACAATCGAGGTAATTATTACGAGTGTGTTGCAGACATCTGCAGGCCGGATGATTTTTGCAAAACCAAAATTACTTGAAAAAGCTCTCTAAAAAAGGTATAACTGATAAGAATGTAGTAAAGTGATAACATATATGATGTTATCACTTTTTCATATAAGTGAGTGTTCAGGTAAGGAGGGTGAAAGTGACGTTGCTTTTACCCGAAGCTATCCGAACACAAGTAACGGAATCTTTATATTATGAGAGGGGCATCACCATGAGTAATGAAGTTCGCGTACGTTATGCGCCAAGTCCAACGGGTCATCTGCACATTGGAAACGCACGTACAGCTTTATTTAACTATTTATATGCTAAACATTTTAACGGGAAATTTATTATCCGTACGGAAGATACAGATGAGAAACGTAATGTGGAGGGTGGCGAAGAGAGTCAGCTGATGTTCCTCAAATGGTTAGGTCTGGAATGGGATGAAGGAGCTGATATTGGCGGAGATTATGGGCCATATCGTCAAACAGAGCGTCTGGAAATATATGATAAATATGTCACCGAACTTTTGGAAAGAAACCTTGCATATAAATGTTATGTGTCTGAAGAAGAGCTTGAAGCAGAACGGGAAAAACAACGTGCAAATGGGCAAGTACCTAAATATTCGGGTGCACATCGTAATTTGACTGAGGAACAAATTGCTGCCTACGTCGCGGAAGGTCGTAAGCCAAGTATCCGATTCCGTGTTCCGGAAAATGTTACCTATACTTTCGACGATCTCGTTCGTGGGGAAATCACTTTTGAATCCAGTGACTTCGGTGACTGGGTGATCGTTAAGAAAAATGGAATTCCTACATATAATTTCGCAGTAGCAATCGATGATCATTTAATGGGAATATCAGATGTTCTCCGCGGAGAAGAACATATTTCCAACACTCCGAAGCAAATGATGGTCTATGATGCATTTGATTGGAAAGCGCCAAATTATGGCCATATGACACTGATTCTTAATGAAGACCGCAAGAAATTGAGTAAACGTGATGAACATATTTTGCAGTTTATTGAGCAATACCGTAATCTTGGTTATTTACCGGAAGCAATGTTTAACTTCATTAGTCTCTTGGGATGGTCTCCTGTCGGTGAGGAAGAAATCTTCTCGCAAGAAAAATTGATTGAGATATTTGATCCGGAACGTCTTTCCACCTCTGCTGCTATTTTTGATCAGCAAAAGCTGAAATGGATGAATAACGAGTATATTAAAGCAGCTGAGTTAGAGGCAGTGATTGAACTTGCGATGCCACATTTAGTGGAAGCGGGTAAATTACCACAAGATATGGATGAGTTGCAGAGGAATTGGGCTGAGAATGTGATTACCTTATATCGTGAACAGTTGCGTTACGGTGCTGAAATCGTTGAGTTGACAGAGCTTTTCTTTAATGAAGATATCTCTTATGACGAAGCTGCCATGGAAGTACTAAACCAAGAACAAGTACCTGAAGTTCTTCAAGTCTTTACCGATAAGTTGATACATTTGGATGAATTCTCAAAGGATTCCATCAAGGCACAAATTAAAGCTACTCAAAAAGAGACGGGCCACCGTGGGAAGAAATTATTTATGCCGATTCGCGTTGCGACGACTGGCCAAATGCATGGACCAGAGCTTCCATTTGCAATTGAACTTTTAGGAAAAGAAGTTATTCTTGCAAGGCTTGATAAGGTATTAAAAAAATTAGGGGCTTAAACGTCACATTTAGACGATTGTAATAGTATAATGAGATAAAAATAGATGAACGTTGAAGAGGGAAAGTAAGGGCAGATTAGCTTATCCAGAGAGAATCACAAGTGCTGGGAGTGATTTTAAGCAGCTGTTCTGAAGTGCCCCTTGGAGTCTGGTATGGAAATTAAAGTACATAACAGCGGTACTCTCCCGTTATGAGAGCACAAGTTGGGAGTTGTTAAAACTTCAAACAGAGTGGAACCGCGCATGTAAGCGCCTCTGTGTATCTATTGCACAGAGGCGCTTTTTATTTCTTTTTTACAAAGTAAGGTAAAGGGGGATACAAATGGGGATATTAAAAATAATCAAAGAAGATATGGAAGTCGTATTCGAACAGGATCCGGCAGCAAGGACTTATTTTGAAGTAGTATTAACCTATTCAGGCTTACATGCAGTTTGGAACCATCGGATTGCACATTGGTTTTATAAGCGAAGACTATATTTTATTGCAAGATCCATCTCACAAATTAGCCGGTTTTTTACCGGGATTGAAATACACCCAGGTGCTGTTATCGGGCGACGTCTTTTTATTGATCATGGTATGGGAGTCGTTGTCGGGGAGACATGTGAGATTGGTGATAATGTTACCATATTTCAAGGTGTTACCCTTGGAGGTACCGGCAAGGAAAAGGGGAAGCGGCATCCTACCGTGAAGAATAATGCACTTATTTCTACAGGAGCAAAAGTCCTTGGAGACATCACGATCGGCGAGAATTCCAAAGTGGGTGGTGGATCTGTCGTATTAAAAGATGTACCTGATAATTCGACTGTTGTAGGGGTACCTGGTAGAATTGTTGTTCGGAATGGTGAAAAGGTACGAAGAGATCTTGATCATCATAAAATACCCGACCCTATAAATGATAGATGTGAGCACTTGCAGGAGCAAATTAATTCATTAGAAGCTGAAATTTTATTATTGAAAGAAAGGAGCAATCAAGATCATGCCCATAAAAGTCTATAATACCATGACACGAACAAAGGAGGATTTTAAACCTCTCGAAAAGGGTAAGGTAAGTATGTATGTATGTGGTCCAACCGTATATAACTATATTCACATCGGAAATGCACGACCAGCGATTGTATTTGACACGGTGAGAAGGTATTTTGAATATAAGGGATTCAACGTAGACTATGTTCTGAACTTTACCGACGTTGATGACAAAATTATAAATACAGCGCATAAACTAGGGGAAGAGGTACCAGACCTTGCAGATAAATTTATTGCAGCATATTTGGAGGATGTTGGTGCATTAGGTGTTAAAAAGGCAACACATAATCCGCGTGTGATGGATTCAATGGATGATATCATTTCATTTATTGATGTTCTCGTGCAAAGGGAATATGCTTACGTGGCGGATGGCGATGTATATTTTAAACCGCGGGCGTTTGAAGGATATGGCAAGCTTTCCCATCAATCCATTGATGAATTACGGTCAGGAGCAAGAATTCAAATTGGTGAAAAGAAAGAGGATCCACTTGACTTTGCTCTATGGAAACAAGTGAAAGATGGGGAGATTTCATGGGATTCACCTTGGGGGAAAGGTAGACCAGGCTGGCATATTGAATGTTCGGCAATGGTAAAAAAATACCTCGGAGATACGATAGATATTCATGCCGGAGGTCAGGATCTTACCTTTCCACATCATGAAAATGAAATTGCTCAATCCGAAGCAATGACAGGACATACATTTGCAAACTATTGGATGCATAATGGGTATATTAATATAGATAATGAGAAAATGTCTAAATCCCTTGGGAATTTTGTGCTAACTAGAGACTTAATAGCACATCATAACCCACAAGTATTAAGGTTCTTTATGCTTAGTGTGCATTATCGGAATCCAATTAATTTTACGGATGAATTACTGGAAAGTGCAACAAACAGTTATGAGCGAATTAAGACTGCATATCATAATTTGGAACATCGCAAAAAATCAAGTATGAACCTGGTGAATGATAGGGATACATGGCTAGAAAAAATTGATGGAATGAAGGCCCGCTTTGAGTCTGAAATGGATGATGACTTTAATACCGCAAATGCAATTTCAGTGCTTTTTGACTTGTCGAAGGAAGCAAATGTGTATTTACAGGCCAAGCAAACATCGAAAACGGTTATTAATTATTTTCAGGAAACAATGGGATCATTGCTTGAGGTGTTGGGGATAGATATCACTGAAACAGATACAGACGAATTATTAGATGAAACGATTGAAGCACTCATCGAAGAACGAAACGAAGCAAGGAAAAATCGCAGTTTTGCTCGTGCTGATGAAATAAGAGATTTACTAAAGGAGAAAAAAATCATTTTAGAAGATACACCCCAAGGGATCCGCTGGAAAAGAGGCTAATCATGAAAATGGAAGTAAAACAAATGAAAAGCTTAGCCTTGGCATATATGGGGGATGCTGTGTATGAAGTTCATGTCCGCGATTATTTGTTAAGGAAAGGGAAAGTAAAACCTAATCAACTACATCGGGAAGCAGTCACCTTTGTTTCGGGGAAAGCTCAAGCAACCGTTATTCGTAACTGGATTGAAACAGAAGGATTTCTGAGTGGGGAAGAAGCAAGTATTGTAGCAAGGGGCAAAAATGCCAAGTCTGGCACGACACCTAAGAATATCAGTGTTCTAACATACCGTTACAGTACAGCATTTGAAGCATTGCTTGGATATCATTATTTAATGGAAAATAAAAAGCGGCTGAAAGAACTAATGGACTTAAGCATCCAATTTGTTGAAGAAAGGAGTGAATAAGATGGACCAGGAAATGATTATTGGAAAGAATCCCGTAATAGAGGCACTAAAATCCGGACGTTCCGTGAATAAAGTATTGGTTTCAGAGCAATTGAATCCCAATTTGCAAAAGAAATTAAACCAACTGGCTAAAGAAGCGGGTACAATCATGCAAAATGTACCAAGAAACAAGCTCGATCAGCTTGATTCCGGTAACCACCAAGGTATTATTGCATATGTTGCCTCCTATCAATATGCATCCATTGAAGATTTATTTCAACTTGCAGAAGAAAGAAAAGAAGATCCATTTTTTATTATTCTGGATGAATTGGAGGACCCGCATAACCTTGGTTCGATTTTGCGAACGGCTGATGCAACCGGTGTCCATGGGGTTATTATTCCAAAAAGACGCTCGGTCGGACTGACAGCGACTGTTGCAAAAACGGCTGCAGGTGCTATAGAACATATCCCAGTTGCAAGAGTAACGAATATCGCAAATACCATTGATGAATTAAAAGAACGGAATGTATGGGTAGTTGGAACCGAAGCAGAAGCAACAGAGGATTTCCGCAAACTTGATGGTCACTTGCCTATTGCTTTAGTTATAGGAAATGAAGGAAAAGGAATCAGTAGATTAGTACGCAAGAAATGTGACTGGACAGTGAGCCTCCCAATGAAAGGGCAGGTTTCTTCCTTAAATGCATCTGTTGCATGTAGTCTGTTATTATATGAAGTGTATCGTAAAAGGTATCCACTGGGTGATTCCTGATGGTGATACTTGTTGTTGATGGATACAACATTATTGGTGCCTGGGAAGAACTTAAGCGACTGAAGGAGAAAGAAATAGGACAGGCCCGTGACCGTTTAATTGAAATTATGGCGGAATATCAGGCCTACTCCGGGCATAAGGTCATTATTGTTTTTGATGCTTACTATGTTAAAGGTGTTGCAAGTTCGTTAAAAAAATACAAGGTTGATGTTATATTTACGAAAGAGAAAGAAACAGCTGATGAATGTATTGAAAGGCTTATAAAAAAAATAAAAAATATAAAAACACAAGTTTATGTGGCAACCTCAGATTATGCGGAGCAGCGAACAATTTTTGGGCAAGGTGCACTGCGGAAATCCGCCCGTGAATTGTTAATTGAAGTTTCGGATATCGAGCGGGAGATAGAAGCCAGCATTGAGATACACAAAAATAACCAGTCCTCATCAAAGATTACTTTGGATCAAGAAATTCTGGAGAAATTTGAAAAGATGAGGAGAGGAGAAACATAGCATAGAAGTCTGACTTTTATGCTTTTTCGACATTTTTCGTCATGTAATCGCTTCGATAGCGTGTTGACGGTTTTGAAATCCATCCTGTATAATACTTCTATAGCGATTAAAGGTAGTCAGGAGGACGGTCTTGGTGAATGTTGAGCAGATAGAAAAAAGCAACATAAGTATAGACAAGCTTAGTGATAATGATTTGCTGGACTTGGTTCGCCAAGGGGACAGTCGTGCTTTGGATGTGCTTATAAATAGATATATAAACTTTGTTAGGGCTAAGGCACGGACCTATTTTTTAGTGGGGGCTGACAAGGAGGATATCATACAAGAAGGGATGATTGGTCTCTATAAAGCCATCCGTGATTATGATGGGGAAAAGCTTTCCTCATTTAAGGGATTTGCTGAACTTTGCGTAACAAGGCAGATTATTACGGCTATTAAAACGGCTACTAGACAGAAGCATATTCCACTTAATTCCTATGTATCATTGGACAAACCAATGTATGAAGAGGAATCGGACCGTACTTTATTGGATATTATTGGAGGATCAAAGGAAACAGATCCACAGGAAATGCTTGTCAATCAAGAAGATTATGGAAATATGGAATATAAATTATCTGAATTATTAAGCGATCTGGAGAAGCGGGTGCTCCATTTATATTTAGATGGAAGAACTTATCAGGAGATTTCTGTTAGTTTAAACAGACATGTTAAGTCAATCGATAACGCCCTGCAACGTGTCAAGCGAAAGCTGGAGCAATTGATGGAGGCTAACGGGGTAACGTTTTAACATGGGATATTTTTTATGTAAAGTAAATTTAACATGTTACAAAACCGGTGAGACGTTGACATAATGTACGGAGCCGTGCTACATTTGTAACAGTAAAAATACCCTAAATATGGGGTGAGAAGATGAGTAATAAGATAACTTTAGCGTGCTCGATATGTTCCAGTAGAAATTATTCAACTAATAAAAATGTAGCCATAAAATCTACAAGATTAGAAGTAAGGAAATATTGCAAGACATGTGGAGAGCATACTTTGCATCGCGAAACAAAATAGATTCATTACTTTAAAGAAAGTTGATGACTTCTAGATATATGGTGAAAATGAGAGTTAGGTAGGTTCGGGGGGTACAAGCATGTTTAAATTTCTGAAGAATGTTTCAAGAGAGATGAAGAAAGTCAGCTGGCCAAAAGGTAAAGAGCTATCAAATTATACAGTCATTGTTATTTCAACTGTTATTTTTGTATCAGTGTTCTTTTTCGTTGTTGATCTTGGAATTACACAGATTTTAAATGCATTTTTTGAATAACTAAGCTATACTATAGCTATACTGAAAACATGATATTCTTTTTATAAAACCCGCAGAGATAACGGGTTTTTTAATTTGGCTTAATAAGTTTAAAGGTATGTTTTGTGAACACCTTAAAAATAAGTGTCCAATAAAGAAGGATAAAAAGGGCTTTTTAAAAATCCTATAAATAAATGCTGCAAGGGAGGGAAGGGCAAGGCATTGTCCCGAAATGATATGGAGAAGAACTGGTATGTGGTTCATACGTATTCCGGATATGAAAACAAAGTGAAAATGAATCTGGAAAAAAGAGTGGAAACAATGGGTATGGAAGATAAGATTTTCCGTGTTATTGTCCCAGAAGATGAAGAGACAGAAATAAAGGATGGTAAAAAGAAAGTAACGATGAAGAAATCATTTCCAGGATATGTATTAACGGAAATGATTATGACAGATGACTCCTGGTATGTGGTTAGGAACACTCCAGGTGTAACTGGTTTTGTCGGCTCAAGTGGTCATGGTGCAAAACCTACACCATTAATGCCAGGAGAAATAGATGTGGTATTAAAACGTATGGGTGAAGCGCAATCAACAGTTCAAGTAGATTTCGAATTGAAAGAAAGTGTCCGAGTTGCTGACGGTCCGTTTACCGATTTTTCAGGCACTATCGAGCATATTGATGTCGATAAACAGAAAGTTAAAGTTCATGTAAATATGTTTGGAAGAGAAACACCAGTAGAACTAGATTTCTCGCAAGTGGAGAAACTTTAATAAAGAGAGTACTCAATAAAATTCTTAAGGAAACTTGCATTTTTATTTAATACATGGTAAAATTCTTTTGTTATTCATACCCTGAATCAAAAGGTGTGTTTGTACATTGGAGTGGGAGGGTTTTCCAAAAAATAAGACTGGACCCTATTACCACATCACGGACTTAAGGAGGTGTGTCACGTGGCTAAAAAAGTAATCAAATTAGTTAAATTGCAAATCCCAGCTGGTAAAGCTAATCCAGCACCGCCAGTAGGACCGGCACTAGGTCAAGCAGGTGTAAATATCATGGGATTCTGTAAAGAATTCAATGCTCGCACGCAAGATCAAGCGGGTCTAATTATTCCTGTTGAAATTACGGTGTTTGAAGACCGTTCATTTACATTTATTACTAAAACTCCGCCTGCAGCTGTTCTTTTGAAAAAAGCAGCCGGTATCGAGTCAGGTTCGGGTGAGCCGAACAAGAACAAGGTCGCTACAGTTAAACGCGATAAAGTAATGGAAATTGCAGAAACTAAAATGCCTGATCTAAATGCTGCTGATGTAGAATCGGCAATGCGTATGGTTGAAGGAACTGCACGTAGCATGGGAATCACTATCGAGGACTAATGCTCAAGGAGTTGAAGCTCTAGCTCAACTTTGAAACAAATCAATACGGTATAGGTTGCGGTTGGTTGACCATTCGCAACCTTTTTCGTGAATGTGCTGAACCTTTTTTCGGTTCAGTGCATGATTTATAAAAGCCAGGTGCTTTTATAAGTGGGAGGTATTACCGTTATAACCACAATAGAGGAGGAAATAAAATGGCAAAAAGAGGTAAAAAGTTTCAAGAAGCTGCTAAGCTTGTTGATCGTACAAAAAGTTATGAAGTAAAAGAAGCTATTGCACTTGCAAAGCAAACTGCTAAATCCAATTTTGATGAAACTGTTGAAGCGGCATTCCGTCTTGGGGTAGATCCGAAGAAAGCAGACCAACAAATCCGTGGTGCAATGGTATTGCCACATGGAACTGGTAAAACACAACGTGTGCTTGTATTCGCTAAAGGTGAAAAAGCAAAAGAAGCAGAAGCAGCTGGAGCAGATTATGTAGGAGAAGAAGAATATATCGAGAAAATCAACAAAGGTTGGTTTGAATTTGATGTAATCGTGGCAACTCCTGATATGATGGCTCAAGTTGGTAAGCTTGGTCGTGTGCTTGGACCAAAAGGACTTATGCCAAACCCTAAAACAGGAACAGTTACTTTCGAAGTGGAAAAAGCTGTTAATGATATTAAAGCTGGTAAAGTAGAATACCGTGTAGACAAGTCTTCCAATGTCCATGTTCCAATTGGGAAAATTTCCTTTGATGAAGAGAAATTGGTTGAAAACTTCGTGGCACTTACTGAACAACTTGTGAAGGTTAAGCCACAAGCTGCCAAAGGAACTTACATGAAGAATGTTTCGATCGCATCAACTATGGGGCCTGGAATTAAAGTAGACGTTTCTGGCTTCCGTAAATAAGGTGTTGACTTTTCCGGAAACTTTCGTTATACTAAATTGCGTTATATGAATCGAATACGTTATACCGTAGACAGTGGGTGCGAGCAATCGCTTAATGATCCTGCCGAGGTGTTTATAAACAAATGGGATGGTCGGTAAGATACCATTTGTTATATTAAGCTCCCATGTCTGCATGGGAGCTTTTACTTATGTCTGCTTGTTCTCGCATTTCGATCGGTGTAATGATAGTGAATATCTATAGGAGGTGGAACAATGTCTGGAATCATTGAAAAGAAAAAACAAGTGGTTGAAGAAATTACTGAAAAATTTCGTGCGAGTCAAACTGCAGTAGTAGTAGACTACCGTGGGCTTAACGTTGCTGAAGTTACAGCATTGCGTAAAGAGCTTCGTGACGCAGGAATTGAATTCAAAGTTTACAAAAACTCAATGACACGCCGTGCTGTTGAGGTTGTTGAATTAACTGAACTGAACGATACGTTGGTTGGACCAACTGCGATTGCTTTCAGTAACGATGATGTCGTAGCGCCTGCAAGAATTTTGAATAACTTCATGAAAGAACATGAAGCTTTAGAAATCAAAGGTGGAGTAATTGAAGGTGAAGTAGCTACCCTTGAGCAAATCAAAGAGCTTGCCGATCTTCCAAACTACGAAGGTATGGTTTCTATGTTGCTTAGCGTGCTTCAAGCACCAATCCGCAATTTTGCTTACGTTACAAAAGCTATTGCAGAACAGAAAGAAGAACAAGGCGCATAACTTGCCCTTAGCATTTAACATAAATTATAAATTAAAAATATTAGGAGGAAATTTATCATGACTAACGAAGAAATGATTGGCGCAATCAAAGAAATGTCTGTATTAGAATTAAACGATTTAGTTAAAGCGATTGAAGAAGAATTTGGAGTAACTGCTGCTGCACCGGTAGCTGCTGCAGGTGCTGCAGGTGGAGCTGCTGAAGAAGAACAAACTGAATTTGATGTAGTATTAACAGGTGCTGGCGCATCTAAAATCAAAGTTGTTAAAGCTGTTCGCGAAATCACTGGTCTTGGTCTTAAAGATGCAAAAGACATGGTTGATAACGCACCAAAAGCAATTAAAGAAGGCGTAGCTAAAGAAGAAGCTGAAGAAGTAAAAGCTAAACTTGCAGAAGCTGGCGCTGAAGTAGAAGTTAAATAATAGATTCTTTAACAATAGAAGCTCGTCGTATTTTCGGCGGGCTTTTTATCACGATTTCTCTTCTAAAGCATTTTTAGTATTTCAGTGAATTTAACAAAACCAAAGCTATTTTGTTGAGAAGGAAAAATCCGTTTTAATTTTTTCTGACTCAGGTAATTTATAGATGCACATTTATGAAACAAGTAGCAAGTCCTCTATCTTGCCGGTGTTTAATAGATATATCTAAGAAGAGCTATAAGGTAGCTTCTTAATTTCAAATACAATGTCAAAGTAGGTGCCTGTATGTCTGAGCATTACTTTTCCAATAAACCTCAATCTAAAACTTCACCAAGAACATGGACATATCAATTAAGAGGACAGGAATATACGTTTACTAGTGATGTGGGCGTTTTTTCAAAAAATGAAGTGGATTTCGGTTCCAAGTTGTTAATTGAACATTTTCAGGAGCCGGATATTTCCGGTGAATTATTGGATCTCGGATGTGGATATGGACCAATTGGTATTTCTTTAGCGGGTAGCTTTAAGGACCGTACTGTCGTAATGGCGGATGTGAACGAGCGTGCACTTGCGCTCGCTGAGAAAAACTCCTCAGGGAATAAGTTGGATAATACTATAGTTATTCAGAGTGATCGCTTTTCTAATCTGGGTGATAAATCATTCGCTGCGATTCTTACAAACCCACCAATTAGAGCTGGAAAAAAAGTTGTTCATCAGATGTTTGAGGAATCATTGGGAGCTTTGCGGCCAAATGGTGAACTGTGGGTGGTCATTCAAAAGAAACAAGGTGCCCCTTCTGCAATAAAAAAAATAGAAGAACTATTTGAAAATGTGGAAGTGGTGACGAAAAATAAAGGTTACTATATTTTGCGGGCGTTAAAAATTTGACCATAGGAATTTACTATGATAAGATTATAAGATGCTACTATGGGGATTCTCTTGTCAAGAGGTTTTTCATATGAAGAATGTATATTTCAAAGGCTAACGGCAACACTGGTATAATCGAAGAAAGTGAAGGTTTTTAATTAGGCCTTTTTTCTATTTTACCAAAATAATGGCCATCTGTACAACTAGAATTTAATTATATGCTTCTTGATGATTTAAAAACACTACGGACGCTAGTAGAATAGTGGTGTACATTTATCGTATTGACCTGGAAGTGATATTTTTTTCAGAGGGCTTAATCTAAAGTGGAGTTGGGCGGCCGTGCGTTAAGTATGTTAGTTTCAAAAAATAAATCCGGAGATAAAACTCTTTGGAGTTGTTTTTTTAAAATAGGATGAGCATTTTGTGTAAGAAACTACTAAAATGTATGATTTAAGGGGTGAAGCAGTTGGCAGGTCAACTAGTTCAGTATGGACGACACCGTAAGCGTAGAAGTTATGCACGTATTAGTGAAGTGTTGGAATTACCAAACCTAATCGAAATTCAAACAGCTTCTTATGAATGGTTTATGGAAGAAGGTTTGAGAGAAATGTTTGCGGATATTTCTCCGATTGAAGATTTTACAGGGAACTTATCACTAGAGTTTATCGATTACAGTTTAGCCGATCCGAAATACCCTGTAGGTGAATCGAAGGAAAGAGATGTCACGTACAACGCTCCACTTCGCGTAAAGGTCCGCTTGATTAATAATGAGACCGGCGAAGTAAAAGAACAAGAAGTGTTTATGGGAGATTTCCCACTCATGACAGATACAGGAACATTTATCATTAATGGAGCTGAGCGTGTAATCGTTTCACAGCTTGTACGTTCGCCTAGTGTCTATTATAATGAAAAGATTGATAAAAACGGTAAACGCGGCATTGCTGCAACTGTCATTCCGAACCGCGGTGCGTGGTTAGAATTTGAAACAGATGCTAAAGATGTTGCACATGTCCGTATCGACCGTACACGTAAAATGCCAATAACGGTGCTGTTACGTGCACTTGGTTTTGGCACAGATCAGGAAATCATTGATTTGCTTGGAGAAAATGAATACTTAAGAAATACACTTGAAAAAGATAACACAGAGACGACCGAAAAAGCGCTTTTGGAAATCTATGAGCGACTTCGC
This sequence comes from Oceanobacillus rekensis, assembly GCF_002153375.1. Classification (GTDB taxonomy): domain Bacteria; phylum Bacillota; class Bacilli; order Bacillales; family Amphibacillaceae; genus Oceanobacillus; species Oceanobacillus rekensis. Next base: position 20,969 of record NZ_MTBQ01000010.1, read on the forward strand.
CCTGGTGAACCACCAACAGTTGAAAATGCGAAAAGTTTGCTCGTGTCCAGATTCTTTGATCCGAAGCGTTATGACCTAGCACATGTAGGTCGTTATAAAATGAATAAGAAGCTTCATATAAAAAATCGCCTTTTCAATCAGGTGCTGGCTGAGTCAGTAGTTGATCCGGAAACCGGAGAAGTTCTTGCTGAAAAAGGTGCGCGACTAGAGCGGAAACTGCTGGATAAAATCCTTCCTTATTTGGAAAGGGAAGAGAATCGATTTGGCGAGAGAACAATTGAACCACATGACGGTGTTTTGGAAGATGAGATTGCTATACAGTCTGTCAAAATCCTGGACCCGACAGATCCAAACGGGGAGCGTGAATTAACCGTTATTGGAAACGGAGGAGTTACAAAGGAAATCAAGAATATCACTCCTGCCGATATTCTTGCATCGATCAACTACTTCTTTAATCTTTTATATAAAGTAGGGGATACAGATGATATCGATCATCTAGGGAACCGTCGATTACGCTCTGTTGGAGAGTTACTGCAGAATCAATTCCGTATTGGTTTATCCCGCATGGAACGTGTGGTGCGTGAAAGAATGTCTATTCAGGATACTTCAAGCGTTACACCGCAGCAGTTAATCAATATAAGGCCAGTTATCGCGTCGATTAAAGAGTTTTTTGGTAGCTCACAATTATCTCAATTTATGGACCAAACCAATCCGTTGGGCGAGTTGACACATAAGCGTCGACTATCTGCGCTCGGACCTGGTGGTTTGACACGTGAACGTGCAGGGTTTGAAGTACGTGATGTTCACTATTCCCACTATGGCCGGATGTGTCCAATTGAAACTCCAGAGGGACCGAATATTGGGTTGATTAACTCCCTATCAAGTTATGCCAAAGTTAATAAGTTTGGTTTTATCGAATCACCATACCGTCGGGTTGACCCGGAAACTGGTGTCGTAACTAATCAAATTGATTATTTAACCGCGGATGAGCAAGATAGCTATATTGTTGCACAGGCGAATGCACCACTTGCTGACGATAATACATTTGTCAATGAAGAGATTGTCGCTCGTTTCCGAGAAGATAACATTATAGTTTCTCGAGACAAAATTGATTATATGGATGTATCACCGAAACAGGTAGTTTCAGCTGCGACAGCTTGTATTCCATTCTTGGAAAATGATGACTCCAACCGTGCGTTGATGGGCGCGAACATGCAACGTCAAGCTGTTCCATTGATGAAACCACAGGCGCCGATTGTCGGTACTGGTATGGAATATGTTAATGGGAAAGACTCTGGCGCTGCAGTTATTGCTTTGGGCGATGGTATTGTCGAGCGTGTAGAAGCAAAAGAAGTTCTTATTCGTAGCGTTTCTCAGGTAGATGGTAAAGAAGTTCAAGGTGATTTGGAACATTATAATTTGCAAAAGTTCAAGCGTTCCAACCAAGGAACTTGTTACAATCAACGCCCAATCGTTAGTGAGGGCGATCGTGTAACAAAAGGTGAAGTGCTTGCAGATGGACCATCCATGGAAGACGGAGAATTGGCTTTAGGTCAAAATGTTCTTGTTGGCTTTATGACATGGGAAGGTTATAACTATGAAGATGCCATCATTATGAGTGAAAGACTTGTTAAAGATGATGTGTACACATCCATTCATATTGAAGAATTCGAATCTGAGGCTCGTGATACGAAGCTTGGACCAGAAGAAATCACCCGTGATATTCCAAATGTTGGTGAAGATGCATTGAAGGATCTTGATGAGCAAGGAATTATCCGTGTTGGTGCAGAAGTAACAGATGGAGATATTCTGGTAGGAAAAGTTACTCCTAAAGGGGTTACAGAGCTTTCTGCTGAAGAACGTTTATTGCATGCCATTTTTGGTGAAAAAGCTCGTGAAGTACGAGACACCTCATTACGTGTTCCGCATGGTGGCGGCGGTATTGTTCTTGATGTTAAAATCTTTAACCGTGAAGATGGAGACGAATTGCCACCAGGTGTAAACCAATTGGTTCGTGCATATATTGTCCAAAAACGTAAAATTCATGAAGGGGACAAAATGGCTGGGCGTCACGGTAATAAAGGTGTTATTTCCAAAATATTACCTGAAGAAGATATGCCATTCATGCCTGACGGTACACCAATCGACATCATGCTTAACCCATTAGGGGTACCTTCACGAATGAATATCGGACAAGTGTTCGAATTACACTTGGGTATGGCCGCAAGACAACTCGGCATCCATGTTGCAAGTCCTGTATTTGATGGAGCAACGGAAGAAGATGTTTGGGAGACGCTTGATGAAGCTGGAATGCCTAGGGATGCTAAAACAGTTCTATATGATGGAAGAAGTGGAGAAGCATTTGATAACCGTGTATCTGTAGGTGTTATGTACATGATCAAACTTGCACACATGGTTGATGATAAACTTCACGCGCGTTCTACAGGACCGTATTCACTTGTTACACAGCAACCGCTTGGCGGTAAAGCACAATTCGGTGGACAACGTTTTGGTGAAATGGAAGTTTGGGCACTTGAGGCATACGGTGCTGCATACACATTGCAGGAAATATTGACAGTGAAATCCGATGATACGGTAGGACGTGTGAAAACATACGAAGCAATCGTTAAAGGGGATAATGTTCCTGAACCAGGTGTTCCTGAATCGTTTAAAGTACTTATCAAAGAATTGCAAAGTCTTGGATTAGATGTAAAGATGCTTAACAGCTCTGAAGATGAAATTGATATGCGTGAACTTGAAGAAGAGGACGTTCAAGCAGCAACGAAGCTTAATATAGAAGTGGAAGAAAAATAATTTAAGGGAGCCCAGAATCGGTTCGCTAATTTTATAAAAGATTAGTGAACCACTCTGGCTTGCGTATAAATTTTTACATGGATTCAGTGGTAAAATCGCACATTATAAAGGGAGGATTGCCCCTTGTTGGATGTAAATACGTTTGAGTATATGAAAATCGGGCTAGCATCACCGGAAAAGATTCGTTCTTGGTCATTTGGTGAAGTAAAGAAGCCAGAAACAATTAATTATCGTACACTAAAGCCGGAAAAAGACGGTTTGTTCTGCGAAAGAATTTTTGGACCGCAAAAGGACTGGGAATGTCATTGTGGAAAATACAAACGTGTACGTTACAAAGGTGTCGTTTGTGATCGTTGCGGAGTAGAAGTGACGAAATCAAAAGTTCGCCGTGAAAGAATGGGACATCTCGAACTAGCTGCACCTGTATCACATATCTGGTATTTTAAAGGAATTCCAAGCCGGATGGGACTTGTAATGGATATGTCGCCAAGAGCATTGGAAGAGGTAATCTACTTTGCAGCGTATATTGTTACAGACCCAGGCAACACGCCTTTAGAGAAAAAACAGTTGCTATCCGAAAAAGAATTCCGTGCATATTATGATAAATACGGTAATACGTTTAAGGCGCAAATGGGCGCCGAAGCCATCCGTAAACTTTTGCAGGATATCGACCTTGATAAAGAGGTTGATTCATTAAGAGAAGAATTAAAAAGCGCGAGTGGGCAACGTAGAACCAGAGCAATCAAACGCTTAGAAGTTATGGAAGCTTTCCGTCATTCAGGAAATGATACGAGCTGGATGGTATTGGATGTTCTTCCTGTTATACCACCGGAAATTCGCCCAATGGTACAGCTTGACGGTGGAAGGTTTGCTACTTCTGATTTGAATGATTTGTATCGTCGAGTTATCAACCGTAACAATCGTTTGAAGCGCTTATTGGATCTTGGAGCACCTAGCATCATCGTTCAGAACGAAAAGCGTATGTTGCAAGAAGCTGTTGATGCCTTGATTGATAACGGTAGACGTGGTCGTCCGGTTACAGGTCCAGGTAACAGACCATTGAAATCTCTATCGCATATGTTGAAAGGTAAGCAAGGTCGTTTCCGTCAAAACTTACTTGGGAAACGTGTCGATTATTCCGGTCGTTCTGTTATCGTCGTAGGTCCGAACCTTAAAATGTATCAATGTGGACTTCCGAGAGAGATGGCTTTGGAGCTATTCAAACCATTTATTATGAAAGAACTTGTTGCAAGGGGTCTTGCGCATAATATTAAATCTGCAAAACGTAAAATTGAGCGTGTGCATTCGGACGTCTGGGATGTCCTGGAAGATGTTATTCAAGAGCACCCTGTATTATTGAACCGTGCACCAACATTGCATAGATTAGGTATTCAAGCATTTGAACCAACATTAGTTGATGGTCGTGCAATTCGCTTACATCCATTAGTATGTACAGCATACAATGCCGACTTTGATGGTGACCAAATGGCTGTTCACGTTCCGCTTGGTGCAGAAGCTCAAGCAGAAGCTCGAATCCTTATGCTCGCTGCACAAAATATCTTGAATCCTAAAGATGGTAAACCAGTTGTTACACCTTCACAGGATATGGTACTAGGTAACTATTACCTAACACTTGAACGCGAAAAGGCTATTGGTGAAGGTAGTATTTTCAAAGATGCGAATGAGGCTAGAATCGCCTACCAGAATGGCTATGTACACTTGCATACAAGGGTAGCGGTAAATGCAGCAAGTCTTGAGAACAAAACATTTACGGAAGAACAAAATTCGCAAATATTACTTACAACGGTAGGTAAATTGATTTTTAATGAAATTCTGCCTGAATCGTTCCCATATATCAATGAGCCATCCAAAGTAAATCTGGAAGAAAAAACTCCAGAAAATTATTTTGTGGAACGCGGTACAGATATAAGAGAAGAAATTAAAAATCGTGAATTGGTGAAACCATTTAAAAAAGGGTTCCTTGGTGATATCATTGCTGAAGTGTTTAAAAATTTCAAGATCACCGAAACATCAAAAATGCTTGACCGTATGAAAGACCTTGGATTCAGCTACTCAACGAAAGCGGGTATGACTGTTGGTATTTCAGATATCGTAGTATTAAGTGAAAAAGAAGTCATACTTGACGAAGCACAAACCAAAGTAGATAACGTACTTAAGCAGTTCAGACGCGGTTTAATAACAGAAGAAGAACGCTATGACAGAGTTATCTCGATTTGGTCGAAAGCCAAAGATGTTATTCAAGATAAATTGATGGGTTCATTAAGTAATCGTAACCCTATATTCATGATGAGTGATTCAGGGGCGAGGGGTAACGCATCCAACTTTACGCAGCTTGCTGGTATGCGTGGCTTGATGGCTGACCCTGCAGGTAAAATCATTGAAATTCCTATCAAATCAAGTTTCCGTGAAGGTCTAACTGTACTGGAATACTTTATATCGACACATGGAGCGCGTAAAGGTCTTGCAGATACAGCACTGAAAACAGCGGATTCCGGATACTTGACAAGACGTCTTGTAGATGTTGCACAAGATGTAATTATTCGCGAAGAGGATTGCGGAACAGACCGTGGACTTCCGGTATCGGCGTTGGTTGATGGTTCAGAAGTAATCGAGCCATTAATTGACAGGTTAATCGGAAGAACGGCTTTCTTAACTGTAAATCATCCTGAAACAGGAGATATTATCGTTTCTAAAAATGAGTTAATTTCTGAGGATCAAGCAAAAGCGGTTATCGAGGCTGGTGTTGAGGAAGTAACAATTCGAACTGCATTCACATGTAATACAAAACATGGAGTCTGCCAAAAATGTTATGGTCGTAACCTGGCAACTGGTGCCGATGTTGAAGTCGGAGAAGCTGTTGGTATCATTGCCGCTCAATCAATTGGTGAGCCAGGTACACAGTTGACAATGCGTACATTCCATACTGGTGGGGTAGCCGGGGATGATATCACCCAAGGTTTACCACGTATCCAGGAGTTATTCGAAGCGCGTAATCCAAAAGGTCAGGCCGTCATAACTGAAATTGCTGGTTCTGTTTTGGAAGTGCAAGAAGTTAAAGATAAACAGGAAATTGTTATACAGGGTGAAGTGGAACAACGAAACTATGCAGTTCCATATAATGCTCGTATGAAAGTTGCCATCGGTGAAGCAGTAGAAGCAGGACAAGAGCTTACGGAAGGGTCTGTTGATCCAAAAGAACTTCTACGTATTAAAGGTGTAGAAGGCGTACAGGATTACTTGCTCCGTGAAGTTCAGCGCGTATACCGTATGCAAGGTGTAGAAATTGGTGATAAACACGTTGAAGTAATGGTTCGCCAAATGCTTCGTAAAATCCGTATTACTTCTTCAGGAGATACGGAAGTATTACCAGGTTCGTTACTTGAATTGCATCAATTTAAGGATGCTAACCACCCCGTGCTTAACAGTGGCGGTGAACCTGCAACAGGACGCCCTGTATTGCTTGGTATTACAAAAGCTTCGCTTGAGACAGATTCATTTCTATCAGCAGCGTCATTCCAAGAAACGACACGTGTTCTTACGGATGCAGCAATCAAAGGTAAACGTGATGAGTTGCTTGGGCTTAAAGAAAATGTCATCATCGGAAAACTTGTTCCTGCAGGTACCGGAATGCCACAATACCGTGACATCAAGTCGGGTATGGATCTACCGGAAACTACAGAAACAGAAGAAACAGAAACTGTTCAGTAAATAATTATTACCGGTTCATTAAAGACAGGGGGTGATTCATATAATCGCCCCCTCCTAACCGGGTTGATTGTTAACTAATCAGTTAATAAGGTGAATGCAAATAGTCATTTTTATGTTGACATTAAAAAAATAGAATGATACTATATTCAAGGTGATTACGATTATGCTTTTTACTTTGGAGATACTCAATTATCTTAAGAAGAAAGTAGCTAAAAAATAATCGGTTATAATCATTGAAATAAAGCAAACACTTAAAGCTATGAATAATAGTAAAATAAGTGAAGTGATAATTGCCGAAGATGCCAAGAGGCAATTACCACAAAAAGTAGTCAGTTTCGCAATTGAACTAGGTATACCTTGCAGTGTGTGGATACTATGAAAACACTCAGTCCCATATACGGTATAAAGGTTGGCGCATCTACTGTTACAATTAGGAAATAGCCGTTTTGACGATAATTTAATCGTTGAAGCATTATTTTTTACTTTAAGATGAACCACCTGGATGTGTGGTATTACATTCGGTGTTCAGATAATCTGATTGCTGTCTTAATTTCAATTAATATATGAAGGGAGGATATATAAATGCCTACAATTAATCAGTTAGTACGTAAAGGACGCGTAAATAAAACGAAAAGTACTGATTCTCCAGCACTTAACAAAGGTTACAACAGTTTCAAAAAGAAACTAACTAACCAAAATTCTCCGCAAAAGCGTGGTGTGTGTACCCGTGTTGGTACTTTGACTCCAAAGAAACCAAACTCAGCACTTCGTAAATATGCACGTGTTCGTTTGTCAAACAGCATGGAAGTAACTGCTTATATTCCTGGAATCGGCCATAACCTACAAGAGCATAGTGTTGTACTGCTCCGTGGTGGTCGTGTGAAAGATTTACCGGGGGTTCGTTATCATGTTGTTCGTGGAGCACTTGACACTGCCGGTGTAGAAGGACGTATGCAAAGTCGTTCTAAATACGGTGCAAAGAAACCTAAAGAAAAAAAATAAACTCTAACAACATAGACAGGAAAGGAGGATACAAATATGCCTCGTAAAGGACCAGTACCAAAACGTGATGTATTGCCAGATCCGCTTTATAATTCAAAATTAGTAACACGCTTGATCAATCAAATCATGGTTGACGGAAAACGTGGAAAAGCACAAAAAATCCTTTATAATGCGTTTGAACTTGTTGCTGAAAAAAGCGGCCAAAACGCAATGGAAGTTTTTGAGCAAGCTATGAAAAATGTAATGCCTGTACTTGAAGTACGTGCCCGCCGTGTAGGTGGTTCAAACTACCAAGTACCAATTGAGGTTCGTCCAGAACGTCGTCAAGCTTTAGGGCTTCGTTATATCGTTAACTATTCTCGACTACGTGGAGAGAAGACAATGGAAGAACGTCTTGCTAATGAAGTTTTAGATGCTTCTAACAATACAGGAGCTGCTGTTAAGAGACGCGAAGAAATGCATAAGATGGCAGAAGCAAACAAAGCATTCGCACACTACCGTTGGTAATATAAATCTAACAAAAGCTTTTAAAAGAAAGGAGAAAAACACATGGCTAGAGAGTTCTCCTTGGAAAAGACACGTAATATTGGGATTATGGCGCATATCGATGCTGGTAAGACCACAACTACTGAGCGTATTCTTTTCTATACAGGACGTATACACAAAATTGGCGAAACACATGAAGGTGCTTCACAGATGGACTGGATGGAGCAGGAACAAGAGCGTGGAATTACGATTACTTCCGCTGCAACAACTGCTTCTTGGAAAGAACATCGTATCAACATTATTGATACACCGGGACACGTAGACTTCACTGTTGAGGTTGAACGTTCATTGCGTGTACTTGATGGGGCTGTTACAGTTCTGGATGCACAATCAGGTGTAGAACCACAAACGGAAACAGTGTGGCGCCAAGCTACAACATACGGTGTACCACGTATTGTTTTCATCAATAAAATGGACAAAACAGGTGCAGACTTCCTTTATTCTACTAAAACACTGAGAGAGCGCCTTGGTGCTAACGCGCATCCGGTTCAAATGCCAATCGGTGCTGAAGATGAATTTGAAGGAATTATCGACCTAACTACAATGGAAGCTCATTTTTATACTGATGACTTAGGTACAGTTGATGAAGCTCGTGAGATTCCAGCAGAATTATTAGAGCAAGCTGAAGAATTACGTGCTAACTTAGTAGAAGGTGTTTCTGAAACAGATGAAGATCTGATGATGAAGTATCTTGAAGGGGAAGAAATTTCCAACGAAGAGTTAAAAGCAGCTATTCGTAATGCAACATTGAATGTTGATTTTTATCCAGTATTCTGCGGTTCAGCATTTAAAAACAAGGGTGTTCAATTAATCCTTGATGGCGTTATCGACTATCTACCTGCTCCAACAGACGTACCACCAATCGAAGGTATTGTACCTGGAACAGAAGATAAGGTTACTCGTCCATCTTCAGATAACGCGCCATTCTCTGCATTAGCATTTAAAGTTATGACAGACCCATACGTAGGTAAATTAACATTCTTCCGCGTATACTCTGGAACTTTACAATCGGGGTCATATGTTAAGAACTCTGTAAAGGATAAACGTGAACGTGTAGGACGTATTCTACAAATGCACGCTAACTCCCGCGAAGAGATTTCTGTTGCATATTCCGGAGAAATCGCTGCTGCTGTAGGTCTAAAAGATACATCAACTGGTGATACACTATGTGACGAAAAAGATCTTGTGATTTTAGAATCCATGGAATTCCCAGAACCGGTTATCTCTGTTGCGATTGAACCAAAAACAAAAGCAGACCAAGATAAAATGGGTACAGCATTAGCTAAACTTGCTGAAGAAGATCCAACCTTCAGAACTGAAACAAACGTTGAAACTGGTCAAACAATTATTTCTGGTATGGGTGAACTTCACCTTGATATCATTGTTGACCGTTTAAGACGTGAATTCAAAGTGGATGCTAACGTTGGTGCACCTCAAGTTTCATATCGTGAAACTTTCCGTGCTTCTGCTGAAGTAGAAGGTAAATTTGTACGTCAGTCTGGTGGACGTGGACAGTTCGGGCACGTTTGGATCAAATTTGAGCCAAACGAAGAAGGCGCTGGATTTGAATTCGAAAACAAAATTGTCGGTGGGGTTGTTCCTCGTGAATATATTCCTGCTGTTGAACAAGGTGTTCGTGAATCATTGGAAAACGGTGTAATAGCTGGTTATCCATTAATTGATATCAAAGCAACCCTGTATGATGGTAGTTATCATGATGTTGACTCGAATGAGATGGCATTTAAAGTTGCTGCATCAATGGCTTTGAAATCAGCGAAAAACAAATGTAAACCAGTTCTTCTTGAACCAATGATGAGAGTTGAAATCGTTATTCCTGAAGAATATATGGGAGACATTATGGGTGATGTTACTTCTCGTCGTGGTAGAATTGAAGGTATGGAAGCTCGTGGTAATGCACAACTTGTTAAAGGTTTTGTGCCATTAGCTGAGATGTTTGGTTATGCAACAGCATTACGTTCTAACACTCAAGGTCGTGGAACATACACAATGTCATTTGATCATTATGAAGAAACACCGAAAAGCATTACAGAGGAAATTATTAAGAAAAATTCCGGAGAATAATTTGATTTTTTCTTCTAACTGACGTATAACATTTAGTAAAGGCTAATGGAATAGACCGCATGCACTATTTCATTAGCGAAAAAATAATACAACAATAATTGTTATTTATTTAAAGGAGGAACTATAAATGGGTAAAGAAAAATTTGATCGCTCGAAAAGTCACGTTAACGTTGGGACTCTTGGACACGTTGACCATGGTAAAACAACTCTAACAGCTGCAATTACAACTGTTATGAATAAAAGAAACGGTTCTGGTACTGCAATGGGGTATGACCAAATTGATGGTGCTCCAGAAGAAAAAGAGCGTGGAATTACAATTTCAACTTCTCACGTAGAATATGAAACTGAAACTCGTCACTATGCACACGTTGACTGCCCAGGTCACGCTGACTATGTTAAAAACATGATCACTGGTGCTGCTCAAATGGACGGAGCTATTCTAGTAGTATCTTCTGCTGATGGCCCAATGCCACAAACTCGTGAGCATATTCTTCTATCTCGTAACGTTGGGGTACCTGCATTCGTAGTATTCCTTAACAAAACGGATATGGTTGATGATGAAGAACTTCTTGAATTAGTAGAAATGGAAGTTCGCGATCTTTTAACTGAATATGACTTCCCTGGTGATGATGTACCAGTTATTAAAGGTTCTGCTCTTAAAGCTCTTGAAGGCGATGCAGAATATGAAGAGAAAATCGTTGAATTAATGGCTGCAGTTGACGAATATATCCCAACTCCAGAACGCGACAAAGAAAAACCATTCATGATGCCAGTTGAGGATGTATTCTCAATCACTGGACGTGGAACAGTTGCAACAGGTCGTGTTGAACGTGGTGAAGTTAAAGTTGGGGACGAAGTAGAAATCATTGGTCTTACTGAAGCACCTGGTAAAACTACTGTAACTGGTGTTGAGATGTTCCGTAAGCTTCTTGATTATGCTGAAGCTGGAGATAACATTGGTGCATTGCTTCGTGGTGTAGCTCGTGAAGACATTAACCGTGGTCAAGTACTAGCTAAGCCTGGTACAATTACTCCACATACAAACTTCAAATCTGAAGTTTATGTATTATCAAAAGAAGAAGGTGGACGTCATACTCCATTTTTCTCAAACTATCGTCCGCAGTTTTACTTCCGTACAACTGACGTTACTGGAGTTATTCAACTTCCAGAAGGCGTAGAAATGGTAATGCCTGGAGATAACATTGAAATGACAATTGAACTTATTTCACCAATCGCAATTGAAGACGGTACTCGTTTTTCAATCCGTGAAGGTGGACGTACAGTAGGTTCTGGTGTTGTATCATCAATCCAAAAATAATAAAATTTATATAAAAACAGACAGCGTGACGACGCTGTCTGTTTTTATATGTATAGGTTGGTTTCTGGATCAATGCTACTGCGCACTGCTTGTCCCATTGAAAAGGAATAGTTTATTTGACCAAAACATATAAACTCCGAAGTAACTACTGGTTTTCTATCAGTATGCAGAAACTTTGGCGACCGCTTTGGGAAATACACTTCGCGCAGCTTATGGCGGCTGGTAGCCCCCTAAATGCTGACGCAGACTCCCACCTATGCTTCTTTTCTCGCAGGAGTCTTCAGTATTTTCCAGAGATGGTTAGAAGTTTAAAATCAATTAACTGCATTAGTGATTGTTAAGAAATCTCGTCATACAGCCTACCAGTCCGGGTGAGTGGAGGGTGGTGACTCCTGCGGGAAAAGCACGCGTCCGCCCGCAACAATTCCGAACGGCAGCAATAGCAGAAAGTTTTGTGAATAAGTTTATAGTTACGTCGTAGTTTCTCAACTGCGAGATTAATAAAAATAACAATTCTTGTCGTGAGGACGATTAAACGCAGTCCCAAAAATTAATAGGATAGCATATGTTTTACTGTAATCAAGGTCAGGAAGTATCATTACCTGTTAGTAATAGACTGCCGTTATTTTATGAGTTAGTCAATGATCCTGGTAAAAGTATAGAAATATATCATAGGCACTTGCAATCATTACGAAATCTATGTATAATACAGGAATGCAGAAACGTCTATTATTTTTTTTATAAATAGGGGTTGCATTGACCAGAGATTTTTAGTATACTACTAATGTTGGTCATTTAAAGGCGATGAAGTGGAAGGTTGTTGGCACACCCGGCCCCTTTGCCATGGCGAGGTGTTGAGAAATTTCCATGGAGAATGTCTATAATAATATGGGCGAAAAGGAGGGAAAATAATGGCAAAAGAAAAAATTAGAATCCGTTTAAAAGCATATGATCATCGAGTTTTAGATCAATCTGCTGAGAAGATTGTGGACACAGCGAAACGTTCTGGTGCAAAAGTATCTGGTCCGATTCCGCTACCAACTGAGAGATCTGTATATACAGTATTGCGCGCGGTGCATAAGTATAAAGATTCTCGTGAGCAATTCGAGATGCGTACACATAAACGTTTGATCGATATTGTGGATCCAACACCAAAGACTGTTGATGCGTTAATGCGTCTTGATTTACCGTCTGGTGTGGATATTGAAATTAAATTATAAAAATTAAGTTTAAATATAGGAGGTGTAACGGATGACGAAAGGAATCTTAGGTCGTAAAATCGGCATGACTCAGCTTTTTTCTGAAAATGGAGAGTTGATCCCTGTAACAGTTATACAGGCTGAGCCAAACGTAGTATTGCAGAAGAAGACATTAGAAAATGATGGTTACGAGGCGTTGCAAATCGGTTTTGCTGATAACAAGGAATCACGTACAAACAAAGCGGAAAAAGGTCATGCTGAAAAAGCAAACACAGCTCCTAAGCGCTACGTTCGTGAATTCCGTAACGCAGAACTTGACAACCACGAAGTTGGCCAAGAAATCAGCGTTGAAGTTTTCCAAGCAGGAGACAAAGTTGATGTAACAGGTACTTCTAAGGGTAAAGGTTTCCAAGGCGCAATTAAGCGACATAATTTTCAACGCGGTCCATCATCCCACGGGTCACATTTTCACAGAAGTCCAGGTTCAATGGGTATGGCAGCTGATCCAGCACGCGTGTTTAAAGGTAAAAAATTACCAGGTCAAATGGGTTCTGAACAAGTAACAATACAAAACCTAGAAATCGTAAGTGTGGACAATGAAAAGAATCTACTACTAGTAAAAGGAAATGTTCCTGGTGCTAAGAAATCTTACGTTAAAGTATCAAGTGCAGTAAAAGGTAACTAATCACACATACGAAGGGAGGATATGTCATGCCTAAAGTAGCACTTTTCAAACAAGATGGAAGTAATGCAGGAGATATCGAGTTGAACGATTCCGTTTTCGGTATTGAACCTAATACACATGTTTTACACGAAGCAGTAGTTATGCAACGTGCATCAATGCGTCAAGGAACGCACGCTGTTAAAAATCGCTCTGAAGTACGTGGTGGCGGACGTAAGCCATGGCGTCAAAAAGGAACTGGTCGCGCTCGTCAAGGGTCAATCCGCTCACCGCAATGGGTTGGTGGTGGAACTGTATTCGGACCAACTCCACGTAGCTACAGCTATAAATTACCGAAAAAAGTTCGTCGTTTAGCTCTTAAATCTGCATTATCTTCTAAAGTAAAAGAAGAAAGCTTGTTTGTTTTAGATAGCATTGCAATCGATGCACCTAAAACAAAAGAAGTTATCAAAATGCTGAATGCTCTTAAAGTAGATACGAAAGCATTGATCGTTCTTGCTGAGAAAGATGAAGCAGTTATCCGTTCAGCAAACAATCTTCAATCTGTTAAAGTATTAACTGTAGAAGAAATGAATGTTCTAGACTTGCTTTCGCATGACACGCTCATCATTTCTAAAGATGCAGCTGAAAAAGCAGGGGAGGTGCTCGTATAATGAAAGATATACGCGATGTAATTAAGCGCCCTGTCATTACAGAGAATTCTTCTGATTTGATGGCAGAGAAAAAATATACGTTTGAAGTATCTCCGAAAGCTAATAAAACAGAGATTAAAAATGCAGTAGAAGTTATCTTTGGTGTGAAAGTTGAACAAGTAAACACTATGAATGTCAAAGGTAAATTTAAGCGAATGGGCCGTTACGGTGGATATCGCTCGAATCGCAAAAAAGCTATCGTACAGCTTACAGAAGACAGCAAAGAACTGGACTTCTTTGAAGCTTAATCCAAGAAAAAAGTGAAGGAGGGAAAAAGATGGCGATTAAAAAATTCAAACCAACCTCAAATGGTAGACGTAATATGTCTGTGCTAGATTTTGCAGAAATTACTACAGATACACCAGAAAAATCCCTGTTAAGCCCATTGCATAACCGCGGTGGACGTAATAACCAAGGGAGATTAACTGTTCGTCATCAAGGTGGCGGTCATAAGCGTCAATATCGTATTATCGACTTTAAACGTGATAAAGATGGTATACCAGGACGCGTTGCTACAATTGAGTATGATCCAAACCGCACAGCAAACATTGCATTAATTCATTATGCTGACGGTGAGAAGCGTTACATTTTAGCTCCTAAAGGACTAAAAGTAGGGCAAGTAATCGAATCAGGTGAAAACGCAGATATCAAATCAGGCAATGCACTTCCACTTGGAAACATTCCTGTAGGTACAGTTATTCACAACATTGAATTGAAACCAGGACGCGGTGGGCAACTTGCTCGTTCAGCTGGTGCAGAAGCACAAATACTAGGACGTGAAGAAAAATATACACTTGTGCGTTTATCTTCAGGTGAAGTTCGTTTGATCCTAACTACTTGCCGTGCTACAATCGGTCAGGTTGGTAATATTGAACATGAACTTGTTCGTATTGGTAAAGCTGGTCGTTCACGTTGGTTAGGTAAACGCCCAACAGTTCGTGGTTCTGTAATGAACCCTAATGATCACCCACACGGTGGTGGTGAAGGACGCGCACCAATCGGTCGTAAATCACCAATGTCACCATGGGGTAAACCAACACTTGGTTACAAAACACGTACACGCAACAAGCCGTCTGATAAATATATCGTTCGTAAACGTAAAAAATAAACGGAATAATGGACGGGAACAAAGACCCGTCTCTCAATTGCGGAAGGAGGTTTATCCATGGGTCGTAGTTTGAAAAAAGGACCTTTTGCAGATGACCATCTATTAAAGAAAATTGACGTTTTAAATGAAGGTGACAAGAAGCAAGTTGTTAAAACTTGGTCACGTCGCTCAACAATTTTCCCAACTTTTATTGGTCATACAATAGCTGTTTATGATGGACGCAAACATGTGCCGGTTTATATAACAGAAGATATGGTCGGACATAAATTAGGTGAATTCGCGCCAACTCGTACGTACAGAGGACACGCTGGTGACGATAAGAAAACAAGACGTTAATGAGAGGAGGTATTAGGCATGCAAGCTAAAGCCGTTGCGAAATCAGTTCGTATTGCTCCTCGTAAGGTTCGTTTAGTAGTAGATCTAATTCGAGGAAAAAATGTTGGCGAGGCAATTGCCATTCTACGCCATACACAACGCGGTGCTTCTCCGGTCATAGAAAAAGTTTTGAATTCTGCTATTGCAAATGCAGAACATAACTATGAGATGGATACAGATAATCTAGTGATTTCTGAAGCATTCGTAAATGAAGGTGCTACAATGAAACGTTTCCGTCCACGTGCACAAGGACGCGCAAGTAAAATCAACAAACGCACAAGCCACATCACAGTAGTGGTAACAGAAAAGAAGGAGGGATAGTCAGTGGGTAATAAAGTGAATCCAACAGGTCTTCGCATAGGTGTCATTAAAGACTGGGAGTCTAAATGGTATGCTGGTAAAGACTATGCAGACTTGCTGCATGAAGATATTAAAATCAGAGAATATCTTGAAAACCGCTTAAGTACAGCTGCTGTTTCTTCTATCGAAATCGAACGTGCAGCAAACCGTGTAAACATTACAATTCATACTGGGAAACCGGGAATGGTAATTGGTAAAGGCGGCTCAGAAGTTGAAGCTCTACGTAAATCATTAAACAGCTTGACAGGCAAGAGAGTTCATATCAATATCGTTGAAATCAAAAAAGTGGATCTTAACGCTAAATTGGTTGCTGAGAACATTGCTCGTCAATTAGAAAATCGTATTTCATTCCGTCGTGCTCAAAAGCAAACTATCCAACGTGCAATACGTGGGGGAGCTAAAGGAATTAAAACTCAAGTTTCCGGACGTCTTGGCGGAGCAGATATCGCTCGTGCGGAACATTATAGTGAAGGAACAGTACCACTACACACATTACGTGCTGATATTGACTATGGTACAGCAGAAGCTGATACTACTTATGGTAAATTAGGTGTTAAAGTGTGGATTTATCGTGGAGAAGTCCTTCCAACTAAAACCAACAAATAAGGGAGGGTACTCATTACAATGTTAATGCCTAAACGTGTTAAATATCGTAGACAACATCGTGGGAAAATGAGAGGCCAAGCAAAAGGTGGCGCAACTATTGCTTTTGGTGAATATGGTTTGCAAGCTACAGAAGCTTCATGGATTACAAGCCGCCAAATCGAGGCAGCTCGTATTGCAATGACTCGTTATATGAAACGTGGTGGTAAAGTCTGGATCAAGATTTTCCCAGATAAACCATACACTGCAAAACCTCTAGAAGTTCGGATGGGTTCCGGTAAAGGTGCTCCAGAAGGATGGGTAGCAGTAGTAAAACCAGGAAAAATTCTATTTGAAATCGCTGGTGTGGAAGAAGAAGTTGCTCGTGAAGCACTAAGACTTGCTTCTCATAAACTACCGATTAAAACTAAATTTGTAAAACGTGAAGAAATTGGTGGTGAAAGCAATGAAGGCTAATGAAATTAGAGATCTAACCACTGCCGAAATTGAACAAAAAGTTAAATCGTTAAAAGAAGAATTATTTAATTTACGCTTCCAGCTTGCTACTGGCCAGTTAGAAAATACTGCTCGCATCCGTGAAGTACGTAAAGCAATTGCTCGTATGAAAACCGTTGTACGTCAACGTGAATTAAGCGTAAATAACTGAATCTAAAGAGAGGAGGTTAGCCTCAATGACTGAACGTAATAATCGTAAAGTATATACAGGCCGTGTTGTGTCCGACAAAATGGATAAAACAATCACTGTTTTAGTTGAAACTTACAAATTCCATCAATTATATGGTAAACGCGTTAAATATTCTAAGAAATTAAAAGCACATGATGAAAGCAATGTTGCAAAAACAGGTGATGTGGTTCGCATTATGGAAACTCGCCCGCTATCAGCTACAAAACGTTTTCGTTTGCTAGAAGTAACAGTAGAAGCGGTAACTATCTAACTAAAGTTCGCTCGGAAGGTATCCGAAGGGAGGTCACAGTGTTATGATTCAACAAGAAACTCGTTTGAAAGTTGCAGATAACTCTGGTGCTCGTGAAGTATTGACGATCAAAGTATTGGGTGGATCAGGACGTAAAACTGCTAATATTGGTGATGTAATTGTTTGCACCGTAAAACAAGCAACACCAGGCGGCGTTGTCAAAAAAGGCGAAGTTGTTAAAGCAGTAATTGTACGTACTAAATCTGGCGCACGCCGCAAAGATGGATCTTACATCCGTTTTGATGAAAATGCTGCCGTAATTATCCGTGATGATAAAAGTCCAAGAGGTACTCGTATCTTCGGACCAGTTGCACGTGAATTACGTGATGCTAAGTTCATGAAAATCGTATCTCTAGCTCCAGAAGTTTTATAATGAAGAATTACCTTGTCAAGGAGGTGCGTTAAGCATGCATGTAAAAAAAGGTGATAAAGTTAAAGTATTATCCGGTAAAGACCGTGGTAAAACAGGTACAATATTAGAAGCATTTCCGAAAAAAGAGCGTGTGCTGGTTGAAGGGATTAATATGATCCAAAAGCACGCGAAACCTTCTCAAGAAAACCCGCAAGGCGGAATTCTTAACATAGAAGCTCCGATTCATGTTTCTAATGTAATGCCAATTGATCCAAAATCCGGTGAACCAACACGTGTTGGATATGAAGTGCGAGATGGAAAGAAAGTCCGCATTGCTAAAAAATCCGGTGAAGCATTAGATAAATAATTTGTGCTGTGAAAGGAGGGCGCCACTATGAACCAATTAAAACAAAAATACCAAGATGAAATTACATCATCTTTAATGAATAAATTTAATTATGATTCTGTTATGCAAGTACCAAAAGTAGAGAAAATCGTTATTAACATGGGTGTTGGTGATGCAGTTCAGAACTCAAAAGCATTAGATAGTGCTGTTGAAGAACTTTCTTTAATTTCTGGTCAGAAACCATTAATTACTCGTGCTAAGAAATCTATTGCTGGTTTCCGCCTTCGCGAAGGGATGCCAATCGGTGCAAAAGTTACTCTTCGCGGTGAGCGTATGTACGAATTCCTTCAAAAGTTAATCGGTGTATCACTTCCACGCGTTCGTGATTTCCGTGGTATTTCCAAAAAAGCTTTTGATGGCCGTGGTAACTACACATTAGGTGTTAAAGAACAACTGATTTTCCCAGAAATTAACTATGATAAGGTAAGCAAAGTTCGTGGTATGGATATTGTTATTGTTACAACTTCTAATACCGACGAAGAAGCTCGTGAACTTTTAGCTCAGCTAGGCATGCCTTTCCAAAAATAAGCTAAAAGCTAATACAAGGAGGGAAAATTGTGGCTAAAAAATCTATGATTGCGAAACAAAAACGTACTCCGAAATATCAAGTACAAGGATACACACGCTGTGAGCGTTGTGGCCGTCCGCACTCTGTAATTCGTAAATTCAAACTTTGCCGTATTTGTTTCCGTGAACTTGCCTATAAAGGTCAAATTCCTGGTGTCAAAAAAGCAAGCTGGTAAACCCCGATTCGGGAAGGAGGTAATTAGTAATGGTTATGACAGATCCAATCGCAGATATGCTTACACGCATTCGTAATGCAAATATGGTTAAACATGAAAAATTAGAGCTTCCTGCTTCTAACATGAAAAAAGAGATCGCCGATATTCTGAAACGTGAAGGTTTCGTTAAAGATTATGAATTAGTTGAAGACAACAAACAAGGTGTTTTGCGTATCTTCCTTAAGTACAGTGTAAGTGAAGATAGAGTTATTACAGGCATCAAACGTATCAGTAAACCAGGTTTACGCGTATACGCTAAAGCTGACGAAGTACCACGTGTACTTAATGGTTTAGGTATAGCTATCGTATCAACTTCTAAAGGTGTGTTATCTGACAAAGAAGCACGCTCGCAGGCTGTTGGCGGCGAAGTTCTTGCGTATGTTTGGTAATTAACATTTTTTAATGAGGAGGTGCATGGAATGTCTCGTATAGGACTTAAACCGGTTGAAATCCCAGAAGGTGTAGAACTTAAACTTGATGGCACTACGGTTACTGTTAAAGGACCAAAAGGTGAATTAACAAGAGAATTACACCAGGATATGAAAGTTAATATAGAAGGAAACATTCTTACTGTCGAACGCCCAAGTGACCATAAAGATCATCGTGCCCTGCACGGAACTACTCGCAGCCTGATCTCCAACATGGTTGAAGGCGTAAGTAAAGGTTTCGAAAAGTCACTTGAAATAATTGGTGTTGGGTATCGTGCACAAAAACAAGGAAACAAACTTGTTATTAACGCAGGTTATTCACATCCAATTGAAATCGATCCAATTGATGGAATCGAGATTGATGTCCCTAAAAACACACAATTGACTGTAAAAGGTATCGATAAAGAATTGGTTGGTGCAATTGCTGCTAACATCCGAGCAATCAGACCTCCAGAGCCTTACAAAGGTAAAGGTATTCGTTATACTAATGAATATGTTCGCCGTAAAGAAGGTAAAACTGCTAAGTAAGATTAGTTAGGCGAGAAAGGAGTGACCTAGATGATCACAAAACCTGACAAGAATATTATTCGTAAAAAAAGACATGGTCGTGTGCGTAAGAACCTTTTTGGCACTGAGCAACGTCCTCGTCTAAATGTATATCGTTCAAATAAAAACATTTACGCTCAATTAGTAGATGATATTAATGGAGTAACTGTTGCAAGTGCTTCAACTGTTGATAAGGAGCTTAATATTAGCGGTGGTGCTAATGTTGAAGCTGCTAAGCAAATCGGAGAAGCTATTGCTAAACGCGCTCAAGATAAAGGTTACAAATCGGTTGTATTTGACCGCGGAGGCTATCTTTATCATGGACGTATTCAAGCATTGGCTGATGCTGCTCGTGAAGCAGGTCTTGAATTTTAATTCGAAGGAGGGAACCATTGTATGAGAACTAACATTGATCCGAACAAACTAGATCTTGAAGAACGCGTTGTTACTATCAACCGAGTAGCTAAAGTAGTTAAAGGTGGACGTCGCTTCCGTTTTGCAGCATTAGTTGTAGTTGGAGACAAAAATGGTCATGTAGGTTTCGGTACTGGTAAAGCACAAGAAGTACCAGAAGCAATTAAAAAAGCAGTTGATGATGCTAAGAAAAATCTGATTACTATACCAATCGTTGGAACTACAATTCCACATGAAATTAATGGACGGTTTGGTTCTGGTAACGTATTAATGAAGCCAGCTGCTGAAGGTACTGGAGTTATCTCCGGTGGTCCAGTTCGTGCTATTTTAGAACTTGGCGGCGTGGGTGACATTCTAACAAAATCACTTGGTTCTAACACACCAATTAATATGATCCGTGCAACATTAAACGGCTTAACAAACTTGAAAACAGCTGAAGACGTAGCTAAACTACGTGGAAAGACTGTAGAAGAACTGTTAGGATAAGGAGGGAAACACTATGTCTAAAAAATTAGAAATAACCCTCAATCGCAGTATTATTGGTGGCTCACCAGTTCAAAAGAAAACTGTAGAAGCATTAGGGTTAAAGAAAATTCGTCAATCCGTTGTACGTGAAGATACTCCAGCCATTCGTGGTATGGTTAATAGAGTGTCCCACTTATTGACAGTTAAAGAAGTTTGATTATACATTAGCGTAGAGGAGGTGCTCGCATGAAACTTCATGAATTGAAGGCAGCAGAAGGAACTCGTAAAGAGAGAAATCGTGTTGGTCGTGGTATGTCTTCTGGTAACGGAAAAACTTCCGGTCGTGGACATAAAGGTCAGAAAGCACGTTCAGGCGGTGGTGTACGTCCAGGTTTTGAAGGTGGACAAATGCCTTTATTCCAACGTTTACCTAAACGTGGATTTACAAACATCAACCGTAAAGATTATTCTATCGTAAACCTAGACACATTAAATCGCTTTGATGAAGGAACTGAAATTACACCTGAGTTTTTACTTGAAAAAGGTGTCGTAAGCAAACTTAATGCTGGTATTAAAATACTTGGTAATGGTGCTATCGAAAAGAAATTAACAGTAAAAGCTCATAAGTTCTCAAGCTCAGCTAAAGAGGCAATTGAGGCAGCGGGCGGTCAAACTGAGGTGATCTAATGTTTCGCACAATCTCCAATTTTATGCGCGTTGCTGATATTAGAAGGAAAATAATTTTTACATTGTTAATGTTGATTGTCTTCCGCTTAGGTACATTTATACCTGTACCGTTTACTGATAAAGCAGCAATTGATTTTATGAACCAGCAAAATGTTTTCGGGTTTCTGAACACCTTTGGTGGCGGAGCCTTACAAAACTTCTCTATCTTTGCGATGGGAATTATGCCATACATTACAGCGTCCATCATCATGCAATTATTGCAAATGGATGTTGTACCTAAATTTACCGAATGGAAAAAGCAAGGTGAAATGGGTCGTAAAAAGATTGCGCAAGTTACTCGCTATGGCACAATTGTTCTTGCTTTTATTCAAGCAATTGCAATGTCAGTCGGTTTCAATGCGATGGCTGGCGGTATGTTAATAACTGATCCTACCATAATGAAATTTCTGATCATTGCTATTGTATTAACAGCTGGAACGGCATTTCTAATGTGGGTTGGTGAGCAAATCACTGCAAATGGTGTCGGTAATGGGATCTCTATCCTAATATTTGCTGGTATCGTTGCGGCAGTACCAAATGGTGTTGGTCAACTTTACACCCAGTATTTTGTTAATCCTGGTGATGAGTTATTTATAAACATCGTTATTGTTTTACTGATTGCATTGGTTGCTATAGCTGTAACAGTTGGAGTTATTTTTGTAAACCAGGCATTAAGGAAAATTCCAATCCAGTATGCAAAGAAGACTGTAAATCGATCTCCAGTTGGTGGTCAATCAACACATTTACCTATTAAAGTAAATGCTGCTGGTGTTATTCCTGTGATTTTCGCGATTGCATTTATGATTGCACCAACTACAATTGCTGGTTTCTTTGAAGGCAGTCAAATTGCTTCAACGATTTCGTATGTATTTGATTATACGCAGCCGGTCGGTATGGTAATATATGCAGCACTAATTATTGCTTTCACATATTTCTATACGTTCATTCAGGTTAATCCTGAACAGATGGCTGAAAACTTGCAAAAACAAGGTGGATATATTCCTGGTATACGTCCTGGAAATAATACAGAACAGTACCTTACTCGTGTTATGTATCGTTTAACATTTGTAGGTTCACTTTTCTTAGCTGCTGTTTCTATATTTCCTATGATATTGGGTGGTCTTGCTAATCTACCGACAGCAGTACAAATAGGTGGCACAAGTTTACTAATCGTTGTAGGGGTAGCATTACAGACAATGAAACAACTAGAAAGTCAATTAGTGAAGCGTCACTACAAAGGATTTATTAAGTAATTTCCTGCTGCCAATAAAGAGCGAGGGGAAAATATTGAATTTAATTTTAATGGGATTACCTGGTGCTGGTAAAGGTACACAGGCAGAGAAAATAAATGAAAAATATAATATCCCACATATTTCAACAGGGGATATGTTCCGTTTGGCTATTAAAGAAGGTACTGATCTTGGATTAAAAGCTAAGGAATATATGGATCAAGGTAATCTTGTACCTGATGAGGTAACTATTGGAATTGTAAAAGAACGTTTAAGTAAAGCTGATTGTGCGAACGGATTTCTCTTGGATGGTTTTCCAAGGACTATTGCGCAAGCAGAAGCTTTACAACAACTTCTTATTGATTTGAATCGATCTATTGATTATGTTCTACATGTGGATGTACCAGAAGAAAAATTGGTAGAGCGTTTAACAGGACGGAGAATTTGTCCAGCTTGTGGAACAACTTATCACGTAGCATACAACCCTCCTAAAGTGGAAGGTATATGTGATAAGGATGGTTCTGAGTTAATTCAACGGGATGACGATCAGCCAGAGACGGTTAAAAAACGTTTGTCTGTAAATATAGAGCAAACACAACCATTACTTGATTTTTATCAGGATAAAGGTTATCTTGTGAAGGTAAACGGAGATCGGGATATTGAATTAGTCTTTCAGGATATTCAATCTATTTTAGAGAAGTAAGTTATTTATTGCCTTTTATACAGATTAGATGCATTTCTTTCTCTGTGTTATAATAAGTGACGTGAGTTGACTAGAATTTATTAGTTACTCTATTTCTACCTATTATAGAATTTAAACGATAGCCTAAGTGATTGTGAGCGCTGTTGTGCGAAAATGATTCGATTCCTCGGAAGGGTCAGGTTGTTCGTATGAAGCAAGGAAGCGATTTGGTCAGTATGCAATTGCAATAGTAATTGTTGTTGATCAGTTTATTCTGCTGGCCGACGGGGAAAAGCGCATAACGAATAGACCAATAAAGAAGAATCTGCATCATATAGAGACAATGGACTATTATGTTCCAGAAGTCCCAGAACAGCCTTCTAGAAACTGGTCGTGTCACAAATAGGAAATAATGATATACCATAACGAAATTTATCGGTGTGGTTGTGACTGATTTGAAGAAGGGAGATCAACTCAGGTGGCGAAAGATGATGTAATTGAAGTTGAAGGTACCGTAACGGATACATTGCCAAATGCGATGTTTAAAGTTGAGCTTGAAAATGGCCATACGGTTTTAGCGCATGTATCTGGTAAAATCCGTATGCACTTTATCCGTATACTACCGGGTGATAAAGTGACGGTTGAACTTTCTCCGTATGATTTAACCAGAGGGCGAATTACGTACCGTTATAAATAAACGAGCTCCGATATAAAAGGAGGTAAAGATGATGAAAGTAAGAGCATCTGTTAAACCAATTTGCGAAAAATGTAAAGTCATCAAACGCAAAGGTAAAGTAATGGTGATTTGTGAAAATCCGAAACATAAACAAAAACAAGGCTAAAAACAGGAGGTGCTAAATATCTATGGCACGTATTGCAGGTATTGATATTCCACGTGACAAACGCGTTGTAATTTCACTGACTTACGTTTACGGAGTTGGGAAAACAACTGCACAGAAAGTCCTTAAAGAAGCAGGCGTTTCTGAAGACACACGTGTACGTGATTTAACAGAAGAAGAATTAGGTAAAATTCGTCAAGCAATTGAACAGTATAATGTTGAGGGTGACCTTCGTCGTGAAGTTTCACTTAACATCAAACGTCTGATTGAAATCGGATCTTATAGAGGTATTCGTCACCGTCGTGGTTTACCAGTTCGTGGACAACATACTAAAAACAACTCACGTACTCGTAAAGGCCCACGTAAAACTATGGCTAATAAGAAAAAGTAATGTAAGGAGGTAAGCTAATCAATGGCACGTAAAACAAATACACGTAAACGTCGTGTGAAAAAGAATATTGAATCAGGTGTAGCACATATCCGTTCTACATTTAACAATACAATTGTTACAATTACCGACACTCGCGGTAATGCTGTTGGATGGAGTTCTGCTGGTGCATTAGGCTTCAAAGGTTCTCGTAAATCAACCCCTTTTGCAGCTCAAATGGCAGCTGAATCTGCTGCGAAAACAGCAGTTGAAAATGGCATGAAAACATTAGAAGTTACTGTTAAAGGCCCAGGTGCTGGTCGTGAAGCTGCAATTCGTTCACTTCAAGCTGCAGGTTTAGAAGTTACTGCAATTGTTGACGTAACACCAGTTCCTCATAATGGTTGCCGCCCACCAAAACGTCGTCGTGTGTAATTATACCGTATAAAAATTGTTACCCTGTCTATAATGGATTATGATGGCTTAAATATAAGCACGATTAATCAGTATTTTGACAGACATGTACGAAAGAATTACAGGTAGCGCAGAAACGCCAACTGCCTTATTTGAGGAATTTCGGTTAGACAGTTGTCTAGCCGGGGTTTCGACGTTTTAAAGGAGGGTTTTGTTGAATGATCGAAATTGAAAAGCCAAAAATTGAAACGCTTGAAATTAGCGATGATGCTACATTTGGAAAATTTGTGGTTGAACCGCTTGAACGTGGATATGGTGCCACTCTTGGAAACTCCTTGCGTCGTATCTTATTATCCTCACTTCCAGGTGCTGCAGTTACTACAGTTCAAATAGACGGGGCACTGCATGAGTTTTCAACGATTGATGGTGTTGTAGAAGATGTAACATCCATAATTTTGAATCTGAAAAAACTTGCTTTAAAAATTTATTCTGATGAACCAAAAACATTAGAATTAGATGTACAAGGTGAAGGGAAAATTACTGCTGCTGATCTAACCTATGATAGTGATGTAGAAGTAATGAATCCTGAATTGGAGATTGCTACGCTAAACAGCAAAGGTAACTTGCATATGAAATTAACAGCTGAACGTGGTCGTGGCTATCGTCAAGCTGAAGAAAATAAAAGTGAGGAACAACCAATTGGTGTTATTCCGATTGACTCCATTTTCACTCCAGTATCACGTGTAACTTACCAAGTAGAAAATACACGTGTTGGCCAATTGGCAAACTATGATAAATTAACTTTGGATGTATCAACAGATGGTAGTATTCGTCCTGAGGAAGCTGTTTCTTTAGGTGCTAAGATTATCACAGAACATCTCAATATATTTGTTGGTTTAACGGATGAAGCCCAAAAAGCTGAGATCATGGTTGAAAAAGAAGAAGACCAAAAAGAG
This sequence comes from Oceanobacillus rekensis, assembly GCF_002153375.1. Lineage (GTDB taxonomy): Bacteria > Bacillota > Bacilli > Bacillales > Amphibacillaceae > Oceanobacillus > Oceanobacillus rekensis. The sequence goes on from NZ_MTBQ01000010.1 coordinate 47,059, forward strand.
AAAGTCATGGAAATGACAATCGAAGAGCTTGATCTATCTGTTAGATCGTACAATTGCTTAAAACGCGCTGGAATCAATACTGTTCAGGAGCTTGCTAACAAGTCTGAAGAGGACATGATGAAAGTACGTAATTTAGGTCGTAAATCTTTAGAAGAAGTAAAAGTAAAATTAACGGACCTAGGTTTAGGTTTACGTAATGATGACTGATTTATACAGTCACCTTTAATGTTTCAAAAAAGGGAGGGATAGTCCGTGGCTAGAAAGTTAGGACGTACAACAGACAATCGTATGGCACTACTTCGCAACCTTGCATCTGATTTAATTATTCATGAACGGATTGAAACAACAGAAGCAAAAGCGAAAGAGCTTAAATCGGTAGTAGACAAAATGATTACACTTGGAAAACGTGGGGATCTTCATGCCCGTCGTCAAGCGGCAGCATTTTTATATAATAAACAAGCAGATGAAGAAACCAGCGTTCTTCAAAAACTATTTGATGATGTTGCTAAGCGTTATGAAGAACGACAAGGTGGATATACACGTGTTCTTAAACTCGGCGAACGCCAAGGTGATGGAGCAAAAATGGCAATCATTGAATTGGTATAATCAGCTACAAGCGGGCAAGGGCAGGACTCAATCTCTCTCACGAGGTTAATCCAAGCCCTTTTTTTGTAGTATTGAAAGGCGGAGGCGACCGCAGCTTCTGGGAGTCGGAGCTGGATCTAGAAAGAAAAGTATAGCGGGCTGTTCAGAGACGCAGGACATAAGTAGGGGACCGTAGAGCACACGGGTTTAGCGCGGAGTGTCTAATGCTTATGCTCCGTAGTCTCTAGTCCAAGCGATACTAGACAGGAAAGGCTGGCACTGTCAAGAGTGTTTAAAATAGATAGAATGCAGGTTTAAGGAGATAATGAAACATAAGTAAAGGGTTAAGAGTATCTATCTCTTATCTCTCTCCCCCTTCATAATCAATCCACGTTCTACTAGACAGACAGCTTTTTTCAACTTAAACTGATGAGATATTATATATTATCTTTTCAGGCGGTACAAAACATACTACATACATAATAAATTGGGTCTTCAGATAGAGGTAGAGGAGGTTTCACGATGAGTAAGAAATTAGTTGAGTTCAGAAATGTATCTTTTAGGTACGATGAAGATGGACCCTGGGTATTAAAAAACTGTTCATTTGAAATCTATGAAAATGAATGGGTTGCGATTATTGGTCATAACGGTTCCGGAAAGTCAACGATAGCTAAGTTATTGAATGGATTGTTATTCCCTCAAGAAGGTGAGATTGTTATCGGTGGACAGCAAGTAAATGAGGAATCGATCTGGAGTATTCGTAAAGAAGTAGGAATGGTTTTTCAGAATCCTGATAATCAATTTGTTGGTGCGACTGTACAGGATGATGTCGCATTTGGTATGGAGAATCGAGGAGTTCAAAGAGACGAAATGCAGAAACGAATTACAGAAACCTTATCTGCTGTTCGTATGCAGGACTACCGGCTAACGGAGCCACATCGATTATCTGGTGGACAAAAGCAGCGCGTTGCAATAGCAAGTGTATTGGCAATCTCCCCGAAGGTGCTCATTTTGGACGAAGCTACCGCTATGCTGGATCCTAGTGGACGGAAAGAGATTATGGATACGGTTGGGGAAATTCAGGAGAGTAGTGGATTATCACTGATCACCATTACACATGATTTACAAGAAGTAGTTCAGGCTGATCGTGTTATTGTTATGAACAATGGAAATAAATGGAGGGAAGCTTCCCCACGAGAAATTTTTCTGGAGAAAGATGCATTGCGCACCATCGGTCTGGATGTTCCTTTCGTAGCCATCTTAGCAGAAGAATTGAAACATGCAGGTGTCAGTTTGAAGTCGACACCATTAAATCAGGAAGAATTGTTGGAGGACCTATGGATATTACATTCAAGAACGTAACCTATATCTACCAACCAAATACGCCCTTTTCACATAAGGCAATAGAAGACCTATCCTTTCAAGTAGAATCAGGAACATTTATGGCGATAATCGGGCACACGGGTTCGGGTAAATCAACCTTAATTCAGCATTTAAATGGCCTCTCTGTCCCAACAGATGGAGAAGTAGTAATTGGAGAATATAGACTATCAAAACACGATAAACCAAGGGATATGAAAGAATTACGCAGTCGTGTCGGTGTCGTTTTTCAGTACCCAGAACATCAGTTGTTTGAAGAGACGGTTGCAAAGGACATAGCTTTTGGACCGCAAAACTTTGGTGTAAATGAAGCTGAGATTGGGCAACGGATTAAAGAAATTATTCCAGCTGTAGGACTTAATGAAACGGTCTTAGAACGTTCTCCATTTGATTTAAGTGGTGGACAGATGCGCAGGGTTGCTATTGCGGGTGTGCTGGCTGTGAAGCCGGATGTGCTTGTGCTCGATGAACCGACTGCAGGCCTTGATCCAAGAGGACAGAAGGAAATCATGGATATGTTTTATAAATTACACAAGGAACAGGGCCTAACAACCATTCTTGTAACACATAGTATGGAAGATGCTTTAAAATATGCTGATCAGGTGCTAATTCTAAATAAAGGTACAAAGTTTATGGAAGGTACACCACTAGAGGTCTTTAATGAAAAGGATGCACTTCAAAGTGTCCAGTTAGATGTACCAGAAATCGTCCAGTTTTTAAATCGTTTTGAGGAAAAGTTTGGGCAGACTATTCCATTCCAAAAACAATCAATCAAAGAAATTGCACAATCGATTCAGCAGATCATTGAAGGGGCTGAATCCAGATGAATAATTCATTGATTATCGGTCAATATGTTCCAGGTAATTCGTTAGTACACCGTCTTGATCCAAGAACAAAAATTACGATTATCTTCTTTTTTGTATTTATCGTTTTTTTTGCTAATAATATTGCAAGCTATAGTTTATTAACTGTTTTTGCGCTGACATGTATGTTTACCTCTAAGGTACCGATTCGTTTTATTATAAAGGGTCTAACACCAGTATGGTTTTTAATTATTTTTACTTTTATTTTGCACTTATTTGTTACAAGAGAAGGAACGGTTATACTGGAGTTCTGGATTTTTGAATTTTATTCTGGTGGGCTTATTCAGGGGATAGCTATTGCTCTGCGCTTTTTCTTATTAATTCTAGTTACATCATTATTGACGTTAACAACGACACCAATCGAAATTACCGATGCAATTGAAGACATGCTCCATCCCCTAAAACGATTTAAGTTTCCCGTCCATGAATTAGCGTTAATGATGTCTATTTCATTAAGATTCATACCTACATTGATGCAAGAAACAGATAAAATTTCAAGGGCACAGGCATCCCGCGGCGTCGATTTTAAAACCGGTCCCATCAAAGAAAGAATCAAAGCAGTTGTGCCACTTTTAGTACCATTATTTGTAAGTGCATTTAAACGTGCAGAGGAACTTGCAATGGCAATGGAAGCACGAGGATATCAGGGTGGCGAAGGTCGATCAAAACTCAGGGAGTTAAAAATAGAAAAACGCGATATTTTTATTTTTATTTTGTTCGCTATCGTAGTTGCCGCATTACTATTGATTAGGTCGTATAGCTAAAGAAAGGCTGAAGAATAATGGCTAGATTAAAATGTGTTGTTGAATATGATGGATCTGGATTTTCTGGGTTTCAGGTCCAACCACAAAACCGGACCGTACAGGGGGTCCTGGAAAGAGTTCTTAAAGAGATACATAAAGGATCAGGAATTCGATTGCAAGCTTCAGGGCGCACGGATACGGGCGTACACGCAGTTGGACAGGTGATTCACTTTGATTCCATATACGATATTTCCGAAAAGAACTGGAAACGTGCTCTGAATACACTCCTTCCTGATGATGTTTTCATTAAGGAGGTTATCAAAGTTTCAGAAGATTTTCATGCTAGATATAGTGTATTTGAGAAAGAGTATCATTATTATGTTCGAAATACGGTAGAACCGGATGTATTTAAACGTAATTATTCTTACCACTTTCCATATGAACTTGATATTAATAAAATCTCACAAGCCTGTAAGTACTTAGAAGGAACACATGATTTCACTACATTTTCTTCAGCGAAATCAACGATTAAAGGAGAGAAAGTACGAACGCTTTACCATGCATCCTGTACAAAGCAGGGAGATGAAGTGGAATTTATTTTCCGTGGGAGCGGCTTTCTATATAATATGGTTCGTATTATGGTCAGTGTTCTACTGGATATTGGACAAGGGCGAAGGGAACCGGAAGATATTCTTATCCTGATCGAGAAGAAGGATCGTGGGCAAGCAGGAAAAACTATCTCACCAAATGGCTTATATTTATGGAATGTGAAATATGATAAAGAAATGCAATAAATAACAGGATTAAATGTCCTAAGCCCTTGACAAATCATTGCTTTTTATAGTAACATAATATATGGCATTTTATTTCTAAACCATGATTAGCCCCGGAATCTAATTATGTTAAGAATATAAAAAAACGAATGAAAATAATAATGAATTTTTGATATATGGAGGGAAATCTATCATGCGCACAACTTTCATGGCGAATGAATCAAATATTGAACGCAAATGGCTTGTTGTGGATGCTGAAGGCCAACGTCTTGGTCGTCTAGCGAGTGAAGTTGCTGCTATCCTTCGCGGAAAGCAAAAACCAACTTACACACCACATGCTGACACTGGTGATAATGTGATCATTATCAATGCAGAGAAAATCGAATTAACAGGTAACAAAATCAATGACAAAATGTATTACCGTCACTCTAACCACCCAGGTGGATTAAAAGAACGTAATGCTGATGAAATGCGTACAAAATACCCTGAGCAAATGCTTGAACTTGCTATCAAAGGTATGCTTCCAAAAGGTCCATTAGGCCGTAAAATGATTAAAAAATTACATGTATTCAGAGGCGCTGAACATACACATCAAGCACAAAAACCAGAAGTTTACGAACTTCGCGGATAATTTAAAGGAGGTTAATCAATTGGCACAAGTACAATATTACGGCACAGGTCGTCGCAAAAGCTCAACTGCCCGTGTACGTCTAATCCCAGGTACAGGTAATATCACAATCAATGGTCGTGATGCAAGAGACTACTTCCCGTATGAAACTCAATTGTTGATTTTAAATCAACCATTAGTAACTACGGAAACACAAGGAACTTATGACGTTTTAGTTAACGTTCATGGTGGAGGATTCACTGGTCAAGCTGGTGCTATTCGTCACGGTATCTCTCGTGCGCTTCTAGAAGCAGATCCAGAATACCGTCCAAGCTTAAAGAGTGCAGGCTTCTTAACTCGTGATTCACGCATGAAAGAACGTAAAAAATACGGTCTTAAAGGCGCACGTAAAGCACCTCAGTTCTCAAAACGTTAATTTTATATTATCGTTACAAGGCTCTCAACCGATTTGGTTGGGGGCTTTTTTTTGATAAAAACCGGGGGTGGCAGGCATCCCCCCGGTTTTTATGTTCGATCCCAAAAGCGTTGTTTGGCGATTGCGGAGATATAAATTCACTTTCGAAGTTAGGGTTGTTAGTGGCAAAGACAATTCCAGCTAAGTTATTTTTATCAGATCTGTGAATATAAGACTGTCCAATTGAGGCGATACCAATAGGTTTATAATGCTTGTATGCTTCATTTACGAATGTCAGGATGTTTTGATGGAAATTTGCTTCATTCTTGGCATTTCCACCAACAACATATTGCGAGTCATACAAGATAGGGTAAGTTGTAATAAATGTCTTATCAACTTCGATTTTTGTACCATTTACCCCTGTAATAGTACCTAAATTTTCACTTACAACTTCTATAAAGACCCCATATTGTTGAAAGACGTTCAAAGTATTTTCTACTTCTTTATCGTTAAATCCGTTACCAATCAAAACAGCAACTCTTTGTGTACAGGCATAAAATGGTGTATTCATTTGGCTTAGGGATGGATAACTCTTTTCAACTTGCACATGTGATTTCTTCGGTCGTTCAACCCCAACATTTTCAGCTAAAATGCATGCCATTTCTTGGTCTACATTGGCCCACATTTCGACATTTTCTGCCTAACCGATGCGCTTTTCACTCTGCCAAGGTGATAGATAAATGTTTCCACAAGATCTTGTTTTTCTATCTGTGAAAGACTGTTCCAAAACATTCTTGGCTGTGAAAAGAAATCGTAAAACGAGTCACTTGGAAGTTCTCTTGTAACGTGACCTTCTACTTTTTGTGGATAATTGACAAATCCACCCTCTTCAAATGATGCTTCAGACGGTGTATTACCAGCTAATGAATTATTATGATAATCCACTGCATCAACATCTATCCGATATTTCATACGCCCTTTACGAAGATTAAAGTTCTTTTCAGCAAGAGATTTGTTCACTGGGAGATCTTCAAAATTGGATGAATGGTGTCGATATAATTCAGTATCCCGGTAGGCCATTGCTCTTCCCTGTAGTGCAGGGTCATTGGTGAAATCAATTCCTGGAACAAGATTGGATGGGTCAAAAGCTGATTGTTCTTCTTCAGCAAAGAAATTGTCAACTAACCGATTTAACGTCATTTTACCAATAGTTTGAACAGCAATTACTTCCTCAGGCCATAATTTTGTATCATCTAATACATCAAAATCATACTTGAATTCATCTTCTTCGGCGATTAACTGTACACCAAGTTCATATTCAGGATAGGCTCCATTTTCAATCGCTAGAACGATATCCCGACGATGGAAGTCTGGGTCAACCCCTCCAATTATGTTTGCTTCATCCAGTAATAAGGAATGAACACCAAGTTTTGGAATCCATTTAAATCTAACAAAAGTTGATTTTCCTTGTTCATTAATAAATCGAAATGTATTGATTGGCCAACCATCCATCATCCGTCATTTTCTTGCCTGGCCCTGTATTTTTTCGCGGTATTGGTCTAGTTGATCGTCCTTAGGATTGTTGTCATCATCCTTTTTGTTCCTCTTTTCATCCTGTTCATCCATGTAATCACAACCCTTTCGTTTAGATTTTTCAATCCAATTATATTCATATGGGACTTTACTAAAAATAAGAACATGAATGAAAATCCAGGGAAGGGCAGAACCTATTTAGGAATGAATAAATCTAGGGAGGTTTTCAATATGAGCAAAAAGCCGAGGAATAAACTAAGTGGAGCAATGAGCGACGAGCAAGCGGTTCGAGGAAAGTTATCAAAGGAATTTGATCATGAGTTTGCCAATGAACCCTTGACCCCAGCAGAGAAATATAATAATAAAAAAACAAAAAAACGACAGTAACAGAATTCAACAAAAACTGTGCAGTGACAGGCACTGTTTGTATCACCGTTCGGGTGTAGGTAAAAAAAACCGCTTTGGTATATACCAAAGCGGTTTTCAATTTATAGTCCAAATAACTGTGGTAGGAACAAGCTTAATTGTGGGATAAATGTTACAAATAACAGAACCACAATAACTACTGCAAAGAATGGAAGCAAGGTTTTAATAACTTGTTCAATTCTAACATCGGCTACAGTTGCTCCAACAAATAGTGCACTACCTACAGGCGGTGTCATGTTTCCAATACATAAAGCAAAACATAATACCATTCCAAAGTGAACAGGATCCATTTGGAATGTTTCTGCTACTGGTAAGAATATAGGTGTAAATATGAGTACAGCAGGTGTGATATCCATAAATGTACCGACAAGAAGCAGAATCAAAAGCATAATAAGCAGTATTCCAACTTGATTATCTGTTATAGATAATAGTGCATCACTGATTAATTGCGGTAAGCTCATGTAGGACATAATCAATGAAAATAATGCAGAAGCAGTGATTAGGAATAGAATCATCCCAGTAATTTCAATGGTTTCTTTTAATATGACCGGAAAATCCTTTAACTTTAAGCTTTTATATATTAGTGAGAGTACAGTGGAATAAAGTACTGCGACGGCTGCACCCTCTGTTGCTGTGAATATCCCGGCAATAATCCCGCCAATAACGATAACGATTAATAGTAAACTTGGAATAGCACTCCAGATAATATAGAGCACGTCTTTAAAGGTTGGTAAGCTTGATACCGGATAATTTTCTTTCCTAGCCATGAAATAAGCAACAACCATTACCCCAAGCCCCCAAAGAATCCCAGGTATATAGCCAGCCATGAATAATGCTGCAATCGAAGTACCACCACTGACAAGTGAGTAAACGATTAGCACAGAACTTGGGGGGATAATTAAACCTGTCGGTGCAGATGCAATGTTTACTGCTGCAGAATAGGTTCTTTTATATCCTTGATTGTCTTGCATTGGTGTCATAATACGACCCATTGCTGCCGCCGATGCAACACTAGAACCAGCAATCGATCCAAAGAGCATGTTTCCAACTACATTCGTATGTGCAAGAGAACCAGGTAGCTTACCGACAAGTATCTTGGCGAAGTTAACTAAACGAAACGCTATTCCGCCCGTATTCATAATAATCCCTGATAGTACGAATAATGGAATAGCGAGCATTGTAAAGTTATCAATCCCGGTAACCATACGTTGGGCCGAGGTCATGATTGCTACATCAAATGGTAGTACGAGTAAAAAGGTCACTACGGAGCTGGCAATGATTGCGATTGCAATTGGAGCCCCAAACCACAATAATAAGAGAAAGCTGGCAAATAATACGATCGCTGCTATAGTTTCCATTATACTCCAACCTCCTCATTATGGCTTTCCTTGCCTGTTAACATGCTGTGGATCGTATACATAATAATTAAGATTCCACAGACTGGTAATGCAGCATAGACGAATGCCATAGATATTCCAGTTGCTGCGGCAGTTTGTGCAGAAGTTAATAGCACAACTCTAATGCCTCCATAAACCATAAGAATCCCAGTAAGTAAAATAATCAGTATATCGGTAATCCGCTCAAATAAAATAACTGTTTTACCACTGAATTTTTCTCTGAAAAATAGGATGGCAATATGTTTCTTTGCTCCAAATACATATGCAGCTGTCATTAATCCAAACCAAATTAGTAAGTATCTTGTTGCTTCTTCAGTACCGGGAGACGAAATATTAAATACATATCGCGCTAATACTTGCCATAGGGAAAGGATAACCATCATAATCAGCAAAAAGGATGAAAACGTTAAAAGTGTTTTATCCAGCTTGTCTTTAAATTTAATCATTCGCTTTCCCTCCCATAATTAGCTCATAAATATCTTTTGTCTTTTCATCATTGGCATATGCTTCATGAAGCGGTTGTACAGCTTCGATAAATGGCCCTTTGTCTACTTCAATAAATTGCACGCCCATCTCATTTTTGGCTGTGTCTGTTTGCTCCTTTATTGCTTTCGCCCATACATCTTCATGGTAGACGGTTGATTCATCTCCTGCTTCCTGGATAAGTGCCTGTTCTTCTTCGGAAAATTGGTTAAATCGTTCGGCATTCATAATCAACATATCCGGAACGATTTGGTGGCCTGTATACATATAATACTTGGCAACTTCCCCATGATTATTTCCAACTAAGGCGGTTTCATTGTTCTCGGCAGCGTCAATGATTCCAGATTGCAGGGAAGTATATACCTCACCATACGCCATTGCTGTCGGTATACCCCCTAAAGCTTCAATCATGTTTACACTTGTCTGACTGGGCTGAACCCTTACTTTTAAGCCACTCATATCTGATAAATCATTTACTTCCCTATCTTTTGTATATAGATGACGCATGCCAGCATTATAATAGGTTAGTCCAATAAAGCCAATATCCTCTGTCTGTTGATAAATCTGATCAGTAATCGAATTTGTATTCATTACGTGTTCGAATTCCTCATATTCTTCAAAAACATATGGCAGACTAAAAATAGAGTAATCGGATTCAAATCCTTCCAAGGCACTGGCACTGACTTTTGCAACATCAACTGCTCCTGTTTGCGTTAGTTCAATTACTTCCCGTTCACTTCCCAACTGGCCATTCGGAAAAATTTCCACTTGGATTGTATCATTTGACTTCTCCTCCACTAATCTGCCAAATTCCACTAATGAAAGGTGTACAGGGTGATCCAGTGTTTGATTATGTGCAATCTTCAACTCCTTTGTACCCGAGTCACCTGACACGTTTTGACAACCAACAAGAACCATTAAAATTAATGAAACCGTTATTATTGTTAGGGTCTTCTTCATCCTTTAACCTCCCTAGGTGTACAAATGTAGTTATAAATAATAGCTTCCCTAATTAATCTAAAGTTAATTCTATAAATGACTATATTTTAGGTAGTGAATGTTTATTTTTGCTGATTATAGACTTTATCACTCTACATTTAGATTATTTGGTAATCATATAGTAAAACCCTTGAAATATAAAACGTTTACATATATGATAAGGTTAGTATAATATAAATAGTTTGTTTTGTAAACAAACTAACTATTTGACTAGAACTTTAAAAATTAGGTTCTATTATAAATGGATTAGGGAAAAATCATTATATAATAAAACGGAAGGGATGATTAAAAGTGAAGACCTTTATTACCGACGATTTTTTGCTTTATAATGAAACTGCGAAAGAGCTTTATCATAATACAGCAAAGAACTTACCAATTATTGATTATCATAACCATTTAAACCAGCATGAAATTTTAGAGGATAAGAATTACTCTAATCTGGCTCAAGTTTGGTTAGGTGGGGACCACTATAAATGGCGCGCTTTACGTGCAAATGGAATAAGTGAGGATTATATTACTGGCAATAAGAGTGATTATGAGAAGTTTATGGCATGGGCAAAAACAGTACCTAACACAATTGGAAATCCACTTTACCATTGGACACACTTAGAGTTATTAAGGTATTTTGATATTGATCAAGTATTTAATGAGGAATCTGCACCAGCTATCTGGGAAGAGGCAAATGAAAAGTTGGCAGGCCCTGAATTTTCAACAAGATCATTATTAAGAAATAAAAAAGTTGAGTTTGTTGGAACAACGGATGACCCTACCGATGACCTTGCAAGCCATCAAGCATTAGCTAAAGAGAATCAAGCATTAACTGTATCACCGTCATTTAGACCGGATAAAGGGTTAAGCATTGAAAATGATGACTTTTTAGCTTGGGTAGGGAAACTAGAACAGGCAACAAACACGACGATAGAAAATTACCGTGCCTTTTTAGATGGATTAGCAAGTCGTGTGGAATATTTTGATGAAAATGGCTGCCGAAGCTCTGATCATGGTATCAATGTCATGTTTTATGAAGCGGCAACTGAAAGTGAAGTTGCTAACATTTTCCTTAAACGTTTAAATGGTGAAATATTATCCGAAAAAGAAGTGGAACAATTTAAAACATACACATTGGTAACACTCGGCGAGTTGTATGCAGATAAAGGATGGGTTATGCAATTACACATCAATCCATTGCGTAATAATAGTACAAGAATGTTTAAATTAATAGGACCGGATAGTGGATTTGATTCTGTTGGTGATCAACTGCTGGCGAATAAATTATCGAATTTACTTGATGCGATGGATATCAATGATAAACTTCCGAAAACTATCTTGTATAGCCTGAATTCACGAGATAACAATATACTTGCAGCAATGGCAGGTAATTTCCAAACTAGTGAAATACCTGGTAAAGTCCAATTTGGAACTGCATGGTGGTTTAATGATACAATTGACGGCATGGAAGACCAAATGAAGACACTCGCAAATATGGGGTTGATTAGTAATTTTGTTGGTATGTTGACTGATTCCAGAAGCTTTCTTTCTTTCCCAAGGCATGAATATTTCAGAAGAATTTTATGTAATTTATTAGGAACATGGGTAGAGGAAGGCAAAGCACCAAAGGATATGGCATTACTTGAAACATATGTAAGAAATATTTGCTATGAAAATTCAAAACGTTACTTTGGAATATAAGGATTTCTATTTCCACCCATTATTATGTATAATGTAAATGATTCATTTCAAATAAAGTAGTGAAGAGAGGAAATGATATAAATGACACAACAAATCGGTGTAATCGGATTAGCCGTTATGGGTAAAAACTTAGCTTTAAATATCGAAAGCAGAGGGTACTCTGTTTCCGTATTTAATCGTTCCTATAACAAAACAGAAGATTTTTTGGCAAATGAAGCGAAAGGCAAAAATTTTGTCGGATCTGAGACAATCGAGGAATTCGTTAATTCACTTGAAAAGCCGCGTAAAATCTTACTAATGGTAAAGGCTGGTCCTGCTACAGATGCAACGATCGAATCTTTACAGCCGTATCTTGAAAAAGGCGATATTTTAATAGATGGCGGTAACACATTGTTTGAAGATACAATCCGCCGTAATAAAATGCTTGATGAAACAGGTGTACACTTTATCGGAACTGGAGTTTCAGGTGGAGAAGAGGGTGCACTGAATGGTCCTTCCATGATGCCTGGTGGACAGAAAGAAGCATATGAGCTTGTAGCACCAATTTTTGAAGCAATTTCAGCAAAAGTTGATGGTGATCCATGTGTGACCTATATCGGACCAAATGGTGCCGGTCATTTCGTGAAGATGGTTCATAACGGAATCGAGTATGGCGATATGCAATTAATTGCTGAAGCATATGATATTTTGAAAAATGTGCTTGGTATGGATACGGAAGAGCTGCATAAAGTCTTTACAGAGTGGAATAAAGGCGAACTCGACAGTTATTTGATTGAAATTACTGCAGACATCTTTACAAAGAAAGATGATGAAACTGGAAAACCAATGGTTGATGTCATTATGGACAAAGCTGGTCAAAAAGGAACTGGAAAATGGACAAGCAAAAATGCATTGGATCTCGGTGTACCACTTCCATTAATTACTGAATCTGTATTTGCTCGATTCATCTCTTCACTAAAAGATGAGCGTATCAAAGCAAGCAAAGTATTAAGTGGACCACAAGGACAGAACTATGATGGAAATCGTGAAGAATTAATCGAAGCGGTTCGTAAAGCATTGTATATGAGTAAAATTGTTTCCTATGCACAAGGGTTCGCACAAATGCGTGCTGCTTCTGAAGAAAACGGCTGGGATCTGCAATATGGTGATATTGCAATGATCTGGCGTGGTGGATGTATTATCCGTGCAAACTTCTTGCAAAAAATCAAAGAGGCTTATGATCGTGAACCAGCGTTAGCTAATTTAATGTTAGATCCATATTTCAAAGAAGTTGTAGAAGGCTATCAATCTGCATTACGTGAAGTCGTTTCCGTTGCTATTAAAAATGGTATTGCTGTACCGACATTCTCAAGCGCAGTTGCATATTATGACAGCTACCGTACAGAGGATCTACCAGCAAATCTAATCCAAGCGCAACGTGACTACTTCGGTGCACATACGTATGAGCGTAAAGATAAAGAAGGAACATTCCATACAAACTGGTTTTAATAAAGATTATTAATAAAGGAGCATTCCCAACAGGGAATGCTCCTTTTGTTATGCCTAAAAAGAGCCTTTATTGATTTACTGTCTCTACATGTTTATTAGAAACAGGAATATGCTTTATTGAATCAGAAAATATTAATTTAGGCACTTCAAAAAAGTTTTGGATTGCTATTGCACAAGCACCCATAATGCAAGCATCTTTTCCGAGTTTGGAAAGAACAATCTCACCATATTGACTAACCGAAGAAACTAGATTTCTCTTTATTTTTTCGACTATACTCGGATAAGATTGCAATACTTCACTATTGAGCACGATTGTTTCCGGATTATATAAATTGATAATATTATTCAAGCCGATGGATAAGTATTTAATAAGTACTTCCATTTCTTCGTAAACAACTGGGTGGTTCTCGTTTACTAATTTACAAAAATCGGTTTGGGTAATAACTGGTTTATCGAGTCGTTTGGCTATTTTTTTGAATAGGCTTGGTTCTGATGCATATAATTCCCAACAGCCATGGTTGCCGCATTTGCATAGTGGCCCTTCTGGAGAAATAACCATATGTCCCATTTCACCTGCATAACCGTGATAGCCTTTATGAATATGGCTATTAACCATTATTCCTGCACCGATACCAGAGGACAAAATGATATTAAGAAGATTGTCGCTTTTTTCATAGTGATAAACCTTTTCTGCATAGGAAGATAAGTTTGCATTGTTATCAATATGAATATTTAAGTCGAAATCTAACTTGTTTTTCAAATCTGATTTAAGGTTTTTGTTATACCATTTATATCTTGGAACGAAGAAAATATCTTCCTCTTTGTTAACGGTTCCATGAATGCCGATAACAGTACTGATTAACCCATAGCGACAATTATTGCATCTTTGATGGTACTTTTGAACATTGTTGGCTAGTAACAAGACAATATTTTCGTATGTTTCTTCCTCTAAGGAAATGTATTCATTATATACCGGATATCCTAATAAGTCAGAAAGCGTAAATTGGATTTCCTGATAGTCTAAATCAATTCCTAAAACGTAACCTGCATCACGTTTAATGGAAAGCATAATCGGTCTTCTTCCTACTGCATTGTGCTCCTGTCGTGTTTCGTAAACTAAATCTTCCTCGAGTAGAGTAGCAACCTGAATGGAAATTGTCGCTTTATTTAAACCAGTAATCTTTGATAACTCTGCCCGAGATATCATTCCATGCTCAATAATTTTTTGTAAAATAAGACTTCTGTTTATTTTCTTAATGTATGCCCCGTCGCCTGTTACCATAACTTAATCCTCCCCCATTTCAATTGTAAGCGCTTGCTGTTTAGTTAAATTAACCCCAATTACTTATATGAAGTTTTATTGACGTTCTCTGTATAATAGTGCTATTCTTTCCTTAAGTCATTGTTTTGATTTGTCTAGCAAACAAAGTAAGTAAGTAGATAGTTTGAATTTATAAAGATGTAATTAGAATGAAAAGGTTTACAAAATAGTTCAAAGTAAACGATTTAAAAAACCTTATAGTGCGTGTTCAAAAAGGAGGATAAAAAGGACCGAGAATTTCGAGGCAGCGTAGCTCCCGGTAGCGGAACGTATGCTTTTAATACGTGAACAAACGATCTAGCACGCAGGAAAAGTAAGCTAACGAAGAAATTCGATGTGTTATTTTTACCGGACTTTTTGAACATCCTCTTAATATAATTATAGTATAACAAAAAAAGGAGCAATTGTAATGAAAATTCTTTATTTTGATTGTTTTTCTGGTATTAGTGGCGATATGACAATTGCCTCACTTATCGATGCTGGCGGAGATGCTAACTATATGGCGGAAGAATTAAAAAAACTCGGAATGGACAGTGAGTATGATCTAAAATGGGATAAGGTTAATAAAAATGGCATAACAAGCACGAAGTTTGATGTTATCTTATTAAACGATTCCCATGAACATGGTGACCATTCACATGATCACGAACATCACCAACATTCGCATGAGCACACCCATGAACATGGTAACCATTCGCATGATCACGGACATCACCAACATTCGCATGAGCACACCCATGAACATGGTGACCATTCGCATAATAACGGACATCACCACCGCTCCTATAAAGATATCGTAGATCTTATTAAGTCTGCTGATCTTGAGGAACAAGTACAGGATACGGCATTGAAGATTTTTAAGAAAATTGGAGAAGCAGAGGGGCGCATCCACGGTATGCCATTAGAGGAAGTGTATTTTCATGAGGTGGGGGCGGTGGATTCTATTGTTGATATCGTGGGAACTGCTATTTTAATTCACCAGCTTGAAATTGATCAAGTGAAGTCTGCCCCAGTCCCAGTAGGTGGAGGGAAGATACATATTGATCACGGGGTATACCCCGTACCTGCACCAGCAACATTGGAAATATTACGTGGAATTCCAATCGCAGAGAGTGATTTAAAAGCGGAGCTTACAACCCCAACTGGAGCGGCAATCATTGCGGTGCTGGCTGAGGAATTTGGTGGCATGCCATCATTTAAAGTAAATACAATTGGTTATGGTGCAGGAACGAAAACATTTGCTGACCATCCAAATGTATTACGTACTATTATTGGACAATAGCTAGATAAGAAAGAAAAACGTTTTGAACGTTTACTAACACAGGGGGCTTTATAATGAAAATTGCATTAATTGCTCATGATGAAAAGAAAGACGATATGGTCCGATTTACGGAAGCATATCAATACAGTCTGAAGAAACACGAACTATATGCTACTGGTACAACGGGTTTAAGAATTACAGAGAATACCGGTCTTCGGGTTCATCGTTTCCAGTCTGGCCCACTTGGTGGGGACCAGCAAATTGGAGCGATGGTTGCAGATAATAATATGGACATGGTCATTTTCTTCCGGGATCCGCTGACCGCACAGCCGCATGAACCAGATATTTCTGCACTGCTGCGTTTATGTGATGTATACTCTATTCCATTAGCGACAAATATGGGTTCAGCTGAGATTCTTATTCATGCCTTGGAACGTGGAGATCTGAAATGGCGTGAAATTATTCATAATAAAGGAAAATAGAGAGGTATCTGGTTGACTAGGAAATGCCTTCATGCTATTCTATTTATGTAATTAGTTTATCCGTTAAACTAATTACATTCCCTGATGAAAGGGATTACATACATAGGTGTTAATTGTCCTTGTAAAGGGAATGATAAGAGTAGTGGTTATTCAAAAGGTCCGATAAATTTGACTATAGATGTTTTTGGTTAGCGTTTATCATTCTTTTTGAACTTATAGTATCGCCTGAATTAATATATTCGTTAATTAAATATCATCCGAAAAGGAGTGAATTAGCTGTATGGGAATTTTACAAGAACTGCTAAATGATATTCCAGTTCCAAAAATGGCAAAGGTGAAGCAGACATTTGATAACACAAGGGAAGAAGATGTCGTAGGGACACTGCAGGCACAATTGGAGCGTGTAAAGGATACAGTTAAACCAGGGATGGAAATCGCTGTTGCTGTTGGAAGTAGAGGAGTGGACCGCCTAGTTGACATTACTGGAGTAACCATTAAATTTCTCCAGGATTTAGGTGCGAAGCCATTTATAGTTCCATCGATGGGAAGTCATGGTGGGGCGACCGCTGAAGGGCAGAAAGCTGTGCTGGAACATTTGGGTGTTACAGAAGAAGCTGTTAACGCAGAGATTCGTTCATCCATGGAAGTTATTAAAATAGGTGAACTTCCTAATGGATTGCCAGTGTATATTGATAAGCTTGCATCTGAAGCAGACGGCATTGTTGTCATCAATCGTGTGAAACCACACACCGCTTTTCGTGGACCTGTTGAAAGTGGAATTATGAAGATGATCAGTATCGGGCTTGGGAAACAAAAGGGTGCCGAAGCATGTCACCAGCTAGGTTTTAAACATATGGCAGAACATGTCCCAGCCATGGCCAAAATGATCATGGAGAAAATGCCGATTATTTTTTCCGTTGCAACGGTCGAGAATGCATTTGATAAAGTTGCAAAGCTGGAAGTCCTTCTTCCGGAAGAAGTAGAGGCTAAAGAAGTTGAGCTACAAAAGCTATCCAAACAATTGCTTCCAAAACTTTTCTTTGATGAGATCGGTGTGCTGGTCATTGATGAAATTGGAAAAAACATCAGTGGAGATGGAATGGACCCGAACGTAACTGGTCGATATCCGACGCCATATGCACATGGTGGTCCAGATGTTTCGAAAATGGTTGTCCTTGATGTAACACCCGAATCGGAAGGAAATGCCAATGGCGTAGGAACGGCTGATTTTACTACGGAGCGTCTTGTTAATAAAATGGATAAGCATGGAACTTATGCTAATGGGCTTACGTCAACTGTCGTTGGACCAACACATATATCGACAACATTGCCGAATGACAAAATGGCGATTCAGGCAGCAGTAAAGACATGTAATATCCTTGATTTTACAAAAGTTAAGCTAGTGCGAATTAAAAACACATTGGATATAGGCGAAATTGAAGTCTCTGAATCATTGCTTGAGCATGTGGAAAAGCATCCAAACTTAGAAGTGGTTTCAGAACTGTACGAAATTGATTTTAATAAACAAGGGAATCTATTCAAATAATAAAATGGGGGAATTGTAATGAGTAAACTATTTGATTTAACTGGGAAAACAGCAGTAGCTATCGGTGGAAACAGTACGTTAGGAAGCTCTATGGCAAAAGGTCTTGCAGCAGAGGGTGCGAAAATCGCAATTGTTGGAAGAAACTTGGAGAAAGCAGAAGCTGTTGTAAAAGAAATTGAAGCAGAAGGCGGATCTGCAAAAGCCTTTCAAGGGGATGTAAGTGACCTTGAATCCATCGAACGTGCAGCAACTGAAATTAAAGAATGGTCAGGCGGCTGGGATATTATTTTAAATGCACCTGGTAAGAACAGCTCGACACCATTTATGGAACTTGCAGCAGAAGAGTGGGATGATATTATGGATGTCAACCTAAGAGGGCTTGTTTTCTCAACACAAATTTTTGTGAAAGATATGATTGAGCAAAAGAGACAAGGAAGTATTATTAATATTTCATCTGTTTCATCAACAACACCATTATCACGTGTATTCACCTATTCTGCATCAAAAGCTGGTGTGAACAGCGTGACACAATATTTAGCGAAAGAGTTTGCACCACATGGTATTCGAGTAAATGCGATTATCCCAGGATTCTTCCCTGCAGAGCAAAACCGTAAAATATTGGATGAAGATCGAATTGAATCCATTATGAACCATACACCAATGAACCGCTTTGGAGAACCGGAAGAATTACAAGGCGCAGCAGTCTACCTTGCATCTGATAAAGCGTCAGGATTTGTTACCGGGTCATTGCTTCGTGTTGATGGTGGATATGGTAGTATGACAATATAGTAAATACTTATGAAGGCTTTGGAGGAATTAATCACCTTCAAAGCCTTTTTATTTTAGATAAACAGGATGGAATACATTATAATAAAACATAGAGTTGTAAAGGATGTGATTGCATTGAAAAAAAGTTTAGTAATCGGACTTGATATCGGAACAACGAGCGCTAAAGCGGTCGTCTTTGACTTGAAAGGAAAGTTAATTGCTGAAACAGAAGAAATGATAAAGACATATTACCCGAAAACCGGCTGGGTGGAACAAAGCCCGCAAGAGGTCGAGAATGCATGTCGTATAGCAATGAGAAATGTTATCCAAAAAGTGGACCTTGAACAATACGAACTACTTGCAACAGGGATATCATGTGCCATGCACTCATTGATTTGTATGGATGAAAATGTTGAACCTTTATCCAATATGCTTATTTGGTCTGACGGTAGAAGCAGTGAACAGGCTGAAAAACTAATTGGTACAGAAAAAGGGAAAGCTATTTATTCCAATACCGGAACGCCAATCCACCCAATGACACCACTCATGAAGTTAGTATGGATGCGTGAAAATAATGATGAAGCATATGAAAATGCTACATATTATATGACATTTAAAGAGTATCTAATACAGAAGTGGTTCGGAAAATCGGCTATCGATTATTCTATGGCTTCATCAACTGGACTATTGAATGTTAAAACATTAGACTGGGACGAAGAAGCATTGGATATGGCGGGGATTAAACGGGAACAACTTTCACCTATTGTTCCACCAACCGAAGTATTTACAAATATTCGTGAAACAGTCGCAAATGAAACAGGAATACCAGCGGAAATGCCATTCGTTATTGGTGCGGCTGATGGCCAATTGGCAAATCTCGGCAGTGGTGCTACCTCACCAGGGGAAGTAAACGTGTCTATGGGAACAAGTGGGGCTATCAGACAGTTTGTAGAAGGTGCACCGGTTAACAATGAAATGGAAACTTTTACGTATGCTTTTTCTGAAGCTACTTCCATTATTGGGGGACCAACAAATAATGGCGGTATCGTCTTGCAATGGTTTAAAGATATGATTGAATTTAAAGGAACCCATGATGAACTACTTGCTGGAGTAGAAAATATAGAGCCCGGTGCAGAAGGGATTATCTTTCTGCCATATATAAACGGTGAACGTGCCCCACTATGGAATCAGCGGGCAAAGGGGAATTTCTACGGACTCACTATAGGTCATAATAAAGACCATTTGGCCCGCGCCGTATTGGAAGGTATTACATTTAACATCTATCAAATTGGACAAGCGTTGGAGGAGATGGCAGGACCATCTAAGAAAATCACTGTGAATGGCGGTCTCTCTAAATCACGATTATGGGTCCAAATCATGGCAGATGTCTTTGGCAGTGAGATTTATATTTCCGATACACATCACAATGCTGCATGGGGAGCGGCATGGACTTCGTTGGTTGCTATTCAAAAGGCAGACAGTTTTGATGCAATTAAAGAAAACTTGCCTGCAGAAGAAGTCATTCAACCAAATATTGAAAATCATGAAAAATATTTAAAGATATTTGAAAAATATGAAAAACTGGCGAGGGACTTATCGATCTATTTTGAGTAAATTCTTATTAAACATAGTGGGGGGGGTAACTTGATGGAGGAAATTTTAAAACAGCTTCAGAATGGAACATTAAGTGTAGCAGAGGCAAAAGACCAACTTGCTACTTATGAAAATCTGGGGTTTGCTAAAGTGGATCATCACCGGAAGAAACGACAAGGCTTTCCCGAAATTATTTATGGAGAAGGAAAATCAGCGGAACAAATTATCGCTATTTTAGAAGCTATAACTGCAAAGGGTAATGATATTTTAATAACGCGGATTGATCAAGAGAAAGCAGATTTGGTCCTAAAACTACATCCCGAATTAACCTATCATGAAACAGCAAGAATACTATCCTGGAATCAACAATCTAAATCTGTTAGAGATGCTAAAGGTTATATTGCGATCGTTTGTGCGGGAACATCCGATTTAAGGGTAGCGGAAGAAGCGGCTGTTACAGCGGAAGTATTGGGAAGTAAGGTACACCGTATTTATGATGTCGGGGTTGCTGGTATCCATCGCCTGTTTGATAACTTGGAAGAAATTCAACAAGCAACAGTATCGGTAGTTGTTGCAGGTATGGAAGGTGCACTTCCGAGTGTTGTTGGAGGTCTTGTTTCCCATCCGGTAATTGCTGTTCCGACAAGTGTAGGTTATGGAGCGAACTTTGGCGGGATGTCTGCATTGCTTTCCATGCTGAATTCCTGTGCCTCCGGGATTAGTGTCGTAAACATTGATAATGGATTTGGCGGAGCATATAATGCAGTAGTTATTGATCGTTTGGCTAATAAAGAATAAGCATGTGTGTTTAAAGGGGCGAGAAGATTGAGGTGAGGAACTGCTGGTTAATATTCTTAGCATGTGCTTTTCCTGCCGGATTGGTGAAGTGTATGATGCTATTACTTTACCTGCATGCATGTGTTGTAATTGCGAGCCTCTTCTAACTAGCTCTGGGAAATACACGAAGATTCTGACGCGAAAAGGGGCTCATCAGCCGCCTTAGGATGCGCGCAGTGTATTTCCCAGAGCGGTCACCGAAATCACCCAACTTCTGTCGCATTTTACATACATTACGGCAAAACATCTTGAAACAGACTTGAACAACCATTGAAAATAGAGAGGGGGTATTTGATGAACAATCGACCACCAAACCACGAACATATCGATGACCAAATGGTAAAAATGGAAGTTAACCTGGATGATATCTCTGGGGAATGGCTTGGTTATGTTATGGACGTACTATTTGACGCAGGTGCAAATGATGTCTTCTATACCCCTATTTATATGAAAAAGAATCGACCAGGAATATTGCTTCAACTACTTTGCAGAAAAGAAGCAATCAATCAAATGAAGGACATCTTACTTAAAGAGACAACGACACTTGGCATCCGTTATTATCCACTTACCGTTCATCGAATGGAGAGAAAGTTTACTCATGTTGAAACAAAATGGGGTCCAGTAACGGTGAAGCAGGGGATTTCTGGTGATAACGTTTTTCAAAGTTCTCCAGAATATGAAGAGTGTAGAAAAATAGCCAAGAAATATGACGTACCGTTGAAGAAGGTTTATGAAGAAGTTTGGAGAAATGCTGAAAAATAGAAAAGCTCCTTGGTGGATGACACATGAGCTACTATATATTACTTTGTTTGGTATACAAATATAGGAAATGGTTCTCTCTTGATGCGTTGGAGTGAAACGATGGAATGAGGACATCATAGGAGGGAAAATGAAACAACATCCAATTTTTCGCTATCTTTACATCTTTTATTCTTTTGTATTTTTACTCAATATTATTAATGTATTTACAGAAAGTGAACGTTTAAATTACGTCATTGGTATTTTGGCTGTTTTAATGTTACTTGTATCCTTTTTTGGTGCTTCCAGGCTTTTTAAAATCCTTGGATGTGCCTTCTTAGTCGTTGGAGCTATTGCTTATCTAACAACAGGCCAATCAATACTCGCCATTCCTGCATTTTTAACATCCAATATGTCGCTACTCACATTATTGGCAATGCTCCCTTGGATGAACAGTGTTGTTCGAAGTGGCAGGTTCGATCGGAGTTTAAATAACCTATTAAATGTAAATGCTTCTGATTTAGGGAAACTTTATCCGCGTAGTTCCATTACAACATTAACATTGGCATCATTTTTAAATTTGTCAGCTGCATCCATTTCTCAAGATGTATTAAAAGAGAATTTGAGATCCCTTAAAAAGAATCTACGAAGTTCATTTATTAGTACATCAACACTTAGAGGTTATACATTAGCACTATTATGGAGTCCATTAGAAATATTAGTAGCTATCTCCATATTTACAACAGGGGCGGACTATGTTTCCTTATTACCTTGGCTGCTGTTGATAGCGTTTATCACCTTTATACTTGATTCCATTTGGGGTCGCTTTCATTATAAGAAGTACTCTTATGGGGATAATAATGCATCGAAACAGTCAACGATTGATATGAAGAAATTAACAAAGAAAATCATTCATTTATTAGTCGCCCTTGTTTTATTTTTAACCCTCGTTATTTTTCTGGGGAATCAATTTAATTTAGATTTCATCTTTACTGTTACAATCCTAATTTTCCCATTTGCGCTCCTATGGTCCTTCATTATGAAACGAAGCAGGAGTTTCTGGGCAATTGGGTGGAACACATGGAAGATGAAAACAAATACGATGCAGAATTTTATCGTTTTGTTTCTATCTTTATCCTTTTTTGAAGTGAGTATCAGTGGAACGGCATTTTTAGATTTTATTCAACAGCCAGTCATCGCTGTTTCTGAATACCCATTGCTAGTTTTTATTTTAATACAGGTTATTTTCATTCTTATGAGTATGTTTGGCGTTCACCCAATTGCGACGATTGGAATTCTTGGTGGGGTCATTGTGACATTGTTGGAAACCATGAATCCTGTAAGTCTTGCCATAGTTTTGGCGACAAGTTCTGTTGCAACATTAACCGTTGGGGCTTATGGGTTAATCGTACAGCTAACTTCTCTTAGTACGGGTCAAAATCCATATCGTATTACACTAAATAATTTACCATATGCCTTAGGGTTTGGTTTTGTTGGATCGATTGTTGCATACTTCCTTTTATAGAAGGCTCTTTGATTAATCTTTAGGACTGCAGTTACTCGTCCCACCGAAAGGAATTGTTGCTTTTTAAGCATTGCAGAGTTGATATAAACTGCGACGTAACTGCTGGTTGATTTCCATAGACGTGTACTGTTCCTGCAGGAGTCACCGCCCAGAGCGGTCGCCGAAGTTTATAGACTGCAATAGCAACATTTTCTTTTGGAGGTACGAACTGTACGAAGTCCTGTTTTTAAGAAAACATCCTATAGGGTATAGTAAAGAATATAGCCTGGAACCCCCTGCAAAAAAGCAGTCTCAGATAATTTAATGATGAAAATGAAGTGTTTTGGGTAATGAAATTGATTAGAAGAAGTGTATAATGAAGATATAGCCACCAGAGGGGATGGTTTTATTGGATGATCCATTAATTGTAGGCTATCACCTTCAACATATGTGGAGTGATATGGATTTTCATTCCCATAGAGAATATGAAATATATTTATTCCATGCAGGCTCCTGCAGATATTTAATTCACAATCAGATTTATGATTTGGAGCCGGGTGACATTTTACTAATGGATGGAATGGCACTTCATAAGCCTAATGTTCCGCCAAACAGTCAATATGTTCGCAGCACCTTGCACTTTTCACCACAGTGGATTAGCGGTGTTCTTGATAAAGTGGGAGGCTTACATCTGCTTAATGTTTTTGAGAAGCTTCATCATTGTTTGATTCGTACAAAGGAAAATCAAGAGTCAAGACAACTCGAGAGACTAATTTGTCGAATGGCAGAGATAAAAAGAACTTCGAATCCAGAGGACATTAATGCCGATATTGAATTGAAAGGGTTATTGCTGCAAGTACTGACAGTTGTAAATCGCCTTGGTCAATTGGAATCCATAAAGATTTCAGGAGAAAAAGCAGAGACAACGGAACATGCAGAGAAAATAGCAGAGTATATTCAAAAGAATTACATGAATAAGCTGACAATCGATTCCATCTCCCGAGAACTTAATATTAGCAAGTCTTATGTTTCACATATATTTAAGAAAATAACAGGATTTACAATTATGGAATATGTAATGGCGTCACGTTTAACGCAAGCGAAATATTTACTTGAAATGGAGCTTGATAAACCAATAAAAGATGTGGCATATAATAGTGGTTTTGAAAGCGTTTCACACTTTAGTCGTTATTTTAAAAATAATGTAGGAGTGTCTCCAAAAGAGTATCGACGTAATCGCCAAAAAAAATATAGTGAGGAGAATTGAATATGAAAAAAGTTAGATTAGGTATTATTGGTTTAGGTGCACAGGGTGGCGCATATGCAGGATTTATTTTAGAGGGTAGAGTAAAAAATATGGAAATCGGTGCAATTTGCGATAATGATCCAGAAAAGAAGGCAGTTGCGGAAGAAAAGTATCCGAATGTACCGTTTTACGATAATTACATCGAAATGATTGAAAGTGGAGATGTAGATGCAATTGTAACTACAGTACCGCATTATTTACATCCAGAAATGGGAATTGAAGCACTAAAAAGAGATATCCATGTATTAGGTGAAAAACCAGCTGGTGTTTATACAAAACAAGTGAAAGAATTAAATGAGTTTGCGCAGTCCAAGCCAGAACTTACTTTTGCAATTATGTTTAATCAAAGAACGAACGAGCTTTATCAAAAGGTAAAAGAAATTGTTGATAATGGTGATATTGGTAATATTCGCCGTACAAACTGGATTATTACTACATGGTGGAGACCACAAGGTTATTATGACCAAAGTGCATGGAGAGCAACTTGGGAAGGTGAAGGCGGCGGTGTCCTTGTAAACCAAGCACCACACCAATTGGATCTACTTCAATGGATTGCTGGAATGCCTGAGAAAGTATATTCCAACGTGAAGTATGGCTATCAAAGAGATATAGCTGTAGAAGATGAAGTAACAACAATACTTGACTATGGTAATGGTGCAACAGGTGTATTTGTTACTTGTACACATGATGCAATTGGAACAGACCGTTTTGAAATTCTAGGTGACAACGGGAAGATTGTTGTAGACGACAGCAAGAAAGTTACCATTAAGCGCCTTAGAAAACCAGAAAGTGAAATGAGCAAAACGATGAGCATGATGGAAGTTGCGAAGCTCGTTATGGGTGGAAATGCCGATGAGCTTTATGAAACAGAAGTTCTTGAATTTGAAAGTGTTTGGGGCGGACAACATACAGCGGTATTAGAAAACTTTGCTGCAAACATTCTTGATGGGGAACCTCTTATCGCACCAGGTAGCGACGGAATTAATGGTGTGGCATTAGCGAATGCTATTCACTTATCTAGTTGGTTAGGTAAAGAAGTAGAACTTCCAATTGATGAAGAAGTTTATCTTGCAGAATTAAACAAGAAGATCGAAGAAGAAAAAGCTTAATCTGCTAAAAAAGAACACATCAAGCTAACCCATTCCAATTGTAAGGAAATGGGTTAGCTTTTAAGGGAGGGTAAAACCTATGTTGAAAATCGCAGTAATCGGACTCGGTGATATATCGAAAATTCATCTCCCAATAATTCAAGATAATTCGAATGTGGAGTTAGTTGCTGTTTGTGATATTGATGAAACATTAAAGACGACAGTATCGGATGTAGTCTTTTATACGGATTACCATGAAATGCTGGAAAAAGAAACACTTGATTGTGTCCATATTTGCCTGCCACACCATCTTCATTACCTTGCTGCAAAAGCTTGTGTCGAAAAAGGTGTCCATGTGTTTCTAGAAAAACCATTGGCCAGAAGTGCGGAAGAAGGTATGTTTCTAGTGGACTTGGAGGAAAAATACAAGGACATTAAACTTTGTGTATCATTCCAAAACCGCCTGAATGAAACCTTTGAAACACTACAGGAAATTGTTGAAAGTGGAGAGTATGGTAAGGTTACAGGATTAAAAGGACTTGTCACCTGGTTTAGACCAAAATCCTATTATGATGAAAAGCCATGGCGGGGTATTATGAAACAGGCTGGTGGTGGCGTTATGATTAACCAAGCAATTCACACCCTGGATCAAATGCAGCTGATTGGTGGAGAAATTAATACGATTAGAGGATCGATTGATAATCTATTTGATTACGGTTATGAAGTAGAGGATACCGCTACAGCAAACATTCAATTTGCAAATGGTGCAACTGGATTGTTTTTTGCAACCGTAACAAATGCAACAAACTCATCCGTTGAATTCCAAGTTATTCTAGAACATGGCAAATTAACCATTAAAGATAGTATTTTGACAAAAACAAATGATAAAGGTGAGAAAGAAAGAGTTATTGAGGATGCAAAGCTTCCTGGAGCAAAATTCTATTACGGGGCAAGCCATTCAAAACTAATCAATCACTTTTATACTTGCATCGAAAATGACAGCCAGGATTATATCCATGCAAAAGATGCTCAAAAGTCGATGGAAATTATAAGTTCAATTCGTAGATCTTCAGAAATTAAAAAAGAAATTAAAATGGAGGTATATCAATGAATAAAGGAAAAATCGGCGTGCAAATGATGATGCTCAAAGAAAAAGTGGAAGAGCTTGGTGCATATGAAACAATGAAAAAATTGCATGAACTAGGATTTGGTGCGGTAGAGGTCTCACAAATACCTATGACGGAAGAAAACGTCGCAGAATTAAAAAGAGCAAGTAAAGATTTCGATATCAAAATTGCCGCGATGTCAGCGCCATTAGAGCCAATGCTGCCAGGAGCACCAGGTGAGACACTAACAGCCGATTTCGATAAGATTGTTAATGATTGTAAAACGCTTGATTGTAATTTCTTGCGTATTGGTATGCTTCCATTAAGTGTTATGGGTGATAAAGATGAAATCATGGCATTTATCGAAAGAGCAGAAGCAATGGCTGGTAAGCTTGCCGAGCATGGAATCGAACTGTACTATCATACACACCATATCGAATTCCAAAAATATGATGGAGAGTATTTATTGGACATCATAAAAAATAATACTTCCAAGCTTGGCTTTGAATTGGATGTTCACTGGATCCAACGCGCAGGTGTGAACCCGGTTGAATTTATCAAAGAGTATAAAGGGCGCATCTCTCTATTGCATCTGAAAGATTACCGCATTGGCAAACTGGATGTTAATAAAGAGGATCTGGAAGATATGAAGAAATTCTTCGAGAAGTTCACGAACTTAATCGAGTTTGCCGAAGTTGGTGAAGGGAATCTGGATATCAAAGCGATTATCGCGGCAGGTCTAGAGAGTGGCGCACAGTACTTCCTTATCGAGCAGGATGATACGTACGGAAGAGACCCGTTTGATTGCTTGAAAATATCAGCAGAGAACTTAAGAGAACTAGGATACGCAGACTGGTTTTAACGTAAATTTTGGGGATACGACGGTGTACTCGTCCCATAGAGAAAAATTTGTTGATATTTGAACCTTCGTAGCACTTTATAAACTGCGAAATAAGAAAAGCAACCTCGGCGACACTCTGGGAAGTATACTACGCGCACCTTAGGGCAGTTGGTGAGCCTTTCCTCCCGCTGGAGTCTACGTATATTTCCGAGGGATGGTTAGAAGTGCCTTGCAATTACTATGCTGCAATAGCTGAAATTGCATTATACAACTTCACCAGTCCGGGGTCGCTCTGGGCGGTGACTCCTACGGGAATAGCACGTGCCCGAAGACCCCGCAGAGTGGTTTCCTCGAGGAGGCTGAGGCCGTGCCCGTGGAAAGCATCCGCCCAGAGCGATCCTGGACGGTCGTATTAGCACCAATTTTTGTAAATAAACATAAAGTTACGCTTAGTTTATCTCAAGCTACGGGGCAGATAGATTTATGCGAAAACAACTTAATAAAAAATACATGGAATACAGGAGTGAACACGTATGAGTAAAGACGGGATGACATATGCACCAAAAGGGAAACCAAATCCGGTCGTAAAAGAAGGAGAGTTTCCAATCGCAGCAGTTGCACTTGACCATGGTCATATTAATGGAATGTGTAATGGGTTGCTGGAAGCAGGTGCAACACTTAAATGGGTATATGACCCAGACGCGGAAAAGGTCAAAGAATTTATTGAACAATTCCCAGGAGTTCAGGCTGCAGAATCACTTGACCAAGTATTAAGTGATGAATCAATTAAATTGGTAGCAGCTGCAGCAGTACCATCAGAAAGAAGTGCATTGGGAAACAAAGTAATGGAAGCTGGAAAAGATTACTTTACTGATAAAACACCATTCACTACGATGGCTCAATTAGAAGAAACAAAACGTGTTGTAGAGAGAACCGGACAGAAATATATGGTATATTTCAGTGAACGTCTTCACGTAGAAGGAGCGGTATTCGCTGGTGATCTTATAAAGGATGGAGCCATTGGTAAGGTCATTCAAGTGACAGGCTTTGGACCGCATCGCCTTAATGCATCAAGTCGTCC
This sequence comes from Oceanobacillus rekensis, assembly GCF_002153375.1. Taxonomy (GTDB): domain Bacteria; phylum Bacillota; class Bacilli; order Bacillales; family Amphibacillaceae; genus Oceanobacillus; species Oceanobacillus rekensis. The sequence goes on from NZ_MTBQ01000010.1 coordinate 75,912, forward strand.
AGAATGGTTCTTTAATAAAGAGCAATATGGTGGTATTTTATGTGATATTGGCAGCCATCAGATTGAACAGTTTTTATATTATGCAGGATGTGAAAATGCAGAGATCTTGCACAGTAAAGTAGGAAATTATAATAATCCCGATCATCCGGAGCTAGAAGATTATGGTGATGCAACATTAGTTGGGGATAATGGTGCAACACAAATCTTCAAAGTGGATTGGTTTACACCAGATGGCTTAAGCACCTGGGGCGATGGACGTACATTTATTACTGGAACAGAGGGAACAATCGAAATCCGTAAATATGTAGACGTAGCACGGGAAGAAACAGGGGATCATCTATTCCTGGTAAACAAAGAAGGCGAGAAGCATTATAAGTTGTCAGGTGAAGTAGGCTTTCCATTCTTCGGTGAGTTTATAAAAGATTGTATAAACCGCACAGAGAATGCAATGACACAAGCACATGCATTTAAAGCTGCTGAATTATGTTTGAAAGCACAAGAACAAGCCATTGTCGTATCAAAATAATAAGAAAAACTGTTCAAATATTGATTTTGAACAGTTTTTTTTGTTACATAAATTATTAAAAAATACACAGTCAAATATTTTATGAATAATTATTGATGAATGATTGGTCTTGCCTTTTGGCTCATTTATACATATAATCCTAATTTAAAGATATTTTTATATGGATGTTTAATTTTAATTCTTAGTAGAGGGAGAGTTGATATGGAAGAGGTATCACTACCAGTTGTGAGAAAAGAGGAGCCGAATTACAATAGATCAAGAATAAGGCAGATTGGCGCCTTTGCAATGAATAATTCCGCAACTAATTTATTTAATGTAATGATTGGCTATGTTTCATATTATGCCACAGGAATTGTAGGGTTAGGTGTTGTTCTTATATCTACTCTTTTAACAAGTATGCGTATATTTGATGCAATAACAGATCCTATTATTGGTTTAATGATTGATAAAACAAATGGGAGACTAGGGAAATTTAGACCCTATATTATATTTGGCTACTTGATTATGTCGATAGCGGCAATCGTACTATATTTTACAACCCACCTAGTACCTGAAGGTTTTCAGCTAATCTATTTTTTANCGGTTATGACAAATGATCCAAAACAAAGACCATTATTTTCAACCTTTGACATGACTGGAAACTTAGCATTAACAACAGGGATAGCTGCATATGTTTCCATGTATTTAACACCAAAACATAATGGTTTTACACAATCATTTTTTAATGAGTTTGTCATTACAATAGTTATTATTTCTGGTGTTTTAACTATATTGTCTGTTGCAGGTATATGGACAAAAGATAGGGAAGAATACTTTGGCGCTGTTAAAGAGCCAAACAAAGTATCGTTAAAGGATATGTTTTCTGTAATTAAAAGGAATAGAGCGTTGCAAACAATTATTGTAGCGGCATCAACTGATAAACTGGCTCTAAGGGTATCGAATAATGCAGTTACAATGGTGATGGTATTTGGAATTATAATGGGAAACTTTGGTCTTTATGGCTCCATGTCATTAATAACAGTTATTCCCAGTTTTATTATCATTTTAATTGGTACCAATTATGCTAGACATTTTGGTTCCAAAAAGGCTTTGGTTGCAACAACTTGGTTATCATTAATTGGTTACTCTTCTCTTTTCCTATTATTCTGGATTGGTGATCCAACCCAAATTTCCTTAGATAATTGGGGCTTTATGACAATTGCATTCTTGGTAATTTATAGTTTGTCATTTGGTATCCGATCGGTAAGTACAGGTATTGTTATTCCAATGATCCCGGATATTTCGGATTATGAATTATATATCAATGACCGATACATCCCAGGAATGATCGGTACCATTTTTTCATTTATTGATAAAGTAGTATCTTCTTTCAGCCAACTGCTTGTGGGTGGGGTACTGGCAATAATTGGTTTCCGTACAATCCAACCATCTGTAGATACGGAATATACGACAGAAATATTTTGGGCTGCAATGTTTTTATTTGTAGGAGTCTTAGTCTTAGGGTGGATTGCTTCTTTAATTAGCTTGAAATTCTATCCTTTAGGCGATGAAAAAATGGCTGAAATACAGATTGAACTTAATAAAAGAAAATCTAATAAAAATTAAAGTGAAATATCCCCCCCCCCGTCCTTGATTCCAATAATATATTCAAACATAAAAGTGGGAAACTAAACGATTGGTAGAAGTGAAAGAGGAGCAAGGATATAATGTGAGGTTTATCATTAGAGTGGCTATAACGGTAATTGATCCGATATAGTCACTGTTTTGTTAATTTAAATGAAGAAATAAATTAATTATTATTTACAAATATGCTTGTAATTTAAAGCGATTTCATTTATTATAAAGATATTAATTAGTTTGTTTACTAAACAAATCAAATAATTTAGTAACTTCATAGTAAGTATAAATAGTTATGAAACCCCTTTCTGAAAGGGGTTTCCGATTAATTTCATAGATTGAAAGTGGTTCAATCATAATAAATCATTGTAGTGAAGCCTTAATAGATTGTGAAAGGGTTGTCATTGCCTTAATATGCATGGGGAAAATTGGAGGGATAGAAATGGGTCTAGCAGAGGAAAGAATACAACCAGAAGAAATAGTTAATACTTCAAAGACGGTTCTCCCTTTTGGTATGAGAGATAAATTTGGTTACTTATTTGGGGACTTTGGAAATGATTTCTTCTTTATTTTAGTCAGTTCTTATTTAATGGTTTATTACACAGATATCTTACATGTCAGTGCAGCAGCAGTTGGTGTGCTCTTTGCGGTTGCACGGATATGGGATGCCTTCGCAGATGTTATCTGGGGCAGATTTATCGATAGCAGGAAAACAACAAAACATGGGAAATTCATCCCTTGGATTTTTAGAATGTCTTTCCCGCTTGTTATTTCAGGTGTATTAATGTTCGTACAAATACCTGGTGTATCAGATGGATTTAATGTAGCATTTGCGTTTGCTATGTATATTCTATGGGGAACATTATATGCTACAGTGAATATCCCTTATGGTTCGATGGCTTCAGTCATTACGGATAATCCAGTGGAGCGTACATCTTTATCAACTTGGAGAACAATGGGTGCCTCAATGGCTGCTTTAATTATTAATGTTGGTGGTCCATTGATTCTATTTCAAGATAATGTAGCTAGTGCCAATCGTTTTCTATTAGCTGCTATTATCTTTGGTATTTTATCGCTTGCATGCTATATGGCTTGTGTTACATTATCAACGGAACGAATTGTTCAAGCAGAAAAGGTTAACGAAAGAGGAGATTTCAAAAAGACTGTTAAAGGTCTAGGGAAAAACAAACCATTACTTTGGCTATTGGTTACTTCGGTAATTTTCATGTTGACGATGCTGATGATTGGGTCTGTAAATGTTTATCTATTTAAAAACTACTTTGGTAGTACGGTTGCATTAAGTATCGTTGGATTCATTCAAACTGCCGTAGTATTTATTGCAATGCCATTTATTAAACCTGCCGTAGCTAGGTTTGGCAAAAAGGAAGTTGGTTCAGTTGGATTGCTACTTGCATCCGTATCCTATTTACTTTTATATGCTTTACCGGATGTTTCAGTAACCCTATTTTTAGTTCTTTCAGGGGTAGGTATGTTCGGAATGCAGACCTTCAACCTAATCATATGGGCATTTGTAACAGATGTTATTGATTATCATGAGTATTTGACAAATTTGCGGGAAGATGGGACAGTATACTCGATCTATTCATTTGCACGCAAAATTGGCCAAGCTGCTGCAGCGGGAGTTGCTGGTTTTGCAATAACAGCAGTGGGATACGATGCAACGGTGGGAACACAGCCACAGGATGTCCTCGATGGCCTTTATGGACTAGCCACCTTGATCCCAGGAGTGTTGTTCTTACTCGGATTCATAGCCTTGGCAATTTTTTACCCACTTAATAAAAAACGTACAGATAATCTTACCGCTTATCTGAGCGAGAAAAGAGAAGCAAAATAAATATTAAAAAACATTCCCGATAAAATATAAAGAGGCATACAAAGAAGCGATACTAGTATGTGGATGTTTATATTGACAGTGGTTGTTTCGGTGTTTACCGGAACAACCACTGTTTTCTAATGTAAAAGGTTATATAACTTCACTTGCAAGTTTAAGAGATTTCATTTAATACTAAGATACAAGGCAAAGGCTTTATAGATTTACCGTTACTTTCTTTGAAGGTGTTACGTTGTTTAAAGGGATTTTGTAATTCAGTCCCTCCTAAATTCGGCTTAGGCATCAAAAGGAAGCTGAGTTTTTCGAGACATTAGTTTGACGAAAAGTATAGTAAAAAGCCATGTTATAGAAAAGAGGAGGATACTGTTTGACTGAATTATTCACTATTCTTAAAGATATTATTTTGCCAATCTTTGTCATTATGGGTATCGGATTTTTATTACAAAAAAAGTTTAATTTGCATGTACCTACATTGGCAAAATTGAATATTTACTTTGTTGTTCCAGGTTTTATATTTGTTAAATTATACAGTACTGTTTTTTCGGCCAATTTATTTATGAAAATACTTTTCTTTTTCTTATTATATGTTGCTGTTCTTTACATTTTATCTGTCATTGTGGCTAAATGGATGGGATTAGATAATAGGAAAAAAGTCACCTTCTCCAATAGTGTGATGTTTTTTAATTCAGGTAATTATGGTGTTCCGGTAAATGACTTAGTTTTTAAGAGTGATCCGTTTGCAATGTCGATTCAGGTTATTGTATTAACGTTACAAAATATATTCGTATTTTCCTATGGAATCTTCTCTTTGCAATCCGCAAATACAGGGAAGTTAAAAGCTTTGCTCGGTTATTTTAAAATGCCGGTTTTGTATGCCATGTTGGCAGGGATTTTGTTAAATGTATTTCAAGTACCGATTCCAAACGTTATCTGGATCCCAGCCAACTATATTGCAGATGCCATGATTTCGCTTGCCCTGCTGACACTTGGTGCACAGGTAGCTAATATTCAATTTAAATCTGGCCTATCTTCTGTATACTCAAGTATGGTAATCAGACTATTGATTGGCCCTATGATTGCTTTAGGTATTATTTATATCTTTGGTGTTGAAGGAATCACTGCGCAAGCATTATTAATTGCCTCCGCAATGCCAACATCTGTCAATAGTGCGGTTATTGCGCAGGAATATAATAATCATCCGGATTTCGCAGCACAAATTGTATTATTTTCAACCATAGCCAGTGCATTCACAGTCACACTAGTAATCCTTTTAGGCCGAATTCTATTTTAAAAACAAGCTCTTATAGTAAACTTTTGGACTACTATAACTCGTCCCACCGAAAAGATTAATTGTCTTTTTAAGCATCACAATTTCTATAAAATGCGAAGTAACTGCTGGTAAATTTCTAACTGTATGTAGAAACTTAGGCTACCACTTTGGAAAATATGCTTCGCGTACTTTAGGACGGCAATAGCACTTATCCTTGGAAATCAGCCTGCAGTTACGTCACTTTTTATGATTTTGTGGATAGTATATAAATACACAGCAGTTAGTTGCAATTTATCCCGACTACAAGGCAGATAACAATAAACCAAGATGAAATTATAACTAAATTACTATTCTTCTCTATCTTCCTGGGGCTGGGTTGATTGACTAATGCACTTGTTATTCCGATGTTTCTGACTATGAAACATCAAAGTCTGGTCATTATATCTAGGAATGCTCAGAATAATCTTCTCTTTTGTGGATAAAATGATCTCTTCTTTAGCACCGGCATTAGTAGGTTTCATGTTAGCGTTAATTAGCTATCGAGAAGAATTACCGCAACTTGGCGAAAGTTTAACACCAACTTTATTTGTCATGACGCTAGTTTTTTTCCTTGGAATTCCATTTCTAGGATATCTTGCTTCGATAACAGCAATGAAATGCTATGTATTGGATGACAAGAAAATGGCTGAAGTTCAAGCTGGTATCGCAGAAATGAAGAAGATTGATGAGAAATAGAGAGAAAAGTGAATTAATGGTTTTTTTAGCAGTCCTCGTTTGTTTTTACCATTGTTATGCACCATGCTATAATAATGTATACTATTATTTTTGGGAGAATTCTAATTGGAAAATATTTTATCAAAAGAAAGAAAAACTGACAAATACAAGCTTCGACTCGTTTTTGTTTTAGGACTATTAACGGCTTTCGGGGCTGTGTCGATGGATATGTATTTACCTGCACTCCCAAACGTCGCTGCTGATTTAGATGCATCAACATCTCTAGTGCAAATGAGCTTAACAGCCTGTTTAGTCGGCCTTGGTTTAGGGCAAGTTTTTTTTGGTCCATTAAGTGATATTTACGGACGCCGCAACCTATTGATCATTACATTAATAGGTTATACGATAGCTTCTTTACTCATTGCTTGGAGTACTACGATTGCCTTTTTTATTACGCTTCGTTTTATCCAAGGATTTACAGGAGCAGCTGGGGTTGTCATTGCACGTGCAGCGGCAAGAGATCTATATTCTGGTAAAGATTTGACAAAGTTTCTTGCTTTACTCGCGCTTGTTAACGGGTCGGCTCCTATCTTAGCACCAGTAATCGGAGGGGTTGTGTTAAATTTTACAACCTGGATCGGCGTCTTTTATGTTTTAGCTTTTATTGGCATCGTTGCTTTATTAGCAGTACTCTTATTTTTGCCAGAAACATTAGCTGACGAAAATCGTGCAGAACGGGGTCTGTTTTCTGTCCTTAAAACATTCAGTACATTACTTACGAACCGATACTTTATGGGAATAGCACTTACACAGGGATTGGTAATGGCTAGTATGTTCGCCTATATAGCAGGTTCACCATTTATACTGCAAAATATATATGGTGTCTCACCACAGCAATTTTCCTTTCTTTTTGCCTTAAATGGTATCGGAATCATTATTGCGGCACAATTAACTGGGCGATTAGCTAGTTACTTTAAAGAAATGCACTTGCTATGTGCTGGTACCCTCTTGTCATTTACCGGAAGTTTATTTTTAGCATTTGTCGTCTGGCAGCAACTTCCATTATTCTATATGGCTATCGCTTTATTTCTCATTGTCTCAAGTGTCGGAATCGTGACAACTACCAGCTTTTCACTAGCTATGGAAACACAGGGAAAATCCGCTGGGAGTGCATCCGCATTTCTAGGATTGCTTCCATTTGTCTTTGGTGGTATCGTTGCTCCTCTCGTTGGACTAGCTGGAGAAGCCTCCGCGATACCAATGGCAATTGTCATTTTTACTTGTAGTACAATTGCTGTCATTATGTTCTTTATTGCTTTTAAAAAGGATTAACTAAAGGGCGACTGCATTTTCTAAAGATTAGAAGATGCAGTCGTTTTCTAATTATGCATAAGAAAGGGTAAAAATATTTAAAATATGATTATCAAGGGTATTAAGATTTTATTAGTATGTGGGAAATGTATAATTACCTCAATAAGTAATTTTGATACAGATTTGAGTATTTTAAATATCTTACAAGGTAACTTTGCACAGCAGGTATCAGCGGACCAATCCTCTTTATCAAATAGGAACTTTCTTAAAATTTAACTGGAAAACGCTTGCATAATTGTCCATTATCGAATATTATAAAACAACAAGTAATTAGTTTGTTTGGTTAACAAATAAGAAAAGTAATTTAACATAAATAAACGGAATAATTTTTTTTAGTCATCAATGAAAGCGTTTCATCAAAAGGGGGAGCATAAAATGTCAACAACATCTATTGGAAAAGAACAACAATATAACACTGCAAAGTTATGGCAAATTGGTTTCTTTGCATTAAATAATATGGCGACAAATCTGTATATGTTTATGTTAACATTCGTTTCATATTATGCTGCAGGTATAGCAGGTCTAACTGTTGCAATAGTGAGTATCGTGTTAACAGCAATGCGTGTATTTGATGGTATAACGGATCCAATTGTAGGTTTTATTATTGATAAGACAGAATCTAAATTTGGTAAGTTTAGACCGTTAATGATTTTAGGTAATGTGATCTTGGCTACTTCAATCATACTAATGTACTCCATTACACATACCTTACCACTATCATTTCAATTGATTTTCTTTATATTGACATATGCTTTATACGTTATTGGATATACCTTTCAAACAGCAGTTACAAAGGCTGCGCAAACGGTAATAACAAACAGTCCCAAGCAAAGACCTTTATTTTCCATTTTTGATGGTATTTATACTACGGTAATCTTCACATTAGGACAAGTTTATGTGGCGTCCTATTTGATTGGAAAATACGGGGACTTTAATATGGGATTATTCACGGAATTAAACACATTCGCAATCATTCTTTCTGCAATATGTACGATTCTTGCTGTTATTGGTATAGCAGGAAAAGATAAAAAAGAGTTTTACGGTTTAGCAGATTCAACTGTAAATACGAGATTTCGTGATTATTGGCCAATATTAAAAGGTAACAAGCCATTAAAATTGCTAATAACTGCTGTAACAGCAGATAAATTAGCTTTTAGCCTTCTAAGACAATCGGTAGTTATGGTAATGATCTTTGGAATTCTAATCGGTGATTATGCATTAAGTGGTACAGTATCTATGATTACAGTTGTTCCAATCTTACTAATCACATTTATAGCCGTTGCCATTGCTAGAAAAAGAGGTATGAGAAGTTCATTTATAAAATCAACGTGGATTTCTTTTCTATCACTAGTAGGTTTAGTTGGTCTATTCTTAGTCATTGGTGATCCAACCTCCTTGTCTGGTAACATCGGTATCGGTATTGTACTATTCATTATTTTATATACGCTTGCAATGGGATTTGGTGCAATTCCTTCTACATTAGTAAATCCGATGATCGCAGATATTTCCGATTATGAAACTTACAAATCAGGACGCTATGTACCAGGGATGTTAGGGACACTTTTCTCCTTTATTGATAAGTTAGTTACATCACTTGCTCCAGCAATTGTTGGATTGGGAGTAGCGCTTATTGGATTTACAGCTGAGTTTCCGACCGTAAACGATCCATTAACAACACCATTATTTACAATGACATTATTACTCGGTTTTGGTCTACCAGCACTATTGTTAATCGTGTCACTTGTATCCATGAAATTTTATAGTCTAGATGATAAGAGAATGGAAGAAATACAAGAAGAACTAGCTAAAATGAAAGCAGCAGGAAAAGTAAAAGAAACAAAAGGTGATAGTGAAGTAGACGCAGTATAATGATTGCTCCTACAACATAAATTTTTTAGAACTTGATGCTATACAATAGGGTGAGAAACCGAACAGTGCTTGGTACTGTTCGGTTTTGGTGTTTTTATGATTATTTAGTATGATAGAGACATCATACAATACATCGGAGGGTTTATAAGTGGACCATATAAAAAGACTAAGTGCTACAGACTATGATGAAATTTTTACGTTATCTCAATTTGCCTTTCAATATAAACTTTCAGAGGATGATTTGATTAAAAAGGAAGAAGAAGCAAATCGGCATATTATTTGGGGTTGGATGGAGGGTGAGAAGGTTGCAGCAAAGCTTCATATGATTCCGTTATCCATAAATATTAACGGTAAGTCGTTTGAAATGGGTGGCATCAGCTCGGTTTCGACATGGCCGGAATATCGTAGAAACGGCATGGTTAAACAACTTCTTGCACATGCATTGCAGCACATGAGGAAAAACGGCCAAATCGTCTCTTATTTGCATCCTTTCTCTGTACCTTTTTATCGTAAATTTGGCTGGGAGATAGCTTTTAATAAAAAGCGGTATACAATCCCAATGGATAAGTTAAAAAGAAAATGGGATGCAATTGGATATGTAAGGAGAATAGACGCAGATAATAAGCTTATACATCAGATTTATAGTGAAGTTGCATTGAATTTTAATGGGATGTTGACACGTGATGCAAAGTGGTGGGAACAGCGTGTTTTAACAAATAATGAAATGGTGGCCGTTTGTTATAATATGAACAATGAAGCAGATGGTTATATCATCTACCGTGTAAAAGATAATATTCTACAAGTAGATGAGCTTGCATACAAGTCGCTGAACGGCTGGAAATTGCTGCTTGAGTTCATTGCTAATCACGATTCGATGGCAATGGAAGTAAACATGACCGTGTCGGAAAATGACAACTTACCATTACTCCTTGATGAGCCAAGGTTCAAGCAAGAGATAACACCTTATTTTATGGCACGTATTGTAGATGTACCGGCTTTTCTTAGTGAATATCCATATGAAAAAGGCTCTGAAGATGTATCATTAGCTATTCTTGTCCATGATGACTTCCTGCCGGATAATAGTGGCAGCTATGTGATTAAGCAAACAAATGGTGTCACAGAAGTGTTTTCACAAGAAAAGACAGTAGACGAGGAGAATGTGATTCATTGTACCGTCCAGCAGCTTACAGCATTTATGTTTGGATACAAGCGACCATTGGAATTATCTCTCACAGGGCTTATTCAAGGAGATGATGAGGCTATAGAGCAACTGGAGAGTCTGATTCCTATTAGGCAAACATTTTTTGCGGATTTCTTCTAAAAGGAGATCTGTAGGTCCTATATCCTAGTTGTTATAAAAAAAGACAAAATTCATAGTATTTCCCTAAAATATGGGTTAAAATTAAAGGAATATGGTAAGCAGAAAAGGAATGTAGCAAATGACATATCGTGTTCATTTATTTAAACTCCTCTTTTCGATGGAGGATGATTTATTCAGGATTCGGAAAGCTGAGCGAATTCAAAACTTATGGAAAGTAAATATCCTTCTCGTTCTTTCAGCGATAGCCGTTTACTTATGGATGGCATTTCTTGGATTAGGATCAGAAGGTATATCTAGTGTAGCTGTTTCGTTAACACAGCCAGCCTATGAAACTAGTAAACTATGGTTTATTATCGGTCGGTTAATCTATGCAATGTTATTTGCTTCATTTATTTTATTTATTCCTAGTTTTTTATTTTATCTTTTAACAGGAATTTCGTATAAGAAACTTATTATTATGCAGCAAGTTGTCCTTGCGGTATTACTGCTTGAACGAATTTTATGGATTCCGCTTATTATTTTTGCAGGTCTGAATTGGCAGGTATCTCCATTATCTTTTGGGATTATTGCTTCCTATATAACGGAAATACCATGGATTATTTATTTTTTTGGTGCCGTAACCTTGTTTCAGTTGTGGTCTATTTGGTTTCAGGTCAAGTTTATTTCGACATTCACGGAAATGAAAAAACAATTTATATGGCTTAATGTAATACTATTGCATTTTCTCGGCTGGTGTCTTGTTGCGCTTGCCGCGTATACTGATTCATACATATTAAGTGGGTGGTTCGGATGACTATCAAAAGAATAATTCAAGTCCTTGTAGTTGTATTCATTGGAGTTAATTTTCTGCTTGTTTATTTTGATGAAGAAGAGAAAGTCGAAAGAACAGCATATGTTAATGATTGGTCGGAAACCTTTGAAGCAGACCTGTTGGAAAAATTGTATAAACCTGGAGTGTTGAAGGCTGCCGGAGCAGAACATATTTATTTTGATGAAAATCTTGGAAGCTTCCAGGAATTTATTGTGGAAGAGGGAAATCAGGTGAATCCAGGTGATCCGCTGTATACCTATCAAGTTGATAATTATTATGAGGCGGAAGCTAACCTGATGAGCCAAACAGAGCAAATTAATGGTGAGATAGCAGCAATTGAAACAGCAATCTCACAAATGGAAAGGTACCAATTACCGGTGGGAATGACTGGGGAGCCTAATGCTTTTACAATTACAGGGGAGCAACTTGAAGTGGAACTTCCACAGTCATCGATTGATGCAGATCTGATCAAGCAACAATATATAGTAGAAAAAGAAAAGGAATTATCACAAAAGGTTTCACAGCTTGAGGCGTATCAAAGCCAATTAACAGAGTTACGGAGTACTGGGAATACAATAACAGTAGAAAGCCCTTATGCTGGTAGAATAACTGACTTAAACGAAACATTGGACAATCCAGTGGTTACGATTGAAAGTGCAGAACTGCATGTGTTTGGTGAACTAACGGAAAAGGAACGAACACAAATGCAACCAGGGCTTGCTGCAGAAGTTGATATCCAAGAAATGAGTCTTCAATTGGATGGAACACTTCATAAAGTAAGTAGTACCCCAAAGTCGATTGACATTGGAAGTGAGAGTATCTATTCTTTCCAAGTCGCTTTTGTTGAAGACGAGGAAAATGAAGAAAGAGAAGATGAAGATTCGGAATTAGAAGAATTGCTTCCCGGTTACCATGCCGATGTTGCAATTGTGACTGAAGAATCACTTGGTGCAACCGCATTGTTTGAAGAAGCAGTCTTTACGGATGCTGTCTGGAGAATGACAAATGAGGGTAAACTCGTCAAACAGAAAATCGAGTCCGGTCTATACGTAGGTAGCATGGTAGAACTTACCAGTGGGGTAGAACTTGGTGACTGGGTTGCAGTCGATCCGCCGGGTTTATTCCATGATGGAGCGGATTTTATAACGCCATTACAGCTAAAAGAGATAACGAAGGATTCTTTTTCGGATGATAATTGGGCCGAGAACTTGGTGACAGGTTTGTTGTCCAGATAAAGTGTGGACATATTAATGATTTAAAGAACAGCTCCGTTCATTTTGAACGGAGCTGTTTCCTGTATTGATCGAAAAAAGTAAATCAAGAACTACCTAGTCGAGCGGCTATATGCGAGATGCTGAAATCCGCGGAATAAATATCATATTCGCGGAATCGCCCGCTCAATCCGCGGAATCCCGTATAATAATCGCTTCGTTACATATCGCATTAAATATTCGAAGCCTTATGAAGCTCTGTGTTTTCTCTCAGTTCTTTTTTATGATACATCACATTAATGATAGCTCCGATCATTAGGATAATACCTGTAAGGAAGAACCAGATCATTAAAATAATAATTCCTCCAAGGCTTCCATACGTAGCGGAATAGTTTCCAAAATTGCTAATATAAATGGAGAATCCAAAAGAAATAACTTGCCATAAGATGCTTGCTGTCAGTGCTCCCGGAATAATGTGCTTGAAAGGTATCTTCTTATTGGGTGCAAAGCGGTACAGCATCATCAATAGAACTGTAATGATCAAAATACTGATAACATATCTAAGGATATGCAGCAGGATGGTCATTTGTGAACCTATACCTAGGAAGGATGTAATAAAACCGAGGATTACATTCCCAAATACAGGAAGTAAAATAGCGACGACAACAGCAAGAATCATTGCGATTGTTAGCCCGAATGCAATTAAACGTATAACGATGAAGGATCTCTCTTCCTCCACATCATATGCTTCATTGGATGCTTTTATAAAAGCATTAATACCATTCGAAGCCGACCAAAGTGCACCGATAATACCGACTGTAAGTAAACCTCCACGTGGTGTTTCAACGAGATTCACGATATTATCTTGAAAAACCGAAGCCAATTCTCCAGGCACGACAGATGTTATGAATCCCATCGCTTCTTCTGTACTAATATTAAAATAAGGAATAATAGCGAATGCTACAATTAATAACGGGAAAACTGCAAGTAAAAAATAATAGGCAAGTGCAGCTGCAAGTAATGTTACATTATCTTCTTTAAACCTTTCCATAAATCCCTTCGAAAATTTTTTAATTTGAGACATGATAGACCTCCATCATAAAATAATATACATCGTCTATACCCAAATAAGTCAGGTATCAATCTTTTTACGTCAAGAAGTGGAAAACGTTTTATTTATGGAGTTAGGTGGTATAATATTGTCAAAAGGGAGGGATTTTTACATATGGATATCATCTATTTGGGTATTCTGTTATGTTCGATTGCTTTTGCAATTGTAGTCATATATATATCCTTGGTTCTAAAAAGACTTGCAGATACAATGAAATCGCTTGGCACATCGATGGGCGAATTGGAGAAGGAACTGGAATATATTACGCCACAGCTTACAGAAACAGTACGTGAAACGGATAAACTTGTTGATGACATTGGAGAAAAGGTTCGGGCGACAGATGACCTATTTGATTCTGTGGAAGATATCGGTGTTACAGTCAACTCGCTGAATGAAGTCTATAGTGAAAAGAGCAAGACATTATCTGATGTAGAATTAGAGAAAAAAATGAAACCTTTTGTTGGTGGGATTACCTGGAGTGAAGCCGCAGTTCAACTCTACACCAAGTGGAAAGCGACAAAGCGTAAAGATAAAAATGAATTAATGGTACAACAAACAGATATTGTACCCGTAAAAACCGGAAGAGAGGGATAGAAATGACGTTAGTTGGTATCGGTGTATTACTTATCGGATTGGCATTTATTATTTTGGCAATATTTATTGGACATGTATTGAATAATCTAGCAGGCGTACTACGTGGAATTGATAAAACTGTACAGCAGCTTCCAAACCAATTGGATGATATTTTTAAAGAAACTGGCAATATGATTAGCGAGAGTAATAATACATTGGCAGATGTAAATGACAAACTTCACCAGTTAAGTCCATTGTTCTATATTATGGGTGATGTAGGGAATGCAACAAGAAAATTTTCCTCATCATTGGTTGATGTGACAGATTCTTTAAAAACAAAAACAGATGGCGGAAAGCATGTGTCAGCTGATAATAAACTGGGAGGCCTTTATGGTTCATTTGCTTTAGGGTATTATTGGTTGAAAAAACGCAGGGATTTGAAAACAGCACAAGGAGAGAGCGCGGATGGAATCCAATAAAAAGGGCAATGCATCCTTGATAGCCGGTGCTCTTGGAGGAATTAGTGTCGGCTGGATAATGAAAAGTTATCTATCCAAACAGCAGCAATTGGAAGAACATCGTTCCATCATTCAACGAGTGAAAGATTTTGAAAGTAAATTATATGAAGATGGAAAAAAACGCGCCAATGTGATGGAGGATATTAAACAAGAAGTACATCGTAAAGTTTAATTTCACCCAGCATTTTTTTAAAAGTTGTTTTATAGAACATTGGAGTGTGGTTACCCGTCCTAAAAAAGAAGTAGGACTCCGCACTGCTCGTCCTACGAAAAAAATGTTGTATTGTAAAAAAATTTATAAACTGGGAAGTAATTGCTGGTTGCTTACCTTAGTTTGCGGCATTACCTCAACTGTGAAGATTATAAAGTAGTGGGACAAGTAAACGCAGTTCCAAACGAAAGAGCCAAAAAGAAACAGGTCAGCCATTTCGATAAAGGGCTGACCTGTTTCTATTTGATTAAACGTTAATGGTTTGTTGTTCTTCTTTTATTTCTTGATTCTTCTGGAAAAGCATGTACCCTAGTGTTAATGCTCCATACAATCCTTCCAGGTTTTTCCGCGTCGCAAAGTCGTTGCCAGCCTGTGTATTTACTTTCATATCATCAACTGCATTCACCATCGATGAAGTCAATTGGTTGGTGGCCCTTCCGGCATCACCTACTATATGAAACAGTGGGCTTAACTCTTTGATCTGATTATTTACCTGATGAAGGGTATCCACACTAGTGTCCAGTGTTTTTGTGGTTTGCGAAGTGAGATCTTCGACTGTTTTTGGTAATTCATCGGTTGTTTTTTGCAGACTGCTGAAAACACTAGCCAAATTACTAAGTGGCTTAATAAGAAAAACAACCAATGCCATAAATGCAATTCCAATAATAATTAGACCAATACCTACCCAAATCATTTTGTTATTACCTCCCAATTATGCTGTTTCTCTTCTAATACCACTTCATTAATTTTCGTAAACGTTTCTTACAATGTGTGTTCAAAAAGGAGGATAAAAAGGACCGAGAAGTTCGAGGCGGAAAAGCAAGCATTCGTGCGAAATTCGATGTGTCATTTATACCGGACTTTTTGAACAACTGCTTAAATAGTAGCATACCACAAATAGTCAGTCATAATCCTGCATCTTGTCCCATAAATTTAATAAGAGTGTGTGTTCAAAAGGAAGATAAATACGGACCTTTTGAACAACCTCTTTAGAGACTACCTTTAAGGGGCGGGTTAAATGAATCGCAGGAAAATGATTGTATACTGGTTACTTGGAGCTTTCTTATTAGCTTTTCTCATTCAATTTCCAATTCGTCAAAATGAATCGGATACAAATTCTTCATGGTCACTTCCACTCACAGGGAAAACGATTGTATTAGACCCTGGACATGGTGGAGTGGACGGTGGGGCAGTTGGAGCAGATGAGACGCTAGAGAAGGATATCGCACTTGAGGTTGTAAAGATGCTGCAACGATATTTGCAACAAAATGGTGCACTTGTTTATTTGACGAGAGAGGATGATTTTGACCTTGCAGGTGAAGGTACGAAGGGACTAGCAAATAGGAAATCAGAGGATATTCGTAACCGTTTAGAGTTTATTCATGATAAAGACCCGGATTTCTTTTTGACGTTGCATTTAAATGCATTGCCATCGTCACAGTGGCGAGGGGCGCAAACCTTTTATTATCCTGAATTTGAAGAAAGTAAGCATTTAGCAAAAATGATTCAGGATGAGATTATTCGCAATATGGAAAATACAAAACGTGCTCCATTGGTTATCAATGGCATTTATTTGCTTAAACATGCAAAAGCTCCGGGTGCGCTTGTTGAGATTGGTTTTTTATCGAATGCTGAAGAAAGGGAATTACTGAAACAGGAGGACTATCAACGGAAGATGGCTGCCAGTATTTATGAAGGGATATTACGTTATTTGACAGAGGATATAAAAGAGGGAGATTGAAACCGTAACCATAGTGCATATCTCTTAGAATTTGTGCGAATTATGTTATACTTACAATTGGAGTACAAAGAGATAAGGGATGGTGACTTATAATGCTAACGCAAGAAGAAGTTGTTCAACTGCTTAATCCTGTTAAAGATCCTTTTTTACATAGAACACTGGAAGAAACCGGTGGGATTACAAGTGTAACCATTAAGGAAGATAAAAAACATGTCAGTGTCAAAGTTGGTATTTCCAAGACGAATACTGGGGAACAAATGGAGTTGCAACAGGAAATTGTCGGTATATTAAAAAAGGCTGGCGCAAATACTGTCGGACTTCGCTTTGAACAGTTGTCAGATGAAGTCATACAAAAATATCAGCCTGCTGCCGAAAAGGCAAAAGAAGAATCATTAATGGGCGGAGAGTCGAATACTAAGTTTATCGCAATTGCTAGTGGTAAGGGTGGTGTAGGGAAATCTACAGTCACGGTTAACCTTGCTGTAGCATTAATGCGATTGGGCAAAAAAGTAGGTATTATTGATGCCGATATATACGGGTTCAGTGTTCCAGATATGATGGGTATAGAAAAGCGCCCGGTTGTGCAAGAAGAGAAAATTGTTCCGGTAGAGCGGTTTGGTGTACAAGTAATATCCATGGGCTTTTTTGTAGAGGATAACTCACCAATCATCTGGCGTGGACCAATGCTTGGTAAAATGATTAACAGCTTCTTTTCAGAGGTGGAGTGGGGAGAACTCGACTACTTGCTTCTAGACCTGCCACCAGGTACTGGAGATATTGCAATGGATGTCCATGAACTTCTGCCAACATGTAAAGAAATCATTGTAACCACACCACATCCAACAGCGGCTTTCGTAGCAGCTAGAGCGGGGCAGATGGCATTAAAGACAGATCATGAAATTTTAGGTGTAGTTGAAAACATGGCTTATTTTGAAAGTAAAAAAACAGGGGAAAAAGAATATGTATTTGGTGAGGGTGGCGGCACGAAGCTAGCTGAAGTCTTGAATACAAAAGTACTTGGGCAGTTGCCGATTCAGCAGCCGTACGAGGAAGAAGATGTGTTTGCACCATCTGTTTATCAGGAAGATCATCCGAACGGAAAAGAGTTCCATAAGATTGCAGCAAAAGTAATAGCGAAACTTGAAGAATAACGAAGAGGACATCCTGGTTGGGTGTCCTCTTCCTATTAATTGATGGGTTTTGTGACTACTGAAATGGCTGAGGCTATTGGCCCTCGCCACCACCAGATTCGCCACCTCCACCACCAGAGCCGCCACCTTCACCACCGCCGGAGCCACCTCCACCTTCTTTTTGCTTTCCTTGCTCCTCTGCAGCTTTTAACAATATTTCCTGTATTTTTGCTTGAAATAAAGGAGTTTCCAGTGTTTGGGTAATGGTTTCCTCTAAATGGGAACGAAATTGCTGACTCTTTAAGAGGGTTAACATTTGTTCTGTTATCTCCGGATTTTTCATTAGATCGAGCATTTGTTTTTGATATTCCGAATCATTCATAAGATCTTTCATTAGTTTCTTTTGCTCTTCGGACATTGACTTTGCATAACCCTCGACAAATTTAGGGTCTTTAAACAAAGTGGTCCACATTTCTTTTCCCTTTTCAGATACAAGGGTTTCATTGATGGCAGACTTTACTACATCGGATTGAATGACCAGTTCCTGTTTTACTTTTTCATCTGCCATTATTTCCGTGAGAGCTTTTTTTCCCTCTTCTGTCTGTAATATATCAACGACCATTTTTTTTGTTGTTTCATAATCGCCTTCCTTACCCGCAGTTGATTCACCATTACAACCAGCAAGCATGGTAAAGGATATTCCAAGGAGTGTAATAAATACAAAACGTATCATTAGGTATTGTTCCTCCTTCCTATATCCTTAATATGAGTGACAAATTTATAAAATATTCATTTCTTGGGGGAATATTAATCGACTTCATGATAAAATACCTACTATAAGGGAAAATTTGTCGTTTTTATTGCATAAGATTGTAGGAGGATACATAGTGAACAGTCGTAAATTAGTCAATTTCTTGTTTAAAACCTTTATAATCGGGGGAGTTGCTGGTCTTCTCATCAGCTTTATTATTAAACCAGAGGATTACGCAACCTACCTAAGCCCGTTTGATTTTATCGAAGTCTTAGGATTATTTTTATTTTTTATTGGATTAGGTTTAACTTTCAGTGTAGTTAGTATGACTGGTTTCTTTGCTTATTTATTTATTCACCGAATGGGATTAAACTTATTCCGCTCCTTTTGGTCAACAGTCCAGGTATTACTGATTGCATTTGTATTGTTTGATCTCGTTTATTTTCCATATCAAGGGTCAAATGGTGAAGTAGCCATCTATTGGTATATCCTAATGGCTGCAGCTTTACTTGGGGTTGGTTGGATTGTTGCCAAAATAAAAGCAAAGGAAACAAATAAGCATGCTTTTATTCCGGCCTTATTTTTTATGGTGGTTATTACCACTGTAGAATGGGTTCCAGGGTTACAGGTAGAAGGAACAGACTATGCTTGGTTGATGATCGTTCCATTGCTGGCATGTAATACTTACCAATTACTTGTCTTACACCGAATTACCAACATTGATGCAGCAAAGCAGACAGGAAACGGGACTAAAAAGAGTAAGAAGGCTCCCAATAATAAAGCACGCACCAAAAAAGCATAAACTAAAATACCTCTGGACCTATTGTGGGGACAGAGGTATTTTAGTTGGCCTATTCAACAATTTCAGTTTCGGCCTGTACCTGGTTCATTAACTCTGAAATACTAACTAGCTGGAAACCTTTATTTTTCAGTCCAGGTAAAATTGTTTTTAAAGCATCTGCAGTTTGCTTAGCTGCATCTGAGGCATGCATTAAAATGATATCCCCATTTGTTGTATCTTTCATTACCGTATCAATAATTTTAGTTGTTCCAGGATTATCCCAATCATTAGGATTAATATTCCAATGGATCACATCAAAATTTAACTCCTTTGCAAGTTCAATAATCTCTTCGTTAAAATGCCCACTTGGTGTTCTTAATAAATTAACATCTTCATAACCTAGTTTCTTAAAGATTTCCCTTGCATACACTAAATCTTTTCTAACTTGACCAATCTCCTGATCAAGGTAACTTTTATAACGATAGCCGAGCATCCCTAATTCGTGCTGTCCTTCTGAAATTTTTGTTAGTATTTCCGGATGACGCTCCGCCCATTCACCACTTACAAAGAAGGTGGCCTGTACCTGTTCTTTTTCAAGCTGATCTAAAATATCCAGTGCCTTTTCTTCCCCCCAGCTAATATTAAATGTCAATGCAATGTTTGGTTCATCTACATTCCCCTTTGATAAAGCAACAGGCTGCTGCTCATTGGAGAAAACTGAAAAAAACGTATCCTTTTGTGTCCATAATAAAAGAGCGGCAAAAAATGCAATTGCAATGATGATCCAGTTTTTTCGTCGCTTTAGTTGAATCGCATAAAAATGATCCATACATTTTCCTCCTATATATTCAGTAGTTCTACCATTATGTTTATGAATCGGAAGGGGAAATATGTCCAAGCCTTTCAAAAGGTATTAGAGGTTGTTTAAAGATAATCAAATAATAAGCGTTGATTCTTTTCGTTGCCGCTAGTGGACTTTCTACTAATACAACAGTCCCGATACTATGTAAATCTCGCTATTAAAAACGTTCGTAATATATTTGCTAAAAAGCGGATGAAAAATACGGAAATCAGGGAATAGTAATCTTAATGACCAAGTTATCAATATTTGAAAGTGGTTTTTAGAATGAACCGGACAGAATTTGACAACAACCGACAAAATCCTCGGACCGCAACGAATAAATGTGATATATCCATTAGTAATGGAAGAATAATGCGAAGCATTTATTACTTTCAAATAGAACATAATGAAGTGAATTAGAATAATCGATGCTAGCTTCGAGATCGTTAGAGGTGAATAATATGTTGGGACTGTTAATCAATGAGATGGAACAAAAGGAAATTGAGTATGTATTAAAGAGAGAACTGGAAGAATTATTGTTGGATTTAGAAGATAGTCGAATTGACACTATGGTGAAGCGAGCAATGAGAGACAGGTATCGTACACTTTTTCAATTATTACGGCGTGTAGCAAGTGAACAGGATTGTATTCAATATATGCCCAAACGCATAGAAAATCCATAACAAGCCAAAATCCTCTATCTTTAACTGCTTTATACTTGAAGTGGAGGATTTTATTTTGGGTATGACAACTTTTTTAATAAATTTATGATTTAGTATTGCACTATAGATTAAATCATGCTATATTTATTTCTGTTGTCACATTTTGAAATAACTTCTCGAAAAAAGAAGAAAAATATTTCATAAAATATGTTGACGGCAAGTGAAATACATGTTACATTATATCTTGTCGCCAAAAACGACAAACGTGGAAAATTGATCTTTGAAAACTGAACAAAACAACCAGTATGTCAAGAAAAGAAAACATGATTTTCTTTTTAAACAACTCATTAAGTTTTACTTTTTGAGTATGCAACAAGCTAAGAACACAAATGGAATTAGCTGATGTTAATTCTATTCAAACACTTTTATGGAGAGTTTGATCTTGGCTCAGGACGAACGCTGGCGGCGTGCCTAATACATGCAAGTCGAGCGCGGGAAGCAACCAGATCCCTTCGGGGTGAAGGTTGTGGAACGA
>NZ_MTBQ01000011.1 GCF_002153375.1 Oceanobacillus rekensis
GAAGGGATCTGGTTGCTTCCCGCGCTCGACTTGCATGTATTAGGCACGCCGCCAGCGTTCGTCCTGAGCCAAGATCAAACTCTCCATAAAAGTGTTTGAATAGAATCAACATCAGTTAATTCCATTTATGTTCTTAGCTTGTTGCATACTCAATAAGTGAAACTTAATGAGTTGTTTGAAAAGAAAAACATGTTTTCTTTTCTTGACATACTGGTTGTTTTGTTCAGTTTTCAAAGAGCAAATTTGTAAGTCGCTTTCTCAGCGGCGACTTCTCTAATATAACATAATCATTGATTTGATGTCAACAACTATTTTTAATCTTTTTTGTCGCATTTCCTTGTGGAATTTGGCAACGGATATAACTTTACCATGGTTAATTATTAAAGTCAACGGTTATTTTACATTAAATTTACATTCCCGTTATAAAGCGCTACGGTACACATGAAAGGCAGCAAAAAACCTAGCAACTCATTATCAGCACTAGGTTCTTTATGAATCTCATTTATACTATTCATTCTGCATCATGATTGTTACCCATGTCATTTACAATATATTTTCTTTGAAATACGCCGACGCCTTTTGTTTCTTCTAGTATTACTGAAATTATACTCTTTTCAACCAAATAGGAAAGTATAGCGCTCAAGTTAAATCTGTAAGGTTGTACCATGGGTTTGTTCTTAATATCTGCGTACGACCAGGGTCTGTCATTTGTCTTCATTAATTCTAACAGGTGCTTGGCTGATGACTTTGCCCTTTTATTCATAACAAAGTCCATTGCAATAATCATCAATTCAATATTTTGCTTCACTTCTTCTTGCCGATCGATAAATACTTCATATAGTTTATACACTTCCAAATCGATATTCTTTACTTGCGCCCAAACAGTTACTTCTGGGTAAAATCCTTTCTCAATTACTGAAAGTCTTGCTAAATAATGAAGGGAGTTCAGGATTTTACTATGTGCATCTTTAAGTTCTCCGGATTCATATAGAGATTTTGCTTCACTATATGACTTCACAAGCTTACCGAAATTAATTGCCTTCCTCAGTTCACGCTTTTCACGGGGGAAATCCCGAAGTTCTTCTTTTAATCTAAAAACATATTCATTACGATCAAACACAGTTTTTCCATATATAACCCATTCAACAGCTCTACGGTAACCACTTAGATCAATCCAATCCATCAAAATACCTTCATCCACAACATGTACTGCTGCTGTTTTATCAGTAACCTCATAATGTTTTACATACATCGATTGTTCATAATTTCTAACGATGATAAGTAAAATAACATCAAAGTCGTCTGTAATTGGGCTGGCAAACTGTGTCTTTTCTATTATCAATATCCCTATTGTATTCGGATTACTTGCGTGTTCCTGGTATATCGGTCTCAGGAAGTTTTCCATTTCCTTTTCCCCCATTCTTCTATTTACTTGTGTTCAAAAAGGAGGATAAAAAGGACCAAGAAGTTCGAGGCAGCGTAGCTACCGGCTACTCACCTATTAATACGTGAGTTGCCGGCTTGCACAGGTGGTTCTGCTACCGCTAACTAGAAAATTCGATGTGTCACTTTTACCGGACTTTTTTAAACATCCTCTATTATATATAATTCGTTTCATTAAGTGGAAATCCTTTATCAAATACAAAACTTTTATGAAAATATGCTATACTACAATTGTAAATTAAGGGGGAACAACATGGCACAACAATTGGTTTATTCAAGTAAAATAAATAAAATAAGAACGTTTGCTTTAATCCTGGTTTTCGGTGGAATCCTTTTAATGTATGCAGGAATATTAACAAAGAATATCGAATGGCTTATGGTTATATTCTTTTTATTAGGTTTATTAGCAGTCGTTCTAAGCTGTGCTGTATATGTCTGGATAGGTACCTTGTCACTCAAAGCTGTTCCTGTTGTCTGTCCAAGCTGTGAAAAGCCGACAAAAATGCTTGGGCGTGTCGATGCTTGTATGCACTGCAAACAAACATTAACAATGGACAGGAATCTAGAAGGTGAAGAGTTCGATGAAAAATACAATAAGCGCAGATATGCTAAAGCTACGAAAGACAATCATAAGTAACGAAAAATCCGTCGATCTTGACGGATTTTTTTAACCAAAAATAAATGAAGTTCCTATAAACCGGTAAGAAAGGAAATAATTTAGATGATACCGTTGCTACATTTTGATTTTATTGACAAGGATGGGAAAATGAATCCTTTATTATTTAAAAAACCAACCAAAATCATTTCCACATCTTTAATAGAGGAAGTGATTCCTTTACTGAAACAGATTGAGGACGAAACAAATAACGGATACTACGCTGCCGGTTATATCTCCTATGAAGCTTCACCCGCTTTTGACCAATCTTTTCAAGTAAATCCCAATCCAGAAATGCCTCTCCTCTGGTTTGGGATTTTCGAAAAACCAGAGGAGACTTCTCTTCAAAATTTTGAGGCTTTTTCCACCTCCGATTGGAAAGCACAAACAAAAGTTAATGAGTATAACAATAATATTAACCGAATCAAGAGTTTTATTGAGCAAGGCATTACATATCAAGTCAATTATACAATTCGAATGCAATCAAAATTCAATGGAAGCACTATTTCCTATTACAATCAATTGGCCCAAGCTCAGGCAGCAAATTACAGTGCTTATTTAAACATTGGAGATTATTCCATTATTTCCGCTTCACCTGAATTATTTTTCCACTTAAAAGAAAATAAGATTACTACTAAACCAATGAAAGGTACAATCGGTCGAGGCAAGGATAAGCAGGAAGATCAATCTAACTCCGACTGGTTGTATCAATCAGAAAAAAATCGCGCTGAAAATGCAATGATTGTTGATTTATTACGGAATGATCTCGGAACAATCGCAAATCAAGGGTCTGTAGAGGTACCCAGCTTATATTCCATTGAAGAATATCCGACCGTCTTCCAGATGACTTCTACTATTACTGGGGAAATTTCAAATGATAAAACAATCACTGATATTTTCAGGAGCCTATTTCCTTGTGGTTCTATTACAGGAGCGCCCAAAATAAGCACAATGAATATAATCAATAATCTTGAGAGCAGTCCAAGAGATGTTTACTGTGGTGCCATTGGTTATATAACTCCCGACAGAGAAGCAATTTTTAACGTGCCAATTCGTACTACTATCATTAATAATAAAAATGGAAGTGCTAGGTATGGAGTAGGTGGTGGTATTACTTGGGATTCCATAGACAAGGAAGAGTATGATGAAATTCTCGTTAAAGCAAAGATATTGAATGTGAAACCTCTTGAATTTGATTTATTGGAATCACTCGGACTTGAAGACGGCTCCTATCTTGTTTTAAACAATCATTTAAATAGACTGCGCCAAACAGCAGAACATTTTAAATATAAAGTTGATTTCATAACTATTAAAGATAAATTACACGCGTTTGCAAATCAACATGCTGAAGGAAAGTGGAAGGTTCGATTACTATCCAGTAGAAATGGTGATATCTATATAGAAGGAAAAGAAATTAAGGCCTTTACTGCTCCCCTTCAGATAGAATTGGCAAATATACCTGTAATTAAAGAAAATGTATTTCTTCATCATAAAACGACAAACAGAAGTATTTATGAAAATATATTAAAGCATCATCCGAATGTTTATGATGTTCTTCTATGGAATGAAGACAAAGAAATCACTGAATTCACCACAGGAAATGTAGTAATGGAGATGAACGATAAACTTTATACTCCCCCATTAGCATCAGGTCTGCTAGCAGGCACATACAGGAAAGATTTACTTGAAAAAGGTATTATCTTAGAAAGAAAAATAGTTATCGATGAGCTTTCTATGGTTTCAAGGATTTGGTTAATTAACAGTGTGAGGAAATGGGTCCAAGTAAAATTTCGGAAAAAGCCATAAAAAAAAACCAAATGCTCCAATGGCATTTGGTTTTTTAGTTTCAATGCTTTTGCGTTTGTAACTTCTTGCAACCATCACATTTACCATACAACTCCAGGCGGTGATAACTTACATCAAATCCTGTGACTTGTTCCGCGAGGGATTCCACTTCGTCGAGTGGCGGATAATGGAAATCAACTATCTTGCCGCAAGCATCGCAAATAATATGATAATGATCAGAAGTGTTACAATCAAATCGACTTGATGAATCTCCATAGGTCAATTCTCTAACGAGTCCTATTTCTTTTAATACGCGCAGATTATTATATACTGTAGCAACACTCATATTGGGGAACTTTCCCTCTAACGCTTTATATATTTCATCTGCAGTAGGATGGACCATCGCATTAAGCAAGTATTCCAGAACCGCATGACGTTGTGGTGTGATACGGACGCCTGATTCCTTTAATGTATCAATCGCTTCCTGTAAACGTTCTTCAGACACCGTCAACCACCTCTCTTTCAAATATATTGCATTCCGTTTAATAATATTATTAGATTATAATCTTTATAATTAGTGTACCTGCTTTGATAGTACTCTGTCAATAATAGTATATTAATGCGTATTCAAAAAGAAAGATAAAAAAGACCGAGGAATCCACTTCCCCCAAGTACACTTTTAGATAGAGGTGCAGAATTATATTCAACGTACGTTTATACATGGAAAAGCAAGCATTCTTGCGAAATTTGACGCGTTATTTTCACCGGCCTTAAGTTTAGAACAACCTCTATCAATATATGCCTGCATTAGATTTATCAGTATTTATATATCAACATTCAACACTAACTCTTCTCCACCAAGTTGTTTATTTACATATCTTGCTGCGACAAATAGGAAGTCGGATAAGCGATTTAAATAAGATAAAACAAGTTCATTTTCCAATTCATCACCTAAACCTACTGCCATGCGCTCTGCTCGTCTTACAACCGTTCTTGCTGTATGTAAGGCACTGGATGTACTGTGACCGGATGGAAGTATAAAGTTTTTTAATGGATCCATTTGCTTATCCCATTCATCAATTTGCTTTTCCATCTCTTCTATATGACTACCTTTCAACTTCCAGCTGACTTCCTTATCGTTTGGTGTGGAAAGTTCAGCCCCTACGTGAAAAAGAATTGTCTGTACACGATGCATTTGTTCGAAAAAGGCTGCTTTACCATCCCACTCTTGTTCATCAAGGAAACTTAATGCTAAACCAATTACAGAATTAGCTTCATCACATGTTCCATATGCTTCCACACGTAAATGATTTTTTGGTACGCGTTTTCCATAAACTAAGGATGTTTGGCCCTTATCACCTGATCGAGTATATATGCGCATCTTAATACCCCCTAGATAAATTTACTTTATTGATATAATCATCTTTTTGTTCGATGTGGTTTATTAGATTTTTTCTAAAAATTCCCATTGCTCTTGTAACATAATGTGGTGACTTACCAGAAATATGTGGTGTAACCGTAATATTTTCTTCCGCCCAAAATGGATGACCTTTAGGCAATGGCTCCTCTTCAAACACATCTAATACGGCATGTGCAATTTCTCCATGTTGAATGGCTTTTAGAATGACATCGCTTGTAACTGCATCACCGCGTCCCATATTCAAGAAAACACCATGTTCTGGCATAGCCTGAAAATGTTCGTCTGTAAAAAATTCCTTTGTCTCTTCTGTACTTGGCAGGACGGAGACAAGGAAATCCGCTTGAGGTAAGACTTGGTTTAGTTCATCATTTGTATGATTTTCGTCAAAGAACTCAACTGTTTTTCCACTTCTTGATATTCCAATCGTTTTCATTCGAAAAGCTTTAGCTAGCCTTGCTACTTCTTGTCCAATGGCACCAGTGCCTGCAATGATAATCGTTTTATTTGAAATCTCATTAACTTTAACTGTTGGATCCCAGTTTTGTTCCTTTTCTCGCTCCATAATTCTTTTTCCCTGACGATACACCTCAAGCAGCATCGATATTGCATATTCAGCCATTTGCACTTTATGTATTCCTCTTGCATTTGTAACTACAACATTTTTCTCCTCCAAAAGTTGAAAAGGCAATTCGTCCACTCCTGCAGACAATACCATGATCCATTTCAGGCTGGCAGCGTTATTTAATAGGTCTTCCGTTAAGTCGCTCCCATAGGTTACGATTACTTCTGCCTCTGGTAAATATTTTATTGTTTCATCTTCACTTTTAGAATACACAATTTTTTGTTCTGTAAACGTTCCTTTCAATTCATCCTTATGCTTGTTTGATAGCTTCGCAGTAAATAATATCAATGCTATTCCCTCCCTGTTCTTCGTAACTTTATTGTAAACGTTTTCCTTATATCTGAGTAGTAAAAAGATTTCAAAAACCAAAAACAGCCCTAAAAAGGACTGTTCTATACTAGATTATAAACTTTCTTTTATAAATGTAAGTGCATCTTCTACATGACCATCTACTTTTACTTTGCGGTATTCTTTTTGAAGACTTCCCTCTTTATCGATAATAAATGTGGAGCGTTCGATACCATAATATTCTTTACCGAAGTTTTTCTTCAATTTCCATACACCAAAGTCTTCTGCTACCTTATGATCTTCATCAGCTAAAAGCATAAACGGCAATTCATGTTTATCGATAAATTTCTGATGACTTTTCACCGGGTCAGGACTGATTCCGATAATAACTGCATCCAGTTCAGCAAAGCTTTCATGTTGATCACGGAAATCACAAGCTTCTGTTGTACATCCCGGTGTCATATCTTTCGGATAAAAATATAGAACAACATGTTTTCCTCTAAAATCGGATAGGCTAACCTCTTCCCCCGAATGGTTCTGTAACGTAAAGTCTTCAACCTGTTTCCCAACTTCTACTGTCATACTAAAACCCCTCCATTACATAATTAATTTCACTATATCATATTGGAGGGCTAGATTCATTCTTCCCTGCTTCTACCACCGAACTGGACAATCTTTAAAACAAATGCAGCTGGTAGAACGTACCCGATTAATGCTTCCGTTAAAGCAATCAACCTGCCTATTCCAATCGGAGTTATATCACCATAACCAATAGTGAGCAAGGTGACACCACTAAAGTAAATAGAATGAATCATAGATCCTAGTATACTCACATCCCGCAGCTCTCCATTCTCTACAAGAATAATCCCCTGAAAGGATAAAATAAAATATATCAATCCATACCCAAACATGACAATCACATAAATACATAATAAGGCTACAAATACTTCCGTTGAAAAATGGTTACTCCAGGTTTCTAGTGTAATACTCCGTTTATTTCCACGAATAAAATCGGCTAAACTTTTCACAATGACACAGCAGACTGCAACAAATAATAGCCAAGGAATAATCATGACAGAATCCCCTCTTTTTTATAATCCTTATTATGTATATGCAATATAACTGCAGGCTTGTCTTTTAAAAGGCTGTCTTCGTATAGATTGCTGTTATCTGCCCCTAGTCGCGATAAACTACGAACTAACTACTATCTATGTTAGATCCTTTGTAACTGCTGGCTGATTTCCTTTTGCGGCCGTCCGCGATCGTGCGGGCGGATGCGCACCCTCAAGCCCCGAAGAGAAAACCACTCTTCTGGTCCTCGGACACGTGCTGTTCTAAGCAAGAGTCACCGCCCTCCACTCACCCGGACTGGTAAAGCTGTATGATGAGATTTTTTACAATCACTAATGCAGTTAATAGAATTTAAACTTCTAACCAGCTCTGGGTAATACACGAAGACATTATGCTGTTGGCGTGTTAATCAATATGAATGTGTTCATTACCTTTTTTTGTTATATTAAATAATGTCACATGCTATGCATGGACACTTAAGGGAGGAAAATGATAGATGAATTTCACAAAATCAGAGGAACTGCATAAAGAAGCATTGGAGCATATTGTTGGTGGAGTTAACTCGCCTTCACGTGCATTCAAAGCTGTAGGTGGTGGGTCACCAGTATATATGGAACGTGGCCAAGGACCTTATTTTTGGGATGTTGATGGGAACAAGTATATCGATTACCTTGCAGCATACGGACCAATAATTACGGGACATGCCCATCCACATATTGCAAAAGCAATTGCACATGCAGCAACCACCGGTGTATTATACGGAACTCCAACGAAACTGGAAAATCAATTTGCGAAAATGCTCAAAGAAGCAATCCCTTCACTTGAAAAAGTACGCTTTAATAATTCAGGTACAGAAGCAGTTATGACAACGATTCGTGTGGCAAGAGCATATACAGGACGGACCAAAATCATTAAATTTGCAGGCTGTTATCATGGACATTTCGATGCCGTATTAGTTCAAGCCGGTTCAGGTCCATCTACAATGGGAACACCCGATTCCGCCGGTGTACCAAAGTCAACGGCAGAAGATGTGATTACTGTTCCGTTTAATGATTTGGAAGCTTACAAAGAAGCTTTGACCAAATGGAAAGGTCGAATTGCAGCCATATTAGTGGAACCAATCGTCGGAAACTTTGGCATTGTAGAACCACATGAAGGATTTCTTCAAGCAGTAAATGATTTGACACATGATGCAGGAGCACTTGTCATCTATGATGAGGTAATCACTGCTTTTCGCTTCACATATGGCAGCGCACAGCAGTTGTATGGCGTGGAGCCTGATATGACTGCAATGGGCAAAATAATTGGTGGTGGATTACCAATTGGTGCTTATGGTGGTCGCAAAGATATTATGGAACAAGTTGCACCATTAGGACCAGCATACCAAGCAGGTACAATGTCTGGAAATCCCGCATCCATGGCTTCAGGAATTGCCTGCCTGGAGGTTTTGAAGCAGGACGGGATTTATGAAAAATTAGATCAATTGGGAGAACAATTGGAAAAAGGAATTCTTGCAAAAGCAACCGAATTTGATCTCGAGATTTCTGTTAACCGTGTACGTGGGGCACTTACCGTATTTTTTGGCAATGAAAGAATAACAAATTATGCACAGGCGGAAGCAACCGATGGAGAAGCATTTGCTACGTTCTTCAAATTAATGCTTGAGCAAGGAATTAATCTCGCACCATCTAAATATGAAGCATGGTTCCTGACAACCGAACATAAAGAATCAGATATCGAAGAAACAATTGACGCTGTTGGACACGCATTTAAAAAGATGGCTAATAAATAATAAAAGGATCTTTGTTTAAAGTTTTTTTGCTTTAAAATACTCGCAAATGAGAGAAATTTCCATTTAAGAAAAGAGACTTCGGCGACCGCTCTGGGAAATATACTTCGCGCACCTTAGGGCGGCTGGTGAGCCAACTTGCGCTAAAGCACACATATTAAGAAATCAGCCAAGAAAAATGACCTCTCCTTTGGTGGAGAGGTCATTTTTTTATTCTTTTCCATCATCCAAATGCTGTATTTGATATAAATCATAATAGTGACCTTGCAACTGCATCAACTCATTATGTGAACCAATTTCCACGATTTGACCATTCTCTACAACAACAATTCTATCGGCATGTGTGATGGTTGCCAATCGGTGTGCAACAATAAAGGTTGTCCTTACAGAGGCCAACTCTTCCATTGTTTCTTGGATTAAATGCTCACTTTCCAAATCGAGTGCCGATGTCGCTTCGTCGAAGATCAATATTGGTGGATTTTTTAGAAATACACGTGCTATAGCGACGCGTTGCTTCTGCCCACCAGATAATTTCACACCACGTTCACCGACTAATGTGTCATAGCCCTGTGGCAATGTTTCAACAAAGTCATGTGCATTTGCAGCCTTTGCCGCCGCTACTACTTCTTCATCTGTTGCATCAGGATTTCCCATCCGAATATTCATTGCAATTGATTCACTGAAAAGTATATTATCCTGCAAAACCATTCCAATATTATTTCGCAATGACCTGGCTTTCATGTCCCGAATATCGATCCCATCGACTTTAATTGCACCGCCAGTAACATCGTAAAATCTTGGAATTAGACTGATTAAGGTTGATTTTCCTCCACCGCTCATACCAACAAACGCAATAGTTTCGCCCTTTTCGACATTTAAGTTAACATTTTCCAGTACAGCACGCTCTTCCTCGTCATATTTAAATGAAACATTTGCAAATTCGACGGTTCCTTTTAGCCTACCTGCGTCAACTGCATTATCTTTATCGACGATATCATACTTTTCGTTTAGAAATTCAAATACACGGTCAATGGAAGCAACAGCCTGTACAAGTGTTGTCGAAGAATTGATAAGTCTTCTTAGTGGGCTATATACCCGCTCAATATAACCGATAAATGCTACCATAGTACCCAACGTAACATTTCCCAAAATCACTTGATAACCAGCAAATGCAATTACAATGAGTGGAGCAATATCCGTGATTGTATTCGTTACTGCAAACGTTTTGGCATTCCAATCGGTATGATGTAATGCTTTATCAAGGAAGTTTCTGTTACGTGTTTGAAATTGGCCTTGTTCATAGTCTTCTAAAGCAAAGCTTCGTGTTACCGGAACACCTTGGATACGCTCATGCAGATGACCTTGCACTTCTGCCAAAGCCTGAGATCTTTCCCTTGTCAATCGTCGTAATTTGCCGAAAAAGTATTTTATCGCAAAACCGAATAGTGGAAATAAGATCACTGTAACGATGGTCAAACCAACATCCATTGTTAACATGATTCCAATCGCGATTAGAATCGTAATAAGGTCAAGCCAAACATTCATTAGACCAGTAATCACGAAATTCTTCGTTTGTTCGACATCATTTATTACCCGGGAAATAATTTCGCCGGTTTTTGTCTGAGAATAGAATTTTAAGCTCAGTTTTTGTATGTGATCGAATAGCTTGTCCCTTATATCATATAAAATTGTATTACCTACCCATTGTGCAAGATATTGACGAATGTATTCAATAGGCGGGCGGAGTACAAGAAATACGACAAAGGCAATACCCATGATCCAGAAAAGATTATTAATTTTTTCTGCATCTGCAATATTTTCCGCTCCAATAATATCATCTATCACATATTGCAAAATTAAAGGCATTAGTAATGGAATACCAAATTTTATAATGCCAACTAAAATTGTCAATAAAATCTTCCATTTATATGGTTTTACAAATTTCATGTATTGCTTAACACTGCTCATTTTATCTTCCCCTATTATCAATAGAAAACCCCTGCTACACTTTTTAATAACACGGGTAAGCCCCAATACTTGAGTTAGTTGATGTTATGCAATTTTAACGATATGTCAAATACCGTTCATACCAGCCATCAACAAAATCAGGTGCAAACGGTCCTTTTCGTTGTCTAACCCATCGTAACAGATATTCCATATTATTATGAAGAATTCTATCTAATACGACCGGATAATTCATTAATTGTTTATGTTCGTCATATTCATCTTCATCCAAAAGATCATAGGTCATATCCGGATACACTTTAACATCTAAATCATAATCAATATACTTTAATGCCTCATCATCGAATATAAAGGGAGAACTTATATTGCAATAGTAATGTATACCATCTTCCCGCAGCATACCTATAATATTAAACCAATACTTTGAATGGAAATAACAAATTGCCGGTTCCCTTGTAATCCAAGTCCGGCCGTCACTCTCCGTCACCAGAGTTCTATCATTTGCACCAATAACAATCGATTCCGTACCTTTCAATACTACACTATTCTCCCATGTCCGATGGAGCTGTCCATTATGTTTGTAACTTTGTATTTGCATTTTAGAACCTGCCCTCGGAGCCACCATTCTATCTATCTTCCTTTCCCCATATATTTATTTCCGCATCAATTATCCATTCATTATAATGGTATCATGCCTAAATATAAAGCGTAATGAGTTCTATAGCAAAGTTAGAGGGATTGAAAATGAATGTAACTGTTTATGTTCATGACATCATTGCTGCCTGGAATCCATGCTTTCTTAACAAAAAAAGAGTCTCCTTCTGAAATAGAAGGAAACTCTTTTTTGTCACCTGGAATATCGGTTGTTACTTCTTGTTTGATTGAGATTGTTGGTTTTGCTTTCTTACTTCCTGAGCATTTGTCTCAGAAGCAAACTCAGTTCCAAACTGGCCTTGTCCTTTTGCAGCTTGTCCTTGCACTTGTTGACTTTTTCTTTGTGCCGATTGTTGGTTTTGTTGTCTTACTTCTTGAGCATTTGTCTCGGAAGCAAACTCAGTTCCAAATTGGCCTTGCCCTTGTGCTGCTTGTTGGTTTTGTTGTCTTACTTCCTGAGCATTTGTCTCCGAAGCAAATTCAGTACCAAACTGTCCTTGCCCTTGTGCTGCTTGTTGGTTTTGTTGTCTTACCTTTTGAACGTTTGTACCTGCAGTTGTTTGATTTGGTTTTTTAGCCATCACTATCACCTCCGCAATAATTAATTTCTCCACTTACCGAAAAGTTATCCAATAAATTTTTATTAATTTTACAGAACCTAATAAAGGAAACACTTCCGGGCGAATAAATTACAGGGAAAAAGCATAACTTATAATTGCGATTCCACTTCATTATTGGAGGTTACAGCTATGAATACACCAAGAGACTTCACAGAACTGTCCATGATGAGTAAGACAAGGTGGCAGGATAACGAATTACAGTTTTTTCAGCATGCTCTCTCACAAATTCTCCCTTATATAAATTCAGAGGGATTAACCATTTTACATGAAATCAATAGGGAAATGTATAAGCGAGTAGAAAACAGTCAAGACTCCCTCAACCTTTAAAGGGGGGCTTGACTGTTTTTTTATATCGTATCTTCATTTAGTTGAATTAGTAATATATTTCAGCATTTTCTGATGTGAAACAGGAAAAGGATAGTTTGTAATGTCAGATCGATCAACAAAAATGATTCGATCATCATCTATGGCTGTTTGGTCTGTACTTGCCCCAAAGATTTCCAACTTCCAAATCAGATGGGAAAATACATGTTTTAACTTTCCTAATTGCTGATTTAGATTAATACGTAATCCATACTCACTGTACACCCAATTTTCAAGGTGCCCCATGCCAATCTCTTCAATTGGCACCATCGGAAATTGCCATAAACTTGCCAGCAATCCATTTTCTGATCTTTTTTCGATAATAAATTCGCCATTTTCATTTTCGATTAATAAAACAACATAGGCAATTGTTTTCTGTTTTTTTGCCTTCTTTTTGATTGGTAATTCTTCTTGAATACCTTCAGCAAAAGCTCTGCAATATTCCTGTACGGGACAGAACATGCAGGCTGGTGATTTCGGTGTACAGATTGTTGCCCCAAGATCCATAATTGCCTGATTAAAGGAGGATGGATCTTCTTTGGAAATCAGTTCACGTACATACCCCTCGAACAGTTTCTTTGTGCGTTGCCTGGCGATATCTTCTTCAATTTTTAAAATCCTTGAAAAAACCCGCATTACATTACCATCAACTGCTGGTTCTGGTTGATTAAAAGCAATCGATAAAATTGCTCCCTGTGTATAGGGACCTATGCCTTTTAATGATCCGAGCTCTTTTGGTGTGGATGGTACCTCTCCACCATATTCTTCAACAACTTCACGAACAGCGTTTTGAAGGTTCCTTGCACGGGAATAGTAACCTAAACCTTCCCATGATTTAAGAACATCCTGTTGGTCGGCAGCAGCAAGCTCATACAAATTAGGATATTTATCGATAAAATGATTAAAATAAGGGATAACTGTATCCACCTTGGTCTGTTGCAGCATGATCTCTGAAACCCATATTTTATATGGATCTCTTTCTTTACGCCAAGGTAGATCCCGTTTGGTTTCGGTATACCATCGAAGCAAATCATTTTGAAATTGTAAACTGTTAAAATTATTTAATAGTTGATCCGTCATCATTGCACTTCCTTTATGTTACAATACACGCATAGAAATTTATTAATAGTAGTGTTCAAAAAAAGATAAAAAAACGGGGGACGCAATTGTCATTTTTAACCAGACAATTTGAATATCCTCTTGCAGAATAAAGTTTTTATGAAGGAGGACTTCTATAATATGGATACTGGTACACATATCGTTATGGGTATTGCACTGGGCGGACTTGCCACATTAGACCCTGCAGTGCAAAATGATCCAACATTGTTCCATGCTGTATTGGTTGGCACTGTCATTGGATCACACGCCCCAGATTTTGATACCGTTTTTAAACTTAAAAATAATGCAACATATATACGGCACCACCGCGGTGCATCCCACTCACTTCCAGCAATTGTGTTATGGGGCTTGCTAGTATCCGGCATTATATATATGTTCGTTCCACATGTGAATTATTTACATTTATGGCTATGGACATTTTTAGCAGTCATCATCCATGTTTTTGTTGACCTTTTTAATGCATATGGTACTCAAGCATTCAGGCCATTCTCAAGAAAATGGATTGCTAAGGGAATTATTAATACATTTGATCCATATATATTCTTCCTAAACATTGCAGGTATCGCCGCATGGGCACTTGGAGCAAATCCTGCCTATACTTGGATCGTCATTTATACGGTCATTGTCTTATATTATATCAAACGATATATGGACAAAAGAGAAATCGTAAAAAAAATAAAGGATTATTATCCAGATACCGTTGAAATTGCAACCTCACCTACGATAAAACAAAACTACTGGCGTGTTGCGATTACAACAGAGGATAAGTTCTACGTTGGTACAGTTATAAATCACCATATTGAAATTTTGGATGAGTTTTGGAAAGTTCCATTACCTGACACTCCAATTATGGAAATGGCAAAAACAGATAAAAATATTCAAGCGTTCTTGAATTTTTCTCCTGTCTACCGTTGGGAAGTTAATAACTTTGACTCTTTTACAGAGATACGCTTTATTGATCTTCGCTATCGTTCTAAAACATACTATCCATTTGTAGCCGTAGTGCAAATTGACGAAAACATGGATATCATCAGTTCCTATACTGGCTGGATCTTTTCCGAGCACAAACTTAAAAGTAAACTATATGTCGGTGATCCGACTACAAAATAAAACAGTAGTCAAAGGTTCATAATGATTTGACAATCTAAAATGGCATACGAAATGACGTATGCCATTTAGATTGCTATATTAATTTTTGATTCTATTTAGGATTGTTTTGACACTCAAATTTTTCATGGTATTTATCCCTTACAATAGTTATTGTACAACAAATATCTATCGCCAATTGAGGTGCCAATTTTATAGTCATTTAAGGTTCACAGCAATTATAATGGATTTAATAAATGTTTTCTATTAAAACCTTTATTAAACTTAACCTCCGTTTATTTACCTCGCATCCATAGAGTATTAATAGAATATTTTGCTACCCCACGTTGAATTGTTTTATATCTACATAATTTTGGCAGAATATGAGAAGAATAAAAAACGATGTTCTGGATAGACATCGTCGTACGGTAAGTTCATCGCTCGAGAAGAACCACCCCTGCTGGCCGAGCATTTTCGGGTGGTCTTCTTTTTGATTTTTTACCACGTTTCTTTGAGAATAGCAAAACGATGAAATGATTGAACACTGCTTTTATCAAAGTAGTAGTAACTCCATTAGAATTTCCATTGCGATCACCTCCTTTCTTCCCTAAAAAGAGAAAAAAGGGAGCAATCTCCCACACCGAAAACAACTTCATTACCAAATATTTTCCCAATAATTCCCTTGTAAAACAAAAGACAAAAGACAGATTTATACAGATAGCCAAATGACTTAGTTTTATCAATTCCTAATAAACATTCAAATCTTTAAAAGAGTAACTGAATTTTTATTTGTCTGTACAATATTTTCCTGATTTAGGCAGTCCTAGTCCTTTGATCATCACTTGCCATACCCACAAAGTTGAGAATTAGTATGTAAAACGGATAAACAGCGAGTCCCCCTATTGCTAAAAGACCTGTCACAGGATTAGGGTAATCTCCACCATAAGTTACCGGAAATAAAGATGCGAATACATAAACTAAAAGAACAAAATAGGGTACCCATAGTATAACTGTCCAAAAGTTTGCCTTTCGACCATCTAACCACTTTCTTATTAAGAAATAGAGTAGTATGGTACCCGCTATAATTTCAACAATAATCGTTACGCTAGTTAAAATATTTACCGTATTAATTGTCCAATTTGTTAGTCTGCTAATCCTATACACATTTACCATAAGTTCAATAGGAACAAATACCATGAAAGCGTATATAATACTAACCACATTTAGCTTAAAGAAATATTTCATTAAATATGCCCCCTAAAACCCCTTTTAATAACTCACCAGTTGGCAAAAATAAGACTAACCTTTAATTTTTTCCAACCATTCACTTTCTAAAATACTCATTTCCCACGAACTCCAATATTCTTCACCAATTTTTGCAGCGTCTCGAAGTAATCCTTCTTTTGCAAATCCAAGTTTTTCATAGCAGGATATTGCTGGAGTATTAAAGTCATAAACTCCTAGACTAATTCTATGTAAATAAAGTTCATCAAAAGCAATAGTAAGGATTTCCTTTATCATTTGCTCACCTATTCCTTTACCTCTTACGTTTTTATTACCAACCAATACTTTACCAACCCTTGCAGATTTGTTTTTTCTATCTATTTTCCCTAAAGAAATGTGACCAATAACATCTTCAGTTTCTATATCTACTACTTTATAAACCAACTTATCTGAGTTATCGCTATTGGCATTCTCAATATATTTTTCTAACTGAGCGACATTTAAAGGAAATTCGAATGCAGGCCCTCCCCACTGAAGTAAAAACTCTGGCGTATCTATCCAGTTAATAAGTTGCTGAAAATCAGATGCCATGAAAGACTCTAATTTAATCATATCAAAGTTCTCCTCGTTTCTTTACTTAATTTAGTATCGTATTGTATTTTATAATCCTTTTTGTTAAATTAACCTGCCAATTCAAATAACTAAATCCAATATTAACATAATATTCTACATAGTCTTTTTAAAAAAAGAAAAAGGCAATCAATGGGTGATCGCCTTGTTTAACTTATATGAAAAGACTATGACTATTATCTAAACTAAAATCACTTACATTTTATTTTTGAGAACCTTTTTGCTTAAATGATAATTCCACTAAAAATTGAACCCCATAAATTACAATTGCCAAAACCACACTCATGAAAAACCACATAGTATTACTCATCTTTTTTAACTTAAATAATCCAATTTTTTGAGAGATGGAGAAGAATGGAAAAGCATTAATCCAATCCAGCACTATATTTGTAAGTAAGTACTTGGAAAATTTACCGTAAGTTAGTTTAAATACCCACAGTGTGCCAACAAAATAAGGACCTAGAAAGTATATGAAATCTACAGAACCGGGAGATAGAGGATTTGTATTTTTCCACCATTTTTTCTTATTAGCAATTAAGCTCAATGCACTTAGGAATAAATTAATAAAACTAGCTGCAGGCAAAAATCTAAAAAATGAACGTTTTCCGAGGAAAGGAACAGTTAGCCACGGAATAATTAACATAGCAAGAGAAAATACTTTTCTTATATCCATCATAACTCACTCCTAAAACAGGTTAATCATATTATTAACCTCTTCTTGTAAATAATGAGTTTTCAGATAAAAAAGTTATTCAAATTGAACTGCTAATTTGTTCAATGTAAGTGTATTGCTATAATTCTTATTTGACTACTGTTGTTATTATAAGAGAAAAAGCCGTCAATTTAGACGACTTTTATTTACCATTTTATCGGACCTACATTTATTTTCAGTGTAACGAGTAACAGTCCCAAGCAGAAATCAGGAGCTTATTATTTTATTACCTTCTTACCTAGCAATGAAATAGGAAGAGCTTCTTCTTTTTCATACATTTCCTCAAGAAGGTTAATTCGATGTCCCCATGCAAAAACACCATTTATGTAATTGATTTTAAATGTAAAACCAGGCTCCATTTTCAATTGATATATTTCTTCAGCAGAAAAGTCACCCGGATGCATCGTATATGCCATAGCAACTTGCATTTTTCGCTCATTTATTTGAACCTCTGAAACGTTACCCAATTGTTCTGCCTTTTGGGCCTTTTCTTTTAATGTACCTATTTCTCTATATAATTGCTCAATTGAATAATCACTGTAGCGATAATTCATATGTCCACCCCTTCCCCTACTATTTTACCAATGGTTCAATCTAAATGGAAAGCATTTTTAATCCTCTGTTATTTTATCTGTCAAAAACTTGTTAATCATTTCAAAAGAAAATCCTTTACGGTATAAGCCTTCCGTTACTTTTTTTCGCAGTTCATATCCTTCATGTTTCGACTCATGCTTTCGTAATAACTTCTCTCCCTGGTATACAAGTGCATCCCATTCTCCATCTGTATCTTTCTCATCGTAAACGTCAGCAAATGCTTCCTTTATTGCAGCTTGTGCAAACCCCTTTTGCAATAATGTAGTTTGCAGCTTTTGGACCTGTTTTTTGTAGGATTCCTTCTTACTGGAGTTTATCTTTTTGCTCATTAGTTTTTTTATTTTTTCATATTGTATTTCAATTGGATAATTCTCTAGAGCTGATTCTGCTATTACCTGCGAAACACCTTTATCCATCAATTCCTTTTTAATCAATTTCGGACCTTTTGAAGATGTATTTATTCTTGTCAGAACAAACATATTCGCAAACTGCTCATCATCAATCAAGTTCTCATTTGTCAGCTTTATGATTATTTGATCAATATGCTCCCCATCTACTTCCTTTTTCACTAAATAATCGATTATTTCTTTTTTTGATCGCATTCGATAGCTTAGAAAGTTAATTGCTTGGGTATATGATTTATGTAATGTATCTTTTTGAACGAGTGTGGTTATCATGGAATCTTCTAATTCGAGACCTTTACGAAGTCGATATTCAATTAAAATAGCTTCATCCACACTAAAGCCATATTCTTCACCCTTGGCAGTGTTCAAAAAAATATTGTACCGATTCTTATTTTTTACTTGTGTAGTGATTCGGGTAATCTTTCTCATAGCTCTCACCCCCTTCCTTTATCATACCAGAATGAGTGTTAAGTCGCCTACTATGAATAGGTACGATATTTTCATTATTTCTGGACACTTTCTATTAGAAAATAATTCCCGAATCACTACGCTAAGAATCGAATTGATGTATATACTACTAATGACAATAGGTTTTACTTGGAGGGTTTACATTGAATTTTCTTATTAGCGGTGGTACCGGTTTTGTTGGCAACAATCTTACTAAATCCTTGCAATCGAAAGGACATCATATATTTATCCTCACTCGCACCCCTGATAAACACACGAACAAGGATGGCATGACATACATAAACTATGATTATCCGGTCTGTGAACTGCCAGTTATCGAAGGTGTCATTAATCTAGCTGGTGAATCACTGTTTGGTTACTGGTCATCAAAGAAAAAGGAAAATATTATAAACAGCAGATTGGAAACTACGAATCAGGTTATTCAACTTATTAAAGATATGAAAATCAAACCAAATGTTTTTATCAGTGGATCTGCTATCGGGTATTATGGAACTTCTGAAGATCTTATTTTTACTGAAGCAACAACGCAAGCTGGAAAAGACTTTTTAGCTGAAGTGACCGTTAAATGGGAAGAAAGCGCAAAGCTTGCAGAAACGCTTGGAGTTCGTACTGTTTATGCACGATTCGGTATTATTTTAGGAAATGAAGGATCGCTTCCGTTAATGAGCCTTCCGGTTAATATGTTTGCAGGTGGGAAAATAGGTAATGGCGAGCAATGGATGTCCTGGATTCATATAGATGATGCAGTCAACTTGTTGGAATATTGTCTGTCTCACCCTTCCATAGATGGGATAGTTAATTTCACGGCACCAAATCCAAAAAGAAATAAGGATTTTATGAAAATATTAGCCAAAAGCCTTAAGCGGCCATACTGGTTTCGAACCCCTTCCACATTGTTAGATGCAACGATAGGGGAAATGGGACAATTAATAACTAAAGGACAATATGTGTTGCCTAAAAAGGCCCTGGATCAAGGGTTTAAGTTCACATATCCAATTCTTGAGGATGCTTTGAAAAACATGAAGGAATGATAATTTTATTTTACAATATAATTATAAAAAACAGTTCCCTTTTCAATAAAAAGATTGTAAAATAAAATTATCAAAATACGAAAGAGATGAATAAACCGTATCACATTACGACAAAGAATTATATAGGGAAGGCAAATGGTGCGCCACCAGTTTTCACTGGTTCTAGTGGGTTCGATTCCCACCCCGAATTTTTGTTGAACGCTAAATAAAAATTCGAGGGTGGGTCACTCACTGATTTCCTTACAAGGAAGATCTGTGTTTTTACCCGCCTGGAATGAGGAGGGTTTTTTTATGCTTAAAATGCGTGATTTACATGAGGTGCCTATGCTATATGAACTGATGAACCATCCAGATGTATTTCCCTATGTAAGACATAAAGCAAGCAATAGT
This sequence comes from Oceanobacillus rekensis, assembly GCF_002153375.1. Taxonomy (GTDB): domain Bacteria; phylum Bacillota; class Bacilli; order Bacillales; family Amphibacillaceae; genus Oceanobacillus; species Oceanobacillus rekensis. The sequence continues at coordinate 20,334 of NZ_MTBQ01000011.1, forward strand.
GATGAATTTTATTTCATTACAAAGCAAACAATCGAAGCAGAAGAAAATGGGGAGTTAATATCCCGAACGATTATTGATGAGTATTACCAACCAATAGGTACGATTAATCTTTTTGATATTCATGAAAATCATGGGTTTTTAGCTACATGGATTGGTCAGCCTTATTTTGGAAAAGGGTATAATCAACAAGCTAAAGAACATTTTTTCGATATACTATTTTTCTCTTATAACATCGAGGGCATATTTATGAAAGTAAGAAAAGCAAATAAACGCTCCTTAAAGGCAGTCTTAAAGCTACCATATGCAGCTTTGGGTAATGAAATTTACCCGCATGTATATGGAAAGGTCAATAGAGAAGCGGAAATTTATGATTTGTTTGTAATTACTAAAGATAATTATATGTCCTATCAGCAATTCAGAACATTGGAAGTACAACCAACGGATGAAGAAGTTTCTTGATTTTTTATTGTATCTTCCGCATAAACCTCCATTTATTAGGATATTCTAGTTAGTAAAGTGAGGGATTAAGATGGCTAAAATGAAACCAGGTCAAGCCGAAAAGTTTCTGTCAAAGACGCAGGAAGTACTGTACCAAAAAGAGTTCAAACATGCAGACCGTATTTACAATCAAATCTCACAAAAAGGAAACCGACGCTAATTGCTTCGGTTTTTCTTTTTGGCTTTTTTAGTTTCATGCTTATAATACTCGATGCTCGTAGTTGAGATAAACTACGAAGTAACTTCTGGTTTTCTATCAGTACGCAGAAACTTCGGCGACCGCTCTGGGAAATACACTTTGCGCACCTTAGGGGGCTGGTGAGCCAACTTGCACTAAAGCGCTACGTTGTCTCACCGATGCCTTTCCTCCCGCTGGAGTCTACGTATATTTCCTAGAGCTGGCTAGAAGTTTAAATACTATTAACTGTATTAGTGTTTGTTTAAAAATCTGATCACACAATTTCACCAGTCCGGCATCGCTGTGGGCGGTAACTCCTGTGGAAAAAGCACGTGTCTGAAGACCAGAAGAGTGGTTTTCTCTTCGGGGCTGAGGCCGTGCCCTAAGGATGCGCATCCGCCCGCAGCGATTCCGGACGGCGGTAAAAGCACATACCAGTAGTTACTTCGCACTTTATAGATTTTGTGACAAAAACAATTTTAGTGAGATGAGTAAGGAGTTCTCTTATACTTTTATCCACAGAGCATTCTATTTTTGTCAAAAATCAGTAAATTTACTCTACTTACTCACACTGAATTGTGGATAATGTGGATAAATTGGATTATTTAAGTTATATAGTTGTTTATAATGTGTATAAGATTGTTGATATCATTTAAAAACTTATTATATATGCTCTCCCTTTTATTTTCTATTGTCTCCCTTTGTTCTAACTGTTATAATATATATATAACAGTTAGAACATGTGAATGGAGTGATAAAAATTGTTCATTCAACTGGATTTAGAATCAGCAGAACCGATTTATATTCAGTTACAACATCAAATTATTGAAGGTATCGCAAAAAAGAAGCTACAACCTGGCGATCCCCTGCCTTCCGTTCGGTCATTGGCTGCAGATATAGGCATCAATCTCCATACGGTGAACAAAGCATATCAGTATTTGAAGCAGGAAGGGTTTATATTAATTCATCGTCAAAAGGGTGTTGTAATAAACCCAGATGGCTTTCCAAAAGCTGATGAAGCATATAAGAAGCAACTTAAAAGCAGTCTGCATCCGCTCATTTCCAATGCCATTAGCCGTGGACTTGGAGAAGATGATTTTTTGCGAATTTGCAGTGATATTTTTAATAAATTTAAAGTAGAAGGTGAAAACGGATGAACTTTTTCATTTTAATATTTGTGTTAATACTAATTCCCATTTTCATAGCCACTATATTTATACCTTATTGGACTAGAAGAACAGAGAGTTTTGGTGTATCGATACCAGAGGAACTATACAGCAGAACAGATATTCAACAGATGCGAAAAAACTACGCAATTTTAACTGGTATTCTAAGTCTATTTGTTACAGTAATTTTCTTAATCATAAGTACTTTCCTGCCAAACGATGAAAACTCCATCAGTATACTATTCGGCGCAATAATTATTTTTTATATCATTGGAAGCTTTCTTGTTTATTTGAAATTCCATGGAGGTATGAAGAAACTAAAGGAAAAAGAAAATTGGCTGAAGGAAAAGTCACAGCAAGTTTTCGTCGATGTCCGTTTTCGTGATAAGAAGCTTACCCATTCGAACTTATGGTTCTTTATCTCCTTTCTTATTACAATTGCTACCATTTTCATTACATTTCAATCCTACCAGCAAATTCCCGATAGAATACCAATGCAATATAACTTTGCCGGTGAGGTTACGGACTGGACTGAAAAATCATATCGTTCTGTTTTGCTTAATCCCATCATGCAAATGTATTTAACGATGTTATTTCTATTCATAAATACTGTCATTGCCCGATCTAAACAGCAAATCGATCCGGATAATCCAGAAGAATCGATTCGAAAAAATGTCTTATTCCGACGAAGATGGTCGGCATATATCATTATTTCAAATTTAGCATTAACAGTGATGTTTACATGTATTCAACTTTCTTTCATTTATCCGATTAATCAGCAGTTATTAACCTTGTTGCCATTGATCATAGCAATTGGATCAATAATTGGTGCGATTGTACTTTCGTTCACTACTGGTCAGGGTGGCAGCCGAGTGAAAAGTGCAACAGGAAAAAGCGGGAATATCATCAATCGCGACGATGATACGTATTGGAAGCTTGGTCAGTTTTACTTTAATAAAGAAGATCCAGCATTATTTTTAGAAAAGCGATTTGGCGTAGGCTGGACCATAAATCTTGCAAGACCATTAGCATGGCTTTTATTCTTAGGAATTATCGGCTTAGCATTTGCTATACCACTCTTGCTTGGAATTTAATCTTTAGAAGGAGGTAAATAAAATGCAGGAGCTATTTGAATCAATCAACTGGGCCCTTATAACACCTCTTCTTGTAATACAGGCAATATTATTACTTGTCGCCCTCATTGATTGGGCAAAGGAAGAGGAAACAAGTGGACCAAAATGGATGTGGTTTTTTATCATTGTTTTCGTTAACATTATCGGCCCTGTTCTCTATTTTATATTTGGAAAGAGGCGAGATTAAATGACATTGTTAACCGTTAAAAAACTCACAAAAAAATACCAAGATAAGCCGGCAATTAATAAAGTCAGTTTTAATTTACAACAAGGTAAATGCATTGCCTTAATTGGCCCTAATGGTGCTGGCAAAACTACGATGTTACGAATATTGGCAGGACTCCTGAAACCGACAGAGGGAACAGTGACTTTTACCGACATGCAAGCCAATGATGATATTCGAAAATTTATAGGATACTTACCACAGTATCCTGTGTTTTATTCGTGGATGACTGGGTTTGAATTTCTAGTATTCAGTGGACAGCTTGCCTTTATCTCAAAAGTTGAAGCAAAAAAGCGTGCAGAAGAATTATTGAAAAAGGTAGGTATTTACGATGCGAGAAACCAGCGAATTGGAAAGTATTCTGGCGGAATGAAACAACGTCTTGGCATCGCACAGGCGATCATTCATAAGCCTAAACTATTACTATTGGATGAGCCTGTTTCTTCACTGGATCCATTAGGTCGTCGGGAAATTCTACTATTAATCCAAGAATTAAAGCAAGGGATGACCATTCTTTTTTCAACCCATATTCTTAGTGATGCAGATGAAGTAAGTGATGAATTATTGCTCCTTCATCAAGGAGAAATTGTAGAATCCGGCTCACTAAGCAAATTAAGAGAAAAGCATCAAACCTCAGTCATCAAACTGGAATTCAAAGATAATCTAGACGAATATCAGTCCAAAGTTAATAAGTTAAGAAGTGTAACAGATAGCTATATAGAAGGGAATATGCTGACCATTACAGCTATAAATGTTTCGTCAGCAAGAAATGAAATCTTAATGGCTGCTGCGAATGAGAACTGGGAATTAGATAGTTTCACACTTGACCGAGCATCCTTGGAAGATGTGTTTATGAAAGTGGTGAATAATTAATGCAATGGACCACACTTTTTAAAAAAGAGATGGTGGAAAGCTGGCGAAACAAAAAGTTAATTTGGCTACCATTAGTTATGATTTTACTTGCCATTATGGACCCTATTTCCAATTATTATATGCCACAAATTATCGAAGCCGTTGGAGGTTTACCAGATGGCGCTACATTTGAGCTTCCTGATTTTACTCCGGCTGAAGTTGTCATGATGAGTCTTTCTCAATTCAGTACGTTAGGTGTGTTAATCGTTGTACTAGTCTCGATGGGAACGATTGCCGGAGAAAGAAAGAGTGGTATTTCAGAGCTTGTTTTAGTAAAACCTGTTTCTTACGGTAATTATATTACTGCAAAATGGGCAGCACTTCTTTTGCTTGTTTGGATTTCCTTCTTTCTGGGGATGCTTGCAAGTTGGTACTATATTAATATTCTTTATGGTGATTTATCATTTGGAAGCTTTTCACGAATTATATTCTTCTATGGATTATGGTTAATGTTTGTAGTTACACTTTCCATTTTCTTTAATTCAATGATTAAAACATCAGGCCTTGTCGCATTTTTTACAATAGCAACAATCATGTTGATGCGAGTTGTCACAGAAGTATTTAATCATATACTTGAATGGAGTCCAAATAATCTTTCCAACTATATTCTAGAAATGCTATTAACCGAAAGTATTCCTTCTAACCTGATTGGAACAGCAATCATAACTATTATTATTACAGCTACCCTATTAATTGTATCGATTAATACTTTCAAGTCAAAGGAGCTTGCAAACTAAAAAAAGAGGACTAATGCTATTATTAGCACTAGTCCTCTTTCTCATTTTGCTTTCACTGTTGTTACTCTTCGTAAAAACACGTATGAAATACAATATATAACTAAGCCAGCAACAAAAATTTGCAGGAAGTAGAACATATCAATTGTTTGATAAAGATTAATAAAGTAATCAACTATCCAACCCTTGGCAACCCCAAAGAGTAACCCAACTGCGATTAGCCCAATTACTGCTCCCCCACCAAGTAATCCATATTTGTAAAATAGGAGTCCGATGATAAACATAAAGGACAATAGGAAGAACATGATGACCGTATCGATCATGACCCTGTTAAGCCATGTATCTTCCAGTAGTTGTGCTACATGAAGAAACGAAAAATTATCCAGGCCAATCATGTCCGTAAATAATATGGTAACTGTGTGCAACGTATTTGCTGCTATTGCATTAACAAGTGCGACCCCGAGAAAAAAGATGCCAATACTGATGAATAGATTTTTACGAACAGACCCTATTTTTAATGAAAAGGGAATACTTTCTTTTACTGTTAAGAACCCTAAAATGGAACAGTAAATATAGATAGGAATGGTAATAAAAAAGATAAAAAAACTTTCTTCAAAACGCAACAGAATATATGAAAATGATAGACATACAACTAAGATACTTAATAGAATTGTCCAGAATATCTTTAATGAGTACTGAACATCCGTAATAAAGAAATAAATCAACCCTTTTAGCTGTCTCCCCATTGATTATGCCCCCTTCTTTCTTTCCGTTAAATAAATCATCAATTCTTGAATTGGTACTCCTTCGACAGCCAACCCATGCATTTTCGCTTCTTCTACTTTCCCATATACATATGCTGTCATCATCCCCGCAAGCTGTTTTTTCTGAATGACTTCTTTACCTATAAGAAAGTCCTCAACATCTTCTATTTTTCCTGACACTGCAATTGTATTGTCTCGCAAAATCTCAGACTCTTCTTGTAAAACCAATGACCCTTCTCGTAAAATTAAGACTTCTTCAAACATCAAGCTTACTTCATCAATTAGATGTGTTGAAAAAATAATCGTACGTCTCGTCTCTTGGTATTCTTCAAGCATAATTTCATAAAATTTCTTCCTTGATGGTGCATCAAGTCCAATATATGGTTCATCAAAAACTGTAATTGGTGCTTTACTCGCCAATCCAACGGTAATCCCTAATGCTGATTCCATCCCTTTAGATAATGTCTTTACTTTAGATTCCGGATGAAGGTTATACTCTTTAATTAAAGCCTCCGCTAGCTCCTGATCCCAGTTTGGGTAAAAAAAGGAGTAAATTTTTAGTACATTTTTCACTTTTAAATCTTTTTTAAAATTATGCCCTTCTTTAATTAAACAAATGGATTCCGTCAAACGCTGATTGTCAAAAGGATTCTCTCCATCAATCAAGATTTCACCGCTATTCGCCAATATTTGACCCGATAAAATATCCATAAATGTTGTTTTTCCAGCACCATTTCTGCCTAACAGCCCATAGATCTTCGTTTCATTCAATGTGAACGATACATTGTTTAATGCATAATTATCTTTATACTTTTTCGTTAGATTTTTCACTTCAATTTTCATTGGTCATATCCCCCTTTTTCACCATTTCCATCAGTTCACTTTCCTGTATTCGCAGCTTTTTTGCTTCATTTTTTAATGGAAGCATATAGGATTCATAAAATGTTTTTTTACGCTTTTCAATTAAGATTTCCTGTGCGTCTTCGGTAACGAACATTCCAACACCCCTTCGTTTAAAGAGTACTTCTTCAGCAACAAGTTCATTAATTCCTTTTGCAGCTGTAGCTGGGTTAATTTTATAGTAAGCTGCAAATTCATTTGTAGATGGCACACGTTCTCCTGGTTTAATGCTTTCGTCAATGATTGAGTCTTCGAGTTGTTCTTTTATTTGAAGGAATATTGGTTTGTTTTCATCTAATGAGTTTTTCATGTTTGCTTCCTTCCTTAATTGGTTAATTACCTATGTAACTAACCCTATAACTAATGAACATAAATGTCAATAGGCTTTTCTAAAAAAATAAAAATTCACACAATTTAGGTGTGAATTTTTATTTAATCATCGTATGAAAGGTATTATGGTTAACCTGCCACTTCCAGAAATTTATGAATCGGATTTTTTTCCGGGATAATAAAATACTGAGTACCATCCGTGTGAATGACTACATTACCTAGTGCAGCTGTGGAGTATATCATTGCATCCACTTTATATAAATTTTCGATGACACGATTAACTGGATGTCCATAATTATTTTCTTTACTGTACGTCAATATTGCTACCTCTGGATTGACTGCTTTTAAGTAATTCAGTGAGGAACTTGTTTTTGACCCATGGTGTGCAACTTTTAAAATTTCTGCTCGTACATCATACTCCTTTAGGAATGCTTTCTCCTGTTGCTGTTCAACATCACTCATCAATAAGAAATCAACATCTCCATAGGTTACTTTTAATACAATGGATGATTTATTATTATTTTTATATCGTTCATAAGCGTTCCAAACATCAATAGTAACCATTGGGTCAATTTCAATTGGGACATTCTTTTCAGCAATTTTGACAGGGATTTTCTGTTTTCTAATCTCGCTGATATAATTGGCAAAGGTTTTTGTTGGATGAAGTTTCCCTGTATCTAATATTTCTTCGACTTCAATAGTTTTCATAACTTTTAAAATGCCGCCGATATGGTCAATATCCGGATGTGTAGCAATGAATAGGTCAATTTTATCTATATGAAGTTTCTCCAAATAAGATACTATTTTTTCGCCAGCTTTCGGTGGCCCAGCATCGATTAAGATTGTCCGGTTTAGCGGTGTTTGAATTAGAATACTATCTCCTTGTCCGACATCAATAAAATGTACCTGCATTTCGGGAATTTGCTCACCATAGATTCCGCTCGGTAAAATGAAAAGGAAACTATTTATAATCAAAATAAGAGCAATATACTTTTTCATACGTAACATCCTTCTGTTTTTCTTTTAGTTTTGCACGGATGCCGGTATGTTATTAATAAAATTTATCATTATAACAAAAAAACCGCCGAACAAGTCGACGGTTTCTTTCATTTATGCCTTTTCCACAATAATCTCATTATCGATTACATTTACATGAACCTTTTCAACAGCATCATCTTCAAGAATCAGATCTGTCAACTGGTCTTCAACTTTATCTTGGATTACTCGACGCAATGGTCTCGCACCAAAACGTGGATCATAACCAAGTGTTACTATTTTCTGTTTAGCTTCATCGGAAATCGTAATTGTAATGTTATTCTCTTTAATTGCTTCCTGAAGTTCTACAAGCATTAAATCAACAATTTCTATTAGGTTTGCTTCTGATAACTCATTAAAGTTAACAATAGAATCAAATCGGTTTAGAAATTCCGGTTTGAAATAGTCGCTCAAGTTCTCTAATGTTGAGACCGAATCATGACTATTGCTGTTAAAACCAACATTGATTGATTTCACGCCAGTTCCAGCATTACTTGTCATAACAATTACGGTTTCTTTAAAGCTGACCTTTCTGCCATGTGAGTCTGTTAAGTGACCGTCTTCCATAATTTGCAGGAACATATTTTGTACATCTGGATGTGCTTTTTCAATTTCATCCAGGAGTAGAATGGAATACGGGTTACGACGAATACGTTCAGTCAGTTGACCTGCCTCTTCATGTCCTACATATCCTGGTGGTGAACCAATAATTTTAGAAACGGCATGTTTCTCCATGTATTCACTCATATCTAGTCGAACCATTGATTCACGGGTGCCGAATAATTCTTCTGCTAATACTTTTGTTAACTCTGTTTTACCAACACCAGTCGGTCCAACAAAAAGGAATGAGCCGATTGGACGATCTTTTGATTTCAATCCTGCACGACTGCGACGGATGGATTTGGCAATCTTATCAACTGCTTCATCCTGACCAATTACTTTTTTACGCAAGTTCTCTGCAATATTTTTCATCTTTTCTTGTTCATCAGCTTGCATTTTTGTTACGGGAATACCTGTTTTTTCTTCTACGATTAGTTGAATGTCAGAGATATCAATATCCAATACTCTTTCGCCGTCAACAGCCTTTTCCAATTGCTTTTGCAGTTGTATTTCCTGATAGCGCAGGTTTGCAGCATGTTCATAATCTTCCCTATCTGCTGCCTCCTGTTTCTCTTTAACGACATCATCCAACCGTTGTTGTAAGGATTTTGAGTCTTTTTGTGCATTTTCAAGGTTTAAACGAGATCCAACCTCATCCATCAAGTCAATAGCCTTATCCGGTAAAAATCTATCTTGGATATAGCGGCTTGATAAAGTGACAAAGGAACGAATCGCATCATCTGAATAGCGAACCTCATGGAAGTTTTCATAGCGGTCTTTAATTCCATCTAAAATTTTAACCGCGTCCTCAAGTGTTGGTTCATTTACAATGATTGGCTGTAAACGTCTTTCCAGTGCTGGGTCTTTTTCAATTTGACGGTATTCCTTCAAAGTCGTTGCACCCATTAATTGTAATTCCCCACGGGCAAGGGCAGGTTTTAAAATGTTTCCTGCGTCCATTTGTGAACTCTCAGCTGTACCAGCACCAACTAATAAATGAATCTCATCAATAAATAGGATGACATTATCACGGGACTGTAATTCTTCAATCAGTTTTTTCATTCGTTCTTCAAATTGACCACGCATACTTGTATTGGCAACAAGTGAAGCCACATCAAGTAAATATATTTCTTTGTTTAGTAGTTTTACAGGTACATTACCTTCAATTATTCTAACTGCTAACCCTTCCGCAATGGCTGTTTTACCCACCCCAGGTTCACCAATTAGAACCGGGTTATTTTTATTTCTTCTATTTAAAGTTTCGATTACACGTTTAATTTCATTATCACGGCCAATTACTGGATCAATTTTTCCAGATCTCGCTGCATCTGTTACATTATTTGCTAATTGATCAATCAGACTATTGCCTTTTTGATTCTTTTGTTTCGTTTTTGTTCCCATTTTGCTTCCTCCATTTCCTTGGAAAAAGTTATTGGAGAATGCATCATTGTTTCCAAATGGAGTATTTGAGAAAAAGTCATTGGAATTCATCATCTTACCCTGAATTTCTTGGAAACAATTATTACAAAGATGCATTTCCGTTTTTTGATTATTAATATGCATTTGGGCGTTTATGTTAGCTTGGTTTTCACCACAGTTTTGACATAGCATTTCCCATTCCTCCTTGGTTTTTGCAATCTATTTTTATCAAATTTGACTTTGACTATCTTTGACTATACTCACATTATACTCTGACCTATTTTGACTTTCAAGTATTTTGTTTAAGTTTTTTATGTAAGGTTGATTTATAAAAGATTAGGACTGATTCTACTCGTATCCCTGAAAATAATTATTCCTTTTTAATCTTCGCAATTTCTAAAATCCGCGAAGTAAATGCTCATTTTCTATCAGTACGCAGAAACTTAGGCGACCGCTCTGGGAAATATACTTCGTGCATCTTAAGGCGGCTGGTGAGCCCCTTCATGCTATCGCTTTTCAGTGCCTCTCTCCCCGTAGGAGTCTACGTGTATTTCCCCAGAGCAGTTTTAAGCTTACAAATCATTAACTGCATTAGTAATGATAAAAATCAGATTGCAAAACTTCACCAGTCCGGGTGAGCGGAGGGCGGTGACTCCTGCCTAGAACAGCACATGTCCGAAGACCCTGCAGAGTGGTCTTCTCGAGGAGGCTGAGGCCGTGCCCTAAGGTACGCATCCGCCCACAGCGATCCCGGACGTAGCAATAGCACATACCTCTGGCTACCAGCCAGTAGTTAAGTTCCCTTATATCTGTCGACCGAAACCGCATGTCGCTTAATCCATAAAAAATAAGGGCTGACTTTTATAAAGCCAACCCTCATCTCATTAGAAATCATAAAAACCTTTTGGAAGTGATTTTTTTATTAGCAGATCATCAAGACTTCTAAATGAATAGCCCTGCTTCTTCAATTCCTGGATTGTACGTTCCAAGGCTTCTGCATTGTCCGAGGAAACTGCATGCAACAGAACAATTGCACCAGGATGCACTTGAGCCATAATTTGTTCAAATGCATAGTCAGATCCTTTTTGCTCCGCAACATTCCAATCTATAAAGGCAAGTGACCAAAATACATGAACTAAACCAAGCTCATTTGCCCATTGTAATGTTTTCTCATTAAATAATCCTCTTGGAGGTCTGAGGAACTTAATTTCTTTTTGATCACTAATATCCGCAACAGCTGCTTCCAATGTTTCCAGTTCTTTTTGGATCGCATCCTTCGTTAAAATCGTAAAATCCGGGTGATGGTAGGAATGATTTCCTATTATATGACCCTCTTCAACCATCCGTTTAATTAAATCTGGTTCACTTTTCACATAATGACCTGTCACAAAAAATGTTGCAGGAACAGATTCTTTTTTTAATACATCCAATATCTCCTCTGTATAACCTTGCTCATACCCATTATCAAAAGTTATATAGATTGTTTTGGCACCGGAGTCATCAACATAATAGGCGCCATATTTTTCAAGCAGTTCCTTATACTCTCCTATGTCGGGTACTTGATGATCGGTATTCTTTTTATATCCCCAACCATTGGCACCAGTAGCAGTTGGTTCAAATAAACTAAAAGAAAAGGCAAGAAAAATAATGAATGATGCTTTGATAAAGTTTCGCATAGCAACCCACCTATTTTTTTCTTACCTTTTCCTATTCAGTTTGAAATTATTCAATAAACTTTCCTTATAGAACCATTGAAGCAACCCAACCAAAAATAATCAAAGGAATATTAAAGTGAATAAAGGTTGGAACCACGGTATCCCATATATGATTGTGTTTTCCATCTGCATTTAACCCTGAAGTAGGCCCAAGTGTACTATCTGATGCTGGTGAACCAGCATCACCTAGTGCCCCAGCAGTTCCAATAAGTGCAGCTATTGCCATTGGTGAAAACCCTGCAGCCATACAGATTGGTACATATAAAGCAGCAATAATCGGTATCGTACCAAATGATGAACCAATTCCCAATGTGACCAATAAACCGACCATTAATAAAATAAAGGCAATAAGTGGTTTATTATCATCCAAAAATCCTGAAGATAACTCTACTAGAGCGGTAACGGCTCCTGTTTCCTGTAAAACCGTACCAAACCCGGAAGCAACCAACATAACGAATGCAATGGTACCCATCATACTGATTCCTTCTGACATAACTTTATCTAAATTTTTAAATGGTACAACAAGGAATACGTACATGAATAATAATCCAGTCAATGCACCGATTATAAGATTTTGTGTAATTAACTGTGCAACTAATGCAGCTAGAATAGCAATAATGGTTAGCATGTGATATTTGTTAAATGTAATGTTTTCTTTTTCCGGTATTTGGATAGTTGATTCTGTGCCACCTGCTCCTGATACCTGTTCTCTGTCTTTTCTATAAGTAATAAAAATAGCAATTAATAAACCGACAATCATTCCTGATCCAGGAATTAACATCGCTAATGCTGTCTCTCCAGTTGTAATAGATATTCCATTTGATTCCATACCTTCTACGATTATCCCGTGGAATATCAATCCAAACCCAGCAGGTATCATAAGATATGGTGCTTTCAAACCAAATGTTAATGCGACTGCAACAGCCCGTCTATCCATACGCATCGTATCAAAAAGTTTTAATAATGGCGGTATCAAAATAGGTATAAATGCAATATGAACAGGAACTACGTTTTGAGATAAGCATGCTACACCTGCAATCGCGAGTAGCATCATTGTTTTCTTTCCTGTCAAGATACGAATTAGATAATTTACTAATATAGTAGTTATGCCAGTATAGCTAATTGCCACAGCAAAAGCTCCAAGCAAAATATAACTCAATGCTGTTGCGGAAGATCCTCCCATACCGCTGACCATTAATTCAATTGCTTCAACAATATTTAACCCTGCCATCAACCCTGCCGTAATGGATGCGGCTATGATAGCTATTATTACATTGACACGCAGCAAACTTAAAATCGTCATTACTAGAACTGAAATAATCACAATCCATTCCATTTAACGCTTCCCCCTATGTCCATCTCTGATGTTTTAACTTTAACACTTTACCATGATAAAGCATTAAATGAAATAATTCAACCCTTTTACGTAAAAAAACCCTGTAAAAATTTTACAGGGTTTCGTTTACTTTAATTGGAATGAAAATGATATATGATCCTGTATTGGAATCCAGGCACCTATCCCTTGTTTTGTTACATTTTTGATTTCAATTGACTTCTTTGAACCTTTCAATTGTATATATACTTCTCCAAAAGTCACTTGCCCTTTTTCATTAACAGCGGGAGCGTACGCTTGTAAAGTTCCATACTTTTTGACGGGTACACCATAAGAATTATCCTTTTTTGTGTTCTTTCCAATAATCGTATTATAGGATAATGGAAGCTTTGTATTTTTCTTGGACTTCAGAAGCATCATCTTTTTAACATCATCGGGATTGGCAATTTTATTTGTTAAAGCCCCTTTAATCTCTTTTTGTTCTTGTTGTATATAATTCATATTCTGTGGGGTATCGCCACCTTGATTATTAAGTTCGTTCATATTTATTTCCTGATACTCCCAGTTGATATTTGATTCCTCTGAATCATAATTTAATGCCCATCTACCTAGATAAACCATTCCACGATATCCAATAGATATTGGTGATGGTTTAATCGATGTCTCATTCAGCATTTTGATGAGCTCCGGGTTTTCGATAGGTATGGACATTTCATCCAGTAATTCTTGCGTCAATTCACTTGGTTCAACAACTTCCTGGTCTTCCGTGGAGTTCGGATACGTATTTTCCTTCGATATATCTAAAACATGACTAGGTATTTCCATATCTTTATCTGATTTTTTCTCAGCAATGCCTACTGACGGAGAAATTAGGGACAATAAGAAAGCAACTATTACAAAGGCAATTATTTTATTTATTTTCATGTTTTCCCATTCCTTTCTTTCCCCTATTTTTTTCGAAAAAGAGCCAAATTATGCATAGGCACAGGAAATACTTTAATGCCATGTTACGAAATGAAATAAAGCCTGAGCACTCGGGTTGTGACGGCGACCGTTTGAGGGATAATGGTGACCGTTTGGGTTGTGCTGGCGACCGTTTGATCCGTGATGGCGACCCACATCAAATGAATTTAAAAATCTTTTGGACAAATAGAATATAAAGGCGTACAATTAGTTACTTAGGTAACTTTATTCGGAGGGATCACATGGATCATTCATTTTTTCATCAGCAATTACAGTTTACGCGGTCTTTTAAAAATAAATTAAATGAGCGGCTGGCCGAGGCTGGATTATTTCACTCACAGTGGCTATTGATTTATTGCCTAAAACAGCAGAAGGCCGCCACTCTTGTAGAAATAAGCAATTACCTTAATGTGGAGAAACCGACCATCACCCGTACGGTAAAAAGGTTGGAGGAACAAATGCTCATTGAGAAAATTCCTAGTCGTGATAAGCGAGAACGCCCGATTCAGCTAACGGAAAAAGGTCTTCATATATATGAGGAAGCTATTCGTATTGTTAACGATTTTGAACAAAATCTAATGGAGGAAATTTCAGAAATAGATCAAGAAACAACATTACGTACGATTAAACGATTAAAGACCAATTTAATGAAGGAGGAACTTAGATGAGTCAAAGACCAAAACTATGGACGAAAGACTTTGTAATGGTTTCCGCCGCTAATTTCCTGCTTTTTGTGTCATTCTATATGCTGATGGTAACAATGGCAGTCTATTCGATAGAACAGTTTCAAGCATCCCAGAGTATCGCAGGACTTGCATCCAGTATTTTTGTACTTGGTGCGGTTTTGGTGAGACCAATCGCAGGGAAAATAATTGAAACAGTAGGGCGAAAAAAACTACTTGTTATTGGGGTCGCATTATTTTTAGCTATGATGTTATTGTATTTTCCCGTTGACAGCATTGGACTCTTACTACTGATTCGATTCCTGCATGGATTTGCTTTTGGGATAGGTTCGACTGCAACAGGAACTATCGCTGTTGACGTTATCCCCGCTACCCGCCGTGGAGAAGGGATGGGATACTTTGCGACCAGTATGAATCTGGCAATGGCAATCGGACCATTCATAGGATTAATTATTAGTCAACACTTACCAGATACGATGATTTTCGTTACGACAACAATTTTTGCCATTATTGCATTATTAACTACATTATTTATGAATGTACCGGAAAGGGAAGTAGCGGAAACCACCAAAGCTGCTTCGAAAGAGAAAAAAAAATTTCAGCTTAGTGATTACTTCGAAAAGTCAACATTTCCAATCGCCACTTTTGTTATGATTTGCGGGCTGGCATATTCAAGTATCCTTTCATTCATGACTGCCTATGCAACAGAAATCAACCTTGTTGATGCAGCAAGCTTTTTCTTTGTGATGTATGCGATATTCCTATTGCTTTCAAGACCTTTTACAGGACGTTTGTTTGACCTGAAAGGCGAAAATACCGTCATGTATCCTTCGATTCTAACGTTTGGAATTGGATTGATCTTACTCAGTCAGGCAGAAAGCGGAATGACGTTACTTATAGCTGGTGCTATTTTAGGTGTCGGATTCGGAACACTCCAATCCAGTGCCCAGACTATAGCAGTAAGTGAAGCAGCACCACACCGTGTCGGACTGGCAACATCAACCTTCTTCGTGTTCTATGATCTTGGAATCGGTGTAGGTCCATTCCTGTTAGGATTCGTTGTACCGCTTTCAGGTTTTCGCGGGCTTTATCTCGGCATGGCTGCTATTGCCTTTATCTCGATCGCAATATACTATTTCATGCATGGTAAAGGAGCATCCAGGAAACTTAAGAAACAGGAAATGGCAAAGAATGTATCAAGCTGATTGGTTTTCTTGATCAACTGGCTTTTTGGAAGCAGTTCGATTAGGTGTGTAAAATTAGGAAAGAACAAAGCAATAGCAGTCCAATTCACATATAAATTGGACTGCTATTTTGTGTTCGTTTAACAATTATTATATAAATAACCACTCCAAGGAAGAGGATAACTATATTCCCCAATCTGATTGCAGAAGAATTTTTAGATGTTGTAATTGTTCCTCACCAATTTCATTAGCAATACTCTCTTCCAGTTTAGCCTTCAACAACTCATTTTTTTCATAACATTCTTCACCCAATTTAGTTAAACATATGCATTTATCTTTTTTATTGTTCTTTACATTATTTATTTCAATTAAACCTTTTGACTCGAGACTTTTTATGAATTTATGGGTTGCTTGTCTGGAAATGTCTACATGTTTTGTAACATAGGCAATGGTAGACTGCTTCTTATATATTCTTGCTATAATGAACCACTCAGAATTTGATAGATACATATCACTGTTATCATTCCACAATTTCTCTGTTATTTTCCGAAGTTGGAGATGTCTCTCGCTCAGTACATCAATTAAATCCAAGTTTTTCAATTCAAAATCCAACCTTTTCACTCCCATTCATTTCTTCGATACCTACTGTACAAAACTCCACTCACATTGTCAACTAAGTTGACAATGTGGCGAAATTCCAATACAATTACTATTGTAAACTAAGTTGACAATTATGGATTTAGGGGGCTGACACACAAATGTTTAATATTGGAGATACAATTATTTATTCCATACATGGCTTAAGTGAAATTGATGATATATGTGAAAAGACTTATGGCAACGTTACTAGAACATATTATGTGCTGCATCCTTTAGAAGATCCTGGATTAACGATAAACACCCCTGTAGATAATAATCAAGTAGTCATGCTCACAGTTTTAGAAAAAAAGGAAGCGGAAGATATTTTACAATCATTCCAACAGCTAGGTATCAGTTGGATTGAGGATCCAAGACAACGTTACAGAGAATATAATCGTCTAATCAATACTGGGGAACGTAAGGAAATTTCTAAAGTGGTCAATACATTAATGAGGAAAAACCAAGAGCTTAACAGAAATAAAAAGAAAATGTACGATCAGGACCGGTCCCTTTTAATAAAAACACAGAAAATTCTGTTTAAAGAATTGGCCGTTTCCCTTAATACTTCTTATGAGGATGTATCCGAAAAAATTAGTAGTATGATCAGCCTGCAGAAGTGACATCTTAAATGTAAAACTGTAAATTATATATAGAATGCGATAAGTACCATAAATAAAGAAACACTTTAAAAAGCGCCATGCCATTCTACTATTCCTATCTGCATGAATAATATGAAGTCCTTTTACCCCAGTCTTCTCGGATACTTCATTTAACAACTACCTATTTTCACTTTTTAAAAAACTGGTAAACTTTCTTTTACTATTACATCTGAAATAATCACGTCCAATGCCATCACTGCTTTTGATGGCTTTCTTTTTTTGTTCAGACAAATAATTAGAGTCCTTAATAGGCTAGATTACTAGTATGATAACGGTTTAATAGGATAGGTATAGGGAAAGCACTTTCATTCGTACAAATGTGTCTAAATTATGAACTCAAATACTATAAGAGAATAAAATAAGTGTTGACTTTAAGAAAAAAAATTTGATATTGTTATGAACAGACCAGTTGGTATGGTGGAGGTGTACTACGGAAATGGAAACTAAATCGCTGATAATCGACATCGCGACAAAACTCTTTCAGCAAAAAGGATATAAAGGTGTAGGATTAAATGAAATTATAAAATCATGTAATATTTCCAAAGGCTCACTTTATCATCACTTTCCAAATGGAAAAGAAGAATTACTAATTACTTGCATTCAATCTTTGAATGATAGGATTACGAGCGATATAGAGGAAATCTTCAACAGGTATCCATCTACAAAAGAAGCTACAACTGCTATGATTTCCAAGTTAGTTTTTAACTTTGAAACAGAGCGCACCATCTCAGAATATACATTCAGCAGTATCATTAGTGGCTTGGCTTCATTAAGTGATCCAGTTAGAAATGTATGTGCAAAGTTGTATCAAACTATAGAGGATATTTATTTTCATAAATTAGTTGCTGATGGGTATCGGGAGGATACAGCATATTCCATTGTACTCATGATGACTGCTGCTACCAGAGGGTGGGGTCATGCTTTGTTCAACCCAAAATACAAGTAAACCAATAAAAACGATTTCGCAAGTATTAAAAAAGACTATTGTCTAATATGTAAATTTAAAGGAGATGTACAATTAATATGAGTAATACACCAATTAACGTTAAAAATCCAAAGATTATGGCATTTATTTTAATGTTCGGTACTTTTATTGGATTATTTGGAGAAACAGCATTAAATATGGCATTATCAAATATTATGGAGCAATTCTCGATTACAGCGGCTACTGGACAGTGGTTGACAACAGGGTACCTGCTAATCTTAGCTATTCTAGTTCCGATTTCAGCACTTTTAATGAAATGGTTTAGTACTAGACAATTAGTTATCGGGGGACTTGTTCTTTCGCTACTCGGAACGATCTTAGCGGCATTGGCTTTTGATTTTACAATGCTATTAATCGGCCGTGTCGTTCAAGCAGTCGGTACAGGTATTCTAATACCAGTAATGACGAGTGTTCTTTTAATTATTTTCCCTGTTCACAAACGTGGAGTTGTAATGGGTCTTATGGGGCTTGTTATTACATTAGGTCCAGCATTAGGACCAACACTTTCAGGAGTCATTATTAGTACGTTGGGTTGGCCTTATATTTTCTGGATTAGCGCTGCTTTATATGTGATATTGTCACTTTTTGCTGTAGTTAAAATCCAGAATGTTTCAGAAATTACGAAACCAAAAATTGACTTTTCATCAATTGTTTTATCAACATTTGGTTTTGGTGGATTAATTTATGCTTTGGCAACAATGGCAGCAGCACCTATTTCATCACCCGGGGTTTGGGCACCATTACTTGTAGGGATTATCGCCCTTCTATTATTTGGCGTTCGTCAAATGAAAATGGATCAACCAATGGTTAATTTACGTGTTTTCAAGTATCCTATGTTCACATTGGGAACAGCAATGATGTTCCTTGGTATTCTAATGATTTTATCAACTGGAATCTTATTGCCAATGTATTTAAAGGGTACCTTACTATTTAGTGCAGCAGTGGCTGGTTTAATATTGCTTCCTGGTAATGCCGTTAACTTTATCTTGTCACCAATTGTTGGAGCTCTATTTGATAAATTCGGACCACGTATTTTCGTAATCACCGGTTCTTTAATTGTCGTAATTGCGAATGTCATGTTCTTGACTGTTGTTTCAGCAACAACACCTGCATGGCAAATACTTGTTGCCTTTATGATTCTATTCTTTGGACTAACAATGGTAATGATGCCATCGCAAACAAATGCGCTCAACCAATTGCCGCGTGAGTTATATGCGGACGGATCTGCTGCTATGAATACATTGAATCAAGTAGCTGGTGCTGCAGGGACAGCAATAGCGATTACATTATTTACAGCTGGTCAAAACGGTCACTTAGCAGTTACTCCTGATGCTACTCAACCAGAAGTGTTGGCTGCTGGTATAAAATATGCCTTCTACTTTATTACAGGAATTTCAGTAATAGCATTAATTTGTTCTTTCTTTACGAGAAAACAGAGCAAAGGAAAAGAAACATCTCAAGCAACAGTAAAAACAACAGAACCTGCACATAAGTATTCATCGTGATTAAAATAGCAAATATGGATCTTCTAAATGCTAATACAGAAGGAGTTAATTGAAAATGAAACATCAGTATAAAAGTATTCTAGTAGGTATAGACGGCTCACAAGAAGCTGAATATGCCTTCCAAAAATCTATCCGTATTGCAAAACGAAATAAAGATTCAAAATTGACTATTGTAAATGTGATTAATACCAGTGGATTTGAATCTTCTGCGCTCCGACGCACACAGAAATTATCAGAAGACCTTGTAAAAGACTACGAGTCACAAGCTGAAGCTGAAGGGATTGAAGGCGTAAGTTCAGTAATTGAATTCGGTTCCCCAAAAACGCTTATTACAAATGAGATTGCTGAATCTGTAAAGGCTGATTTAATTGTCTGTGGTGCAACAGGGCTAAATGTTGTTGAACGTTTTATAACTGGTTCCGTATCTGGAGCAATCGTACGTTCCGCTACATGTGACGTATTAGTGGTCCGTAAACCTGAATAAAGCCTGGTAAGTGCTAAGTTTCCAAGAAACCATTCGCAAAATTTACTGCTGCGAATGGTTTCTTTTTATATGTTCGCAGGAATGCGCTCTCATTTTATGAAATAATCTTTTCCGAAATATTTTTTATAATATCTCCCCTGCTAAGCACACCAATAACACGACCAGCCCCATTAACTACAGGCAGCTTTTTGAAACGGTGCCGGGAAATTAAGCGAAGTGTCATTTCAAACTCTTCATCAGGTGATACGAAGAGAAGATTTCTTTTCGTCATAATTTCTTTTACTGGAGTATCCAATTTCTCTTGTACAACATCCTCTATTTCACCATCCTCTATAATATAAACAAGGCCAGCGATACCTACAGGCTTTGGAGCGAGGTAGCGTAATATATCTCCATCAGATACCATGCCGACCAAGTTACCTTGGTCATCAACAACTGGCACACCACCAATTCGATTTGAATGAAGTATCGTTAATAATTCCTTGATAGTATTCGAAGGTTTTACTGTAAAGACGTTAGTAATCATGAAGTCCCTTACTTGCATTATAACCCCCCTTTAATTGTAACCGCATACATAGTTGGTATGTTTATACTTTAACATAAAAACAACTCCTTGTGTTACCTCAAATTTGTCCAATTTATTTACGGTAAGCTTGGAACTGCAGTTAACACGCCCATCAAAATAGTCGGAAACCGCACTCCCCATCTCCTACACAGGATAAGTAGCTTCGGCCACCGCTCTGGGAAATACAATTCGCGCATCCTAAGGCGGCTGGTGAGCCCCTTCATGCTGACGCATTTCAGTGTCTCACCTATGCCTCTTTTCCCGTAGGAGTCTCCGTATATTTCCCAGAGCTGGTTAGAAGCTTGCTGACAATGACTACACTTCCTAATAATAGCTAAAACTACATCCTAAAGCTTCACCAGTCCAGGTGAGTGAAGGGCGGTGACTCCTGCGGTAATAGCACGTGTCCGAAGACCAGAAGAGTGGTTTTCTTCGGGGCTGAGGCCGTGCCCTAAGGTGCGCATCCGCCCGCAGCGATCCCGGACGGCGGTTATAACAGTTACCTATGATATGTAAGTACTTCTTAGCTATCTCTGGCTAAGAAAATTGAATACAATACTTACGAACAGAGCCTTAAAAATGAATAAAACTATCCCATCAAATGGACGTCCATTTGATGGGATAGTTCCTAGGGTTATTAAACAAACCTGCTATATCGTTTTTCCAATCTTTCCTGTAAGTATCCTATCAGTATACAAACAGGCCAATAAATGAACGCTACGAGCACATACATTGTCATGGCATCGAATTCTCTGCCTGCAACAATTTGTGTTTTTTGAAAAAGCTCTGGTACTGTAATAACAGCTGCGAGCGATGTTGCTTTAACAATATCCATAAACACACTTGTTAAAGGTGGAATGGCAATACGGGTTGCCTGGGGCAATATGATTTTTCTCAATGTTGTCCAGTATGGCAAATTCAATGCTTTTGCTGATTCCCATTGCCCCTTGTCAACACTGTTAAGGGATGACCTGTCTATTTCGGCAATATATGCAGAACTATTCAACCCAAACCCAATGATGGCAGCGGTCATTGCAGTAAATTCAATTCCAATGACGGGTAAGCCAAAGTATAATATAAACAGAAATACGAGCATTGGGGTACCACGCATAAAGGAAATATATACACGAGATGGCCATCGCAATAGAATATTCTTGGATCCTCTGGCAAGTGCAAGAAGTAATCCCAAAACAAGCCCAATTCCCATACCAACAATGGAAATAATAACTGTCATCGGTAAGCCTTCTAAAATAAAGGGAAGACTATCGATTGCCAGTTCGATATCGAATAATCCTCCAAAATCAAATCCATTGAAGTTCATGTATCATTCTCCTTACAATAAAGATCCAAAAAGGAGATAAAAAGCAATAGAAAAAACTAAAAGTTTAACATATCATTTTTATCGACTTTTTGAATAACCTTTACAGATCAAGACCTTCGATTACTTCGATTTCACCCTCAGGCTTTGTAGAAGCATCTTCTTCATAGAATTGTATTGCTAGTTCAGATAATGTTCCATCTTCACGCATTTCACTTAATACATTGTTAATTTCTTCGGTAAGCTGATTCGCATCTTTAGGAATGACAACAGCTTGTTCTGTTGGATGAAATTTTAATGTTGGATGCAGATGCAAATCAAAATCAGGAAATGCCGCTACACCGAATTTCGTTAAATAATAATCATTGATGACCACATCTGTTCTTGCATTACTGACATCACTTAAGTATGCTTCATTTGGTGCGTTACCATATGTAATTACTTCTGCACCAAAATGTTCAGCAATCTGGCTGTATATCGTTGTTGCACCACCACCAGCTTTTTTCCCTTCTAAATCCTCCAATGTTTCAATTCCTGAATTATCTGATTCACGAACTGCCATGGTTGAATAGGAATATTTATATGGTTCACTGAAATTAAATTCTTCTTTTCTTTTATCGGTTGCTTCAATATCATTTGCTGCTACATCAATTCTTCCATTTTGTACAGCTGGAAGCATACTGTCAATCCCCATTATTTCAAAGCTGACATCAAGTCCAAGACGATTGCCAATTTCACGGAGAACTTCAACATCATACCCGGTCAATTCATCATTGTCATCATAATAGGAAGCGCCAATCAGGGTACCTGATGTCCCTACAACCAGTTCTCCTGCTTCCTGTATTTCTGCCCATCTTTCATCAGTAACTTCTTCTTTGTCTTCCTCTTGATTACTTGTTTCCTTTTCTGTACTATCTGAATCACCACAGGCAACTAATACTGCGATAATCGCTAATAAAACGAGGTATAGACTAAATTTTCTCACTTCTTACACTCCTTTGTTATATATAAAACTCTCAGATAATTGTAACAGATTTAAACTGAAAGATAAAATATCTGTTTCATAAAAGTAAGCGTTTAGACTATAACAACTCGTATCATACAAATATAAATAGCTGCTCCATCGTTGGGCAGCTATATTAATGAACGATATTCTCGAATAAAAGCATTGATGACACCGCCTGTTATGATAATAATACCAAACAAATAAAACCAAATCATCAGAACAATTACCGTACCAAGACTGCCATAAGTTGTAGAATAATTACTAATATGATTTACGTAAAAGGAGAACCCCCATGAAACCATCTGCCAGGAGACCGTAGCAAACAATGTTCCCCAGACAATATTTCTAAATCGGATTTTTTTATGTGGAGCAAGTTTATAAAGAAAGAACAGAACAATAAAAAATATAGCAGAAGAGATTACCCATCTGAGTGTTTCCCAAACGTTCAGAAACCCTTCTGACAAGCCAAAGATAGAAAATATGTATATACCGATCATTCTTCCAAATACAGGTAACAGCAAGGCGACGATAATGACAATAACCATTGCGATGGTCATAACGATTGCAATTAGCCTATCTATAAGGAAAGACCGATTTCTTTTAATTCTGTATGCTCGGTTAAATGCTCTAGTTATCGCATTAACGCCATTAGACGCTGCCCAGAGTGTACCAATGATCCCAATAGAAAGTAAACCACCATTTTGTTCGATCATCATTTGATCAACATTTGAATTAATGAGACCCATTACCTGTGAAGGTGCAAAAGAATCAATCGTATCAAGGATTACTTGTATATCAATTGGTAAATAACCAATTAAATTCAGTAAAAATAATAAAAATGGGAACAGTGATAATAAGAAAAAATATGCCAATTGAGCAGCCAGACCAAAAACGTCAACTTCTTCTACACGTTCATAAAACTGCTTTACAAGGCTTATTAAGTCTTTCATATTCACTCGCTCCCCATGAAAAATTACTGATCTTAGGTGTGTTAAACAGTTTGGACACCTTGACTCTTATTATTCTATTTCATTAACCTTACTCTTATTCGTCACCTTATCTAAAGTTGTTTCTACTTGTTCCAAAGCATTGATTGCATTTGTTGTTCCACTGGCAAATGTCTGGTTAAGTTGATTGAAAGTATTCTTTAAATTATGAATCGCCTCCGAAGGGTTATTCATAAAATAAGAGGAAGTATTCCTTGCTGCACGCAGTCTTTCCCTGGCATAATCCCTTGTTTGCCTGTCAAAAAGTGCTGTTACCCCTCCAACAGCAGCCCCAATTGTAATACTAACCAATAATTTACGTTTTCCCATTCTGAAAATCTCCTTTAACTAGTTAATTAAGTAAATAAATAATACCTAAAAAAGTCATACTTGTACCCTTATCATAACACCATTCGACTTTTTAATTACACTATAAACAATAAATCCAACATTAAAATGTGTATGATATATTTTTGTTGAAAAATGTAAGTTTAATTTAAAGGCTGTTTTCGCATAGATAGTTGTTATCTGTCGCATAGTCGAGATGCCGCGAACTAAGATAAGCAACTTGGGCGACCGCTCTGGGAAATACAATGCGCGCATCCTAAGGCGACTGGTGATCCCCTTCATGCTGACACATTTTAGGGTCTCACCTATGCCTCTCTTCCCGTAGGAGTCTTCGTGTATTTCCCAGAGTTGGTTAGAAGCTTACTGACAATGACTACACTTGCTAATAGCTAAAATAGCATCATACAACTACACCAGTCCGGGATTGCTTGGGGCGGTGACTCCACAGCCCCAAATTTAATCAAAGATCCTATTAAAAAACAAGCACCTAAAAACTCTTTATGAATAATATTTTTTCTATTCTACTATTTTACTATTGACATTTCATGAAATTTTCGGAATATTAGATAGTATATAATTAAAAGGGGGAATAGTATGCTCGATATAATTAATGCTATAAGTAGCTTTGTCTGGGGACCAGTGACTTTAATCCTTATTGTTGGGACAGGTTTATATTTAACATTTCGGTTGGGATTTTTACAGTTTCGAGCATTACCCTATGCACTGAAGTTGGCATTTAGCCCTACGAGGCAAGATAAGAAATCTAAAGGTGATATTAGTCATTATGAAGCATTGTCAACTGCAATGGCCGCAACGGTTGGGACAGGTAATATCGTAGGGGTGGCTACAGCTGTCGTTCTCGGGGGTCCTGGTGCAGTGTTTTGGATGTGGATTACTGCATTAGTTGGGATGGCTACTAAATACGCTGAAGCACTGCTTGCCGTGAAGTATCGCGTGGAAAATAGTAAGGGACAAATGTCAGGTGGTCCCATGTACTACCTGGAAAAAGGCCTAAAACAAAAATGGCTTGCGGTACTCTTTGCGATATTCGGCTCTGTCGCTGCATTTGGAATTGGTAATATGGTTCAATCCAAAGCAGTTTCTGATGCATTAAATAGTTCTTTTAACGTACCTGGCTGGGTTACGGGTATTGTCCTTACACTATTAACTGGTTTGGTTATTTTAGGAGGAATTAAAAGTATCGGAAAGGTTACTGCATTTTTCGTTCCAATCATGGCTTTATTTTATGTAATTGGTGGTCTTGTAATTATCGCAATGAATATTGATATTGTTCCAGCAGCAATCAGTCTGATTTTCACGGATGCATTCACAGCCCAAGCCGCTGGTGGGGGGATATTAGGAACTGTTATCAGATATGGTGTTGCTCGTGGCGTTTTCTCCAATGAAGCGGGTCTAGGGTCAGCCCCTATCGCAGCGGCTGCAGCTAAAACGGATTATCCTGGACGTCAGGCTCTTGTTTCCATGACCCAAGTATTTATTGATACCATTATTGTTTGTTCTGTTACAGGTATTACAATTGTCATGGCTGATTTATATAACTCCGGTGCAGAAACTGGAGCATTAACAGGCCTATCTTTTGCAGCATTTCTCGGTGATACCGGTGGCTATCTCGTATCCATTGCCATAGTGCTTTTTGCATACTCTACGTTAGTTGGCTGGTCGTATTATGGTGAGAAATGTTTTAGTTATCTATTTAACGATAAAGTAATTCCATACTATCGTACAGTCTTCGTTCTATTTGTATTCGTTGGTGCCGTATCCCAACTAAATGTTGTCTGGGGAATTGCCGATATCTTTAACGCATTAATGGCCATCCCTAACTTAATCGGTCTATTAGGTCTATCAGGTGTTGTCGTCTATGAAACGAAGAAGTTTATGAAAATCGCTAAGGAAGAAAAAGAACAGGAAAAAGCTGCGAAAGCAAAATCAGCATAAAATCAAAAAAGGGATGTCCTAGGTAATTTCTTAGGATATCCCTTTTTTGATTATACAATTGGGTCGATACATATTGGGTCGTTATTCTTGGCTGCATTAACATGATTGCTGACATTATATGCGGTTAATTCCTCATCATCCATATGCTGCAAAAATTGTTTAGCTTCATTCGGTTGCAGTTGATTCGGCTGCAGCCATTCTTCTTCTTTATTCTTTGGTAGAATAATTGGCATGCGATGATGAATGTCCTGCATAAAAGAATTTGCCTCCTTGGTTAGGATTGTACAAGTAAATAATGTTTGATCTTCCTGTTCCCATTTATCCCAGAGACCAGCAAATGCAAATAATTTCCGATCCTTTAATTGGATTCTTTTTGGCTGTTTTATATTTTCCGCCTTTTTCCATTCGTAAAAACTATCTGCTACAATGAGGCATCTTTTTTTTGACATCAGTTTTTTAAAGCTCGGTTTTTCATCTGCTGTTTCACTTCTTGCATTAATCATTTTATAGCCAATCTTTTCATCCTTTGCCCAAGATGGTACAAGTCCCCAGCGTAGATGGCCCGCCCTTCTCTTCTTACCATCATGTATAATGGCAAGCACATCCTGGCCTGGTGCTATATTATAGCTTTGGTTAAAGGAGTCTATCCCCTCATCAAGTCCAAAGTCATTTAAAAGCTCCAGTTCATCAGCCAGCAATGTATATCTTCCACACATACAATCACACTCCTGTCTGCCTAGAATAAACTTAAATCCCAATGGTTGGCAACATGCCTTAATAATTTAATGCCACCGATACTATTTCCCTGTTTGTCCAGTGCTGGTCCATAAACACCAATTCCACAGCCTTCAAGAAAAGGGAGCTCTTCATCCCTTACCCTTGGCGGAACGACTGCCAATATCCCTCCTGACACACCGCTTTTGGCCGGCACACCAACATATGCTGCGAATTTACCGGAAGCATCATACATTCCACAGGTCAACATTAATGCTTTGGCAAGACGGGTTATAGATCGTGGAATTATTTCTTCCTCTGTAACTGGATCAAAACCATCATTTGACAAAACCAAACCAATTCTGGCCAGGTCATCAATCGTAATCTCAATGGCACTTTGTTTAAAGTAAGTTTCCAATGTGATACTAAGGTCTGACTCTAAATAATCTCCTTCCAGCAAATAATAACCAATCGCCCTGTTTTTCATGGAAGTATCCCGCTCCGATTCATATGCTTCCACATTAATTTCTGGTCGATGACCGATCATTTTCTCCATAAGTATGAAAAGAGTCTCAAGCTTCTGATCGGATGAATTCCCATCAAGCATGGAGGAAACGGTAATAGCCCCGGAATTCACCATTGGGTTGAACGGTTTATTAGGTTGTTTCATCTCCAAATGCATGATTGAGTTAAATGCTTCACCAGTCGGCTCCACGTCTACACGATCCAGTACATATGTTAGACCTCTTTCCATACATGCTACAATAAATGTCAGCACCTTTGAAATACTTTGGATTGTGAATTTCTCCTCTGTATTTCCTGACTTGATCGTCGTTCCATTTTTTCCAATAATGGATATTCCGAGTGCTTCGGGGTCGGCTTCTCCCAAAATCGGTATATAGTTTGCCAATTCTCCATCAGAAGTTTGCTTTTTAAAAAATTTAACCCAACCATCAACATACTCCTGTAGCCACTCTTCCGTCACTTCAGTATTTAAATTCGCAGATCCTTGCACCAATTCCTTCACCTCATTACTTCTATGTATTTCGACGAATGTATATATATATTGCTATACCCTTTCTATTTTTATTCTACCCATATTTTCATATTCAACGTGTTAGAATCTAAGTAAATGTATTAAACGTAATACGTAGTCATTCATTCATAATTATTGAGACGGTTACTTTACAATGTGAGAATCGTATTATGAAATTTTTAAATACACCAGAACAAGGAGCTTGAAAACGAAGCTCCTTGTTTTAACGCTGTCTTCATTAATACTTTTGGCTAATACCTAATCGTAAAAATACTTCATTCCATTTCTTATTTATTCAAATTTACTTTAAATACATAACTTACTTTGTCATATTCCATCCTATTTTCATAAAAACGATGTGCGTCCGTACGCTGTAATCCAGATGATAATGCAACACTTTCATAGCTATTTTTATTTGCCCATTTATGAACATATGTAAGTAGTTTTTCACCATGACCTTGTGAACGCTGATTTTTATCCGTTACTAAATCACAAACCCAAACAAATCTGCCATAATATAGCGTTATCATAGGCTTGAAACCAATAACTGCAACTATTTCTTCCTCATCAAATAAAGCAAACATTTTATAGCTATCAATCTCTTTTGCCTCTAATACTAATTTAAGATATGTCTCGTCATCGAGATGAGTTCTTAAATGTTTCATAACTGGAAAGGCTTCCATAATGTCTTTCTTTGATTGGAGTTCTTTAATTGTTAATGTGTTCATCCCTAACCCTCCTCGTTTAATATAACTTCTTCTACTAATAGACATCTTTTCTACTCTAATATTTGCATATGCTAAGACATTAATTACTATTAAACTAATCCTTACATCACCTTTATTTCCAAACCATCCAAATATGATTCCCAATACGCCTAACACAAAAGGTGAAAACAAACTAAAACTTATCGCGAAGCCAAATCATTAGGACAGCACACTTTTTTGAACGATTCCTAAGATTTAATTTCCACTGCCCTTGTTCATTGGACTCCTGTAAGAAATTAGAGACTAAAGTATTTTTCTGCTATATCATGGAAGGATTGTTTATCAATCTCTTTTTTATTCAACTTTCCATCCACCCATTCGGTGAATGAAGTTTCTGTTAATGTCAGGTTCCCTTTATCCGTTAATCTGGTAATTAACGGATTCTTATTAAATGCCGAATCTGGATGTTCCCTTATGGTTTTTTGCACGTCATTTAATTCAGGTAACGTCCTAATTACATCCTTAGAATCAAGTGCATAACCTATTTTCCAATCTTTATCCTTGTACTTTAATTTCATATAAAATATATAGTCCCCATGTTCACTTTCTATTCGATCCACTCGAAATTCACCATTATTTGAAGCTACTATTTCTCCATTTATTGGAACAGGCCTTAATGGCAAGTTGCCGCCAAAGCCTGTATCAACTAAATATTGTTGCTCATGATGTCTAATGAGATTAGCTACATGCGTTTTTCCAGTCGTACTCCATTTCTGATTCATTTGATCATATACTACACCTCGGATTAGTACTGCGTTAAAACCATTTTCAACCAAAAATAAGTTGAGAATTGTATTCAATTCATAGCATAATCCGCCTTCATTTTGTTGTAGTATTTTATGTACTAAATTGTCTTCTGTAATTTCAGTTGTCTTTTCACCTATAATCGATAAATTTTCAAACGGGATCGTTTTCGCTGTTTTTTCAAGAATAATATGTAGATTTTCGAAAGTAATTTTCTCGTTATATGGGATACCTAATCGATTATGAAATAATATGTTTATGTTATTCATTATTGACTCACTCCTTGCTTTCATATTAACTTTATTAAAAAATAAAGTTAGGCCTCCGTATTTGCGGTCTCCAAATTGAATTATAGCAGTGGTGATTAAAAGTCTACTTGTGAGTTATATTTATTACTTCCTGGAAGTTTTTTGATGGCGTTCCAGGCTTCAATCGCTTCTTTGCGACTTTTCCCTTTATTATTCAGATCAGCGAAAAAGTCACGAAAGAATTGATTATATTCAAATTGAGGAGAGATTTCTTTCTTGTAGGAAGGATCTTTCTTTCGTTCGATTTCCTCATACCAGGCATCTACAACCTCACGATATGTCTTCCCATTGTTGTTTTTAAAGTAGTTTTGGATATAGGTGGAGAAATGAAAATTAGGGATCATTGTGTTGAAAAAGTATCTTACCTCTTGGCTGCATCGATGGTCTTCCGTAATGACTGTGTCAAGACTTAATTTAGCTTGAGGTTCTGCCTTCCTTTTTACCTTTGGTTTTTTACTAGGTTCTATTATTTTTCCCGTCCGAAGAAATGTTTCGATTCGAGCAGATATCTCAACTTTTGATCCAGAAGCACTTATTCCATTTTCCCTGCAAAATAATTGCAATTCTTCTTTCAACCAATAATAATCGTTAAAATCCTTACTATTAATTTCTTGATTGAGATTAGGTCTCATTAAATAACACCTCGATATTCATTGAACTAATTTGTTCTTCTTTAACTGTTTAAGATAATTTCCAAGCAGGGATTAAAGAATGAAAATGGAAAAAATAGCTTGCTATCATATGTATTACTGTGTACAAAACTAATATTGTCAAATAAGTAAATAACCAAGTATGTAGTGGTTTATTTAAAAACAGAAAGAGCAATAACATTCCGACTGGAAAAGGTATTAGTACAATTAACCATACAGGTGCTCTAAGCGCCTCAGTAATAGCACCTAATGAAACTACGGAAATCCCAATTATGAGAGCTTGCCAGATTGCTATACCATTGGTAATGAAACGACTACCAAAAAAGTATGATAGAGCTGTTAGCAAAATCGCTATAATAAAACTAATAATATAATTCATTAAAAAACCACCTTTTAACTTATCTATTATCAGTATACCGAAAGAACAATGATTGGAATGTTAATTTATATATATATTATGCTTGTATGTACGCATCAACAGCTTTTCTCTACAAACTGTTTTGAATGATATTTTGCACGGTGCCAGCCAATTCACCGCTTTTCATATCTTTATAAGTTTCCCAATAAAATGGAACGTATATAACGATAGAAATCTTCGCCTTTTGATAGGTTCCATCAATCGATACAAGTACAATCGCGATTTTATTTACTTCCTTTTTTGCAATAAATCCAATCGGTTATCCAAGATACCACAAATTCCTCCAGTATTCAGGTCAAACCTATTATACTATTGAAAACTTAAAATGTGGCACACAATAAAAAAGACCGGCTCATGAGCCAGTCTTTTCCCTGAAATATATTATTTTCCGATAAATTGTTGTGTCCAATGGTTACCATCTTCAACATACCCTACTCCGATATGTGTGTAGTCACCATTTAAAATATTTGCACGGTGTCCTTCACTGTTCATCCAAGCATCTACAACTTCTGCAGGTGTACGTTGTCCTTGTGCAATGTTCTCACCAGCAGTTTTGTATGAAACGCCAAAGCTCTTCATCATATCAAAAGGTGATCCGTAAGTTGGGCTATTATGAGCAAAATAGTTATTTACTGCCATATCACGAGACTTTTCACGTGCTACTTTACTTAATTCTGTATCAATTTGCAATGCTGATAAACCTTGTTTTGCTCTTTCTTGGTTAGTTAATTCAACTACTTCTTGTTCAAATTGACTTAATTGTTGTGATTGTTCTTGCTTTTGTTCAGGTTGTTCTTCTTGCTGAACTGGTTGTTGTACTGGTGCTGCCGGTTGTTCCTGTTTTACTGGTTCTTCTTTCGCTGGTTCTTCTTTGACAGGCTCTTCTTTAACTGGTGCTTCTTTAACCGGTGCTTCTGCTACAGGTTTTTCTTCTTTTGGTTGTTCAGCCTTTGGTTGTTCATTTTGAACTGGTTTCTTTTCAACAGGCTTTTCTTTACTAGGTTCTTCTTTCGTTGATTCTTCTTGTTTCTCAGGTTGTGCTTTTTCTTCCTTCTCTGTTACTTGAAGGGAATCCCAATCGATGTTGCTCCAGTTAATATCAAATCTATTAGATACTTTGTCTAAAAGACCTTGCATATCATTCCCTGAAACAGCACCCGATTGTCCATTCACAGAATAAAGTACTTTATATGAAAGATCAACGGACTGATTTGGATTTGCTGATGCCTCCGCATTCGATGAAAATGCTCCACCAAATAATAATGTTGCAGATAATGCAGTAACGATTCCTACTTTTTTAAACATCTAGATGCACGCTCCTTTTGTTTTTTTGGTTTGCTTTCTTGTGCAAAATCATCATAGCATAGCTTTTTTGTAATATTTGTGGGAGGAATTTCCACGCCTATGGAATCTATTTTTCTATCACTCTCAAACCCTTGTTTTACATAGAAAGGATAGCTTTTTAAAAATGGCTTGGAATGGTAAAACTTCAATCTGCAGGAAATTTTTACTATAAAATTAGGATTGACAACTTTTTAAAAAGCCTATGATATTACAACCTGCAACAATTTGTAATGAAAATGTTACTTGATTTTCTACCCCAAGATGTTTTAATTTTAAGAGTAACGTTCTATAATATTAGCGAAATTTAGCAAACTTTATTAGTCTATCTATTAAAATTGAAATTTCATATTAAAATAACTATAAAAGTTGCACAAAAATAATCTGTCATCATTGGAGGAACATAGCATGTTTTCAAATGCAGAAATTGGAATTGACTTGGGTACGGCAAACATTCTTGTCTATTCAAAAACAAAAGGCGTTGTTTTAAATGAGCCATCCGTAGTGGCTATTGATATTAATACGAAGCAAGTTGTGGCTGTTGGTATAGAAGCAAAAGAAATGGTCGGTAAAACACCTAAAAACATCGTACCTATACGTCCATTAAAAGATGGAGTTATTGCTGATTACGATGTGACAGCACAATTGTTGAAAGAACTATTAAAGAAAGTAAGTAAAAAGCTTGGCATGTCCATGCGTAAACCAACTGTAGTTGTCTGTACCCCTTCAGGGAGCACGACTGTTGAACGACGTGCCATTCACAATGCTGTAACAAGCTATGGAGCAAAACTAGTTCATCTAATCGAAGAACCTGTTGCAGCTGCAATTGGCGCAGATCTTCCGGTTGATGAACCGATTGCCAACGTAGTCGTTGACATTGGTGGAGGAACTTCTGAAGTAGGTATCATTTCATTTGGCGGAATTGTATCTTGTAATTCCGTTCGTACTGCTGGAGATAAAATGGATGAAGAAATCATTCAGCATATCCGCAAGAAATACAATATTCTAATTGGTGAGCGTACAGCTGAAAATATTAAAATGGAAGTCGGTTATGCGACTCCGACTCACAAAGAAAAAATGATGGATATCCGTGGCCGTGATATGGTTACCGGTTTACCAAAAACAATGGAAATCACGTCAACTGAAATCTATAACGCTATTAAAGAATCACTTGACCAAATCTTGGAGACCATTCGTGCCACATTGGAAGAGTGCCCACCAGAGTTAAGTGGAGACATTGTTGATAACGGTATCGTTCTTAGCGGTGGAGGATCCCTTTTAAATGGTATGCAGGAATGGCTTGCAGAAGAAATCAGTGTGCCGGTGCATATGGCACCAAATCCGCTTGAGTCTGTAGCAATCGGAACTGGCCGGGCACTTAAAATGATAGGGAAGTTACAGAAAGCAGCAAAATAATACGTAGTCATATTTAAACATGATGAAAAAATCCCACCTTTAACTACTTAAGGGTGGGATTTTTTGCTCTTCTTATATTTCTTCCATAATAAGGATTACTTTTACTTTAACCCTCTGTATACAGGGCCTATTTTTCTAATTTGCTCCGACTCTATTATTCGTACCCCTCGCTTCTTCATTTCCTCTATATACAACTTTCCGGGAACCATCTTTTCTGGTGGTTGAACACCTTTTGTTCCAATCTTGTCTCTTCCAATCATTTGCGCGACAACTGAAACGGTATTGGCTGTTGCACGTGCCATTGCAGTCACTTTCGTTTCCCTGTCCTTATATGTTGTCATTTCATATTCATAGGAAGCATATGACCTATTCTTTATACCTGAAACAATTACCCTTAGTAATACCGCATCATCTTTTTCTCCTAATTCGACGATAGGATCCAATACTTTTAAAAACACTTCTCTTGGACTGATCATTTCCCCGTTTACTTCTACCTTATAATTATTTCTTGTCAGATTTAAGTCAACGAGCAGTTTAAACTTTTCAGCGTGGCCGGGGTAGCGAATGGTTTTATATTCCAACGTCTCGACATTGGGATATGAGAGTGAAAGTGTGGAGGTACCACCTGAGGTATGGAAGGCCTCTAAGGTACCAAACTTGTCGAAGTAAATTTGTTCGACCTCACTAAGTGATGGGATTTCCTGTTTGATTCCATTGCGGATGATTAGCGATGGATCTGTATAATGATCAAAAACTCCTTCCATAGAGAAAACATGATTATATTCAATTGGTGGTTCTGGCTTCACCGGGATACCTCCAACATATAATTTTATCGATTTAACCGTATCCAATTTACTCGCACCAAAACCCGATAAAATATTAATCATTCCCGGAGCTACTCCAAGATCCGGTATGATGGTAACTGCTGCTTTCTTTGCAGCTTCATTCATTGTAAGGACTTTATCTGTTACATGGCCAATATGTCCACCAAGATCTACAGAGGATACACCGACCTCAATTGCAGTTTTTGCTATGATTTCATTAAATGAATAAAATAATGCATTAATAACGACATCAAATTGTTTCATATAATCTGCGAGTTCTTCCCGGTTTGCTGCATTGACTTGAAATGCCTTTATCTTCGGTGATTTCAGCTGATCACAGACGACTTGCGCACGATTTATATCAATGTCTGCAAGTCCTACTGTTATCACATCTGCACTCGCTGCCAAATCACGTGCAGCTTCCTTTCCCATTAAGCCTGAACCGAGGATACCTATTTTCATATGGTTCACTCCCTGCAGTTTTTTAGAATCACAATTATAAAGGATGTTCAAAAAGTCCAGTAATAGTGACACTACGAGTCCTTTTGAACACGCACTTATAATAACTTATGATTCTACATCAATTTGTGCACGCTGCAGTTTTCCGCTGTAATCCACATAGATTGCTTTCCATTCTGTAAATACATCCAATGCTTGAACACCTGAATCCCGATGGCCATTACCGGTACCTTTTGTGCCACCAAATGGCAAATGAATCTCTGCACCCGTTGTCCCTGCATTCACATAAACAATTCCTGTATCAAGATCACGTTGGGCTTTAAATACACGACCTACATCGTTGGTAAAGATCGAACTCGATAAACCGTATGTTACCCCATTATTAACCTCAACCGCTTCTTCAAGACTTTTCACAGATATGATTGAAACAACTGGACCAAAGATTTCCTCCTGGGCAATACGCATATCTGCACTAACATCTGTAAATAATGTTGGTGTAAAATAATAGCCTTTTTGATGTTCTTTTGTAAGTTCATAGCCTCCAGCGAGTAAGTTTGCACCCTCATCTTTTCCAATTTCAATGTACTTTTTTATCTTATCTAATCCGGATTGGTTAATAATCGGTCCTATTTTTATCGACTCATCCAACCCATTACCTATGGACAGATGTTGCATCGCAGCAAGTAACCTTTCCTCAAGGGCCTGCTTTACTTTCTCATGAACAATGACACGACTGCATGCAGTACAACGTTGCCCACTTGTACCGAAAGCACTCCAAATAATCCCTTCCGTTGCAAGATCTAAATCAGCATCATCCATAACAATGACTGCATTCTTACCACCCATTTCTAAAGAAACCTTCTTCAATTGCTTTCCACAAGCGCTCGCAATATTTCTACCAGTATCATTTGAGCCTGTAAACGAAATAACCCGAATGTCTTCATGATGAACCATTGCGTCACCAATAACAGATCCTGCACCAAAGACAACATTTAAAATCCCATCAGGAAGTCCTGCTTCTTCAGCGATTTTTGCAAGTTCATATGCCATGATCGGTGTTTCGGTTGCCGGCTTCCAAATGACAGCATTCCCTGCAACAATTGCCGGGAATGATTTCCACGTCGCAATCGCAATCGGAAAGTTCCAAGGCGTAATAATTCCGACAACACCTACAGGGCTGCGCTGTGTCATTGCAAATTTGTCCTTTAGCTCTGTTGGAGTTGTCTGCCCGAACAAACGACGCCCCT
This sequence comes from Oceanobacillus rekensis, assembly GCF_002153375.1. GTDB lineage: Bacteria > Bacillota > Bacilli > Bacillales > Amphibacillaceae > Oceanobacillus > Oceanobacillus rekensis. Next base: position 56,479 of record NZ_MTBQ01000011.1, read on the forward strand.
CTCCAGCCATATAAAAAGCCATATCAATTCCCTCTTGTACTTCACCACGTGCCTCTTCGATTACTTTGCCATTTTCCATCGTCAAAAATTGAGCAAGTCTTTCTTTCCGTTCTTTCATCAGATAACCAATCCGGTATAATACTTCCGCCCGTTGTGGTGCAGGAATAAGAGCCCACTCTTTCTGCGCTTTCTTAGCTGCCTTTACGGCTGTATTTACCGCTCCTGCTGCTGATAATGGTACTTGAACGATTTCCATTCCCGTTGCAGGATTGATTACCGCTTGCGATTCCTTTACATCCAACCATTTTCCATTAATATAGTTTTTAAGTTTCTGAACTTCCAATCGTAATGCCGCCATCCATATCCCTCCTGTAACAGATGTACATTAAATGCCACTTATCTTATAAATATATGAACTTTATTTTACCCAATGACCAAAACAATGATATTTTATATAGCGGGGTATAAATTCATACTGCATGGCAGAAATTTAATGTGCTACATGTATGTGATATACTTGAAGATAATTTTTACAAAATGAAAGGAATTAACATCATATGGATAAGAAAAAAGAACAATGGTCGACAAAGCTCGGCTTTATATTATCGTCCGCCGGTGCAGCCATCGGCCTCGGTGCAATATGGAAATTCCCTTACATGACAGGTATGAATGGTGGTGGGGCATTTTTCCTTTTATTTATTGCTTTTACGATTCTAATTGGGCTCCCCCTAGTAATAGCCGAATTCATCATTGGGAGAGGTGCGCAAAAAGAAGCTGTCAGTGCCTATCAATCCTTGGCACCTAAAACACCTTGGTCCTTTATCGGACATTGGGGTGTCATAGGTGCTTTCATTCTTATGTCGTTTTACAGTGTTGTAGGTGGCTGGGTTCTAATCTACAGTGCCATGTCAATTCCGGGAATGATTATCCAGGACAACGCTAACTATCCAGAGTTATTTGCAACAATTACCGGAAACCCACTGTTAACTATTTTGGGCTTAGCTTTATTCGTGCTCATCAATATCATTATTGTTTCATTTGGCATCAAAGATGGAATCGAAAAATCAAGTAAACTTTTGATGCCTTTATTATTTATCTTTTTTATTATTATTGTTATCCGTTCGCTGACCTTTGAAGGTGCGATGGATGGGGTTCGCTTTTTCCTGCAACCTGATTTCTCCAAGCTAACGGCAGAAAATGTACTGTATGCACTTGGACAGGCATTCTTTTCACTTGCAGTAGGTATATCTGTGATGGTTACCTACAGTTCTTATTTGAAAAAAGATGTCAGTTTGCCTGCTGCTGCCGGATCTGTTGGCGTTATGAATATTTTTGTATCCTTGCTTGCTGGATTGGCGGTTTTTCCCGTTGTATTTGCTTTTGGATTAGAGCCAACGGAAGGTCCAGGACTGCTGTTTATTGTGCTTCCTGAAGCCTTTGCTCAAATGCCGTTTGGAGAGGTTTTCTTAAGTTTATTTTTATTGTTATTTCTATTTGCAGTCATGACATCTTCTTTCAGTATGCTCGAAATCATTACCGCTGCTTTTACTGAGAAGAAAGAAAGATCACGCAAGAGGGTTTCCCTAATTACTGGAATTGTCGTATTCATTGCAGGAATTCCCGCTGCATTATCTTCCAACATACTTGCTGATTTTAAGATTTTTGGTTTGACTGTTTTCGATGCGAGTGACTTTTTAGTAAGTAATATTATGCTTCCTTTAGGCTGTTTGTTCATTGCTTTATTTATTGGGCATAAAATGGATCAGACACTCATTAAACAGGAATTTTCATATGGTAATAATTTGTCCCACAGTCCGTATCAAATATGGTTTCAACTAATACGATGGGTAGTTCCAGTTACAATAATAATCGTTTTTCTCAGTACTTTAGGGGTATTATAAGTGTAAATATCTTTATTCTTCATACCCCTTCCAAGTTTCAACCTCGAATGTAATATAAAGAGGTTCTAATGAATGCTAGGGTAACCAAAGGAGAGAATTTAATGTCACAGAAAATTATTATCGTTGGCGGTGTTGGTGGCGGTGCAACGGTTGCGGCCCAATTACGCAGAATGGATAAGGATTCCGAAATCCTGCTATTTGATAAATGTGGATATATTTCCTTTGCCAATTGTGGCATGCCATATCATATCGGTGGTACGGTGGAAGAACGAGATACATTATTATATCCGACCCGAAAATTCTCGGATAAGTATGATGTCCATATCCATACAAACTCAGAAGTTATCTCCATTAATCGTTCCAAAAAGACGATCCAATATATGGTGGATGGAACCGTTAATGAGGAATCCTTTGACAAGTTAATCCTATCTCCCGGGGCAAGTCCCATTGCACCTAATGTGAAAGGAATAGATAATAGCCGTACGTTTACATTGCGTACAATTGAAGATATGGACCAGATTAATGCATTTATTAAGCAAGCTAAACCAACCAATACAACCATTATAGGAGCAGGCTTTATCGGTCTGGAAATGCTTGAAAACCTACATCAGCTAGGATTAAAATGTACGATTGTAGACCGCTCTCAACAGGTGATTAAAAATGTCGATGAGGACATGGCTGAAGTTATCGAGAATCACTTGAAAGAAAAGGGTGTCGATGTCATCTTAAATGATGGATTAGAGGGCTTTGATCATGATGGAAAAACATTGATATTAGACAGCGGGAAACAAATAGAAACCGATATGACGATTCTCGCCATCGGCATAACACCGAACACAAAATTGGCGACGGACGCTTCCCTAGAACTTGGTACTACAGGCGCAATTGCTGTCAATGAATATATGCAAACAACAGATCCTGATATCTATGCACTTGGTGATGCTGTTGAAGTTAGAGATTTCCTGACTGGATCACCGAAAAGAATCGCACTTGCATGGCCAGCCCATCGACAAGCATATATTATTTCTAGTCATTTGTTTGGTAATCCTGTCCCCTATCAAGGTAATCTCGGGTCATCGATTTTAAAAATATTTGATTTAACAGTAGCAGCAACAGGCCATAACAGTAATTCTTTAAAAGATGAGGGAATATTATTCAAGCATACCCTTCTATCAACCTATTCACATGCTGCTTATTATCCAGGGTCAAAGAAAATTTGGATAAAAGTGTTTTTCAATGGGGATAGCGGTTTATTATACGGGGCTAATGTTATTGGCTATGAGGGTGTCGATAAGCGTATGGCTGTCCTTGCTACTGCTATTAAAGGGAAACTAACGGTTACAGACCTCCCCGAACTGGAACTCGGTTATTCACCGGTATATTCCAGCTCCAAAGACCCAATTAATGTTGTTGGTTATAAGGCGCAAGATGAATTGAATAATAAATAACGAAAAGAGCCCTTTAAGGCTCTTTTCGTTTGTATGAAGCAAATAAATGTGGTTTACCAAGGTCGGTGTTGTATGTTTAAAAGTTAGTCTGGAAACTGTGTAACCTGCTGGACACCATTCTCATTGCGCCTTATTTGCTTCTTCAAGGGGACCCCATTTAATTACCATTTATTTTTTGTTAGATTTTTCGTCTTCTTCCAATAATTTTTAACCCTTTATCCGATATAAACACTCTCACATGTTCCAGGCAATGGTTCATAAAAACAATGTAGTTTATATTGGCCAGTAAAAGGTTGGTCATACCATGTTGGAGGACACGGACCGTATGGATTAAAGTACCAAAGAGCATATTTTGCTGGATGATTTCTCCAATATTCTAAATTCTGCCTAGCTAATCTTCTTTCAGATTCCCTTGGTCTTTGATAAAATACATTGCCTTTTTGAACAGCCTCAAAAGAGAAATTGCCTCCTTGTACTTGAAAAATGACATCTTCAATTGTTCTTATATCATTAAAGTCAGTACAATCTGCTACAGCGCGGTTAACAATTACATTGCCAACATAGAGCATTCCTTGTTTACCTTCGCCTTCAGCTTCTGCTCGCATCATCCTTGCCATTAAGTCAACGTCTGCACTTCGGTAAGCTACTCTTGCCATTTCTTCACCTCCCAAATATAGTATGAAATAAAGCCTATATTGATTCCCTTGTTTACAAAATAAGAATACTTCTTTTTTAAGTAGTAAGATGAAAAGCATTCTTCGTTTACTTTATTCCACAACAAAAATAGGGATATTAAATCAGTTATGATTTACATCCCTATAGTCTACTGTTAAATTGTATTTTCTTACCTATGACGGAACCCGTAAATTATGAACCCGGGTTTCTTTATACAACCATCAATCCCCTTCAAATTGATAAACAAGTTCGAAATTCGACTCGTTTAACAACTCTGCAACATGTACGCGCACACCATGTCCAAAGAAAATCTCATTATCTGTCATCGCTACAACCATTGCTTTCGTATTATTCTCTACATCCAGATAAATATCACCAACAGCCGGTTTCAATGCATCATCTGTCTCTGCAAGATAACTGATTGACTCATCCTGAAATTGCTGTTCCTCCGGTACTAGGTTTTTATCAAAATAAGCTATTTCCTGACTTGCATCCTGTCTACCTGGTACGAGAACAACATATTCATTATGCTTTACACCATTGTCACGGGTTGTAATCACATTTCCATCCTCAATACTTTCTACTTTTTCAATTTCATTTAGTGAATAATGATCAAGGAAATCAGGTGCAGGTTTAACAATAAGTATATAATCTCCAGGATTTGGCTTTGCATTTTGATCAATAGTATAGCGTTTTCCGTAAAAAATAAATGTGTCATTGTGTTTCGGTTTATAGAATTCAATTTCTGAAGCTTGTGTCAGTACTTGCTTCATGTCTTTTAAGCGGTACATGTGAACTGATTTTTTAAACATTGCTTTTACGGAATACACTTTGTGAAGTTCATTCTGGTAAAAGACAAATTGACCTTTTCTAACTTGATATAGCTTCATTTTGTTTCCTCCTAGAAAAATCCTTGTGTTCATTATAACTTTTTTAAATAATAAATACAGTTCAACCTTATATTTCCTTGAATTGCAGACTTTAAACATAGATTTTTAAATCACTGGGGAAGTTTGACGGATTTGGCAGCAATTAATTCATTGAAAGGGCGTTCACGTTCACTGAAAGCATTATCTTCCCGTAATTGAGATAAACTGCTGCAAAGTAACTTCTATCCTTGTTAGATCCTATCCACTAAATTATAAAATTGATTTAACTGGCTGATTTCCAAATACGTGTACTTTTGCCGCTGTCCCGGATCACTCCGGACTGGTGAAGTTGTATGTTCCTATTTTAGCTATTGCAAGTGTAGTAATTGTAAGCAACTTCTAAATAGCTCCGGGAAATACACGGAGACTGATACGGGAAGAGCCGCATAGGTGAGACCCTGAAATGCGTCAGCATGAAGGGGCTCACCAGCCGCCTTAGGATGCGCGCAGTGTATTTCCCAGAGCTGTCGCCGAAATTTTTCCCACAGGTGATTGGATAAAATCTCCTGTTTCACTTTATTTAAGCCCATTCTATATGAAATCTACTGGAAATTAAATGAAATTGAATCTTTTTGAAACTATTTAGGTCTTTTAACCGTATTATAGTTAGAAACTAAATTAGGAGCTGTGTATATGACAGGAATTTTAATAACATCAATTCTCTCTTTTATTCTATTTTTTATTATTGCGGTGTATTTTATTTTCAAAAATAGCTTTCAACGGAAAACAACGATTAAAGCTATTGGACTAATCTTTATCACACTATTTATAGTGACCGCCATTATTGTATATATTGTAATGCCAGCAATTACTATTCCAAATATGACCATAGCCAACTTAATTGTGGCGCTTGTTGGTGTTCTTGCATTGTATGGTGTAACGATGAGCAAGCCATTCACAAAGTCCAGCAGACAATTTGATTCCGTATCCGTAGGTATTATTGCCGCAGTGGTTATTGCTGTAGCTGCATTTTTTATTATGGGTATCTTTGCTTTAGATGATACTTACGAATCCATCTCTAAACAGGATACGGAAGAAGCAAAACCGTTGGACAAGGATGCAACTCCGATTGTTGTATCGCCAGAGTCTGCGAGAAATAAAGTTCAAAAAGCGATGAGTGTTGTACCCAATACTCAATTCTATGATTTAGGAAAGCTTCAAGTACAGAAGGTCGGTGATGAGATTGTATTTATTGCACCGGTTGAATTCACCGATTTCTGGCGCTATTTCCGTGGAAAGGAAACAGAAGGTTATTTTATGATTTCTGCTACAGATATCAATGCAGGCCCTGAGTTTATTGAAAGTAAGATGAGGTATACCAATTCAAGTTTCTTCAATCATAATATTGAACGTACAATTTATGGTTCATATCCGAACTATATTCAAAGTGGGGAAGCTCAAATTGAAATAGACGAAGATGGAAAGCCATGGTATGTTCAAACACTGTATAAACCAATTGGCTTAACAAATAAGCCGGATATGTCAAAATTAAATGTTGCAGTTGTTGACCCAGTAACAAGTGACGTTAATTTGTATGATACAGCGGAAGCACCTGAATTCGTTGATGGCTCGATCAGCTCAGAAATGGCTTCAGACGAAAACGAATATTTCGGACGTTATGTCCATGGTTGGCTTAATTCCTTATTCGGGAAAAAAGATGTAAAAATACCGAATGAATCAGGTACGGAAAGTAATGTAACACCTATTTTTGATGAGAGTGGTAATATGCATTACTTTACTGATATGTCCTCACCAAAGGAAAATATTGATTCTGCACTGGGGTATACATTGGTCAATGCTCGTACGGGAGAATTAGTTTATTATAATGGTGCACAAAATAATGGAATTATGGATAGTAAAGGTGCCAGAGAAATCGTCAATAAGGAATTTCCTGAGAAAAACTGGACCGGTTCCATGCCAATTTTATATAATATCGACGGGAATCCAACTTGGGTAGTCAACGTATTGGATCCAAATGGATTGTTCAAACATTATGCATATATTAAAGCTGCTGATTCTGATTTTGTCGTTTTTGGTGATACAGCAAGACAGACACTTGATGCTTATCGTCTAGCATTAGCACAAGACCCAAGTAATGTGGAATCGACAGGCGAAACAGCTGGACTTGAAAAACGCAATGGGAATATTAGCCGTGTTGTCATAACAAATCAGGAAACTGGTCAATTAATTCAATTCTTACTAGCAGGTGACCAAACCATTTATACGTTAAACTCCTCAAAAGCACCTTTAGCTGTATTTCTGCAGCAGGGTGATACCGTACAATTTGATGTTAACGTATTGGATAATGGAACAGCAATTGTCGAAATGCTAGAGATTGAAGGATTAAATTAGATTTTTAAAATAGTAAAAGCTTGAAATTAAAATGAATGGGAAGCACATAGTAACCAACTATGCGCTTCCCATTTTCTATTCCATCATCTCTTACGTATCCTGTGAAGACTCCACAATTATCATTTTATAGGCTCATTAAAATTCAACTCCGTTTTAAAAAATCAGTTCTCCAATGTATATAAATGTTTCTTTGTTGATCTATTGTTACAATCACTTAATTATTACATCATCTATAAATTACTTAGGCTGTTTTCTAAATGATTGGGTAGTCGCAAATATAACGAAAATGCGATTATTAAAAAACCACACAGATATTCGTTTACGAATATCTGTGTGGTTTCTTCTTTTTTCAATATTATTTACATATCGCATTCAAAATAAAGGGTCAATTTTTCTCTAATTCTTCAACTAATAGTGAAAGCTCTTCCCATCGTTCCATCTTCGCTTCTAATGCCGCTTCTGTTTCCTGCTGTTTTGTGAAATACTTTTGTACCTGTTCAGAATCACTGCCAGCGTCAATAATTTGTTGCCCTAGCTCTTCTACTTGTTCTTCCAGTTCCATGATTTGCTCTTCGATATTTTCCCATTCGCGCTGATCGTTATAAGAAAGCTTTTTCTTTTGTTTCTTCGGTCTTTCCGAGGATTTTTCTGATTTAACCTTTGCCTGACTACTTTCACTTTGCTGCCGTTTTTCCAAGTATTCACTGTAATTACCGAAGAAAAGATTTGTTTTACCTTGACCGGTAAAGACAAGCAGGCGGTCTACGACACGATCCAAAAAGTAACGATCATGGGAAACCGTAATCACAACGCCTGGAAAGTGATCCAAGTATTCCTCGAGTACACTTAATGTTTGTGTATCCAAATCATTGGTTGGCTCATCAAGGAAGAGTACATTCGGTTCGGTCATTAATACTTTCAGTAAATATAGTCTTCGCCTCTCTCCACCAGAAAGCTTTCGGATATATGTCCATTGTTCGGCACGGGAAAACAGGAATCGCTCCAGCATTTGCTCAGCTGTGATAACTTGACCATCCTTTGTATGAATAACTTCTGCTACTTCTTTAATATAGTCAATAATGCGCATATTTGAGTCCAGTTCTTCATCACCTTGTGTGTAATAGCCGATCTTTACGGTCTCCCCTATTTCCAATACACCATCGTCCGGCTCCATACGTTTTGCCATTATATTCAACAAAGTAGTTTTTCCTGAACCATTGGCACCAATAATTCCAAGTCGTTCATCAGGAACAACCAAATGGCTGAAATCATCGAGAAGAACGTTTTCATCATACGATTTATTTACATTTGTAAGCTCGATAACTTTTTTACCTAGTCTAGTGGATCCGACTTGAAAATCAAGCGATTCGTTTTTCGTATCGAAGGACTCCTTTTTCATTTCATCCACACGATCAATTCTTGCCTTTTGTTTGGTTGATCTTGCTTTTGCACCACGTCTAAGCCAAGCTAGTTCCCGTTTTAATGTATTTCGATGTTTTTGTTCACTGCTAACTTCCAGTGCTTCTCTTTCCGCTTTTTTCTCGAGAAAGATTTCGTAATTTCCTTCATATATATACAAGTTCCCCTTATCAAGCTCATAGATTCGATTGGTAACACGGTTAAGGAAATAGCGATCATGAGTTACCAAAAGCAGTGAACCTTTATAGGATTGCAAATATTTTTCCAGCCATTCAACTGTTTCATTATCCAAGTGGTTTGTCGGCTCATCCAGAATTAAAAGATCTGCGGGCTGAATCAGGGCCTTGGCAATCGCAACCCTCTTCTTCTGCCCACCAGAAAGTTCAGTAATCCTTTTCCCAAAACCTGTAATACCAAGTTTAGTCAGCACTGTTTTCGCCGCAGTATTCGCCTCCCAGGCTTCTTCCGCATCCATTTTCTGCTGCAACTTCATCAACCGAGCTTGATAATCGGGATTTTCGGCATCTTCCTGAAGTTTAAGTAATGCCGCTTCATAGGCACGCATCAGTTTCATAATTGCCGAATCTCCATAATAAATTTGCTCGATAACCGTTAAGTCGGGATCTAACACAGGCTCTTGTGCCAGGTACTCGATATGATAATCTTTTGGATGTTTAATTACGCCCTGCTCTGGTGATTCCAATCCTGAGATAACTTTTAGGAAGCTTGATTTCCCGGTTCCATTTACACCGATTAAACCAATTCTCTCCTTTCCTGCAATGGTACAGGTTACATGATTAAAAAGGATTTTCTCACCGTACGATTTATATAAATTTTCAATTGTAAGCATCATTAAACCTTCCTCACGCTAAATTTTTCATTAATTCTTTTTACCCGATCGATTTTTTATTAGTGCCTTAACAACAATAACAATTAAAAATAACAGCCATGATGTAACGATATAGAAAATTATTTTACTTACATCATTCATCTCTGAAAAGAAAGATAACATCCCCAGCCACACCATTGCCACAATACCTAGTTGTGCAAGTAAAAGTTTGATTGTAATCCCCTCCGCTCCAAAAAATTCCCTACCTTACAGTTTATCTTAATGTCAAATAATTTTCCATATAAAAAGCCGGGAAGCATGGTTCACTTCCCGACTCTATTTATATTAGGATCTTTACGTAAACTTTGGGACTTCGATACTCGTCCCTCCGAAAATTTTTTTTGCTCCTTTAACCTTCAGTAGTTTCTATAAAATACGAAGTAACTGCTAGTTGGTAAATTTAAGTAAGTGCTTTTCCGCCGTCCGGGATAGCTCCGGACTGGGAAATATACGTAGACTCCAGCCGCCCTAAGGTGCGCGAAGTATATTTCCCAGAACGGTCGCAAAAGTTGCTTACCTTAGTTCTCAGTTTATCTCAGCTAGGGCTACGTTACAGATAGCAACAATTTCTGCAAAAAAACCTTACATTACTAATTCTCAATCATTTTTATCATATTTGCCATTTCAATTGCAGTTACTGCTGAGTCTGCACCTTTATTGCCTGCTTTTGTTCCCGCACGCTCTATTGCTTGTTCGATTGTCTCCGTAGTTAAAACGCCAAAAATGACAGGTTTTCCAGTTTGCATTGCTGCATTGGAAACTCCTTTTGCTGCTTCATTACATACATAGTCGAAATGAGGAGTTGATCCACGTATAACTGTGCCTAATGTAATGACAGCATCGTACTTATTGTTAGATGCCATTTTATTTGCGATTAACGGAAGTTCAAATGCTCCTGGGACCCAGGCAGTGTCGATATTTTCTTCTGCTACACCATGTCTTTTCAATGTATCCAGTGCCCCATCCAGTAATTTACCTGTAATGAATTCATTAAACCTTGCCACTACAATTCCAATTTTTAAATCTGTTCCTACTACATTTCCTACAAATGTTTTCCCCATTTATTCCATCTCCTCATTCTAAAAGTTACTCAAAAAGTTATATTTTTAGTTACTATGAATTAGTTTTTCTTGTTTTTTTCGATACGCAATTAAATCTGCAATTGTAATTAATTTAAGATTAAATTTTTCTGCCATTTCTTTTAATTCCGGCAATCGTGCCATCGTTCCGTCTTCATTAATAATTTCGCAAATAACGCCTGACGGAAATCCATCACTTAAGATTGCTAAATCAACTGCCGCCTCTGTATGACCTGGGCGAGTCAGTACCCCGCCATCTTTTGCGACAAGCGGAAATACATGTCCAGGGCGTTTGAAGTCGGCTTTACCTGTTCCTGGACTTGTTAAAGCTATTATTGTTTCTGATCTTTCCTTTGCACTAATTCCAGTTGTCGTATTTATGTGATCAATGGACACTGTAAACGCTGTTCCAAGTGGATCTGTACTGTTATCAACCATCATCGGAAGGCCGATTTTTTCAGCAAGGCTTTTTTGAATTGGTGTACAGACGAGTCCTTTTCCATGTGTAATCATAAAATTAATAACTTCAGGTGTTGCCTTTTCAGAGAGGGCTATAAAATCACCTTCATTTTCTCTATTTTCATCATCTACTACAATAACTGCTTTTCCGGCTTTCAAATCAGTTATGGCATCGTCGATTGTATGAATCATTTGCCATCCACCTCCATTTACATGAAACCATTCGTTTCAAGAAATTTTTCGTTTATTTTTTCACCATGGTCTGTTTGCTGGCCATGAAGCATGTTTTGAACATACTTTGCTAACATGTCACACTCAATATTTACAATGTCACCCTTACCTTTACCACCAAGAACAGTTTCAGTGACCGTGTGTGGTATCAATGAAATGGTAAAAATATTCTTGTTGACGCCAAATAGTGTCAAACTTGTTCCATCAACTGTAATAGATCCTTTATGCATTAAAAAGTGGGCCAGCTCTTCAGGAATCTGAATATCATAATATATCGCATTTTCCTGCTGCTTTTTTTCTAAAATTACTCCTATACCATCCACATGGCCGGAAACAAAATGACCCCCAAACCTTCCATTTGCAGCCATTGCTCGTTCCAAATTCACTTTTGATCCTGGCTTCAACATTTGTAATGAGGTTGATTTGATTGTTTCGGGCATCGCATCAACTTGAAAATTATTCTTGGAAAAGGTTGTTACCGTTAAGCATATCCCGTTTACCGAAATGCTATCTCCAATATTCACGTCTTTAATTACTTTTTCAGCTTTTATTGTCAGCTGCACAGCTTGTTCAGATACTTGTTGCATCTTTTCTATTGTTCCCATTTCCTCGACAATCCCCGTAAACATTTACATCTTCCTTTTCTATTTAGACTTTTATCAGAGTAATCAAAAGCTTAAAGCTAGGTTAGCGACGTATGGACTGCGCCCCACAGGACGTGGTTTGGTTCGACGTTGGGACTCCGATTACTCGCCCCATCAAAAGACCTGCCACGTGATGTGGTCGTTTTGTCGAACATTCCTCCGGCGGAGATAAAGGAAACACAGTGAACGAAAGTAAACTGATGTTGACTTATCTCGTCATGAGGTGAGGGAAGTCCAATACGCTTAAGTGCTGGAGCTGGACGTCCATTAGAAAAAGCCCCTGAAATGGCTTCAGAGGCTTTAAGTTAGAATTTTAATATACATGTACCTGAAATAACACTACCACGTACTTGCACGATTGCAGAGTTGCAAAGTTGTACAAAAATACAGCAGCTAAAATCAAGTTACATGTCTAAAATCCCTTCTCTCATCCAGACTTTAACTGTCGGTTCTGGAGTTTCACCAGATCCACCGCTTGGTTTAAAAAACCGCACGGGTCACGGACTTTGAAGCAATGCTTCATCACCGCCGATTGGGAATTTCACCCGACCCCGAAGGAATATTGCGTATTAAGTTTTTTTACAGTATAACATAATCTATAATAAAATACATGCATTTATCTCACGTTATTCCAATTTTTCATATTCTGCAACCATTTGTTCATAATCTAATGCACCATATTGCTTGTGACGGATTACCCCTTTGGAATCAATCATATACGTTGTTGGAATTGGACTGATCCTGTACAAAGTGGAAACTTCTCCTACTTCATCCATCAAAATGGGAAACGTTAATCCAAGTTCTTCAGCGAACTCCGTCACCTTATTTTTACTTGTCTCCATATTCGTTATATTTATGGCAAGGACAACCGCATCCTTATCCTTGTAGAATTTTTGCATATCTGGCATTTCTTCCCTGCATGGCGGACACCAGGTAGCCCAAAAATTCAGCATGACCCGTTGGCCTTCGTAATCCGAAAGCTTAACCGTTTCACCTGTCATTGTTATCAATTCAAAATCTGGTGCTTTATTGCCAATCTCTGTCCCTTCTACAGCCGCAAAAACACTACCTGCTGCAGAAATAAATATACCCATAAATAGTGTTAAAAAAAGTAATTTCTTCATATGAAACCTCCACTGAAATTGATTATATTTAGTTTTCCATAGTTGTATCTTTACATTCAACATATACTAAATTTGTTATAATTAAATTAGACAATGCGTAAATTACGTTATCGCCCATTCTATTCTTATTTTGCACGTAAAGGAGTTTACTATGAAATTACAAAAAGGAAAACATAATTGTATGATCGATGTCCAAGATGTCAAAGTAGGACATGTTACATTATACGAAAAAGTCGATGAAGAAAATACAATATGTACAGGAGTAACCGCTATTCTCCCTCATTCCGGAAATTTATTTAAGCAAAAGCTTCATGTTGGAAGTTCTGTCATCAATGGGTTCGGTAAAACAGCAGGACTTGTACAAATAGAAGAACTCGGATTATTAGAATCACCGATTATGTTAACGAATACATTCAGCGTTGGTTCTGTTAAGCAAGGTGCATTAACATATATGCTGGAACATAATGAAGAGATTGGAGATACAACTGGAACGATTAATATTGTTGTCGGTGAATGTAATGATGGCTTTTTAAATAGTATTCGTCTCCAGGCGATAACACCTGATCATGCAATCGAAGCAATTCATAATGCCACGACCCATCCTGTTGAAGAAGGTGCTGTTGGTGCTGGAAAAGGGATGCAATGTTTTGGGTATAAAGGCGGAATTGGCACTGCTTCTCGCGTTGTTCTAGCGGAGGAGAAGGAATACACGGTTGGTTGCCTTGTTTTAAGTAATTTCGGAAAAAGTGATCACGCATTATTTGCAGATTGGAAGAAGGAAAATCAAGATACACCTGATGGCTCCATCATGATGATAGTTGCCACCGATGCACCGCTTTACGACCGTCAATTAAATCGTATCGCTAAGCGTTGTGCAGCAGGACTGGCACGAACTGGTAGCAATATCGACCATGGCAGCGGCGATATTGCGATTGCCTTTTCTACAGCAAACAAGCATGTTCATCACTCCAATTCAGTTGTGGATACTCTAACCTTTGTTCGCGATGATCATCCTGTCATGAATCAACTATTTCAGGCTGTGGTCGAATCGACAGAAGAAGCAATTATTAGTTCATTGAAACATGCCGAAACAACAGAGGGTAGAAAAGGAAGAGTTTTGGAGAAAGCTCCATTGTAAAAGGTGGACAGCATTGACTGTCCACCTTTTCATATTTTTATCTCGACTTAGCCAAAAATGATTGTGGTACATCCGCTTTAAATAACATGAGCTGGTTTGTTGTTGGATGGTTGAAAGATAACACTTTTGCATGTAGACCAAGTCGTCCGATTGCATTCCGCTGCTTGGAACCATATTTCTTGTCTCCTACAACAGGGTAACCAAGGTCCTGCATATGAACGCGAATTTGATTTTTGCGTCCTGTTTCCAGTTGAACTTCAAGTAAAGAGAAATCTTCATTGGATTGGATCCGTTTATAATGTGTGATTGCATGCAATCCATCATTTTCGGTTTGGCTGGAATACATCAAATGCGTTTTGCTTTCCCTTAACCAGGATGATATATAGCCTTTTTCTTTTGGTACTTGGCCTTCCACTAGTGCTGCATACGTACGCTCTTTGACAATCTCTTTCCAGTTGTCCTGCATTTTTCGTTTCACCTGTTCACTTTTGGCAAACATCATTACTCCGGACGTATCTTTATCCAAGCGATGAACAACAAAGACTCTATTGTCATGGTCTTCTTTTTTAACATATTCCATTAATTGATGAAGTGCAGTCTGTTTCTTTTCTTTCTCGGTTGCAATCGATAACAAGCCTGCTTCCTTATTGATGACAATAATATCCTCATCTTCATGAAGGATGGACATACCAATTAATACGTCTTGTTTGATGGCGGCTTTATTCTTTAAAATCGTAACCGTCTGTCCGGGACGTAGCATGTAATTATACTTCGTTTCAATATGGTCATCAATCGTTACTTGTCCCCTCGCCAAAATGGACTTCACAGAATTACGGCTCCGATTGGACAATACCTTCAGTAAAAATTCCAATAACTCTGCAGGTTCTTTTACTTCATAGTTTAGTGACTTTGCTTCTTTTCTATAATTTGAGATTTTGTTTTTTGACATAGTGATTAGCTCCTTAAGCTTCAATAAAAAATGTTAAGACTAAGCCGAATAACGTACAGCTCAACCTTAACATTAAATGGTATATATTATAAATGCAAATCTAAATCGAATTCTAATCCTCGTCCTTTACATCGATATCCTCAGGGATTGGAACGCTCAGGTATTCATCAATCATCAATCGATATTTTTCAACTTGTTCGAAGTGGGTTGTGAATTGTTCCTGATTGATAAGGTATTGTTCACCATCATGGATTGCACGAATGCGTCCCTGTAGTACAAAAACAGATACTTTCTTTTCATCCATGGATAGATATTCTGCTGTTTCCTGAACAGTAAGGTACATACGCTCAGCACCTTTCTATATGAATTAAAGGTCCAAAACTATTATTTACTTAAAACATCATGGTATTCTTCATTTTTTTGAATTTTTTCTTTTGCATATGGACATAGAGGTAAGATTTTCTTTCCTTCTTCTCTAGCATATAGCACTACGTTTTCTACTAATTGTCCCGCGACACCTTGGCCACGAAGGTCACTTGATACATAGGTATGGTCGATGACTAATCTTTCTTCTCCAGATTCCACAAATGTAATCTCTGCTAATGGATTTTGTATGTTCTCTCCTACATAGAATTTATTTGCACCTTTGTTAATAGTAGTCACATTATTCCTCCTAATAATGAAGCATTATCTAATCATTATACTCCTTTTATCATGCCAAGAAAATGGAAAATTGTACAAATGGCAATATAAAACTAGATTAAGTCGTTTTATATCACTTTAAAACTTAACATTAGCTTAATATTTCCCTGCTATAATTAATTAGGAGTAGTTCAAATAGACTAATAATAAAGAAGGAGTAAATTGATATATGAAACAACTTTTTAGGAATACTATCTCAAAAGCTACCTTACGTAATAGATTATTAACTCTTTTTATATCTTTAATTGTAATATCTATCGTTTTGGTCGGAACAGTTACATACATACAGGCAAAAAACTTAACCATGAACACCGTTGAAGATAGATTAAATCGAGAGACAGAATTAATAGGATACATAGCGGAAAATCTTCACTTTCTATATGTGAGTGATTACGACTATTATATGCAACAGCTTAATGCCAATATCCGCACCCAGCAGAATGAGCTTGAAGAGGATGGAATTCAATCTCAATTCTTTTACATAGCAGATAATAATGCAATTCCATTTACAGCCAGTGAAGATGCCTTACCTACCATTTCAGATCGGTTGGTAACTGAAATTTCAGAGAAGGAGAATGGCCAATTCACCAAAGAAATAAATGGTGAACCGTATACCATATCCTTCCAGCAAATGGAGGAAATTGGTGGTATCTACGTATTACTTGTTCCGAACGATTCATTTATGGCACCTATAACAAGTATGGGGTATTTCATCATCTCCATTATTATCGCAAGTATTGTTATTTCTACTATTTTGATTACTTTATTCGTGCGAACATTAACGAAGCCACTCACTATATTGCGTAATACGATGCGGCAGGTGCGTGAAGGAAACTTACAACCGGCACCTAAACCTAAGACTACCTTGCCGGAAATTATTTCACTACATAAAAGCTATAATGCCATGATTCATCAAATGCGGACAATGTTGAACGAGCTAAACAATACAACGATTGAATTAGATCAAACTGGTGAAGATTTGAAGCTATCATCTGATAGCGCCCTTCAATCCAGCCATGATCTAACCGAAGCGATTAATGTCGTTAAACTGGGTGCAGAACAGACTGCGAGCAGTTCTGAAAATAGCGTATCCAGTTCCTTTGCTATGAAAAACAAAACGGAAATTATGATGAAAAATATGGATAATGTCTTTGCAAAGTCAAAAAGTATGAGCCTTTCTGCAACGAATGGTGAAAAGAATATCACAAACTTAATCACGACCATTAAAGAATTTGAAAAAGACTTCAACCATTTAACAAAAACTATACAACAAGTAAACGAGTATGCTTTATCAATCTCAAAGCTGGTTGGATTAATTGAAGGCATTGCAAAACAAACCAAACTGTTATCACTTAATGCGTCCATCGAGGCGGCTCGTGCCGGGGAGGCTGGGAAAGGATTTTCGGTCGTAGCCAATGAAGTTGGTAAGCTTGCAGAACAGTCGAACGCAGCAGCAAATGAAATAACGATTGCGATTGAAAATATGGAAGAAATAACAAATCATGCAACAATAGAATTTAAACAAATGCATGAGAAGACAAATTCTAATTTAACGATGGCAAATGATTCTAAGGCATCCTTTGATATATTAATGCAGGAGATTACCGGAACGAATAACCAGCTTTTAGAGACACAAGGAGAATTACTGGAATTAAAAGAAGAGCTTCCTAAACTCGAACGTTCAGCAGAAGATTTTGCTTCCATCTCTCAGGAAACTTTAGCAAGTTCAGAAGAAATGCTAATCAGCAGTGAACATCAATATAAGCAAACGGAAAATACGCATACTATTGGATTAAAGCTTATAGACATTTCAAGTTCTTTATCTACGATTGCGAAACAATTTAAAGTTGAAAAACTGAATTAATAAGTTAAATAGCATACCAATCCTTATAGTGATTGCTTTTAACATTAAAAATCACATAAATTAACATACCGCTACTAGTATTGAGAACGAATAAGAGCTTCTCCTCTCTGTTCGGTCGTTCATACCCTTGATGAGTGACCGAATGATGGGTCCCCTCCTTTGTTCGGTCGTTCATACCCTTGATGAGTGACCGAATGATGGGTCCTCTCCTTTGTTCGGTCGTTCATACCCTTGATGAGTGACCGAATGATGGGTCCTCTCCTTTGTTCGGTCGTTCATAC
>NZ_MTBQ01000012.1 GCF_002153375.1 Oceanobacillus rekensis
TGAGTAAGATCCCTCAGAGACGATGAGGTTGATAGGTCCGAGGTGGAAGCGTGGTGACACGTGTAGCTGACGGATACTAATAGATCGAGGACTTAACTAAACTTCTTTATTGATGTGTTGATTTACTTTTATTTAGTTTTTAAGGTATAAACTAAAAAATACCTTGCATTTTCATATGGAAATGTATATAATAAAACTTGTCCTTATTTTTAAGGAAGGTCTGGTAGCAATAGCGAAGAGGTCACACCTGTTCCCATCTCGAACACAGAAGTTAAGCTCTTCAGCGTCGATGGTAGTTGGGGCTTTGCCCCTGCAAGAGTAGAACGCCGCCAGGCNAGGCATTATATCGGAGGATTAGCTCAGCTGGGAGAGCACCTGCCTTACAAGCAGGGGGTCGCAGGTTCGAGCCCTGCATCCTCCACCATTTTTAGCCGGCCTAGCTCAATTGGTAGAGCAACTGACTTGTAATCAGTAGGTTGGGGGTTCAAGTCCTCTGGCCGGCACCATCTTTTGTACAATTTAATATCAAATGGTGCTTTCAATCATATTGTGAGCCATTAGCTCAGTCGGTAGAGCATTTGACTTTTAATCAAAGGGTCGAAGGTTCGAATCCTTCATGGCTCACCATTTGCGGGTGTGGCGGAATTGGCAGACGCGCTAGACTTAGGATCTAGTGTCTTCGGACGTGGGGGTTCAAGTCCCTTCACCCGCATCAGATTTACTTGCTAAGCGCGGAAGTAGTTCAGTGGTAGAACACCACCTTGCCAAGGTGGGGGTCGCGGGTTCGAATCCCGTCTTCCGCTCCAAGCCCTTGCCGGGGTGGCGGAACTGGCAGACGCACAGGACTTAAAATCCTGCGGTAGGTGACTACCGTACCGGTTCGATTCCGGTTCTCGGCACCATATGCGCTCGTAGCTCAATTGGATAGAGTACTTGACTACGAATCAAGCGGTTAGAGGTTCGAGTCCTCTCGGGCGCACCATTATTTCGGGAAGTAGCTCAGCTTGGTAGAGCACTTGGTTTGGGACCAAGGGGTCGCAGGTTCGAATCCTGTCTTCCCGACCATTTATTAAGGGGCCTTAGCTCAGCTGGGAGAGCGCCTGCCTTGCACGCAGGAGGTCAGCGGTTCGATCCCGCTAGGCTCCACCATCTTTAAAAATAACGGTTGACTTATAAAGATCAACATGTTATATTGATAAAGTTGCTTTTGAGAAGCAGCTAACAAATTTGCTCTTTGAAAACTGAACAAAATAACCAGTATGTCAAGAAAAGAAAACATGTTTTTCTTTTCAAACAACTCATTAAGTTTCACTTATTGAGTATGCAACAAGCTAAGAACACAAATGGAATTAACTGATGTTGATTCTATTCAAACACTT
>NZ_MTBQ01000013.1 GCF_002153375.1 Oceanobacillus rekensis
TGCGAGATATTACCAGAAGGTTTTGTGAATCCCATTAATAAGACCAAAGATACTTTTATAATGAAAATTAAATAGAAGTAAAGAGGTTAACAAGATGGCGATGAAAATATTGTTGAATTCCTATATATAGATCAGAAATAGAGGAAAAGCAAACCAATTTAGGCTTTTTAACATCCAAACTCAGGAAGCGGAGTAAAAACTGAGGGCACTACGACAAGATTGGTTGCCAATGTGAAATGTAATTAAGTTTCCCAGTTGTAACAAACTATTAGAAAGTAACTCGAAATTTATGGGGGATTCAATAAATATAGTATAGGATCAACTGCTCTAAATGTTCGATCCATGCAAAATAACCATAGTGCGAATGATGATAATTTCTTACTAATGGAAGTCCACTTGAAAAAAATTCAAAGATAGATGCTTTAATTAGATACAGAAAGTTGCAAATAAAGGAGTAGTTTATTACGATAAAAATACTCTTAAATAATTTGTCAAATGTTGTTGACTTTTAGTTGCACACGTAGTATTATAATTCTTGTCGCCAAAATAATACTATTTATTACGCGTCATCTTATTTTGATAATAAAATGAGAGATTAAAAGTAATCATTGACTTTCATTAGTCAAAATGCTACACTTTAAAAGTTGTCTCGAAACAACGCTCAAAAAATATTAAAAGTAATCATTGACTTTCACTAGTCAAAATGCTATACTTTAGAAGTTGTCTCAAAACAACGTTTTTAAAAAAGATTAAAAAAGTTGTTGACAAAATGAATTGATTTATGGTATGATATTAAAGTCGCTTTCAAAAAAACGACTTACAAATTTGCTCTTTGAAAACTGAACAAAACAACCAGTATGTCAGGAAAAGAAAACATGTTTTTCTTTTCAAACAACTCATTAAGTTTCACTTATTGAGTATGCAACAAGCTAAGAACACAAATGGAATTAACTGATGTTGATTCTATTCAAACACTTTTATGGAGAGTTTG
>NZ_MTBQ01000014.1 GCF_002153375.1 Oceanobacillus rekensis
TTAAGGAAGGTCTGGTAGCAATAGCGAAGAGGTCACACCTGTTCCCATCTCGAACACAGAAGTTAAGCTCTTCAGCGTCGATGGTAGTTGGGGCTTTGCCCCTGCAAGAGTAGAACGCCGCCAGGCAACAATCCATTACTGTATAGGTAATGGCTCTGCTCCGAAACATCTAGTTTCTAGGACAAGCAATAAATGTTTGAACTAATGAACATAGATTTTCGTTATTGGATTATTCCACAGTAGCTCAGTGGTAGAGCAATCGGCTGTTAACCGATCGGTCGTAGGTTCGAATCCTACCTGTGGAGCCATATGGAGAGCTGTCCGAGTGGCCGAAGGAGCACGATTGGAAATCGTGTAGGCCGCTAACGCGGCCTCGAGGGTTCGAATCCCTCGCTCTCCGCCACAACTTATTCTAATTATGGCCCGTTGGTCAAGCGGTTAAGACACCGCCCTTTCACGGCGGTATCACGGGTTCGATTCCCGTACGGGTCACCAATATGGAGGATTAGCTCAGCTGGGAGAGCACCTGCCTTACAAGCAGGGGGTC
>NZ_MTBQ01000015.1 GCF_002153375.1 Oceanobacillus rekensis
CCTAGTGCCAAGGCATCCACCGTGCGCCCTTATTCACTTAACTAAGTTACAGTAAATAAGCGTACTTATTATTAGCCTTGCTTTTTTATTAATCCAGCTTCAACTCCTAGAAACAGTCGCTTCAGCCTTTTTATTATTGATGTCGTTGATTACTCTTATTTAGTTTTCAAGGTACAAAAATGGAGCCTAGCGGGATCGAACCGCTGACCTCCTGCGTGCAAGGCAGGCGCTCTCCCAGCTGAGCTAAGGCCCCCCAATATTAAGGAAATAGATGGTGGGCCTGAGTGGACTCGAACCACCGACCTCACGCTTATCAGGCGTGCGCTCTAACCAGCTGAGCTACAGGCCCATCTATTTAATATCATATCAAAAAGAGAAAATTAATCTCTCAAAACTGAACCAAACAACCATGTATGTCCTTACTGATAGGAACAAGTTCCTATCAGCGTTCCGAAATATCCTTAGAAAGGAGGTGATCCAGCCGCACCTTCCGATACGGCTACCTTGTTAC
>NZ_MTBQ01000016.1 GCF_002153375.1 Oceanobacillus rekensis
TGAATCAAGAGACTCTAAACTAACCATTTTCGCTAATTTTGCAGGGTCTAAATTTTGAAGTATAGGGTGCGTATCTGGACCAGTATAAGCATAGTCCCAGTCACCATCTATTAGAAAAGTCGCTTTATATTTATTAATAAGATTCTTTATTTCGATAATTTCATTTGTTGAAAACGAATTGGATTTGATTACTTTTCCTTCTTTTGATATTAAAGAGCCGTTTCCCCCAACCATTGTATAATGATGAAATGCTTCGTCTATAACAGGTAGCATATCTCGAATAGGTCTTGCAGATGCGAAAATGACCTCAATACCCGTTTTTGTTAACTCCGACAATGAATGAAGTATCTTGCTAGATACAGGTTTTCCTTTAAAACAAACTGTTCCATCTAAATCAAAAACAAATTTCAAAAGTCTCACTCACTTTCATATTAAGTCTGTAAATAAAAATTTAATTATACCGCAAAAAAAGTAAATATGTTCTTATTAAACTAAGCTGC
>NZ_MTBQ01000017.1 GCF_002153375.1 Oceanobacillus rekensis
AACACCCGAAGTCGGTGAGGTAACCTTTTAGGAGCCAGCCGCCGAAGGTGGGACTGATGATTGGGGTGAAGTCGTAACAAGGTAGCCGTATCGGAAGGTGCGGCTGGATCACCTCCTTTCTAAGGATTAATTGAAGGCGTAAGCGACTGTTTAGAGGCGAACGCATAAGCAAGGAATCGTAAAGCGCATGGTTTTGGCGCTTGGAGAGTTCATTGCTTATGACGGTAGCCTCTAGGAGCTGAAGCTAGATAATTTCGGAACGCTGATAGGAACTTGTTCCTATCAGTAAGGACATACATGGTTGTTTGGTTCAGTTTTGAGAGAGTAAATCTCTCGGATTGTTTGTACCTTGAAAACTAAATAAGAGTAATCAACGACATCAATAATAAAAAGGCTGAAGCGACTG
>NZ_MTBQ01000002.1 GCF_002153375.1 Oceanobacillus rekensis
TCAGAGACGATGAGGTTGATAGGTCCGAGGTGGAAGCGTGGTGACACGTGTAGCTGACGGATACTAATAGATCGAGGACTTAACTAAACTTCTTTATTGATGTGTTGATTTACTCTTATTTAGTTTTGAAGGTGCAAACCTTAAAACTATATGTCTGGTAGCAATAGCGAAGAGGTCACACCTGTTCCCATCTCGAACACAGAAGTTAAGCTCTTCAGCGTCGATGGTAGTTGGGGCTTTGCCCCTGCAAGAGTAGAACGCCGCCAGGCATTATATGAAAACAGCTGATACAAAATGTATCAGCTGTTTTTTTGTGTGCCACGGTTTATCTTTTGTCATTGTTAGCGAGAAGATCCCTTCGTGGAGGGTATAACTTAACGATTAGAGAGACGATAAATCGCTATACTTGCGAGATATTACCAGAAGGTTTTGTGAATCCCATTAATAAGACCAAAGATACTTTTATAATGAAAATTAAATAGAAGTAAAGAGGTTAACAAGATGGCGATGAAAATATTGTTGAATTCCTATATATNAATATTATTTCACATAGCACAACGACTATTCATCTGTTAGTCATAGATTCGAAGTTTATCCTTTAAAATCTAACTGTGAAATTATTTAATTGTTTACAAACTTACCAGGCCCGTTGGTCAAGCGGTTAAGACACCGCCCTTTCACGGCGGTATCACGGGTTCGATTCCCGTACGGGTCACCAACATGGAGGATTAGCTCAGCTGGGAGAGCACCTGCCTTACAAGCAGGGGGTCGCAGGTTCGAGCCCTGCATCCTCCACCATTTTAAAACTTTTAGATGAATATTAATTTATCTCCCAAATCGCGGGGTGGAGCAGTCTGGTAGCTCGTTGGGCTCATAACCCAGAGGTCGTAGGTTCAAATCCTGCCCCCGCAACCAAAATTTTTCAATATGGTCCGGTAGTTCAGTTGGTTAGAATGCCTGCCTGTCACGCAGGAGGTCGCGGGTTCGAGTCCCGTCCGGACCGCCATATATATGCCGGCCTAGCTCAATTGGTAGAGCAACTGACTTGTAATCAGTAGGTTGGGGGTTCAAGTCCTCTGGCCGGCACCATCGTTTGTACAAAAAAATAGATATTTTCAAATGGTGATTTTCAATCATATTGTGAGCCATTAGCTCAGTTGGTAGAGCATTTGACTTTTAATCAAAGGGTCGAAGGTTCGAATCCTTCATGGCTCACCATTTGCGGGTGTGGCGGAATTGGCAGACGCGCTAGACTTAGGATCTAGTGTCTTCGGACGTGGGGGTTCANGATCAGAAATAGAGGAAAAGCAAACCAATTTAGGCCTTTTAACATCCAAACTCAGGAAGCGGAGTGAAAACTGAGGCACTACGACAAGATTGGTTGCCAATGTGAAATGTAATTAAGTTTTCCAGTTGTAACAAACTATTAGAAAGTAACTCGAAATTTATGGGGGATTCAATAAATATAGTATAGGATCAACTGCTCTAAATGTTCGATCCATGCAAAATAACCATAGTGCGAATGATGATAATTTTTTAGTAATGGAAGTCCACTTGAAAAAAATTCAAAGATAGATGCTTTAATTAGATACAGAAAGTTGCAAATAAAGGAGTAGTTTATTACGAGAAAATACTCTTAAATAATTTGTCAAATGTTGTTGACTTTTAGTTGCACACGTAGTATTATAATTCTTGTCGCCAAAATAATACTATTTATTACGCGTCATCTTATTTTGATAATAAAATGAGAGATTTAAAGTAATCATTGACTTTCACTAGTCAAAATGCTAAACTTTAAAAGTTGTCTCGAAACAACGCTCAAAAAATATTTAAAGTAATCATTGACTTTCATTAGTTAGAATGCTATACTTTAGAAGTTGTCTCAAAACAACGTTTTAAAAAAGATTAAAAAAGTTGTTGACAAAATGAATTGATTTATGGTATGATATTAAAGTCGCTTTCAAAAAACGACTTACAAATTTGCTCTTTGAAAACTGAACAAAACAACCAGTATGTCAAGGGAAGAAAACATGTTTTTCTTTTCAAACAACTCACATAAGTTTTACTTATTGAGTATGCAACAAGCTAAGAACACAAATGGAATTGACTGATGTTGATTCTATTCAAACACTTTTATGGAGAGTTTGATCTTGGCTCAGGACGAACGCTGGCGGCGTGCCTAATACATGCAAGTCGAGCGCGGGAAGCAACCAGATCCCTTNTTTTAATTGCTAAGCGCGGAAGTAGTTCAGTGGTAGAACATCACCTTGCCAAGGTGGGGGTCGCGGGTTCGAATCCCGTCTTCCGCTCCAAGCCCTTGCCGGGGTGGCGGAACTGGCAGACGCACAGGACTTAAAATCCTGCGGTAGGTGACTACCGTACCGGTTCGATTCCGGTTCTCGGCACCATATATATGCGCTCGTAGCTCAATTGGATAGAGTACTTGACTACGAATCAAGCGGTTAGAGGTTCGAGTCCTCTCGGGCGCACCATTTTAACGGGAAGTAGCTCAGCTTGGTAGAGCACTTGGTTTGGGACCAAGGGGTCGCAGGTTCGAATCCTGTCTTCCCGACCATTCATTATTTTGGGGCCTTAGCTCAGCTGGGAGAGCGCCTGCCTTGCACGCAGGAGGTCAGCGGTTCGATCCCGCTAGGCTCCATTTATTTATCTATTTATTTTGGCGGTGTAGCTCAGCTGGCGAGAGCGTACGGTTCATACCCGTGAGGTCGTGGGTTCGATCCCCTCCGCCGCTACCAAAAACTACATATGGTTAAAATGGCGGTCGTGGCGAAGGGGTTAACGCACCGGATTGTGGCTCCGGCATTCGTGGGTTCAATTCCCATCGGTCGCCCCATATTATATTATATATATGGACCCTTAGCTCAGTTGGTTAGAGCTATCGGCTCATAACCGATCGGTCGCAGGTTCGAATCCTGCAGGGTCCATTTGCAGAAATTATCATAACGTGGAGGTATACCCAAGTCCGGCTGAAGGGATTGGTCTTGAAAACCAACAGGCGGGTTAAACCGCGCGGGGGTTCGAATCCCTCTACCTCCTCCATTTATTTAATTAAATCATTGTCTTGGTAACTCTGTAATTAGAACACAGCACTTACTTCATTGTTAATACAACTATGTACGAACAGTAACGAAATGCTAGATCCTTTTTTATTTCTTATGTATATTTATATACGGCTTGGTAGCTCAGTCGGTAGAGCAGAGGACTGAAAATCCTTGTGTCGGCGGTTCGATTCCGTCCCGAGCCACCACTATAAAAATAATATAGTGGAGGGATAGCGAAGTTGGCCAAACGCGGCGGACTGTAAATCCGCTCCCATCGGGTTCGTAGGTTCGAGTCCTACTCCCTCCACCATTTCATATATAATAATTCACAATAATGCGGGTGTAGTTTAGTGGTAAAACCTCAGCCTTCCAAGCTGATGATGAGGGTTCGATTCCCTTCACCCGCTCCATATATATTTCTATGGGCCTGTAGCTCAGCTGGTTAGAGCGCACGCCTGATAAGCGTGAGGTCGGTGGTTCGAGTCCACTCAGGCCCATTTTTTCATTTTTCCTATGTTGGTTTATATTCCACAAAGGTATGTTAATATACAATTTTACCTTGCGCCCTTAGCTCAGCAGGATAGAGCAACAGCCTTCTAAGCTGTAGGTCAGAGGTTCGAATCCTCTAGGGCGCATTTAGATTATTCCACAGTAGCTCAGTGGTAGAGCAATCGGCTGTTAACCGATCGGTCGTAGGTTCGAATCCTACCTGTGGAGCCATATGGGGAAGTACTCAAGTGGCTGAAGAGGCGCCCCTGCTAAGGGTGTAGGTCGTGTAAGCGGCGCGAGGGTTCAAATCCCTCCTTCCCCGCCATTATTGGGCTATAGCCAAGCGGTAAGGCATCGGGTTTTGATCCCGTGTATCCTAGGTTCGAATCCTAGTAGCCCAGCCAAATACATACTACAATGCTTGTTTTCCCTATTACGTTTCTGATGAGACCGTAGAGGGATTTTTTAAATCACTAAAATCAATCAAGGCTAAATAACAATATAAATAGTACAGAAAAAACGTGTGGATAATGATATCCACACGTTTTTAAATTTTTTCTACAATTTATCCTCTTATTTTAGGAGTATAGCCACTTTTAATCATAAAGGTTTTTAAAACACTAAAATCCCGCCAATCAAAAGTGAATGACGAGATTTTTCTTTTACATGACATTACAGAGAAAATGATTTATTTAATATTGATTAGGGTACAATTACATCTGTTTCTATCAACCGTGGATGAATCTTTTTAGCTTTTGCATATGTTTCAGCAGAATTGACCGAGTATACATGCAGTTTTAGTTTTGCCTTTTTGATTATTTTAGCACTTTCTTCATCTATATTGTGAATGGATGTAGTATAGATGGCGTTATCATACTTCATTAACTCTTTAATGTCGGCTTCTATATTATTCAATGCATTTCCAAGAAAAGTCAGAGTTGCATCTGGGTACCAATTGTTAAACTGATCTCGAATACTCTTATTACTTAGTACAAAAAATGAATGATTTAATACACCTGTTTTCTCAGCTTCCTCCATAAGACCGTCTACGAATTCCTTGTTATCCCAGTTGCCTTTTGACCCATCAAAATTGATACCAATATTATATTTATGAGCTTCTGTTAAGACAGTATTAAGTGTAGGGACTTTATAACTTGTTACATTTCCATTTTTATCTACGATCATGAAATCTTGAATTTCCTCTAATGTTAAATCTTCAACTCTTCCAGATCCCGTAGTTGTACGATCGACCGTTTGATCATGCATTAATATATATTGGCCGTCCTTCGTTTTTTGTACATCAATTTCAACAAATCCATAACCCAATAACCCAGCCTGTTTAATTGCTTCCAATGTGTTTTCTGGAGCAGTCACTTGTGCACCACGATGAGCACTTAACTCTGTTTTGTTACTTTTTAGCCAGTTATCATTTGGATCTGCACTTGCTACACTACCAAACAGATTAGATGTTACAAATATTACCAATAAAGCTGATAAAATAAATTGATATCTTTTCACTTTTCATCATTCCTATCCTAAAAGATTGATTACATTTTCTAATTAGATATATATATGTTTTTTTAAAAAATTCCTACTTGTCTTCTTCTCCTTTCTTAATTAGATTAGTTGTTGTATCCTATTCTATCTAAATATTGTTAATTATATATAAACTAGATATATAGATTTTGTAAATGGAAAGAGTGAATGCTTCCATAAACAGATAGTTTCAATCTGCTACACGTACCTTCCATTGTTACAAAGGAATCAAGTACAATTTACTATATTTCTTTACTTAATTTATAAACTCAGTTTATATCTACTTAATAGACCTCGTTTAAACTAGATGTAGACACTCAAAGAGGAGGATGGAAGTATATTAAGAATTTAATAAGTATTTGAGAATGACGACGATTTTTTCCCCACTACGTAAATTATTTTAAAGGAGGATTTTTAATTGAAAAATTTGTTGCAAAAGTTCTTTGTCTTATCAAGTTTGTTCGTAATTTTGGGAAGCTTATTTTTCAGTCCGGTCAATGCTTTAGCTGCTGAGAAGAATGCAAAGATTAATGTGATGACCTTCAACTTAAGATACCTAAATGATTCTGATGCATCACCACATACGTGGGAAGAAAGACGTTCTACTGTTCGTCAGGTTATTCGGAAGGAACAGGCTGATATCATCGGAACGCAAGAAGCAGTCTACCAGCAGGTAAAAGATGTTGCTAATGATTTACCGAACTATAAATGGATTGGACAAGGACGTGAGGGTGGCAATGAAGGCGAGTTCATGTCCATTTTCTATAATGAGAATCGTTTTACTCCACTAGAATATGATCATTTCTGGTTATCAGATACACCGGATGTTGTTGGTTCCATATCGTGGGGAAATACGATTCCTAGAATGGTGACATGGGTAAAATTTCTGGATACCAAATCCAACGAGGAATTCTATTTTGTGAATACCCATTTTGATCACATGTCTGAAAAGGCAAGAGAAAAAAGTGCTGAGCTAATTTCAGAAAGGGTAAAAGAATTTGATCAGGATTTACCGATTCTATTAACCGGAGATTTTAATGCAGGACCTGATAGCGTACCACATGATATATTACTTAATGAAGGTGGGTTTGTTGATACGTTTACAGCAGCAGGTAAAACCATAAATAAAGAACTTGGTACATTTAATGGTTATGATGATCCCACTGGTGGCGGTGCTGATAATAGAATTGATTGGATTTTATCAAAAGGAAATGTAACCATCGATACTAGTGAAATCGTTAATTACCGAAAAAATGGACAATATCCGAGTGATCATTTTCCGGTATTGTCAGAAGTGACCTTCTAATCAATAACGTGGGGACGGAGAGAACCTTTCTCCCTACATCAATCTCCCGTAAGTTACTCCAACGCGTTTAGAACGAGGATATGCGGCATTAGAAAATGATTTTGTCCATGTCCAATAAAAAAATTGAGATGGATCAGAATCTTGCGAGGAGTATATGTACCGGATCCAAGATTATCTTACAAAGAATGCAATTCCTAGTAAATTAGGGATTGCATTTTTTCCGTTCATATCTAATTTGATAAAATAAAACCCTTTTTTGCATATTTTGACAATCTTTACAAAACTTTACCATACTGTAACAGTTAATTAATAATATATCACTATGATTACATTTGTATGATAAAAAATGACAAAGGGGAATTTTATGAAATATAGAAAGAGAAAAAAGTTGAATAGGACGTTATCGATTCTATTAATTCTAACCGTATTGCTTTTAGATTTTGCGATGGTTTTACCAAGTGATATTGTCCTTGCTGAAGAATCAGATACTACGGAAGCAATAGAATTAGATAACACGGAAGAAGATTTCAATGCTAATCCACAATTATTAATTACCGAAATTTCTCCAAACTCGCAAGGTGGGGGAACAGATTACTACGAGTTTTTTGAAGTCTATAATAATACAAATCAACCTTTAGCATTAACAAATTACTCATTTACATACCGTTACACAGATACAGGGAATGAAACCATATTCCAAGTTCCGGCTGTTACGATTGAGCCCGGGGAAACAATGGTTCTTTGGTTTAATAATGGTGGGAAGACTTTAGCTGACTTTAATGCAAATCATGGTGTTGATTTAAGAAGTGAACAGGTTGTTGAATTTACATCTGTATTCCCTGGTTTCGCTAATGGTGGAAACCGTGCCATTGTTACTAAAGATAATGAAGGAAATGAAATTGTTTCTGCAAGTTATCTTGGAGAAGATAATGATAATACAGGTGCAGATATTCACTATACCTATCCAATAGCTAGTACAGAAATGGTCAAACAACAAGGAGGAGCGACTCCCACTCCAGGTACGATTGAGGAAAATCAAGTTCCTTCAACACCTGTAACATTACCAGATGTAGTAGAGGATGAAGAAGCACCGATTATTGAACATACTCCAATAACGGAAAGCAGTTCTTTATCACCAATAAAAGTCGAGGCGACGATAACGGATAATGCAGCAATCCCACTTGCAACCCTATATTATAAAGAGGCAGGTGCAGATAATTTCACATCCATATCCATGCATCCGAGTGGGGAAGATCCATCAACCTATACTGCAGAAATTCCAAGCAAGCATGTTCAATCAGATGTTGTCTACTATATTGAAGCAACAGATGGTATAACTAGTGAACAGACTGAGGAATATACGATTACTGTTGAAAAGGCAACCGTTGATTATGAAGCGATACCTCTATTTCTTGTAACAGAGGTCGTGCCGGATACAGCAAATATTGACGGGGCAGATGGATACGAGTTTATTGAAATCTATAACAATAGTGATCAACCAATTAACTTTAAAGACTATAAATTGAATTACAGATATGATAAAGATCCATCAAGAGATGTGGTTTGGCCATCCATACCAGAAGATGTCGTCATCCCTGCTGGGGAAACGCTCGTATTCTGGATCATTAATGCGAAAAATGGAAATGCAAGCATAGCTGATTTCAATGCACATTTCGGGACAGATTTAGTAGAAGATGAAGATATTGTAAGAATTTATAGTGGTGGCATGGCGAATAGTGGTGGGCGCGGTCTTGTCGTCAAGACCAATGCTGGAAAAGAAATAACCGTTTCCTATTACAATGATGAAGCTGGTGTTGATGACACATTGCCAGATAAAGGTATTATTTATAAATATCCAGAGGACGGTACCTTAGAGTCTATTAAGGTAAGTGCTGGCTTGGAAGATGCTACTCCAGGTACTGTTGAAGCCTTCCAAGTTCCCGAGCAGCCAGTTCCGGTTGGAAATGATACGGTTGATCCAACTGTGGAAAATTTAACAGAAGTTACCGAAGTAAATGAACAGAGCGATATTAATATTGTTGCAGATATAACGGACGATAAAGAAGTACGAAGTGTTCGCTTATTTTATAAGACAAATAAGCAAAATGACTACAACAATGCCGTGTTACAACAAGATGAAAATGATGGGTTCTATCATCATACAATCTATTCTCCTGAGATCATAGGGAATGAAAAACTAACGTATTATTTTGTCGCAACAGATGGAGTGAATGAAGTAACGAGTGAAACATTCGAAATTTCAATTACAAATGATTTCGATCAATCGAGTTTACGTTTAAATGTGGAAGATGACGAAATCGTAAACGGAGAGGTCATCCTAAAAGGAACATCACAAGCCGATTCACCTGAAGATATGAAAATGTACATCGATGGAAAAGAGCAAGTGGATGGGACGTACCATTCTCTTGATCGAGTTGCCTATTTTGCATATGAGGTAAATGGCCTGAACACCTACTTCAAAAATGCTGTAACAATGGGTGATGAGATTCTCTATATGATGGATCAGGATTGGCTTACAGACTGGAAAACATTCAGTATCCCAATTGAACCTGATTCCCTTCAATTAGGTGACAATACAATAACATTAAGATCTGGAAACAAAGCATCACCATATGATTTAGAATCAAAAGAAAACCGTGATAACTATGATTTGCGTAACGTTCGATTGGTACTATCAGATGGCACCATTTTAAGAGATCCAAATTATACCGACACAACAAGGGTAATTGGTATGAATGATGACAATCCATTTGAAGATTTCACATTTGAGATTACAGACAAACATGCCAAGGCAAAAACTTATAAATGGGATACAACTGCAATTGCAGATGGCGAACATGAGATAAAAGTTGAAGACAAGGATGAAGCGGTAAGTTCAAGTCTGCTTGTAGACAATACGGCACCTGTTGTTGAAACAACGATTGTAGATGGGGAAGAATATAAAGGTGAATTTACAATTAATGTCGATGTAACAGATGAAATTGCTGGTATGGAGGAAAATGTCCAAGTCATGCTAGATGAAGAGGAAATTACCGTACCATATGAAACGGCATCATCTAAGCTAACGCCAGGAGAACATAAACTTACCGTTATAGCTGTTGATAAAGTTGGAAACAGTGTGGAAGAAGTTATTCCATTTTCAGTAGTCTCTGAGAATCCTGATAAACCGGAACTCATTTCCCCTGCAGATGATAGTTCAGCTGTGGTTGATGGGGATCCAAAGCTAAAGGTTAAGGTTACCGATCCAACGAATGACAAAGTCGATGTAGCTTTCTATCAAGGCTATAAATATGATGCAAACAGTAAAGATGCTGTAAAAGGTTATAAAAATGCTGCAGATACAGAACCACCACAAGTAATGGTTCCAGAAGGAGAACAAGCCTTTACCACAGA
This sequence comes from Oceanobacillus rekensis, assembly GCF_002153375.1. Lineage (GTDB taxonomy): Bacteria > Bacillota > Bacilli > Bacillales > Amphibacillaceae > Oceanobacillus > Oceanobacillus rekensis. The sequence continues at coordinate 9,808 of NZ_MTBQ01000002.1, forward strand.
AGATATAGCCAATGTATCGAAAAAAGACGGAAATTATTTAACAACAGATTCAGATACGCAATTCCCATATCATCGTTTTGATGTTACTGTCGATGAATCAGTTGATGAAAACGACATAGTGGAACTCTCATGGCTTGGTAATTCATTACAAGGTAGGAAAGTGTCGATGTACGCATGGAATCACCAAGATAATGGGTGGACATTAATTGATCATAAAATAGCAGGAGAAGAAGACTTTGAATTAAAAGGAAATGTGACTGTTAATGAATTTGTGAAGGATTCAAAAGTTAATGTATTAGTCCAAGATTTAATTCCAAGTACACCTGATGACTATGATTATACTTTTGTTTGGATGTCAGATACGCAATATTATGCGGAAAGCTATCCACATATTTTTGATAGACAAACACAATGGATTGCTGAAATGAAGGAAGAATTAAAGATTAAGTATGTATTCCATACGGGTGACTTAGTAGATGAAGCGGATAAGGAATACCAATGGGATCATGCAGATGAATATATGAGTGTGCTTGATGAAAATGAAATTCCATACGGAGTTTTAGCAGGAAATCATGATGTTGGTGGCGTGAATAATGATTATACAGCGTACTATAAGTATTTTGGTGCAGATCGTTTTGAAAATAAAGCCTATTATGGTGAATCATACCTTAATAACCGAGGACATTATGATTTAATTTCAGAAGGTGGCAATGATTATATCATGGTATACCTTGGCTGGGATGTGACGGATGAAGGAATTGCATGGGTGAATGAGGTTCTTGAAGCACATCCGAACAGAAAGGCGATTTTAAATTTCCACGAATATCTTTTAGCAACGGGAACAAGACATCCACTTGGCGAAAAACTGTTTAACGAAATCGTCGTACCAAATGAAAATGTTATTGCAGTATTAAGTGGACATTATCATGAAGCACAAACGTTGATTGATGAAATTGATGATAATGGTGATGGAACAGCGGATCGTAAAGTATATCAACTACTTGCAGATTATCAAGCTGGTCCAGAAGGTGGACAAGGCTATATGCGATTACTTCATTTTGACCAAGATAATAATCGAGTCATCGTTAACACGTATTCACCCTATATGGATGATTATAATTTCTTCGATACCGATGAATATCCAGATAAAGATGAATTTATCATGGAGCTCGACTTATCGGTACAGGAGAAACGTGTTGCAACAGATTATTTCGCTGTTAACGTTTATAGTGATACAGAAATAGGAAATGCAGTGAATGTTGCTAGTGGAGAAAGTGCTGAGATGACATGGACAGGACTAGATGAAGGAAAAACCTATTCCTGGTATACGATTGCAACTGATCAATTTACTGGGGAAACAAGATCAGATATGTGGACATTTGTAAAAGGTGAGCACAACGCGAATGTTCCAGAAAAAACATACGACTTCAAAAACTACAAAACCGGTAAACTAATGATCCATCAACAGAACGTATCCATTACAGTTGATGCAGCTTCAGAAATCAAAAATGGTGTTGTATTCACAGGCGAATATGCAACATTCCATGGAGAAGGATTCGCGGATACAACGGTAACCATCAAACCGAATAAAGATAAGGCGTATGTAGATTTTAATGGAATTGAAGTAAAAGAGGTAATCATTGAAGGTGATTATGTAGAAATTACTGGCGATGAAAACGTGGGAAAGATTAATGTGAAGTAAGGTTTATAGAATTAGTGGAATGGAGGGTCAATTGACTCTCCATTTTTATTATTTTCATTAAAGATATATGTACTAAGTAAAACGGTGAGGGGTCAATGGCTCAGACCCCACTTCTTTTGCTGCACATCTCTCCATATTTATTAATTTTTCTAAAAACTATCTTGACAAGTAACTAACCACTGGTTATATTATAACCAGTGGTTAGTTACTTGGTTGGAAAAGAGGTGCAAATCGATGAAAACAAAGCGTTCAGAAGAAACAAAGAAAATTATTCTGTCAGCAGCAGGAGAACTATTCTCCCAAAAAGGGTATGATGCTGTTTCCATAAGAGAGATCGCTAAAGAGGCTGGTTGCTCGCATACAACCATTTACCTTTATTTTAAGGATAAGGAAGCATTACTCCATGAATTGTCCATGCCATCCCTGGAAGAATTACTTCAAAAAATGAAACGAATAACACTGTCCGAGTCCCAAACTGCAGAAGAAAAGCTAAAGGGAATCAGCAATGAATTTCTCCATTTTTGTTTAAGAAACAAAAATCTATACACGATTTTTATTAACGTAAAATCAACAAGAGTGGATAATCAGCAGCCTGAGCTTGAAATTAATAAAGCTCGATTAGAGATATTTGTATTAATGAAGCAAACGCTCGGTCAATGCCTATCCATCTCAAATAGTGACCAGATACTCGCTTTCTCACGTATTTTTTTCTATAATCTTTATGGAATTTTGAGTACCTATTCATACCAACACGAATCTATAGAAGCGTTAATGGAACGATTAACTCCAACATTTGACCTTGCAGTTGAAATTCTTATTTTAGGATTTAAAGAAAAAATAAATCAGGGAGTTGGAAAAGAATGAAGATACGGAAGATTTCTGACCATATTTGGAGTTTGAAAAGTTGGGTAGGGATAACCGTGAGTGTATGGGTCGTTGTTAATGATGATGGTGTAACCCTTGTTGATGCAGGCATGCCAATCATGTCCAAGGGAATGCTGCAGTTTTTGAGACAACTGGATGCTGGCCCACTAAATCGTATCTTACTGACTCACGGACATTCGGATCATGTTGGTGCACTCAAGTCTATTTTACGTCAGAGGGAAATTCCCGTATATGCCCATCCAATTGAAATCCCCTACTTAGAAGGAGATAAGCTCTACCCGAAAAGGAAAAAATACGAAAAGAATGTTGTAAAAGGAATTGTTCAACCATTGCATACGGATAATCTTGGTACATTGTCAGCTATTTCAAATATAACACCTTATTTAACTCCAGGGCACTCCCCTGGCCATGTTGTCTATTATCATACGGAAGATCGAGTATTATTAGCAGGAGATCTTTTCACCTCGAAAAAAGGAAAACTTCACCGACCAATGCCCATGTTTACAGGAGATATGAACGAAGCGGTAAAAAGCAGCTCCATCGTTAAGCAACTAAACCCTAAGCAGTTAGAGGTTTGCCACGGTAACACAGTCTATAACCCCATAAAACAAATCGATGCATATATTCAAAACATGACACAACTGTGAGAGGAAGCATGGGGACGGTTCTCCTGCTTCCTTTATTGCAAAGGACTGGGATTAAATACTAATTTCTTTATTCCAATAGAAAGGAGATGAATCCGATGATTATGATCGAAGTTATTCTATTTGCTTTCCTTTTCCTATTCGAATTGGCAGCGTTAGCAGCATTCTCCTATTGGGGATTTAATTTAGATAAAGCACTTGTTACTAAAATCATATTTGGTATAGGAACACCACTACTGATCACTATTTTTTGGGGATTATTCATTGCACCCAAAGCATCCCATCCTGTAGCAGATCCACTACGAACCATTTTGCAAATCCTAATATTCAGCCTGGCAACAACTGCATTATATTTTTCAGGAAAGACAACACTTGCGATAACCTTTCTCATAGCTGTAATTCTGAACATATTCCTCGTTCGTGTTTTGGTATGAAACTCCGAATGCCAATTGATTTCAATGCTAGGATTTCATTAGGTACTGCTAAAATACAGAAAAATGCTATAATACTGAGAAAAACTTACGATATGCTAGCATTACCCATAAAACACCCCATTCTTTAAAGCTGAACACACCTTATGTAGATAATTGACTAAATTTGACGTTTGAGTTATTTGTAATAAAGATTTAACATTAAATATGTTGTACTTATTAAAAGGGTGTAAACCATTCATGATAATGGAAAGAATGGCAATATGTGAAAATGGAGTGTAGTACAAAATGGTGAATTTTAAATGGAAGAAAATATGGATGATTGCTGTTTTACCCATATTTCTTATAGTAGCAGGTTGTGGATCTGATGATGAGGATGCACAGACTGAAACCAATGTTAGTAAAGAAATGGAGTATACAATTACTGGTATAGAGCCTGGTGCTGGACAATCTGAAACAAATGACGAGGCTATATCTACATACGATAGCCTTAATGGTTGGGAACATCAACTGTCTTCAACAGGGGCAATGTTATCAGAATTAGATGATGCTATGAAGAGTGAAGAACCAATTGTCTTTAGTGCATGGTCTCCTCATTATATGTTTGCCAATTGGGATATAAAATACTTAGAAGATCCTAAAGGTATATTTGGGGAAGAAGAATCCATCATAACGATTGCAAGAAAAGGCCTAAAAGAAGAAATGCCTGAAGCTTATACAATGCTTGATCGATTTAATTGGGAACTATCAGACGTAGAATCGGCCTTGTTAAAAGCCCAAGAAAAGGAATTTGAAGAAGTAGCTCAAGATTGGGTAGATGAGAATCAAGAAACTGTTGCAGAATGGACAGAAGGGGTAGAGCCTGTAGATGATACTTCCATAGAATTAGTTTTAACTCCTTGGGATGCAGAAGCTTTTACAACAAATGTGGCTAAAATTGTATTGGAACAACAAGGTTATAGTGCCAAAATTACATCAGTTGATCCAGCTATTTTGTTTGAAATCATAGCAGACGGTGGTGCAGATGCATCTCTAGCACCATGGATGCCATCCACACATGGTGCATTATATGATGAGTATGAAGGCGAAATTGAAGATTTAGGAGCGAACGTAGATGGTGCCAAAATTGGATTAGCTGTACCATCTTATATGGACATTGATTCCATTGAGGATTTACAACCGAAAGAATAAACAATACTTAATGTAGAAAAACTTAGGCTTTCATGTTGTGTATTTGCACAGCGTGAGGGCTTTTTTTCTTTTTGGAGGAGAGCCAACCAAGTCACCCCTCCACTCGGGCGTGAGCATCCATCAAACGGTCGAAGCACACTCCCACTCGGGCGTGAGCACCTATCAAACGGTCGAAGCACACTCCCACTCGGGCGTGAGTACTCATCAAACGGTCGAGGCACCCCTCCACTCGGGCGATGGCACCCATCAAACGGGCGAGCCGCACCTCCGCTCGGTCCAAACTTAAGATGACTCCAATAACAATATCAATTTCATTCAGAAATTATCAAAATGAATATTATACAAATCGAGCTAAACAAAAAAACACGAGCATCAATCTCGTGTTTGTCAGTAAACCTCGCAATATTCATCGAACTTCATCAATGGATTTTACCACGGTGTGAACGATTGGTTTCCATGTTACATCCTTAAACAGGGCTACAATAGCAATTGGTATGTATGTGAACATAAAGAGTGGAAACGTGAATGTGTAGACTATCTTTTTCCATGCTGAACAATGAATTTTCTTCCACTCTGTTAGTGTGGTGATGAAACCAAGCACAAACAGAAGACCATAAAACCAGCTAATATGTTTCAACAAGGCTATTGTGGTTGTTTCAATTACTTCTGTCCCTTCAAAAATCCCTAGAATTCCAGCTGCATAGAATGCTAGATTGATAGTAATGCTCATACAGGAAACGAGCATGGCTGGCATGATTGTCATTGCCATATCGTAGCATGAGAACCGGCTGTGCTTTCCTTTGAAAATACCACCAAGCAACTTCTTTCCATATTTACCAAATACCTGGTAGAATCCCTTTGCCCAGCGCAAGCGTTGATTCCAAGATTGTTCAAAAGTGACTGGCTGTTCATCGTAAAAGATGGCGTTTCTGCAGTATCCAATCTTTTCGCCTTTAATGATTTGCGACACAGAAAACTCGATGTCTTCTGTGAGGAGATGGTGAATCCAACCACCATTGGATCGAATCACATCAGCATCTACGAGGAATCCGGTACCGGAAATGGCACAGCTAGTACCAAGCGTCATCCTTGGAAGATTGAGATATTCTGCTTCATGCTGGAACCAAAGTGCATAACCCGCTGATATCCAGTTCTGGTCAAAGTTCTTAGAATTTCGATAACTGGTGACGACCCTATATCCTTGATTAAAGGTCTTATTCATCTCCGCTATATAATTCTCATCCAACAGATTATCGGCATCAAAGATGAAATATCCGCCGTACTTTTCCGAAGCATATTCACTCTCGATAATTTTGAACATATAGTCGAGGGCATATCCCTTTCCAACCTGTTTTTTATTAAAGCGCTTTCTAACAATGGCCCCAGATTGCTCAGCCACCCTTGCAGTCTGATCGGTACAATTATCTGCAATAACAAAAATATCGATCATTTCTACTGGGTACTTTTGGTTTTGAATACTCTTAATGAGTTGTCCAATCACAAGTTCTTCATTTCTGGCAGCGATGATTACTGCGTATTTGGACGGAGGAACTTCCCGTCTTACTTGCTTACGGAGCTTCCGTTTGGCCACAAATGCAACAAACATGTAAACAATTTGATACGAGTACATGACGATGAATAATAAAAATAGAAGAAAGTTAAAATTTTCTATAAAAGTTGAGATAGGTAAGTTCAAACTGATACCTCCAAGATTCTATTATTTATTTTTAACATGACCCAACTAACAGTTTTCCCTGAAGGAATCTTATCCCCTGAAAATTAATTATATAGTAGAGATTTTAAGTAAATATTAATATTATGTAAATATTTGGTAAACTAATGTAAAATGAGTAAGTTATCATCTAAATAATAGAATAATGGGAAGATGTACATATAAGGTAACTCTAACAATATTAAGTATCGAAGCGGTTCTTCTTGGAGCGCATTAGTAATTTAAAATTTTTAATATTTTATCCCGCAATCCCCCTTTCCTGAGTTAAACTGGATGCAAACAGAATAAACTATAAAGGGAGGTTGGTAAAATTGCCTAAACGGTTGATGCACCTATGCAGATTATTTTTAGGAATCGTTTTTTTAGTTGCTGGTATAAATGGTTATTTCGTCATTTTTGGATTAGACCCATTTATAGAAACCAGTCCGGAAGCAATGGCATTATTCGAATTTAACTATCTATTAATTGCAGAAAAAACGTTAGAAATTCTATGTGGTATTTTACTTTTGAGTAATCAATTTGTCCCCTTGACCATTGCCATATTATCGCCAATTGTAGCCAATATTTTCTTGCTGCATGTATTCCTGGACCATTCGTTGCTTCTCTTAGCTGTATTGCTTGTCCTCATGTTAGGTTATTTATTGTTCTATTACCGAGAGAACTTTCTTAGAATCTTGGAGAGAAAACCTTAATTTATCAAAAGAGACAGGGATCATTTCATACCTGTCCCTCTATAAAATCCCCTTTAAGAATGAGTCCAGTCCGGTCAGCATCCAATAGAGCATCCCTTTCTAAAAGTGCCCACTTATCAGAGCATATAGTCCCATCATCCCAGGCGTTCACCTATATTCATGGGATTGAATAGTTTATTAGGAAGAATATTTAATGAAACGGGGGAATTGCTGTGGGATACTTTGTAACTGTTGAACCAGGAGTGAATTTATATGTTGAGGATTTAAACCCTGGTGGGAGTAAGACTATCGTGTTTTTACATGGATGGCCGTTCAGTCATAAACAGTTTGAATATCAGTTTGATTTTCTTTCTTCCATGGGTTACCGATGTATAGGAATTGACTGGAGAGGGTTTGGGCAGTCTGATAAACCGGTTGGTGGCTATAATTATGACCGCCTGACAGATGATATCCGTACTGTAGTGAACACACTTCAACTCGATAACTTCACACTTGCGGGGCATTCGACAGGAGGAGCTATAGGTATTCATTATATGGCACGGCACAATGGTTACGGGGTATCCAAGCTTGTCTTAATTGATGCAGCAGCACCCACAGGATTCACTGAAGATACAGCTGCAAAACTTCTAAATGAAACGTTAAATGACAGGCCCAAGATGATTCGAGGGATCCTAGATACCTTTTTCTTTCAGTATATTTCCACACCATTCGCGGACTGGTTTTTTCAATTGGGATTGCAAGCTGCAGGCTGGTCCACCGCGGCAATCATTACTTTATTAAGAGATCAGAATCTTACTGCGGACCTGCAACAAATAGCTGCCCCTGTATTAATCATTCACGGCGTTCACGACAAAGTGATTCCATTCGCACAAGCCCAGGAACTTCATCAAAAATTAAGAAATTCACAGCTTGTCCCATTTCAATACAGCGGTCATGGAGCATTTTGGGAAGAACGCCACAAGCTTAACCAGCTATTGGTAGAGTTCGACTAGGGACGGAGGGATAGGTCCCTTGTCCCGCTTATTTTACAAATATCAAAGTAACCGTCCTAGCCAGGCCAAGTGGACAGGATGGTTACTTCTTAGTCATTCTCAAAGTTATAATTAGCCGTACTTATGTGACATGTAGTTACTAAGGCCTGAGTTTTCGAGCACTCGGTGGGACAACAAACCTGTCCCCAAGTCCCTCTAAGTTCGATAAATTGACAAATTAGTTTATTAGACCTAAACTTTATTTACCATATATTGTAACATTTATAAGATAATGTAGGTACTTACACATAATGAGTTGTTTTTGTCATTATATCGTAGGGGTTTAATTTATTGCTTTAGTACATATAATACATAATCTATTAATATAGTAAAGACCTATATCATCGTAGTTTATCCAACCAATATGGATATTAGTGTAGAGGGGGAGAGCAACTAAAAGAACATGGAATGCAGTAGAATTACTTTTTTAGTACGTAATTCTTTCTAAAAATCACCAACTTCATAGTTATAATCTAGTAATTGATAATATTTTTGCAGGATTAAAGAGCATCTATTTTTACTAGTTTGATTACTTTGTTTGAAAGCGTGACCATTATATACTGCTACTACATAACACAACAGAGAATGAACAAAGGAATAGATTAGTCAACAATAAATGAGATGAGAATTCGGCGATAACTACATAATCGACTGGTTCGTGTTAAAAAATCCCGATGCGTTACTTGTCACTCTCTTTACTACTAATTTTAAAAATTGGAGGCTTTTCAATGTCAAATCATGATGAAAAACAACTTGATGCAAATGGTTCCTCAAGACGTAAATTCTTGAGAAACACTGGGATTGCTGCCGGGGGTGTTGTTGTCGGTGGAACATTAGGTGGTTTATTGGGAATGAACGATAAAAATGAACCAGCTGAATCAGCATCCACTTCAAAGGCAGTAACACATACAGAAAATCATAATCAGGCGCTAATGTTCTTTACACCAGAACAGTTTCATATTACAGATGCAGCAACAGAACGGATTTTCCCGAAAGATAATAATGGTCCAGGTGCCAAGGAATTATTAATCGGATATTATATCGACCATCAATTAGCTGGCGGTTGGGGCACTGGAACAACCGAATATACTTCGGGACCATTCTTCCCTGGTGAGCCTACACAAGGTTATCAAGGTCGCCTAAATAGACAACAAATCTTTAAAATTGGCTTAAAAGGAATACAAGATTACAGTCAAAAGACATATCAGAAAAGTTTCCCAGAATTAACAGCGGAAGAACAGGATGCTGTTTTAACAGAGTTTGCTGATGGAAATGTAAGTTTGAGTGGACCAACTTCCTCCCATTTCTTTAGTGAATTGCGCGCAGCAACACTTGAAGGGGCCTATTCGGATCCATTATATGGTGGAAATGCTGGAATGGCTGGGTGGGAAATGAAGAACTTCCCAGGACATCAAATGAGCTATCTAGATATTATCGAAGAAGAGTTTACTGAAATTAAACCATTAGCATTAAACTCGCAGCATAATCATTAAGCTTTTAGAAAACGGTTTCTTCTTGATTTTAAGGTTAAAGTTCTGTAGTTTAAATAGGATTTTTTAAATATATAAATTTTTAACAGGGGGAATTATCGATGGCTACAAAGTTACCAAAAACAGACGCCGTAATTATTGGTGTTGGTTGGGCTGGGGGAATTATTGCTTCCGAGCTTACAAAAGCAGGACTAAAGGTTGTTGGTATTGAACGTGGTGGTGATAGAAAAACAGAAGACTATTTTATGATGCATGATGAACTGAGATATGCACAAAGACATGGCATGATGCAAGATCTATCGAAAGAAACAGTTACATTCCGTAATAATGAAAAAATGCGGGCATTACCAATGAGGAGATACGGTTCTTTTTTGCTAGGAGATGGTGTAGGTGGTGCAGGCGTTCACTGGAACGGGCAGAATTTCCGCTTCTTACCATATGATTTCGAAATACGCAGTAAGACAATTGAAAAATACGGGGAAGGTAAAATTCCCAAAGATATGACAATCCAGGATTGGGGTATCACGTATGATGAAATTGAGCCGTATTATGATACATATGAAAAAATGGCTGGTATCTCAGGGGAGGATAACCCATTAGGTGGGCATCGTTCGAATCCATTTCCAACACCGCCAATGAAAAAGACAGTAAATATGAAATTATTCGAGGAAGCAGCGAAAAAATTGGGATTAAATCCATATGTTCAACCATCCGCCAACTTATCGGAAGACTATACGAACCCAGATGGAATTTCCCGTGTTGCTTGCCAATATTGTGGATTCTGTGAACGTTTTGGTTGTGAGTACGGTGCGAAAGCTGACCCAATCGTTACGGTATTACCTGTAGCAAAAGAAACAGGAAACTTTGAATTGCGTCCAAATTCATATGTAACACGTATTCTTCATGATGGTAGTGGTAAGGCTACGGGAGTTTTATATACGGATTTGAATACAGGTGAGGAATTTGAACAGCCTGCAGATATCATTGTCTTAACAAGCTATGTCTTTAATAATGTACGCCTTCTTCTATTATCTGAGCTTGGAAAAGTTTATAATCCAGGAGATGGTACAGGTGCTATTGGCAAAAACTATGCATATCAAATCAGAAAAGGAGCAGCAACTGGATTCTTTGATGATAAAAAATTCAATATGTTTGCTGGTGCAGGTGGCTTAGGGATTCTTCTAGATGATTATAACGGCGATAATTTTGACCATACCGATTTAGATTTTATTCATGGTGGAATGATTATTCATCAGCAAACAGGTCAAAGACCAATTGGGAATAACCCTGTCCCATCAGGAACACCATCATGGGGTCAAGAATTTAAAGATGCTTCCTTAAAGTATACAAACGCTACACTAAAGGTAAGTGGTGAAGGTGCATCCATGTCCTATAAACATCATTACCTTGATCTTGATCCAACGTATAAAGATTCATTCGGTGATCCATTAATTCGCCTTACGTACGATTTCGAAGAACAAGACCGCAAGTTGGCTAAGTACTTGGCCGGGAGATGTGAGGAAATCCTAATTGAAATGGGTGCCGATCACGTGGATACCATGCAAGAGTTAGAGCCATATGATGTTGCTGTATACCAATCTACACATAATACAGGTGGGGTTATCATGGGTGCAGATCCAGAAACTTCTGCAGTCAATAATTACTCGCAAATGTGGGATGTTGAGAATCTATTTGTTGTTGGTGCTTCATCATTTCCACAAAATGCAGGCTATAATCCAACGGGAACGGTAGGAGCTTTATCATACCGTGCTGCGGAGGGGATTGTGGAGTATTTGAAAAATAGTGGTGGGCAATTGGTTAATGCTAAGAAAGAAACACAGAACGTATAAGTTTATAAGATTTAGCAAAAACCACAGCATGAGTGCTGTGGTTTTTGGTGTTTGTGGGTTTGGGTGTGGAATTTCAGGTGAGTTAATCCACACTCGGGCGACAGGACCCATCAAACGGGCGAGTTGCTCCTCCACTCGGGCGGAAGCACGCATCAAACGGTCGAATAGCACATCCACTCGGTCGACAGCACGGATCAAACGGGCCAAGTGCACCTCCACTCGGGCCCGGTCAAACGGTCCATGTGCACTTCCACTCGGTCGACAGCACCCATCAGACGGGCGCTTTTGAGGAATAGTAACTAAGAAATAGTTGAAAATGTTTTATATTAGGATTGTTCGTCTTTATATTGTCAGGATGTCTGTCACCTTTCAATTTAAAAAGAAGCAAATAAAAAGCCACCCAAAATAAATTTAAAAGGGTGGCTTAGTGATTAATATTCTACTAGTTTATTCTATCCCATAATCCTCAGCGAAAAGCATCTTTGTGTCAACCAGTACATCCTCCGCATTTTCATCTAGGTTGAATACTCGTGCACCGCGCAGCCTGTCGTTTTCCTCGCCACCAAGACCATACGTTCCAAATCCAACACTTCCTGCGTAGCCTAATTGGATACCGTAATAGTCACCAACATATGTATTGATATGGTCATGACCAGAGAAGACACCTTTCACATCTCCTCTATCCAACATAGCTGCGAACATTCCGCTGTTAAAAGGACCAGTGCAAACACATTCATTTTTCTCACCTACGATATTATGTTTTTCCACTGCTTTCTGATGACTTTCTTCTGTTCTATCAGATGGACTCGCATACCACATATATTCAAATTCTGGGAGAGGAATATGCATGAACGCCAGTGATGGAACTTTATGTCCAGTTGTTTGCTCTAGTTTTTCAGACGTTTCATAATACCACTGAACTTGATTGTGGCGGAGGTAATCCCATGTTTGGTATCCTTCAAAATCCTGTCCTGCGATTTCATCTGGGGCATATCTGCCACTATCAAATAACCAAACGTTAAAGGCTGGATCTGTATTTTTGGAGTTATTGATAACCAGGTTTGTGTTACCAGTTCCAGTAATATCCTTAGGTCCCGGCTTGTTTACATTGTGTTCATAAGACATATAAACATCGAGCATATCTTCTTCGTTCATTCCGGTCTTCGATGTATGATCTTCATCATGATTACCGAAAGTAACTGCCCATTGGATACCTTTATCCTCCATCGGTTGTGCAATGCTATCCAAAGCTTGCTTCACCTCATCAGCTGTATCGATTTCAGCAGTAAGCATGTCACCATTTAAAATGGCTAAGTCGGGATTCTGCTCATCAAGCACTGTATTCATCAATTCTATTGTACGGGAATCGATATCCTCGTCATCCTGAATATCGTTAAACTGCACAATTTTATACTTCCCGTCAGTGTTAAATTGCAGCTTTTCATTCCCATTGGTCTTCCCTTGAACGGAAGAATTGGTGAAGCTTGTTGTCATTAAAATTACAGCAAATGCAATGATGACAATTCCGGTTAATGATTTCAATTTCATAAAATTACCCCTTTCTTTAGTCTGTAGTTTAATTGTAATATATTGGTATTAAACGTATATTAATTTACTATATTATTTATGTGAAAAAAGATAGAGTAATAGTCCTGAGACAAAGGGGAGAGGGATTTTTGATGTAGCGTCCGCTTAAGCAGTTACAGTGGGTGAGAGTACTCTTTTCATTACACTCTTGTATCATTATTTGAAAGGTTATTAAAGTTACTTTTAAACCTTTCTTATTCCTGAATGACTATTGTCTGTTATTTTAATATTACCTTTCTATGCTATTAGGTAATTTGAAGTATACTAGATTCAAAGAATAGTTCTAATAGCTGTTTAGATGACAAAACCGAACAGAATTACAGAATAAAGACGCACGTCACCTTGCTTTCAAATTCAAGGAGGATAATATATTGAAAAAGAAAAAGATACTTATCATTTTATTACTTCTATTTTTCGCATTGATTCTAGGATTCTTCCGCTATGGGGGAGAATTATTAGTAGTAGAAGACGATATAGAAGATGTGGATCATGCTGTTATTGTTTTACTGATGGGAAGTGTTGCCGATCGTTCCTTAGGTGCTGCTGAACTTTACGAAGAAGGCAAGGGTGATAGCATACTCATCGTGCGCTCTCATATAACGGGAAATGAAGTTTTACAGGAGAGGGGCATATCAATACCAGGGGATGCTGAGAGGAGTAAAATTGTTCTATCCGAATTAGGTGTAGCTGAAGAGGATTTAACGATTCTTCCTGGATCAGCCGAAAGCACCAAAGACGAGGCACTCGTAATTGCGGAATATTTAGAGGGAGGAGCGGATATAGATTCCATTTTACTCGTGACATCCAAATATCACTCGTATCGCTCGAAAATTATTTTTAACAAGGCACTTGAAGAATTGGATGTAGCGATTTACTCGGCACCAACTCCCTATGATCCCTACGAGTCCAAAGGTTGGTATCGAGATCGTGAGGATATTCAGCGCGTTGCTACGGAGTATATGAAATTGGCGCATTATTTTCTGTTGGAGCGGTTTCAGATGAGGTAGCGCGGCGAGTTACATTTTTAAATTTATGAACTTAAATAAGTAAGAAAAGAACATCAAAAAAGCTGCTAAACCATCAAAAATCAATGATTTAGCAGCTTATATCATATTCTGCAATTATCAGGAAAGTTTCCGGGAGTACAAGAAACCAAAATGCAATGCATTTCCTGTTTAATTAAAGTCTCGAGGTATTTCTTCTTTCCATGTTTTTCTAAATATTTCTTTCTCACTTTCATAGGCAATGAGCGTGTTGGTTAGATAAAATATGGTTTCATCACTGGACATTTCACTGAAGGTCTTTAGCTTCGTTTGCCAATCATCTCGTCCAACTTTTAATTCCCATTCACATGTTACGTTAGCAGATAATGGGTCACCTTCTTTAATGGTGAATGTATTTTTATTTAAACTTCCATGCTCGATGCCGTTGGTTAGAAGTTTTCTTTCACCCTCATCTGATATATCTTCTAATTTCCAAACTCCATTTACGAGATCATGCCTTACTTCTCTCGTTCTTTTTTCCTCACGAAGAATCTCTCTTTCGATCACTGGCGCTGTTTCTGGAGATTTGAAGTGGTCTCCGCATGTCATATCATCTGGTTGTTCTTCTCTTACAGGTAATTCGATATATGTGCTCTCACCAGGATAAACCGTCAATGTGACAGGTTTTGGTGATGGCCAAGCTTGTGGCCAGTAGGTTGGTGATAGTGCTACTTCTAACTGATGGCCTTTTGGAATCTGTTGACCTAAAACATCCAGATCAATAGAAATGTGATATTTCTTACCCGGCTCGAGTGCCTCTGGATGCTCATGCGATTGTAGATGGTTTAAGTTAAACATTCCCCAACTTATTAAGGTAGATTCACCTGTTGGTGCCTTGTCACTTAATCGTACAGCTAACAATGCATTTTCTTGGTCAGAAGAAACTTTCGCATGGAATATAGGTTGTCCTAGCAGATCCATCGATTCTTCGATTGGTTCTGAGGTGAAGACAACGGATTTACCATTTTCTAGGCGCTGATCTGCTGGTAAATCGCCTGGCTCCCCAAATGGACAGAATACGCCAGAATAAAACCCATGTTCCTGTACACTTGGAAGAGCAATAGAATCACCGTCTACCGTCTTGTCAAATGACAATGCTCCGTCTCTTAACCATAATTTCTGCCCTTGTACATTTTTAGAAGGCCAAGAATCGTCACCAACCCATTTTCCTGGTCGTTTTTCATACGTTACTTGCGGAAGTTCACTATTTTGAACCCAGGAAATTAGTTTAGGTTCGTCCATAATTCCGGTATCTTTTCCTTTTAACCATTGATCCCACCAGCGCAGACATTCCTGTAAGAAACCAATATTAGGTTCTGGTGTTGCAACTTCTGGATATTCATGTGCCCATGGACCAATGAGCCCTTTACTCTCGTTTGGTAATTTTTCAAGAAGACGGAAAATAGAGTTCGTATAGCCATCTTGCCAACCACTTACTGCAAATACTGGAATTTCAATATCCGAATAATCCTCACAGATAGAACCATGTTTCCAATAGTCATCTCGACGCTGGTGTCGTACCCATTCTTCTGCAAATGGCGGTGCGTTTTCTAAGCGATCAAGCCAATTGTCTCGCCAACTTTTGCCAACCACTTCTGGGTCCTGTGGTCTGGCATTGTAAATAAACATGGTTGAAGCCCACCATAGCATATCTGACGCTAATAGATTCCCTCCGCGGTAATGGACATCATCTGCGTAACGATCATCTGTGGAACATAATGTAATAATGGTTTTCAGTGCAGGGTGTTTTCGTGCAGCAACTTGAAGCCCATTAAATCCACCCCATGATTTACCAATCATTCCAACCGAACCAGTAGACCATGGTTGTTCACTAATCCAATCCAATATATCTAACGCATCGTCATGTTCTTGTTTTAAATATTCATCCAATAAAACACCATCCGAATTTCCTGAACCTCTGATATCGACACGAATACTTGCATACCCATGTCCGGCAAAATACGGATGTCTTATGGAATCACGTATAGCGGTAAAATCATTTTTTCGATATGGAACATATTCTAAAATTGCTGGGACTGGGTTTTCCTCTGCATCTTTTGGTAACCAAATATCTGCTGCTAATTTAGAACCGTCAGACATGGGAATCCAAACATGCTCCCACTTTTTAATTTCATTTGGAAATTCTGTGATTGTTTTGCGTTCTTCTGAATCTCTTACGTTAAATACCAATATTGTCAACCTTTCTTTTCATCTATTTTAATGAATAGCATTTACGCCATTCGTTGTTTTGTTTTCTTTTCCACTTTTCCTAATGCGACATCGGCAATAATCGCGATGATGGTTGCAGGGATAGCACCAGCATAAATTTTTACATCGGATTGCAGACTAATACCAGAAATAATTTCTTTACCTAATCCTTCTGCACCAATATATGGTCCGATACATGCAACCGCAATTGCAATGACGGAAGCAACTCGTAAACCAGCCATTAAAAATGGAATGGATAAAGGAAATTGTAGTTTTGTAAGTAATTGAAAAGCCGTCATTCCCGATCCTTTTCCCGCTTCGATAATGCTATCATCTACTTCCTTAATTCCAACATACGTATTTCGTACAATAGGCATTAAGGAATACAAAAATAATCCAATGACCATCGTCTGAAAACCAAGTCCAAAATAAAGCATAAGAATAGCTAGCATTGCTAAACTAGGAACCAACTGTAGAATGCTTGTTATAGAGATAATAATTGGAGCTAGTTTTTCATATTTCGCTGCAATAATTCCTAATGGGATACCTACGAGAAGGGCAAAGAATATCCCATAGGCTACCATGGCAATATGTTCTACCGTTAAAGCAAATAGTTCGCTACTATTTTCTATCATATATTGACCTAATTCTGTAATGAAGTTCATTTTTAATCACCTTTTTTGTTTATTGAGGTTGTTCAAAAAGCCCGGTAATATGATACGCTGAATTTCTTCGTTTGTTCATATCTCCACTCCCCTGAACTTCTCGTTCTTATTTATCCTCCTTTTTGAACACGCATTTATTAAAGCAATCCTTTTTCTTCTAAGAACTCTCTTGCTACTTCTTCAATACTGCGTTTCTTGATATCCACTTCGTACATTAACTCAGTCATTTCTTCGGTGGTAATCATACCAACAATGGAATCCAAAATTTCCGCTATTTCTGGATACTCATCAATAACTTCATTTCTAGCTACTAAAGAAGCATCATATGGCGGAAAGAATTTTTGATCGTCTTCCAGAATCTTTAAGTCGTATTCCACTATTTGTGGATCAACCGTGTAGGCGGTGACAACATCTAAATCTCCACTCGCAATTCCCTCATACATTAGGGCAACATCCATACCTCTTGCATCACCAAATGAATAACCATATGTGTCTTGGTATCCTTCATAGCCATCATTTGCACGTTCAATCCAAGAATTATCTGTACCTAGAGTTAAATCATTTGCATAATCACCTAAATCGGACATGGTTTCTACGTTATTTTCTTCTGCGAAATCCCGTTTGATTGCAATACTGTATTGGTTACTAAATCCAATGGAGTCATACCATTTCATATCATATTTTTCACCGAATAATGCTTGTGCTTGATTTAGTGTTTTTTCTGGGTCTGTTGAGTATGTCACTTGATCTTCATCGAAATGGTTATTATATACTTCACCGGAATAGAGGGTTGCAAAGTCAAATTCTCCTCGATCAATTGCTCCCATCACTTGTGGACTTGCTGGAATATCTTCTGTAATATTCACTTCATGAATGGTTTGGTCCTCTACTAGTAGTTTCACAATTTGACCCATAATTTTAGGGTCTGTATTCTTCTGGCCACCATATTCAAATATTTCTCCACCCTCTGCGGATGACTGATTACCACAAGCTGTCGTGATTAAAAGTAATAAAGCTAATAAACTACCTGTCAGTATCTTTTTCATACAAAAAACTCCTTTTTATTTTTTAGGCCTTTGAGAATTTCTTTTCAAATTTGCCAAATATTAAATCTAAAATTAACGCAATAACAATTGCTAAAATCGTTCCCGTAAAAATCATGTGTTTATCGTTATAGCCAATTCCAGCTAGTACTAAATCGCCTAAGCCACCTCCACCTATTAGGGCAGCGAGAGTTGTCCAGCTAATAATATAAACAGTGGTAACCCGAATTCCCGACATGACATAGGGAAGTGCTGCAGGTAATTCGATTTTAAACAACCTTCCAAAGGTGCTAAAGCCCATTCCTTTTGCCGCTTCCACAATACTAGGATCAATAGACTTGATCCCTGTATACGTATTACGTAAGAGTGGGAGCAGCGCATAGAGGAATAACGCAGTAATGGAAGGGATAAATCCAATACCTAGTAATGGAATCATAATGGCTAAAAGGGCCACAGTTGGTATCGTTTGGAAAACATTAGCGATGTTGAAAATGAGGTTTTTTATTTTTTCATTTTTCATTTTTGTCATATAAATTGCTAATGGAACGGTTACGATAATGGATAGAAGTATAACGACAAATGAGATGACTAAGTGCTCATAGGTATAGGTCAAGATCGAATCATACTTATCCTGCCAGAACGCAATGTAATCTGTAATTAATTCCATACAGAACCACCACTCTTACGCTCATAAAACTGTTGCAAGAACCGGTATAAATCCTCACGTTCTACAATCCCTTCAAGCTTTCCTTGCTCTGATTGAACAGGGAAAATCATTAATTTACTTTCATGGAACTTTTTCATGAGGAAGTTCGTATCCACTTTTCTGGTGATGGCTTCAATCGAGTCATCTACTAATTCTGCTAATGTCGCCTTTTTATTATTTAATGCTTGATAGAGATTGACAATCCCCTTATATTCGCCCTTTCCATCAACAACTGGAATTTCTACTAATTGATTGGTTGCCATTAAATCAATTGCTTCCTCTGTTCGTTGTTCCATAGAAATACGAGGGAAATCTTTTATAATAAATTCACTTAATGGTGGTAAGGCATTTCCTAATCTCTCTTCCCCAATAAATTCTTTAACAAATTCATTTGCAGGGTTTGTCAATAATTCTTGTGGGCTACCCTTCTGCACGACCTGGCCATCTTTCATTAATATGATTTGATCAGCAATCTTGATCGCTTCATCCATGTCATGGGTAACGAAAATAATGGTCTTATTAATTTCCTTTTGCAGGCGAGTGAGTTCATCTTGCAATTGTTCCCTGCTAATTGGATCCAAGGCACTAAAGGGTTCATCCATTAAAATGGTTGAAGGTTCAGCTGCAAGTGCTCGTATAACGCCAATTCTCTGTTGTTGCCCACCACTTAATTCGGAAGGGTAGCGGTTCCTATATATATCTGGATCAAGATTAACCATCGTTAATAAAGCATCCACTTTTTCTTTAATTTTTTGCTTGTCCCATTTTAATAATTTAGGGACAGTTGCAACATTTTCGGAAATTGTCATATGTGGGAATAAGCCGATATTTTGAATGACATATCCCATTTGACGACGAAGCTCAATTGGATTGATTTCTTGAATATTCTTCTCGTCTATGAGGATTTGGCCATCCGTGAAATCCGTTAAACGATTCAAAAGTTTCATTGTTGTTGTCTTTCCGCAACCACTTGGGCCAATCAAGACATTAACTTTTCCTTCTTCAAAGGTTAGATTAATAGCCTTTAGTGCTTGAAATCCGTCCTCGTAATACTTGTTAATATTCTTCAGTTGTATCACATGTGCTCCCCCTTGATTTGTTTTTACGAAACTCAATATTAACCAGTTCAATTTATGAACATGTTCATATAATATCTCAAAAAAATGGAAGTTTTATTATGAAGAATAAAGCTTCCTGGTATTTTCTAATTGATTTTGTATTGAAAAGAAACGTGAATGTCATTGCGTTTTTCTGGAACAACGATATGAATGACACATTTATAAACATAATAAAGTGTCATGCTAATGGCTTGTTCTTTCGTATATTTTCTACGGTTATTCATGACTGTATTCATCATGCCTTTCCAAATAAGCAACGTCATATCTGCCATCAAATCGACATCTTCTTGTCTAAGAAAACCTTCATCCACAGCACTTTGAATATATAATGCACTACGTTTCGAAAAGTCTTGTTCAATGATAATATCTTTAATTTCATCTGGAAGTCCTAATAAATCTTTTTGATAGATTTGGTAGTAATGCTCCAATAAATCTTCTGGAATGGAACCAAGATTATCCATAAAAATCACGGAATATATTTTCGGCTGTTCAAAAGAATGTTTACAGAAACATTCCCAGCTATATAACCACTTCTCTAGCGTATTATTACCCTTACTTAGGTATTCAGGTAATTCATTAATGTAGTCCGATGTAAATCGCATGGCAGCGAAAAACTTTAAATGGGATAAATCTTTAAAATAATTATAAGCGGTTGAACTCGTATAACCAGCTTTATCTGCTATTTTTCTTATGGTGAAATGATCAATCCCATCTTCCATAATAACTTCCGTCGCTGCATCTAAAAAATAACGCCACATACGTGCTCGTTGGATGTCTTTCTTATTCGAACTCATTCATTCACTTCCCTTAGGATTATTTCCTCCGCTTTTGAACACGTTTGTTTGATGAACATGTTCATACTAGCATAAATAAAAAAACATGTAAAATGGTGATTCTGTTATTTTTCGATTTTTTTGAGAAGAATGGAATGTTCTTTTGGCTTCCTTGGAGGAATAGTGGTATCAGCATGTTGCCAAAATAAAATAGATATCGATTATATTATCCGACATACGTCCATCATTCATTTTTGTGGGAAGAAAAAACCTTGGCATAAAAACTATACAGGGAAATTTCATGCGCTGATAGCATTATATTAGTAACTATAGTATAGAAATAGTATGCTGTAACTATTAAGTAAATATATGACTAATTTTCTAAGAAGAGGTGAAAAAAATGAAAACAAAAAAATTATATTTCCTATTGATGAGTGCCCTATTTTTAGTAGTCTTAACTGCGTGTGGAGGGACCACCGAAAATGAGGAAGGAACGGAAACAGAAGAAAGCGGAGCGGATGGAACAGACGGGTCAGTAGAAGAATCAGATGAAGTTGAAAATAATGAAGAGGCGGAAACAGAGAATTCTACACCGGCTGATGATCAAGATGAAGAGACCGAATCTGTAGAAGAGGCAGATGAGGAAATTGCCGAATCAGAGAATGGTGATGGGGCAGCAGAAATCATAAAAGAAGAAGTAACTTATAGCGGACAAGGAGATCCTCATACCATAGAAGTTGAAACAGATAAAGGAACAATGGCACTCCAGATAACTGAATTTATGGATGATGATTGGGCATCGTTAGAACCAGGAACACGGATGACCATTGAGTACTATGAGAATGATATGAGCCAGTTGATGCTTGTTGATTATACGGTAGAGTAAGGGGATTATGGTTCATCTCAACTAATAAGGCATTAGGATAGATATTACCCTAATGCCTATTTTTAATGAGCTCGTTGTACCGGGAAGCAAAAGAACCGTCCCATGCTCCAGTGAGACAATGAACCTATACTTATATCTCTTATATTAACTTTCATCATTCTATTTCACTACAAAAATTCACAAAATTCTTAAACCTATTTAATATAGCTCTGCTACAATTGTAATAAAGGATTAATGAAGGGAGGACGATGTACATATTGTAGGGAATTTATTACATGTTAAATAGGAGGGAACTATAAATGACTCGTAAATGGTGGGTGAGTATTGTACTGGCTTTCATTTTTTCCGTATTAGCTATTATTCCGGTATATGCAGACAATGAACCAAACCGAATAGCAGATGCCCGTTCCGCATCCTCAGATCGGACAGAACCAGAGATAACGGTTGGAGCCGATGGGAAAACGCTCGTATCAGAAGAAGATACGATTACAATCGGTCCGGGCATTGAATTAACAAGCTTTGAAAGATTTGATGTCCGTGGATGGTTGAACGGTGAAATCATGACAGTGGATTTGTCGAATGAAGATGTTTCAACTGACCTGCTGTTTCCTGGTGTAGTCACAGAAGCAAAGAGCGTTTCGGAAATGGCACTTGCTTCTGGAGCAGTTGGTGGTGTAAATGGTGATTTCTTTGACATTAATAATACGAAAGCACCTTCTGGAACCATGATTAAAGATGGCGGCCTATTAAAAGGTCCACAAGGCTCCCATACGTTAACAGCAGGAGTCGATGAGCAAGGAAAAGGGCGAATTGCGAATATTTTCCTTGAGGGTACCATTAAGCTTCCCAGTGGAGATTCTATGCTTACAGCTTTAAATCAATCTTCCATTCCATCGAACGGAATTGGACTGTATACATCTGTGTGGGGTCAAACACAAAGACCAGCAAGTGGGTCTTCTTTATATGAAGTAACTGTCCAAGAAGGAGAAGTAGTTGCTGTATCTGAGGAACCTGGCAGTGGAGATATTGCTGATAACAACTTTGTATTGGTTGGACGTGAACAAGGTGCTACTCTATTAAAAGAGCTATCCATAGGTGATAAAGTGAACGTGGAATACGCGCCAAAAATGGATGAAGATACAATAATGAATTTTGCAGTAGGTGGAAATATTAAACTGGTCGAAAATGGACAAGTTCCTACAACGATTGATGACAGCACAACAGCACCACGTACCGCCGTTGGTTTTTCCGAAGATGGGAACACGATGATTCTTGGATTGGTTGACGGTCGTCAAACCGATAGCCGTGGAATGACCTATAAAGAGCTTGGGGAATTGATGAAGGAATATGGTGCATATACTGCCTTAAATATCGATGGTGGTGGCTCATCGACAATGGTCGCACGTCAACCAGGTTATGAAAATGCTATAGTGGTAAATGAACCATCTGACGGCGTTGAACGCAGTGTACCAAATGGGATTGGCATCTTTGCCGAGGCTGGCAGTGGTGAACTCACAGCTTTTTCTGTTGAAACAGTTACAGATATGGAAAACAGTGATCGTATTTTCCCTGGCTTAAGCAGAACTTTTACTGGACTTGGTCACGATGAAAACTATTCTCCTGTAGAAGTTGGAGAAATATCTTGGCAGGCTCTGCCGGCAAATGTCGGATCTTTTGACGAAGATGGAGTTTTTTATGCGAAGAAAACTGGATCTGCTGTAGCGGAAGCACAAATTAAATCTGCAAAAGGAACGCAGGAGATTACCGTACTCGGAGATTTGGACCGGATAGCGCCTTCAAGCTCCTATCTAGGACTTGAAATGGGCAGAAGCAGCAGTTTTTCTGTTACTGGTTATGATTCTAATGGGTATTCAGCTCCAATTGAAGCTCGCGACGTTGACTTGGTTTATGATGATTCGGTTATTACAATCGAGGAAAAGCAGGATGGGAGCTTTACGGTTGTAGCCTTGGAAGATGGGGCATCCACTACCATTTCGGTAACTGTACTGGATAAGGAAGTAACTATTCCTGTTACGGTCGGACTTACTTCCATTAATATAGCTGATTTTGAAAATCCAACAGGATGGGGTGTAACAAAGTATCCATCGAATGTCGGTGCATCCATGGAAGTAGTAGAAGGTAGAGAGGGAAATGGCATTCAGGTGAACTATGACTTTTCGACAACTACGGCAACACGGGCAGCCTATTTACAGACATCCCCTCGTCTTGAACTCCCTGGTGATGTTCAGAAAATCGGTTTATGGGTACATGGTGATGGCAATGGTGCTTGGCTTCGTACCGTTATTACGGATGCATCCGGCACAAACTATACGTTAACATTAGCGAATCAGGTAAATTGGACAGGCTGGAAATATATTGAGACATCTCTTCCAGAGGGAATAAGCTATCCAGCAAAATTATGGCGTATTTATCCGGTGGAAACAGATAGAAGTAAGCAGTATTCCGGACAGCTGATCTTTGATGATTTGACTGTTGAAGTTCCACCTTCTGTTGAAATAACAAAAGAAGAGGAACCAGAATCTGATCCATTGATTATACAAAATGATTCAATAGGCAATGATCGTTGGAAATTTGCAGTACTTACCGATAGTCAATTTACAGCAGCAGCTCCAAACAGTAATCAAGTAGAAATGGCACGGGAATCTCTTCGTCAGATTGTTGCTGAAGATCCTGAATTTCTGGTCATCAACGGGGACCTTGTTGATACAGCATGGGAAGAGGATTTTGAGTTTGCAAAACAGGTTTTAGAGGAAGAAGTAGGAATGGAGATTCCAATCTACTATATTCCTGGTAATCACGAAATTGCAGGTTCAGGGAATTTGAATAATTTTTTAGAAGTATTTGAGGAAAACCGTTATAGCTTTGACCATAACGGTACAAGATTTATTTTACTGGACACGTCAACAGGAAGCTTACGAACGAGTGATTTTGGCCAAATGATTGAATTGAAAGAATCGCTGGATGATGCTGCATCGGATCCTACCATTAAAAATGTGACGGTTATCGGACACCATCCGACACGTGATCCATTACCAACAGAAAATAGTCAGCTGTCTGATCGTAAAGAGGCAGAGCTGTTGGAGAAATGGCTCACTGAATTCCGTCAAGAATCGAATGGAAAAGGGGCCCTGTATATGAGTGGTCATGCCCACACCGTAAATCTGGAACGTGTGGAAGGTGTTCCATATATGGTTACAGGACCTGCTGGGAAAGCTCCTTATGGTGCAGCAGATAATGGCGGTTTCTATGCATGGACATTATTTGGAATTGATCCTACTGCTGTACCTGATAAGTCAAATGGTCCAGAGAGAGCAGCAGAGAAAAGCAATGTGAAGGGCGCAGAGTGGATTCAAGCAGAGGTTCGTCCACTGCTGGAATCAGTCACACTGCAAGCACCTAAATCTGCTATGATCGGTGAAACCATTTCGATTGAAGCAACTGGTCATCAGGCTGGAAATCTGGACTTCCCTTTACGCTATCCAGCATCTGTAACTTGGGAAGGAAGCAATAATGTCTATATTGGCTCAGGAAAAGCAGCTGAACGAGCTGAAAAGTCCGGAAGCTATGCAGCTGTCTTCAATCCGGCAGATAGAAAGCTTCAAACATTGAAAGCAGGAGAAATTACATTAAAAGTAACATCAAACAACGTAAGCAGTGAGCAGCAAATTACGATTCAATAGGAAAACAATGTTACTAAGAAGACGCAATTTTAATGAATTGCGTCTTTTTTGTACATAATTCAGCAGTTATATTTCTTATTTCTGATAGAATTCTCTGCTCTTGTCGTATTTTCATATTGGGGTTGCAAATGTATAAAGGATTCAATGGAGCATTAAGGTTTTGGTTATATCGTTCAAATTCTAGTGTTCTTTAATTTCAAACCGACTCTCACCCACAACAAAGTCATAAACTCGCAAATGCTTCTTTTTCACCCTATACCTCTCAAAAAAAGATTCCTCCATATCAACCGTATCAAGCAAAAATTGGCAGGTATGAGTCCGGTTCAATACCGCATTCACACCAGCCAATTAGCAGCTTAATATAAAACTCTAACTTTTGGGGGTCACCTCATTACTTGTCCCACGAAAGAGGGCAAAGACTTATGTAGCGGAACCTGTCTCTGTCCCGCTACATAACGGGAAACAACTTTTTCAGTTTATTATTCTGTTGAATACTGATTGTTGCCTGTTTGCTTCTTTCTTGATCCATTAATTCTTTTAATTGATGGTTGATCCTTACTACTTCTTTATTATAAATGTTCAAGGGTAGCTCTTTGTTCTTATATGCTACATTTAAAGCTGCTTTCCGAAAATAAAGCGTATCTCTGTTCATAGTTAATCCCCTCCATTAGTTGTCGGTGGTTGATCACCTGCGATATTGGATAATTCCTTCGTTAAAAATATACTTAAAACACCATCAATAATGGTAGCATAAAGTTCACATACCTTTATGGTAGTATCTTCCATTTGATGTTTAGCATCAATCGTGAGAATGCCCCAATCATTTATTGGAATGCATATGATCGAGCTGTAGTCGTTAGAGGAATCGGATGACTCCTCCCAATCGGGGTCAGATTTTACATCTGGTACATAAATCGTTTCATTCCTTCTATAACATCTTCCACCTATTGTGTCATCCAAATCTAGAAACTTATTATCATGCTGGTTTTTGTAGAAGTTGGCACTGCTTTGTACAAGTCTTAATAATTCATTCTCCGGTTCATAAAACCATAAACCAACTCGGTGTTTTGCGTTAATCATTGTTTTGATATCAGAGGATAGCGCCTCAATAATGCTTTGTGCCAGGTGTGTAGGTGATAACTTAGGATCTTTTTCTGAAAAATATTTATTTTTCAGCCTGTTAAATGTAGTTGCATTTACAAGAATCTCCGAGAGCTGATCTGATATGGTTTTTTGATAAAAGTAATCTTTTTCCAATTGATTCTTTTGTTCAAGCAACGCAATAATCCGATTTTCTTTGTCAACAGCTAGGTAAAAACGTTTTGCACCAAGATAGGCCCAGATTCCGATAATTACAAGCGTGATTAAAATGATGATGGATGAGATGTAATAAAACCAAGGAGGCTGGTTTTCCATCATTGCTGAAATAATACTTTCCATGATGAATCACCTCAGAAATTACGTATTTTGTTAGGAATATCTCCTAAGTATTGTTCTTTTAATTAGCATATGCACCTAAACGGTAAAATTAACCAGACAAATGAACTAAATCCTAAAATCTGTACGTTACATTATTATATAAATTACTTTTTATTTGTATGGTAGATTTATAATGTATTTTTGTGAAAACGAAGATTATAGAAGTTTGTGAGGGGACATCTGTTGTTACAAGAACAATATGAGGCAATGAAGCAAATTGTGGAGGATATTTATTATCATCTCGAATGATGATTATTAGTTCCCGGATTTAACAAAGGAAAAAAGGGAATTGGAGAAGGCATTCGAAGTATATGAATACTAGAATTATAAAAGGCTGTCAGTTTAGATAATCATGATTGATTACAAAACTTGCAGCCTTTTATTTATGAAGCTATCTTTATAACTTTTGCTTCCTATATATCTAAATTCGTTACGGCACGTCCAAGTAAAAATTAATCGACAAAAACCGAGGAGTGACAGGCACTCCTCGGTTTCAACATTCTCCTTACTCAACCAAATAAAACACCATCTCCACATTCGACGGTCTCCTAATTCCCTCCCCAACAACAATCATCCGATTAAGAAAACCATATTTCTCACTACTCGTCTCAAATGTAGGGGTAGTTTTAACGGTACTCCGAAAGAAGTCTCCCTCCTCAAGGAATGTGAAGGCGATAGCCCAATGAGTAGGTGGGAGATGAATTTCGGTTTGCGATAGCAAAAACACTTGCAAAAAACAAACATTTGTTCTATAATCGGCTTAGGAGGTGCAATCATGTTACTGAATCATAAATACGAAATTTATCCTTCAGACGAACAAAAAGAACAACTGGAGCGCTGGATTTCTTATTGTCGTCAAGCCTATAATTCTGCACTTCTGGATAAACAACGAAAATATAAGCAATCCAAAGAATCATACACACGCTTTGCCATGCAAAAACAATTAAAGTTAGATAAAAGTAAAATACCTTTTCTAAAAAAAATACCTTCTCAACCATTGCAAGAAGTATTCATTCGATTAGATAAAGCCTTTGTAAATTTTTTTCGAAAACAAGCAAACTACCCAAAGTTAAAGAAATACAAAGAATACAACAGCATGACTTTCCCACAATTTGGCTTCAAACCAAACTCACATCACGCTTGAGCAGCCTCTTTTGCCACTAATGGAAATCTACAACTTTCAAAACTAGGTCAACTACCCATTCATTTACATCGTCCGATAGACGGAACGATCAAACAACTCATTATAAAACGACAAGGAACACGCTGGTATGCTATTTTTAGTGTCGAGAGGCAAGTATATCCAGCACCAATCAACAGAGACCTTGTAGTTGGAATTGACGTTGGGTTGGATAAATATGCCGTTTTATCCGATGGTAAAAGCTTTGAGAACCCAAGATTTCTTCGTCAAACAGAAAAGAAGTTGAAACGAGCACAAAAGAAGCTTTCCCAACAAAAGCGAGGCTCAGCCAATTATAAGAAACAAGTCATCAAAATCCGTAAGCTTCATGAAAAAGTAGCTAACCAACGAAGGGATACCTTACATAAATGGAGCTACAATCTAACGAAATACTATTCCGTTATTGCAGTAGAAAACTTAAACATTCGAAATATGGTAAAAAACAAACGTTTAGCTAAGTCCATTTCGGATGCAGGCTGGGGAATGTTTCGCAATATGCTATCTTACAAATGTGAAAGGAATGGTGGATTACTTATAAAAGTCAATCCAGAATTTACGACTCAAGATTGTTCAGAATGTGGTACACGTGTGAAAAAATCCTTATCCATTCGCACGCATGTTTGTAAAAGCTGTGGAACCATCCTGGATCGTGATTATAATGCGAGCCTAAATATTTTACGTAAAGGACTAGAACAGTTAGATCAAATGTTAGTGATGGATTAATCCATAAAAACTGTAGGGCAAGGTTGTGTCCGAACAGTATAATCAAAGCCTGTGGA
This sequence comes from Oceanobacillus rekensis, assembly GCF_002153375.1. Lineage (GTDB taxonomy): Bacteria > Bacillota > Bacilli > Bacillales > Amphibacillaceae > Oceanobacillus > Oceanobacillus rekensis. The sequence continues at coordinate 38,624 of NZ_MTBQ01000002.1, forward strand.
GACAATGTCAGCCATCTTAGGAAATCCCTTCGATGCAGTGGTCTGTGAAACAGGAAGCTCCATCTTCAAGCATTCGGAAAGAATGATAAGGTGGGGTCATTCACAGTAATACGAGCCATCCGGTACTGCTTCCCCGCGAATTAACTTATCAATAATGTCTTTCGGGCCGTGCCTGAAGCCCTCATTTACAATATAAATTGGTACGCCATCATCTGTTTCAATTGTATAGTGGGCGACGACTTCTGTTACGCCGTCACTTTGGATCAGTTGATAATCCGCCCCTTCTTGAAGGATGGTTCCTTTTATTTCTGGACCTTCGAATGATCCGCCCGTGATTGGAATCACTCTTCTTTTTCCTTTTCCATATTCTCCTATTTCAATCGGGGAATCTACTTCTATTTTTGCTGTAAATAAATGTGATAGATTCATCGTCATATTTCGGTCCTTTCTATATATAAGTGAACGCTCTTAGAAATTTAAGCGATATTCTCTGAACTTTCATGCTCCGTTGCTTTCTTCGTTTCGCCATGTTTTACTTGAACGAAAAGCAGTGCGAAGGCGCCGAGTACTGCGGCACTTGCGATTGCTGTAAAGTTAAATTGTGGCTGTAGTCCCATCGAAAGTAGAACGCCGATAAATGTCGGTGCTACAATTCCGCCGATACGACCTACAGCCATGGTGCTTCCAATTGCTGTTGCCCGCATTTCGGCAGGATAGTATTGCGAAACTACTGCATTAAATAAATTCTGGACGCCAACCGATGCAGCGCCAATGATTGCAATCAGTACAAAGGCAATAAACATACTGGTTGTAAGACCGATAAATGATAGGGAAATTGCTCCACCAAAGAATAACGGAACGAGCACTTTTTTAAAGCCAAGCCGATCAACTAATGGACCAAAGATGACTGTCCCAAGAATAGCACCTACTTGCATGACAGCTGTAAACATAAGACTTGAGCTTAAATCATATCCCGCTTCCATCATAAGGCTTGGAAGCCATGTATTCATCGAATAAATTAAAACAAATGCACTGAAACACGAAAGCCAGAACATTAATGTACTAAAAGCGCGCTTATCCTCAAATAGCTTGAAAATAGCAATACCTTCCTTTTTAAGGGCAGGTGTAACAAGCTTGAAATCGCCTGTTAATGTCGAATCTATTTTTGAAAGTACAGCTCTTGCTTCCGCGTCTTTTCCTTTTCGAAGGAGAAAATCGACGGATTCTGGGATATCTTTAATGATAAACGGAATAAATAATAATGGAATTCCACCTAGCCATAAAACAGGCTCCCAGCCTACTTCCGGAAGAAGCGACCTGCTTGTAAGGGATGCTAGAATAGCTCCAATAGAATAACCGCAAAATATGAAGGAAACGAGTGTCGTACGGATATGCTTTGGTGCATACTCTGTTGCGAGTGCGATAACATTTGGCATCACCCCACCTAACCCTAAGCCTGCTAAGACACGAAAAATGGTGAACATAATCGGCCCTGTGGCAAAACCGGATAAAGTCGAAAAGACGCTAAATAGGATAACGGTGAATACAATAATCTTTTTCCGACCAACTTTATCCGCTAACATACCAAATAAAAAGCCACCAACCGCCGTTCCGAGTACTGTATAACTCCCAATTGCCCCTGCAGTCAACCCTGAAATTCCCCATTCGGCTGTAAGGGAAGGGATAATTGCACCATAAACGACAACGTCATATCCATCAAACATAATAATAAGAAACAACCAGATTACAAGCCAAACATGAAAGGATTGAATGCGGCTCGAGTCAATCACGTTCATGGGATTAATCATTTTCAATTTTTTCTCCTCCTTTTTCAGTTTATTAACAGTTAGAATAATTAAAAAAATGCCTTTAATATGTAATTCTAACAATTATATAGTATGAATAAGGAAAAGAGAAGATATTTTCGTAGATTTTGATGAATTTTGTAATTATTAGTAAAGGATTATACAATGCCTAAATTCCCTCTTGTTTTGCTGATATAAAAGTAGAGGAAATCTAGCGTATTGATCAGGTAACAAATTATACTGAATTTGATACCAAAAAATTATTAGAAGTTAATTTACGAGGAATGGAGTGATTTGAATGAATAGGCAACTTATTGATTCACATATTCATCTTGATATGTACGAGGAAGCGGATCTTAGAGAACTATTGCTTGAGCTGAATCCCAATCATATAAAGAAGGTTATTTCCGTATCCAATCATCTGCAGTCAGCAAAAAAGAATCTAGCATTAGCGAAAAACGATCCACGCATCCGACCTACATTCGGTTTTCATCCAGAACAGCCATTGCCAACGGATAGTGAAGTTGCACAATTGCTGCAATTTATCCAAGACAATCAGCATTATATGATTGCTATTGGGGAAGTTGGGCTACCATATTATTTACGAGAGAGTCATCCAGAGATGCAAATTGAGCCCTATATTGAATTACTAGAAATATTTGTGCAACAGACAGTGAAACTGAACAAGCCGATTATTCTTCACGCCGTTTATGACGATGCACCAATTGTTTGTGATTTGTTGGAAAAATACACGGTAACAAAGGCACATTTTCATTGGTTCAAAGGGGATCAGCGGACGATTGAACGAATGAAGCAAAATAACTACTATATTTCTGTAACTCCTGATGTTTTATATGAGCAGGAAATTCAGGCACTTGTAAAATCATATCCAATTGAACAGATGATGGTCGAAACGGATGGACCATGGCCATTTGAAGGAGATTTTAAAGGGAAAATGACACATCCGAAAATGATGCACCAATCGATTGCGAAAATAGCACAATTGAAGAATTTAGAATTGGGTGATACGTATCAGACAATCTATGAAAATACTTGTCGTTTTTATGGAATAAGTGGTTGGCTGTAATTTCTTTATTCCTAAGAGAGATAGAAATTCCTTTTACCTAAATAGTAAAGCAGAAATAAATATATTTTCCTAGTATGTTATATTATAATTAGTACACATACTATAAAAAGTGAGTGATTTTTTGTTCTGGATCAACATAGATAAACAAACAAAGTCAATAAAAATACATCAAGCAAATTGCAAATATATAGTAAAGAAGGAAAGTAGTTATAAAGGAATCGAACGTGAATTACGTGACGGTGGCTGGTTCGCAATTGATTCCACGGAAGAAGCACAGCAATTTTTCTACTATAGTTACCCTAATTTTGAACGAAAGAAATGCAATGCATGCCATCGTTCATAGGTGACTGTCACTCCCTGGTTTATGTCGATAAGTGTCGAATTCTTTTACTGGATTGTGCTATTTTAATCGGGGAATGAACTTTGAATTTTGCAGAATGCTTTTTAGAGGAAATAGTTCTGTCCTATACAGACGGGGCTGTTTGCTTGTTTTTTACTTGAAGTTATCGGCTTTTTATGCCATAGTATTACTGTAATTAAAAATAGAATATAAGTTGTAGGGGGACCAGTGTTGCTGGTTGAGATTGTATCCGTTTAGATACTGACTCTTAGAACCTGATCTGGCTAGAGACCAGCGTAGGGAACATGCTCGATACATAAATAATAGTATGCGCCCTGGAATTCATTTCTAGGGCGCTATTTGATTTTTAAAATTCTATTAGTATAAAAGCAGCCTCTATCAAACTTATACGAGGAGGAATTTCGCAGTGAGAAAAATCATAGGTATTATTTTTCTGCTCATCATGCTCACAGCTTGTGGGAATAATGATGGGGAGACATCTGTTGATACAGATGGACAGCAAGAATTAGAGGAAGTAACCGTTGTATTAGACTGGACACCAAATACGAATCATACTGGTTTATATGTTGCAGCGGATAAAGGATATTTTGAAGAAGAGGGACTTGATGTGGAAATCATCATGCCTGGTGAGGCTGGTGCGGATCAGTTAGTGGCATCGGGACAAGCGGAATTTGGTGTAAGTTATCAGGAATCCATCACAGAAGCACGAATCCAGGATATTCCAATTGTATCGATTGCAGCGGTTATTCAGCATAATACTTCTGGGTTTGCATCTGTAAAAGATAAAAATATTACAACGCCAAAAGATTTCGAGGGAAAATCGTACGGTGGATGGGGTGCACCGGTTGAGAAGGCGGTTCTCGATTCGATTATGAAGCAGGAAGATGCTGACGTGGAGCAGGTCGAGATCGTCAATATTGGTGATGCAGACTTCTTCACTGCAATGGAGCAGGGTATCGACTTTGCTTGGATATATTATGGCTGGACAGGGATAGAAGCAGAACTTCGTGAGGAACCGATTAACATGGTTTATTTAACGGATTATAGTGAGAAACTGGATTACTATACACCGGTACTTGCTACGAATGAAAAAATGATAGAAGAGAATCCAGAAACGATAGAGAAATTTTTAAAAGCTGTCTCAAAAGGCTATCAGCTTGCAATCGATCATCCTGAAGAAGCAGCAGACATTCTACTTGCAGCAGTTCCTGATTTAGATCCTGAATTAGTAAAAGCTAGTCAGGAATGGTTAGCATCGAAATATCAAGATGATGCGGACCGTTGGGGCGAGCAAAAACTGGAAGTATGGGAAAACTATGCAACATGGATGTATGATAATGGTTTATTAGAAGCAGAGCTAGATAGTGAACAAGCATTTACGAATGGATTTTTACCAGAAAATGAGGAGGAAGAATAATGGCAAATGCACTCGTAAGTATTCAAATTATCCCAAAAACAGCAAATGGAGAAGATACAATTCCATTTGTCGATGATGCCATTGCAATCATTGAAGCATCTGGTGTGAAATATCAGGTAAATCCTCTGGAAACAACGATGGAAGGCGAGTTATCTTTCCTATTTAATATCATTGAGAAAATGAATGAGAAAATGACGGAAAAAGGCTGTCCAAGTGTTATTTCTCAAATTAAAGTATTCTATAAACCCGATGGCGCGTCAATGGATGAATTAACGGAGAAATATCGCTAATGCGTACATTATTTCAAAAAGGATGGCGACCGGTTTTGGTCCTCATCCTTTTATTTTTCATTTGGGAGTTTTGCACAAAAATTTTTGATATACCAAAATGGCTGCTTCCGGCACCATCACAAGTTATTACGGAGGCAATCAGTGGCTGGTCTGTATATGCAGGGCATCTAGCATCGACGGGAAAATTAATTATTACTGGATTTATCATTGGCAGTAGTATTGGCATCCTTGTTGCAATCGGTTTGCACCTCATTCCTTTCTTAAGGGAAGCATTTTACCCATTGCTTATTATCTCGCAAAACATTCCAACAATCGTACTCGCACCATTGCTCGTTATCTGGTTTGGGTTTGGCATGCTTCCGAAAATTATCGTCATTACATTAGTTTGTTTTTTCCCGATTACTGTCGCCTTATTGGACGGGTTTAGGCAAACGAATCGTGATTTATTGTACTATATGCAAATGGCAGGTGCGTCCAAGCAACAAATTTTCTGGAAGCTGGAATGGCCACATGCACTGCCATCCCTTTTCTCTGGTTTAAAGATTTCTGCAACATATAGCGTCATGGGAGCCGTGATCTCGGAATGGCTTGGCGCGGGTAAAGGGATTGGTGTATATATGACATTAGCATCCTCTGCCTTTCGTACGGACCGCGTGTTTGTCGCGATTTTCTTAATCATTGCAACGAGCTTGCTGTTTTTTGCGATAATCATTGCTTTAGAAAAAAGGGTAATCAAATGGAAACGGGAGGAGGGGAATGGAAATGAGTCAGCTTGAGATTGGGCATGTTTATAAATCATTCGGGGAAAATAACGTGTTGAATGATCTCTCATTCTCCGTCAAAGAGGGGGAGTTTGTTGCCCTTCTAGGTCCTTCAGGTAGTGGGAAAAGCACGTTATTTCGAATTATCGGCGGAATCAGCCAACCCTCCTCAGGGAAAGTAATGTTAAATGGCGAGAATATTACTGGAAAACGTGGTTCGATTAGCTATACACCGCAATCCCCATCGCTTATGCCATGGCGGACAATACTTGATAATGTGTTGCTTGGACAAGAGATTGCAGGAAAGCGTGATGTACAACGAGCATTGCAAATGATTGAACGAGCAGGACTTGGTGGCTTTGAAAAAAGCTATCCACATGAACTCTCGGGTGGAATGCAGCAAAGAGTTTCATTTATTCGCAGTATTTTAAGTCCACAATCGTTAATCTTACTAGATGAACCATTTTCGGCATTAGATGAATTTACAAGACTAGACATGCAAAAGTGGCTCCTCTCGATATGGGCAGAATACAAACGCTCCATCCTATTCGTGACACATAATATCGAAGAGGCGTTATTTTTAGCAGATCGAATTATTCTCTTATCATCAAGGCCAGCAACCGTAAAATGCGAATTCACCATTTCTTTCGAACGTCCTAGAGATGAAGCCATCCTGCTTTCTGATGAATTTTTACAATGGAAAAAACGAATCCACCAAGCAATGAAAGAAGAAACATAAAGGAAGCATGGGAACGGTTCTCATGCTTCCTTTTTTGGTGTGGAGAAAGCAAAATAACCGTCCCCATGCTTCTTTTGTGAGAAGTCTAATATAAGCAAAAGAGGTTGCATTACTGCAACCTCTTCCTGTAAAACTTATTTATGCTGTTTTTCTCATAGCCTTCATAATCAGACTTACGATAAAGATTAATACAATTGCCCCAATTAATGCTGGGATAATGTAAAAGTCTCCAATTTCCGGTCCCCAGCTTCCTAATAGGGATGAACCAATCCAAGCACCAATAAAACCTGCAATAATATTACCAATAATTCCGCCTGGTACATCTTTTCCAACGATTAGACTAGCTAACCAACCTAGAATACCACCAATAATTAAACTCCATAGAAATCCCATAATGAATTCACTCCTTTTTTTGTGTTGTACTCTATGTATATCCTTAATTACTTTCTTTTAAACTTATTGGAGAAATGGAGGCTGGGGATCGCTTGGCTGGAGAGGCGTATGGGGAAGTCGGGCGCCAGCAACACTCAGACGGTCGACAGCAGCACTCAAACGGGCGAGGGCGGCACTCAGACGGTCGCCAGCAGCGCTCAAACGGTCGACAGCAGCGCTCAAACGGTCGCCGGCAGCAATCAGACGGGCGGCTGCACCTCCCAGCCGGTCAAGCACAACCCCCAAACAGTCCAATCCCCAAAAAACAGAGCTACTCATACTACCTAGGCCTTAATGCATGCAACAATCATCCATCCTCAATCTAAAGACCGATGCCTATACTCCCGTTTTGCTCAATTTACAGAAAGATTACGCTAAATTAACAATTAGGAAACAATAGACTAGTAATCTAGTGTTGGGACTTCGGGAGAATTTTGCCGAAGAAATAATAAAAATGAAATGGAGTGTTGGTACGTGAATCTTTTAATGGAGCGGAATCAGACATTGCAACGTTTCTTTGTGTTTGCACTTGTACTACTTATGATTTTATCAAACTTAAGCCCATTTGTAAGTACAGTGAAAGCGGCAGAGGAGCCAGCAGATGGAACAACAGAACAGGTTTTATTAAATAGTGGAAGTACATGGAACTACCTTGATGATGGATCTGATCAGGGTTCAGCATGGAAGGAAGCTGATTTTGATGATACAAAATGGAAAAACGGTGTTGCTCCACTAGGCTATCCTGATGATGAGGATCATGGCAGCTTTGGTGATATTGCGACTGTTATTGATTATGGTGGCGACTCACAAAACAAACATGCAACATCCTATTTCCGAACAACTTTTGAAGTAGAGGATTTAAATGAAATTGGTAATGCAGGAGTTATTAATGCCGGTATTGATGATAGTGCGATTTTATATCTGAATGGACATGAAATTGGTAGATACAATCTTCCAGCAGATGAAGCTATTCCGTTTAATGGCTATGTGGAAGATTATGGCCTTGATGATGCCAACGAAAGCAGTGATAAAACGTTTAACTTAACGGAAGAGCAAATGACATACATAGTCGAAGGTACCAATGTACTTGCAGCTGAAGTACATCAGGACAGACCATCCAGCTCTGACGTATTTTTTGATTTAGAGTTCAAATCTATTTATATCGACCCATCCGTTTATCAAGCGTCAGCTATTTCGTTTGCTCCGGGAGCGAATGAAACACAATACAATTTCTCTTGGTATTCTCCAAAAACAGATGTACCTGGTGTTATTGAATATGCGAAGGTAACAGATGAAAATATGGAAGAGTTTCCAACTGAAAATGTGCAAACTGTAACTGCAACACTAGCAGAAGCATCTTCAGGTTTCCAAGCGAATGAAGCAACAATTAATGATATTGAGAGTTCATCCGAATATGTTTATCGTTTAGGTAATGGAAATGGAAAATGGACTGAGGCCTATAACTTTAAAACACAAGAAAGTGATTCCTATAATTTCCTATTCATGGGAGACCCGCAAATTGGATCAGGTGAAGTGGAAGCCGATACAACTGGCTGGATAAATACAGTTAGTAAGGCAATTGGCATGTTTCCGAATACAGCTTTCATTCAATCGGCAGGCGATCAAGTTAATGATTCTAACTCAGAGGAAGAGTATGCAGGCTGGTTTGCACCAGAATTATTAAAAAGTTATCCGACGGCTACAACAGTAGGTAATCATGATCATTCGGTTTACTATGAATACCATTTTAATACACCAAATCAAAACCCGGAGCTTGGTAATTCAAACAACTCTAGCGGGAATTATTATTTCACATATGGTGATACACTCATCATGAACTTAAATTCAAATAATAAAAATGCAGCAGAACATGTCCAATTTATGGAGGAAACAAATGCAGCTAATCCAGATGCAAAATGGAAATTTGTAGTTTTCCATCATTCTATCTATAGTGCTGCAAGTCATTCACTGGAATCTTCCATCATTAAATTAAGAGAAGATCTTGTTCCAACAATCGATGAATTGGATGTTGACGCAGTGTTAATGGGTCATGATCATTCTTTTGTAAGAACGTACCAAATGAAGAATCTTCAACCATTGAAAAATCAAATGGTAAGAGAGGATGGCGGTGTTATCAATCCTGATGGTACCGTGTACTTAACAGGAAACTCTTCCAGTGGAAGTAAATATTATAATTTAAAACCCGATCACGAACCATATGCCGCGGTTAGAACCCAATTAAGAACACCAACCATTATGAATGTTGATGTAACACCAACGAGTATAGAATTTAAGACGTATCGAGTGGATACAATGGAAGAGGTGGATTCTTATAAAATTATTAAAGATGAATCTATTCCAGTTGAATTACCAGGACTTAAAGAAGTAGAACTGGAAGTAACAGGAAATGTTATTCCTACTGAAGCCTCCAGCTTTTATCCAGAAATGAACTTAACGCTAAATGGGATCAATGATCAGGATGGTCCATATGATATAGCGTACGAAGATATTACGTACAAAACGGATAAAGAGGGTCAAGTTTCCATTTCACCAAATGGGGCAGTGACTGTTTTAGAAGGTGCCGAACCAGGCGAAGTGCGTGTATGGGCAGAAGTAGTTCATAATGGAGAAATTTTTGAATCAAACCAAGTGACAATCAATTTGGTTGAACATGGTGAACATAAGTTAATTGATCGAGGTAGTGAGTGGAAATATCTTGATAATGGCACTGATCAAGGTACAGCATGGAGAGAATCTGACTTTGATGATAGTATCTGGGCAAGCGGTATAGCGCCACTAGGCTACCCAGCAGGTGAAGATCATGGTGACTTTGGTGATATTGCTACTGTCATTGATTATGGCGGCGATGCAGGAAACAAATATGCAACATCCTATTTCCGAACAACATTTGAGGTAGAGGATCTAGATACAATCGGCGATATCGGCTTAATCACTGCAGCAATTGATGACAGTGCAGTCTTATATTTAAATGGTCATGAAATCGGCAGATATAATCTTCATTCTGGAGAAATTCCATATGACGGATATGTTTACCAATATGGAACATCCGGAGCAAACGAGGGGGATAACGAAAGATTTGAGTTGGACGAATCTCATTTGGATCATTTAGTTGAAGGTACAAACGTATTGGCTGTCGAAGTGCATCAAGACCGTCCAAGCAGCTCCGATGTATTCATGGATATGGAATTTATCACAAATGTGAACAACACTCCAAGTGAGCCTGAAGCTCCGGAAGAACCAGAAACAATCGTACCAGAAGAAACATTGGAATATAATAACTATAAAACTGGAAAGTTAATGATTCATGAACCGAGCGTCTCCATTACAGTTGATGCAAAATCAAACATCAAAAATGGCGTTGTCTTCACTGGAGAATACGCAGAATTTCATGGTGATGGATTCGAGAACACTAGCGTTACCATTAAACCTAAAACCAAATACGATGGTACAGTTATTGATTTTAAAGGAACGGAAATGTCAAAAGTAATTATTGAAGGCGACAAAGTTACAGAAATAAGAGGCACTGAAAATGTAGAAAAAATAGAATTTGTAAAAGGCGCAAGAGAAGAGGATATTAAAATTTTTGAATAAACTAGTAGAGGAAGCATGGGAACGGTTCTCATGCTTCCTTTTTTACTTTGTTCCAAGAATAACCGCTAGTCCAATAGAGGAGTCCGCCACTGCATGATAGAGCTAAAGCGAAATAAATAGAAGCTGCAGGAATCGATGAGTTAATTGCGTCGATTCCTGCAGCTTCTATTTTAAAAAAAATCATTTTAATACATCACAATTTTGATGCAGTGCTATTTGGCACTTACTCGTAAAGGCTCTAACGCAAGTTTTTCAATTGCATACGCCACTCCACTATCATTATTGCTTCGGGTTTGGAAATCGGCTGCTGCTTTGATTTCTGGAATGGCATTATCCATTGCCACGCCACACCCTGCGTACTGGATCATGGATAAATCATTTCCATTATCACCGATACTCATTACTTCCTCTTGCTTAATTCCAAGTTGTTCTGAAAGCTTCCTCACTGCATTTCCTTTGCTTGCACTAGGATGAACAAATTCGAGAAAATAAGGTGAACTTCGAACAATCGTATACTGTTCATTTAGGTACTCCGGTAGTTCTTGAATGGTTTGATTTAAGCTTGTCGGCTCATCAATAAACATGATTTTTGGTATCGATAGAGTTGTAGGCACATCACTCACCTGGCGATAACTTAATGGAATTTTATTAATATATGATTCTAACACCGTAAATTCACTAATATCGGAATTCGGCGTATAAAGCCCGTCCACATCAAAGAAATGCATTGGCGTTTTCAATTCAATACTAAGGTCGTACAGCTTTACTAAATCCTCATGTCCAAGTGATAATTCAGCTACAACTTCGTTTGTGTGCGTATCCTGTACAAATGCCCCATTATATGCGATGACAAAGTCGCCCTCTTCTTCTAAGTTTAGTGCTTTAATATAACTCCGCATACCACCAATTGGGCGACCGGAACAGAGGACAATTTTAATCCCTTGCCTTTTTGCCTCATCTAATGCGTGTTGCACATCTTCTGGTACTTCATGATGGTCATTTAAAAGAGTCCCATCCATATCTATCGCAATTAATTTATACAATTTTCATTCTCCATTCTTATGTTGGATATGACTATTATACGACAAGAAGGGATATTTGGCATGTGATGATAATTTGGGATTACTTGGCATGGTGGGCAAACGGTAAACTATCCCCAATTTAATTTTATAAGAAGTGAATGATGTTAAGGAATAGTGGCGGATTGATTATGAATTCAATTAAATATGTTTAATGATAGCTCCAATTAAATTTTTTGTGCTGTTTAGCGTTTTATATATATTTTCTTTGTATTGGTTGTAACAATCTTACCTAATTGTTCTGCCATAAATTCGACAGAGTGGTCAAAGTCATTTTTAATCCAATTTATAATCAAACCAATAAGTCCGTAGACTCTATAGGAACAGAATAACTCATGATTCAAGTCTTTAGAAAGGGTAGGCAAGGCAAAGTCGATATCTTGATGATAATGAAGCTCCATCATTTCTAACATACGATCTTGTAAATGAATCGGTACACTGCTACTTAACATCGTTGTATAAAAAAGTTTATGCTCAATAAAATGCTCGAATAATGGAATTGTAGAAATGTCCGTGATGTTCATTTCCATGTAGGATATATGTGGTTTTCGATAGGCTATAACCATTTGCTCTAATGTTTGTTCCACGATTTCTTCTAGTAAATCTTCTTTTTGCTCGTAATGAAAATAAAAAGTTCCCCGATTTACCTCTGCTCTACGTACGATTTCAGATATGGAAATGGATGCGAACTTTTTGTTCTGTAACAACATTAATAATGCATGATGAAAAAACACTTTCGAGCGTTTAATACGTTTATCTTGAGATTTCTTCATATAAACCCTCCTCAGAGACAAAGACTATTATCATAGTAAATGAACAATAGTTACCTTCACTGTATGATATTGAACAATTTTAAAGATATTATATATTGTATACGCTTTCAATTATTGCTAGATTTAATTATAAAGTTACTTTATATTATGAATTATCGAAAGTCAATATTTATAAAGGAGATGTTTAACGTATAAGCTAATGATGAAAATACTGTATCCGAATTTAAAATAATCAAACAAACCTTGTGGTGTTGGTGCACCGAATATTTTCTTCACCGGGTTATCTGCGTCGTTTGTCCACTCTTCGAAGAGTAAGATTATGTTCAGTAATTATTATAAAAACCCCGAAGCAACGATAAAAGCGTGGAGAGATCTTTGGTTCCATATAGGAGATGTAGGGTGGATTGATGAAGAAGATTATTTATTTCCGCTGACCGAAAAAAAATGTTGTCCGTCGTAAAGGAGAAAATACTTCTTCTTTTGAAGTAGAAAGTGTCATCAATCACCATCATCAAGTACAAGAATCTGCAATCGTGGGAGTGCCTTCCGAATCATCCGAGGAAGAAGTGATGGCAGTTTTAGTACTACAACAAGATGAACAGCTGGAACATGAGTAATTGCTTTTGTATTGTGAAGAATATTTAGCGCATTTCGCTATTCCACGTTATATTCGAATTGTGCAAGGAGTTACCACGTACACCTTCCCAACGTGTTGAAAAATATAAATTCGTGAAGAAGGTATTACGATTGATACGTGGGATTGTGAACCAGTAAATTATAAAGTGAAGAGATAGAGGGAGGTAAAAAGGAATGTATCATACAAAAAGGAGACCGTTGTGCCGTCATGTTACAAAATAGTCCTGCTTTTCTAATCTCCTGGTTAGGAATCGCACGCATAGAAGCGATTGAAGTATCAATTAATACAAGTTTACGAGGGGACTTATTTGCCTATATTTTAAATCAAGCACTTAATTTCAATTTCTATTATAAATCCATCGGGAGGAAATTGTATGCCAAAGGTAAATGTAGTTAAAATGGTTGATGAAAGTAAAGTAAACCGTTTCCATCTATTAATCGTCTTCTGGGGATTATTTATCTTATTAGCGGATGGGTATGATCTCATGGTATTTGGAGCAGTAATTCCGAGTTTGATGGAAGAGTGGTCTATGTCATCTAGTACTGCCGGGTTGATTGGCAGTTTAACACTAGTAGGTGGTTTACTTGGGAATTTAATATTTGGTGTCATCTCTGATCTAATGGGTAGAAAAAAATCCATTATTATATGCTTAACAGGGTTTAGTGTTTTTACCGTACTTTGTGGCTTTGCAGTCGGTCCAGTTGATTTTGCTGTTTATCGTTTTACAGCTGGAATTGCCCTAGGTGGTGTTATGCCAATTGTAGTTTCTTTAACATCAGAGTATGCACCTAAATCAGTTAGAAGTATGTTAGTGGGAGTTGCGTCAACAGGCTTTGCGATAGGGGGGATAACCGTTGCACTAATTGGTTCCACTGTTATTACTAATTTCGGATGGCAATGGATGTTTTTCTTAGGCGGACTACCGCTACTTACACTTCCGTTTATTATCAAAATGTTACCAGATTCTTTAGGCCACTATATGAAGAGAAATGATCGACAACGAATTGTAGCTGTATTGCAGAAGATTAGCCCTTCCTATCAACCTTCCGAAGAAGATGTATTTGTTGCAGAAGAAGCTAAAAGCGGGGTGCCAATAGCAGATTTATTTAAAGAAAAACGCGCTCGTTCTACGATGGCGTTTTGGATATCGACATTTATGTTATTGCTCATGGTTTATGGATTAGGAACGTGGTTACCGCAATTGATGGTTGCATCAGGTTATGCACTAAATTTAAGTTTAACATTTTTGTTAGCACTTAATTTTGGAGCTATGTTTGGTCAAATAGGTGGTGGACTCTTAGCAGACAAAAGTGGTTCAAAAAAAGTGTTGATAATTATGTTTATTACTGGAGCAATTGCTTTAGCATTATTCGGTTTACCGTTCAATGCAATCGTACTCTATCTACTTGCAGCAGTTGCTGGTTCATGTACAACTGGGGGGCAAGCGGTTAACAATGCATATGCTTCGAAATATTACCCAGCTTATATGCGTTCAACTGGTATAGGATGGGCGCTTGGTATGGGACGTTTCGGTGCCATAGCAGGACCTGCAGTTGGTGGTTTATTACTTGATTCTTCACTTCCATTATATGTTAGTTTCTTAGTGTTTTCGATTGCAGGTGTAATTGCAGCAATTGCAATTACATTTGTACAGGATGACGTGACCATATTGCAACCTGTAGCGAAAAATAAATTTGCCCAATAAATTGGATTCCAGTGAGCGGTAGAGCGAGGGTGCTTACTTATACAATCATTCAGCGGCCTATTCTACCTGCATATACGAAAGAAGCACCATATATACTTGCTATCGTGCAATTACTAGAAGGGCCAACAATGATGACGAATCTCGTGAATTGTCAGTTAGATAAATTGAAATGCGATATGGAGGTGAAAGTGCTATTTAAAAGTTGGACAGAAGACTTTTTAGTCCCGGTATTCGAGTCACTCTACGGTTAATTGGTGATTCCTGCTACGTTGAAATTATTTCGTCGGGTTGGGAATGCTGGTGCCGATTACTATTGGTTTCAAATTATAGTTCAGAATAAAAAAGTAGATGAAGTCGAAGTTTCGACTTCATCTACTTTTCCCCTATTAAGAAGTTCTGAAAATGGAAAACGCATGTTGTAATACTTGTGCAGCACCAAGTACAATTTTAGCTCCTTTTAATGTTGCGTCTGTCATATAACTCTATATTCTGATACTAGTTCATCACGTTTTGACGCCAGTACAAATACATAGTTCACATTTTAACAAACCGAGTAGAAAAGTTTGTTTAAGCCAATTTTGTAACGGTGCTTTTATATCTGCTGTTTCATCTAAAACAATACCACCTTCTAATACAACTACAATTTGTTTTAAACGTATAACGAATGATTTTACCATTAATGGCAGAGGTTCCAGATGTTAGGTCCTCTGGTTTTACAATTGCAAAGTTACCTCCTGATATCATCGTAATTAGCAGGGAGGATAAGAGACTGGACTGGAAAAACCGAAAAAACTTTATTATTACATCTACGTTCAAATGATATGAGTATACTAGAGATAAATCTGCGTGCTTGAAGTCACATCATTTTTTCTTGAAAAGGCAATCTACACATATAACCATGTAGAAACTCTGAAACAGAACGGCCCACTCACATACGAGCAAATTGTAGTTAGATATATATCCCTATAGATTTGTAAAATGATGGGAGTAAATATATTGATTGATTGCGCTTTGTTCCTTGGGTGAACTGGAAGTAATGAATATAACAAGGTTCTTTTCGTCCATTTTCATTTAATAGGTTTCATGTTAAATATAAAGGGAAGGAATAAGTTGTCAGAATAGCTGTGAAAATGGGGGATTTCAGATGATGACATTATCAAATATCAACAAATCCTATAAGTCTGCTGCTGGAAGGGAATCGGTTCTCGGTGGTCTTGATTTTCAGATTGATGCGGGAGAATATGTGGCGATCATGGGTTCTTCCGGTACGGGTAAGAGTACCCTGATGAATATATTGGGTACGTTGGAGCGGCCGGATTGTGGGGAGTATTTGTTTCGGGGGAAGAAGATACATCGGATGAGTAATCGGAAGCTGACATTGATGCGCAATAAGGAGATTGGATTTGTTTTTCAAAATTATCAGTTGATCCCTAACCTATCAATCTATCAGAATGTGATGCTACCGCTGGAATATCATCGGAAAGGCTTTATGAAAAAGCGGGATCGTGTCAGGAAGGCACTCATGATGGTTGGGCTTGAGGGAAAGTCCAGGCAAAAGCCACAGCAGCTTTCAGGTGGACAGAAGCAGCGTGTTGCGATTGCGCGTGCAATTGTGAATGAACCGTCACTGCTTTTGGCCGATGAGCCGACAGGGAGTCTGGATGAGAAAACGACGGAATCGATATTAAAACTATTTGATCATTTGCATCAGCGTGGTGTGACAATTATTTTGATTACACATGATATGGAAGTGGCGAAACGAGCGGAGCGGATCATGTATTTAAAAGGCGGGCTGTTAAAGGAGCATACATATGAAACTAGTCAAAGCCTTTAAAATGGCCTTACTTGGGATTTGGGGTAATAAATTTCGAGTTATTTTATCTATCTTTGGTGTGATTATTGGTGTGTTTGCTGTGATTGTACTTTCCGCGATTGCTCTTGGGGTGAAGGATACGGTGATGAAGCAAATGGGGAGTCTTGGTGCGGAACAAATCATGGTCATGCCTGGGCGTGTTTTAAAGGATGATGGGGGAGCACATAATTTCCTGAGCGGTGTTTCCAGCTCGCCTAGTACATTGACAAATACGGATGCGGAAGAGATAGGGAAGTTGAAATCCGTTGAATCTGTTACCCCATTGCTTGAAACAGTAGGCAGAATTCAGTATGAGAGTCAGTTTGGGGAGGCACGGACGGTTGAGGGAATGCTTGTTGGGACGAGTGATTCCTACCAAGAAGTTATACATACGAGCCTTGAAGAAGGGCGCTTTTTTACAAATGATGAGGGAGCAAATAAGGATAGAGTTGTCGTATTGGGGAGTGGGATCCACGCCTCATTAATGAATCAGAACCAGAATCAAGATCTGATGGATGATGAGACAGAAACGAATGTCGAGGCAGAGAAAAAGTGGTGGCAAAAGCTTTTGGACAAGTTTACTGGCAATACTGTGAATGCTGAAGAGGCACCAACAGCAGAGGAAAGTTTGGTTGGAAAGGAAGTTATCATCCAGGGCGATACCTTTACGGTCGTAGGAGTGCTGGAATCGGTAGCAACCCTTGGCATGACGTCAAATAGTAGCATCCTGATGCCAGTACAAACCGCACTCGATGTGACGAGTACAGAAAATTTAACGAACATCTATGTCAAGGCGGATTCGATTGAAAACCTTGATCAGGTGGAAAAAGAGGTGCACGGAGCTGTCGGATTGAATCATCCGGAGACCGATTTCAGTACGGTTAAGCAAACGGAAATGCTTGGAGCTATTGAAACGGTAACAAAAATCCTGCAAGTCATGCTTATCGGAATCACGGCAACCGCACTTGTCATCAGTGGCGCAGGCATCATGAACGTGATGGTCATGTCTGTTCGGGAACGTACCAGAGAGATTGGAATACGCAAAGCGCTTGGTGCATCGACGCTTGAGATTTTATTGCAATTTTTATTTGAAACGATTTTACTATGCCTGGCAGGGGGCATCATCGGTCTATTACTTGGCTACGGATTTGTACAATGGTGGAATGGAGCAATTACTATCTTCCCACTCGTTCTACCAATATGGGTCATCCAGCTCGCACTCGGCTCGTCCATCCTAATCGGTTGTATCTGCGGCATATATCCAGCAATTAAAGCCGCTAGATTGCAACCAAGCCGGGCATTGCGGTTTGAGTAGTTGTGTATGGAAGCATGGGGACGGAATTCATGCTTCCATTTTTGATGTGGCGGAACTTGAGAACCGTCCCCATGCATCCTTTTCAGGGTCTTTTGATTCACTACTAATCTATTACTTTTCCTTACATTTCTTTATGTTCTATTAACAGTTGCTTAATAGACTTCCTTTATAATGATAGATAATACTGATAAAGGGAGAGATTAAGATTATGATACGAAAATTCACAATTTTTTCACTGACAGCGGTTTTATTCATGTCCATGTTTACAGCTCCAATACTCGCATCCAGTGACGGAACCCAGACGATTCAACAACAGCAGCAAATGGTTAATGTTGCACATCGTGGTGCTTCAGGGCATGCTCCGGAAAATACAATTTCTGCCTTTGATAAAGCGGTTGAAATGAAGGCTGATTATATTGAGATTGATGTACAAATGACGCAAGATGGAAAAATAGTAGCTATCCATGATACAACAGTTAATCGCACAACAAATGGTACGGGATCGGTTGGAGATTACACACTTGAGGAAATTCAGCAATTGGATGCTGGAAGCTGGTTCGGTGAGGAATTTGCAGGTGAACAGATTCCTACTTTTGAAGAAATACTAGATAGATATCGTGGAAAAATAGGGATATTAATAGAATTAAAATCACCATCACTGTATCCGGGTATTGAAGAAGAAGTCGCTGAAGCTTTAATGCAACGTAATTTGCATAAACCTAATAACAACAAAATTATTATCCAGTCGTTTAATCATGAATCTGTACAAAAATCAAAGGCACTTTTACCAAATATACCTCACGGCGTTCTAGCTGGGTTAACTTGGGCAGATGTTACAGATGAACAGCTAGCACAATTCGCAACATATGCAGATTTCTTCAATCCAAATATGAATATTGTTACAGATGAGCTTGTTGACCGTGTACATACTACTGGGTTGAAAATCTACCCTTATACGGTACGAGCACAAGAACAAGCTGATAACTTATTTGAACTTGGTGTGGATGGGATAATTACTGACTATCCTGAATATGTCTATAAGCATCCTGTGAAAAACTAAAAATTGGGACAAGGGTGGAAGCATGGGGACGGAATTCATGCTTCCATTTTTTGATATAGCGGAACTTAAGAACCTTCCCCCTGCTTCCTATTAAGGCCCTGGAGACAATCTTTTTTTCGCTGATTGTTTTTCGAGGATATCCATTAATTTACGTTGAACTATCTTTGTTTCTGGAGTGGCAAATGTAGGGTGGGCTAAGTTTATCTCCTCGAATGGGTCTTTTGTTACATTGTATAATTCATATTGATCTGGCACAGGTTTTGTTTTTGTAGTCGTTTTGTTTATTGATATTTCCGTTGCTTCTGAAAGAGATAGATTGCCTTCCGTAATTGCAACTTGGTCCTCAACATTAGGATTGCTCCAGAAATGAGGATTATCGAAGTATCGAGATAGCTTCCATTTTTCCTCCGTATGATTTTCGCCCGTCTTTAATGTCGTAATCACTGTCTCTAGATGATTGGGCTGTGTAACGGACTCGTAAGGTTCACCCTTTTGTGTCACTTGATGTAACCCTCTTGAAAATTCATCATCTGTCATAAAGTAAAGGGCTTCATTTGCACGGGGAAATTCCTTCTTTTCGCTCAAAAGTGGTGTTAAATCTCTCCCAACTAATGGGCGTACTTCCGAATGATCTTTCCGGAGAATGCTTTGAGCCTGTTTGATAGGAATGTCGGCAAGTCCTAATAGTGTTGGAATAACGTCTATATGACTTGTTAACATAGCTGTTTTTTGTTTACTAGGGAAGAGTTTTGGACTGTGGATAAGAAATGGAACATGAATGGACTCCTCATATGCCGTATGCCATTTTTGAAACAATCCTCCATGCGCTCCTAATAAATCTCCATGATCAGAAGTGTAAACAACAATTGTATTTTCATAAAAAATAGATTTTTGCAATGCTTGAAACACTTTTAACACTTCATTATCAACTTCTTTTAAAAGAGAATAATAAAGCTTCCTCAAAAATGGTGTATCAAAAGTGGGCTGGAAGGCTTTTTGATATGTGTCGCGGTAACTTTCTTGTGCTGTTGGTTTTGTTTGTAATGACTCCCCGGCTGTTGGTGCTTGTGGGATATCCGGAACGCTTGGGTCTAATTTAAAATCAAAATTAGGTGATAATTGAGTAAGTAGCCCAAACAATGTAATATCGTGAGGATTTATGAAAGAGGAGACGATGAGCCAAGGATCACTCTCCTTAGAATGGTCTTCCTCGAGTTCCTCTAATAAAGTAACCACTTCTTCCGCGTAAACAGCATCCCGCCCATTTACACCGAATTTTGCAGATGAACCCGAATTCCTTGGATCAGAGCCATGTGGTTCTGGGCCAATCCAGCCTGAAAAACCATAGGGATCGAGGCGATTTGCTTGCGAGTAGATCTGCTCATTCTTATGATTTGGTACACCAGTATATTTGTCATAGCTTAATAATGGCTGATGTGTACCTGGAATTAAAATATCCTCATCCGATAGATGCCATTTTCCTTTCCAGTACGTACGATAGCCAGCAGTTCGGAAATAGTCTCCAAGCGTCGGAACCGTATTATGGTCAAGCCAAAATGCATCCGAATCAAAAGCTCCCTTTGCAGCTCCTGTTGTTTGGGTTACGCCGTGAAGTGATGGATATTGCCCTGTGAAAAGTGTAGCCCTACTTGGTGAACAAGCGGTACTACCAGCATAATGATTTAAAAAACTCATACTATTTTCACGTAACAGTTCATGTGCCTTTAAATGTTCCTTGCGCCATTCCTTTAGTTCTTTATTTTCATATGCCATTGGATAGCGTTCCTCATCAACCATAATGAAAAGAAAATTTGGTTGATTCTTTTTATGTTTTACGTGATTAGAATGATTCTTATGTCCCTCTGCCAACTCAAGTCCCCCCCCAAGAAAATTAAAATACCTTTAACAGAATATCGTATGAATAAATCACCCAGTCGGTTCCAGAGGAAGCATCGGGACGGAATTCATGCTTCCATTTTTATTTTATTAGAAAGCAAAAGAACCGTCCCCATGCTTCCAATTGTTATATTATTGTAAAGTGACAGTTATCGACAAAAATTGACTGTATTTTATGATATTGTAAAATAGGATATAGTATTTTAAGAGAATCAAGGGTGGGAAACGGATGAGTGAGAAGGAAAAACTTCAAAATATGTTGCAAAGAGTTATTGATGAAACAGAGAACAATACAATGCAGTCAGCAAAAGAAGTCATACAATCTCTAATTAGTGAAATAACGATTAATGCTAGACCACAGGAAAGTAAGCTTAAGCATTAACAGATTGGAGGAGTGTACATGCAAAAGATTAGGAAGGCAATTATCCCAGCTGCAGGGTTAGGAACACGATTCCTGCCTGCAACAAAGGCAATGCCGAAAGAAATGCTGCCAATCGTTGATAGACCTACCATTGAGTACATCGTGAAAGAGGCAATCGCATCTGGAATAGAAGATATCATTATTGTAACCGGTAAAGGAAAACGAGCGATTGAAGACCACTTTGATATTAATTTTGAATTGGAAGAGAATTTAGTGCGAAAAGAAAAGTTTGAGTTGCTGGAAAAAATTAGACCATCCTCCCAAGTTGAAATACACTACATACGCCAGAAAGAACCTAAGGGACTTGGCCATGCTGTATGGTGCGCAAGGAAGTTTATCGGCAATGAACCTTTTGCAGTATTATTAGGGGATGATATCGTAGAAGCGGAGAAGCCTTGTTTAAAGCAATTAATCGAACAATATGATGAAACACGTTCATCTGTTATTGGTGTGCAAAATGTTTCTGATACAGAAACACATCGCTATGGAATTATCGATCCGAAAACGATGGAGGGTAATCGTTATCAGGTTAATGGCTTTGTTGAAAAGCCAAAACAAGGAACTGCACCTTCAAACCTCGCGATTATCGGACGTTATATTTTAACTCCGGAGATCTTCCAGTTCCTTGATAAGCAAGAAACCGGGCAAGGTGGGGAAATCCAGCTGACGGATGCGATCCACCAGTTAAATGAGATTCAGGATGTATATGCATATGCCTTTGATGGTAAAAGGTATGATGTTGGTGATAAGCTTGGGTTTATCCGCACAACAGTAGAGTTTGCATTAAAGAATGAAGAAATAGGGGCAGAAGTTGAAACGATACTGAGAGAATTATTAAGTGAGAAATCTGTAGATCGGTAAATAGAAAGGAAGCATTGGGACGGTTCTTAAAGATTCCGTTTTGAGGTGCATATTTAAAAAAAGTTGCCTCATAGACACTTAAATTGGCAAATTAAACGGCGTATGAAAATAGTAAAATCAGCGATAGCTTTACCATATTAAATGGTAAGGCTATTTTTTGTATTGTCGAGATATGAACTCTCTATTAACAAGTGCGTTATTTGCTATGTTAATTTCCATTAAATCAAAAGGCTTTCAGAAGACAGGATTATTAAACAATCTCAGAAAAATGTTCTTCATAAATCGGATGAATGACCGAATAAGGCAAAAATGAGAGTAAAAGGTCACTCATAGCGCAGATGAGTGACCGAGTAAGGCAAAAATGAGAGTAAAAGGTAACTCATAGCGCAGATGAGTGACCGAGCAAGGTAAAAATACGAGTAAAAGGTAACTCATAGCGCAGATGAGTGACCGAGCAAGGTAAAAATGAGAGTAAAAGGTAACTCATAGCGTAGATGAGTGACCGAACAAGGCGAAAATGCGAGTAAAAGGTAACTCATAGCTCAGATGAGTGACCGAACAAGGTGAAAATAAGAGTAAAAGGTAACTCATAGCTCAGATGAGTGACCGAAAAAGGCAAAATTCAAGAGAGAGCTTCTCCATAAAGTGAAATTTCTATTGTCATAGAATAGATAAAAACCTCTAAATATTTGTTTGATTAAACAATTGATATAACAACAAAAAAGGCATACGTCCATTTCGTATGCCTTTTTAGCGTGTCATTTAACCATTATGCACCACAAAACGGAATCCTTTTGACGGTTCTACTTTGTTTTCAGTATTGCTTGGTATAGAATTTCTACGCCGTTTATGAGAGCTTTTTCATTAAATGTCATTTTCGGGTGGTGGAGACCTGGTTGAAGGTCACATCCTAGTCCAAGCATGGTAGCCTTTAGCTCTGGCTTTTTAATTGTATAAAAGTGAAAGTCGTCTCCACCTGGAGTAACGAGTGGTGGGAGTAAATTGTCAGCTCCGATTGCTTCAGAAATAGCTTCCCTCATGATGGCCGTTGCCACATCGCTCGTCTCAGCAGCAGCTATTCCTCCCGTATTAGTAATTTCAATATCTACGTTATAAAGTTCTTTTACAGAGTCAAAAATATGATTAACTTCTGTTTCTAATTGTTCGATCAACTGATTATTTTGAGCTCTTAAGTCAAGGGAAAAAGATGCATTTCCTGGGATAATATTTGTGTTTTTCCCACCTGCATGAAATCTAGTCATCTTAACTGAATAGGGTACTCTAGGATCAAGGTGGATTTGGCCTAGCATATTAACAATTTGAGCGCCAATTTCAATTGCATTGTGATTCAGATGTGGTCGTGCACCATGCGCATCATCGCCCTTAATATCAGCACTATACATTTTCGTAGCACCGTGGACAATGACAGGTGTAGCTTTTCCCATCGATGCTTCCTGCTGTGGCCGCAAATGGACACCATATAAGTAATCCAGATTTTCTGCGACACCTTTTTCAACCATTTTTAATGCCCCTGTACCATGTTCTTCAGCAGGTTGGAAGATAAATTTAACGGCAACTTTCTCAGCTAAATCCGGCTGTTGTTCCAGTTTCCATAATACCCCTAGAACCATTGCCATGTGTGCATCATGACCACAAGAATGATTTGCTTGGAATTCACCGTCTACTTCTTGCCATAAGGCATCGATGTCTGCCCGGATTCCTATTATAGGAAGGCCTTTGTTAAAGTTCCCATATTCACCAACCACACCAGTACAATCATCAAAAACCGTCACACGGCATCCACTTTTTTCTAGTAGATTTTTAATATACTTTGTTGTTTCTACCTCTTCCCAGCTGATTTCAGCATGTTCATGTAAATAGTGAAATGTATCAATAACACGTTCTTCTATTTTCTTATCCATTATCTTCGCCATCCTTTATAAAATACTTATATGTTGGTTGTACCTTTCCACGTTCCTCTATCCGATTAATCATTGCTAACATGGCATTTTAAAGCGACATTGTCACCGTACCTTTACCTGAATATATTGATTTGAAGTATAAACTTCATTATAATCTACTGCAAGCTAAGTGGGAAGACTATTCACACTAAGGGGAAATGATTTGGAATTTCCTTTATAGTGGTTTGGGTATCATCCTTGTCAACTTAGTAATAGCATATATTCCAATTACACGTAATTATCTGGTATATTAATGGAATAATCCTTATTGTAATCGCAGTCAGAATAATAGCCTAAAAGGAGAATCTTATATGAAATTATCGGAAATAAACGTTTATAAAGTTAATATGCGAATGAAAACTCCATTTACAACAAGCTTTGGAACAGAACAGGATCGCTTATTTTTACTTGTTGAAATAAAGGATGAAAATGGTGTATCTGGCTGGGGAGAATGTGTTACTTCCGAAATGCCACTATATATCGAGGAATTTACGGAATCAAGCTGGATCATGCTGAACAAATTCCTGATTCCGCTAATTTTGAAAAAAGAAATCGAACATCCAGACGAGTTGCAGAAGTTCTTTGCTCCTTTCAAACGAAATAACCTGGCAAAATCTGCATTGGATGCTGCGGTCTGGGATCTGTATGCAAAATTAAAAGGGATATCCTTGGCAGAGGCATTGGGTGGTACGAAATCTTCCATCGATGTAGGAATTAGCCTTGGAATTGAGGAGAACATTGACGACCTGCTAGATAATATTCAGCAAAAAGTCGATGAGGGCTACAAAAGGATTAAGGTAAAAATTAAACCTGGTAAAGATGTAGCTGTTGTGAAAACCATTCGGGACAGATTCCCTGATATTCCGCTTATGGTCGATGCCAATTCAGCATATACATTAGATGATATCGAAACGTTAAAGGAACTCGATCAGTTTAATTTGATGATGATTGAACAGCCATTGACTGCAGGAGATCTGATTGATCACGCAAAATTGCAGAAAGAAATAAAGACGTCTATTTGTCTGGATGAAAGCATTCACTCCTATGATGATGCGAGGAAAGCAATCGAACTTTGCAGCGGTAGAATTATCAACCTAAAAATTGCTAGAGTAGGTGGATTAACGCAATCGAAAAGAATCCATGATTTATGTGAAAAGGCAAATATCCCGATGTGGTGTGGCGGAATGCTGGAATCAGGTGTTGGACGCGCCCATAATATTGCGATTACTTCCCTGACTAACTTTACCCTGCCAGGAGATACGGCGTCATCCTCAAGATATTGGGATAAGGACATCATTGAACCAGAAGTTATTGCAGAAAACGGAGTTGTACAAGTACCAACAGCACCCGGCATCGGCTATGGCGTCAACATTGAGGAAATTAAAAAACACTTAATCGAAGAAAAACGATACAACTAAGTAGTGGAATTATTGGGAAGGTTTCATGCTTCCATTTTTTGATATAGCGGAACTTGAGAACCATCCCCGAATGGAAAGTAGCCCCCGTTCTATTATAGAACGGGGGCTACTTTGAAAGTCGGGTTGATTAAATATTTTCTTTCTATTCGCCTTGAGGGTTGATTACAATCTCCACTCGGCGGTTTTCATTGCGTCCTTTTTCCTCTTCATTGGATGCGATTGGGGCAGTTTCCCCGTATCCTTTTGTTTCGATGTTCAAATGGCCAATTTCACCGTTTTCCTTTAAATATTGGAATGCTGCATCTGCTCGGGCCATCGATAAATTCTTATTGAATTCTTCTTCCCCAGTGTTATCAGTATGCCCATTGATATGAACGTTTGTCTTTTCGGGTAATTTTTCAAGGTCGGCAATAATTCCATTTAATGTTTCTTCTGCATCCGCCTTTAACTCGCTCTTTTCAATATCAAATAATAAATGATCAGGCACTTGCATCTTAATTTCTTCTTCATCGACAGTAAGGTTTACTTCTTCTGGTGGAGTTAACTCAGGTGCCTGCAATTCCACGTCAAATTGCAGAAAATGCTCGCCATCCTCGTTTGTCTGTACAAGTTCACCAGTCCATTTTTCGCCATTTTCTCCGTATGCTTCCAAAACATTATCCCAGGAATTATTTTTGGCTTCTACTTGAATTGGCAGGTACATCCCGGCTCTCAAGGATTGATAAGGAATCTTCAGTTGAAATGTGCTGTCAGGATTTACGTGCTGGTGATCAAAGGAAAAAGGAATAATACCACCCTCGGCATTCTCGACATTCCCGCCAAGCCATGTTCCTTCTACTAAATTACTATTCATGTTGACATATATATAATCATGATCCGTATCGACACTTTCTACTTCCAGCCAAACATTGGGATCGCCATAATCAGATGGTCTTTCCTTCCACTGGGGTGTTTCAATCGCAATGCTGTATGGCGTTTCTTTTAAACTATCCGTTCTTACCGTTGCCTTCACATCATATCTTCCGCTGTCTTCGGTTTCATAGACAAATGGCCCTGTTGCAGAGGAAAGGTTTTCTCCATAATATTCTGCTGCCTTATCAGAGTTTTGCAATCGGAAATTTAAAGTGAGATCGGAAGTGCTGTTAGGAAGCTCAAAGTAAAAGGACCCATCTTCCTCAACTTTGGCACTTTCAATAAGGCTACCAACAGCCATGACATCTGTTTGGCCACCGGAATGAATATTCAAGCCTGCAGGTAGATTGCTTTCCCCCTCAACGATAATCGTATCACCTTCAACAGTAACTTCACCGCCAATCCAAACCTCTGGATCAGCTTGTTGCGCTTCATCGGCTTCTTCACTTTCTGTCTTGCTTTCATTCGCATTATCTACTGTAGTTGTTTCATCTTGCGTCTCTTCATTTGCATCTGCTGCTGTTTCTGTGGCGTTTTTCTCACTGCATCCAAAGAGCATCAACACGCAGATTATTAGGAAACCAGTATAATAGATGGACTTTTTCATTGTTTTCCTCCTGCTTGGTTTATTATGTATGGAAACTATTAATTGTACTACGCGTTCAGGCTGAAAAAGTTTCAGGTTAACAGGATTTTCTCTATATTTATCCAAATAACCTAGTATTTACAGAAAAGGAAGCAAAAGAACCGTCCACATGCTTCCACTTTAATAGTAAAAAAGTCTAATTATATCGAAAGTTACCGAAATATATTGACAATATGTTAGAACCCGTGTAAATTAAATACAATTAAATAAGTTTACTTCTTATCAAGAGAGGTGGAGGGAATGGCCCTTTGATACCTCGGCAGCAGGCTTTTCATGAGCACTGTGCTAATTCCATCAGACAACGGTCTGGAAGATAAGGAGAGGATATCGGACAATTACCCTCTTCTTAATAATAGAAGGGGGTTTTAAATTGGCTTTTCGTACATAATCTTTTATACTCAAATACAAGTATTTCAATTGGATTAATATATTAATTAAGGGAGTGAATGATGATGACAGAATATGGTGTGTGGATTATTGTTCTGGCAGTAGGATATACTTTTGCATTGATTGTCGCGGGGCAACTTGCAAAACGAAGATTGACGAAGAAGGACAGTTATTTTGTGGGAAACAGGAATTTTAATAAATGGATTGTTGCATTCTGTATTACTGGATTATTTTCCGGATCAACATTTATATCGATTTTGGAATTATCTTATTTAAGTGGTATTTCAGCGATTTGGTATGGTGTAGCGGAAATGCTTCAGATCTTCATCATAGCTTTCCTGATTATCCGCTCTTTCCGGAAAAAAATGCTTGTAACAGTATCCGGTTTGATTGGTGATAAATATGGGAGAGCTGCCAAAGGGTTATCAGGTGCAATTACTGCGTTTGCCTTTCCTATGTGGTCGGTTGCAACAGCTATCGCATTTGCCTCAGCTTTCCATGTGTTCACCGGTATATCGTTGAGTTTATCAGTGGCTTTTACTGCAATACTTCTATTTATCTATTTACAAGCTGGTGGCATGTGGTCTATCGCCTTTACACAGACAATGAATATGGTTCTTTTTAGCTTGATGATCATCATTGGAGTGGTCGCTTTCTTCATCAATCCAGGAATATCTGGTCTGGCAGCTTTAAATTTAGAACGTCCAGAGATGTTTGATTTTGGAAGTGTTGGGCTGCAAGTGATTGTTGTATGGTTTGGAACGTTTCTTGTAAATGTTATTCTCGCTCAGGCAGCATTTCAAATGGCACTTTCATCCCGAACTCCGGAAGAGGGACAAAAGGGGATGGTAATGGCTGGAGTAATGGCGATACCTTTCATTATTGGCGGTGTTCTTTTCGGTATATCAGCAGCAGTCGTTGTGCCGAACGCATCGACGGGTCTCATTGCTATTCCGCTGTACTTGGCGGAAGTGCTGCCTGCTCCATTAGTAGGTGTGTTCTTTCTTGGTGTTTGGGGCTGTGCGTTAGGATGGGGAGGTCCGTGCCAATTCTCAGGTGCAACAAGTTTGGGACGTGATGTAGGAAGTGCAATCAATCCCACTGCTACGGGAGATCAACTTATTAAATATACAAAAATATCCTTATTGCTTTTAACTGGGTTGATGATCATCTTTGGTTTATTGCGTACAGAGCAATCGGCATGGTGGAATGTGTTTGCATGGACGATCCGAAACAGCGCAACATTTGCACCGGTTATTGCAGCTCTATTCTGGCCAGTTGTTACAAAGCGTGCGGTAGTCGCATCCTTGTTTACAGGCTTTACGAGTGGATTATTATGGTACTACTTAGGTGGTTGGAATCCTCAAGAGTTTTACTTAAACATACACCCTGTTTGGATTGGAAGTTCCATAAATATCTTAACAATTGTACTTGTAACACTTCTTGATAACAAATCAGAATGGAGAATTCAAAAATCAGACCGCATTGGCTACATTGGTTTGACTGCTGCACTTCTATTGACAGTTGTCAATGTTGTTTACTTCTCTCCGCTCTATGAAAGTGGTTTATTCGGACTATTTATGTTTGCAGGCCTATTATGCTTCTTTATAACAGCAATACGCTTTGTTCGACCAGAGCAAAAAGAACAAATAACAGCACAAGCATCGAATTTGTAACAAGGGAGGAAGCATGGGGACATTCTCATGCTTCCTTTTTCGTGGAGTGGAAGCAAAAGAACCGACCCATGCTTCGTTCTATGAAAAAAGACCCTGAATTCGCATAAATGTTTACGAATTCAAGGTCTGATTGAAAGTTTTAAAACTATTTAGTTGGCGACTTTCTCCAATTCCCGTTCGTTAGTAATTACTTTCCGACCTTGCCTGTTGGCTAAATATACAGCCAATGCCGCAAAGATTCCTGGAATGGCAAATATGAAAAAATTTAGCTGTAACGTTAAATTGGATGCAAGTAAAATACCGCCAATTGTGGGCCCGAGTATTCCTCCAATGCGTCCAACAGCAAGTGCCCATCCCAACGCTGTGGAGCGAATTGTAATTGGGTAGAATTGGGAAGTATAGGAGTGTGTAAGGTTTTGTGTTCCTACGGTTGCCGCTCCTGCAATTGCTACCATGACATATAATAGAATCATATTGGATGCGAATCCTAGACTTGTAATCGAAATAGTGGCGATAACAAAGAACAGAATAAGCGATTTACCAACACCCCAACGGTCTGCAACCCATCCCATTAAAATGGCACCGATTGTTGCTCCAACATTTAACGCTAGAAGAAAGCTTAAGCTTGAACCAAGCGGGAAGCCTGCTTCGGTCATGAATTTAGGCAGCCATGTATTCAATCCATAAATCATTAGTAGGGACATAAAGTATGTTAACCATATCATCACCGTTAAAAAGCCTCTTTTTTCAGTAAATAGATTTTTAACTGGTGATGACGTTTCTTTTGGCTTGTTTAAAACAAATGCTTCATTTTCGGAAGGTGTATATGTTGGATTGGCCTTTACAAGAATCTTTTGTATCCCTTTACGATCATTTTTATTAACCAATGTCCCAACTGAGTCTGGTAGCGCCTTCGCTAGGAACGGCAAGAACAATAATGGAATAGCTCCGAAGAAGAATACGGACTCCCAACCAAAATTAGAGATAAGAATCATACTAAGAAACGCAGCGATAACCCCACCAATGGAATATCCGACCATAATCGTAGCAATCATACGGCTGCGCATTCCTTCAGGTGAATATTCGCTGATCAATCCAATGACATTGGGCATCATGCCACCTAGTCCTAATCCAGTTATGAATCGGAACAGTCCAAACATTTCGGGACTGGGAGAAAGTCCTGCCAGAAGCATAAATAGGCTGAAGATAAAAACACAGATCATGATAATCCTTTTTCTACCCAATTTATCTGCCAGCGTTCCAAATATTAACGCCCCAAACATCATTCCGAATAAGGCATAACTTCCATACCTTCCTGCCTGAACTGCAGAAATTCCCCATTCCTCCATGAGTGTAGGTACTACTGCGCCATAGATAGTTAAATCAAAACCATCAAACAGCATTAGTAGTGCACCCCAAAAAAGTAACATCCAATGAAATTTATGTAACTTTGTTTTTTCAATTACTTTTTCTGCATTTGTTGTTACCTGCATCGTCTTTTCCTCCAATTTTATCTCATTAATTAATGGTCATTAATACGAGTATGTAAAGTTTGGAAATACACTAGAGAATTAAAATATAGCAATGGATCAGTCATATACTTGTTTATTGATTGAAAGTATGCGTTTACATTTAAACTTTAGTGTTAAAGAAACTTTAATATAATATAAGCTCTCTCCTTTGTTATATTTTTTGAATATATATACAATTTAATCTCTTTTCTAATAGAATGTCCAATAACTATTTTTTGGGTAATTAATGGAAATCCAAAATATTTTTTTGATTTCTAGTCGTGGAAGCATGGGGACGGTTCTCATGCTTCCTTTTTCTTGCGTGAGAGGAAGCAAAAGAACCGTCCCCATGCTTCCATTTATAAAATTATCTTCTATTTACAGGAAATTTATATATATATAATGTAGGTAAGGGCAATACAGTGTACTTATGGTACTTCATTTTTTTGATTAGAAAAAGGATGGGGGTAAAAATTGAATGTCTGAGGAACGCGAGTCTTTATTAGATATGGAAAAAGAAGATGATTCAAATGTTGAATTAGAAAGGAGAGAGGGGGAGCCAACTTCAGCTTTCAAAGGTGCTTCTTGGGCAGCTTTATTGATTGGTGTTGGATCTTATTTTATCGGTCTGTTTAACGCAACAATGGAATTGAATGAAAAGGGGTATTATTTTGCGGTTTTAATATTCGGGCTTTATGCTGCGGTATCTTTACAAAAAGCAGTAAGAGATAAGGAGGAGGGAATACCGGTTACTACTATTTATTATGGTATTAGTTGGGTTGCACTAATTATATCTATTTTATTAATTGGCATCGGTTTGTACAATGCTGGAAGTATTATTTTAAGTGAAAAGGGATTTTTCGGTATGGCATTTGTTCTTAGTTTATTTGCAGCAGTAACCGTTCAGAAGAATATCAGAGATACACAAAGGGTGAGGGAAAGAGAATGAGGTATTCTACGATTTTGCTTATCTAGTTTTATTAGTAAGATAACTCCATGATGCTTATATTAATTGACCGGAAAAGGAAAAAACCCTATAGTGCAGACGCTTGGAAAGTCTGCACTATAGGGTTTTTGTTGCATCAAGTCCACAAAGGAGTAAGTCATGAAGAGCGGATACGACTTTGGGAGGAAAAAAAGGAAAGCGATAATTAATAATAGTAAGTTGAACGGAAAACGAATAATCAGGAGCATAAACAAAGGCCAGAGTTTAATTTCTGGCCTTTGTTGTTTAATAAATTACTCTTTATGCAATTAGCGATTTCGGAAATTTTTCGGTTAGGCGGATTGTTCCTCGCCATTCAAAATTAGTTTGAAAGAAATTTCTCCACTTAATGAATCAGATACGGAACAATATTTTTCCTCTCCGAGATGGATTGCGCGCCACACTTTCTTGCTGTCAATATCACCATCAATCGTAAACGTCACAACAATCGCTGTAAAGCCTTTTGGTGCTTCTTCCTTTCGAGTGCCATTTGTTTCTATTTCTATTTTATCAATTTTATCGAGATGGGGTCGGAGAATCATTGTTACATCAATCCCAATACACCCTGCTAATGAACCTAAAAGCATTTCTGTTGGGGTAGCACCTTTTCCTAAACCACCGTAAGCTTCTGTCGCGTCCATATTTACCGCATAGCCAGAATCACCAACCGCTTCGAAGGCACGTCCACCCGTCCATGTTGTTGTTACTTTCATCTCTATCATCCTTTCTTGTAGTTCGTGTTCAAAAAGGAGGGTAAATAGGACCGAGAAGTTCAAGGCGGCGGAGAAACAAGCCAACGTAGAAATTCGATGTGTCATATTTACCGGACTTTTTGAACAACCTCTAGTACGTTAAACTTGTCCCAGGTCCAACCGGTATACCTAGTAAATACCATATTACAAAGAAGATTGTCCAGCAAACTAGAATGGCAATGGAGTATGGAAGCATTAGGGATATCACTGTTCCGACCCCATTTTGTTTCCCATACCGCTGGGCAAAAGCAACGACGAGTGGGAAGAATGGCATCAATGGCGAAATAATATTTGTTGATGCATCACCAACCCGATATGCCACCTGGGTTACTTCCGGAGATATGCCCATTTGCATAAACATCGGTACAAATACAGGAGCCATGATTGCCCATTTTGCAGAATCTGCAGCAATAAATAGGTTGATTATTGTTGTAATCAGGATCAATGCGACAAGTAATAGTGCCCCATCTAATTGAATCGCCTCTAATACGCTTGCCCCTTTTACCGCGATAATGGTACCTAAATTCGTGTAATTGAAAAATGCAACAAACTGTGCTGCAAAGAAAATCAATACAATAAATCCAGCCATTGCCTCCAGTGAATAGCTCATTAGATTTGCAACATCTTTATCATTTTTGATTTCTTTTGTAACTATCCCATAAACCGTACCAGGCACTAAGAAAATCAGCATCATTAGAAAAATAATACTGCTCATGAAAGGGGAAACGATTAGACTTCCACCCTCACCTCGAAGTGGGCCATTTTCAGGAATGACAAGGAATGCTATTAAAATGACTGTAATTAGGATAGAGATATTTGCCCAAACTAAGCCTTTCTTTTCAATACTGGAAATTCCGCTTTGGTTGGGGGTAGGTTCACTTGGTACATATTTTCCTAATTTCGGTTCAATCAGCTTATCTGTGATAATCGTGCCAATAATAACAATTAAGAAAGTAGAAGCAAACATAAAGAACCAGTTATCTGTCGGGTTTACCAAATAGCTGGCATCTAAAATGCGGGCAGCTTCTGTAGAAATCCCGCTTAATAACGGATCATTGGTACCTATAACTAAATTTGCAGAGTATCCCCCTGCAACCCCAGCAAAAGCAGCTGAAAGACCTGCCAAGGGATGCCGTTTGAAGCCTAAAAAAATAATAGCGCCGAGTGGTACAAGTACGACATAACCGACAGAAGCAGCTACATTCGATAACACACCCATAAGTACAACAATGGGCGTCACAAATTTCCTTGGAGCTTTCGTAACCGTATTTGTCATTAAGGCATTAATATAGCCACTTTTTTCAGCGACACCAACCCCTAACATTGCAACTAATACCGGTCCAAGGGCAACAAATGATGTAAAGTTGGATACAATACTTGAAAACATATATGCAATGCCCTCGGAAGTGAGCAAACTGACTGCACCGACGTTGAGCATTTCGGTTTCCATCGTTTCATTGTTTACTCCTTCAAACGTCACGCTCGTTCCCATAGAATAAAGAATATGAGATAAAACGATAACGGTGAATGTAAACATTATAAAAATGGTTACAGGATGTGGTAACCGATTTCCCTTTTCCTCGATAAAATTTAACATACGAATTGACTTGGATGTGTTTGTTTTATTCATAGCTGCACCTACTTATCCTATTTCTCTTTCCAAGTATACTTATATGATAATAAAAGTCTAGAATATTGTCTTAGGATGGAAGCAGATTTCACAAAGAGCATGGGGACGGTTCTCCTGCTTCCATTTTTGTGTGAAGTGGAAGCAAAAGAACCGTCTCCGTGCTTCCTATATGTTAAGATTTAGCTGGGGTTTCGCGCAAAGTTGGTTAATATAGTAAAGAGAATTTGAAGGAGTTGTTTTACGAATGATTCTAAAAAATGCAAAGCTTTATGGCCAGGAAGGCAGATGGAATATTGGGGTGAAAGGAGAGCAAATTAAGACGATTACGCCTCATACAAGTCAAAACGAGACAAGTGATGTGAACGTTATCGATCTTCAAGGGAAAATTGTACTGCCTCCATATGTAGAACCGCATATTCATCTTGACTATGCGCTGACAGCAGGAACACCAAGATGGAATCAATCGGGTTCTGTCTTTGAGGGAATTGAAATTTGGTCTGAACGGAAACAAATTGCCAACGAAACAAAGGATGATATTAAAAAACGTGCCTTAAAGGCGATAAAAATGCAGCTAAAGCATGGTATTCAGCATGTCCGCACCCATGTAGATGTAAGTGATCCGAAATTAAGAGGGTTAGAAGCCTTACTGGAAGTGAAAGAGGAAATAAAACCTTGGATGGATTTACAACTTGTAGCGCTTCCCCAAGAAGGGCTTTACACGAAATCAGATGGGGAAGAGTTGCTGATTAAGGCACTGGAAATGGGAGCGGACGTTGTCGGTGGTATTCCACATTATGAATTAACTCGCGAAGATGGTGTTCAGTCCGTATTAAAGGCACTGGAACTTGCGGTGAAATATGATAAACTCGTCGATATTCATTGTGATGAGATTGATGATGATCAATCAAGATATATTGAAGTACTTGCAGGGGAATCGCTGAAATTAGGTATGGGTGACCGTGTTACCGCAAGTCACACAACCGCAATGGCCTCGTATAGTAATGCATATACGTACAAGCTGTTCCAAACCTTGAGAAAAGCTAAAATTCATTTCGTTGCGCTGCCAAAGGCCAACTTGCATTTACAAGGGAGATTTGATAATTATCCAACTCGTCGGGGACTAACACGAGTGAAAGAGTTACTAAATGAAGGAATAAATGTTTGCTTTGGCCTTGATTCCATCATGGATCCTTGGTACCCGCTTGGCGATGGCAATCTCATGGATGTTGTTGACACAGGCCTACATGCTTGTCACATGACAGACCATGACCACATCGTGACTGCACTGAATCTAATCACAACTAATGGAGCCAAGGCATTAGGAATCGAAGAAGGTTATGGCATAAAAGAAGGGAATAAAGCAAACCTGATTGTCATTGATTCTGATTCAGAATATGAAGCGATTCGCACACAGGCAACCGTGCTCTACTCCATTCGAAATGGAAAAGTGATGGTGGAAACGAAACCTGCAGAAACAACCATCGATGTACCGGGT
Source organism: Oceanobacillus rekensis (assembly GCF_002153375.1). Classification (GTDB taxonomy): domain Bacteria; phylum Bacillota; class Bacilli; order Bacillales; family Amphibacillaceae; genus Oceanobacillus; species Oceanobacillus rekensis. Next base: position 74,100 of record NZ_MTBQ01000002.1, read on the forward strand.
CTTTTATGGTAGGGTATTCATTCCTGAAAACATTGGGAGATGGGGTCGAATCAAGGTCCCCATGTCCCGTATCATGTTAATTTTTCATAATAAACGATGATATCTTAATGCTTTAAAATCTTCTCCTTCAATAATTCCGTACTCATCTTGCTCATGGATAAACTGAAAACCCTTTGCCTCATAAAATGGAATGCCCTTCCTATTTCCTTTCGTAACATTCACCCACTGTACTTTTGCACCATATTCGATGAGCTCTTTTGTAACTGCCTCAAGAATCATCGTACCAATACCCTCTTTTGTACGCTCGGGATCTAGATATAGGGTATGTAATTCACCATGATCTTCACTAATCATTCCACCAACACCAGCACCTAAGACTTTTCCATCTTCTACTGCAACCATCCAGCCATTCCATTCCGGGTTAGTCGTTGTGACTTCCTTCAACAGTCTGCTAGGCGTATAAAATTCACTAATCAGTCGTTCGATGTATTCAGTTGTTAGAATATCACTATAGGTGGCCCAATAACTATTAATACAAACTTTCGCTATTCCATCGATATGCTCTTCTGTCGCTTTTAGAATTGTAATCATTACAAAGGCTCCTTTAAATAAATTTTACTTATTTAATAATTGCAATTTTCAAATGTTATCTATATCTAGAATAATACGTAGGCATATAAAATGAAAGGATTATAAGAGAAATCGGATAGGGGCGGTAGATAATTCGCTATCCCAGATTTACAGTTTCTATGGCTAGGTTTGCCTTTATGGCGACATAGCTTTACATGTGAATGATATTGTTTTCTAGATTGTCAAGCAGTCTTTTGGTTTAAAGATGGAAGTCACATTCTCAACATGGACCGTGTTGGATACATTAATTTCTGTTTGTGGAATCGTATTAGTATTGATGCTTAGCCTGTTTGTTTAAAAATATAAAAAAACTGCTAGTGTCCAATGGCTTTGTTAGAAGCTGTACAACTAGCAGTTTTTATTTTAGTTTATGTTCTAGAGCCATCAAGTTAGTATACTATCAAAACCATAAATATAGTAAGTTTGATGGTTAATACATTACGTATTTAGCCAAGGTATTTCTTTAGATTCGCAATTCCATGGCAAATTATATCGTTCAGCTATGCTGAATTCAGCTTGTTGAATCGACTTTTAAGATAATTTTCCCGATGTTTTTGTTTTGTTCCATGTGCAGGTGTGCTTGTTGAATATCCTCAAAAGCAAATACACGGTCGACAATCGGCTTAAGCTGCTTACTTTCAAAATAATTTAGAGCATTTGTGGCAAAATCTGCTGTCAGTTCCGCCTTGTACTGATTACTTCTTGGTGTAAGCAGTGTGCCTGTCAACTGAATCCGTTTAGACATCAGATCTCTTAAACTTACTTCTTCTATTTTCGCTCCGCCTAATACGCCAATTAGTATCCAGCGTCCATCTACCTTGATGCTGGCCATATTTTTATCCCAGTAAGATGCTCCGATAAAGTCCAGAATTAAATCAACACCTTGTCCATCTGTCGCTCGCAATACTTCCTCAGCAAAATCTTGCTCCTTATAGTTGATACAGTGATCTGCGCCTAATGACTGGGCAAAATCCAGTTTCTCTTTTGAACCAGCAGTAGTGATGACTGTCGCCCCGACAAGTTGTTTCGCAAGTTGGATCGCTGCTGTTCCGACACCGCTTCCACCGGCATGAATGAGTACTGTTTCGCCCTTGCTTAATCGCCCTAACCAAAATAACGTTTGATAAGCAGTTAAGAATACTTCAGAAATCGCTGCTGCCTCTTCAAATAATAAGCCTTCCGGAATGACCATCGCCCGGTCAGCAGGCATAACAGCATATTCTGCATATCCGCCGCCATTCACAAGTCCCATTACGCTTGTTCCGACTTTTACTTCTGTTCCCGGTCCAGCTTTTTCAACAATCCCCGCAACTTCAATCCCCAAAACTGGATTCTTCAAATAACCTGAACGGCCTTCGCGGTTGACGATGTCCGATCGGTTAACAGCGGCCGACTTCACTTTGATTAACAATTCACCTTCGTGCGGTTCCGGTTTCGGCTGTTCTGATTCTTGTAATTGTTCCGGACCGCCTGGCTTTTTCACAATGATAGCCTTCATATATTGTTTCTCCTCTCCTAACGTATTTATCTTTCTTCAAGAAGTGCTTTTTAGCTGCAGGAGTTGAATTCCCCTTTATTTTAAGCTTAATGAACGAAGAAACGTCTTTATGTAAACCAAACCTCAGACGATATCTTGCTCTTCTTCAATTTCTTCCTTATTCTGTTTCTTTCTCTTTCTCCCAGTATTTTCAATTGTAAAATACAAGACAACTCCCAGAATTAAAGCAGGCGCAGCACCGTAAATCGCTAGAACAATAGCCATAATTCCGGCAACACCCATCTCTACTTCCGTTTTCACTTGTTTCATACCGATTGTTATACATAAATAACCTGTTAAAATCAATGTAATCGAGAGAGCAATCGGTAAAAATGGACGGAAGAAAGTAACTAGTGGAAGCATGAATATACCTATGGAAAAAGCAATAAGCATTGTGTTTGTGCCTGAGTAAATACTATCCATTGCTTTTCTACCCTTCGTATATCTTTCCGTTACAGAAGCAACACCGGCAGTATAGATTGGTCCCGACATCCCAGGATGCGGTGCAAATAAGCCATTTAACAGATTTCTGACAAATGTTAATAGATGCATTTGACTAAAGCTATAGGAGATTTTTTCATCTTTTCGTGCTTCGCTAGCCCTCTTAACCATTTGTTCCCCAACAATAATATCTCCATAAGCAATAATGTAAGCCAATACTGCAGTTGGAACAGCTGCTATTAACAAATCAATTCCAGGAAATCCAATAACCCATGGAGTTAACTGCCAAACTTCAGAAATAGAAGGCACTGTAATACCCCATTCTATACTAGGAGTAGGGTACTCTCCAACAAGCCAGCCAACGAGTATTGCTGTAAGAATAGCTGGTACGATACCGTAACTTGCTATAAAGCGTACAAATCGATTTTGAATGGACATTTTTTTGAAGTGCAAAGAAAACATTGTAAATAAACATAGCAAACCACCAACAGTTATCGCGATGGGAGTTTCAGCTAAACGTCCACCAGGTTCAATTTCAGTCATGATCGCCGCTATACCTGCCCCTATCAGAACACCAGCCTTTAATGATGGTGGTAAGTTAACAACTACTTTTTCCCCTAACCCACTGATTCCGAAAATTAGAAAGAGGAAAGCTAAAACTAATTGAACAGCAATAACAGCTTGTACCGCTTCAGCACCTGGTTCGAATCCTCCTATAAAGACGACAATCAAAGGAATTAACGCAGTGATGAAACCGGATACAAAAGGAACTCCAAAAGTAGATGGAATTAGCATTAAAAATTGATTTAAAATCGTAATCGTTAATGCCGCTTCATAGGAAATCCCCATCACACTGGTCATGATTTCAATCATACCTAATCCTGCGGTAAACAAAACTACCCCTTGAATCAACTCCGGAGTTTCTAGTTTATAATGAATGAATGGTAATCTCATTTTATAGGGCCCTATTGGCCAGTATGGTTGTTCTGCACCATTTTTTCTTTTATACAAAGACAAAATATGTCACCCCTTCACAACGTAATCGCTTTCATTTTGAATGAATTATCTGTATCGCTACCTACTAACTTGTAAACTACTGAACTCTTGACTTCCTTTAAAAGTCGCTTATAAAATTGAGAGATAATAATTCGTTAAAACTATTTGTTAATTGTCGCTTATTTTATACTATCCGTTATTAGTATTTTGCGTCTTGTAGTAATATAATGTGAGACTGCTTTCTTTGAAAGTAATCCATCAAACTTACAAACAATCGCGACAACAGCTTAAATATCAAGGCTTTACAAATTTAACCCCCTCCTTTATTAGCGTACATCCAGTAAAAGGTGGAGAAAATCAAAGTACATCATTTTTCTCTGAATTTTCGTTTTTATTTTCCGTTTGCTAATATTCTGGTAATATAACGACATATCAAGTAGTATAAAAAAATTGCTGATAAATGTCAACGATGAATTCTAATGCTTTAAATGAACTCCTGTAATCTAAACATGGGATAGGAAACATGGCGAGGTAAGAGCCGACTTGCTGCTAAATTATTATACTTGCTAAACTTTTATAAAAACAATGATTGATGGGGAGGATTGGTAAAATGGAAATTCATGTCCCTAAAGAGATTTATCGTATTCAAGTCACAGATGCCAACCGAAAAATTATAACTTCTTCTTCTATATTTGGTATTCTTTTTGATCAACTTAAAAAGAATATCGGAGAAAATCGTGTCAAAAGTTTTTTGTTTCATTTTGGCTGGGAAATGGGGATCAACGATGGAAAAGAAGCATTAAAACAAAACTTACCGATAGATGCCCTAATTAAGTATGGACCAAGGCTTCATATAAAAAATGGCCATATTGCAGGAATTAATCACCAATGCAAGGTGCAATTGGATCATAATGATAACGTAACATCCGTACTAGGACAAGGTGTTTGGATTGAAAGTTATGAAGCAAGGGAATACAGGAAAATCCAAGGTATCTCGGATACACCAGTCTGCCACACACTCGTGGGATATTCAAGCGGTTATATGTCGACGATTTTGAAAAAAACACTCCTGGCCAAAGAACTAACCTGTGTAGGCAGAGGTGACTCGGAATGCAGCTGGGTTATTAAAACAAAAGAAGAATGGGAAAGCGAAAATGAAGAAGATCTTCATTTTTTTAAAGATCAAACAATTATAAACGAGTTAAGTTATACCTATGAACAACTGCTTGAACAGCAGAAATTCCTTGAAGGGCTAGCAGATTTCCAAAAGCAGCTAACCGAGGAGATAGTTGGTGGCAGTGACTTGGAAAAAGTAGCAAATAGAGCTTTTGAACTTATACGGATCCCAATCACTATTGAAAATAGGGATTCCGAAAAGATTACGTATGCAGGGCTAACCGATGAACAATACACGATGTTAAAAGAGGATTTGGATGAATCTATGAAAGACTCGAAATCCATTCATGTAAATCACAAGGAAAAGGGAGAATCCATTACAACAGATATACAAAAGAGATTGGCCTTTCCAATAATTGTTCAGCAAAGAATTATTGGATACTGTTCATTTATATACACGAATGAGAAAAATATAGATTTTGAAAAAGACTACCTGCTCTTAGAACGTTTCAGCAATGCTATTTCCCTTATTCACCTAAACGAAAAGACAAAATTTGAATCCTTTGAACGAATGAAGGGAAACTTTCTAGAGCGAATTATCGACGGCAATTTACCTAAAGCCGAGATGGTGAAGAGAGGTAATTATACTGGAGTGGATTTAACCAATCCATACTATATCATGGTAATGGATTATCAGCTGAACCACCATTCCATCGAAGAAGAATTTCAGCTAGATGAGCAAATTTACGAAACAACAACTTATTATTTTAAAGAGAGAAATCAACACATCCTCGCAGGTCATCATGAAGGGAAATTAACCGTCTATATCAGTATTGACCAATTAAAAGAACACCAAGCAGCTAAATTATTTACCGATTTCTATCAGTATTTACAAAGAAAATATAAGAAGAATGAATTTGCTCTGGGAATAAGTAATATAGCTGATGATATTAAACAAATCACCAAGTATGTTGAAGAGGCTACGATTGCATTAGGGTTAAGTGCAGACAGTGGATTAACATTTTTTAATAATTTGGGAATTCTAGGTGTGTTAATTAGTTCAAAAAATAAACAGGCAATCAAACTTCTTGCCGAGAAAGAATTAGGTCCACTGCTAGATGAAAAAAATGCAGATGAATTAATAAGAACATTATATTTATATTTATTAAACGGTGGAAAATTGGAAAAAACCACGTCAGACCTAACCTTATCCATGGGAGGGTTAAGACACAGAATTAGTAAAATAGAAGATTTACTGAATAGAGACTTACGTAATCCAAATGATATGCACGAGATATTGCTCATTCTTCAGTCACTGATCGCATTAGGTGAATGGAGATTAAATTAAAAACGTATGCTTAGTCAACCTATTTTTTAGTCTTCAGTTAAAATATTTATCTTAAAGAGAGACCGTCATTCAAACAGTGGCGGTCTTTTAAATGGAATAAAAAGAGCACTTTTTGCTTTTTATTCCGTTAACAAGACAATTTTTGCTCTAGATAAATTTCTGATAGTTCCTTATACTTTTATTTGTAAGCGATACCAATAATCTAAACAAAATAAATATTAAAAGTTATCAAAAAGGAGTGCAACTATGGTAAACGCATTGTTAAACAAAACAGATAATGATACCATTCAAAAATTACTAGATGACGCAAAAGAAATTGGAAAATTAGCAGAAAGGGAATCCGCAGAAGCTGAAAAAAACGCATCAATTTCTGCTAATGTTGCTCAAGCGATTAAAGATTCACCGATTTCAAAAATATTATTACCAAAAGAATATGGTGGTCCTCAAGTTGATTTAAGAACGTTCGGGGAAATTGTTCGTACGGTGGCTTATTATAATGTTTCAGCTTCATGGCTGACATTTCTATATCCGCTTCATAACACACTTCCATCGTATTTACCAAAAGAAGCAAGAGATGAGATCGTTAATCAGGGTGGGTTAATCAGTGATATCTTTGCTGCCATTGGAACGGCTGAAGAAGATGGCGATGGTTACCGCATTAGTGGTAAATGGAATTTTGCAAGTGGAGTTAATTATAGTGATTGGATCGGTGTTGGTGTAGATATGCAATTACCTGGTATGGACAAACCAGAAGTGTGTTTGCCTATTCTAAAAACATCGGATCTTCAAATCGTTGAGAACTGGGATACCTTTGGTCTTCGAGGTACAGGAAGTAATCAAATTATTGCCGACAATGTATATGTACCTAAAGAAAGAATTCTTCCAGTATCACGTATGGAAGTAGATGGTAGACCACCAGAAGATGACTATGATAAAGACTATCCGTTCTATCATGTTCCATTCTTCCCAGCGTTTTACTTGGGATTCCCATATATGGCACTTGGCGGAACAAAGCGCATCATTGATGAATTCAAAAATGCTACTGAAAAACGCAGACGTTTAATGGATAATGGTTTACTAGAGAGTGAATCTCCACGGAGTCAACGTGTAATGGCAGAAATAACAACTGATTTTCATGCAGCAGAAGCTTTAATGGATCAATATATTACAAAACTCGAAAATGCTCGAAACAATGTAGAAGAAACTTCAGCAGCAGAGTTCTTTGCTATTCGAACGAAAGTAACGAAAATTTGTACAGAAATTGCTGTACGCGTTCTGCTAACACTCGGTGGAGCTGCATTATATAAAGGCGGACCAATTGAACAATTCTTCCGTGATGTTTTAGCCGTTGCTACACATAAAACTTCTCTATATGAGGACTCTGTTCAAGCATATGGGTTGGAATTATTCGGATTTGATAGTGGCGTTCGTGGTTAATAGGGTATGATTTTTTTAGCACATTATAAGATGTAAGCGTTTTGCTCTAGTTAAAAGTATCTTAAATGAGGTATTTCTTTGATGATTTAGAAGATATATAAATTATTTGGAGGAAAATTAAATGACAATTTGGAATGAATTAGCTGATCTAGAATTTAAACTATACTATGTAGATGCAAATGGAGTAAAAACTAGAGTGCTGGAAGCGGGCGAGGGTGAACCACTCATCCTTCTTCATGGTACAGGCGGTCATATCGAGGCATATGCAAAAAATATGCAAGGATTGAGTAAACATTTCCGTGTCCTTGTTGTTGACATGTTAGGACATGGTTATACAGATAAACCTAATAAGCCATATGGCATCGATGATTACAGTGACCATTTACTCGATTTAATGAAAGCTATGAACTTAGAGAAAGCATTTATCTCCGGTGAATCATTAGGCGGTTGGGTAGCAGCATGGTTTGCAGCTCATCATCCAGGCTATGCTAAAGCATTAGTACTAAATACTCCTGGTAATGTTAACAGTGACCCGGAAGTTATGGAACGTCTCAAAAAATCTACTATTAATGCTGTAGTAAATGCAAACTATGAAAATGTAAAGACAAGATTAGAATGGCTTATGTACGATAAGTCAATTGTAACTGATGAACTGATTGAAAACCGACGTCAAATATATACACAGCCATCTTACCAAGAAGCGGTCTATAATATTGTTCACCTTCAAGAAATTGAACCAAGGAAAAAATATATTTGGGACCCATCATGGTGTGGGAAGATCGATGTACCAACACTATTAGTTTGGACGGATCACGACCCTACTTCTACAGTAGAACAAGCAGGCCCGATTAAAGACATGATTCCAGGAGCAGAACTTGAAGTAATCTATGATGCTGGACACTGGCCACAATGGGAACAAGTAGAAGCATTCAATAAAAAACTTACCGACTTTATGCTGAAACATAAATAAATCTTAAATGATCGTTTTTCAACTAACAATAAATTATACAATAGATTCTAAAAAAATTAGATTACGGATGGTGATGAGAATGATTTATCGCTTGGGGTATGCCCAATTAAATGTTTCAAATTTAGAGGAATCACTCAACTTCTATGAAAAAGTTTTAGGTTATATTAAAACAAAACAAGTAGGAAAAAAAGCATATTTACGTGCTGCTGAAGAATTTGATGAATATTCATTAATTCTGAATGAAGATAAAGATAATATATCATTAGATCACTTTGGACTTCGTGTATCAAGCGAAGCGGCTTTAGACGATATTAAGAAGAAAAATGAAGAGCTTGGGGTACATGTAGAAGAAGCAGAAGACGCGGATCACGGAAGAGTGCTTAAAGTCACAACTCCAAGCGGACATCCAGTAGCATTCTACCATCGTTCCCCACAATTAAATGTGTATCACGGGGAAAATAGAGATGTTATTCTTCCAATGAGGAGAACACATTTGCAAAATGGGGTTCCTCCAATACGTATTGACCATATGAACCTACGTGTACCAAGTGTTAATGAGGAATGGGAATACTGGGAGAACTTTGACTTCAGTATATCTGAATATGTGGAAAGCGAAGACGGAAAAGACAAATATGCTGCCTGGATTCGCAGAGAAACAAACACACATGATATCGCTTTAGTGCATAAAGAAGTAGCATCCCTGCACCATGTTGCTTATATTGTTGACGGTGTTGCAGGAGTTATTAAAACAGCAGACGTACTTGCAGATGCCGGATACCGCAATAATATTGAATATGGTCCGGGTCGCCATGGTGTAACGAATGCATTCTTCCTGTACATCAAAGACCCTGATGGACATCGAATTGAAATTTATTCCGATGATTACAAACGTGATCTTGATCAGGAACCTGTCGCATGGACACAGAAAGCATATGAGAAAAATGGGCGCCTATGGTGGGGTGCTGAAGTTCCAGAATCATTTAAAGATACAACAGCAATCAATAAAAACTGGATGAAACAATACCAGTCCAATTAAGATAAAGCCGAAGCGCCTAATGTAATGTACAAACTGGATCTCTAAAGCAAATAATTGTTTATAAACTTATAGAGGAACAATCATTCCACTGGGCGCTGGTGCTTTGAATCTTTATTTATAGATTGAGTATGAATGAAACGGAATTTAAAATACGAAGGGGGATTTTAAAATGGATGATCGTTTATTCCGAAATGCAATGGGGAATTTTGCAACAGGGGTTACTGTAATCGCAACGGAAACAAATAGAGGTGCGCATGGAATGACAGCGAATGCCTTCATGTCACAGTCACTAGACCCAAAACTAATTATTATTTCACTAAAGAAAGATGCACATATGTTAACGAAAATTAAGGAGAGTGGGCAGTTCTCCGTTAACATCCTTTCAGAAGAACAAAAGGAACTATCAATGGTTTTTGCTGGTCAGTTAAAAAGTGAAAGCGAATTCAAATTTGACTATCTGGACGGAAAGCCGGTAATTCCAGGAGCCCTTGCACAAGTTGCCTGTACGGTTAAATCAGAATATGTAGAAGGTGATCATTCTATTTTCATTGGTCAAGTAACGGATGTTCATTTAGAAGACGGTGAACCACTTATTTTCTCTAAAGGAAAATATCGCTCATTAGAAAACCCAGTAACGGCTAGTTATAGTTAATTATAAATATAAGCAAAAAGAAGGAGTGAGAAAATCCTTATGAAAACGATACACTTAAATTCCACTAACCGTGAATACTGGAAAAACTATTCAACACCAAATGTAATGGCATTGGGATTCTTTGATGGGATTCATAATGGACATAAAAAAGTGATTAAGACTGCCGGTGGTGTCGCAAAAAGAAAAAACCTTTCACTGGCAGTAATGAGCTTTTTTCCACACCCAAAAACGATCCTATCAAAAGACAATACGGAGTTTGATTATATCATGCCACTTTCAAAAAAGGCTTCCATCTTAGAATCCTTGGGTGTGGATAAGTTTTATGTGGTGAAATTTGATAAGGATTTTCTTTCCCTTCTTCCGGAACAATTTATATCTAGCTACCTGCTTGACATGAGTGTTATTCATGCAGTAGCTGGATTTGATTTTTCCTATGGCCACCGAGGAGCCGGCAATATTGATCGCTTAAAACGTGATTCTTCTCATCGGATTAACGTAACAAAAGTTGATAAGGTAGATTTTTATGGAAAAAAGATCAGCTCAACATGGATACGCGAGCTCATATTTAAAGGAGAAATGGAACAGTTATCAAATGTTCTCGGAAGATATTATGAAACCGGGGTGTACTGGGACGGGCAGTGTTTCAGATTAACACCGTATTATATACTCCCCGACCAAGGGATGTATAAGGTAGTTATCACAATAAATGGAAGACTTTTTGAGACAGAGGTCATTATTCCTGCAAATCGGAATGGTATCTACTTAACAGAAAACCTAAAATACCGATTTCTTCCGAACGAAAAAGCAGACATTATTTGGTTACACCAAATACCTGTTGCACAAGAAATTCAAGTTAGAAGTGTTTCTACTATATAGCTTACGAGGGGAGTAAACGATGAACATACAGGAAGCTGTTCATTCACTTATTGAAGCAGAAAAAACAAAAGAAACCATCGATGCATTTACATCGCATGAAGAAATTACAAAAGACGAAGCCTACCAAATTCAATTAAATATAATTGATTACAAAAAGCAAAATGGTGAAAAAGTGGTTGGTAAAAAAATTGGACTAACAAGTAAAGCCATGCAAGACATGTTAGAAGTAAGTACTCCTGATTATGGTCATCTCCTTGAAAATATGATCTACAGAGAAGATACGGCCATCTCTTTAGACCAATTTATTCAGCCGAAAGTAGAATTCGAGATTGGTTTTGTCTTAAAGGAGAAACTAAAAGGTCCTGGAGTAACGATAGAAGATGTTATAAAAGCAACAGATTATGTTGTACCAGCTGTTGAAATTATCGATAGCCGGATACGAGATTGGAAGTTTAAATTTGAAGATACTGTTGCAGATAACGGATCATCAGCCGGTGCAATCATCGGAAAAGATTCCAAACGATTGAGTGAAATTAATCTTCCTGAAGTAAAAATGTCATTATATAAAAACGATGAATTCATTGATTCTGCGTACGGATCTGCTGTAATGGGTAATCCGATTGAAGCAGTTGCATGGCTGGCAAATGAGGTTGGTGCCTATGATATTTCACTAAACGCTGGAGAGATTATTCTAGCTGGGGCTCTGTCCAAAGCTATTCCAATGGAAGACGGAGATCAATTTAAAGCGGAATTTGAAAATCTTGGAACCGTTTCAGCAACGTTTAAAAATTAAGGAGGATTTTTATGTCAAAATGTAAAGTTGCTATTCTTGGCTCAGGAAACATTGGAACCGATTTAATGTATAAAATTGAACGATCAGATGCGTTAGAACTAACAATGGTAGCAGGAGTTGACCCTGATTCAGAAGGGTTGCGGCTAGCGAAAGAACGTGGATACCTTACAACAACCAAAAGTGTCGATGGACTTCTCGAACATCCGGACAAATTTGAAATGGTGTTTGACGCAACATCTGCGAAAGTGCATCAATCCCATAGTGATAAACTAACCTCAATTGGAAAACAAGTATTTGACCTAACGCCAGCTGCAATTGGACCATTCGTTGTACCACCAGTGAATTTGGATCAATTACAAAGCGAACCAAATGTTAACTTAGTTACTTGTGGTGGTCAAGCTACGATTCCAATTATTCATGCGATTAATCGTGTCTCCCCTGTTTCATATGCAGAAATTGTTGCGACCATCTCAAGCAGCAGTGCAGGACCAGGAACACGAGCAAATATTGACGAATTTACTCTGACAACAGCTAAAGCGATTGAAAAAGTCGGTGGTGCAAAAAAAGGAAAAGCAATTATCATCTTAAATCCTGCTGAACCACCAGTTATGATGCGTGATACGATTCATGCAACTGTAGAAGAAGAAGGGAAAGAAGCTGAAATCGTTCAGTCTATCCATGATATGGTGAAGGAAGTTCAAACGTACGTTCCTGGTTATCGTATGAATACAGAACCGCAATTTTCAGGAAAAGAGATTTCTGTCTTTGTTGAAGTGGAAGGTGCAGGAGATTTCTTCCCTACTTATTCAGGTAACTTAGATATTATGACAGCAGCGGCAACAAGGGTAGCGAATGAATTAGCATTACAACGATCTCATGCAGCTAAAGAAGGAGTGAAGTAAGATGACGAATCGCAATTTTGAAATCGTTGACGTAACACTACGGGATGGCAGCCATTCGATGAGGCATGCGTTTACAAAAGAACAAGTAAGAGAAACGGCAAGAGGTTTGGACCGGGCTGGTGTGAATTATTTTGAAGTATCACATGGTGATGGCTTAGGTGGATCCTCCCTGCAATATGGTCTATCCGAAGTGAATGAGCTGGAATTAATTGAAACTGCTGCAGCTGAATGCAGTCAGGCAAAAATCTCTGTACTGCTTATTCCTGGGATTGGAACGAAGAATGAGTTAAATGAAGCTGTAAAAGCAGGCGCAAACATGGTACGTGTTGCAACCCATGTGACAGAAGCAGATGTTGCGAAACAGCATATTGAATTAGGACGCGAACTTGGATTAAAAACAGTAGGATTTTTAATGATGGCCCATATGGCACCAATTGAAAAGCTCGTACAACAGGCAAAATTATTTGAAAGCTATGGAGCAGAAGTTGTTTATGTAACCGACTCTGCTGGTGCACTCCTACCTCATCAGGTTACCGAAAGAATTACTGCATTAAAAAATGAACTTACTTGTGAAATTGGATTTCACGGTCATAACAACCTATCGATGGCCATGGCAAATACACTTGCTGCAGTACAAGCGGGTGCCACGTATATTGATGGAAGCTTACGTGCATTAGGCGCAGGAAGCGGTAATACGCAAACGGAAGTAATGGTTGCCGTTCTTGAGAAAATGGGATATCAAACAGGAATTGATCTATATAAAATTCTAGATGTAGCAAATGACGTTGTTGCTAAATATATGCCACGTCCTCAAGAGGTTACTGGTTCGAGCTTAATGATGGGTTATTCTGGAGTGTATTCTAGTTTTCTTCTACATACAGAAAAAGCTGCTAAACAGTTTAATATTGATGAAAGAGATGTCTTAGTAGAACTTGGTAACATGCAAGCTGTCGGAGGACAGGAAGACCTTATTTATGAAGTAGCTGCAAAAATCGCAAACAAATAACAAATATCAATTACATGACAGGAACCGATATTACTAAACGATAGAACAATTTGTTCTACCGTTTTTTTTATGTGGAAATGGTGGTACGTGGGGACACAGGTCCATGTCCCGGCAAACTAGACCAAATAAAAACGAGCGATTCACTAGAAGCGAGTCTTGGATTGGCAGAGTATTTGTCCATGGGATTTTTTCAGGGTCTTTCGAATCACTACTAATCTCTCGCTTTTCCTTACATTTCTTTATATTCGATTTACAGTACTTTAATAGACTTCCTCTATAATTAAAGATAAATATTGATAAAGGGAGAGATTCAGATTTGATAAGTAAATTCACTTCTCGCTAACAGCAATTTTATTCATGTCCGTGTTAACAGCCTTTATTCGAACCAATGGTTAAGTACTTTATAATTATCAAAAATATGGGGAGGTTATTCTTATGAAGAAAACTGTCGTTGGACTAGCATTGAGTATCCTTGTAGTATTTTCACTAACTAGTAATGTTTTTGCGGATGATTATGGGCAAGAGGTAGATGTTAAAGTAATGTCTTATAATATTTACCATGGTGTTGGACAAGACGGTAAATTAGATCTACCAAGAATCGCTAAGGTAATTCAGGATGCAGATGCAGACATTATTGGACTTCAAGAGGTTGATCGCTTTTATGGGGATAGAAGTGATTTTCAAGATCAAACAAGGGAATTAGCAAAATTATTGGGGTATCACTATGTTTACGGTGCTAACCTGAATCTTGAACCAGCCGAAGGGCAAGAAGAAAATAGACAGTATGGAACAGGTATACTAAGTAAGTATCCGATTATCGACTCAGAAAATATTTATTTGAGCAGTTTTGGAAATGAACAGCGGGGACTATTGCGTACAAAAATAAATGTCAGAGGGGTTCAGATGAATTTCTTTAATACACATTTAGGATTGAATGCACCTGAAAGAAACAAACAGGTTGAAGAAATAATCGAAGTAAAATCTTCATTTGAGGATCCAAGTGTATTGGTCGGTGATTTAAATGCAGAACCTAACAGTGAAGAATTTCAATTATTATTAAATAAGGGTAATTTTGTTGATACATTTTCCGAGGTGGAGAATTCGAATACATTTCCGGTAGTTGACCCAATGAAAAGAATTGATTATATTCTCACATCACCAGATATCAAATTTACAAACCCAGAGGTAATTTATACAGAGGCATCTGATCATTTACCATTAGTAACCGAATTAACGATTAGGAGATAACGAAACAGCACACTTCCTTGGGGAGTGTGCTGTTTTTGTGTGGCAGGTATGTACATATTGTTAAAAAGTAAGAGTCTAGAAAAGTCTACTATTAAACCTCGACATTAATATTACATTTTAATAGAAACTTTTTCAGTATGAAATGTGGCTATTTTTACAACTTGATCAGCCATAAACTGCCTGGAATAGTGATAATCGCTTTTTATCCACTCTAGTATTAATCCTATTGTTCCGTATACTCGGTAATGATAAAGGAGTTTTAAGTCTATCTCGGAATCACAATCATTAATGATAAAATTGACGTCTTCGTTAAAGTGACTTTGCAATGATAGGATCATTTTTTCTTGAAAGTTAATCTTTACGTTAGGGCCCAACATAATTTTGTAAAAATCTTTGTTCTCAATAAAATGGTCAAAAATGGAAATGGTAGAAAGTTCAACAATATTTACTTCCTCTTTTAAATCTTTATAAGGTTTTCGAAAAGCGGAAGCAAGTTCATTTAACATTTCTTCCATCATTTCAGCTAATAAATCCTCTTTCTGTTCAAAATGAAGATAAAAAGTACCACGATTGTATTCAGCATGTTTAACAATTTCAGTGATCGTAATGTCTTCGTATTTCTTTTTCTCCATAAGAGACAGAAGTGCATTTTTCAATGCCTTCTTCGTTCTATTAACTCTTTTATCATTGGATCTTTTCATATAAAAACCCCTTCTATTTTAAATTAATGAACAATTTCAGTTTTACTGTTTAGTAATGAACATTCTCTTTAAAATTAATGATTGAAAGCGATTTCAATTGAGGGTATGCTATAAATATGTTCTAAGTTTACCATATATTAAGAATTTTACAAATGTAGGGAGAGATGAATGATGCCAACGTTAGTTTCTTTGAATCCGAAAGCTGCTCAATTTGCTTCTAAATCTTTAAAAATGCTGATAGGTGGACAATGGGTGGATGCTATTTCCGGAAAAAGAAGAGAAATAAGGAATCCAGCAGATGGAACCGTAATTACAACCGCTCCTGATGCGGGCAGGGAAGATGTTAATCAGGCAGTTATTCAAGCTCGTAAAGCATTTGAGGGCCCCTGGTCAAAGGTGAAACCGAATGAACGTGCAAGGCTTATTCTGAAGTTAGCCGATTTAATTGAAGAAAATGCTGAGGAATTTGCACATTTGGATACACTTGATTATGGTCAACCGTTAACACTTACGTCAAATTTTGCAGCAGCTGCAGCTGATAATTTCCGCTATTATGCCGGATGGGCAACGAAAATTACAGGAGAGACTCATACATCATCCGTACCCGGTGAAATTTTCAATTATACAAGAAGAGAACCCCTTGGAGTATGTGGAGGGATTGTCCCTTGGAATGCTCCGTTAATGAATGCTGTGATGAAGATATCTGCACCGCTTGCAGTAGGGAATACAGTGGTGATCAAGCCATCCGAGGAAACTCCTCTCAGTTTATTGCGCTTAGGAGAACTGATTCAAGAAGCTGGATTTCCAGATGGTGTGGTTAATATCATTACAGGTGACGGTCCAACAGCGGGTGATGCGTTAGCTTCACATCCAGATATAGATAAAATCGCATTTACTGGTTCAACAGCTGTTGGTAGAAAAATTATTGAAAACAGTGCAGTAAATATAAAAAAAGTCACGCTGGAATTAGGTGGAAAGTCTGCACATGTTATCTTTTCAGATGCAGATTATGAAACAGCATTACAAAATGCAGCAAATGCTGTTTTCTGGAACTCTGGACAAGTTTGTTTTGCAGGCTCAAGATTATTTGTTGAAAGAGGAATTTATGATAATTTCGTGAGTGATTTGGCTGAATATGCTAGTAAATATAAACTCGGAAATGGGTTTGATGAGGCAACTGATATTGGTCCATTAATTTCTGCCAAACAACAGGAACGTGTCTTACATTATATGGACATTGGGCAAAGGGAAGGGGCAGAAATGCTTTTCGGTGGTAAGGCAGCAGAAAGTGAATTACAAAATGGGTACTTTGTAAAACCAACTGTTATGGCAAATGTGAATAGTGAGATGACGATTGCAAAGGAAGAGATATTTGGCCCGGTCGTTTCTGCTATACCATTTGATAGTGAAGAAGAAGTCATACGTCTGGCGAATCAAACAGAATATGGTTTAGGTGGTGGGGTTTGTACAACGAACCTGAAGAAAGCACACAGAGTAGCGCATGCTATGAAAACAGGTAATGTGTGGATTAATACGTATAACATAACGGAACCTAATTCTCCATTTGGTGGCTATAAACAAAGTGGCTTGGGCCGAGAAAATGGTGCTGCTTCCATTGATGCATATACAGAAGTCAAAAATGTGTGGGTGGATCTTAATTAATCGTTGTGTAGTAAGGACGCTTAGAATAAATCAGAATCTGTTTCTAAGCGTTCATCCCTTTAATCATACTTTTGCCATAAATAAGAGGTGATTTGATGTATAACGGGCTAGAGACTTTTAGCGCAATTGTAGAGACACGGGCAAATGAATATCCACATAAGTGTTTTATAAAATTTGAGGATAGACATTTAACATACCGTGAATTTAATGAAGCTGGAAATAAAGCAGCAAATATGATAAAGCGAATAGGCCATGAATTGGGTGATACATGTGCGGTCATGCTTCCAAATGGTCCGGAATTTATGTCTGCATGGTTAGGTCTGGCAAAATTGGGCGTCATTGAGGTGCCTATTAATACTGCATTCAAGGGAGACTTACTTGCATATATTCTCAATAAGGCGGAATGCAAAACAATTTTTCTATCGGTGGAGTGGGTGGAGCGGATAATTGCCATTCAGGAACAACTGAATTATCTGGAACACATTATTGTAGTAGGAAATCAAGATGAAAAGCCTGCGAGTTCTTTCAGGTGGCATTCATTTACAACTTTAATGGAGCAGTCAGAAGCTACCCCAATTGATGTTACTTTAACGCCATCCGATCCCTCTGTCATACTTTTCACATCTGGTACAACGGGGCCTTCGAAAGGTGTCGTGTTGAGTCATCGTGCCAATTTTAGTGTAGCAAAAACAGCATGCGATTTAATGAACTATGATCAGGAAGATCGTTTGTATACGGTTTTTCCGTTGTTCCATGTGAATGCAAGATATACAACGGTTTTGGTGGCTTTACTGACAGGTTGTGATGTCGTGATGCATAATCGTTTCTCAGCCTCGAGGTTTTGGGAAATTTGCCGTAGTGAGCATGTTACCGCCTTTAACTTTATGGGATCCATGCTATCTATTCTAATGAAGCAGCAGAAAAAGGTGGACGATGCTGACAACCCTGTGAAGAAAGCATATGGTGCCCCCACGCCAGTTGAGATTTATGAAGACTTTCAGACGAGGTTTGAAATTGAAATTTCAGAGGTGTACGGATCGACAGAACTAGGAACGGTAGCGGCGAATCCTGCATCAGACTTTCGAAAAGGCGCTTGCGGAAAAACAGTACCGATTTATGAATGTGAAATACAAGATGAAGAGGGTTTCCCCTGTCCAGTTGGGGAGAGTGGGGAAATTGTAGTACGACCAAAAAAAGCTGGAATAATGTTTGCGGAATATTATGGAAGTCCAGAAGCTACAGTTAAAGCCTGGGAAGACTTATGGTTTCATACAGGAGATACAGGAAAAATGGATGAAGATGGATATCTGTACTTTGTTGATAGGAAAAAGGATGTTATTCGCAGAAAAGGGGAAAATATTTCTTCTTATGAAGTGGAAAGTGTTATCAACAGCCATCCAAAAATCTATGAATCTGCTGTTGTTGGCGTCCCATCCGAACTGACAGAAGATGAGGTACTTGTCATCGTAGTTTTAAAAACTGGAGAAAAGCTTGGGACTGAGGAATTATTGGACTTCTGTCAAAAACGAATGGCATATTTTGCGGTGCCGCGTTTTGTCCGATTTCTAAATGAATTACCGCGGACACCATCCCAAAGAGTTGAAAAATATAAACTTCGCAAGGAAGGAATTACGGAGGATACTTGGGATCGTGAATTAGCAGGTTATCAGGTGCAACGTTAATTTTATTTTCTAAGAAATTGGGGAGATGAATATGTATAGTGGCACAGAGACATTTGGAGAAATAGTAGCATTCCGAGCAAGAGAAAATCCTGATAAACGGTTTGTACGTTTTGAAAGTGAGGATCTCACATATAATCAATTTCATCTTGGTGGAAACAAGGCAGCAAATGCATTGTCTTCTTTAGATTTATCCAAGGGGGATACCTGTGCGATGATGCTCCCGAATTGTCCGGATTTCTTAACCACCTGGTTAGGATTAACAAGGATTGGTGTTATGGAAGTTCCTATTAATACAGGACTTCGTGGAGACCTCTTAGCATTTATTCTTAATCAAGCGGAATGTAAAGTAATCGTTATCCAGTCTGAATGGGTCGATCGAATTCAAGGAATAAGTGATCAATTAGACTGCCTAAAACATGTCATTGTTGTTGGGGAAGACGATTCGAACGTAATCATAGAAAATATTTCCATTCATTCCAATCAACGTTTAATAGATAATGCTACTGATGAAAATATAGAAATCCAAATTAAACCGAAAGATCACTCCTTAATTCTTTTTACTTCAGGCACAACCGGACCTTCGAAGGGAGCGATACTTAGTCACCGAGCTAATTTTGCCTTGGCTAGGTCCTGTTGTGACCTGATGAACTATACTCCTATTGATCGGTTGTTTACCATGTTTCCTCTTTACCACGTTAACGCTAGATATGCAACGATTCTTGCAGCATTATTAGCTGGAAGTGATGTTGTAATGCATAATCGCTTCTCAGCATCTAAATTTTGGGATATATGCAGACGAGAGCAAATTACAACATTCAATTATATGGGATCCCTTTTAACGATTTTAATGAAACAACCAGTACGACCAAACGATGCTACCCATACCGTGAGGCAAATCCAAGGTGCTCCGTGTCCAGCTGAAATATATGAATCATTTCAAGAACGATTTAATGTAAAAATTACGGAGGCTTATGGTTCGACGGAGATTGGGTTGGCAACCGTAAATCGGGCAGAGTCATTTAGAAAAGGATCCTGTGGAAAAGTACTTTCCATTTTTGAGGTACAAATACATGATGAAAATGGGAAACCCTGTCCACCAAACACAGCTGGTGAAATGGTTGTACGTCCTAAGGAACCTTCCATTATGTTTTCTGGATATTACGGAATGCCGGAAGCTACCATTAAATCATGGAAAAACTTGTGGTTTCATACGGGAGACCGAGGGCAAGTAGATGTGGATGGGTATTTTTACTTTGTTGACCGGAAGAAAGATGTTGTAAGGCGTAGAGGTGAAAATATATCATCCTATGAAGTTGAAAATGCCATCAATAAACATCCATTTGTTCAGGATTCAGCGATCATTGGTGTTCCTTCAGAATTATCGGAGGAAGAAGTTTTAGCAGTTGTAAAGATACGAGATGGTCGTGAGCTAGATGCGGAAGAGCTGCTGGACTTTTGCCAAGAAAGGCTGCCATATTTTTCCGTACCTCGATATGTTCGTTTTATTCATGAATTTCCGAGAACACCTTCTCAACGAATTGAAAAATATAAGCTTCGTGAAGAGGGAATCACAAATGAGACTTGGGATAGGGAAGCGGCAGAATATAAAGTAGTCCGGTAATGCATGATTAAAAACAGAAAGTAGGAAATCCATTGGAATCATTACGAGGCAAAACTGCAATCATTGGTGCAGCAGATTCAGATGTTGGGGTTGTTCCTCATATGTCAGCTACACAACTTTGTGTAGATGCGGCTCTAAAAGCAATGGATGATGCTGGCATTACAAAAGATGAGATTGACGGGATCGTTTCATGCGATTCTTGGGCAGAGCCGTTTTTATATCATGCGGAGGCAATCTCTGAATATCTGCAAATAGAACCTAAGTATTGTATCAGTGTTGGTACTGGAGGAGGAACAACATTTTCTCTTTTGCACCATGCTGCTTCCGCCATTGCGACAGGTATTTGTGATACGGTGCTTATCACCATGGCGGATAGCCTAAGAAGTGGGATTTCTAAAGAAAAAGCGATGAAAACACAGGCTTCTACTGGCCATCCGCAATTCGAATCACCCTATGGGCCCTCTGTACCTTCATTGTATGCGTTGATTGCAAGAGCACATATGGCTGAGTTTGGTACCACGGCAGAACAATTAGCTGCTGTATCTGTTACCGCTCGAAAACATGCTCATTTAAACCCAGCAGCACAAATGCGTGAATTAATCACAGTGGAGGATGTAGTGAACTCGCGCATGATTGCAGATCCGCTTCATTTATATGATTGTTCACTTATATCTGATGGTGGCTCAGCAGTAATTCTTACTTCCAGGGAAAAGGCAAAAAACTACTCGAAGCAACCGGTATATTTACTCGGTGTAGGTGAAGGTCACCGACATGAACATATCAGCCAGGCACAAAGTCTTACCACTTCTGCTGCTGTCGATTCCGGGAAACGCGCATATGAAATGGCTGGTCTTGGTCCAAATGATATCGATTTTGCGGAACTTTATGATTGTTTCACTCCTACCGTTTTAATTGAATTAGAGGATTTAGGGTTTTGTGAAAAAGGAGAGGGTGGGGCATTTGTGGAAAGTGGAGCCGTTGATCTAGGGGGATTACTTCCAATTAACACACATGGTGGATTACTCTCCCATTGCCATCCGGGTAACCCGGGGTCCATGTTTGCTTTAACGGAAGCTGTTGTGCAATTAAGAAACGAAGCAGGCAGGAGACAAGTAAATGATGCTGAGGTTGCGCTTGTACACGGACAGGGTGGCATCATGTCCAGTCATACAACACTTATTCTGGGCAAGGAGGTGTAGCCATGGAACATGCGGGAAAGAACTTTCCAGAACCAACAATTGAGACAGAAGCATATTGGGATGGTTGCCGGAACCGCGAACTATTAATTCAGCAATGTAATCAATGTGGGAAATCTCAGTTCTATCCTCGTATGATGTGTACAAACTGTATGAGTAGAAATGTTCACTGGGTTAAAGCAACTGGCAAAGGGAAAGTAAAAACGTATACAATCATCCATCGGGCGATATCTAAAGCATATGCAAAAGAAGCTCCTTATGTGGTTGCGATTATTGAATTGTATGAAGGTCCAAGTCTGATGAGTAATATAGTTGGGTGTCATCCAAGAGATGTGAATGTAGGACAAGAAGTAGAAGTCACCTTCCAAGATTGGTCAGAAGAAATCACCATTCCCATGTTTACTCCAATAGAAAGGGATTAATTTTATAAATTGCAATGGCTGAAAAATCCCCACACTATTATTAGATGTTTAACTTATTTCTATAAAATCAATAAAAAAACCTATGAGGAGGAATTGTTATGAAGGCACTTGTCCTAACTGAATTCAATAAAAAAATGGAAGTAAAGGAGGTCCCGGAACCAACTTTAGAAGACAATGGGGTGGTTATTCGCGTAAAGGCTAACGGGATTTGCAGAAGTGATTATCATTTTATGAAAGGTGATTTGAGTTGGGTTGGCATGCAATTGGAATTACCTCATGTTTTAGGCCATGAATTTTCAGGAGTAGTAGATAAAGTAGGTCGTGATGTTACTAAATTCAAAGAAGGTGACAGGGTCGTGGTTCCACATGCACATGGGGAAGGGACTTGTGAGTATTGTATGACAGGTCACTCGAATATTTGTGATCATGGAAGTGTGGCAGGTGTTTCCTATTGGGGTGGTTTTGGGGAGTATGTTCATGTTCACGATGCAGACCGGAATGTTGTGCAATTACCCGAATCTATTTCGTTTGAAGCAGGTGCTGCACTAGGGTGCCGCTTTATGACAGCATTTCATGGGCTAGTAGATCAAGTGAAAGTAAAACCAGGAGAATGGGTTGCTGTTCATGGAAGTGGTGGTCTTGGATTATGTGTGTCACATGTAGCCAGTGCAATCGGTGCAAGAGTCATAACCGTTGATATTAATGATGAAGCCTTAGAACTTGCGAAAGAATTCGGTGCTGAATTTACGATTAATGGTAGTAAAGAGGATGCTGTACAGAGAATAGTAGAGATTACGGGCGGTGGTGCTCATGTTGCGGTGGATGCATTGGGAATAACTGCAACTTGCCAGAATGCAATTAATAGTTTAAGGAAGCGCGGAAGACACTTACAATTAGGACTTACATCATCTGATGAGCAGGGAAAAGTTGAATTACCAGTGGATTTGATTGTAGTAAAAGAATTGGAGTTTATTGGTTCATCTAATATGCCTGTATCTAGATTCTCAGCTATGTTGAATATGATTGAAAGTGGTGTACTACACCCTGAGAAAATGATTACTAGAAAGGTAAGCCTTGAAGAAGCTGCTGATATCATCATAAATATGGAAGAATTTAAAACACCAGGATTAAGTGTTGTCAATCAATGGTAGTAGCCTTGTCATAAAAAAAGGAAAGATTAATGATCCGAGTAAAGAGTAGAATTGTAGGGATATTTAGTTTTTCATGAAAATTAAATTGTATCCGCTTACAATAATAGTTTAGGAGGATGATAAACATGACATCTACAACGAGGAAGAATGATGTAACCGAATTAGATGCAGTAGTTGTTGGAGCTGGTTTTTCAGGATTGTATATGCTTCATCAATTACGTGAGGCTGGATTCAGTACGATGGTCTATGAGGCTGCTGCCGATGTTGGCGGCGTGTGGTATTGGAATCGATATCCTGGTGCACGATGTGACTCAGAAAGTATTTATTATAACTATACTTTTTCAGAAGATCTTTATAACGAATGGACATGGACATCTAGATTTCCCGGACAACCGGAAATACTCCGTTATCTTAATTTTGTTGCAGATAAGTTTGAGCTCAGGAAAGATATCGAGTTTAATACACGCATTCATTCTGCTCGGTATGATGAAGCGGTAAATAGATGGATTATCCATACAAATGACAACCAAGTGATATCAGCTAAATACTTTATTACAGGGGTTGGCTGCATATCTACCGCGAACATTCCTAATTTTAAGGGATTAGAGAATTATGATGGTGAATGGTACCATACAGGCCACTGGCCCCATGAGAAGGTAAATTTTCACGGTAAAAGAGTGGGAGTTATTGGTACTGGATCAAGTGGCGTCCAGACCATTCCTGAGATTGCGAAAGAAGCAGCACATCTGACGGTTTTTCAGCGGACACCGCAATATAGTGTGCCGGCAAAGAACCATCTTTACAAGGAGGAAACCGTTCAGCAGGCGAAAGAAAACTTTCATGAGATCAAGCGGAAAATACGGTCATCAATGGGGGGACTTCCAATCCAGCCAGGGGAGCTGTCTGCATTGGAAGATACTCCGGAAAACCGCCGCAAAAACTATGAAGATGCCTGGGAAAAAGGCGGTGCATATTTATTATTTTCTTATAATGACCTGCTAGCTGATGAGGAAGCGAACGAAACGGTTTCACAGTTCATCCGGGAAAAAATACAGGAAACGGTAAAAGACTCAGAGATTGCTAGGAAATTAACTCCAACTTATTATTATGGAGCGAAGCGGGCTATCCTTGATACGGATTACTTTGAAACATATAATCGAAAAAATATAAGTCTTGTAGATGTTAAACAAGCTCCAATTGAAGAAATTACTAAAACTGGAATAAGGACAACCAATGAAGCATATGACCTGGATGCTATCGTTTTTGCGACTGGATATGACGGAATGACCGGGTCACTATTTAATATGGATATTATAGGAAAGGACGGCATATCTCTGCAAGATAAGTGGGAAAATGGATCAGATGTCCGCACCTATCTGGGTATTTCCACTGCTGGTTTTCCAAATATGTTCATGATTACAGGCCCAGAAAGCCCTTCCGTTTTAGGGAATGTACCTGTAGCAGTGGAGCAGCATGTAGAGTGGATTGCAGATTGTATGGAATACCTTCGTAAGCATGATATCAAAACAATTGAAGCCAATTCGGAAGATGAAAATGCTTGGAGCAAGCACTGCCGAGAACTGGCTGACAAAACACTTTATACAAAGGTTGAGTCTTGGTATAACGGTGCCAATATTGCCGACAAGGCTCGAGGTTTTCAAATTTATGTAGGAGGATATGGTCCTTATCGGGATATATGTGATGAGGTAGCGAAAAAAGAATATGCAGGTTTTTCTTTAGCATCTAGTTCCAAATCACTGGAATGGTCTTGACGATAGAGATGATGGTCGTATATATGAATTGATTACTATTTAAACAAAATATAAATAAATGGAGTGATAGAATATGAAAAATAGAGTTAACCCAGAATTGAGAGAAATAATTGAGGCATTTCCTCCATTAGATTTGGATAATTATAAAGCTACAAGACAAGCGGCACAGGATGGTCTCCAAGCTATGGAGATTCCCTTAGATGAATCTGTTTCCATTAATGACGAGATGATTCTAAATTCTTATGATCAATCTTCGGTCAGAGTACGGATTTATGATAAAAAGGAAAAAAGTGGTGAAGCACTACCCGTGTTGTTGTGGATTCATGGTGGAGGTTATGTATTAGGTTCACCTGAGGAAGGGGATATTTTATGCCAGCGTTTTGTTGCGGAGGCAAATTGCATGGTTGTTTCTGTGGATTATCGTTTGGCACCAGAATTCCCTTATCCAGCTGGATTAGAGGATTGTTATGCAGCACTTCAGTGGGTGTATGAGAATGCAGGTGAACTAGGTGTAGATGCAACTAGAATAGGTGTAGCAGGCCAAAGTGCTGGTGGCGGAATAACAGCCGCACTTGCTTTACTTACTAGAGATAGAAAAGGGCCGGAAATAAGTTTCCAAATGCCATTATATCCAATGATTAATGATCATAATAATACCCCATCAAGTTTTGAAGTAACGGGAAACTTTGTCTGGAATCATGATTTAAATAAGAAGGGTTGGTCCATGTATTTAAATGGAAAAGACGGAACAGAAAGTGTTTCTGAATATGCGGCACCTGCTCGGGCAACTAATTTATCAGGTCTACCAAAAACATATATTTGCGTGGGACAATTAGATCCATTTCGTGATGAAACATTAGATTATGTAACCCGGCTCTGCCAGGCTGGTGTTGATGTAGAGTTTCATCTCTACCCTGGAGTTTTTCACGGATTTGAAGCAATTGCACCAGACACGGCGATTGGCAAACAGACAGTGGATGAGTATGTAGGTGCAGTGAAGAATGGTTTACATCCAGTTTCGCTTGTGGAAAATATATAGGGTTTCACTTCTGATTTTCCCGAGATAAATTACGGACCAAACAATCACTCTATACTTTATAAGGATTGTTTTGATTAAAGGTATGTGTCCGCTGTGCCAACATAAAAACAAATAAAGGCTAAGGTATTTTACCCTAGCCTCTCCTTCATTTGCCAAATAACTCCATATCCTATTTGACCACCGCATCTACAAACTCTGAAGCGAATTTTACCAATATTGATGCTTTAAATTTAAATACATTGTGTTCATTAAATGTTGCTACATCTCTTGACAAGAGTTGTTACTTGATTATAGTCTAGTGACTTTAAACTCCATTCACTGGTGGAACTGTTTGTTCATTAAACCGATGGAAATCCAGGTGTTGTTGGAGCTGGTAGAACGAATGATGGAGGAGTTGTTTGTGCATCACAACGATTAGGGTTTGCATCACATAAGTTCCCATGCTCGTCTTGAATAAGTTGTCTAGTAACAGTAATGTTAGTACGTAAGATAATCTTGACTAAAATACCTTCAACAAGTGCTAAACCTCCAACATCAACCACAGGCACCCCTGGTTGAGTAAATATTCCTTCTACTTCAAGCGGAGTTTCAAATAACATATCCTCAGGGCAAGCTCCTGGACAGTCTGTATGCTCTTGAAACGGTAGGCTCGTAGTAATGGTAACAGGGAGATCTACACCTAGAATTGTTACTGTAATAGTTGCAGGAATTAGACCGATATTAACTACTTTGTCTCTTATAACTCTGGCGTTTTGAGTAATTGCACCTAGATTCGGAACTACATTTATAGAAACAATATCGTCAACATCTAGTAACCCTGGAAATAATCCTAGTGGAAGTGTTGTTTCTGCAACCTTTTGTACCATCTTTGAACATACTACTGAATTAACTAAAGTACAATCGCTGTTCAATTTTACGGGTTTACGCACCGCGTGGTCCTTAAAATTACAATTGCAAACTGAGTCATGCTTACCACAAGAGTGACATGAATCTTTCTTATGATCATTCTTATGCTTATTAGGTTTCACTTTAATAGGTGAACTCATTCTTTTGTTGTTTCCAGAACAGCCATATCCATATCCTGACATGTAATCACAATCCTTTTCGTAGTTTTTTTGAAAATAAATTTACTTTCAAGATAGCTTATTACCAAAATTAGTAATTGACTGTACAAGAGACCATTTATGCGGGTTTTTCTATGTATTTAGGCTCTTTAAAGTACTTACTTGATGATGTGAAAAATATAAGAAGGCCTCTTTAGAGTAAAACTTACACTCTAAGAAGGCCTTTTTTGAATCAGTAATGTAGCATTATTATTACATCATATCAACCGACCGTAAACGAACATCTCCACCCTAAACTCCCAGCATGTTTAACGCTGCTTTAACCGGTGTTGATTTAGAGGGAATAGCCCAATATCTTCGACCCTCATCCTATCCAATGATGTACGAATGGTCTTTGCTTTCCCTACTCTCATTTAAAAGACAATAAAATTTGAGAAGATACTTTATTACAAATTGCATCTGGTTTTTAACAACCTCCATCCTATTTGAAGTACATTTTTTTATGTCACTGAAAAAAGTCCCATCATTACAATCAATTCAAATCATATGAAAACCGCGCTATTATCCTATTCGGAGGAGATAACTAAGGTCTTCAGTATGCTTTCATGCAACAACCACCACCGGATCTTTTTACCGGTCTCCTTTTAATGGATGATGAATCAATTACTATTGGTTTATCAGGATTTTTTAAATATTTATGGTTGTGGTTACTTACTTTTGTTTTCACTTTTATTGTTTTCAAAACTTTCAACTCCTTATTCGGTATGGTACATTATAGTTTTATTTTCTAAAAAGGACCGGGCTCTGCGGGCTGTTCTACAAAAAAGGAGCACGACTCATAAACAGATTCTTGTATGTGATACCATTTGGTTATCGGTGGCCTTGTTTTATAGGAAATAATCACCATGAACACATGATCATCAGGGTGATTGGTAATATCATAATTAGAAGGAACAGGTGCTGTAGTAGGGTGGGAATGATAAACAGCAAGTACCTGTTCATTTAGTTGTTTTATTTTCTGAACGGTTTCCTCGACAATCTTCTTTCTTACAAAAAAACGTCTGTCAGATTTCCATTCGTTCTCTAATTGCCAAATGGACTGTACATTGTGATTAATTCCTGATAATAAACCACATGCCTCATAGGGCAAACAAGACCTACCATGTTCCACCATTTTATCGTGTATTGTTTGAGGTATCGTTATTTCCCCGCGACCCATGCTAATCTTTCTTTTGAAAGATCGAAAAGAAGGATCCAGTTTCTTTTTTCGGACTAGGTTGTTTTTGCTCTTGACTACTTTTTTCCTCAACAATATTTTGCTTATCAGCAGCTGGTATTTCTTTTTCAGTAACTTGTATTTCTTTTTCTATTGTTTCGATTGGTGTGTCCCGTGTGAAATCTTTTGGGGCTAAAAAGTTGGCTTCTTGTTTGTTAGGCAGCTCTATGTTGGGTTCGGAATGTTTTTCTATAATTGTCTCCTTTACTGGATTTTCCTCTACATTTTTTTTCATGGAGGATTCTTCATGTAGGGGTGGAGTATTATTATTGACAGTTATGGAAGGGCTTTTATCAATATTGCTTTCAGCCTTTTTTTCTTCCTGTTTATTTTTTGTTGCTTTTGGACGAATAATTATATTCTTATTTAATTCCAGATAATGTGGGAAAGCATTTCGTTCCATATTCATGACTGCTGCAGAATCTTGAACGTGATTAGAAGCGTTTGTAGGGTGAATTGTTTGGCTGCTTGGTAGTGGATGTCTGAAATTTTGACGAGTTGTCATATTTTTTTTTTTGCTCGATGCTTCCTCTATATAACTAGGAGATCGAAGCATGTTTTGTAATTGTCTATATTCGGATTTCTTTGGAGCTGGTGGTTCTTTGGCTGGTTCAGGAGTTGGAACATCTGATTCTATATATTCTTTTAATTGTAAAATTTCCTCTTTTAGTCTTTCGATTTTAATTTTAGTTTCTATTAAGTGATCATCCTGTTTGTTCATCACTTGATTCATTTTTTCGAGCAGCTCCGTAAAACGTATCTGTTCCATTCTATCCATCATCCAATTCATATCTTGTTTCAATTGACTTACTGATTCACTAACCGTATTCATACGAGTGGAAAGGAATTGTTTCTCCAATTCATACTCTGTTACTCTTCGTTGATGGTTTTCTTCCATAATCTTCATTTCCCCTTTAAGTTTAGAATATTTTAATTGTAAATCATTAAAATCACTTTTCGTCTTAAGGTAGCCATTCACCCCATCCTGTGATTTTACTGTTTCTAACGTATATTTGTAGATATCAAGCTCCCGTTGCAGTTTCTCGACGTCATCAGAGTTATAAAGTTTATATCGTTGCATCCCCATTCACCCTTTTACAGCACATTAATATACTATTGATGTAACACCAATACGTGACAAATGTGCAGATTTTAAACGCTAAAAGCAGATGAACTTCTATTGTTCTAATTGTATGCAGCTTTTACTCTCTTTAAGCTAAAAGAAAGTCATGTTTGATGTTCCAATTGCACGAAGGTACCGTTGTATTTATGATATTCGCCCAACGTAGTGAATATCATGGGAATTCCGCTAATTCATTACACGGACTGGTACATCTGTTCATAAGCTACAATGAAACTAAAATCTTATTCGGAGGTGTTTGCAATCATGCAAGCAGAAAATTTAACCGGGGGTCAAGAACTCCTATGTATTAACACAAAAAAAGTATATGACTGGGTCATCAATGATGCAACATTTGATATTACGATTGCCTCTGCAGAAAATCCTGAAGGGGTATCATGTGATGATATCGAGTCGTTATCTTGTGAGGTGGTTCCAGATTTAGAAAATGGTATCGTAGAGTTGGGAAGGGAAGATCGGGAATTTATGATTGACGATGAGACCATAACCCTTCAATTAGTAACACTACGTAAAAATTTCGCAGTTAACCTTTTTGCAACACTTGATAACGGAACCACTGTGCCAATTTCTGACAATCCTTTTGAGTTCAGTCGTTGCGAGCAAGTCGTTTTATGTGCTCCGGAAGATACTGATATTGATGTCACTTATACAGATGTCGATTGTTTTGTTTGTGACTTTATATGTGATGGTGATCTATCTGATATCCAAATTACTGTACGTTTATGTCAAAGCATCCAGTCCACGTTTGAAGTAACGCTTGAAATCGTTGCTGATTTCTGTCAACCAAGAGAGGAATTACCACTTGGACCTTGCCCAGCACCAACGATTCCACCACAATGCCCAGTAGTTTTCCCAAATAGCCTCGGTAATGGTGGCGAATAAATTATCAGCATCGTATAAAAGAGATACTTCTATCGGGTTGTCGAGCTAACCACGACAGCCCTATTTTTTTTATGCCGGGCATGTTCATCATGGGGTTAATGATTAACAATTGTTAAAGGAGCAAGTGGTATTCCTGCTATATATATATTATTTATTCACCCTGTTAGGAACGGCTTTTGCACACCAAAGTGAGTTATAAAATGTTGAGATTATGGGGGACTTTCAAGTTTTTCGCTATTTTTATATATTCCTTACATACCTTCTGTGAAAATATAATTTGAAAAGTAAACTAATTGATTATGCGCATTTGGTTATTATCTCATAGTCTATAAATGAGTATAATAATCTTATTTGGGGTGTTTAAATTATGCAAACTGGAAATTTGCCCGGGGGTCAGGAACTCCTATGTATCAATACAGAGAAGGTATATGATTGGGTTATTAACGATGCAACATTTGATTTAACTTTGAATGGCTTAGAATTACCAGATAATCCTGCTACTGGTGACCCATTAGATTGTGACGATATCGATATTGATACCGTTACATGTACGGTTGAACCGATTGCGTCTACTATTTTGGATCGGGTAGACCGAGATTTCGTTATTGATGACAGTCAGGTGACACTACAACTAGTGAATATCCGCAAAACATTTGAAGTAACCATTTTTGTAGACTTGGTAGGAGGGGGAACAGTAGAAGTCGCTACTAGAGAATTCACGCGTTGTGAGCAAGTGATTCTTTGTGCTCCAGAAGGTACAGATGTAAATGTAACTTTCACAGAAGTTGATTGCTTTGTATGTACAGCTGCTTGTGATTCGACAACAACTCCAGGTGAACTTGATGTTTCCGTTAATGTACGTCTATGTCAAAGCATACAATCTGTTTTTGATGTAACGCTTGAGGTTATAGCTGATTTCTGTCAACCAAGGGATGTACTTCAAATCCCACCATGCCCTGTGCCAACGATACCACCGCAGTGCCCAGTAGTTTTTCCCAGCAACCGTGATAACTGTTAAGAATCCAGCATAAGTATGAAAGAGAGGAAATACTATGCTCCTCTCTTTATTTTTCTTTGGGGGTGAACGATATAATGAAAAGAACGGATGAAATAAGGGGGAAAATTGCTAAGTGGCAGGAAATGAACACCTCTTATCTGAAAGAAATAAAAACATTAGTATCGGAAACAAAAGCAGCAAAGGATTTTCAAGTCATTAGTTACTTTACATATTCCTTTAACATTTCTCATGAACAAGGACAAGAAAACTTTATTCTTGGTACGTATCATATTAAGAACTTGGGAGGAAGCCCACTTTCGAACCCATACATTTGTATAAAGCTATCTGAAGATTCACCGTTTGACTTTTCCGGAAAATACTTAAATAAGGACTCCAAGCAAAAAATGAGACTGCCAAATGTATGGGAGCGAATCAATGATTCTCAAGATAAACAGGAATTTTGGTTAAGGCAGGATAAAATAAATAAACTGGAACCGAACGAAACATTAACATTTTCAAACTTCCAAGTGAAATGGATTCCGGAATCATCTTATACGGGCAGTATTATGGGGTTTACCTATGGGGATGAGATAAAGGAAGGAATTAGCTCCCTCAACCAGATTAATGTCGGTGGTTCCATAGGAAAGGGGAATGAAAATGAGTAATCATCAACTCAATCAAAAGCAAAAGGATCTATTCAAACAGTTAATTCGTGATCAGCTTAATGTTAATATTGATGAATTAAAGAATAAAGATCAGCCAAAAGAAGATAATAGTTTCGTTTATTTAGAAAATGAAACACTCCAAACGATTATTACGAATATGCTTGCGAATTTAAATATGCATTATTCTCCTGATAATAATAATGACGGGGTTGAACCACCCGATCTTGAAGACATTTCAAGCTACCTTGACACGTTGATTGAGGATAATAAGATGGCATTTGAAGAGGTTATCGCTATTTTAAAGGAAAAAGACTAGGCACGGGAATTTTAAATTACGGTTGCGCTGGATCTGTTTTGAAAATGTAAAAAATAAAGTATAATGAGCAATTGTATGAGAATACTCTTTTGGCAAAATGTCTTTTCAATTGAAAGGGCATTTTTTATTAGCGTTTGACATAACTGTCTAATCAATTTTATCAATTGGTCATATAGTAAAGCAATAACCCCTTTAATTGAAAGGGGGATAAGTAATATAATTTCTTCTACTATAAAAAATTAGTAGCACAAAACCATGGCCTTAGTTTTGTGCTACTAATGCTTCTGGCACCGGATCTGTCTCCGTTACTGAATCTTCAGGACAGACTCCAGGTCAATCGGTATATTCTTGAAAGTATATTCGGATTGGTACCCTCTGGATAGCAGCTACTATTCTAATTCAATAAATGCAACAATAAATCCTTGTTAAGCAATTATTCCCTTAAGGATTAACATATCTGGGGTTTTTAAACACTTCCAAAAGGTATATTATTGAAACCTGAACGACAAATGCCTACATAAGAACCCTGCTCCAGCTCCGAATGTTCGAAACCAGCCTTAAAGCCCGTTCGTTCGAGTAATTGAAACTATTTTTATTTGAAAAACAGACCACTTATCTCATGATTCAAACTCCCAAGTTATCTGCCCGTTTTCATCCATGGTTCGCATACGTTTGAAAGGTTTCTGTAAAACGATCAGAAACAATAAACATCATCCCATCATCATTTAAATGATTTTTCGCATTATAAAAAACAGCTTGTAAATCTTCCTCACTTGTAACCCAATTTGAATGATGTAAAACTCGGGGAAGCAGGGACAAAAGATGATTAACTGCATAAATAAATATTAAGTAAGCAGTATTGTTCGAGGAGTGAAATTGAAATGAAATTTAATAATAATCATAAGAATGTCAACAAAAACAGTAATTTAATAGGATATAATACATCTATTGGTAACCAAGTTCAACACATTAAAGTTCCATTTTCAACTCATATAAAAATTGATGATTTTCTTCAACAGCCAATTTTCGTTCATACAGCCGAGCGTTCATTCAACTTCAAAGATCAAACTGGTATGAGCCCTGACTTTGAGACATATCAACTTAATACTTCTTCTTATTATCATGAGGAACCATATGGCAGATTGGTTTTCTCTAACGTACATGCAATGATGAATTTAAACAAAGAGTCTTCTAGAGTATCTAAGAAAAATAATGACTTCCAACAAGAAATAATGAAACCTATTAAACAAAACACAAACTCACTAGATGGGCACGACATTTTAAATACATTTCCTATTGCAAAGTTTCTTATTCCAGTAATACTTGGGGAATATGATATTGAAATCGTATTAGAGAAAAATACGCTAATGGATAAAGGGATCATCAAGATTTTGGATGTTTCAACAGAAGTTGTAGTGACAAATTGTAAATTCTTACCCTCCAATTTCATACACTCTTCAGATCATATGAAACAGACAGCTTCAAATGGTATATTATTTGTTGAAGGATTTATTCAAGAATCAATAGAATATCTCCCTGCTATTAATTGGGAAAAGATATCACCACGAGAATGGTTAAAAAAAGTATATTATCGAGTAGACCAAAAAATAATGGTACATTTAAAGATTCAATTGCTGCAATTAATTCAATTTGACCATAGAATCTAAAATAATGAAATTCCAACTTACTAATAAAAATCAGCAATCGACTCCTACTATCAGTCCATTCATAATTTCACTAACTGAATACCTTATTAGTGTAAAGGTAATAGACGACCTTTAACAAAAAGGAGGAAATTTTATTATGAAAGGCTATGGTCACAGTAACTTAAATAAAAAAATGGTAAAGAAAGATTCTAGTCCAAGTAAAGTAAATTGTGAGGTTAAATCGCGTACAGAGGTTCAACTTCCAGATACTCCCGCTACTCCCGTCGTTAATCCAAATCTATCTGATGTGTATATTAAAGTCCCACTAGTTTTAGCAGAGACAACTCTTCAAGTCGTAGTAGAAGCTGACATTCCACTTGATCCGCCAGCATGTGAAATTAAAAGAGTATTAAAAGATGTTTTCTTAACACAGTGTAAACTCGTTCCTGTTGGTCCATTTGAAGAAATAAATGAATCAGGAGGATTCTACACTTCTGAAGGAGCTAAGTTATTCGTAGAAGGATATATTCGTAAAAACATCGAGTACGCACCAAAAGGCTGTAATAGCGCACTACGTACTTTAACAGCGAAGGTTCCGTTTTCTGGTTTTGCAGATTTAACTGGTGATCTTATGAATTTACCGATTTTCGGTTTTGGAGATCAAAGAAGAGGACAATTTATCGATCCTAAACATGGAGAATCTCCTCGTTTGGATAAATACTTCTTCCAAAATAGCGTCATTTACAATGAACAGCCATTCTGTGAACTTCTTAGTGCGGAATTCTTTGAGCTTGACTTTTCTCCGCATTCATTTGACTCGGACAAAAGCAAAGGTTCTAATAACGGCAGCTTTAACAAATTACGTGAAAAAATCGTTACAGATCTTACTTTAAAAGTGTTGCAAGTTCAACAAATTCCACTTAATGTAAATGGTGGTGGAGTTGCTCCATACGACGCACACGAAGACGAATGCTAGTAATTATTTAATTTTTAACTATTTATGAAAACAAGTTGAGCTTATTAATAGCTCAACTTGTTTTATGATTAGAGGGACATAGGTACATCGTCAAGCCATTTTGCTTTACTTTATTTTAGACAATTTTAGGATCGCTAATCAAGTGACCAATATACCCGGGGGAGTGCGGTCTTAGACGAATTAGTGATCGTCAGCTAATTTGTGATACGCGATCAATTTTTGATATCTACATCATCTACATAGAAAGCGACATGTTGTAGCTCGTCATCAAAATAATTTAGCTGTTTCTGTTATTTCTTATTAAACGATTTAACTTTTATAAAATCAGAAAATAATGTATAGTTAAGATAATTGAATAAAACAATCCACTAGGGGTGCCATTCGGCTGAGATAAGATTCTTTTCTTAATCCCTTTGAACCTGAACTGGTTAATACCAGCGTAGGAAAGTGGAGATGGCTGCGTATACATATTTTGAAACCGTATATAAAACCACTCCACTTTGGGGTGGTTTTTTTTATTCTACCAACTTATTAGAGAGGAGATGTCTAGATGAATCTTATAGCAAAAATCAGGGAAGACAAGCCGTTTATTTTTAATATTACAAATGAAGTTGCGAGTAATTTTGCTGCAAATGGACTGATCGCAATCGGTGCTTCCCCTGCGATGTCCCATACGCCAAAAGAAGCGAAAGACTACGGGGAAATTGCTGACGCTGTCGTATTGAACCTCGGAACATTAACGGAGGACCGTGGGGAAGCGATGGTAATAGCTGGAAAGGCAGCAAATGAGAAAGGGGTACCCGTTATTCTTGATCCGATTGCAGTTGGTGGGACAGCGTTTCGGACAGAAATAATTAATGAAATACTTGCAACTGTGAAACTTGCGGTAATTCGTGCTAATGCCGGGGAGATTGCTGTATTGGGAGGTACCATGGATAAAGCAAAGGGTCCCGATTCGGTAATTGAAGAAAACGACCCGAAAATCGCAGCAGCCGTAGCTCGGAAATTTAATGCAGTTGTGATTTCAACCGGGGAAACAGATGTGATTACTGATGGCGTGCGAACTGCTCTATGTAAAAATGGTCATGAAATGCTACAGAATATTACAGCAAGTGGATGTCTGCTCTCGTCATTCATTGGGCCTTTTGTAAGTGTAGGGGATGATGTATTCGAAGCTGGTGTCTATGCAACAGCAAGTTATGGTATTGCAGCGGAATTAGCAATGGAAAAAGCAGTGGGACCCGGAACATTTATCCCTGCATTACTTGATGAACTTTATTTTCTAACGGATGAAAAAGCAGAAAAATATAAACAGACTCAGGAATTGAAAGGAACACGTATTTAAATGGAGTCTTCCTGAAGAGTAATGGAAGGAGGGAAAGAAAATGGAAAATCTTTTATTTATCGAAACAGGAACAGGGGTGGATGTGCACGGACAGGATGTAAATATTGCTTCTGAGCGAGCAGTGATGAATGCAATCCACGTAAATTCCATGCCGGGCATGAGAAAAATTCTGCCGAATGGCGACTTAAATAAAATGAGAGTAAATGTAAAGCTGGGCCTACCGCGGGATTTGGGGAAATTGGATCAGAACAAAATAAAAGAGTTGATCCCTTATGGTACGGTCACGGTCGAAGTGATGGCTGGAGGTATGGCAACGTCGAGCGGAATTTTTCTTGAAGAACAACAGGATAAAAACGATTTGATGTATATCGTTAATGCTGTAGTAGAAGTAGGTTACTAAAATTTACCGAATATTGGATGCTAAAAAAAATATCCATTTCCTAATAACCAGTAGGAAACTAAAATAGAGGAGGAATTTTTCATGCGTTTTACAGAGTCGTTGCGTGAAGCAACAAAGCAAAGTTGGGAGTTAAGTTTGAATCATCCGTTTGTGCAAGGTATTGTAGATGGGGATTTGCCGCTGGATATTTTTAAAAACTACATTATGCAGGATATCTATTATTTGAAACATTACGGTAAAGTGCATGCCTTTGCGGCAGCCCATGCAGATGACTTTCATGTTTCTGCTAAACTTGCTGAGAAAGCTAAAAAGACAGCTGAAGCAGAGCTAACCGTGCACAAAGAGCATGCTAAACTTTTAAAGATTACTGATGAGGAAATGGAAAACTTTAAGCCAGCACCAACTGCCTATGCATATACATCTCATTTATACCGGGCGTCATTATCTGGAAGTTTGGCCCAAATCGTAGCTGCCATGCTGCCATGTTACTGGCTGTATGCAGATATTGGCCTAACATATAAGGATGCAAAACCAAAAGAAAAAATCTATCAAAATTGGCTGAATATGTATGCAAGCAACGGGTTCCAGGAATCGACACAAGAAATGATCGACCTGCTGGATGAATTAGCTGAAAAAGCAAGTGAAGCAGAGAAGGAGAAATTCAAAGAACAATTTATCATTGCCAAAGAATATGAACTCGCGTTCTGGGAAATGTCATATACCTTTGAAACATGGCTATCAAAAAGAGATAAAGTGTCTGTATAAGGCATAGGGAGGAAGCATGGGGACGGTTCTCATGCTTTCTTTTTTTGATGTGGCGGATATTGAGAACCGCCACATGCTTCCATCCATTGCAGATGGATAAAACTTGGTTTAGATGCAATTAATTTTCACTGGAAGAGTGTATAATAAGAGTAATCTTATAAAATGTGGACGTACATATCTAAATGTTGGATAAGTAAAATTTACTCTGAGGTGTTTATTAATGATTAAATTAGGAATTATGACAAGTGGCGGAGATGCGCCTGGAATGAACGCTGCAATTAGTGCAGTTGTAAAAGCAGCGAGTTATCATCACATGGATGTAATGGGAATACAATATGGAATCCAAGGACTGGTAGATGGTAATATCTATCCACTGACTTCTGTTGAATTGGAAAACATTACGCATAAAGGTGGAACAATGCTAAAAACATCAAGCAGTCCAGAATTTATAGATGAGACAGGAGCGATTGCTTCGTTAGGGAAATTTGGGATAAATGTTTTAGTAATTATAGGTGGCAATGAGGCCCTTAAATACGCTGATAAATTACAACAAAAAGGTGTAAAAGTGATTGGAATACCTGCAACAATTGAGAATGATCTAACATTTACAGATTATTCCATTGGCTTTGATACGACTATAAATACGATATTGGATAGTATTGCTAAAATAAAAGATACAAGTCTATCGCATGAAAAAACAACCATTGTGGAAGTGATGGGTAGAGATTGCGGAAGTTTAGCTTTATTTTCAGCTCTAGCGGGTGGAGGAGAAATCATTTCTACACCTGAAAGAAAATTGGATATAAATACGATATGTTCGGAGTTATCTACAAGAATAAACAGTGGAAAAAGAGATAATCTCGTTATTGTAACCGAAAAACTATATGAGATAGGGAAGTTACAAAAAGCCATTGAAGAAAAATTAAATATTAGTGTTAGAGCATCCGTACTAGGTATTTTGCAAAGAGGAGGAAATCCATCTGCTTTTGATAGGATACTCGCAAGCAAAATGGGAATTGCAGCAGTAGAACTATTAAAGGATGGGCAATCAGGCAAGGCCGTTGGAATAAGAGAAAATAAAATAATAGATGTTGAGCTTAATCAAGTAAATACGAACATGAGGGATGAACAAGATAATTACCGTTTAGCGGAAATACTTTCATATTAGGAAGCATGGGGGGCAGTTCCCCTGCTTCCTTTTTTGATGTGGCGGATTTTGAGAACCGTCCCCATGCTTCCACCTGTTTGATTCCTGCTTAGTTTTAGGGTTCATATTCTCAATCTACATTATTCCAGCACATTCACCAGCTCACCAATATTATCAATAGAAACAGCCACTTTATCTCCAGATTTCAGCCAAACTTGCTTATCTTCCGGATTGACGAAGTTCTCCATTTACTTCACAACGAATATCCAGGTTGTTCGGGTCGATATATCATCTGCGGTTACACAATTTTGAAAAAATCAGCAAGGGGAGGCAGGTGGCATCATTACGAGTGTGAAATCACTCCTTATAACGCGGTCTAGACGATATATGCTAGAATAGGAGTGTGTAATTTATAGATATTTTCCATCAAAAGGAGGAATTGCAAGTGGCCTGGCTTTATGTTCTTTTTGCAGCAATTGTCGAAGTGTTCTGGGTCATCGGATTGAAATATTCGGATTCACTAATAGAGTGGATTGGCACAATCTTAGTCATTGTTCTTAGTTTTTATTTTGTAATTAAAGCATGTGAAAAACTGCCACCTGGAACAGTTTATGCTGTTTTTACAGGCTCAGGGGCAGCAGCAATTGTGTTGCTTGACTTCATCCTGTTTAGTGCAGAATTTTCGATGGCGAAGATTTTCTTTATTGGTTTAATAATAGTAGGCGTCATTGGAATCAAAATGACCACACCAAATGAGGAAACGAAAGAACAGGGAGGGGATTAAATATGGCTTGGATTTTCCTTGTTATAGCAAGTCTTGGTGAAATATTCGGAGTCATGTGCATCAATCTTTATCTTCGTAAAAAGTCAATTGGCTGGCTGCTCATGATTATCTTAACGTTTGGTGGCGGATTTGTTTTTCTTTCCCTTGCGATGAGAGAAATTCCGCTTGGTACTGCCTATGCGATTTGGACAGGCCTTGGTGCGGCTGGAGCAGTCTTAATGGGCATCCTACTTTTCAAAGAACCTGCCGGCTGGAAACGAATCCTCTTCTTACTCTGTATCATAGCAGGTGCTGTCGGACTAAAAGTGCTGGAATAAGAAGCATGGGGGACGGTTTTCCTGCTTCCATTTTTGATGTGGCGGATTTTGAGAACTGTCCCATACTTCTATGGGATATACTTGCCCGGCTTCCTTTTTGTTTTCCTTTGTATCAACCATGCTTCCAAACCACCAGAACCGAGTATGACTCCAGATACAATTAGAATCAGTCCTAAAAAATGTACTGGAATAATTGCTTCGCCTAAGAAAATAGCCGCTCCAATTAGTGAGAAGAATGTGTTCAAATTCAGGAAAATAGCTGTTTCTGCTGGTCCGACCCGGCCAATCGCATAATTATAGGCTGTGTGTCCGACACCAGTAGCAATTACCGCTGAAAAAAGAAAAATCGTCCATACAGCGGGAGAGACACCTGCAAGCGAATCCAGTCCACCTGGTTCTTTCCATAAGCTGAAGATAAAAAGAAAGATGGAGCCTATCACCAGCATATAGCCAGTTAACAGCCTAGGATCCATCGTTTCAGCAGCCCGCTTAATTAAAATAAAGCTAAGCGCCTGTGAAATAATGGCGAGTAAAATTTGCACATCTCCTAGATTAATAGAATGCATGCCACCACTTCCGACTAATACGGTTGTACTGACACCTAAAGTTCCAAAAATAAACCCGATGAACTGAATGAATGTCGGTTTCCTTTTCAAAAAAAGCATTGAGAAAATTACCGTCAATAATGGCCCCAGCCCTAAAATCAATCCAGTATTCGTCGCTGTCGTATTGGTAAGTCCCTGTGCTAAAAAGTAATGATGAAATACGACACTTAAAAAAGCACCACCGATAATGTAAATCCACTCTGATCTCTTCGGCAAGCGTACTAAATGCAAGCCCATTAGAATTAGAAACGCAACGACCCCGGCTACGAAAATCCTCAGGGAGGTAATTGTAACGGGCATAAAGTTTTCTACGAGGATTTTTAATGCAGATACATTCATACCCCAAGAGAGCATGATAAGAATAATAATGATATATACATTTCTATTACTAATTGTACTCACCCGCCCTGAATTTTCATAATATAAGTTAGTCTAGCATATATTCGGCAGGGAAGCTTGGGGATAGCTTACGGTGCTTAAAAATTCATTTTAATGAAGCTAATTATATAGGATTTAGGTTGTTAGCTTCTATATTATCAGTAAGTAATACTTTATTAGCAATACCAGTGTAGTATTCCTGTCTCAGGGGAAAGCGGGAAAGAAAAGTGCGATAGAAGGAAAGTGTACCTTCATTATAAGTAAAGGTACATATCCCTTTTCTGGATATGTACCCATATGATAACTAGTTAATTCAATATCCATTTGCAGACAGCATCCAAGGAGGTTTGCGTTGGATTAGAACCGTTAATGATGAAATCTGCATGCCATTTTGTTGGCTCAATAAACTCGTTATGGCGGTGTCTGACTAAATCAAGATACTTCGAAGTAATTTCGTCAAAAGTGAACAAGTCACGATCCCTTTTTAATCTCCTGACCAATCTTTCATCAGATGGACATTCTACAAATAATTTTAAGTTAAGTTTGTCTCTAATCTCATCAAAATGTAACACCATTAAGCCCTCAATTATAATCACATCGAACTTTTTTGAGGATATAAACTGAATGAGGTCAACATTTAATTTGTCAATCTCAACGGAATTTGGATGATCATAATCATCGTATTGCGCTTTATTATATGGGGCATCAACTTTCGGTTTTACTTTCTTAAAATAATCATCCATCTCAATTGTCTTCACATTCAATTGACTTAAAGCTTCAGCTAAATTGCTGCAAAAGGTAGACTTACCACTGCCTGAACCACCAGCTATTCCAATTACAATACATTGTTCATTCGTCTGCATATGAAACACCCTGTCATCTATTATTCATGAACTTTCATTTGGTTAATGCTTTATTCCCCCAAATGCGCCGTTATAAACTAATAGGGTTTATTCAGATGTATGCTTCTAACTATCCCAAATATACCTAAACAAATAAATAGATGTTTTTGATAAATTAACCAATTTTTCGGTGAATTCTGCTTGGCTTTCCTTCAAATCATTATGTATCCAATTCCTGAGGAGTCCACAAAATCCAAAAGCGTATAACGAGTGAAATAATCCATATTGACTGGGATATAAGTCAATGGTTTCGAAATACCAATTATCGCGCAGAAAGCAAGGAAGCTTTAGCACAAGCCACACCATTAAAACGGCTTGGTAAAGCAGAAATGGCTAAGGCTGTATTATTCCTAGCTTCTGATGATTCATCATTCATGAGTGGTAGTAGTTTAACGGTAGATGGTGGGTATACGGCCGGGTAATAAGTAATAAATCTAAGTAGAATATTTAAATACTAGTGTTTCCTGGGGCAATCATCAGGGAACAGTTAAACATAAGCATATTTGTTCTAACAAAAAAGGAGAGTCATCGTTATGTTGTTTGAAAATAAGGTCGTATTAAACCGGTATGCAACTGCCGAGGAAATTGCAGATCTAATGGTATTTCTATCTTCTGACAAGGCATCATTTATTAGTGGATCTTATTACAGAATCGATGGTGGACAAGGAGCTACATCTGTTTAATATAAAAAAATTGGAGGGATTTATATGACATTTCCAGTATTAGAAGGTAAAGTGGCTATTGTAACAGGTTCAGCAATGGGAATGGGACTTGCTACAGCAAAGCTTTTTGCAGATGCAAAGGCTAAGGTAGTAATCGCAGACTTCAACGAAGAAAAAGGAAAAGAAGCCGTTTCTGAAATTGAAGCAAACGGTGGGACTGCCTATTTTGTCAAAGTTGATATATCTAAATCGGATCAAGTACAAGACATGATTGCTAAAACAGTTGAGAAATATGGCCGTCTTGATGTGGCAGTTAATAATGCTGCATTAACACCAGATAATGCCCCTGCAGCTGAGTTTGATGAAGAGTATTGGAATAAGCTAATCTCCATCGATCTTACCGGAACGGCATTATGTATGAAATATGAATTACAGCAAATGATCAAACAAGGAGATGGCGGAAGTATTGTCAATATATCTTCCGTAAGTGGTTTCCGTCCACAGCCAAATAATATTGCCTATGTTGCAGCGAAACATGGGGTAGTTGGAATGACGAAGGTTGCTGCACTAGAGAATGGGGATAAAAATATTCGTGTTAACTCCGTCGCACCAGGTGCGATTGATACTCCTATGTTAAGGGGAGCATTGGAAGAAACTGGGCAAACAGAAGAGGAATTTGCGCCGCAACTTAGTCTTTTAGGACGATTTGGCCAGCCTGAAGAAATTGCTGAAGCAAGTCTATGGTTAGCTTCCGGCCAATCGTCATACATTACAGGAACAGTTATCCACGCTGATGCTGGATATACAAGCCGATAATAGGATGAACACCAATCAATTATAAAGTGGAAGCATGGGAACCGTCCCCATGCTTCCTTTTGATTATACTTGCTCTTCACGTACTTGACTATAATCAATTTCAAATCCGAGGTCTTCAATCATTTTATGATCATCTGTACTATCCTGTCCGGCTGTCGTTAAGTAGTCACCAACAAAGACTGAATTGGCTGGATAAAGTCCCAGTGGCTGCAGACTTCTCAAATTTACTTCCCGCCCGCCCGAAATTCGAATTTCCTTGGTAGGATTGATATAACGAAATAGGGCCAATACTTTCAAGCAATAATTCGGATGCAATTCTTCCGTTCCTTCTAATGGTGTGCCATCAATCGCGTGTAAGAAGTTTACCGGGATAGAGTCGGCATCAAGAATTTTAAGAGTTCTTGCCATATCAATCACATCTTCTTGTGATTCCTTCATACCAACAATCACACCAGAACATGGTGAAATACCTGCTTCTTTTGCCGTATTAACTGTTGCCACACGGTCATCATATGTATGTGAAGTTGTAATATTCGGATGGTGAGCTTTGGATGTATTGATATTATGGTTATAACGATCAACACCAGCATCCTTTAATTGCTCGGCTTGTTCCGGCTTCAAAATTCCCATACAAGCACATACTTTCAAATCATATTTATCCTTAATTTCTTTGACCGCAGAAGCAACTGTATCCACTTCCCGTTTGCTTGGCCCTCTTCCGCTCGCAACAATGCAATATGTTCCTGCATTTAGCCGATCTGCTTGCTCTGCACCACTTAGCAGTGACACTCTATTTACGAATGTGTACTTATCTACAGGTGCGGTTGATATGGAGGATTGAGCACAATATCCGCAGTTTTCCGGACAAAGACCTGATTTCGCATTAATAATCATATTTAATTTCACTTTATTCCCGTAATAATGACGTCTAATGTTATATGATCCCTGAAGTAGCAATAGTAATTCATCATCTGGACAATTTAGAATTGAAAGTGCTTCATCATCACTTATTTCCTCGCCTGCTAACACTCGATCTGCCATACCAAACCAATCATTCATCATATTTTTATTCTCCCTTTTTAAAAAAATATTTGTGAATTTGACCCGAGCAACTGCCTATATTATCCTTTTTCAACCCAATAGATGAACAGAGTGCTCGATCCCAAATTTGTTCGTAAACTTTTTACAACTAATCATCCAACCCATTTTCCAGTAAAGAGTCTCATAATTAAGCAGTTGTCTTATGTTTTACATTTCTCGATTTGTAAACTTTTCCGTGAAGCCGAAATGCCAGTACACCAGCTAAACAAGAGAAGATAATATCTTTTGGAAGTGGAGCAGCCATCCATAACCATGCAATCGCATAACTAAATCCTTCTGGCGCACCAAACCATAGCTGATAAGCAAAGTACATCCAAGTTGTTCCAAAAACATAGTTAATAGTCATTCCT
This sequence comes from Oceanobacillus rekensis, assembly GCF_002153375.1. Lineage (GTDB taxonomy): Bacteria > Bacillota > Bacilli > Bacillales > Amphibacillaceae > Oceanobacillus > Oceanobacillus rekensis. Next base: position 118,869 of record NZ_MTBQ01000002.1, read on the forward strand.
GATAATGCGGCCATAATAAAGTTTGTTTTTGAAGATTTCTTCTCTGCCATTTTTCCTGCAACAAAGGCAACAAGAATATTGGATAAAATAAACCCGAAAGTTGGTGTAATTATGGATGATGGGCCACCTGAGAATTGAGAAAATACCGGGGCTCCGGCTAGTCCAATCAAGGCATACACTGTCATGGAAATGGCTCCTAATCTGCTTCCAAGTAGAAGACCTGATAAAATACTGAAAAATGTAGTTAAGGTAATCGGTACTCCTCCGACAACAATAAAAGCGGTTATATTTGCTCCGATTGCCATTAATGAAGCGAATAATCCCGCCAATGTAATATCTTGCGCCTTTAATTTGATGGTTTTTCCTCCTTTCTGCTGCAAACCAGCTGAAAATTTTACAATTTAATTCATTTATTGTTAAAAATAAGAATATTTCATTTTAAAGTAATTGTCAACCTATTATTTAAATAGCTAACAATGAAAATGAATTTTAATAACACGGTAATCAGTTACTGTATCAGCAGATTGATGGAAGTGTAATCGTTGAAAGTTCTTTTAGTAAAACTTTTTCGTAGTTGTTGTTATCCTAAACGTAATAAATCAAGTGGAACCTAAAATCAAAAATGAAATGGTTAATATATTTTAAAAAACTGCAGAAGATAAACTTGTAATTAATATTACTGAGGAGGGGATTTTGATGACTCAACAACAAATTGATTTAAATCAACTGACACAAGCAAAAGCAAATGTAACATTAACACAGGAATTGTTAACACAAGCAATTGAAAAGTCTACATCGGACCAGGCACTTGCCCAAGCAGCAATTAAACAAGCTTCTTCCGAAATAGCCTCTGCCCAAACAGCGGTTAGCCAAGTTCAAAGTGCAATATTAACACAGCAAGCACAATCCGAATCTTAAGTAGATTTGTAGTTGTTGTTGTCCGAGGAACATCTTTTCTTTCCTCATTTGGTGTCAGATCTTCAACTTTATAAAGCATTAAAAACTTCTAAGAAGATTAATGAATGCAGAAAAAGGGCCAGATTTAATTCTGGCCCTTTTTCATGAATTTCGTAATCTTATCATTTATTCTGTCATCCAAGCAGGTTTACCAAAGCCTTCAAATTCTTCATCGATAACTTGTTCAAATGCATCAGATTCAACTACCTCTAGAATATCTTTTGCTAATTGGCTATCCTCATTTTCAGCAGTTACTGCAACTACATTACGATACGAATCATCCATGTCTTCAAGTGCTATTGCATCCAGTAGATCCATGTCTGCTGCTAATGCAAAGTTACCAGGAACAGTAGAAAGGTCAGCACTTTCCACAGCGCGAGGTAATTGACCTGCTTCGATTGGCTGGAATTCTAAATTCTTTGGATTTTCTACAATGTTTTGCTCAGAAACTTTTAACTCATCAGCATTTTCATCAATGACGATTAGACCTTCATCTTGAAGCGTGTTATATGCGCGCGCACCATTTGTTGGGTCATTTGGAACCGCGATAGTTGCCCCATCTTCAATTTCGTCTATGGAATTGTATACATTCGAATAAATTCCCATTGGTGCAGTTGGTACAGTAGTTAATGCGGTTAAGTCCATTTCATTTTCTACTTCAAAATTTTCCAAGTAAATCGTATGCTGGAATAGGTTAGCATCAATATCCCCTTGATTTAAGGCATTATTTGGCTGGATATAATCACTAAATTCAACAACTTCAACCGTATATCCTTTTTCCTCGAGTCCTGGTATTAAAGCTTTTGTTGTCATATCGCTGTATGGTCCTGGTGTTGCGCCGATTTTAATATCTTTTGTTGCTTCTCCTTCACCATTTGAACTGCTATCTTCATTGTCACTGCCACCACATGCAGCAAGTAACCCAATTACAAGTATTAATACTAGTCCTAATAATGTCTTTTTCATTTTGTCTTTACCCCTTTTTATGTTATTAAAATTAGATTGCCCTTATGGAAAGGACATATCTACTTTTATTTTTTATTAACAACTTTAGCAATTTTATCGCCGGCAAGTTGTATGATTTGAACGAAAATAATTAGAATAATAACGGTTGTAATCATGATGGTGTCATCATAACGGTAGTAACCAAATCGTATTGCTAAGTCGCCAATACCACCACCGCCAAGGGTTCCTGCAACGGCAGATGTCCCAACTAAACTGACAATCGTTATCGTGATTCCAGAGATGATTCCTGCCTTTGCTTCAGGAAGAATAACATCTTTAATGATCATCCATGGTGTTCCACCGGCAGCAATCGCTGCTTCGATGACGCCATAATTAACTTCCCGAAGTGCGGACTCTACCAAGCGGGCAAAGAAGGGAATAGCTGCTACAGATAAGGAAACACTTGCCGCTGTAGGTCCAATCATGGAACCTACGAGAGCGACGGTTAATGGAATTAGGGCCACTAAAAGAATAATAAATGGAATGGAACGTATGAGATTGACAATAAAACCTAAGATTTGATTGGCAACCCGGTTTTCCAGAAATAGGCCTTTATCAGTAATAAAGATTAATATTCCTAATGGGAGTCCAATGATAATTGCAACAACAAGTGCAATGGAAATCATATATAACGTTTCTAAAAAGGCAGAATTGATTTCTGGAATAAATTCGATTAAATGATTAACATCAAATTCCATTGCGAATCACCTCAACTTGAGCAGATTGTTTTTCAATATATTGTAAAGCCTTCTGAATTTCATTTGATTCACCAACTAATTCCATCACAAAGATTCCTAGTGGCAAATCTTGAATATAATCGATGGAACCATGGAGGAAATTTCCTTCTACATTAAATTTCTTTAGCGTACCTGAAATGACCCCTTCACCAGCTACATCGCCTCGGAAAAGTACCTTAACAATCGTGCCTTTTACATGTTTTAAAATTGTCTCCGGGATTTCAAAGGAAACGACACTGGAAATAAACTCTTTCGTCAATTCCTCTTTTGGATTAGAAAATACATCATAGACAGGACCATCTTCAACAACTCTGCCATCCTGCATAATCGCCATCCGATGACAGATGTCTTTGACGACGTCCATTTCATGAGTGATGATTACAATGGTGATGTTCAACTCTCGGTTAATTTTTTTTAATAGGTTTAAAATCGATTTTGTTGTCGTTGGGTCCAGTGCAGAAGTTGCTTCATCACATAACAACACTTTTGGATTATTTGCCAATGCTCTGGCAATTCCAACCCGCTGCTTTTGCCCACCGCTTAGCTGGCCTGGGAAAACATCGCGCTTGTCTGTGAGACCAACCATGTCCAGCAATTCATCAACTCTAACCTTCATTTCCTCTTTTGGTAATTTGGCAGCCTTTAGTGAAAATGCAATATTTTCCGCTACCGTTTTTTGACTGACCAAATTAAAATGTTGAAAGATCATTCCGATTTTAAGCCGTGCAAGCCGCAAATCACTTTTGTTTAATAAGGTAAGATCAGAGCCATCGACTTTTATTTTTCCAATGGTTGGTTTCTCCAGTAAATTGATACAACGGAGAAGGGAGCTTTTTCCAGCACCAGAATATCCGGCAATCCCGTATACTTCTCCCTCATTCACGGTTATAGAGACGTTATCTACGCCTTTTATTTCTCTCTTATTCGTATGATAAACTTTTGTTAAATTACGAATCTCAATCATAAGCTTCCCTCATTTCTAGTTGTAAAGCAGTTGAAGTTTTCAGGAAAAATGCAGCTCTGCTCATATTGCTTCATTGATTTACTGAATTAAAAAATGCCCTCTCATCTGAAAGGGCATTGACATATGTACAACGATTATCTTTCAGAATGAAATATTCTGCAGGATTTAGCACCTTCCCAGGCCATGGGGGTTGCCGGACGTCAAAGGGCCATTCCCTCGGTCACTCTTGATAAAGTTTATTATTCAATTATTAGTTGCACTAATTATATTGCCTAAACACTAGATTGTCAAGGAAGCATGGGGACGGTTCCCTTTCGATATATTTCGCCAAAAGCCGGGGAGTGACAGGCACTGGTAAGACGGCGTTAATTTAAGTTATTGTAAATTATTGCTGTTTTTCAACTATTGCAATTATATTTCGATTATACTATTTAGGGCTTTAAAAATATAGATGAGGGACGGGGAGAACTTGCTGAAGTTTATTGTTAATCGAAAAATTCTAGTTGGTTTGGTGACGGTACTAGTACTAATCTTAGGGGGATATTCATTAACAAAGCTTGATGAAGAGCTTATGCCACCTGTGGAGTTTGATGGAGCATATATTGCTGTGAGCGCTGGGGATATGGCTGCAATTGAAGTAGAAAGAACCATTACTACTCCACTCGAACAAAGTATTCAAGGGATTGATGGTGTGGAAGAAATCTATTCCACCAGCATGATTGGACAAAGCAGTTTGCAAATTACGATTGCAAAAGGGCAAGGTGAAGATGTTTCAAAAGAGATTGAATCAATTGCCAATGCTGTTACTTCTGATGTGTCAGGGGTTACAGAAGTAATAGCAGATCAAATGAGCATGAGCGGAAATTATGAGTTTTTTATGGATGTTTCAAATGGAGATATAGATGTCCTTACAGCATTTGCGCAGGATGTTCTCCAACCTCGTTTGGAGGAGCTCTCTGAAGTAAGAGATGTTTCTCTCATGGGAATACAGGAATATGAAATGAGTATCGAATTGGACCGGGAAAGTCTGCTGGAATTTGGTTTGGATAGTTCACAAGTTATCTCGATTATCCAGGAGACCAATACAGAGGCGACATTAGGGGAAGTACAAGAGGAAGGTGCGCAGCCCTCTATTCGTTGGGAAACCGAATTAACGTCGATTGAAAATGTGGAAAATATTAAAATCCCAACAGAGGCAGGTTTTATTGCATTACATGAAGTTGCAGATATTTCCAAACAGCCATTAGAAAATACTTCTTATGTATGGAAAGATGGGACAAAGGATTTTATCTTTGTTCAGATTGCTCGAAATGCTGCTGTGACACAAATCGATATGGCAGAGGCGATACGTGAAGAAGTTCAGCTGATAAGAGATGAAGGCCTAGTCGAGGATGTTGAATTAAATGAGCTCGTTGCCCAAGCGGACTATGTAAAAGAATCGATTGATGGAATCACAAATAATATCCTTATTGGGGGTATAGTTGCAATTGTTATTTTACTGTTGTTTTTACGTAATGTTCGGGCGACGGTTATTATCGGAATCTCCATTCCAACTTCTATCCTACTAACGTTTATCACGATGTGGATTTTAGATTACAGCTTTAATATGCTTTCACTTATTGCCCTTGGCTTAGGTGTTGGAATGATGGTTGATTCGTCGATTGTTGTACTGGAGTCGATTTACAAGAAAAAAGAACAAGGATTAAAACCGTTGAACGCAGTGCTTGAAGGTACAAAGGAAGTAACTTCAGCAGTTATTGCTTCGATGCTGACTACGATTGTTGTATTTTTGCCAATTGGGTTAATGGGTGGGGATATCGGGCAGTTTATGGTAATCCTATCTGTCGTTGTTGCCATTACGCTCATTAGTTCTGTTATTGTTGCCTTTACCTTAATTCCATCATTATCTGAGAGATTCCTTAAGATTCGTAAAAAGAATATTGGAAAAGAAGGACGAATAGTCAAAGGGTATGGGGATCTCGTATCATGGGTTGTGAAAAAGAAACGAAACAGCTTTGCAATGATTTTTATCTTTTTCCTCATGTTTTCTGGTTCCATGTTTCTTGTTACTAAGATTCCAATGACCATCATGCCGGATATGTTAAATCGGTATGCGGAATTAATGATTGATCTCGAGACAGGTGTATCTGCAGAAGAGAAAGAAGAAGCTGCAATGACAATAAATGAAACATTAGCTGCCATTGATGATGTAGAAACAAGTTATATTATTGATGATGGATCGATGTTCTATACGTTGATTAATATGACCAAGGAGGACGAGATAACAAGAGAACAGAAAGAAGTGAATGAAGAGATTTTAAGTTCCTTGCGAGAGCTGGAAGAAGATCACCCAATAAAAAGTGTGCAGAGTGCCATGTCTGTAAATACAGGGCAGCCTGTTCAACTGCAGATTAAAGGTGAAAATTTTGAAGAAATGCAAGCGATCGTGGATGATTTTTCAAATGAGCTTGAAAGTATGGAGGGGCTTACTGGTATTACTAATTCAATGGAACGGACTTCCATTGAAAAGGTAGTAGAACTAAATGAAGAGGCGATGGAGGATGCTTTGGTTTCAGAAATCCAGATTCGTCAATTTATACAGGAGGCATTTCTTGATATGCCGATTGGTGAAGTTGCAATCAGCGATGCAAGCGTCCCGTTAGTTGTGAAGTGGAATGAAGAATTAGTTAATGAAGATGATTTGCTTGAGTTGGAAATCCTGACGCCTGAAGGGGAAAGGACCCTATCCGATTTTGTGTCATTACAAAATATGGATACACCGAATGAAATCTCTCATATTGATGGGGAGCGATATATAACGGTTTCTGCTGATATTGAAAATACCGATTTGGGGACAGTCAATCGAGAAATTCAAAATCTTATTAATGATTTTGAAATTCCATCTGGGTACACGATTTCTGCTGGAGGGGATCTCGAAACACAGCAAGAACTCCTTTCCGATTTGGTAATGGTTCTCGCCATATCCATCTTCCTCGTTTACCTGGTCATGGCAGTGCAATTTAATCATTTGGCACATCCAATTATTGTTATGTCTGTCATTCCAATGACGATTGTTGGTGTGATTTTAGGTTTATTTATGACGCAACGGGAACTTAGTATGATGTCAGGAATGGGAATCATTATGCTCATTGGTATTGTGCTAAATAATGCAATTCTTTTAATTGACCGGACTAACCAGCTGCGTAAAGAAGGTGCTTCGGTAAATGAAGCGATAAGCAGGGCTGGTAAGGACCGGATCCGACCAATATTTATGACGACATTTACGACAGTTGGCGGCATGTTACCACTTGCACTTGCCACAGGTACTACGGGTAATTATCAGGCACCGATGGCAACTGCGATTATATCTGGATTATTGTTTGCAACCATGATCACACTCGTCTTAATTCCTGCAGTCTACCGAATGTTTCATGCAATAGGAATTGGATTTGGCGGCTTATTGAAGAAAAAGCAAAAAGCAACGAAGAAGGATCTAAAAGAACAAGCAGGATAATGTCAGTCAAGGAAGCATGGGGACGGTTCTCATGCTTCCTTTTTTTCTTGTAGAGGAAGCAAAAGAGCCGTCCCCATGCTTCTAGAAAAACAAGAAAACTATCCGGAAATATGCTATTATAGATAGGTTGGACTATTTTATTTTTTTGTGGATTAACCATATGTCTTGAAACTACTGGAGGGGATGAAATGAAGCGAAACACTGCGATGATTATTTTTATTATAGGTGCTAGTTGTTTCGGACTCAATCCGTTATTTATAAAATTGGGCTATGCGGAAGGATGGAGCCTGGGAGAAATCAATGTTGTACAGGTTATCATCGCATTAGCGATTCTTTGGATTATTGGAATCCTGTCCATTAAACGTTACCCGTGGGTGCTTCGGAAGCTTACAGTAAAAACTGTGATTTCGTTGATAATCGCCGGCAGTTTCACTGGTTTAACAAGTATTCTTTATTACGGTGCGATGCAGTACTTACCAGTTTCACTCGCTGTTGTATTACTGTTTCAATTCGTGTGGGTTGGCGTGTTGTTTGAATGGGTATTTAATAGGAAAAAGCCGAATAAAAAAACTGTACTATCTGTACTGTTAACCTTAGTTGGTGTATTTTTTGCGGCGGGGGTAATGAACGGAGGAATGTCCGATATTTCACTGATCGGGTTCGCTCTAGGGATTGGTTCTGCATTCTCATATACAGCGTTCGTTTTTGTCAGCGGACGTGTAGCTGTTGATATTCCAGCAACAGTCCGGACACCAATTATGATCACAGGTGCAGGTATATTAACATTTATTGTTTTCCCACCACATTTAACGCTAAATGAAAGCGTGTTGGGAGGCAATATATGGATTTATGCAGCAGGAGTAGCCATTTGTGGATTAATTTTAACACCGTTACTTTTTGCTATTTCGACACCGCATCTGTCTGGTAGTTTAGCAATGATTTTAGGGTCTATAGAATTACCTGTATCCGTAATCGTTGCGGCGATAGGGCTGTCCGAACATATTTCACTATCAAGATGGGCTGGCGTAATTCTCATTCTTTTGGCGATTACAATAGGAGAAATGCGAGGAGTATGGCAATACTTGAAGCAGAAAAAAAGTAATCCAGAAAAGAATAGCCGGCACTCGGCATAAAAAAGAAGCATGGGTTCTCATGCTTCTTTTTTTGATATGAAGGAAGCAAAAGAACCGTCCCCGTGCTTTTTCTGATTTTTAGTTTTAATAGAGGATGCAGTGCCGGTAATTTTGGTTACTCTCTATGGATTAATTCATGGATTATCTGCTCTTTGTGTCTTTTGCTTCCCATTTGTCTAATATCGTTGCATTTGCCACATTCCCAACAACATTTAATAACGTCCTAAATCCATCTGTTAAGCGATCGACCCCAGCAACGAGAGCGATTCCTTCTAGCGGCAGACCTGCAGCTGTTAACACCGTTGACATCATAATGATACCAGCACCAGGAACCCCTGCTGTACTGAACGATACAACTACCGCGCTTATAACAATCGCAATAATAATAGAAGGTGTTAAGTTTATATCAAATAATTGCGCAACAAACAGTGCGTTAAAAGCTTGTAAGATACAAGCACCGTCACGTTTTAAGGCAGTTCCTAAAGGTATGGAGAAACTTGCAATTTCCTGCTTCATTCTAAAACCACTTTTTGCATTTTCCATTGCTACCGGTAATGCAGCGTTTGAACTGGCCGTACCAAAAGCAATACCGAATGTTGGCAGGAAACTTTTCCAGAAATGAGATGGCGAAATTTTTAATATAGCTAATATTAATGTATAAACAACAAGCATAATACTAATTGCTAAAATTAACCCAATAATATACATGATTAATCTCTGAACAATTTCAAATCCCTGTGTAGCTATAACAGAACTAATTAACGCAAAAACGCCAATTGGTGATAGCTTTAAAACGATTAATGTAATCTTTTCTATAATTTTGTGAAAACTTTCTACGAAGGATACAAATGGTGTTGCTTTGTCCCCAACAAGGTGAATCCCAATAACAAAGAGGATTGCCGTGAAAATTACTTGCAACATGTTTCCAGATGAAAATGCCTCAAAAGGATTGGTAGGAATAATTGAAACTAGCCAGTCTATAATGCTTTGTCCTTCAGGAACTTCTTGTGTACCGGTATCATTAATAGCATCAACCGCTTTTCCTGGCTGTAAAATTTGAGCTGTAACGAGTCCGATTATAAGTGCAATAATATTGGTAAAGATATACAAAGATAATATTTTTAATGTAAGTTTACCAACGTTGTCCGAATTCTTTATACTTGAAAAACCTACAATAAGTGAAGTGAAAACGAGTGGTACAACAACAAATTGAATACCCCTTAAGAAAATTTGTCCAACAGGTGTTAAAACATATTGTTCCAGCCCGGGAACAATAGTTGGAAAGAATACATTTAAAATAACACCAAAGATGATCCCAACTATCAAGCTGAGGGTTATTTTTGTTGATAGTTTCATTGAATGGCCTCCTAATTCACATTAAAATGGTATGGTTAATAGATTTTATATTACCTTTAAATTTTTGTCAAAGTATTAAGAAAGCGCGGCGACGGTTCTCGTGCTTCCTTTTAGGCAAGCATTCGAATCTACTCACATATAATAGGTAATAGCTTTATTCCAATCATCCATAAAGGGGGCATAACGATAAAATTTATCAAGTCAAATATATTCTGCAAAAGAAGTGGTTTTGAAATGATATTACGAATGCATTTTGCAGCTAATGAAAGCAGCTTGTTTGTTCGAAATGGAAAGAAGAACTAGATGGATAAATAAACTAAAGTAGAGTGTGGGATATAGGTGTAAATAATCCGTTTAGCACGAACATTTTCTGATTGAAGTGGAGAAGAAGTGAAAGATAACGAATGAAGAATAATTTTGTTTGTTTTTAAAAAAGGCTGACCAATTTCATGGCCAGCCTTTTGTTTATAGGAATAGTTTTTCCAGTTCTAATGGTTCGATATACTCTCCGTCTTTATATGCGCGCATGTTTCCACCAGAGATTTCATCAATAAGAACAATTTGTTTGTCCTCGCCAGTTCGTCCAAATTCAAATTTAATGTCATATAAATCGATGCCTTTTTTAGCAAGTTCATCTTTGACCACATTTGCAATTTGCTGTGTGAGGTTCTTTAACTCTTTGTATTCTTCCTTGGATAAAATGCCAAGCATGTCCAAAGCATCCTCACTTATTGGCGGATCTTCGCGATCATCATCTTTTAAAGTAACTTCCACAAAAGCATCAAGTGGTTGTCCTTCTTCAGCGTACAAACCATATCTGCGCAGGAAACTCCCAACTGCACGGTATCTGCAAATTACTTCAAGACCTTTTCCAAAAACTTCAGCAGGTTTAACAGTCATGGTCGCCTGTTCGATATCGGCATCAATATAATGGGTTGGAATCCCTTTTTCCTTTAAAGTTTCAAAAAAGTATTTCGTTAATCGTAACCCAGCACGGCCAGCACCTTCCAATGTTAGTCCAACTGTATTTGCTCCCGGATCAAAAACACCCTCTGTACCAGTGACATCATCTTTAAATTGAAGCAGGTAATTTCCATCTTCCAATTCATAGACATCTTTTGTTTTTCCTTTGTACGTTAGCTTCATGGACAAAACTCCTTTGATAATATAACGTTTATACAATTTAATCACTTTAATTATAATAATAAAATAGTGGAAGGACAAGGTATAATCGATGATTTAACGAATTGCAGCCAAAAACTCCTTAAAAAGGAGGCAACTCCATGCTTCCATCTATTCAGAAAAAGAAAAAAGTGGGAATAATATACATGGCGTTCCTTATAGAGGAACAACCACCTTTACCTAGAAGTAATTTACATATACTATGAGACAAAGTCAACTTGTTTCTTTTACGTATAAATCGAGTGTATACTTAAATATTTAATAAGTCATAAGCTACTTACTTATCTACATACAGTTGCTAAATTTGATTATATGAAATGGGGTATTAAAATGGAAAATATCACAGTACTTGGAGCAGGAATTATGGGACATGGTGCTGCACAATTATTTGCCCAAGCAGGGAAAAATGTACGTATTCGAGCCAGACGCGAGACATCCTTGGAAAAAGCACGGGAACTCATTACAAATAGCTTGAAAATAATGGTCGAAAAAGAAATGCTGACTCAGAATGAAATGGAAAAGACATTAGCCCGGATCACATACACAACAGATTTGCTTGAAGCTATTCAGGGCGCTGACTTTATTCTTGAATCCATTCCAGAAGTTCTTGAACAAAAACTAGAAACATATGAAATTATTGAAAGCGTTGTCTCTGAAAAAACGATTATTTCATCGAATACATCTACATTTCCATTGGAAGAATTAACTCAGGAAGCAAAGCATCCGGAAAGATTTATAATTACTCACTTCTTTAACCCACCACAGCTTGTACCAATTGTGGAAATTGTTCAATTCGAGAAGACAGATGAAAAGATTGTGAACACAACTTATGATTTAATGAAGGAAATCGGAAAATCCCCAGTAGTTCTAAAAAAAGAGATTACAGGCTTTATCGTTAACCGTGTTCAAGTAGCGATGCTTCGTGAGGCCTTCCACTTAATGGAAATGGGAGTAGCTACGGCTGAAGATATCGATATCGCTATGAAAGGAAGCATGGGCTTTAAATGGGCGTTCTGCGGTCCAATGGAAAGTCAGGATTTAGCCGGTCTGCAAACAACAGAAGCTATGGTTGGTAACATTATGAAAGATCTATCAAATACAAGAGATGTTCCTTCTTTCTTAAAAGAAATGGTAGAAAATGATCAACACGGCATTCGAACGAATCAAGGTTTCTACAACTATGATGATAATGGTGAAAAAGCCATCAATACAAGAGACGACCATTTCCTGGACCTCCTCAAGTTACAAATAAACAAAGAGAAAAAGAACAAAACTATTTCATCATCAAAATAAGACAGTGGAGGCATGGGGACGGTTCTCATGCTTCTTTTTTTTGTGAAGCAAGTGAAGCAAAAGAACCTTTCCCGTGCTTCTCCTTCACTATGAATTATAGTATGATTGTAGGGGAGGTTGATAGAATGGATACTATTATTTTTGATGTGGATGATACGTTATACGATCAAGCAGCATCATTTAAAAATACATGTAAGAAAATGATTGATAAGACTTTTACTGATCAGGAATTGGATAATCTTTATATTATAAGCCGCAAGTATAGTGATGCGCTATTTGATGAACAAGTAGCGGGTAAAATAACGATTAGGGAAATGCATATACGTCGTATGAAAGATGCATGTGCTGAGGTTGGCATTGATATGACAGATCAGGAGGCAATGGATTTCCAAGAAGCCTATGTAGCTGAGCAGCAAAGAATCGCCTTATTTGATGAAGTGATCGAGCTATTGGATCTGCTTGTAGAGAATAATAAGCAGCTTGCAATCCTTACAAACGGAGCCGAGGGGCATCAATCGATGAAAATAAATCAACTGAAACTGGATAGATGGATTCCTGAAGAGAATACTTTTATATCAGGTGCAATTGGTCATGCGAAACCATCTATAGAAGTTTTTACGGTTCTTGAGAATAAACTTGGATTAGACAAGGGAAAAACCGTTTATGTTGGTGATTCTTTTGCGAATGATATGGTAGGTGCAAAACAAGCAGGCTGGCATGCGGTATGGATGAATCATCGAAATAGAAACATGCCGGATGACAGTGTTAAGCCAGATAAGGTACTTTATAGTGCAAAAGAATTATTAGATCTTTTCAGTAAAGAGATGTTATTGGTTAAATAGAAGCTGTATTTGGAAAAGGTTTGATTTTGGGGAGCTGACTTATTACCCTTGAATCAATTAGGTGCTGCTACTTAAATATTGGCTTCAGTATATAAAAATGGGAACCTGGTCATATGTAGACCGTGTTCCCATTTTTTCTTTTCTCGCTAAGTGATTTAAAAACTATGCCAAAATGCTACGGAATGCCCCATGCTTCCAATTGTATGACATCTCCTGTTTTCGTCTATAATGGAAAATAGCGGGAGTCGAATTATTATGATTTTTTTACTTATTCTATGGATTATCTTTATTTTTATTTGTACATGTACAAGTAATGTTCATGCACTATTTGAAAATTTTGATATAAGTTTTTCTTTCACACCAACACCTGATTGGAGTAGCTTATTTCAGCTTTATTCTCCGGTAAATGTGAGCAAGTTTGAGATGACAGGGCACTTTATGATGTTCTTTGTGTTGACATGTCTATTACTGGAAGTCATTAAGGAGAAGGGACTATTTATTGTAATAGCCATTACCTTTGCCATCTTTACGGAGTTCCTGCAACCCTTCTTTGGCAGGGGTGCAGATATATACGACATAGCTGCTGATGTAATTGGTGTATTTATAGCAGTTGGATTAGTTTCCGTCCGTTATATTTTCTATCGTTGGGCGGAAAGTGAAAAGGAAGCATGAGGACGGTCCTCATGCTTCCTTTTTTGATGCGGAGTGAGGCGCAAGTGGAAGCAAATTCGCATCCCCGTTCTTCCGGTTGTACCTGTGAAATGAGAGTTCACTGAACTTCTTATGATAAATTTTTCTCTTTTTATCGTTCACAAGTTTTCCTTCTTCTTATTTTCGTTATTATTTTCCTAATGAAAATAGGACTAACTTTTCCCTCTAATAATAGAAGTAAGCCACCAATCCCTAGCACGAGCCAGACATTGGGAAAGCTGAGGATAGTAAGATAATTGCCGTAAAACGCTCCAAGTAATATAAAAGCACCCTTGAACCGATGATTCAAGTTGGTTAGTTGGAACAGGCCGGTTACAATGAGGACTGCTGCGGCCAGAATCGGCCCTCTCGCATCATGACTGATTAGAAAGGTAATATAAAAATAGACAGCACCAAACCAGGCCACTGCACCAAGGTAGCGCCAGATTTTGAAAAAACGCATTAGCATATGAGCTATGGCCATATACATTACCACAATAAAAATACCTAGAAATAGAATATGAAACAGCCAAAAATAGGATGTGTTAATCAGTTTTACAAAGATATTCCCGGAAACATATTGGTAGCTTATAAATGCTAGATAGATGATAAGAATTGGTAAGATATATGTAAAAAACAGCCGGCTTAATCCTTTTTTTACAACTACTTTCCGATCTTTGGAATTTTTAGCAGACTCACTGGTCCTTTGCATTTTCTTATATTCTATTCGACTGATACGTGGTGTTTGTTCAACATCTGGCTCGTTCCAGTCGTCTTCAGATTGGTTGTCCATCGGTTCATGTTCGGGAACGTAATCATCATGATCTTCTTTTTTATCTTTATTCCAAAAAGCGCTCACAAGGAAGCCCTCCAATTTTTGATAACGTGTATCACTGTTTTATTATATCAAAATTCGCGGAGGCCGTATATCGCGTTAAACGATGGGAGGAAGCATGGGGATGGTTCTCATGCTTCCTTTTTTGATGCTTAGTAAGGAGCAGAAGGAAGCAAATTCGCGTCCCCGTGCTTCTTACGTATAGTCCAATTGGGAAATGGGAATTCTATTGGTAAAGTATGGAATGGAGGATTTATTGATTATGACGAATAAGGATTATACAGGAGGTAAATTGCCTGAGTCTCCCGAGTCCTATTGGAAGGACTCTACCGATTTACCGGAGTTCCCTAAGCTGGATAAAGATATTCATGTTGATGTGGTTATTGTTGGAGGCGGTATTACTGGCATAACATCTGCCTACCTTTTGGCAAATAAGGGTCTCAAGGTTGCTGTGTTGGAGGCGGATAGGTTACTGAATGGAACGACGGGACATACAACGGCAAAGATTACTGCCCAACATGATTTAATATACGATGAATTGATTACGAACATGGGGAAAAGCAAGGCAAGGTTATATTATGAAGCCAATACAGAGGCATTACAATTTATCAAAAAAACAATCGACCAACATCAAATTGACTGTGACTTTAGTGAACAGGATGCTTATATTTATGCAACAACAGAGGGATATGAACAAAAGATCCAAAAAGAAGCGAAGGCATATGAACAACTTCGCATTGATGGGGCACTTGTTGATTCGATTCCTTTTGATATAGAAGTAAAAAATGCATTAGTGATGCGAAATCAGGGACAGTTTCACCCAATTAAATACATGAACCCACTTGTCCAGAATATCACGGAACAGGGCGGGCAGATTTTTGAGAATACAACGGCAGTAAATGTTGAAACAGGAGAGCAGCCAGCGGTTCTTACACGTGACGGTGCTAAGGTTACAGCTAATCATGTACTCGCATGTTCACATTTTCCATTTTATGAGGGCCTCGGACTTTATTCTACAAGAATGTATGCAGATCGTTCATATGCGCTTGCGGCCAAAGTCAACAAGAAATTCCCGGGTGGAATGTATATTAGTGCGGACAAACCAAATCGTTCACTAAGATCTGTAACGATTAATGGGGAGGAAATGGTACTTATTGTTGGGGAAAGTCACAAAACAGGACAGGGCGTAGACACAATGGAACATTACAAAGCCTTGGAGGAATTCGGTCAACAGGTTCTTGGACTAGAAAAGATTAACTACCGCTGGTCTGCGCAAGATTTGACAACTTTGGATAAGGTCCCATATATCGGCGAAATAACAGCTGGTCAGCCAAATATATTAATTGCGACTGGATACAGGAAATGGGGAATGTCCAATGGAACGGCTGCCGCTCTTCTGTTATGTGACATTGTCTTGAAAGAAAAGAACAATTTTAAAGAGTTATACACACCATCAAGATTTTATGCGAATCCGAGTATAAAAAACTTCTTCGTGCAAAACGCAGATGTTGTTTCCCATTTAATTAAAGGAAAACTTGAAATGACAAATATTGATCCTTTTACATTATCAAATGATGAAGGGTCTATCATTAGTGTTAAAGGGGAAAGAAAAGGTGCCTATAAGGATAAGGAAGGAAAGTTGCATATAGTAGATACAACTTGTACGCACATGGGATGCGAAGTCGAATGGAATAGCGGCGAACGATCCTGGGATTGTCCGTGTCATGGCTCTCGATTTACATATACCGGTGATGTCATGGAAGGCCCAGCAGAAAAACCGTTACAGCAATATGATTATAAACTGCTGGACAACCTCACTTCCGAAGACTCTGGGTACTAAATATAAAAAGGAAGCATGGGAACGGTTCTCATGCTTCCTTTTTAATGATGAACTGCACCCCAAATTTTGGACACAATATAAAATTTGGAGGTACTGTTCAGATGTCTAATAGAAAGACAGAAGAAAAAGTTCAGGTAGTTAAACGTTACTTGGAAGGCAATGATAGCTACAGAGATCTAGCACAAGACGCAGGAATAGATGAAGGAGAAATTAGATATTGGGTGTAGAAGTACCAATATCAAAGAGATAAGGCCTTTAAAAAAGACTATACAAATTATTCCTTACAATTTAAACTAGACGAACTAAACTATATGAATGAGGATAGGACGTCTATCTGGGAATGATTACATCCATAAGAATGTACCACTTCTACCATGTTTTTTCACCAGTGTTTGCCACAAAAAATATACCACTTATTGCCAATGCGTTTACCAATGGGGTAACGTAATGGCTTCGGAAAGTGAAAAAGCCTAGATCCCTCTTTATATTTACTGGGGAATTAGGCTTATGGTCTTCCGAATCGCCCCCGATTCTTGAATAGGCTACTATATTATGATGGAGAATTACATACTATTCAATATTTAAATTTGAATTATTTTCATTTAGTGATTATTGTATATCATCGGTCTCTGACATGAAAAAGAAGCACTTCATTAGTATTTTTAAAGGATTTAACAGTTTAAATACTTCGTCAACACTATATTTTCCATCAAATAGCCCCCTATTAAAAACAACAAACGTTTTATTAAAACCATTTTACAACATTTGTTGCTTCAAAACAGAGCTTAACGTTGTAAACGCGGTTATGAATAGTTAGAAATATAAAACTTAACCTTGAGAAGGCGCTATATTTGCGGAATTGTTCCAATTCTCTACTAATTATCCAATCCATAATACTATCAACACCATATCATACAGTAATGGAATGATAAAGGAGGTTGATTTCATGTCTGATCAGAACGAGATGAAGTCCAATGAAAATCTGGAGGAAGAGGTTCAAGACCAGGAAATAGGGATTTTGCAAGTAGAACCTTGTTGTGATAACGGTTGTATTTTGACGGATGCTGCAAATGGATGTTCTGTAGCGGAAGGAACGGGTAATACGGCCAGTGGATTTGCTTCCCATGCAGAGGGCGTCGGCAACACCACGAATGGAAGAGCCGCTCACGCGGAGGGAGGAGGATCGGCTACAATAGGCGATCTACCTAACCATGCGGTAGGGGATAGCTCTCACGCAGAAGGGCTCAATACGAGAGCATTTGGACATTTTTCCCATGCAGAAGGCGGTGGTCAAGATCCAATTGGAAATCTTGCTATTAACACAGCAGGTGGACAAAGTTCTCATGCTGAAGGAGTTGGAACGACAGCCAGTGGGTTTGCTTCTCATGCGGAAGGAGGGACTTTAAATATTAACACTAATCCAGGTCCGCAGGCGCTAGGGTTTGCCTCTCATGCAGAAGGAATAAGTACAACTGCGATTGGACAAAGTTCTCATGCGGAAGGACAGAATACAAATGCGAGTGGAATTACTTCCCATGCCGAGGGGGAGGGAACAAGCGCCAGTGGATTCCGTTCTCATGCTGAAGGGGCGGGTTCAATCGCCTCGGGCAACACCTCCCATGCCGAAGGGTTCGTTACCAGAGCAAGTGGGTTTGCCTCCCATGCGGAAGGACAAAACTTTGCTGGTATTGCAACCGAAGCGACGGGACCAGGATCACACGCCGAAGGGCAAGCTACGATGGCCAATGGGGAGGCTTCCCATACCGAAGGAAGAAGCACCTCAACTTCTGCTGGTGCGTTAGCTGCTCACGCAGAAGGAATAGGCAACACCGCAAGTGGAAGAGCCGCTCACGTGGAGGGAGGAGGATCGAATACAGTAGGTGATCAACCGAACATAGCAAGTGGGGATAGCTCTCACGCAGAAGGGATCAATACGAGAGCGTTTGCCCATTTTTCCCATGCCGAAGGTAGAAACACGACTGCTGGTGTATCGGGAAGTCCGACGTCGGGTCAATTTTCCCATGCGGAAGGAATGAATACCACCGCTAGTGGGCAGAGCTCTCATGCCGAAGGCGAAAGCACGATAGCCAGTGGATTTCAATCCCATGCGGAAGGATTTAGTACCGCTGCCAGTGGAGTGGTTTCCCATGCGGAAGGCAGTTCAACAACCGCCAGTGGGTTTGCTTCTCATGCGGAAGGATTCAGTACCGCTGCCAGTGGAGTGGTTTCCCATGCGGAGGGGCAAAGTACCACTACAGCTGGATTTACAGGTGCTCATATCATGGGGTCATTCGGGGCTGCAACAGAAGCCTTTTCTTGGTTTATTGCGAATGGAACCTCTGCAGGTTCTCCCGGTTTAGGTGCAAAATGGCTTAGATCTAGCGGCAACATGTTTGTGGATGGAGCGTTTGTTCCCGGGGGTGCCGACTATGCGGAGATGTTTGAAACCACAGACGGGAACCCGATTGATGCCGGATATTTTGTGACAACAAAAGGAAAGAAAATATGTAAAGCAACAAGCAAGGATATGTATATTGCAGGCGTTACGAGTGCGACTCCTAGTGTGATTGGGGATAGTGGGGAAATGCGATGGAAAGACAAGTTTGTGACAGATGAATGGGGAAGAATCCAGCATCACGAGGTAACCATTCCTGCGCAGACAGATAACGAAGGAAGAATCATTATTCCTGAGCGCAAAGAAACCCAGCCTATTCTGAACCCTAATTGGGATCCAAGCAAAGACTATGTTTCCCGTCTTCAGCGGCCGGAATGGGTGGCTGTGGGTTTAGTAGGGAAACTGTTAATTCGAGATGATGGCACCTGTGAAGTCAATGGGTATTGTAAGCCTAGCGATGAGGGAATAGCAACGAAGTCAAGTCAGGGATATCGTGTGCTGGAGCGTACTGGGCCAAATCAAGTATTGGTACTGCTTAACTCTGTTCCTGCAAATCAATCTAGTCGTGTTGAAGAACTTAAAGAGTTAGCAAAAATAAAAGAACAATCGATTAAGCACCTGAAAGAATTAGCCAAGTTAAAAGAACAAGGATTCCTTACTGATGAAGAGTTTCAGATAGAAAAAGGAAAGCTATTAAATTCATAAGGATATTGGTTAGGATCCCAACCTAACTTGTTAGAAAAATAGAATCTCCATGCTTTGGCCCTCTATAAATGATGATGATACTTCAAACAACTTGGTAAAGCTGTATATATACAATCATAGTTAACATAATCCTAATCGTTGATATATCGACGTTCTCGGGCTTCAGAATAAGAGGTTGCATAAAATATGGTGTTTTATGCAACCTCTTATTCAGTATAATGGCCCAATTGCGGAAGACTGCTTTTATTGAAAATCATTCAATTTTTTACAATAAGTATAACATTTTTCACCCCAAAAACTATGGATTTTTAGCTTTGATCATCCAGAAGGTATGTAGTGGTAAACTGTCTGTCATTCATTGGTACATTTTTTGTCATCTAGTGGTAAGAACTATGTCAAGGATGGTACATTTTCATTGGCTGTAATCAGGGAAACAGCTGCTATATTTAATTTGCCGTATTATTCTACTCTTAGATGCTGGGAGCATTTGTTTAACCCAAAGGAAGCAGACGCCCTAATATCAATAGGAGAGGGGCGATTAGGCATGAACAAGAAATCCGGGAAACAAGAAAGCCAAAAGATTCGGTGAAGGAATTCCGGGAGGAAGTAGAACGTTTGCGGATGGAGAATGCTTACTTAAAAAAGATGAATACCTTAGTTCAAATTAAACATAACAACCACTTCCAATGTTTTTCATTAAGGGGTCTTTCAAAAATTAGGCTGGAAGGGGCTCTCATTTGTATTGCCACTAATTTGAAAAAGTGGGAAATAATGAACACCTGGCATACATAAGAAAGCGACTGTCTTATTTGACAATCGCAAATCGTTAACACATAAGGCACATAGCCATTCTTGTTCTTTAGTTAGGAACCTTCTGACTATTCTACGCATTCCTTATATACTTCCAATGTTTCGCTAACCATATTCTTTA
Organism: Oceanobacillus rekensis; assembly: GCF_002153375.1. Lineage (GTDB taxonomy): Bacteria > Bacillota > Bacilli > Bacillales > Amphibacillaceae > Oceanobacillus > Oceanobacillus rekensis. Next base: position 139,248 of record NZ_MTBQ01000002.1, read on the forward strand.
CATCAAAATACTTTAATGCAGTATCTCGTGCTTCTATCCTGGAAAAAAGTAAATAGTCACGATTGTCAGCAAGAAGTTTCAAATCTTCAGCAATCCGTTCAGGAGTTGGCAATGGTAGTTTATATTCAGGTATCGCGTCCACATGTTGTTTTTTATCTTGCCTAAACCACTCTTGATCAATTTTCCCCCCATATCCATAGCCAAGTAAAAACCCTACATTCCCACACGCCATAGCCTCTCTTAATGAACGGCTATGTCCAAATGCTACTTGATGTTTTTGTAGTAAAGGTAGTGGATTATCAATCCACGGACGTGAGATAAATTCAGTAATAGAATGTGAATTATTTACACCAACTTTGTTTGCTTCAATTTTTACCCCCTGATCTCTTAGTATTTTAATTGTTTGATTTAGTATTCTTAATCCTCGAGATGTTTTTTCATCAGTCCGCCCGTACCATAAAATTTTTAAGGGTTCATCAAGATTGTTTGTTATTGCTAGGGGTTTAAATTTTTCTAAGTCTATTCCATTCGGGATAATGGCAATTTTTTGTTTATATTCAAGCCCAACTGAATCAGCCTGAGCAGAACCAATTGCAATGATTTTTTTTGAATGAGCTAACGCACTTGGATGAGTTTTTTGCCAAGGATATACTCCATGAATGGTAATAACTAAAGGTACATTTAATCTCTCTGAAACACTTAAAGCTGAACTATATGTTAACCTCGCGTGAGCATGAATTAAATCAACCTTGGATTTCTTAGCAAAAGTATAAAGATCATTTCCATAAAAAAAATGGATTGGAATCTCTGTGTTCAGGTTACGAGTTAAAGAGGCATAGTTATTGAGCCTTCTATTATTTCTTCTTTGATCTTTTTTGATAGCTATGGATACTTTTATTCCTAAAGAATGGAGTTCATTAGCTAAGTCCAATAGATGAGTTAAGACACCGTTTTTCATCAATACAGATGTTAACAAAATGTGCATTAAATCAATCCTTTCCTTATATTCTTTATTTTGTTAAATACCTAGGTCTTCCGTGGTAGAAAATCTTAGATCATAAAAGTTTATTAAATTATCTGATGGCAAAAATGCAAAGTAGTATCTCACTTTCTTAAAATATATTTTATATCAGCATATTAACCGAGCTTATTATTTGTTAAGATTTTCTTTTAGTTAAACTAGGCGTCACCCTTTTTTAGCAATCCTCATAATAAAAACGCATCATAATTAATTAAGAAATAATTAGTAAAAACACCTGATCTATTCATATTAACGGATTAACATTTGTTCATTTTTAATCGCTTAGAGAGGATTTTATACATTTTAATACGCCGATGCTTTTTTGTTTTTAAGAAGCCTGGAGGATACGTAAAGAGGTAGAGCTTTATGTATCCAGACTTAATAACTTAAGCCTGCTATAGACCGCAAAAAAGCGAAATATCAATATCAGCAATATCAAGAAGACCCGGGAACAAACCAAGAGGAAGTATTACTTCTGCAACCTTTTGTACTTTCTTTGATCCAGCTTGCAAGTGTGAATTTAAAGTATCTCGCAAATGAAACCATTAACGAGCGACTGTAATAGTAGTTAATTCATAGGTGCGTTGGTATAATCTCTATTTTCATAAGCAAGTAAAACTTCATATTTAAACTTTTTAGAATATGATTTCTAAAACATAGAACAACTTCCACAAAGATAAAACTGATTTTTTTAATCTGTCTACCTTAGGAGAAGCATCTCAGTATCTGCAGGCTTTCTTGAATACTGAAAATGTTGGTACCAAGCTGTATAACATCCAACTTAAAGGAAGGCTTTTCATAAGCAATCCTAAGATCGCGTATGAAATTTATAACAAGCAGACTGGGCTTTTTCTACAGGTAACAATAAAAGAATTCTTCTAAAATACAGTTACAGTCTACCTTCAAACAATCATCAAAAACACCAAGTTATCTTTGATATTAAGAACTTATTTCGGAATATCATGCGACATGATGATTAAACAAATAATCTCATTTACTAAATACCTTATCATTACGTAATACACTGGAACATTAATATTAGAACACACATATATTATTTAAGGTGATGTTATCTGGTGTTTTCCTTTGCATAAACCTTTGAATTTGTAGTTGTAATATAAATGAAGAAGAAAAGGGGAGAAATTTCCATTGAAAATTAGCTTTCTAAGTCCAGCCTATAATAGTGCAGAATGGATTAAGATCATGTTAGATAGTATTCCTAAAGAATATGCTTATGAAATTATTGTATGCGAAGATGGATCTACTGATAATACATTAAATATATTAGAAGAGTATAAGAAAGGTTGTCCTCAATTAAAAGTATTAGTTAATGAAAAAAATATAGGTGCGTATGATTCATATAATAGGTGTATTGCAGAAGCCACTGGAGACTATATCGCAATAATTGATAGTGATGATATATACTTGCCAACTATCAGGGATGTATTAGCACAAGTAGATGGCGAATATGACATATATTATTACAATATGCTTACTAAGAATGGGAGGACTTTAAGAAAACAAAAATCAGATGGTTATCGTTGGCCTGGACACTTTAAAATAATCAGAAGAAGTTTTATTGGCGATGCAAAATTCACAAATAGAAAAGATGTTCCTGGTGATATAGATTTTCATAAAGTATTAGTTAATAAGAGACCTAAATGTAAATATACTAATATATTTGCCTATTGGTACAACTCTCCGAGAACAAACTCTGAGAGTGACTTGTATCGAAGAAGGCTCAAAAAGTGACATATGTAGTGTGTTAGTTCTGGAGCGAATAACATAGAAAAGAATGTGAAGATGTATATTTAAAATAAAATAAATAACAGGGTACAGGTTCCTCATCATTAAGCTTAAACAAAACTATTCTCTTTAGAATAAAGTCAACGGGAGTGTAAACTAAACTGTGTAAGTAAGAGAGCGTACTGCTCTTACTTCGCAGTTTAGTTTTTTATTGGTAGAATAAAAATAAAAATATAACGATTAGTTGGTTGTTATTCTATTGGCTAAAACAAAGCGAGATCAGAAATCAGCTGAATTAGCGAACCAAATTCTAGGAAACAACCAACTAGAGACTGTAGAAGACATGCAGAACGCACTCAAAGATATATTTGGGCCTATGTTTGAATCCCTGTTGAAGCGTGAAATGAATGATCATTTAGGCTATAAATCAAACGATAAAGAGGGAAAAGACAGAAAACAGGTAGAATGGTTACGAGAAGAAAAGCATCTTGTCATAGCGCATTTGAATCGGTCCAACAACTGTGGACTGCCAGGGGCGATTGATGTTTGAATAAGGAACTTTCATCATGTCGAGCGACTCTATGACTATGGAAGTGCTCGACATGGTGAAAGTTATGTACACAACAAATGCGGTTGATAGTATTCATTCAAGCCTTAGAAAGGTAACCAAAAAAGGAGCATTCTCCAATGAGAACGCCCTTTAAAAGTCTTGTATTTATGCGTAACTGAGCTCAAGGAAAAATGGGAAGGTGGCCATATCCAAAACTGGTCGATTGTTATGAACCAACTTCTTAGTCACGTAATAAAAATTAGTTTGATGTATTTTTGTGTATCAAAATTAGGTAACTTTATATTCCATTTTTAGTAATGTCGAATAAAATTTTTGATTAATTATCTGCTGTTGTTCCTTATTTAGAAAGGATTTCCATCCACCTACTCGACCTTCTCTAACAAATGGAATATTCCTGTCGTTAAACTCCGAAGGGTTAAGAGGTTCTTTTTGTTTTACTTCTAATGATTTCATATTATCAAAAGAAGCCCAGTCTATAGCTTCTTGGATTTCTTCATCTGTTCTATCTAAATTTAAAAATTTTAGGAGTCTGTATACTTCTCTAGAAGTATCGATGAGAAGGTCCTCGTATTTAACAAGTAAAAAACCATTCTTTACATTTTTTTGATTCGTAATCCAACTTTCAACACTTTCATCCCACATTCCAGGCCAAACATTTCCTAACAAGAATTTTTCAAAAAACTCATTAAACTCATTAAACATTAATTTAGAACCTTCCCCAAGGTATTTTAAGTGATGAAAATAATATGAGATCACTATATCCCGAGGGTCTCTTACCAAATAAATTACTTTAGGATATGTGAAATCGTAACTCTCATGGCTCCATACAAGGTGTGGGGAAGGAAGGTTATCTACCATTTCCTCTTTAAGCCTTTGGATAAATTCAAATCTGTTTGCCCAGTCTATTTTTTTTCTATATAATAACGTTCCAATTAGAAATAATAGGTAGTTGTTCCCTGACTTTGGATATGCAACTATACAAATATCATCAGATTGGATTTTATAAGTAAGGCCTTTTGACATGCTTTTTCACCCTTTATTAATTTTACTTTAAGAAAACAGCGAATTTATGAATTAGTATCATTTAATGTCATTAATTTTAAGGTTGAACATTTGATGGAATAGTATCCGGTTTATTAGGATTAAATACTTCATTCGCCCAAAATAAAACAATCATTTCCTCATTTGATAAATTCTCAATGGAATGTATATATCCTGGTGGGATGTCTACGACTTCTATCTTTTTGTCTGTAACAAAATAAGTTATTACTTCATCCGAATCTATGTTTCTAAATTTAATATTTGCTTCTCCTTTTATGACAAGAAATTTTTCTATTTTTGTATTATGATAATGGTTTCCTCTTATTACGCCTTTTCGTGATTTAGAGACAAATATTTGGCCCATCTCATGCGATTTAATTAATTCAAATAGGGTTCCTCTTTCATCATCATAAGTAGGCAATTCATATGAGAAATTGTTCTTATCGAAATAGGACATATATGTTGAATATAGAAATCTAGTCAATTTATCGGACAAATTAGGAAGCATTAAGGTTTTTCGTATATCTCTTATTTCATAGAGTTTATTAGCCAATTCACCTAATGTTATTTTGAAGTTCTGACTTATAGAACAATCGTACTGTCCTTCTTTTGTCCTTTTATAAATACAATCTGTAAAACTATTTACCACATCATCAATGTACACCAATTCTATACTTTTGTTAGAGTCATGAATTGAAATATCTATACCGTGTGAAATATTGTAACAAAAAGTGGCGGCGACTGAATTATAATTAGGCTTACACCATTTCCCGAACACATTTGGTAATCTATATATATAAACCTCTGCACCCGTTTCCACACTATATCTTTTAAGAATATCTTCTGCCTTTTTTTTGCTTATGCCATATGGGGTATTAAGTTCTGCCTGAGTGGACGATGAAAACACTATTTTAGGATTTTTATTAACTTTCTTTAAATAGTTTACTATTAATTCAGTCAACCCCAGGTTAGTTCTCACAAATTCTTCATCATCTAGTGGTCTATTAACTCCTGCTAAATGGTATATGATATCCGAATCATTCAAATATTGATAAAGCAAGGATAGGGAATCCCTACTACTATACGTCATTATTGTTAAACCTTCTTCCCTAGATAGTCTTTCCGCCAAGTTTTTACCAATAAAGCCAGTTGCACCAGTTATTAACACTTTAACCATTTACTTAACTCCTCGCACTTTTATTTGAGTTAGTCATTATCTTCAGTAAACTTTTGTTAGTCCAATAAACCACCATGTCTCAACAATTGTTCAATCTTCTGGAATGATAATAAATTAGCATTCGACTCATATTTCGAGAAATTTACTTTGGGAAGATGTTTGTAATTATTGTATATTTTTGAAGATGGGAGTAACGGGTAGATAACACAGCAATCGTCACTACAATGATAAGTAAATTCCGATTCATACTAAGAAACTAATACCTTATGAAGCTTTTCGCCCGAACAATTCCCTATTTCTTTTATTAATATATTTATCAGTTAAGTTATTGATTAAAACCTTGCCAGATCCACGATGCGGAAAGATAACATTTTCATCACATATACCTCTCTCCAATTGACCCTTGGCTGTTTTTAGGAGCATGTCAATGGCTTGAGGTAAGGTTTCAGAAAAATCATTAGTAGTTTCAACTGGTGATTATTATTTTCTATCTATTATTAAATTTCTGCGCTATCCACTATTTCCAATAATTTATCTATATTGACAATAAGGTTGTTCATTATTACATGAACACTAGATGGAGGATATGCGACCGAACACATTAGAAGGTAATAGTCTAGATTAAGATAATTACCAATTTTTATAAATTCGTCTGAAGTTGAATTGAATAACTGAATGACCTTAGTTCCTGGATTACAAAATAATAAATTTGTCAGTCCTGCACCATTTGACCCAATAACAGCTTTAGCTGACGAAAAGATATTAATTTGTTCTTGTACCGACATGGAAGACAAAACAATTTTTTTAAATCCTCTTTTTTCCAATACCCCCATCACTTCTTCTTCATTAATAACTTTCCTCCATAAAGCATCTTCGCGACTAATATAAATTCGTTCAAATTCACTTGAATTTTTAACAGATTCTTTATTAAGAAAAGTTTCGCGTAGAAAATCTACGGTCCATTTTACACTTGTTCCTATATTAAATGGGACTGATGGGAGAACCAAGTTTTCTGCCCTCAGGTGCATTCCTGGTGTAAGCTGAATAATTTTATTTTTAGGAATCCCCAGCGTTTCAATAGTTTCCCGATGATATCGAAATTTTAGCGGTGGTAAAACGTATTTATCTATCTGGATTCCACTGAGTTGCAACAAGTGAAACCTGCCTACAGTATCATGTAACCAATGCCAATAATTAGAGTGTCCCGCCCAAGCTAAAACTGCTACTGTCCCATGATAATAGGATGGTGAAGGAATACGTGTATTTCTAAAGTAATCCCAATATAAATGAAAAGCCATGTCTCGTAGCAGTTTACGATCGGGGGTCAATACAAAAACCATCCCTTCTACTAATCTATTCATCCACACACTTCCATGTTTAACAATGGAAACAAAGGATTTATCAAACTTATGACTCACTCCAAATTGTGGAGGGTTTACCCAATCTACCCATTTTGGTGGATCTCCTTTTGGAGCAGTAAATTGGAAAGCCTCATTTGTATAAAACTCTTTATAAACATGCTGTATTTCACTACCTAGCTTTGTTTCCTGAATCCAATCACTTGTGTTTAAATAAAAGTTTTTTTTTCATACTACACCTCATTCTAAGATTCTATATAAATTATTCTATTCGGAAGAAGGGTGTTACAATTTTATAGGAGGTTTGTTAAGGAAAGAGTGAGGAAAATTAAAAATAACGAGGGTAATATGTAAAAAACAGACCCATAACAACTTTTAGTATAATTGGTTGGGTGATAAAAAATCCGATAGTAAAGTTTTCTGAAATAGAGGCTCCGTCTTTATAAAGGGCTCTTGTGGAGCGTTCCCTCTCAATAATTTTCCCCTTCTTGACATTGATTGTCCAAGCTCCAGATTTTTTCTTTGTTTCTAGAAGGTAGCGTTAGTGTCATACTCCTCTTTATTTAAGTGAATAAAGGCCTCCTTTAGTAAACTTCACTGGAACCACAATATTAGAACACACATATATTATTTGAGAGGTTTTTATCCTGTGTTTCACTTTGCATAAACCTTTGAATCTTATAATTTAAATATAAATATACTAATATATTTGCCTATTGGTATAACTATCCGCGAAAAACTCTGAGAGTGACTTTCTGCGAAGGGGCTGAAATAATGACATATTTAATTGGATATTTCTGGGACGAATCAAGTGGAAAAGCTTGTAAAGATTTCCATGTTTAGAGATAAAATACTACTAATAACAGGTGGCACAGGTTCCTTTGGAAATGTAGTGCTAAAACATTTTCTGAATACGGACATTAGGGAAATTAGAATACTTTCAAGAGACGAAAAAAAACAAAATGATATGCGCGCTTTGTACCAGAATGATAAAATAAAATTCTTTATCGGGGATGTACGGGACATCAATAGTTTAAATGATGCTATGTACAATGTGGACTTTATTTTTCATGCTGCTGCGCTTAAACAAGTTCCCTCATGTGAATTTTTTCCGTTAGAGGCTGTAAAAACAAATGTACTTGGGACCGACAATGTATTAACTGCAGCGATAAGAGCAGGTGTAAAAAAGGTGATTTGTCTTTCAACAGATAAAGCAGCATACCCTGTAAATGCTATGGGTATTTCAAAAGCTATGATGGAAAAAACATTCATTGCCAAGTCGCGATTGGCCTCCCCTGAAAAAACGCTAATTTGTGGCACTAGATATGGTAATGTTATGGCATCCCGTGGCTCGGTCATACCAGTGTTTATCGAACAAATACAGTCTGGAAAACCACTAACGATTACTGATCCCAAAATGACTCGCTTTATAATGAGCCTGGAAGATGCTGTGAATTTGGTTTTATATGCCTTTCATAATGCCTCGAATGGTGACATTATGGTTCAAAAATCTCCATCTGCCTATATAGGTGATTTAGCACAAGCACTAAAGGAATTATTTGGAGTGAAAAATGAAATTGAAATTATTGGTACACGCCACGGTGAAAAGGTTTACGAGGTACTGCTTACAAAAGAAGAAGCGGCAAGAGCGATTGATTTGGGCGACTTTTATAGAATTTCTGCGGATAACCGAGAGTTAAATTATGGTAAGTATCTTGAAGAAGGTTCACCTAAAATTACTCTAACAGATGAATATAATTCCAATAACACAAAAATTCTTTCTATAGAAGAGATAAAAGAGAAATTGTTGTCTCTTACTTTTGTTCAAGATCAACTACGTAAATGGAAAGGAAGAGGAAAAGGAAATTTTTAGTTCCTGGTACTACTTGAATGGCAGGTTACATCATCTCATTATATTTACATTACCATGGTCGTGAAGTAATGACCTTTCTGAGGACACCATTTCCTTATTGTGAGAACATTAATGGTGACATTATGGAGTCGTCTTTGTTAAAAGTAATTTAAATCCAAAGTTTAGGGTAAACTTTAAACAAGCAAAGAATAGGATTTACCATGAACGGGATGATTGGTTAATCTCCCCGAATAACAGGAAGATCTTGTTTAAGAAATATCCACCAAAAAGAACACCTCTGATTATGAATAAGCTACAAAATAGACCAATGTGAGAAGTTAAAAACTGTTGCTAAAAACACGCTGAAATGCGCCAAAAAAAAGGCCAAGGTCGGCCTTTTTTACTCCGTTTTCTTCGATACCCTTAAATTAATAACTACAAAATGTATATCCTAAACATAGGATATTTTATCTCGTAGTAAATTTTTATACAAGTTTTACTTTTATTAACAAAGGTAAAATTTAGTCCATTGGTATATATACTTTATTAAAAATGTATAAGCAATATTGATTGATTATACTACACAGAAAGGTGTGTAATCGATGGAAGATATATTCACGAATATTCACAAAAATAATAAGTGGGGGAGCTCTGATTCTGTTTCAGGACCAGGTTCATCCATCACACAAACCAGAACACTTATCGAAGAATTACCAAAATTAATAAAACACCTTAAAGTAAAAAAAATAATAGATGCACCATGCGGTGATTTTAATTGGATGAAGGAAATATACAAAGACATAGAAATGTATATTGGCATCGACATAGTAAATGAAATAATCCAAAGAAATAAGAAAGAGTATTTAGCAGATAACCTACAGTTTATTCATTCAGATATTATAAAAGATCAATTACCGGAAAGTGATTTAATCCTTTGTCGAGACTGTCTTGTACATTTTTCTTTTTCAGATATTCGTTTAGCACTCAATAATTTCAAGGCAAGCCATTCTAGGTATTTGTTAACAACTACATTTACTAATCGAAAAGGTAATACCAATATTAAGACGGGAGGATGGCGTCCTCTTAATTTAGAAATGAAGCCGTTCAATTTTCCTAAGCCCATCCATGTAATAAATGAAAACTGTACTGCAGGAAGCATGAGATATACAGATAAATCATTAGCTTTATGGGATTTAAATACAATTAACTTTTGACTTGTTATAACTTGCGGTGTTTTGCAAACTAAACGTTTAGAACTAATATGTACCCTATAGAACAGACACTTTAAAAAAGAGTCTGCTCTATAGAATATTTTTTTGTATAATGAAGAAAATAGCGATCGGGGAAAAAATATGCGTAAAAAAACATTCACACAGGGAGACATTGAGAGGTTATTAAATAACACCTATGTAAAATCAGTTAGTCAAAAGGGAATCACTTATTCAGATGAATTTAAGCGCATTTTATTGTAAATATGAGAATGGTAAGCTACCAAAACAGATTTTTGAAGTATGTGGTTTCGATTTAGAAATCATAGGAGAAAGAAGAGTTCAATCTTCTACAAGCAGATGGAGTGCAGCTTATAAAATGGATGGAATAAATGGTTTAATAGATACACGAAAGGAGAACTCCGGAAGGCCAAGTCAATGTGAACTCTCTTTAGAAGAAAAAATGGCACGATTAGAACAATTTTAGACTTTTCACCAATCTGGAAGCAAAACCGTCTCCATGCTTCCATCAATGTTTATATTCTTAGTTTAGGTTCAGAATTCATTGGTAAAATAAGAAGCGGAAACATTAATATAAAGTAAGAGGAGGAATTATTATGTCAGAACGTTTTAAAGGTAAAACTGCGATTGTAACAGGTGGTGCAAGTGGAATTGGTGAAGCAACGGTAAAGCAGTTTGCCGAGGAAGGCGCTAAAGTGGTTATTTCTGATATGTCAGATAAAGGGAAGGATTTGTCAGATCTTCTCAACAAAGAGGGTTATGAAACCATTTTTATCAAAACCGATGTAACAAATGAAGAGGATGTAAAGAATTTAATCGACGTAACGGTTGAAAAATTCGGCAGTCTTGACGTTCTTTTCGCAAATGCGGGAATAGGTGGCATAACGCTTGTACATGAAACCGATTTTTCGGAATGGAAGAAAATCATCGATGTTAATTTACATGGTGTTTTCTTATGTAATAAATATGCGATTACGCAAATGCTAACTCAGGAAAATGGCGGGGCTATCGTTAATAATGATTCCATCCATGGCGTTGTTGGTAAACAAGGAGTTGGCGCTTACAGTGCAGCTAAAGGTGGCGTGAAATTATTAACACAAACGGAAACTGCTGAATACGCGGCTCGAGGCATTCGGATTAATAATGTCAATCCAGGATATATTGAAACCCCATTACTCGCAGATTTGCCAGAGGAAGCAAAGCAAGAATTAATCAAATTGCATCCGATTGGCCGTTTAGGAAAAGCGGAGGAAGTAGCAAAGGCCGTTGCTTTCCTAGCAAGTGATGACGCATCATTTGTAACAGGCGCAAGTCTATTGGTTGATGGAGGATACACAGCCGTTTAAACATTTCCAAATGATTAAAGTGATTGATTTAATGAGATAAGAGAGACCGTTCCATTGCTTGTTAATATAAGCAAAGGAGCTGTCTTTTTTTAGGTTGGGCTCTATTATTCTAGGTTTAATTTGAGAAGGAAGGTAAAGTATGTCAGGATTCGCGGAATAAACTTTAAATTCGCGGAAATATAAAATAATCCGCGGAATAAATAACTAAAATCGCGGAATTATGCACTTAATTCGCGGAATTGAAACTTTGCAGCAACAGTAGCAGCGGCAGCCCCAACCCGCACCTGATCTATATAAAGATGTAGCCAAAACGTTAGTTAAAAATGATATCGCAACAGAAATTAATCCAGGATTATACTATCGTTATCCAGTCAAAGAAATGTGTCCGAGCCCACTATTTTCTAAATTCCTTTTGTAAGTTTTTAGGGGATAGGTTGTATTCTTTTTTGAAGAGTCTGTAAAAGCTTGAGTAATCAGTGAAGCCGCATTTGATGGCAATTTCTTCAATGGAGTGCTGATTTTGTTTAATCATGGTTACTGCTCTAGCAAGCCTTTTTAATGATACATAGCGATAAAAAGGGAAATTCATATTCCCTTTAAAATAATGGGAGAAATAGTATTTATTTAAATGAAAATGATTAGATATTTGGTCTAAACTCAAATCTGTGTCAGTCAAATGGGATTCAATATATTCCAGAATAGATACGAAACGTTGATCCAATTCATTTTTTTTATTAAGGTCTGGATTACTGCTAGAAGGGTTGAAAATGAGTTGAAGTGTTTGAAATAATAGATAATGCAATGCAAAGGAATGATGTTCTCCGCCATTTTTTCTCCGTATCGTGATGTCTTGAAGTAGGGAAATGACATCTTGGAACTTCTGGGAATTTAAGTTTAACACATAAGATCCTTGAGTTTTTTGATAAACAATATCTTCCTTCATAGATGGCGAAATAGACAAAAAATCAGCCATTAAATGCGTACTGATTGTAAACATAACACGTTCGTAGTTATCGAAATTTTTAACATTAGCTTTATGAACAGCATAAGGCGGGATGATAACAACATCACCTTTCCTTAAGTTGTACGTCTTTCCTTCACAAAAGAAGTCACACTCTCCACCTAAAAAGATTAAGAACTCCATCGCATCATGACTATGCAATCGGAATAAAGGCTCTATATCGGATACATTTCCTAATGATTTATCAGAATTCTTGACCCAATTATGTGACTGGAGATTTTCGCTCCAGTAATAAAGATCGAAGTCCTCACTGATGATGGGCATAAAGATGGGTTGTTTCATAGGTTATCACCTCTAAACAGCAATATTTACAATATTTCTAGCAATAAATGTTATTTATTTAAGGAACTTTTTTGTTATTATAACATTATAATAGCCTTTCATGTAAATGCTATAAAAATGTAACCCCTATCTTAAGTGAAAACCAAGTCATATGTATATAATTAATGCATATAGAAGGTATAATTTGGGAGAGATAATGTTTAGGAGGCTTTAAAATGGATTTTAAAGATAAACAACCAGAATTAGAAGTCAAGACGAAGAAACTCATTGAAGTTGATGGTCTTAAATTTAAAGATTTAAATGGAGACGGGAAACTGGATCCATATGAAGATTGGCGCCTGAGTCCAAAAGAGCGTGCAGAGAACCTTGTTTCCTTGATGAATATCGATGAAAAGATCGGTATGATGCTGATTAACTCACGTAAAATGGGTCTTGCTCAAGAAGATAAGGAAAAGACAAGTCATGATGGTGTGTTAGATGAAGGTATTGTGGAAAAAGGGGAAACAATCTTTGCCACATCAAAAGTATATGGTACAACACATACGATTGAGAATAGAAAGTTAAGACATTTTATTTTAAGGGACAACTTTAGCCCGGCTGAAATGGCAGAGTGGATCAATAAAATGAATGAAGTTGCTGAAGGGACCCGTTTAGGTATTCCTGTCCTGGTCGCATCTAATTCAAGAAATGAAAATGCAGAACCTGTTTTTGGTATGAATGATGCAGGTGGGATTTTCTCCACATGGCCTGGTACCCTAGGACTTGCAGCTGCAGCACAGGGAGAAATTAAAGATGGCGGAGATGCTTCTTTAATTAGCGAATTCGCTAAAATTGCCCGCGCGGAATGGGATGCGACTGGAATTAGAAAAGGCTATATGTATATGGCTGACACTGTTACAGATCCAAGATGGCAACGGACGTATGGTACGTTTGGAGAAAATCCGGAATTTATTTCTGATGCAATTGGTCGCCTGATCGATGGATTCCAAGGTGAAGCGTTAGGAAAAGATAGTATTGCAATGACAACGAAGCATTTTCCAGGTGGCGGAGCAAGGGAAAATGGATTTGACCCACATTATGAAGAAGGAAAGTGGAATCTATACCCAACTCCAGGAAGTTTGGAAAAATATCACTTACCACCATTTAGAGCTGCTGTAGAACATGGAACATCTTCCATCATGCCATATTATTCTATTCCAAGTATTAAGAAGAGTGTGGTACAGGAGTTCGAAGGGAAAGACATTCCATTCGAAGAGGTAGGCTTCACATTTAATCATTATTTCATCAATCATATTCTTAGGGAAAAACTTGGATTCAAAGGCTATATCAATAGTGACAGCGGTATTATTAATAATATGAGCTGGGGCGTTGAAGAATTAAGCGAGGCCGAACGTTTTGCTAAAGCGGTGAATGCCGGAACAGATATTGTGGCGGACACAAATGATATTGAGAATCTTAAACTAGCCATCAGCAAAGGATGGATTAGTGAAAAACGTATTAATGAAGCGAATGAGCGACTGCTTACAGAAATGTTTGCGTTAGGTCTTTTCGATGATCGGACGTATAATTCACCAGAATCGGCTACAACTGTAGTTAGTAACAAAGCTAATTGGGATGCTGCATACGAGGGCCATAAAAAATCTGTAACCATTCTTAAAAATCAAAACGAAACATTACCATTAACAGCTGAAAAGCTTAACGGTAAGAAGGTCTACGTGGAAGTACTGCATAAGGAAGAAGAACGTGCAACAGCATACACGGAAAAGGCAAGAAAAGAATGTCTTGAGCTTGGCCAGTTTACGTTGACCGATAATTATGAAGAAGCTGACGTAGCGATTATGTTCTTACATCCAAAATCTGGTTCTTATTTCAATGCGACACCAGGACTATTAGAACTTGATATTTGTCAGGATAAAGTAGTATCCGCTTTGGATGGTTCATTGTATCAGGAAACTACCATAACAGGTATCAATCGTCTAAACGAAGTGGCAGACAATGTTCGTAGTCGCGATGGAAAAGTGGTTGTCAGCGTGAATGTGACATTACCATGGATTCTTGGAAACGTGGAACCACTTGCGGATGCATTAGTTGCTGGATACGATACATTCTATAATGCACAGTTTGAAGTTATCGCAGGCAATAGCCAACCAGTAGGAGTTTTACCATTGACATTACCAGCAAGTGAACAAGTAATTGCTGTTTATCAGAATGGTGAAAGTGTGTCAAGAAATGACGTACCAGGCTATGACAAGGACAAGTATATGCCTGAGGGACTTAGCTATGCATATAAAGATAGTGACGGAAATGTTTATACACTAGGACACGGATTAAGATATTAGGTGCCTGTCACTCCCCGAATTTTGTCATGTTCTGAGAATTAAATACTAAAAAAGGAAGCATGGGGACGGTTCTCATGCTTCCTTTTTTTCCATCGAGGAAGCAAAAGAACCGTCCCCATGCTTCCACAGTTCTCTAATTTATCAGAATATGGTAAGATAGGTTGTAGTTTAGTAAGTGTAACTAAAGTTTTTACATTAAAGCTTGGCGATCAGCCTTAGTTTACTAAGAAAGGATCCTGTTTTTATGAGTACAAAAGTAAGCCCGATACAAATTAAAGATATTATTGTTGCGAATCAAGTTTTAAAAGATGTTGTCATCAAAACACCGCTGCAAAGAGATTCGGTTTTGTCTGAACGGTATCAGTGCAATGTTTATTTGAAGCGGGAAGACTTGCAAGTTGTTCGCTCCTTTAAGCTAAGGGGAGCCTATAATCTAATGCGGAGTTTATCAAAAGAGGAATTAAAAAATGGGGTAGTTTGTGCAAGTGCAGGAAACCATGCTCAAGGTGTTGCCTATTCATGTAAGGCGCTCGGTGTTCAAGGGACCATCTTTATGCCAAGCACGACGCCAAGACAGAAAGTAAAATTTGTTGAATCTTTTGGAGGTTCATTTGTAACAATTGAATTAACTGGTGATACGTTTGATGATTCCTATGAACAAGCAAGGGAATACTGTGATGCGAATGGAATGTCCTTCATTCATCCATTTGATGATTACAGAACGATTACCGGACAAGGAACAGTTGGCCTTGAAATTTTAGATGGAATGGACGATCCTATATCACATATTTTTATGTCTATTGGTGGTGGAGGCCTCGTATCTGGAGTTGGTACCTATATTAAAAGCATTAGTCCAAATACAAAAGTTATTGGTGTAGAACCTGCTGGTGCTGCATCGATGAAGGCATCATTACAACAAGAAAAAGTGGTCAAGTTGGATCATATCGATAAATTTGTTGATGGCGCAAGTGTCGGACAAGTAGGTAATCTTACGTATGAAACCTGTAAACATGTTCTAGATGATATCGCAGTCGTACCTGAGGGTAAAGTATGCACCACAATGCTGGATCTATATGATAATGCAATCGTAGCAGAACCTGCTGGTGCATTACCTGTTGCTGCACTGGATTATTACAAAGATGATATTAAAGGAAAAACCATTGTTTGTGTAATTAGTGGTGGTAATAATGATATTGACCGAATGCAAGATATTCAAGAGCGTTCCCTTATTTTTGAAGGATATAAACATTATTTCATTGTCAATTTCCCACAACGTGCAGGTGCACTTAGAGAATTTATGGCAGATGTACTCGGAGAAACGGATGATATTACTCGCTTCGAATATACGAAAAAGAATAACCGGGATAAAGGACCAGTCCTAGTTGGAATTGAGCTGAAGCACCCAAATGATTATGCCCCTTTAATCAATCGCATGAACGATAAAGGATTTACTTATATTGAAATAAATAAAGATCAAAATTTGTTTAACTTGTTAATTTAATTGTTAAGGAAGCATGGGGACGTTTCTCCTGCTTCCTTTTTTATATGGAGTGGAAGTGCGCAGAGTAAGCAAAAGAACCGTCCCCGTGCGTCTTCCATTGACAATAATTAATGGTTACTGTTATAGTACGTTTGGTCATGATTTCTGAATGATTTTTATATCAAATAAAACTACATTTGGAGGATATTCTGCATTATGAAAAAAGATATATTTACCATTGGATTTATGCTTTTTGCATTATTCTTTGGGGCGGGTAACTTAATTTACCCACCAATAATTGGAATCGATTCTGGAACTTCTTATTGGGCTGCAATTAGTGGGTTTATTATAACTGGGGTCGGCCTTCCTATATTAGCAGTCACTGCTATTTCCTTTGTGAAAAATGATGCAAGAGAACTGGCAGATCGCGTCCATCCATTGTTCGGACTTATTTTCACCTCCATTGTTTATCTGGCAATAGCCCCCTTTTTCGGCATTCCACGTGCAGCAACTGTTGCATACGAAATGAGTTTCGAAGCTTTTTTAGATGGGAATTCTAGTAGCGCATTATTTATTTTTACGAGTCTTTTCTTTATTTTAGTATTTATCTTCAGCTTAAATCCATCTAAAATGGTCGATCAGATTGGTAAGTATTTGACTCCAATTTTGTTGCTGGCCATTTTAGCTCTCGGTATTGGGAGTTTCCTGATGCTGGATACAACTCTTTCGCTACCAACTGCAAAATATGCTGCCACTCCGTTTTTTACCGGGTTTGTGGAAGGGTACTTGACGATGGATGCAATAGCAGCGCTCGCTTTTGGAATTATCGTTGTAAATGCATTTAAAGATCGTGGTATTAAGACGAAGCAGGACTTAGTCAAATCCACGTTAAAAGCAGGAATCATTGCGGGTATTGGGCTAACAGCTGTTTATACTTTTCTTGGTTGGATTGGAACAAAAATGGCTGTACATGAAACATATACGAATGGTGGCGAACTCTTGTCCAGTGCTTCAAGCATCATTTTTGGTAATTTCGGTGTACTATTACTCGGAGTAATCGTTGTACTTGCATGCTTTACGACATCTGTTGGCCTTGTTGTAGCGTCAGGAGAATTTTTTACAAAAACAACAAGTATCCCATATAAATGGGTTATCTTATTTGTTACCGTTACAAGTTATATCATATCAAATCAAGGGTTAAATACGATTATTAGTTTTTCTGTTCCGGTACTTGTCTTTATTTATCCAATAGCAATTGTTTTGATTCTGTTGACATTTATGAATAAGCTTTTCCATGAATCAACAGCTGTTTATCGAGGGGCAATACTGTTTACAGCAATTGTAAGCTTTTATGATGGACTGGTTGCATTTGGCTTTGAATTACAGACAATTACACCTTTTATGGAAAAACTACCATTCTTCTCGATTGGATTGGGATGGCTTCTCCCAGCAATTATTGGAGGATTGATTGGGATCGCCTTCTCAAAAACAAAGAATATTTAGTTGTTAAAGGAAGCACGGGGACGGTTCTCCTGCTTCCTTTTTTGTGTGGGGGTGAGAAGAAGAGGAAGCAAAAGACCGTCCCCACGCTTCCAAAAAAGGTTCCCTATTATTCGACTTTATATAGTATAATGGAAATAGCAATTTTAACGATTGGTGTATTTTACATAATTAGTAAATATTTAGGAGGACCTATGAAAAGTAAAAATATCATTCTACTCCTGACAATAATCTTAAGTCTTTGTGTGATAAGTCCGGTGGTTCATGTCCAGGCTACTTCTGATAATTCATCAGACATCCCTCCAGCTAAAGAGCTGGGACCCGAAGAGCCGGTTTCTGAAAAGAATGTTGAAGAGGAACCTGAACCAGAGGCAATACCTGAACCGGAAGTTGAAGAGCCTATCGTGCCGGAACCGGAAGAAAGCGTGGATGAAAAACTCGATTCGTCTTCCGATAAAGATGCACAGGAAGATAGAGAAGAAGAGCAACCGAAAAAGCCAACGGAATCAAAGGAAAATTTGGAGGACAATAATGTTTCACAAGAGGAAGCGAAACCATCAACGTCCAACAATAATAGCAATCATAAAAATAATTCCACTCCATCTGAAAGAAGTTGGGAGAGCCCAGCATCCAATTCAACCAATTCTGGCAGTAATTCAACGTGGCAGGAAAGTCAAGATATTGAAGAAAATGTAACAGAGGAAATAGAAGTTTTGGAAGAAGAGGATACGGAGCCGGTAGTATGGACATTGGAGGAAATGCTATCCAATAATGCATGGGTTAGTGTCGTTGATGGAAGTTACTTCGCTATAATTGGTGAGGAGCAACAGGAAATCACGGAAGAAGTGGCGATTACATTGGGATATGAACCAGAGGTTGATGTAGAAGCGGAAGAGCCGGCGGATAATGATTTCATGGAAACATACCGTTTAGCGATGCACAATAAAGGGATAGAAAGACTGCCATTAAATGACCCGGAATCTGAATGGAAACTGGTTGCACAGCCTGACTATGAAGAGGCATCCGACCAGCTAGTTGCATCGAATACTAAACTAGATGCTTTTTCTGGGCAGAAGATCCTTGCCTTTAGTGTACTTGGTTTCGCTGCAGTCATGTTGATTATCGTGTATATCGTAAAAAGAAGACGAGCATAATTTAATTTAATTTAAGCCCGGTTATAAAAATATATGGGCTTTTTTTATTTGGTTGGAGAACCCTCCACAATATTAAGTCAGAAGGTGGTTATGTCATCATGAATGGTACTGCACATGCTGCAATAGGTGCGGCAACGGGGTTTGTCGTTGCAAATAATATGGATGTTTCTACGAGTGTAACTTTCTTATTCGTTGGATTGGGCACTGTTTCCGGATTAATGCCAGATCTGGATATCGATGGCAAACTTAGCTCCAGAATAACATTCTCCCATAAGGTGATCCAATCTGCTGCACAATTAATCGGAATTTTGATGATTATTTACAGTTTATATGAGGGAACAGCTACAGACAGATATTTTGGTATTGGCATTGGTTTGGCAATGGTAATTATATCTTCGTTTATCAAGCAAAGGCATATGCTGATGATAACAGGAATCGGGGTAATTGCAGCAGGAGTTTTTCTCCAGGAAGTGTGGTTACTACTGCTTGGAATTTATATTTTAATTGCGTCCTATGTTTCCCATCGAAGCTATACACACTCGATAGTAGGTGTTATTTTCTTCGGAATCATTGCATCAAGATTGGAACTATCTCTTGGTATTGAAGGTGTTTTCTATACCTGTATAGCCGGATACATCAGTCATCTAGTTGCAGACAGTAAACTATTACCAGTGAATAAACGGGGAATTAAATTGTTTTTGCCCTTCTCATCGAAGGAACTATAAGGAAGCATGGGGACGGTTCTCCTGCTTCAAAGTCAAAGGGAAAAATACTGCTAAAATGATGGATTCTTGTACAAGAAGGCTTTCATGGCTAATAACTAATGACGATATTTAAATCACTAATTCTAATGATTTCATTTGGAATCTTAATGTCCAAAATAAATTCCCACCCTATGAGCCTGGCAAGCAACTAGGGTGGGAATTTTGCTCTATTGTAAACCGCACCGTTTAAGGGCTATTATATTGACCGTTAGTGTATTAGCACTAACGGTCTCTTTAACTTATGTAACAGATCAACCCTATTATACCGATACTTTGATTTGATTTCTACATAACAATAATAGATGCTGGGTAAGCTTGTTCGTTCGATGGAGATTTATTTCTATTATTTTTCCGTACGCCCTCGTCTATCGAACATAATCGACAAGTTACAAGTAAGTTGTCGATATTTCCCGGGAAATGTTAAGACATAGGACGAATCGCCCTTTTCAGAAATGTATAAAAATTACATATACAAATAATTCAGTTATCGTTTATAATGGTAGGAGATAGGATTAATAACGAGTAGAAAAAGAGGAGATTATATATGGAACATACAGGTTTAATGGGAGGGTTTTATCGATTAAGTGAGTGGATTACAAGACTTGCGTATGTGAATCTATTATGGATCCTATTCTCTTTATTAGGTGGAATTTTGTTAGGGGTAGTGCCTGCTACTGTTGCATTATTTACTGTTACCCGAAGATGGGTTAGGAATGATGAGGATGTTCCTGTTTTTGACGTATTTTGGCAGGCTTATCGAAGCAATTTTATAAAGTCGAATCTACTCGGATTAGTGTTAGCATTTGGGGGAGCTATCCTTTTTGTTTACTTTGATAATTTGCATCTATTGCCTGCACAGCTAACTCAAATTTTGCGAGTCGTTCTATTCAGCTTTATTTTACTCTATGGAATTATTATTGTTTTTATTTTCCCAGTATATGTTCATTATAAAGTAGGCACGCTTCATTATATTAAGAATGCTTTAATTATTGGATTGACCTTTCCACATTATGCAATCGTCATGATTTTATCCTTGGCATTACTAACAATGCTATTTCAATTTGTACCTATTCTTATTTTCGTTTTCGGTGGGAGTTTCAGTTCGCTACTAATCATGTCACTTGCATATAATGTATTTAAAAAGATAGAAATCAAACAGAAAGAGAAGGATAATGAAGAAAAAGATAAAGAGAGACAGGTTCAGTATAATTAGGCGGAAGCATGGGGGCGGTTCTCCTGCTTCCTTTTTTTAGTTCGCTGGGGAGGGGAATGGTCTACGCATCTACATGGCCAAGGACACGTGACATTATCAAGAGTAAAAATGGTAACTTATGTAACTTTTCCGTTTCACTATTATAGAACGTTATTTATTTCCTGTAATGCTATCTTTCTCTATAATATAAAAAGCACAACAAGCTGCATATTTTGCCTTTTATATACGAAAAACATTGATTGTCCGCTAAAAGAACAGCCTTCATGCTACAGATTTTGGAGCCAAAAGGAAGCAGGAGAACCGTCACCATGCTTCTAATTTCCAAAATTATCCTAATGTCCCTTATATTACTAGTTAACTATACTCCTATAGAGACGATAAGATATATATATATAGGATAGAAATAGAAATCGAATAAAAGGGGTGCATTAGTCATGAAGGAAGTTAATTACATATCAGTTCATAGCAATGAAAGTTTACAGAATATTGCTGGGGAAATTGGGGGAGACAATAATTCCACCGTATTGCTGTATATTCAAGGGCGGCTTTTATACCGACTATCAATCTCTAATTACCGAGAAAAATTCTTGCTGAAAGGTGATCATTTTTTATACGCTTTGAGAAAATCGAATCAAAAGGTGACAAAGAAAATTGAATTTTTGGCCACTTATCTTTCAAATGATAGGCAATCAATCAAGGAGGCATTTGGAAAGATATGTAGCGGAGCGTATGAAGCGGATGGTGTGGAGTTTGATGCTAACGGAATAATTGCAGAACAATGCAATCAAGGGATTTATATTGAAATTCCAGCTACATATAAAGGTGAAAAAGAGATAGTCCAATTGATCATCAGCTTTGGTGATTTTGTAGTTCCAAAACCGCAGAAATTGCATTATCCAGTGTTATCCGACAGGCAAGATGTGCAAGCACCGGTTATTTGGGCATATTCAACAGAAACAATAGTGGCAGAAAAAGTGGAAGAAATACTATCTTCTTCCATTCTAACAGACAATCTAGAACCATTCTATGATATGCATGTCTTGCTGGAAACACAGGATTTTGATGGACGAGTTTTATTGGAGGCCGTATTTGAAACATTTCAAAGGAGAGGCACCATTATAGAAAAAGAACAACCTCTATTTACGCAAGCATTTATAGAAGATGAAGAAAGAGTTGACGAGTGGAGGAATTCACGAAGCGATAGTGGGCACGAGGAAAACTTAGAATTTCCGCAAGTCATGCAGCATATAGGTAACTTTTTAGCGCCGATTTACCAAGCAATACTGGAAGAAAAAGAGTATTTTAAAACATGGAATAGCAAGACCCAAACCTGGATATAAAGAAGCATTGGACCGGTTCTCTTGCTTCCATGCACATCAAATAGGAAGCAGAAGAATCGTCCCCATGCTTCCTAACCAATAGAAGTTAACCATCTATAGTAGGTGGTTAACTTCTTTTACATTTGTGCTAAACTTTTTTAGTTTTCTTCACTTTACAAGAATTTAAGGCAAATAGGTTCTGGAGCAGCTATATCTTTTTCTACTAATGTTAATTTTCCCGTATCTGTGTCTCTTGAAAATAAGACGAGATTGTTGGACTCTTGATTTGCTACAATTAGAAACTTTTCTGTTGGGTCTAAAACGAAATCACGTGGCCAATCTCCTTCTGAAGAAGTATTTTCCACAAAGGTGAGTTCTCCAGTTTGTTCTTCTGTCTTAAACACTGCAATACTATTATGTCCACGATTTCCGGAATAAACGAACTTACCGTCTGATGAAACGTGTATGGCGCTGCCTTGATTGTTTTCAGTAAATTCTTCAGGAATCGTTTTTACAGATTGCAGAATAGAGAAACTCCCATGATCAGGATTATAGTTTAATACGATAACACGCGAACTGAATTCGGTGACTAGGTATGCAATTGATTTAAGTTGTGGATGAAATGTAAGATGTCTCGGACCACTTCCAGGCGGAAGATCCAATCGACTTACTTCATTCAACTCGCCCTTTTTGCTGACACTGTAGGTAGCTAATAAATCACTGCCAAGGTCAATAGCTGCTAAGTATTTCCCATCTGGTGTCATGCCTGAATAATGGGTATGTGCTTTTTCTTGCCTGTGATCTGGGCCGCTTCCGTTATGCTGGATTGTTGAAACAGGGGGACTAACCGTTCCTTTTTCCTGTTCAATTAAATAGGAATCAACGGTCCCTTTATGATAATTCGTGCTGAACAAGTAGTGATGTCTTTGATCAGTATTGACATGACAAGGATTTGCGCCAGGAGTCAATTGTTTGTTCAAAAGAGTCAACTGACCACTAGATAGATCAATGCTATAGGCAGCAACACCACCATTTTCTCCTTCCTTTGCGACGGAATAAAGAAATTGCTTATCGTCCGTGATATTTAAATAAGTTGGGCTACCTATTGTAGCCGCAACGTTGACATTCTTTATTGTCGCTTCCTCTGTATCAAGCTCAAAAGAATAAATCCCCTTGCTATCTTTCTTTGTGTAAGTTCCAATGTATCCGATATAGTTCATATATTTAGGACGCTCCTCTTCAATATTCTTACTATCAATATTAACCAACTGTTCTATCTGAAGCAAGCGGAAGTATGCACGGGGACTGTTCTGTGCTATCTGAACAGAAAAAAAGGAAGCAGGGGAATGTCCCCATGCTTCCTATCTTGTTTGGCCGTTGCCGTTCATTATATATTTAATGGTGGTTAGTGCTGGTAATCCCATTGGGCCGCGTGCGTGCAGTTTTTGTGTGGAGATTCCTATTTCGGCACCGAAGCCAAGGGCACTTCCATCGGTGAAACGGGTTGATGCATTGTGATACAATGCTGCTGCATCGACGAGTTTCATAAATGTTTGCGCTATTTCCTTATTTTCTGTAACTATTGCTTCAGAGTGTTTTGTTCCATAGGCATCAATGTGGTCTATTGCTTCTTCCACATTATTTACTGTTTTAACTGCAATATCTGTACTCAAATATTCATTTACCCAGTCATTTTCCGTGGCAGGCACAGATCCTGGTAATACTTTTACTGCCAGCTCATCACCATGAACGGCTATATTATTTTCTTTTAATGTTTGTATCAATGCATCTTTATTTTTTTCCAGCCAATCTTTATGAATAATTGCAGTTTCAGCGGCATTACAAACAGCTGGACGATCTGTTTTCGCGTTAACAAGAATGGCTAAAGCTTTTTCAACATCTGCTTCTGCATCAATGTAAACATGGCAATTTCCTACACCGGTTTCCAACACAGGTACAGTGGCATTGTTAACGACTGCTTGAATCAATGAACCACCACCACGTGGAATAAGCACATCAATATGCTCTTTCATCGTGAACAACTGTTGTGTTGCTTCGCGGTCGGTACTTGCGATAAATTGTACTGCTTCTTTTGGTATTTTTGTCTTTTCTAAACCACGATGGATGACGTCAACGATTCTTTTATTCGAATTAATCGCAGAGGAGCCACCCTTAAGAACAATTGCGTTTCCAGATTTTAAAGCTAATCCACTTGCGTCAACTGTCACATTTGGACGAGCTTCATAAATCATACCGATCACACCAAGAGGGACGGTTATTTTTTGAACGTTCAATCCATTGTCCAATGTCCAATCAGAGTTCACGATTCCAGTAGGATCTTCAAGTTTTGCAACATTACGCAACCCCTCGGCAAACTCTTCCACACGTTCTTTCGTAAGTGTTAATCGATCCATATATGCGTCATCATAGCCTTTTTTTTGGCCATTTTCCAAATCCTCTTTATTGGCCGTTAAGATTGTTTCATATTCCGTGTCCAGCACATCAGCCAATATAAGCAGTGCTTCATTTTTTTCTTCAGTGGTTAGTAAAGATAAAACCTTCGCTGCTTTTTTTGCCTGAATTGCCTGTTCTTCGACGTTCACTTTATTAATGACTGTCATCAAATTCCTCCTGTGAAATTTTTATACTCCTACAAGCGCGTTAGTATCAAGTAAGCAGACGAGCTGTTCGCTTTCAATTGCTGCTTTCTGGTATTTTTCTAAATCAATATCTGCCTGATTAACGAGTTGATCCAATGCTTTGGAAGAGTAATTCACAACGCCAAGACCGATTTCGTCACCATTCATATCAAAAATCTTCACAACAGCACCTTTTTTGAAACGACCATTAACACTGTGTACTGCTGATGTTTCCAAGCTTGTTTGGTTTTCGATAATTGATTCAGTTGCCGAATGGTTAATGGTTACTTCGCCTTCAGGTCCAGAGTTGAACGCAATCCACTGTTTCTTCTGATTCAGATTACTAATCGTATCTTGAGGCTCAAAATACGTACCAACTGCATTGTTATAGACTGCATCGTAAATAATACCAGCTGTACTTGATTTTCCAATAAAGGAGGAAATTCCAGATGCCATCGTAATTTTAACTGCTTCGATTTTTGACTTCATTCCACCTGTTCCAACAGAGCTACCGGGCTCCCCGGCAGTTGCTTCAATTTCAGGAGTGATTTCATTTACTTTGGTAAGAAGCTCTGCATTTTCATTTTTGCGTGGATCACTATCATATAGTCCATCAATATCTGAAAGGATGATTAATTGATCTGCATCAATTAGTCCAGCCACTTTTGCTGAAAGTGTATCATTGTCGCCGAATTTCAAGAATTCCATTGTAATGGTATCATTCTCATTTACGATTGGAACAATCCCACGATCCAATAAGACATTTATCGTATTTCGAGCATTGTCATAGCGGCTTTCGTCTGAGAAATCACTACGAGTAATTAATATTTGTGAAGCTACATAACCATGGGAAATAAAGAGATCTGAATATGTTTCAATCAGTAACCCTTGCCCAATAGATGCTGCAGCTTGTTTTTCGGGTAGACCTTCTGGGCGGGTTAAACAGCCAAGCTTACGATAACCAGCTGCCACGGCTCCTGAGGATACGAGCAATACATCGTACCCATCATCCTTTAATTGAACAACTTCTTCGACTATCTTTTCCAATTTTCTGCGGCTTAATTCTCCGTTCATACTTGTTAATGAACTACTTCCAATTTTGATTACGATACGTTTCCTTTGTTTATCACTTGTCATTCCATCACTCACTCCATTGATAATTTTTTTCTTTTATTTTTAGACGTTTATTTCTGAAGGGCTAACTTTTCCTCAGGTTCTTTGCTTAATTCCTTTGAACGCGCAGCAGCACTTTTTACTGCTTCAATAATGGCCATTCCACCGCCATGTTTATTCAACGCATCGAGGCCTGCTGCTGTTGTGCCATTTGGAGACGTAATATTTTTCCTGAGTTCTGTTGGTGTTTGTTCTTGTTCAAGTATCATTTTTGCTGCACCATAAAGTGTCTGTGCACCAATTTTCCGTACGAGTTCACGGTCAAATCCTGCCTCATGGCCAACTTCTTCGATATGTTCCATCAAGTTATAAAAATAAGCCGGGCCACTACCTGCAATGCCAGTGTACATATCCATCATTTCTTCATCGATAAGATAAGCTTTACCGATGCATTCCATTAGTTCTTTAGCAAGTATCACCTGCTCCATTGCCACATGCTTACCAGGGGAAACAGCAGTTGCTGATTCCTGAATCATGCTTGACGTATTCGGCATTACGCGGATGACTCGTTGCTGGTCGTTTAAATTAGCTTCCATATAAGAAGTGGAAATTCCAGCCAACACAGAAATGAGTAATTGATCCGCAGTAATTTTCCCACGTAGGTCTTCCAAGACGCCATCTATATCCTTCGGTTTCATTGCTAAAATAAAAATATCTATTGTTGAATAGTCCAATTGGTCTTTAGTTATTGCTTTGATGTTATATTTATTTTTTAATTCGTTCAAACGATTTTCATTGCTTCGGTTTGTAACGATGATTTGCTGTGGTTCCATTTTTCCTGAATGTACAAAACCTGAGATAATTGCTTCCGCCATATTACCTGCACCTAAAAATGCAATTCGTTGATTATTCAAATTGAATACGCTCCTATTTAAAACTTTTTTTTCGAACCGGTAATAAGCGTAACACTCTCAAATTATACTTCAAGGGATTTCACACAAGTCATGTGTATAACGCCGAAATAGTTAAAGTAAGCGTTAACAAAAGGAGATATACTCCTCACATCCGCTTAGAACCGCTTAAATCCGCTAACATCGTGATATTTGAGAAGCGAGGGGGACGGTTCTCTTGCTTCCATTTTTTTATGTACAAGTGAAATAGGAGAAAGAGGAAGTTCGTGGAAGCAGAATAACAGTCCCCATGCTTCCTTCTAGTCGCGGAGGGTCATCCATGGGCGTTCATTTTGCCATTCTACTCCAACACTTCTATTAAAGAAGCGTGATAAGCGCTCACTAGTCAATACATCCTGGCTCGTCCCTTTATCAAAAACTTGCCCTTGACGTAACAGCAACGTATGTGTGAAAACTGGTGTGATTTCCTCCAAATGATGGGTTACGAATATAATGGTTGGTGCATTTTCCTCAGTTGCCAGTCTATTTATGGAAGACATTAATTCCTCGCGGGAAATAAAATCAAGACCATTTGTTGGTTCATCAAGGATTAACAATTCTGGTGCAGCCATTAATCCTCGTGCAATTAGGAGTTTTTGTTTTTCACCTTGGGAACATGTTTGATAGGTACGACCGGACAAATGGCTGCAATCAAGCTTATCCATAATTTCCAAGGCTTTTTGAAAGTCTTCCTTGGTATGGTTTTCATGCAATCCGATTGATGCAAATTTGCCACTAACAACGACAGACTCCGTGTATTCTGTATCCTCTATTTTCTCTTGAAGGGAGGAGCTGACCCAACCAATCGATTTCCTCAATTCCCTAATATCTGTTTTCCCAAAAGGTTGACCAAGCACATTGACAATTCCTTTTGTTGGCCAAATATATCCATTGACCATATCTAGTAGTGAAGTTTTACCGGACCCATTTAACCCAAGTATTGCCCAGTGTTCTCCATGCAACACTTCCCAATCAATATTCGATAAAATCTCCTCACCCTGTCTTTTCCATGAAACACTTCGCATCTCAATGATTGAATTCAATGATTTAACCTCCTTCATTATATGGAAGCGCGGGGACGGTTCTCTTGCTTCCAACATCTCCAAAATAGCAAAAAAGGAAGCAGGAGAACCGTCCCCATGCTTCCCGTCATTATAAGATTTTGTTTAGGAATTCCTTTGTTCGGTCGGATTGTGGGTTGGTAAAGACTTGGTCTGGGTCGCCTTGTTCGACGATGACACCTTCGTCCATGAATAGGACTCTGTCGCCGACTTCTTTTGCAAATCCCATTTCATGTGTTACAACGACCATTGTCATTCCTTCCAGTGCAAGTTGCTTCATCACTTCAAGCACTTCTCCGACCAGTTCGGGATCGAGTGCGGAGGTTGGTTCATCAAACAGCATCATTTTTGGCTCCATCGCAAGGGCTCTGGCAATGGCAACCCGCTGCTGTTGACCGCCAGATAATTGGGATGGGAATTGTTCTGCTTTATCTGATAAGCCAACTTTCTCAAGTAACTTCATTCCTCGTTCTCTTGATTCCTTTTCCGAAATTTTCCTTACCTTCTGTGGAGCAAGCATAATATTTTCAATCACATTTTTATGTGGAAATAGGTTGAACTGCTGAAACACCATGCCGATTTCGGTACGTACCATATTAATATTTGTCTCAGAGTCACTTAAATTTTTACCATCAACAACGACATCACCACTTGTAATTGTCTCCAGCATATTCAGACAACGGAGGAAGGTACTTTTCCCCGAGCCACTTGGACCGATAACACAGACAACTTCCTGTGGCTCGATATGGCAATCGATTCCTTTTAATACTTCATTATTTCCAAACTTTTTATGTAAATCTTTTACTATAATCATTTGATATCCAACCTTCTTTCAACAATACGCAGGATAAACGATAATGATAATGTAATTGCCAAGTAAAACACTGCAACCATTGTATAAATCTCTACCGCATTAAAATAGTTTGATGCAACCAATCTCCCTTGAAACATCAATTCCGGAACAAGTATAACCGATAATAGCGATGTATCTTTTATACTGATAATAAACTGGTTTCCGAGTGGGGGAATCATTCGCTTAAAAGCTTGCGGCCATACAATATAGCGCATCGCTTGACCGTGACTTAAACCGAGTGAACGCCCAGCTTCCATTTGTCCTTTTGCAATCGACTGAACAGATCCCCGCACAATCTCTGCAATATAGGCACCTGAATTTAATGCGATAACGATAATCCCTGCCATCACAGAATCCATATTATAATTTGTGATTAAGGGGAGGGCGAAGAATATCCAAATTGCTTGTACCAATACAGGAGTCCCTCGAATGATTTCTACATATAAAGATGAAAGCCCATAAATAACTTTGTTCTTGGCAATTCGTCCAAATCCAAAGATACCACCTAAAATAAATCCAATTATAAGTCCAACGACTGAAATTAACAGCGTATAATAAAGTCCAGTCCCGAGCTGTGGCAGAAAATCAATAACTCCTACCCAATCAAATCTTCCTTCCATAGTTCCACCTCACATAATAAAGCTAAGGACCATCAGGAAAAACATTGATAATCCTTAGCTTTTAAATTTCTTAGAAGATTACCTCTAGTTGTTTATCCATTTCGTCTGTGAATTTTTTATTCGGTCGGTTCTCCAAACCATTTTGTATAGATTTCATCATATTTGCCATTTTCTCTTAAATTTGCTAAGGCTTCATTGATAGCTGCAACGAGATCTTCTTTGCCTTTCGTTATCGCAATACCATAATCTTCAGCCTGGTATAGATCCCCAACTACTTTCAAACTGTCTTCCCCTTGTGTTTGGATATAATAGTTGACGTTCGGTGCATCATAAAGAATCGCGTCTGAGCTGCCATTCTCAACAGAAAGATATGCTTGATCTAGTTGTTCGTATTGATTTGCCTCAGCACTTTCAATATTTTCCTCGATATACGCTGCACTTGTCGAACCTAAGCGTGTGGCAATTGTTTTCCCTTCCAAATCTTCTATACTATTAATATCCTCATTATCACTTGCAACCCCGATTGCTAAACCGGATTCATAGTATGGGTCACTGTAATCGATCGCATTTTTTCTTTCCTCTGTAATACTGATTCCAGCGATGGCGATATCGAATTGACCTGTTTGCAATCCTGGGATTATGCCATCAAAATTCGTTGTCTCCAGCTCGATTTCAAATCCAGCTTCGTCTGCAATCGCATGAATTAAATCAATATCAAACCCAGTATATTCACCGTCTTCCAAAAATTCGAAAGGAACAAATGACGTATCACTTACAACGGTATATGTATCTTCCAACTCTACCTCCGCTGAAGCTTCCGAGCTTTCACTGCTCTCCGTATTTTCTGCTCCTTCCGTGGAGTCTGTCGTATCTGTTTCTTCATCTGACCCACACGCAGCCAGCACAAGAATCAGCATAATAGAAATGAATACAGTAATCTTTGCTTTCCAATTTCCCTTTTTCATTTAAAATCCCCCTTTAATGTTTCGCCTATTGATAAAAGTACTATGACAATTTTACCAAATATAGAACTTATTAGAAAATTCGATATTATGTAGTATTACATGATATACAAGCATTAAACAGTTTAGCAAACCCCACAAGGCCAAAATCCTTAAACTTATTGAATATAACTGCTAAATACGGACAATTCTGTCAAAAATGGAAGCGTCCCCATGCTTCCTACTTGATTCGGGAGATGCTTGGGTATAAAATGAAGAATATTGTCGAAATTTGGCTACTAACAGTGTTTTATAGTAAAAATTTTGAATACATAAACATAAATGCGGATAGGGGATATAAGGATGGACGAGCATGTTAAACAACTTAGTAAGTTACATGGGCCTTGTGGGTATGAACAGAATGTCGCTTATTATATTCGGGATTATGTGCAAGATAAAGTCGATCATGTTCAAGTTGATGCGATGGGAAATGTGATTGCACGGAAGACGGGGTTGCGTCGGGGACCTGTGACACTTTTGACCGCACATATGGATGAGGTTGGATTCATTGTTAAAAAGATAGAAGAGAATGGATTGCTTCGTTTTGAAAAGCTTGGAGGACATGATGATCGTATTCTATTGGCACAGCCGGTAAAAGTACTTGGCTCCGGCAACGAACTAGATGGTGTGATTGGTACGATGTCGGCACATTTTATGAAATTTGATGATCCACAAAAGGTTCGTGCACATACGAAGTTGTACATAGACATTGGCGCAACGTCGATGGAGGAAGCACTGAATATGGGTGTTGAGATTGGTACACCGGTTACATGGGCAACAGAACCTAAGTTGATTGGACCGAAAGAAAAACAGATGATCGTTGGAAAGGCCCTTGATGACCGTGCAGGTTGTGCCGTACTTTTATCCGTATTAAATGAAGTTCACCAAAAAGATTTTGCCGGCGAACTTGTCTTTTTATTTACCGTTCAGGAAGAAGTTGGATTACGTGGTGCACAAACAGCAATTAATCAATTGCCTGATGTCGATTTAGCAATTGCGATTGATACAACAGCGGTCAGCGATACTCCTGAGGAAACAATGGACCAAACCTTATTCCTAGGTGCTGGAACCGGGATTAAGATTATGGACTTTAGTTTACTAGTGCAGAAGGCCATGACAGATGTATTGAAAAAGGTAGCCATCAAAGCGAATATTGCATATCAATTGGAAGTTTTCCCTGGCATTGGTACGGATGGTGGTGCGATTGCCCTGGCAAATAAAGGAATCCCAACAGGTGTATTATCCATTCCATCACGTAACGCCCATTCACCGGTCGAAATGGTTAGCATGGCAGACCTAATGGCAACTAAAGATTTACTAAAGGAGTTTATTTTTAATCTGGATGAGAATACAAGCTTTACATTCTAAACTACAGAAAAAGAGGGAAAACATTATGAGAACATGGAATAGATCTTTTTTAGTTACAGCATTTCTAGTAATACTTAGTTTATTGCTCGTCGCATGTGCAGGTGAACCGGATGAAAGTCCTAATGATGACAATGCGGAACAGGGAGAAGGCGGCAGTCAAGGTGGAGATTTAGTAATCGCGACACAAGCAGATGCGGTATCATTGGATCCACATGCAACAAATGATACACCATCAGCGAATGTAAGAATTAATATTTTTGAAAATCTAGTCACCCAGGATGAAAATATGGAACTGCAACCAAGTCTTGCAGAAAGCTGGGAACAAATTGATGATACCAAATGGGAATTTAAACTTCGTGAAGGCATTACATACCATGACGGATCAGTATTTAATGGGGAAGTAGTAAAGGCAAATATCGAGCGTATTCTTGATCCTGACATTGGGTCTCCAGTCGCATTTATGTATGATATGGTAACCGAGGTAGAGATTGTTGATGATTATACAGTAAGATTTATTACTGACTTTCCTTTTGCGCCATTACCAGCACACTTAGCACATCCTGGTGGTCAAATGGTATCAATGGAGCAAATTGAAGAAGATTATGCTGCAATGGAAAACGGGGAACAGCCAGGAACAGTGATTAATGAAAATCCTATTGGTACAGGGCCATTCCAGTTTGAGAAATGGAATACTGGTCAGTCAGTTAAATTAGCCAATAACGAAAATTACTGGGGTGAACCAGCTTTACTTGACACGGTAACGTTCAAGGTAGTGGCAGAAGATCTAACACGAATTTCCGAGTTAACTACAGGAGATTCACATGTCATCACACCACTTAGTCCATCTGATGTGGAACAAGTTGAAAATACAGATGAATTGAATGTCGGGCGTCAGGAAAGCTCATCCTTAGCATATATCGGATTTAATATGGAAAAAGAACCATTTAATGATGTTCGCGTACGTCAGGCAATTTCGATGGCAATCGATAAAGAGGAAATTATTAATGGGATATATGATGGTGTTGGAATCCCTGCGAAAGGACCACTTGCACCAGGAATTTTCGGACATGATGAAGACTTAGATGGTCTGGAGTATAATGTGGATGAAGCAAAGGCATTATTAGAAGAAGCTGGATATCCCGATGGCTTTTCGGCAACGATTTGGTCAAACGATGATCGCCAACGTGTGGATACAGCAACAAACGTACAAGCGCAACTTGCCGAAATTGGTATTGATTTAGAAGTGGAAATCATGGAATGGGGAGCAATGCTTGAGGAAACTGCAAATGGAGAACATGAAATGATGGTATTTGGTTGGACTACTGTTACTGGTGACGCTGATAATGGGATGTATCCCTTATTCCACTCCGATAATCTTGGAGCACCGGGTAACCGTACATTCACGGTAGACGAGGAATTAGATACCTATTTGGATGAAGCAAGACAAACTGCCGATCCAGATAAACGATTGGAATTATATAGTCAGGCACAAGAAAAACTAGTAGAAATCGCACCATTCGTATACCTTTTACACCAAGAATACTTACTGGGCGTACGCAACGAAGTCAAAGGACTAACACAACTACCAACACAATTATTGCAATTAAAAAACGTCTATATAGAACAATAAATAATGGAAGCATGGGGACGGTTCTCCTGCTTCCTTTTTCTTTCGGAAGCAAAAGAACCGGCCCCATGCTTTATTTATTAAGCACTTTTTCTCATAGCTTTCATGATCATACTTACAATGAAGATCAAAATAATTGCACCAATTAAGGCCGGGATAATAAAGAAATCGCCTATTTCTGGTCCCCAACTTCCTAATATTGCAGAACCAAGCCAAGCACCAATAAAACCTGCAATAATATTACCAATAATTCCACCTGGTATATCCTTTCCTACAATTAAACTACCGATCCAACCTAGAATACCACCTATAATTAAACTCCAAATAAATCCCATGTTGTATCTCTCCTTTTTTCGTGATGTATTATACTGTATAACCTAATTTTCTATTTTATAAACTTGGAAGCATGGGGAGCGGTTCTCCTGCTTCCAAATGCACGAAAATGGAAGCCCCGTGCTTCCTTAATATGTCGTGAAACGTAATGTTTTCTGAATCCAGTAAATTCCATATTTGATTGGTGTGAGTCCGTCTTCGTTTTTTTCGTAATTAACCGTGAAATCTCCGTCTTTGTTATGCCATATTCGCTTGAAATAGTTGTCAATATCTTGAATGAATTCACTATCTGACGGTGCAAGAATGCTGATGTTATTTTCCAAATTATAATTATCAAGATTTCGTGATGTGAAATTCGTGGAGCCTGCTATGACATGGCTTTTTTCACCAAGATTGAAATAGGCTATTTTTGAATGGTACTGCTCCTTATTCGTGTTATACCACCGTATCGTTATATTTTGATTCGAACCCTTTAATAGTTCCTTGGCAATCGGGATATTCGGCAAGCCGATTTTCTCTGAACCAAAAGCATTCTCATTTGGATCTAAAATAAGGCGAATCTCGACATTCCGTTCTGCAGCCTTTTCAATGGCGTCGACCACATCTCGATCAGCCAAGTAAAACATACCAATCCAAATGACATCACCTGCATTCGTTTGTTCAAACGCATCCATTAAGGCTTCTTCTATTTTACCTTCTGTGACAATTTGAGCTTCAATCATTGCCGTATGTTCTCGTTTGGAGGGAGCCGGAATTAATGCATTTAACTCCTTCTTTGATGGGAACGCATTAATGTCCCCACCTGAAAATGCAGCAACAGCCCGTTCAGATTCAACCAAATCTTTTAAAATCGAACCGGTAACCTTAATGCCAATATTTGAATGATACCCACTAGCGTCATGGGCGTTAGCCGAGAGAACCAGTCCATGATCTTCCGTCACGATTGCTTTCCGGTGGTTTGCCTTAATATTCATTAATTGTAAGTAGGACCGTACTGTCACGTCTGGTGACGTTTCGCCCATCGGATTTGGTAGCCATCCATTCCCCTCCTGTCCGAACCATTGAATAAACATTCGCCAAACGCCGGAGTAAAGCAGGTTTGGATCACGAAGCTTGTCCAGATCGGTATAGATAACTTCCGCTCCAAGTTCTGCTAAATAATCGATGTGCTGCGCCTCATGCGAGCTATATGTAGTATTGAGGTCATCCGTAATGAATATAACTTTCAAATCTGGATATGCTCGCATTTGATCGCGGATTTTCTGTGAAAAGGCAGAACTTAACTTCGGGAAATCTCTACTCTCATCGGAAACTTCATTGACCATAAACATGTCAATAATCAAAAATTCCTCTGCTTGTTCGATCGTTTTAAACACTTCATCGAAAATATGATGATCATAAATCTCCTTCCCATTTTTCTGGTAGGTCAAATCATATAGAAATTCAACCTCATCCTCGGCAAGTAAATGGGTATCACCCGCATAGGAAATGCCTTCGGGTAAAGGTTTCTGCTGGTAATAAATGAGAACCATTATGTAAGTAACCACAAGCACACCCAAAATCCACCAGCGCTTTTTATGACAGCCCTTTCTATTCCTTTTCATGGCAGCGCTCCTATTAAAAAGTATTATTCTTTCTCTAATACCCCTAACAGACCCTGTTCACACCTTGGAACCGTCCCCGTGCTTCCTTTCTGGTATAGTTAGGGTAATTAATTGTAGTGCTGTGGGAGGTAAGATAATGAAGTTAATTGCGATAGATTTGGATGGTACGTTGTTGTCGGAGGATGGTTCGATCAGCAATGAAAATAGAGATGCAATACTCAAGGTGCAAGGCAGGGGAGATATCATTGTCATTTCCTCTGGTCGTTCGCTGCATGATACGAAACAGATTTTGCAAGATGCTATGCTTGATTGTCCGATTATAACTGGGAACGGTGCTGTTGCCTTTGATTCTGATAAAATACTTCAGAATCTATATCTGGAACCGGAAGTTATCGGAGAATTGATGGACATTCTTGATGGAGATAAATTATATTATGAGCTTTATACGAATAAAGGGGTATATGTCGAAGAAGGCGGGAGAGAACTTCTAAACAAGGAAATTAAACGTTTGCATGGACTGGATGCTGACTTGGAAGTGGAAGCGGCTAATCGAATTGTTGAGATTCAATACGAGCAGAACGGTTTGACCTTTGTCCCAAACTACCGAAGCATAGATTATAAGCCGTTGGAAGTATATAAAATATTTATTCTATCCTTCGACAAGGAGAAGCTCCTAAAGCTTCGTGGAAATTTACAAGAAAGAAAGGATATATCGATTACCACCTCTGGCCAGCAAAAGCTCGAGATAGGCAACCGTGAATCAAGCAAAGGGAATGCACTACAATTCATTGCAAATCACTTCGGAGTGCCGATAGAAAATACAGTGGCGATTGGTGATAATTTAAATGACCTTTCCATGTTCAACGTTGCCGGGATCTCGATAGCAATGGGAAATGCTGAAGAAGTGGTGAAAGAGCAGGCTACCTTTATAACGACAAATTGTAGTGAAGGTGGAGTAGCCTATGGATTAAGGCAGTATATATCCTGAGTGAAGGAAAGATTGAATGGCGAACAGCGGGATGCTGTTCGCTGTTTCACGTTTCCACTATGCTATTCCAGTCGCTTTTCAAATCCCCAAAAAGGCAAGTCCCGTTCTTCCAAATAATATTCGCCGACCTTTTGATAACCGATCCGTGTAAATAAACGCTGTGCTTTCTCATTAAGAGAATATGTATCAATTTTCATGCCAGTCAGTCCAAATTTTTTAAAGTACTCCTCCGTAAATGTAATTAGTTCTGTCGCAACATTTGATTTGCGATACATCGGATCAACGGTTAAGCGATGAAATGTACCACATTCATTATTGGAAAGTCTCCAAACCAGCTCATTATACTCTGGTGCAATATTTTGATTAGCCGTTATAAATCCTAAAATATTACCAGCACCCTCATAAACAAATAAAGAAGAATGGTATATATCCTCAGAAAAATGCTCACCTGTAGGATATGTGTCATCCCACTGATCGCTACCTTCCGCATTCATTACCTGTATCGTTTTATTGGCAATCCTTATAATCGTATTTAAATCTCTTATCGTCGCTAGCCGAATCATATTGTTAGCCTCCTCTTTATTCAGTTTTAAACGTATGAGTAATTATAATATAACAATAGAATGATTCATACTTTATACAAATATATGATTGGATAAGATGCGGAAGCAAAAGAACCGTCCCCATGCTTCCTATCCATGTTAGAATTGATTCAGAATATAAATGAATGAGGGGTGGCCAATTTGAATATAGCAACGATTGGAACGGGGAGTATCGTAGAGTTATTTTTGTCAGCGGTTGAAGATGTTGATGGTGCACAGTGTATAGCTGTTTACTCTAGAAAAGAGGAGACGGCTGAGATGTTGGCGGATAAGTTTGAGATCTCGGCTATTTATACGGATATGGATGAAATGATGGAGAATACGGCGATTGATTTTATTTATATTGCATCACCGAATAGTTTGCATTTTGAACAGGCATACCTAGCACTGCAACATGGTAAAAATGTAATTGTTGAAAAACCGTTTACGTCAACTGCAAGAGAAGCGGAGGAGTTAATCGAGCTGGCAAAGGAAAAGCAGCTTATGATTTTTGAAGCTATTTCCACGATACATATGCCGAATTATAAATTAATCCGAGAGTATATTAGCAGTCTCGGACCAATTAAGTTAATTCAATGTAATTATAGTCAGTTTTCCAGCAGATATGAAAAATTGCTGAATGGCGAAACACCTAATGTCTTTAACCCGGAATTTTCCGGTGGTGCGTTAGTGGATATCAATGTTTATAATTTTCACTTTGTCATGAATCTTTTTGGTGTCCCGGAATCGGTCAGCTATACGGCAAATAAGCATGCAAATGGCATTGATACGTCAGGGATTGCAGTCATGAAGTACCCTGATTTTATTGCAGAATGTTCTGGTGCTAAAGATACACAGAGTATGAACTTTGCGATGATCCAGGGGGAGAAGGGCTATCTGAATGTCGTAAATGGCGCAAATGGCTGTCAGGAGGTTATCGTTACAATTGGCAAGAGAGAAGTAAGGCTGAACGCACAAACGAAATCGAATCGCCTCTATTATGAAGTAGCTGCGTTTCAAAAAATATACGAAGCCAAAGACTTTGAACGCTGCTACGATCTATTGGATTATACAAAGACCGTAGTAGATGTTCTCGAAGCAGCACGTAAAGACGCCGGAATTACATACGCCGCCGATTGAGGAAGAATGTGGACGGTTCTCTTGCTTCCATATTCAACCAAAATAAATTAATAAACGCCAACACTAATCTGGATTTAGATAGTGTTGGCGTTTAATTTTTATTTACGACACTCTTGCTAGGGCGAGTCCAAATTAGAATAAACAATCTGATCCCGACTAGAGCAATCTTAAAGAAATAGAAACGCATCATGCGCTACACGCCAAGTCAGATCCCATTGGAAGCAAAAGAACCGTTCCCACGCTTCCTCAAGAGGCGAGAAGTGCGGCGAGAAATCCGGTTAGCATGATGAGTGGGAAAAGCCAGTCTGTTTTCTTGACCGTAAATTGGCGATAAAAGGTTCGGTTTTTATCACCTGTGAATCCTTTTGATTCCATTGCGATTGCTGTTCTTTCTGCTTTTCGGATGGCGCTTGCAAGCAACGGGATGGAATAGCGTTTATAGTTATTCCATTTTTCCGTTACAGTTTTAGCCTGATTGACACCACGTATTCGATGGGCATCATGAATAAGTTTTATTTCATCACGCATCATGGGCAGGAAACGATAACCAGCTAATACAGCATAGGCAATCTTAGGCGGCAACCTCAATTGCTGCATCATACTTAATATGAAATGGACAATATTTGTTGTGAAAACAAACAGCAGTGAGAGTGCTGCAACGTTCAATACCCTGATGGAAAGTGCCAGTGCAGTGAGCAGTGTTTCCCGTGGATACGCCATGCCCAGTAATACGACAATTTCATCCTGGTTTTTCGGTGTATCGGCAAAGACAACGGATGTCCATAGCATTCCAAAGGAAAAAATAACAAAAGGAATAAAATAAAGCGCATATTTTTTGAAATTGACTTTACCAAAAATAAATGTAATTGATACCGTCCATATTAAAAATAGCAACGGAGTCATTGGTTCAAAAATGAATGCCAGCAAAACAACGAGTATCATAATTGTCAATGCTTTTATACTTGGATTAAGACGTTGTAAAAACATAATAAGCATCCTTTTCCTTTTCATATATGTTTTGAATTTGGACACGAACAGGAAGTTCAAGTTGCCATTCTTTCAGTTTGCGAGAATCCATTTCCCATAACCGGTCAGGTGGGGTATCAGCAACAACCTTACCGTTATTAATCACGATGACCCTTGTTGCATAGTGGTCAACGATTTCCATATCATGGGTAATCATGATAATTGTTGAATTTGATTGATGGCGTTGCTGTAAAAGATGCATCAGTTCTGCATTGGAATTGGCATCCTGTCCGAATGTAGGCTCATCCAGCAACAGGAAGGATTGGTCATCAACAATCATCGTTGCAACACTCAGCCGGCGCTTTTGCCCTTGGCTGATGGAAAATGGATGTTCATCTTTAAGCTCGAGCAATCCAAAGGCTTCCAGAATCAGATGAACTTTATCTTGGATAGCTTCGACAGATATATTTTTAATTTTTAAACTAAAAGCAACCTCATCATAGACCGAGTTTGTAATGAATTGATGTTCAGGATTTTGAAAAACATAGCCAATTTCCTGTCGTAGCAGTGATTCTTTCCATTCATTTAATGGCTTTCCTTTTAAGAGAGTATTGCCACAATCTGGCTTTTGAATGCCAGCCAGTATGCGGGAGAGGGAGGTTTTTCCACTACCATTTGCGCCAACAATTGCGACGAACTCCCCCTCGTAAAATGTAAGCGAAACATTCTTTACAATCTCGCGTTTCTTTGCAGACCAGGAAAGATTGCGCGTTTCCAAGATAGGGTTCACCTGAACAGGGAGATTCTGCTTAGATTTTTCCTGTTCAATATAGCCCCATTTGGAAGGATACTCGGTAAATTCCTCGACAGTAAGTGGAAGGTCTATTAGTTCTGGATTGTTTTCCAAAAGATATTGTGAAATCTTCGGAAGCCATATGCCTTGCTCCGCCAATTGCAGGCGCTGATCTCTTATTGCTTCACGTAATGAACCATCATAAAAAATTTCCCCACGACGGTTTAATAGAAGACATCGCTCCGCTAAATCTGTCCAGCCATCAAGCTTATGTTCAATAATAATCAGCCCGAATGACATTTTTTTCTTTAACATGTTGATTGTTTGAATGACGTCCTTTGTTGCAATTGGATCCAGGTTCGCTGTCGGTTCATCCAAAATAATCAAGGATGGATCCAATGCAAGGATGCAGGCGAGCGCAAGTTTTTGCTTTTGCCCACCGGATAGTGTTGATACGTTGGATTCCTTGAATTCCGACAGATGAACAAGTGATAAGACATCATCGATTTTTGCTTCCATTTCAACATGAGGTACTCCGATATTCTCCAATCCAAAAGCGACTTCATCCTCAACAGTAAGCATGCAGAACTGTGTTTCTGGATCTTGGAAAACCACGCCAACTTTCTTGCTTAATTCGCCGGGCTTGTAATCAGATACCTTTCTGCCATCGATAAAAATATCCCCGTCCATCTCACCATCCAACTCCCGTGGGAAAATCCCGTTTAAACAGGAAGTTAATGTACTTTTCCCACTACCACTTGGTCCGAGCAACAAGACAGTTTCACCTTGATAAAGTTCAAAATTTATATTCGAAAAAATATTCTTTTGATTCGTTTCAAATCGTAAGCTGAGATCACACACTTCTACAAAAGGCTTCATGCGGCTTTCCTCTTTCGATATTCTTTTCCTAAGGCAAAGCTTGATAGGACACCGGTTTGCGCAAGTCCATCACTCAATGCTTTTCCGAGTAATCCAGCGATTAATGCACCACTGATCATACGTACAATAAACATCGCCGTCACGTATCCAGGTGCGAGTGCAGCGTAGCCACTCATGAAATATCCATAGATAAAACTAGTTACAGCGGATCCAACCCCTGCAGCCATCAGTACCCATGTCGAATAATTTTTCCAACGGGTTGCAGCAAATACTGCTTCTGCACCAATACCTTGAACCATCCCGGTAACAATCAGCATTGGACCAATAGCGTTTCCAATTAATACTTCGACCATCGCGGCAATGGTTTCTGATAAGAATGCCGCACCGGGTTTTCGTATAATATAGGCGGCAATAATGGAAACGATAAACCAAATACCGAAAATGAAATCATAGCCTATTGGTCCAAAAATTCCTGCTAGGACTCCACCAAGCGGCAAAAATGCTAAGTAGACAACACCAAAAACAACGGATAAGGCTGCCATGACAACAATCTCTTTAAAACGCCAATTAGTCATTCTTTGTCTCACCTTTATGTGAAGGGCTGTTTGCTGAGATGGAGACAGTCATCACGGTATGACTTGATCCACCTTCAACGGTTGCCTGAAAAACATTTTCCAATCCATCAAAAATGGCTACTGCTTCACCATCAAGACGTGTTGAATAATGCGCTGGTGAGACGGTAACATGTTTTTTCATTGCTTCTATTTGCGCGTAGATTACATCCATATAATCTCCACCGCCTAGAGGGTAAAGTGAAAATTTGGATGCGACAGGTTGTTTGATATCTTTTACATCATTGGAATTTAGCGGTGTTTCATCCGCATCCATATATGCCTCACCTTGGGAGTCACCAGGGCAGCCAAGAGAATAAGTTGCCTGAAATGCGACATGTTCTCCGGTTTTTGCTGCATGGATAAAAGCTGCTTTTGTTACGTCAAATACATGGACGAGCTTTCCCCTTACAGTTGTCGTGATATCATCTGTTTTGAGATGTACCTTTGACGTATCAACCTCTTTTAAGGCTCCCTTGATAATCTCAATGAATTGATCACTCATCGGATGGATGGAAAAACTTGCACCTGCAATATCACTTTTTGTACATGCTTGACTTTGATTAACCATCTTACATTCCTCCTGTTTTATATTTTTCTCTATAAAAAAAACTGCATCCCCCTGTAGGGAATGCAGTCTCATTGTATTTATCATCATAAAAAATATTGATATACACGGTCGACCGCACTTCCCCACGCTAGTATTATCTAGTTCGGGTTCAAAGGGTCAGAACAAAACAGTTCTTCTCAGCCGTTTAAACAGCTCCCCTAGCGCTACATAGTTATGCAATTTTCTAAATAAACAGTACCACATTGAAAAAATATTGTAAAGCTAAGCATTAAAAAAACGAACAGTGCCTGTCGCTTCATGAACTATGTCGAATTCTGTTTAGAGTGGGGCGACTATACGAGTTGTGGCTAGTTCCTGCTCCCAAGAGCGATTAGACTT
Source organism: Oceanobacillus rekensis (assembly GCF_002153375.1). Lineage (GTDB taxonomy): Bacteria > Bacillota > Bacilli > Bacillales > Amphibacillaceae > Oceanobacillus > Oceanobacillus rekensis. The sequence continues at coordinate 181,737 of NZ_MTBQ01000002.1, forward strand.
CCTGACACCTCCGTTCGATAAGTCAACATCGACTCACTTCGTTCGCCGTGTTTCCTTTATCTCCCACGGTGCAGTCCAGTCTAATCGCTCCTAATCGGTCGCCTCCATTATTGAATATTGTCACTTCCCGAATTATGTCGAATGATTTACAGGTGGAAATTAGATTTAATCTGTTTCACTTAAATTAAAAACGGGTATTAAATCTTATCTTAACTATTAATCAAAATAGAACTATAAAAAATAAAGGGATTAGGAAAAGTTATAGATTCACAATAGTACCCTGTGTTTTTTTATGGGATTAACTAGAATTCGGCACAATTCGAGGAGTGACAGGCACCGCTATTACTGATAGAATTCAGTTAAGTAGGTCTAATAGAGAGGGTGATAGTAGAATTGTTCAAATCGAGGTTATGTCATCTGTTGCTTTTAGTTTTACTTATGATCGTTTCCCTTACTCCAGTCAATGCTTTTGCAAGTGATGGGGTTGAGGCAGTTATTGGATATGAAAATAAAGTCGGTAAACAGCTAATTATGGAGAAAAGTAGTGAAATAGATTATGAATTTACAAGAATACCTGCAATTGCTGTAACTATCAATCGTAATGCATTGGCTGGACTTTATGAAAGTTCCAATATTACTTACATAGAGGAAAATACGGCAGTCGAATTATCAACTAATACGGAAACAATTACCGAAGTTCCAGACGCGAATACTTTAAAAGAAATGGAACAATGGAATATTATATCGACCGGTATAGATTCTGCATGGGAAGAGGGTTTTACCGGTAAAAATGTTAATGTAGCCATTATTGATACAGGGATATCTCCACATACGGATTTGACAATATCTGGTGGAACTTCAACTGTTGATTATACCGAAGAATGGCTGGATGATAGTGGGCACGGGACACATGTAGCCGGCATTATCGGTTCAAAGCGAAATGATTTCGGCATAGTTGGGGTTGCACCTGACGTAAATCTTTATGCAGTAAAGGCTTTGGATGCTAATGGTGAGGGGACATTGACAGATTTATTGGAAGCAATTGAATGGTCGATGAACAATAATATGAATATTATCAATCTTTCCTTAGATACAGATACAAGCAGTGAATCAATGCAAAATTTGTTGAAAAAAGCCTATGATTCAGGAATATTGATTGTTGGTGTAAGTGGAAATAATGGAAACAGTGTCACCTACCCGGCAAAATATGATAGCGTCATTGGGGTTTCTGCAGTAGACGGCCGTTTGAATATCGCTGGATTTTCTTCAACAGGCCCAGAGGTGGAATTTTCTGCACCGGGAATCAATATTATTAGCACTTATTTAAATGATTCATATGGGACAAGCAGTGGAACATCACAAGCTTCCCCACATATAGCAGGAATGCTTGCAATTTTGAAGCAAAAATACCCTGGAATGACAAGTAGCGAGCTTCGAGCCGAACTAATTTATCATGTTCAAGATTTAGGGAGTGCGGGAAGAGATACTCTTTATGGTCATGGGTTTATTACGTATAAACCAGATGATCAAACAGCTCCCGGGGAAGTTACGAATCTGCAGTTGACTGAATCTAGCCCTGATTCACTTTTGGTAAGCTGGGAAAACCCGACAGATGAGGATTTTTCTGAAGTGAGTTTATATGTGAATGATTCCTATGTAACAGCTTTAACAAGTGATAATGAGGCAATATATCGTGCAGAAGAATTGGAAGCCGATACGGAATATACGTTTTCACTGTACACCGAAGATAGATTTGGTAATGTGTCAGAGGGCACATTCCTTAAAGCGCGGACGGCGGTAGACGAACCTGTTTTGGATGAAGAAGAAGTTGTTGTCGAACAGGGTAAAACAAATGATAAATCGATAGCAGATGAAAATAGCATTCAGGTCCCAAATACCTCTGAGAAAAAGGAAAGTAAGCGAGCTGTTACGGAGTCAGAAGCGGATACCGTTGTGGATTCAGATGTGAAGGAGCAAGGAAATATTGATGCAGAAGATCAGAAACCAGAGCAAACGGAGAAGAAATCCGATGATCGTATGTTGGAGGAAGATAAATCGAGGGAAGATACCAACAAAACATCTGCAGAAAAATCAGCCGGAGTTGGTAAACGAGAAACTGCCTCTGAAGTTAATACGGATAAAATTAATGCATCACTTAACTTAAACGAGAAAAAAGAAGAAGGCAGCAAATCTGGAAAAACCGTAGAAAAATTAGAAGAAGAAAACAAAGAAGAATCAGTAGATGATGAAGATGAAGTTGAAGATGAAAGTAAAAATATATTTACACGCATCTTTCAATCTATAGGGAACATACTCACTACAATACTTGACTGGATTCGAGGACTATTCTAAGTGCCTATCACACCTTGTTTTTTGTCAAAATTTGTCGAAGGTAGGAACTTGCTTTATTAAAAAAACTTATATATTGAGGCTACTAGAGTTATAGTTAACATTAATTCTGTAGTCTTTTCTATTTAACCTGTATTTGTCCTATTGAACGGAGGCGTCAGGAAGTCTGGAGAGCACCTGGGAGGCGAAACTAGCCGCAACACTTAAAGCCGTATCACTATAAATGTTATTCGACAAAATTCGGGTAGTGACAGGCACTGTTCGGTTATGTAATAATGGTGAGTAGTATAAATTTTTTGTTGATTTGCGGGGGGATATGTATGTCGGATATAAAAACAGCTATCGTCGCTGGTGGTGGAATTGGTGGTCTTGTAACTGCCCTTAAACTTCATCGTGCTGGTGTATCGGTTAAAGTATTTGAAAGTGTGGAAAACATTAAAGCACTAGGCGTTGGAATCAATCTGTTGCCACATGCGGTCAGGGTTTTGACTGATTTAGGTTTAGCGGAAGATCTTGCGAAGATTGGTGTACCAACAGCAGAACTTATCTATGTTAATAAATATGGTAAGCAAATATGGCAGGAACCAAGAGGTCTTTATGCTGGTTATCATTGGCCACAATATTCGATTCACCGCGGAAAGCTGCAAATGTTATTATTAGAAACGGTAAAAAAACGCCTTGGTGAAGGAGCTGTACATACGGGACATCGCCTTACTTCATTTGAAAATCATGAAGACAGGGTGGAAGCGCATTTTGAAAATAAGAAAACTGGGGAACGGTTAGGTACATACAATGCTGACATTATGATTGCCGCAGATGGAATCCATTCGGTAGTACGTAAAACTTTTTACCCGAACGAAGGGGAACCAATTTTCAGTGGACGGATTTTATGGCGTGGTTTGACAGAGTCTTCCTCGTTTTTAACTGGGAAATCGATGATTATGGCCGGGTTTCAAGATCAGAAATTCGTCACGTACCCTGTCGATCCTGAAATGGCAAATGGAAGATCCCTTGTCAATTGGATTGCAGAATTAACGGTCGGTGGTGAAGCGCCGACAAAAGCTGATTGGAATCAGAAAATAGATAAAGAGAAATTCGCATCTGATTTTGCCACATGGAATTTCGGCTGGCTGAACGTTCCTGAACTGATTGAGCAAACAGAATCGGTCTATGAGTTTCCAATGGTTGACCGCGATCCTGTAGCACAATGGACATTTGGCCGCGTGACATTACTTGGTGATGCTGCACATCCAATGTATCCAATCGGATCTAATGGTGCTTCCCAAGCGATACTCGATGCCGATGAATTGGAACAAGCACTCCTAGAACATTCGAATTCGAGTGCGGAGCATATTTTAAAAGCATACGAAGAAAAACGGTTAACAGCGACAGCCAATATTGTGCGAAGTAATCGCAAAAACGGGCCAGAGCATGTGATGCAAATTGCAGAGGAACGTGCCCCTGAAGGCTTTGAACATATTCATGATGTCATTTCAGGGCAGGAATTGGAAGAGATTATAGGCGGATATAAGAAAATTGCTGGCTTTGAAAAAGATACCCTAAATAAGAAAATGCAGTAAGGAAGGGGTATAATTATGATTGAACATATTGTATTAGTCAAATTTAGTACGCAAACGTCAAAAGAAGAGAAAGATGAATTAATTCGGAGGACGCTCGCATTAAAAGAATTAATTCCAGGCATTTTGGACATTCAACAAGGGCATAATTTTTCAACAAGAAGTAAGGGGTATAATGTTGGCTTGACTGTCAGATTTGAAAATGAAGCTGCACTGGAAAATTACGGCCCACACCCCGAACATCAAAAAGTGTTCTCTTATCTACAATCAATTGGCATGGAAGACAGCATCGTCGTAGACTTCCAAATATAAGTACCTGTTATTCCCAGAGTAACAACAAAAACCGGGGAGTAACAGGCACCAAATGAAAGAAAATGAGGTAATCAATCATGAACAGTTATTCGGAAGGAAAAATACAAGCATATCAAGATAAAAACGAAAATCGGGCTCGTTTCCTAATTAAGTGCCCTGACCAACCAGGTATTGTTGCTGCAGTATCCCAGTTTCTCTATGACCATGAGGCAAATATTGTAGCATCCAATCAATATACGATGGATCCTGTAGGCGGAGAATTTTTTATGCGAATTGAGTTTGACTGTCCGGATTTGAAAGAAAAGGCAGGAAAGTTGGAAGAGGAATTCCTTCCACTCGCAAATAAATTCCAGATGGACTGGAAAATCATGTATGTTAGCGAACTTAAAAACATGGCGATATTTGTTTCCAAAGAGCCACACTGCCTCTTGGAACTTCTCTGGGAATGGCAGAGTGGGGATCTGATGGCTAATATCGCACTTGTCATCAGCAATCATGAAACAGCTCGGGAAATGGTGGAATCACTTGGGATCCCGTTTTATTATATTCCAGCAAACAAGGATATTCGTAGTCAGGTCGAACAACAGCAGAAAGAGCTGCTTGCGCAGTATGACGTGGATCTGATTGTTCTTGCGCGCTATATGCAAATCCTCACCAATGATTTTGTCAAAGGGTATGAAAACCGTATTATCAATATCCATCATTCATTCCTGCCAGCTTTTATTGGTGCAAAGCCGTATGAACGTGCATATCAGCGCGGAGTAAAAATGATCGGAGCAACTTCCCATTATGTAACTAGTGATTTGGACGAGGGACCAATCATTGAGCAAAATATCGGTAGGGTCGATCATCAGGATAATGAGGAAGATATGAAAAAAATCGGGCAGTCAATTGAGCGCAGTGTCCTGGCCCGGGCAGTTAAATGGCATTTAGAAGATCGAATTATTGTGCACAAGAATAAGACGATTGTATTTTAGAGTATTCTACTGTCATAATGTGAAAGTTAAAAAAGCTGTTAGATTGATGGAATATAAGAATTCCACCAAATCTAACAGCTTTTTACTATTCGGCATATTTCGCCGAAAAGCGGGAAACGACAGACACTTATTTGAGTTTATTTGAATACAGATGCTTTCGCTTTCGCAGTTGTTCTGCTTGTTCCAGTTGTACGTCTATTTGTCGGTTTTCTATTCGTGGTCGTCCTTGATTTGGGCTCTGTTTTTGATTTGTTTGCAGATTCGTTTCCACCCGTTTGTGCTACTTTATCTTCTTGATTACTTCCCATTGCATCTTCCATATCATTTGATTGTAATTGGGAACCCTCTTCTGTATCTTCTTCATCATCCGTTTTTTTTCGATTGGTGATTTTAGTTGTAAGCACTTTTGCTTTATCTGTTGCATTCGTTTTAATCGAAGAATACTTTTCCATTGTTGAATCACTAAGTTCCTTGGATTTATCTACAGCTTTATCTTTTGCATTGCCCACTTGGTAAGTTATATCTCCGCGCAGTTCTTTACCAGACTTAGGGGCAAAGAACATTGTCGTAGCTACACCAAGTGCCCATCCGATCGCTCCACCTGTGATTACATCCTTTTTTGTATAAACTTTATCCAACACCTCTACATTTTCCTGTGCATCTTGATTTTTCTGTTTGTTTTGTTCAGTCATCTTTAGTCCTCCTTGAAAAATAAATTTTTATAATTAACGGCCGTTTCCAGCCAGTTTTCCTTCCAATTTTTCCAGTCGTTTTTGCAGCTGTTGATTTTCTTCTTTCAGCTTATCCTGTTCCTGTATTGCGGCTTGAGAGTTTAGGAAGGGATCTGTTTCCCACCAATCCATCCCGATTTCTTTTGCTTTATCAACGGAAGCGACAATTAGTCTTATTTTGATTGATAATAACTCTACATCGGCAATACCTACTCGAATATCACCAGCAATAACGACACCTTTATCCAGAACGGTTTCAAGAACATCAACCAAATTACTTGATTGGTTAGTTGTTTGAGGTGCATTCCCTTGATTCATTTCAGATTGACCTCCTTTACAGTAAAGCGTTGTTCCATTTCTATTTAAATGCTTAGTCTTATTTAAGACTTTTCCACAGAATTTATAAACTGCAAAATAAATTTAGATTTATTTCCAAGACATGTACTTTTCCCACCGTCAGGGATCGCTGCGGGCGGATGCACATCCTTAGGGCACGGCCTCAGCCCTGAAGAGAAAACCACTCTTCTGGTCATCGGACACGTGCTGTTCCCGAAGGAGTCACCGCCCTCCGCTCACCCGGACTGGTGAAGCTACATGATGTTAATTTTTAAAACAATCACCAATACAGTTAATGGTTTGCAAGCTTAATACCAGCTCTGGGAAATATACGTAGACTCTAGCGCAAGTTGGCTCACCAGCCGCCTTAGGATGCGCGAAGTATATTTCCCAGAGCGTTCGCCGAAGTTCCTAATCTAAGTTTCGCAGTTATCTGGGGCAGTTGGTGTTGGGTTATAAAGCTACAAACATTAAATAGCCTAAACTAGAGTAAATTACCCAATGGTCCAAGATCGATGTTCAAATCATCATCGTCCAGGTTAAATATTTCTTTCAACTCATCCATCTTCACATCTAAATTCATTAGTGCGACACCGAGTTTTTCAATTTCTTCTTCGGTTAAATTACCGCCGTCAACTCTCCGGATTGCTTGTCGTTCAACGAGTTGTCTTAATAGCTCGATGACAGTTAGGACAAGTTGGGCAAGACCTTCTTCAGCACCTTCTGGGTCAAGTTGTATTCGACCACTTTTTTCAGGCTGCCTGTCAAGACTTGCAAGCGACTGGGGTTGGTTATTAAGATTGATTGATGACACGGTCCAATTCCTCCTTTTCTCGGTCTAACTGTTTGGATGATAATTTAGCAGCTGTTTCTTTATTTGATTCAATCAGTGTTTCAACAGAGGCAATTAATACCCGTAAATCGAGATAGACTAAATCAATTCCGGCAATGGAAATGATGAGATCTCCTTTAAGTGCCACTCCTTTGTCGAGTACAACATCCAGAATATCTATTAGGCCAACATCTTTGTTATTAAATTCACTTCTTTGTGACATGGGTATCCTCCATATTAACTAATCTTTGCAAAGTGGTAGGACGGCCATGGACCGGTAACCTCCATATGCCAGCCAGCATCTTCCCATTCTTTTTGTTTTTTCTTAATAGCTGATAGAAAACTTTCAACTACAGATTTTTCCAGCAAATAGACACTGTTCCAGCACATCTCATCCGATCGTCCAGTTACATCTTTATTCCAATTCTTTTTCACTTCTGTATCTATGCTAAGAGATGCTAAATCCTCATGAATTTTCTCTGAAAAAGCTTGTTTTTCCTTTTCTGCTTCCTGATCGATTAATTGATCAAGCTTTCTTTTTTCTAAATATTGCCTGCCTGGTGACATTGCTGCAATTTCTTCCTTTTTTGATTCAACTGTTTCGTTGTAGCCTGCAACTCTTTCTTTTACTTTATCTGCCTCACAATATATTTTTAAAATCCATTCTTCCTTGTCTGCAATGTTTTCAAGAAGCTCCATCATATGCTGTTTATGTTGATCAATCGTACTTTTAAGGCTCTCGTAACTTGTATAAATGGTGCAGAACTTCATTGGAATAATTGGATAGTTTTCATATAGTTTCATCAATACTTCATGATGGTGAAATGCATATTTATGAAGCCACTTCGCATCATTCGTTTTTTTCTCTAATTCCTTTTCACCGTATGCTTCTGGGTCCAACTCACAAACAACCGCATCGATTTCATCAAAGGATAAACTAAATAAATCTGACTCCCCATCAAGGCCTTTAAGGCGGGGGAGAGGTTGACTAGTAGCTGCTGAAGGTATAATTCCGTATAGATAAATTAGTTTTTCCATAGTTGATTCCTCACCTTTTGCCTTTGGTAAATTCATTGATTTGTTCCATTTCCAATTTTTTAGCTATTTCGTACCGGGTTAACAGTTCTGTTTCCGATTGTTTGTAGGATTCTTCATCGATTTCTTCCAGTTCATACATCATTTGCAGATGGATTAACTTTTTTTGGATATGCTCCAGATCATAAAATTCCTTTTCCACTTCTTCTTGCACCTTTTCCCCGATTTTTACCATTAAGTTTATAGGAGAAGTGAAGAGTTTTTGGATCATGTGGAGGGCTCCTCTACTTTCAATCTAATATTGATGAAATTATATGCCGGCCATGGACCTGTATATTTAAAGTCCACTTTGTCCTGCCAGCTGTCATGGAGTACATTTACCATTTCATCGAATTCTGCTTCTTTATCCCGGTCAATTAAATAGGCAGCATTTAAAAGCATTTTCTCTCCAATCGGATCATTGAGCTGAGCCGCTTCTGCCAGTGGTGTTAGAGGTTCATGGATCTCTGACTTGATATCACTTTGCAGCGCTTGGAAAAAGTTTTTCGCCATCTCACCAAGCTGGATTCGGTCAAAATAGCCTGCTGCTTCTGATTTGGAATGCACGACCTGTTTTTTCTTCATTACTTGATCGTTTTTGTTAATATTTTTTTCGAGCCAGTCTTTTTTACCGACTACCTTTAAGCCAACCTCAATTTTTCCTTTAATTTGCGGGAATATTTTTTCCAACTGGGGATAGAGGCTTTCAGCGAGTGCAACGACATCTGCTTCACTATGGAACATATTCCCGAAACTGATCGGTATAACCGTATCCATTTCACCCATGACGGTAGAAAGTACTTGCTGATGCATCATTAGATTATCTTTACTTGGATGATAGATTTTCATCGGTACTTTAGTGACGACCATTGCTGCGTCTTTGTAATGGACCGTATATATTTCCCTTTCTTGTCCTTCAAAATGAATCTTGCCAAAGGACGGACTTTCTTCTGTTTGTATTCCGCAAAACACATAAATGCCTTGTTCTTCACTCATTTTATTCACTCCATTGTAATTTTTTTGCTTTCTTGTTCCAGTTGTCTTTTTACGCGATGCTTATGCTTATCCTCAATACATGCCTGAAGGGGAAACCAAGTTATATCAAAACATAATTGGTTAAAATCTTCATTTGAACCGTCAACCGGAATATCGTAACGTTTTACCATATCAGCAATCATAATGGACGCTCTCAGCGATGGTCCTTGAAAGTCTTGACTTGAATGACAAAGCTTACGAATTCGCATCATGAACTGTACGATTGCTTCTGCTTTTTCTCTTTCAATGGATGTTTTATTGATAACGGCAGTAATTTCCGCTTCCTGTTCCAGTGATCCAAGCGTCATTGTAACCATCCGGTCCAATAGTGCATCCTGTGTTTCATAAACACCGGCATATTCCACTGGGTTACTCGTGAAAATAACCGAAAAATCAGGGTGGACCTTTATAAACGATTTATTTTGCTTCATTCCATATAGAGGCAAAATCCTTTCTTCCAAAATAGGTAAAAATATATTATTTGCCTCTGGCTGGGAACGCGTAAACTCATCATATACAAGGGTGTAACCTTTTTTTACCGCTTCAAGCAGTCGTCCATCCGACCAGGATTCTGAAACATTTTCCTCAATCTTATGAACACTTCTTACATAATTATCCTTTAGTTTCCGACGTTTATAGCCTGAGAAAGCACCAATCAGATCTTCTGTGGAAAGATCTTTATTTCCATTAATCAGCATCACTGGTCTTTCTCTTTTTTTAGCAATATGGAGGGCAAGGGTTGTTTTCCCGATTCCCGATGGGCCGGTAAAATGAATTGGATAGCCGGTTTCAAGGTATCGCAATGAACGTTTAATCATTCCGTTGTAATAGGATGATTGTTCATATAAGCTTGTTTGGTTGTCATCTATGTTCCCGGTCATGTCTGATTCTCCTGTCCATCTACGCCTGCTCCTCTAAATCGCTCCGAAACCTTAGGCTAATTCTCGAAAATCCAGCTACCTCTGAATCATTATCAATAAAAACTTCATATAGGCCGATCATTTGGTCATGTGCATATTTTTTCATATAGTCTTTTTCCTCAATTACTTCAACCAAAGCCCTCCAGCCGTTCTCCCCATTTTCCTCATGCTTTTTCACAGAAATAATTTTATGTGGTGGGGCAATATTTTCATTGAAAAAGCTTTTGATTTCCTCCATGATTTTCATGTTGCTTCACTTCCTTTATTGCTTTTGATTAAGTATGGATGGAGCCAGGATCACTGACTCCTTACCCAAAATTTTATGCTTCTTCCTCATCGTATTCCAAGCTGTTCGAACGGGCTGATAAGCGGTCGGATAGGCCATCTTCCTCAAAATCGTCCTGTAATAAACCAACAGCTTCTGCGTATCGTAACCATGTGTCAACACTGGCAATTACGACACGGGCTTCAACGGTAATCAATTCGATTCCTACAACGGAAACCCTCACAAATGCATCAATTACAATTCCTTTATCCAGTATTCTGTCAATAACCTCCGCTAAACTTGAACCATCTGTAGACTTTTGAATAGGCATGTAAACATGCTCCTTTCTAGTTGTGAAAATTTATATAAAATAATTATTGTAAATAGATTTTCCTATAAATCTGAATGGTGCTTAATATTTCTCGGACCTTTTATTTTCATAGAGCTTTTTATAGAAGTGGCACTTTTGATGTGACTTGCACCTTTGATCTGGTTCACACCTGGCACCCCGGTATCTGAGCTTGTCCTTTTTTTCATATTACCCTGGAATTCCTGACCGGTTTCCTTTGCACCTTGTACCTTATCCTTCACTTGCAGCAAGGCACTTTGCATTTTGTCTTCAACTTTTTTAGCATTAGCATGAACCTTTTCCGCATTTTCGTCTTTCTTTTGCTGGAACCTTTCAGCCGCTTCATTCGCTTTAGATTGAATACCTTCCGTCAACTTATTGCGGAATTGCGCAGCCATTTCTTCTTTGATTTCCTTTTCTGCAACCTCTTTTAATTCAGTAGGGTCATCGGCTTCCTTGATTACTTCCTTCACTTTTGGTACTGCATATTTAAGCCCTTTGCGAACCTTCGGAAATAGTAATGGTGCCGTAGTAGCTAAAAATGTAATTCCACCAGCCATAACAGATGCCGTTATTCCAGGGTGATTCACCATTTTTTTGGGTGCTCCCATAGGTAACCTCCTTTATAGTGGTTGCCATTTTGTTTTCTGACCCATTTCTAGTGGGTACCCCTGCGGATTTCAAGGAAAACTGGTTATTTTATCCTGTATAGGGTGATTATGGCGGACTTAGGTTGATTGTGACAAAGGAAAGATAGATAGATTGTACAAGGGGAGAGGATTATGAGTATTTTTGTTACAAACGTTACAATTAGATTAAGTTGGATACCTGTCATTATTGGATTGTATAGAAACGCAAAAAGCTGCTGAAACGAATATAATTCCGTTTCAGCAGCTTTTTTGGCAGTAAAAAAACATAAATACTTTCTTAACTGCATAAATGCAATTAGATTTGTCACTAAAAAGTTTGGTAACAACCAAGTTTTCTAATGTTCTTTACAATTACGAATCCAAAACATATTTATTCCGTCCAGCCCCTAAGCCGAATAACAATACAAGGACACATACAGACATAATGGTAATCAGTGGTATTGTCCAGGCATTTGTTAAATCATATAAGTACCCGATTATAATTGGACCCATTGCTGCAAGCAGATAGCCAATGGACTGTGCCATTCCTGATAGTTCGGCAGCTTGTTTGGCAGTACGCGCCCGCATGCCAAGAAATGCAAGAGCTAACGCAAATGCCCCAGCTAGTGTGATACCAATTAAAATGACACTTATTAACATGATGGTATAAGATTTGCCAAGCAGCAGTCCACCATAGCCTAAAAAACCAGAAAGAGTCAATACAATAACAATTCCACGTTGTGACTTTAATTTTTCCGCTATCATAGGTACGAGAAAACTGGCAGGCAAACCGATAATCTGGGTAAATGAAAGCATCCATCCTGCTGTTGTCATGCTTAGCCCCGAATCACTAAGAATAGTGGGGAGCCAGGAAATCGTTACATAAAATAAAAATGATTGGAATCCCATAAACCCAGCAACTTGCCAGGCAAGCGGTGAACGCCAAATCCGATTATCAGTAGTATGGACATAGTATTTTTCCGTCTGATTTGTTGTACGTTCTTTTCTCGAAAGATAGATCCAAACAATAATCCCTAACACTGCAGGGATTGTCCAAACGAGTAAAGCGGTCTGCCATCCGCCGTTCATCGTGTTTGCCAAAGGAACACTTAATCCGGAAGCGGAGGCAGCAAAAATCCCCATGGATGTGGAATAAACACTTGTCATCAAACCAACTTTAGCAGGGAACTTATCCTTAATGATTCCAGGTAAAAGAACATTTAAAATTGCAATTCCTAATCCAACAAATAATGTACCCATAAAAAGAAGAAAGACGACTGAGATCGACCTTATACTAATCCCAAAGAATAGTAAAATTAGTCCGATGATCATGGCTCGTTCATTCGTATAACGATTACCTAGACGCGGTGCCATTGGAGACATAATCGCAAAAGCGATTAGTGGCAGACTTGTAAGCAACCCGGCACTCCAACTGGAAAGTCCAATATCATCACGTATCAGACTAATAACCGGCCCAACAGACGTAATCGCCGGTCGCAAATTAAAAGCAATGATGACAATCCCTGCTATTAATAATATGTAGTATAATCTTTTCGATTGATTTGCTGCACGTGCTCGTACTGTATCCATGGAAGCGACTCCTTTTCTATCTATCTTATAACTTCCCAGAGATAATGTCACCTCTTTTCAAATGCCAACTGGAGCTGATAGAAGGAGTATCTTCTCTTTGTATCAAGCATTAACTTGGATTACTAGCTACATATTTTCATTATGTAATCCGATACCATCTCGTTAAAATGCAAAAAGTGAATGAGATGCGAGAACACTAGAATGGACACTACCTTCATGAGGTGAAAATAGGGGAGCGACACGAATGTCACTCCCCTAAGTATGTTGAATTCTATTTATATCGTTGGAAGGCTATATGAATTCTGGCTTGTTCGAACTTCCAGAGTATCACACATCAATTATCGATATAAAAAATTCTTGTCTCTCTTTCTGTGTCGCCATTAATATTTGCAGCTTCGAATGTTACAACATGGAATCTTTCTTGAAGGGCTTCCTTCAGTTCCAATGTGATTACCTGGGATTCAGAATCAAAATCAGGAGAGTATGATATGCCATCGACGATTACGCTGATTGTACTTTCATCTATTTCTGATTTAGCGCTTATTTCAATAGTTGCTGAAAGAGTAGGTGTTCTACTATCTATCATTTCTCCCATTTCATATTCTGGAGTTATTTTTAAGCCTGATGTATAAGGACGGACCGCTGCAGCTTTTTCAACTTCCATTAATAATCGGAATGTATTTTTTTCGAGGATTTTTTGAATATCTTGACTTGAGTAGCCTCTATTTACAAGCTCATCCGTAATTTTATGAAGATTGGTCACATCCTGTATATCTGCAGGCATATCTGATCCATCAAAATCCGATCCAATGGCAACATGGTCGATGCCAATCAAATTTACTGCATAATCAATATGGTCAGCAATGTCAGTTACATATGCCTCCGGTTCATTGGTTAAAAATACTGGATAAAAGACGATGCCGATGACGCCACCATTTTCTGCAAGAGCTTTCAATTGCTCGTCCGTGAGATTCCGCTGATGATTTTTCAATGCGTTTATACCGGAGTGGGTCGCCATAACAGGGGCCTCCGTCACTTCTAAAATATCCCAGAACGTATTCTCGGACATGTGAGAAACATCGATAACCATTCCTAATTTATTCATTTCCCGAGCGACATCTGCTCCTAGTTCGGTTAACCCACCCTGTGACGGTGTTTTTCCTGGATCACCGTAAACACGATTTGCACCTTCACCAAGCGCGTTTGAATAATTCCAATTGAAGCCAATCGCTTTTACACCGAGATCATGATACTGATGAAGCAATTCGATGGCGTTATGTTCCTCAAGTGAATAAGCACCCTCAATGGTCGGGATTGCAGCAATTTTCCCCTCATGAATCGTGCTCAAAATTTCCCTGGATGTGGAAGCAATTTGAAATTGATCCGGGTTATTTTGTTCCGTCCAATACAGTGCATTTAATAAAGCAAGCGTACGACTGATATTACGTGGGTTATTCCCATAATAATCCGTTGTGTAGGCTGCAAAAAAACCTGCGTTCAACCCGCCCTTTTGCATCTTTGGTATGTCAATATGTAGAGAAGTTTCTTCGCCGAGATCAGTTTCAGGCAGCCACGTATCCTCGTTGATGATATTCATCATCGTATCCACATGACTATCCATTATGATAGATGCTGAATGGATATCTTCTATATTCTCCTCTTGATATAGTGCCGGATGGAGAGTAGAGATTAAGTTTTCAACAGTGGGCAATGGATTTGGCGATTGAAGTGATAATGTAACGATTAGCCAAAAAAGCGTCAAAGGCATGTAAGAACCTCCTTTAGGGGTGCCTATGTTCTTAAATCGGAAACTGAAAAATGACAGGCACCGCCCGAATTTAACTTGAATTCAGTAGGTGCCTGTGTGTTGTTCGTTTTTATTTATCTTCAGGCTTGCTTGTACTTTCTGTTTTACGATCCCAGCATTCGATACCTTCTTGGTCATCGAGCAAATCTTTGTAAAACACGGGGTCTTTTCCTTCCTTACGTTGTTGCATGTAGTCTTTGAGAAGACGGTTTGCTAGCTTGAAAAGTCTTGTAATGGCATACAGGTTAATCAATGCCATGATTGCCATTGTCAGATCTGCAAGTGCCCAAACTAAATCGAAGGAAGCGAGTGTTCCGAATACAACCATTGCGAGAACAATAATTCGGTAGATAAATAAAGCAGTCTTGCTTTCTTTAATATAGGCAATATTACTTTCCCCATAATAATAGTTACCTAAAATAGAGCTGAATGCAAAGAGGAAGATGGCAATGGCGATAAATACACCTGCCCAATCACCGAGCATTTGTGTAAAAGCATTCTGGGTTATTTGAATCCCGTCAGCCTCACTACCGGCAAATCCACCAGCAGACAGAATGACAAATCCTGTTGCCGTACATACAAGGATCGTATCGAAAAATACACCTAATGCTTGTACGAGGCCTTGTTTTACTGGATGGCTTACTTCCGCAGTTGCAGCTGCATTTGGTGCAGCACCCATACCAGCTTCATTGGAGAATAGGCCACGTTTTATGCCCATCATAATAGCAGCACCAAATCCACCACCAGCAACTTGCTGAATACCAAATGCATTTGCAAAAATAAGTGCAAACATATCTGGCACAGCAGAAAGGTTCATAAACAGAACGACGAGTGCTAGTACAACATATAATATCGCCATTACTGGAACAATAATCTGGGAAACATTTGCAATACTTTTTAGTCCGCCAAAAATAACGAGAGCTGTCAAAATAACTAATACAACTGCAACGATTCTAGAATCCAACGCAAATTGCCCTTCAAAAGCAAGGCTTATCGTATTGGATTGTACCGAGTTAAATACAAGGCCATATGTAAATGTAATAGTGACCGCGAATACAATACCAAGCCATCTTTTCTTCAAACCTTTTTCAATGTAGTATGCAGGACCACCGCGATACTGATTATCATCCTTAACTTTGTACACTTGTGCAAGCGTGCTTTCCACAAATCCTGATGCTGCACCTAAAAGGGCAATCAGCCACATCCAGAATAATGCTCCCGGTCCACCAAGTGCAACAGCCGAAGCTACACCAGCCATGTTCCCTGTACCTACACGGGATGCAGCACTGATAGCAAATGCCTGGAATGGGCTAGTTCCTTTTTTACCCGAACTATCAAATGTCCGCTTGTCCATAATTACCCGAAACATTTCAGGAATTGTTCGGAATTGGACAAAATTAGTTTTAATCGTGTAGTAGAGTCCCAAACCAATTAAAACAATAATTAAAATATAACTCCATAAAAAATCATTCATGACTCCAACAATATACTCTAAAAATTCCAACTTCATACACTCCCTATT
This sequence comes from Oceanobacillus rekensis, assembly GCF_002153375.1. Taxonomy (GTDB): domain Bacteria; phylum Bacillota; class Bacilli; order Bacillales; family Amphibacillaceae; genus Oceanobacillus; species Oceanobacillus rekensis. Next base: position 198,042 of record NZ_MTBQ01000002.1, read on the forward strand.
TTTTAGTGCCGACGATACGAGTTGCGGCTAGTTCCGGCTCCCAGGAGCTCATAGACTTCCTGACACCTTCGTTCGATAAAGAAGACTTGCCGAGTGACCAAGGCATGAGGCTTGGTCGCACTTATACCCTTGGGTGAAAGTCAACATCGACTCACTCCGTTCGCCGTGTTTCCTTTATCTTCTACGAGGGAATGTTCAACAAGAACGCCACATCACGTGGCTGGTCTTTTGGTGGGGCGAGTAACCGCAGTCCCAACGTTGAACCACCCCACGTCCTGTGGGGCGCAGTCTAATCGCTCCTAAACGGTCGCCTCCACTTTTGGATATTTTCACTCCACGGTTTTTGTTGAATTCTGTCTGTTCCGCTTTGGAAATAATAGGCGAGTGTTCGCAACAGGTCCATAAACAGGTTCACAAAATATTGGTGGAGATTCATTAAGATACCTAGTACATCTCTTTTGTCGAAAATTCCCTATTTAATTTGATTTAAAACCTAAGCAATTTAGACAGAAAATTAGTATCGTAGTGAAAAATTGTGCTACTTAGAAATTGTACAGGCAAAAAGCGGTAAGGGCAATAAAAATAATAAGGAAGAAAATGGATTTATAGACATATTTTTCGACAAAACTCAGGGAGTGACAGGCACCGCTAGACACCGCTATAGCAATTTTTATCGTTCCCAGGTTGTTAGTAGTGTTTCTGTTGCGATTTTTAATTTTTCTTCCGTGATACCGGCAAAGCCAAGGACGATTTTAGGAGGACTTTCATCACCTTTTCCCATGGAATAGGCAGAAAATGGGTAGACCTTTACAGCTGCTTCAGCGGCTCTCTGGACAAGTTCTGATTCACTCATTCCATTTTTCACAGCAAGAACAATATGCAACCCTGACCGCTCACCAACCACGGACACTGTATCTTCATATGGCTTTAACAGCTCAATAATTTTTTCCAGTTTCCGTCGGTAAATTTTCCGCATCCGGTTTAAGTGCCGCTCAAAGTCACCCTCTCGCATAAATCGTGCAAGTATGTGTTGGTCGATTCGTGAAACGGAAGAATGATAAAAGGAAAGTTCATCCCTATACCGCTCCAACAGCGACTTAGGCAAAACCATATAACTAATTCTTAGTGATGGAATCAATGATTTAGAAAAAGAACCTAAATAAATTACTTTTTCCTGTTGATCCATGCTTTTCAAGGGAGGAATCGATTTTCCACTATAGCGAAATTCACTGTCATAGTCATCCTCAATAATATAACGATTCGCTTCCGCGGTAGCCCAGTTTAAAAGCTGTGTCCGCCGATTAACGGAAAGTACGGTACCATAAGGAAAATGATGTGAAGGGGTTACGTAAACAACATTTGGGTTAGTGTTCTCAATTGATTCGACCTGTATACCTTCCTCGTCAACTTCAAGCGGGTACACTTCGTTTGGATAACTTTTCAACATACGCAAAATCAAATGGTATCCAGGATCCTCTACACCATAGACCGTATCTGTTTTAAATAAAAGCAGAAGCTGCTGTAGTAAAATCTCAATGCCAGCCCCAATAATAATTTCCTCTGGGGAGCATTGCAGCCCACGAGCATGGTACAAATATTGGGAGATTTCCTCGCGAAGTTTGATTTCTCCCTGTGCATCACCAAGTAAAAGCAGCGAATGGTTTTGTTTATCGATTGTATTTTTTGCGTATTTCCGCCATTGTTCAAAAGGAAAATTCTCTGTGTCAACCCAGCTTGGATGAAAATTGTATTTAATCGAAGAATAGTTCTCTTCTTGCTGTTCAAATTTTGGATTCTTTTTTGCATCAACAGGCTGCACATATTCTAAATCTTCACTAGCTAATACAAAATAACCTTTTCGCGGGAGGGATTCCAGATAACCCTCTGCGATTAATTGATCATATGCAGCCTCCACCGTGTTTTGACTAATGTGGAGGAAATCAGCCAGTTTTCGTTTAGATGGTAGCTTAGATTCAAATGATAATCTTCCTTCAATAATTTCTTTTTTTATATACTTATACAATTGCTCGTATAACGGTATATCTGTATCACGGTTTAAATGACAGGATAACATCTCCATTTTCTTACTTCCTCTCTAGCTGACCTTGTTAGTTTTTATGAAACTGGCACTTTCAATGGGATCACATTCCTTTATAATAAATGACATATTAGAAAATTACAAACTAAGATTTGGGAGATGAATGGGAATATGGAAAAATTAGTAGGTAGCGAAACAGTAAAAAGAGGAATGGCACAAATGCAAAAAGGCGGCGTCATAATGGATGTCATTAATGCCGAGCAGGCGAAAATTGCGGAGGCATCAGGTGCAGTAGCTGTAATGGCATTGGAACGTGTACCATCTGACATTCGTGCAGCTGGTGGCGTAGCAAGAATGGCTGACCCACGTATTGTGGAAGAAGTATTGAATGCAGTATCGATTCCGGTAATGGCAAAAGCTCGAATTGGGCATATAGTGGAAGCGAGAATACTCGAAGCAATGGGTGTCGATTATATAGATGAAAGTGAAGTACTTACCCCAGCGGATGAGGAATATCATATTTTGAAAAGTACATACACAGTTCCTTTCGTTTGTGGATGCCGTGATTTAGGCGAAGCTGCAAGACGTATTGGTGAAGGTGCTGCGATGCTTCGTACTAAAGGGGAGCCAGGAACAGGAAATATTGTCGAGGCTGTCCGTCATATGCGAAAAGTTCAAGCACAGGTTCGAAAAGTTGTACACATGAACGATGATGAATTAATGACAGAGGCGAAATTACTTGGTGCCCCATATGATGTATTGAAGCAAATTAGAGCGGAAGGAAAGCTTCCTGTTGTTAACTTTGCTGCAGGTGGAGTCGCTACACCAGCAGATGCTGCTTTAATGATGGAACTTGGCGCGGATGGTGTTTTCGTTGGATCCGGTGTCTTCAAATCAGAAAACCCGGAGAAATTCGCTAGTTCCATTGTTCAGGCAACTACTTATTATAATGACTATGAATTAATTGGAAAACTATCAAAAGAACTAGGTAGCCCAATGAAAGGAATCGACATCTCCAAACTACCAGCAGAAGAAAGAATGCAAGAACGAGGCTGGTAGAAAACCGAACAGTGCCTGTCACTTCCTTAAAATTTGTCGAATATAGATAGTTAATGTAAAGGGGGGGTCTGTATGGAAGGAATCATGACAATTGGTGTTCTTGGGCTACAAGGTGCGGTGCAAGAACATCTAAAACAGATTGAAGCTCTGGGACTCCATGGAATCAGTGTGAAAAATCCTGAGCAGTTAAATGATATTAACGGATTGATCATACCAGGAGGAGAAAGTACTGCAATTAAAAACCTTATTGTCAGATATGGTTTTCTCGAACCCTTGCAGGAATTCTCGCAAGCTGGTAAACCAATTCTCGGAACTTGTGCAGGGATGGTGCTTCTTGCGAAAGAGATTGCAGATTCACCGGATTCCCATCTCGGGTTAATGGATATAAAAGTCAGGCGGAATGCATATGGAAGACAGCGTGATAGCTTTGAAGCCGATTTGGAAGTGAAAGGTATAGATGGTACATTTCCATCCGTGTTTATCCGCGCACCATACATTGAATATGCTGGTGATAATGTGGAAGTATTAGCCACTTTTGACGGGAAAATTGTAGCAGCACAACAAGAAAATCTATTCGTATCTTCTTTTCATCCTGAACTGACAAAGGATACGAGATTTATAAAATTATTCGCAGAAATGGTTGCCTCTTCATTTGAAGAGCCTGTCACTTCTTGAATTATGATTGAAACTTAGAGGCAGACTCAGGTGTTTTAGATTTCTTCAGCAGGGTAAGTAAATAATATACTAACTTTTGATGGAGGGATTTAGATGTCAGACAATGGTTTTAAAGAGAAAGCAAAAGGTGTAGGGAATAAAATTAAGGGTGAGGCAAAAGACCAATGGGGTACTGCAACAGATGATCCCAGCAAAAAGGCTGAAGGAAAACTTGATAAAACAAAAGGCGAAGTACAGGATAGTATAGGAGATACAAAAAATAAGCATAATAAATAGTACTTTGATTAAATAGCCACTGGGTCTTTTCCATTGGCTATTTAATTTGATGTTAAGAGGAGGAATATTGATGAGTAAAGTCCCTTTAATTGTGAATACGGAATGGTTAGCGGAAAGACTAGAAGATCCTAAATTGAGATTATTGGATGCTACAACTTTTTTAAAACAACCTGCTGAAGGGGGATATTATGATGTTTGGTCAGGTAAGGAAGCATATGAAAAAGGTCATATTCCTGGTGCAGTTTATGCTGATTTACTTGGAGAATTTTCTGACCCAGATTCAGAATATAAATTCACTGTCCCATCGAGAGACAGATTTGTAAAGAAAATTAGTGAACTAGGTGTTGGTGATGATACATACGTGGTAGTTTATGATCAAGGTGAAGCTGTTGTTGGTGCTTCTGTTATTGCCTCTGACTGGGCTTCCCGTCTTGCATGGCAATTGCGCTACGAAGGTTTTGACAATGTAGCCGTTCTTGATGGTGGTTTTCCTAAGTGGCGTGAAGAAGGGCGTTCAGTTACAACGGAGCCAGGATCTTATCCAACTGCAACATACTCTGGAGAACGCCGTCCTGAACTTTTAGCAACAAAAGAAGATGTAAAAAATGCACTGAATGATGAAAATGTAATTCTGCTGAATAGTTTAAGTGAAGCTGATTTTAATGGAGAAACAAATACATACTCCCGAAGCGGCCATATTCCTGGTAGTGTAAATGTATTCTTTGGAGAACTTTCTGATATAAAAACAAAAGAACTTCATGATGAGGAAAAGTTGCGTAAAAAATTTGAAGAAGTCGGTGCACTTGATCCAAGTAAAAAAGTTATTACTTATTGCGGAAGCGGAATTGCTGCAACGTGGAACGCTCTTATTTTAAATAAACTTGGTCAAACAAACGTAGCAATGTATGATGGGTCCATGACCGAATGGACAGCAGATCCATCACTACCATTGGACAAGGTTGAAAAATAAAGCTAACCTAAATAAAAGGTTAGCTCTAATTTGTGGGTATTCCACATTTCAAAGCTAACCCTTTTTTAGTGCCCTATTTCGACAAAGTCCGGGGAGTGACAGGTACCTAATTTTTCCTAAACTTACTCCCGCTGCTTTTGGATCGGAGTTTTGCCATTAAGTCTGATGATTTCTTAGCTTCGGCATCGGTTTTGCTCGTATCAATCGAAAGTATATTATAGCTGCCATTACTTGATTCCATACGAAAAGCTGTGTTGATGTCACTGCCCACGGGTAATTCACTTTTTTTAATAACAAGCTCCGCATTATTTTCTTCTATTAAAATAACTGCTTTGTCACCTTCAAATCGATCAAGAATTCCTTTCATCTTACCTATCAACTCCTCAATTCTTTTATGTGCATGCGATTCCTTCACTTTTTATATCTGTAATTCTCGCTGGTCCTATCCCGTTAATCCGATCTAAATCATCAACGGACTGGAATGGTCGTAAATCAATGACGTCCTGTGCTCGTGCTGGTCCAATATGGATAATACTTTGAACCTCTCTGGCGGAAGCTGTATTAATATTTATGCAGGAGCTGTCTGCAGGAACTTCACTGGAGTCTTCAGAATCAGGTTCTTCTTCAACATCCGATTCTGCCGGTGTAGTTGAAGCTGTGCTGCCGGGGCTCACCGTACCGTCCTTATTTGTCTCAATGTTATAGTTTTCCCCATCGGAAGTAATAATAATGGTGCCATGTACATCTGTCCCGTAAAGTCGGGTCCCTGAATTTTTAATGAGTGAAACAACCTCAGTACTTGGATGCCCATAACTATTACCTTTTCCAGCACTATATATGGCAACAGACGGATTGACTGCATTAATGAAGGAAGGATCACTGGATGTGTTTGACCCGTGATGCCCAAGTTGAAGGATATCTGCCTGGATATCTATTCCACTGTTCATCATTTTCAATTCATCGCTTCTTGCGGCATCACCTGTGAATAAAAATTTAGTGCTTCCATATGTGAAAAGCAACGAAACAGACTCCTCATTCGACTTACCAGAAATGCTGGATGGGTAAAGGACATCAATTTCAAGTGGTCCAATTTCATATTCCTCGCCTGTTCGGGGTTCATGGAAATCTGCACCACTATTTATAACCGCTTCAATACCGCGTTGGAATGTCTGTGAAGAGCTTTCATTCCCCGACAGCCAAACCTCGCCGACATCAAATGTATTCATCACCGAATCAAGCTGTCCGATATGATCAGCATCCGGGTGGCTAACAACAACCAAATCAATGGAGGAAACATGCTGTGACTGGAGGTAATTTACAACCTCATTTCCTCGCCAGTCCCCTGTATCGAAGAGAATTGTATAGTCTTGTTCTCCATCAGAATACTGAAAAAGCGTTGCATCCGCCTGACCTACATCAATATAATGAACCATTAAATCCGATAGTGTGGTAGCTTGGCTAACATCAACTTCTGCTGGAGCATCCTCATTGGTAGTTTCCGTAGTTTGGGATTCCTCCTCAGATTCTGGAACTTCCTCTGCTGGAACCTCGTTCTGATGATCATCCTGATTCACCTCATTTGCTGGTGTTGCTTCGTCCTGAATCTGACTCTGTCCACATGCAACGAGAAGAACAGTGAGTATGATCATTAGTAAAAATCTTATATTCAATTACATACCTCCATAGACTTACATTCCGTTTAAGCGTATCAAAAAGGATCGACAATGGCTATGCAATTTTATACAGATGCTTTTAAAATCTATGTAAAATAGCATTTTATGCTCGTTAAAAAAGGTAACTATCTTATTTTAACTATAGATAAAATGACATTTTCAAGCCGTTCAGAATATTGATTATGCTATTTTACGAAGATGAAATATACCAGGAGATTCTGCATAATGAGAGATAGGAAGGAGACGATTCTATGAACAAGAGTCATAGGTTGTTTGAATTCACGGTAATAGCAGGAATACTAGCAATTATGTTATTCACCAACATTGTATTTTCACAGGAAAATGTAACCAAAATTAGTTATATCGGCTTCATTGACCGATTCGAAAACGATATGGCAGTCATTCTACTGGAAGAATGGGGAGAAGAAATTATCCTGCCTAAAACACTCCTCCCACCAAACACCCAAGAAAACACCCACCTCACAATTGAACTAGTACCCGAACTGGTGCCTGTCACTCCTTGAATAATAAAATGTTTACCTTGCGACGAATTAGGAAAAATAAAGAAGTAGGATGAGTTTATGAATAGAAACAATGAAACCATTACTTTGAATGTTGAATATTACATTCGATAAAAACCGAGAAGTGACAGTGTACCGAAACAAGGAGGTAAATTCCAATGGAAACCAACTTAAGTAACCTAAAGCTTAATAAAAAAATGGATAAGGCAACATATAAAAAAGAAAAGAATAAGTATCAAAAACGGCTTATGAGCTTACAACGGAAAATTGTGGATGAGCATCTTGGTTTGATTCTCGCATTTGAAGGTGTCGATGCTGCAGGGAAAGGAGGCGCAATTAAACGACTTACTTCTGAAGTGGATCCAAGAGGAATTGCGGTACACCCGATTTCCGCACCAAAGCCACATGAAATGCGCTATCATTATATGCAACGGTTTTGGAGAAAAATTCCCCAATACGGACAAATTGGCGTCTTTGACCGCTCCTGGTATGGCCGGGTATTAGTTGAACGCATTGAGGGGTTTGCGACAAATAAAGAATGGAAGCGTGCATATGATGAAATTAATCATTTTGAAAAATTATTGTCAGATGATCACTATATTGTATTGAAATTTTGGATCCAAATATCAAAAGAAGAGCAATTGGAGCGCTTTGAAGAACGTCAAAATGACCCACTGAAAAGCTGGAAAATTACCGATGAAGATTGGAGAAATCGGGAAAAATGGAAGCAATATAAAACTGCTGCAGAGGAAATGTTGCGAAAGACCGACCAGGATCATGCACCATGGATCGTTGTCGAGGGAAATAATAAACGTTATGCACGCATAAAGGTTTTGAAAAAAACGGTTAAACAAGTAGAAAATTATTTAAAAGATGCTAGTATCCAATTACCGGATTATTCTTTGTTTGAGAAATAAGCCGGGCAAAGTTTTAAGTTTATCCCGACTTTATAATGGATCATTCCACCCACTGCTTGCTTCTATAAAAGCAAAGCACCGATTGCCCCGGCGTATGCACCACTGCTCAAGAAAACAGGTTCATACGGTATGCGGTCTTGAAAACTGGTTAACACATGTTGCAGTGTTTTATTCCCATCCAATGTGCTGCCAATAAAAATAATTTTCTTAACGTTTTTTGCTAGAGCTGCTTGACCGGCGAGTAAGATGAGCGTCTCACCAATTAACTGCATGAGTGCAGCCATATGGTCAGCGGCGTTTGCATTCTCGTTGTAATTTGCCTTACCAAAATTTGATGCAGTGAGTTCACCGAAAATGGGGGCATCATCAGGAGCATAGATGTCTTTTACTAATAAATCGCTATTATTGTGATTTCCTTTTGCGGCTAATTCTAAGAGCTTAAGGAAATCTTTTTCGCCTGTAATCAAGGAACCAAGCCCCATTAATGTACCTCCACCAACTCCGCTTCCCGATAATCGTTCAAAACTAGTTGGTGTGACATGGAAAATCGATGTCCCCGTCCCAACGTTCACCACAATATATTCAGCACTCGGACTATGTTTTTCCAGATCTAGCAAATAACGTGTACCTTCTACTAGTGCCTGAAATTCATCTATTTGGCGGCATTTTTGTGTTGCAACAGTCGCCAGCTGACCGCTTTTTCCCCCTGTCACACGCAATGTCGCCTCAGGAGCCACACTTTTCAGCCATTGAAGAAGTTTTTCTGTTTCCAGGTTTGGATAGGTTTTAACATGAAGAATATCTCTTTCGACGTAAGCTATCTTTATAAGTGAACCTCCAGCATCAATTCCGATTAATCTCATGAATACAATCCCCCAATTCAACAATACAATTTCCCACTATCATATCCCACACGTCCCCATTCGACAATTTGAAACCTTTTGTTCGTTGTTTTCGTATTGTATAATAGGGTTATAAGTTATAATTAATTATCTTACGAGATTATATATAGGAGTTGGTAGATGTGAGGGCTGTGTTTCAATTTATGATTCAGTCAATGACAGGTTTCCTTGGTACAGTTTCGACGTGGTTGGTCTGCTTTTTCGCTTTTGGACAAACCTTACTACTCTCAAGTTTATTCGCGGTTGCTGGTGGTACGGTTGTTTACCTGACATCTAAGCAAATCTTGAATTATCGATTTGGAATCGTTAATGGACTGACGAGACGAGAATATAAATATATCGACAATAATCTAAAAGATGCAAAACAGAAAATATCGCGCCTGCAAAAGGCTTTATTCCGAGTACGGTCACTGCAGCATGCCAAGCAAAATTTAGAAATTGCTCGAACTGCACAAAAAATATATACGAATGCCAAGAAAGAACCAAAGCGCTTTTACCAGGCAGAGGGATTTTTCTACAATCATCTTGATTCCCTTGTGGAACTCGCTGAGAAATATGCATATCTATCATCCCAGCCAGCCAAAACAAGAGAAATGGAAAAATCACTAAAAGACACCCGCCAGACCGTGGGAATGCTTGGTGAAACAATCAAAAAAGACTTGCATATTATGCTTGATGATGACATAGACACATTGCATTTTGAACTCGATGTGGCCAAACAGTCCATTGGCAGGACAAATAAGAAATAACAGGAGGTTCACGAAATGAGTCAACAAAACGAACACAAAGCAGATAAAATAGATGATTTACTTGCTAATCCGTTTGGCGAAAAGAAGGATGATGCCTCAACACCGACAGTAACACAACAAAATCAACAACCGGACAAGCCTGACAAACTAATTAATAAACTAACGGAAGAAAATCGGGAGCGGGCAATCCAACTAGCCGGACAAATTGACCCGCAAAATAATCAGTCGATTGCCCAATATGGTACAGAGGCACAATCAAAACTATTGGAGTTTTCTCATGGCATGTTGGAACATGTTCAAAACAAAGATGTTGGTGAGATTGGCTCCATACTTACGGATTTAATGAAAAAACTGGAACAGGTTAACCCAGAGGAACTGAAAGCTGAAAAGCGTGGTTTACTATCCCGTGTATTTGGCAAAGTTTCTGGTTCCGTGAACGAGATTCTATCCAAGTACCAAAAAACAGGTGCACAAATTGACCGGGTCAGTATAAAGTTGGATCGAAGCAAGGATGCATTAATGTCAGATAACGGCATGTTGGAGCAGTTATTTGATAAAAACAGAGATTATTATGACGCCCTGAATATTTATATCGCTGCCGGTGAAGTAAAGCTTGAGGAATTAGAGAACCAAACGATTCCAGAGCTAAGAAGAAAAGCAGAACAGAGCCGAAGTCAGATGGATTTTCAGGAAGTGAATGACATGATGCAATTTGCTGATCGTCTCGAAAAACGGACCCATGATTTAAAGCTCAGCAGACAAATTACAATGCAAAGTGCACCACAGATTCGACTTATGCAGAATACAAATCAGGCATTGGTCGAAAAGATTCAATCATCGATCCTGACTGCAATCCCACTTTGGAAAAACCAAGTTGCCATTGCACTTACATTATTGCGCCAGAAAAGTGCTGTCGAAGCACAAAAACAAGTATCGAAAACAACCAATGACTTACTCTTGAAAAATGCTGAGATGCTCAAAACAAATACAGTCGAAACGGCAAAAGAAAATGAACGAGGCCTTATTGACATTGAGACATTGAAACAAACCCAGGAACATCTTGTTTCTACAATAGAAGAAACGATTCATATCCAAACAGAAGGACGCGAAAAGCGTCAGCTGGCCGAAAAAGAATTAAGTGGTATGGAAGAGGAGCTCAAACAAAAACTGCTCGAACTGCGGTAGTAAAATGAAACTACTCATACAACCGAATAATTGAAAATTTATTTTAACAATTAAATTGAAGGATTTTCGGGAAAAGAGTTGAATCAATCTATATAGAGAAATTTTTAACATATTGCCATCTTGTAAAGAGGATTAGAATGGATAGTTAAAATTAAGGAGGAATCCAGATGATACTCACCCAGCAGCAGACTGAAAGACTACTCCCAGTGAAAATCGATCGGCAGCGCCTTGGTACCCTCATCTCTAACCTTAAAGAAAACATTGCTACTCTACAGCAGGATGAAAAAGAATATTATAACGCGGAACAGGATCAGCAAGAAAAAGAGCAATATTATCAATCAATCATGTTGGATAAACCTAACAGAAATACAATTGAATCGTTGCAACAATTACTCCAGGAAACCCACACCAATCAAGTTCGATATGATCCCAGTGAATATGTATATCCCTGGGTTGATTTAAAACCGGATGGAAATCTCACCAGCATTTATTCAGGAAAAAACCGCAAACCGGAGGAGATAATCCAGGAAGATTATGTAACCTCTTTGAAGCGGCAGAGCAGCATGGATACAATGTTTAATTCGAATAAGAATTTAATAGATGCCCAACTCACTCAAATTGAAAAAGAGTTTCCTTATAATTGTGAACATGTTGTCCCCCAATCCTGGTTCAATGAAGAAGAACCAATGCGGGGCGATATTCATCATCTATTTACATGTGAACCAAAGTGTAATTCTTTTCGAAGCAATTACCCATACTTTGACTTTGTAGAGTACCAACCGGAGGAAATAACATCTAATCGCGTACGTACAGCATGTGGTAAAGCAGAGGATCGTTTATTTGAACCGGAATATGGAAAAGGTGCGGTTGCCCGAGCAATGCTTTATTTTCTGCTTCGGTATCCTGATGATATAGAAAATCAATATCTAGAAAAGATAGATGTCGATCTTCTATTGGACTGGCATCAGAAGTTCCCACCGGATTTGTATGAAAAACACCGTAATCAAGCAATTTTCAAAATCCAAGGAAATCGTAATCCTTTTATCGATTTTCCTGAAGAAATGCGAGAGATTGTCTATGGGATGCTGTTGTCAGGTCAGTAAATAGTAGTGTGACACTGTCACTTTCCGGTTTTTGTCGGATGAATAAATCTCTGTACAAAAAAAGCAAGGGGCCGTTTAAGGACGTACGGACTGGACTTAAACGGACAGAGGTGAAGGAAGTCTTTCTAGTCCATAGGGGCTGGCGCTGAACGCGGCTTGTTTATATGAGTAGTAAATTTACATTATTATCATGGGTTATTTACCTATACTTGTAATTTTCCGGTTGTTGTCGAAAAGTATAAAAGCTGCTAACCTTTGTTTAACACGAATTAGGTTGGTAGCTTTTTTATTATCTAATGTGTTTCAGTTTCAATCTGTTATATCTTTATCATAAGTAGCCGGAGCTGTGATCCATCATTCGTTTTTCCTTAAAACACGGAGGATATCTAGGAATCTGAACATTGACCCAAACATAGCCATAATTGTTCTAATATAAAAAAATGTTACAATATAAGAGGAGAATTTTTTTCTCCCTATTATTAATGGTGGTGGATAAGATTGTTTAAATTAAACCCTTATGGTGATACAGGATTACGGGTTCAATTTGGGGAGACAATTTCAAAGGAAACAAATGAAAAAATCCGAAGTTTCTGCATGTATCTTGAAAAGGAAAATATTCCCGGTGTAATCGAATGGATTCCAACGTATACAACGGTTACTATTGTATATGACCCATATTATATTTTATATGATATGTTGAAAACACGAATTGAATCAATCCAACATCAACTCTCTGACATCGAGTTGCCACGAGCAAAGGTTGTACATATTCCCGTGCTTTATGGTGGAGAGAAGGGCCCAGACCTTAACCATGTAGCATATGTAAATGGAATGGACGAGTCTGAAGTAATTAGGATTCACACTGGAATAGATTATTTGATCTACATGATGGGCTTTATCCCAGGTTTTCCTTACTTAGGTGGCATGTCTGATAAAATTAATGCACCAAGATTGGCGAATCCGCGAGCAAAAATTCCTGCTGGTTCTGTTGGTATTGCCGGAAAACAGACAGGAATTTATCCACTGAACTCGCCAGGAGGATGGCAGATTATTGGACAAACACCAATTAAATTATATGATCCAAATCGGGAGAAGCCTATTTTGCTTCAAGCAGGAAATTATATACGATTTTTTTCAATCACTAAATCGGAAATTGCAGCAATAGAGAGAGAAGTGGAGGCAGGGAGTTATCTTCCTCCTATTGAAAAATATACAGAATAAAGATGGGAGTAAGATACTTATGACAAATCATGTTGACCTGAACAGTGATTTGGGCGAAAGTTTTGGTGCTTATACTATCGGACAAGATGAACTTGTTATGAACTACATATCTTCTGCCAATATTGCGTGCGGCTATCATGCCGGTGATCATAATATTATCCAGCATACCGTAAAAAAGGCGACGGAAAAAAATATCAGCCTTGGAGCACATCCCGGATTACAAGATTTGATTGGTTTCGGTCGTCGGCCAATGGAAATCGATCCAGAGGAAGTTTATAATCTTATCGTTTACCAGGTAGGTGCAATTGATACATTTGCCAAAATTAATGGAAATAGACTAAATCATGTAAAACCCCATGGTGCATTATATAATATGGCAGCTAAAAATAAAGAAATTTCACAGGCTATTGCTGAGGCAGTCTTTAATATTAATCCGAATCTTATTTTATTTGGATTAGCGGGCAGTGAGCTTGCCCAAATGGGGAAGCAGGCAGGACTGACTGTTGCAGAGGAAGTTTTTGCTGATCGTACATATCAAGAAGATGGTTCCTTAACATCAAGAACACTTAAAAACGCGATGGTAGAAGATGCTGATGAAGCAGTGTATCGAGTGATTCGAATGGTGGAAGAGGGAAAAGTAGAAGCTGTGGATGGCTCGGATATAGCGATTCAAGCAGACACGATTTGCATCCATGGAGATGAACCTAAATCACTGGAATTCGCTAAAAAACTGCATAACGCCTTGATTACAAAAGGAATTTCGATAGAAAAAGTAGGGAAGTAAATGGGAAAACTATTTGAAGTTATAAAGCCAGGATTGGCAACGGCTGTCCAGGATCTTGGACGCATAGGTTATCAGCAATATGGTGTCGTCGTCTCTGGTGCTATGGACAACTATGCTTTACAGATTGCAAATTTACTCGTTGGCAACGATCGTGATAAAGCAGGGCTTGAAGTTGTTATTATGGGACCAGAGCTTCTTGTACTAAACGATACGGTAATTGCAATTTGCGGTGCCGACCTATCCGCTGAATTGGATGGTGAACCGGTCTCTGTTTGGAAATCTTTCACTGCTAAAAAGGGACAACGACTCACATTTGGACAGCCTAAAGTTGGAAGTTATGCCTACATTGCTGCTGCAGGTGGAATCAACACTCCTCTTGTAATGGGAAGCAGATCTACATATATAAAGGCAGAATTAGGTGGCTTTGAAGGCCGTTATCTACAAAAGGATGATCGTTTGGAAGCAGGACAAGCGGGTAAGCCACTGAAACAGCTTTCCGGCCGAGGACTAACCGAAAGCGCTGTACCAGATTACAGTTTGCAGAGAAAAATCCGCGTCGTTTTGGGACCTGATCTGCGCAGCTTTCCGGACAATGTCGTTGAGAAGTTTTGTGCATCCCAATTTAAAATGACAGCACAATCCGACCGCATGGGCTATCGTCTGGAAGGACCGAAGCTTACCCATAAAGAGGGAGCAGATATTCTTTCAGATGCTATTTTACCTGGTACAATACAAGTTCCTGCAAATGGACAGCCTATCATTCTCCTTGCAGACAGACAAACGACCGGTGGTTATACACGAATTGCCACAGTTATCTCCGTTGACCTCCCCTATGTCGTTCAAAAACTTTCCGGCAGTATACTGCAGTTTGAAGCAGTAAGCGTGGAAGCGGCACAACGACTATATGTAGAAAGAGAAACCTTACTAAGAAAACTAACCATACGAGCAGGAGTATAGCCACACTACCGCAGCTGTGATGCTCCCCGAATATGTCGAATTTCAGCACGCAATATTCTACAAAAATTTCCCGGGTAATAAAAACAGTAACTGCTAAGAAGTTGCTGTTCTTTTATGTTCCACACTATCCATATGGTAATTAGATCTAAACTGATATAATTATTACAATATTTACAAAGATAAAAATGTAGGTTATGGTTACTTATATAAAAGAAAAAATTTGATTAAAAATAAAAAGTAACGCAGGAGCATTTATTATGAAGAAAGTCATCCAGTGGGGACTTACCATTTCCATCATTATTTTTACGATACTTCATTTTTACACGTACTTTAATGAGCATGAATTATTATTGAATCTCCTGTCCATCAGTGGTATGGGTATTTTTTTATTTGCGGTAGTTATTTATACACCAGCCAAAATTAAAATGCCACTAGGACTGTTTATAGTTGGAATTATTATCTTCGTATTTTCGGATTCATCTCTTACACAAGGTTTGATGAGTGGATTTCTGCAGATGAGAAATATGATTGGTTTGCTAATCATTGTGCCGATGATTAGCTGGGTATTGCGTGAAGAAGCATATTTGGAAGCGATAATGGGGCTTGGGCACCAATTTTTAAATACGAGCAGGAAGTTTTACTTTGGTATTATCTCTTTTACCCAAATCATTTCATACTTCCTATTGTTCGGATCCATCCCAATGATGTATCAATTTGTAAACATGATTTTAAAGGACGAAAAGGGTGAAGCCTGGGAGCATTTCAAAGGAACCGCTGTACTTCGAGGCTTTGCACTTTCTGTTATGTGGGTAATCAGTATCCCAAGCTTTGCGTTCGTGGTGGAAGTAATGGATGCAAACCTTGGAATATCTATCGTACAAGGGATGATGGTAGCGATTTGTGGAATCTTTATCTCGCTTATCTTTTCTAAATTTGAAGAGAAAAAATATGGTGTAAATCTCACCGCCGGTCTAACGTCAGAAATAGAGGACCTTCTCAGCCATACTACGAATAAAAGAGAAGTAAATCGGCATTCAATCGAATTTATTGTCTTATTTATATCGCTATTCGGTTCGATTTTTATATTAAATGCCTTTGTGGAAATGGAACTGCTTGTATTGATTCCAATGGTTGTTATGATATGGATTATTTCCTACTATGTCTTTAAGCGTAGATTGAATAAACTGTATGAGACGGCAAAAACCTACATACAAAAGGACATGGTTAGTCAGTCCTATCAGCTCTGTGTCATGCTTGGTGCCGGTATTCTTATTTTCGCATTGAGTCAGACCGGGTTTGCGAGCATCGTTGTGGACGGTGTATATTCCTTGCAGGAGATAATACCCTTTCTAAATGTTTTATACTTACTGCCATTCATGGTTATAATTCTAGGATTTTTCGGACTCGGTCCACTCTGGTTCTCGTAGGTGGAATCCTGGAAACTATTTATCTTCCATATCCACCCGAACTTATTGTTCTCGCTGTCACCCTTGGCAGTTCCATTTCCATCCTATTATCACCTGTTTTGATGCCAATTATTGTGTTAAGCGGTACGAACGGATTGAGTGGATTTAAAAATGGAATGGTGTTTAATTGGAAGTTTGCGCTGGTTATTTATGTAATGGTGATGGGATATGTGCAGGGGAGGGTTTATTTTGCGTAGGGTATCCATCCTGATTAGCTGAAAAAATTTTATTGGATCCTTGATATTACTTATGGTTAAAGCACTTAGTTCCTCTGTTCCCAAAAAAGTGATGGAAAATACAGCTGGATGTCTATGCCTAAATACTTTCATTTATAGCTGTATTTGCTGAGTATGTGTTATTCCTATTGTTTGTCCCTCAACAAATGCTACCATTGATCCATACATTGTCGTTTACGGTTTTAGAACATTAGGATTATATCCCACCTTGTCCCTCCATTTTTTCTAGCTACTGCATTAATTGAGGTTGCTATTATTCTCTGTTGAAAGGAAAGAGGTGAAATGAATTGAGCAAAACGAATCTTTGGACGAAGGACTTTATTATTATTTTTTTAACGAATTTTTTCACACATATTGTCTTTTACTTATTAATGTCAACCGTGGCATTGTATGTCGCAACAGAATATCAGACTGGTCAGGGATTAGCGGGCTTGGCTGTTGGGATTTTTGTCATTGCTGCCCTGTTAGCTCGATTTGCTGCCGGCATTTATATTGATCGGATTGGACGTAAAAAAGTGCTCATTATTTCATTACTTGCTTTTGTAATTACGATGTTTCTTCATTTAGGGGCAAACAGTCTGGCATTTCTTATGTTACTTCGTTTCGCTCAAGGAGCAGCTTTTGGTTTCATTACAACCGCTGCAGGTGCCATTGCTGCTGAGCTTATTCCAGATGAGCGACGTGGGGAAGGAATCGGGTATTATTCAACAGCGATGAATGTAGCAATGGCGATCGGTCCTTTCCTCGGAATCGTCATTAGTACATATGCAACATTTCAAATGATTGTCCTTGTTGGGGGTATAGTTGCGTTCATTGATTTGATTATTACTCTATTTATTAAAGTACCAAAAATTCAAATTTCGCCTGAGCAGCTAAAAGGAATGAAACGATTTAAGGTAAGCAATTTTATAGAACCAAAATCGGTTCCAATTTCAATTGGTATTTTTACAGTTGCATTGGGGTATTCGAGCCTTTTATCTTTCTTGTCGACGTATGCCAAAGATATCCAAATGGAAAATGTCGCAAGTTTTTTCTTTGTTGTGTATGCTATTGCTGTAATATTGTCCCGGCCATTTACTGGAAAATGGTTTGATCGGTATGGTGAGAATGCAGTGAATTATCCGCTGTTAATCTGTCTTGCTCTTGGATTCTTATGTTTAAGTACCGCACCAAATGGCATACTTTTTCTTTTGGCTGCTGCATTAATTGGCATTGGTTTTGGGAATGTACAGTCCAACTATCAGGCAATCGCTATCCAGCAAGCTCCGTCAAATCGCAAAGCATTGGCAACATCAACCTATTTCATCTTTCTTGATTTAGGTACGGGAAGCGGTCCATATTTATTGGGAATCTTAGTAGGTTTTATGGGTTTTCGCTATTTATATGGAGCCATCGCTATTTGGATTGTTGTTTGTATGGGAATTTACTATGTTTTACATGGAAAAAAGGCAAATATCAAACAGAAGAGCGCTGCTTAAAATGCTTGGGGATTATTCAAGGCCAGTTAAAAGCTAAACTTAGAAGGGTACAGTCTTTTCCTAATACACATATCCCATATGTTCCGATATTTGATTTGAAGCTACTTTCATTTTTTCAATTATGGCATCTTTGTTTCCATCTGTTATTCGATTGGAATGTCCAATGACAGATAATGAAGCAACAACTTCTGCCTCATGATTATGAATGGGGGTAGCAATGCTCGTATAGTTTCATAATAGGAAGATTTTAGTAAACAATAATCCTTTTCTCGTATCTCTGACAATAGGCTAACCAACTCATCTGGTTGGGTTACTGTGTATGGTGTATAGGCATATAATTCTTTTTGCAATACCTTTTTAATATAGTCATCACTTTGGAAAGCTAGTATACAAAGTCCTTCACTTGTACAGTGGAGGGGATTAGTCCTTCCAATTTGTGTGACAAGTCTGTCTGGATGCCTGCTTTCTATTCGGAACAAGTATACGACTTTCTCATTTTCCATTAAACAGATATGTACTGATTCATCCAAGGTTTTAGAAAGGTCGCTAACGATTGGCAATGCCTCTTCGTATAATTCATGATGACTAAAGATAGCGCCACCTAAACTGAGAATGGCAAGTCCTAATCGATAGTGATTTGTTTTTGGGTTTTTAGTTAAAAATCCTTCTCCCATCAAGGAGGATATATGGCGATGGGCACTTCCTTTTGGCAGATTTAATTGGTTCCTTATCTTATTTGGAAGCGATTATGGGGCTTGGGCATCGATTTTTAAATACGAGCAGGAAGTTTTACTTTGGTATTATCTCTTTTACCCAAATTATTTCATACTTCCTATTGTTCGGCTCCATTCCGATGATGTATCAATTTGTAAACATGATTTTAAAAGATGAAAAAGGTGAAGCTTGGGAGCATTTCAAAGGAACTGCTGTACTTCGAGGCTTTGCACTTTCTGTTATGTGGGTAATCAGTATCCCAAGCTTTGCGTTCGTGGTGGAAGTAATGGACGCAAACCTTGGAATCTCTATCGTACAAGGGATGATGGTAGCGATTTGTGGAATCTTTATCGCGCTTATCTTTTCTAAATTTGAAGAGAAAAAATATGGTGTAAATCTCACCACCGGTCTAACGTCAGAAATAGAGGACCTTCTCCGCCATACTACGAATAAAAGAGAAGTAAATCGGCATTCAATCGAATTTATTGTCTTATTTATATCGCTATTCGGTTCGATTTTTATATTAAATGCTTTTGTAGAAATGGAACTGCTTGTATTGATTCCAATGGTTGTTATGATATGGATTATTGCCTACTATGTCTTTAAGCGTAGATTGAATAAACTGTATGAGACGGCAAAAACCTACATACAAAAGGACATGGTTAGTCAGTCCTATCAGCTCTGTGTCATGCTTGGTGCCGGTATTCTTATTTTCGCATTGAGTCAGACCGGGTTTGCGAGCATCGTTGTAGACGGTGTATATTCCCTGCAGGAGATAATACCCTTTCTAAATGTTTTATACTTACTGCCATTCATGGTTATAATCCTAGGATTTTTCGGACTCGGTCCACTCACCGTAATGGTTCTCGTAGGTGGAATCCTGGAAACTATTTATCTTCCATATCCACCCGAACTTATTGTTCTCGCTGTCACCCTTGGCAGTTCCATTTCCATTCTATTATCACCTGTTTTGATGCCAATTATTGTATTAAGCGGTACGAACGGATTGAGTGGATTTAAAAATGGAATGGTGTTTAATTGGAAGTTTGCGCTGGTTATTTATGTAATGGTGATGGGTTATGTGCAGGGGAGGGTTTATTTTGGGTAGGGTATCATGTACCTTCTTTCATAACTGTAATTCATAATTATCATTTATTTCAAAGTAGCCTTGGTAAACATCCTAATACTTTCGATTGTGGCGTCTATGGGTAGATGATTAACTAAGACAATAAGGAAGCATTAAATATTTTATTTATGGTTGCTATAAGTGTATTGAGGTTACATGTGATAATATGTTATTGCAACCGGGTATACCGAAAGAAGCAAGAGTTACGTTTAGCTAGCACGAGAAGTTAACAGAATTAATTTAAACATATAGAATGTATCTTCTATGTATTTGATAGAAAGGTACACTATACATATTCATATATTTATATATTTGCTGCTGCTTTTAGTATTTTAACAATGTCATTTGTTATTAAATCTGTTATTTGTTTGAAATGCCAAATAACAAAGCAACAATTTCGGCCTCATGATTGTGAATGGGTATTGAGATGCTTTTATAGTTTTTATAATAGGAGAATTTTAATAGACAATAATCCTTTTAAAGTCTCTTGATAAAAATCTGGATAACCGTTAACATTTTGTTTAATAATTTTTAGTTAAGAACCCCACCACTACTTAGTACTCCCTTTTTGGCAGATTCAATTATTTCCTTTACTTCGGCTGCTAGTGTAGTAATTAAAAGACAGAAAGCCTTTAAACAATAAATGGCTTTCTGTCTTTTTTTATATCTTAAATAATGAACTACATTTAATACAAATCGATTTGATTTGAGTCCGAAGAAATTATAGAGCTGTATAAGTTGCACTGGGCAATCGAACTGTTTTTTTAATGGATCAAACAGCATCTCAGAATCAAGAAGTTCTACTGTAAAAGCGAATGGGTCATTAAAAATCAAGTGTTTACCGCACTGATTGTATTTTGCCTACTTGTACTGGTTCAAAACGAGACGAAAAGCAAGCAAAAAACATTACAAATTAGCCGCTATTTAAGAGCCTCTTCGTGGAAGCCATCCTATATCTGGCTTTTAAAATAGAGGGGAAAGGTGTACCTAAACAAACAAATTGTCGTCACATAAGTCTAACTGTAATAAATTCCCAAATGGATGGAGCCACTTTTATTGCGTATTTATTTTTTTGGCTCTAATAGAGGGAAACCGATAAATGGGATATTCTGAAATTATTAATGCAACACTAGTGAAACCTTTTGAGTCGTACCAATTAACACCATTTTTCCGATAAAACATACGTGTCATCGGAAAGTTTAAAGTCGTAAATTTCCCGAGTGACTGCTTTTTTCCGTAACCTTGAAAGAAAAAAGCACCCATTATCTGTCATAAGGTCAAAGCGCTCATAAACCAGATAGCCGCGGTCAAAACACATACATGCATTCCTTAATTTTTTCGTATAGTAATCTAATTTCAATGTTTTGGATGTTTTCTTCAAACAATTGAAGATTTATTGGTAAAAACCATTACCCAAATGAAGTTTTGTTTGTAATCTTGTCCGTATGTTTGTCCTTTATTAGTGAGTTTGGACGGGTTACCACCTTACTTATCCATTATAAAAGACTTTTTCTTTGTGCAAAAATAAAATTGTGAAGATTTTGTTATTTTTAATATTTAAATTAAAATAATGCAACACTAGTGCTTAAATTTATAATCTTTTCACATCCAGCATACTTATAAAACTGATAAATGCATGAACATTATTCATCTTCAAATAATCTTCATAATAATACATCCGTGTTGTAACTTTAAATTTTATTCTTTTGTTACATATTCCTAATAACGCATTTGTGTGTTAAAACTACATATTTTTCAAACAATTCAATTTTAGTGTTGCATTATCGTAATATTTAAACTATAATTCAAAGTAAGAAAAAACAGAATATTCATTCCGATATACGGAACGATAAAGGGATTAAATTCATAGGGGGGAATAAAAAAGGGGAATATTTTACAACATAACAATTATTTTGATGTTGTACCATTTGGTAAAAGCAAGTTTTTTACGTGATAACAAGGAATTTATACTATTTACGTATTACGAAATTGTAAACAGAAATAGTTGGAAGAGCGGGAGATTTATAAGGAATATTCATTTAATAAGTAGGAGGAATTTGTAAATTGGAAAAATTAATAAATACTTCTAAGGCTTTAGATTTAATTAATAATGGCGACACTCTTTTAGTTGGTGGATTTGGCTTATCTGGTACACCGCTTACCATGCTTGATGAAATAGCGAATTCAGAAAAGCATGATCTAACAGTTGTAAGTAACAATTTAGGTGAAACAGGTAAGGGGTTGGGGAAGTTATTGCTTTCTGGAAACTTGAAAAAAGCAGTGGGGTCCTATTTTACAACAAACCGTGATGCGGTTCAGGCATGGTCAGACGGTGAACTGCAAATTGAACTTATTCCACAGGGGACACTTGCTGAAGCCGTTCGATGTGGAGGAGCTGGAATTGGTGGGTTTTATACCAAAACAGCTGTTGGGACAAAACTAGCTGAAGGAAAGGAAGAAAAAGTAATAGATGGTAAAACGTATATTCTTGAGAAGGCAATAAAAGGGGATATTTCTCTTATTAAAGCATTGAAAGCGGATACAATCGGGAATCTCGTATACGATCATACTGCTCGTAACTTCAATGCAGTAATGGCAAGTGCCGGGAAAGTAGTCATTGCTGAAGTAGATGAAATTGTTGAGGCTGGAGAACTTCATCCACTTGAGATTGTTACCCCTCATGCATATGTCGATTATATTGTTTTAAATAAGTATGTGAAAAAGGGAGGTGCATATGTTGAGTCAGTCTGAACGCATTAAGATTGCAAAGCGAGTGGCAGAGGAGTTAAAAGAAGGACAAATAGTAAATCTTGGAGTAGGAATTCCAACTTTAATTCCTGATTATCTTGAGGGAAAGAAATTATTCTTGCAGTCAGAAAACGGTTTGCTTGGAATGGGTCCAACGCCTGATAAAGAAAATGTCAATATGGACTTAATTAGTGCCAGTAAGAAACCGATCACGATGGACACAGGAGCCTCCTTATTTGATAGTTCAGATTCATTTGTTATGATTCGTGGCGGTCATGTCGATGTTGCTATATTAGGCGCTTTACAGGTCGATCGATATGGTGAAATTGCTAATTGGGCAGTACCAGGAAAGACCATTCTAGGAGTAGGTGGCGCGATGGATCTAGTTGCTGGAGCTAAGCAAATTATTATAGCTTCAACACTATGTGCAAAGGATGGAAAATCAAAATTGGTTGAGAAATTACACTTTCCTAGTAGTGGTAAAAGAAGGGCAGATCTACTTATTACAGAACATGCAGTATTTAAATTTACCAATGAGGGTACAGAGCTTATTGAGATTTTATCGGATATAAGTATAGAGCAATTAAGAGATATGATAGATGTTGAATTCAAATATAATGATATAAAAATTATAACGTAGATGGAGGTAATTAAATGAAGAAAATAAATGGATTGTTGGTAGGTTTTATTGCGCTAACTTTGGTATTAATTGGTTGCTCGTCTGATGAAGATGGGGAAAGTACTTCAGATGCAGAAAGTGGAGTGCCGGCAGAAATAACATTTGGTTCTGCGACAGTCGGTGGTTTTTGGTATACATTATCTGGCGCTATGGCAGACGTGATGACAGATGTTTTTCCAGATTCATCTACAACCATTGTTGAAGGTGGATCAGTTTCTAACCTACTTGGACTTGGTCAGGGAGCCTATCATGTTGGATTTAGTAATGGACAAACGGTTCCTGAAGCATTAAATGGTATTGCAGCTTTTGATGAGCCAATAGAAAATGTGAGCACAGTTGCAACGCTTTATCCAAATGTATTTCATATCGTTGTACGTGCTGATTCTGACATTTATACGGTTGAAGATTTGAAAGGAAAGACGGTAAGTCCTGGAATTAAAGGATATAGTGGTGAGCTTGCTTTCATGGATATATTAGAACTTTCTGGAATGTCTTATGATGATTTAGGTGGAGTGGAATATATCGGAACTTCCGATGGAGCAGATTTATTACGGGACGGCCATATAGATGCAATAACAGGCATGCTTTCAGCGCCAGTTTCGACCTTTCAAGAATTAGATACAACACTTGGTATTCGTTTAATCCCACTGGATGATGAAATTATCACGGCTTTAAATGAAAAAAATGAAGGATACCTTGATTATACGATTGAAGCGGGAAGCTATCCGAATCAAAAGGAAAATGTGGGAACTGTTGCTGGTTATACCGTATTACTGGTTAATGATGATTTGATGAGTGAGGAAGCAGTTTACGATTTAACAAAAATGTTATTTGAGAATCGCGATACTTGGGAAACTATTTCCACTATTATGAGTGATTTTAATCCGGAATATTCGGTAGAAAATAATGTTGGTAATTTGCATCCAGGTGCGGAAAGATATTACAAAGAAGTTGGGGCCCTGAAGTAGGCAAATAGATGGACTAAGGAGAGTGAAAAAATGAGTGAGAAGGAATTAAAAGAGAAAACTGATGGTGTCCCTAACTCGAAGGTACGTACTTTAAAGGGCGTGTTTAGTACCATTATTTCAGTTGTTGCAATTGGAATGTCAATCTTTCACCTATACACAGCATTTTTTGGTGTGTTTGAGTCAATTTTGCAACGATCTGCACACATTGGATTTGCTTTGATTCTTATATTTGCCATCTATAAACCTAGTAAAAAAGCTTCATCAGGTGAAAGTATTCCTTGGTATGATTGGTTATTGATCATATTAACTATAGTATCCTACTCCTACTTTGTCTTTAACGCACAAGAGATTCAGTCTCGTATGAGTTACATTGAAACGTTGACAGGCTTCGAGATTGCGCTTGGGATAATAGCTGGTTTGGTCCTGATTGAAGCAACTAGACGAGTGATTGGAAATACGCTTGTTATTCTTTCGTTATTATTCTTAGCCTATGGTTTTTGGGGACACTTGTTACCAGGTGCGTTATCTCATCGTGAATTTACAACGATGTGGATTATTGACCACTTATACTACACAGTGACAGGTGTGTTCAGTACACCACTTGGCGTATCAGCAACGTTTATTTTCTTATTTATTCTATTTGGGAAATTCTTAGAAGTATCTGGTGCGGGTAAGTTCTTTATTGATCTATCTGTTGCTGGAATGGGGAAATATCGTGGTGGTCCTGCAAAGACAGCAATTGTCGCTAGTTCTATACTAGGAACGATTTCTGGAAGTGCGGTTGCGAACACAGTAACAACTGGAGCGTTTACCATTCCATTAATGAAGAAAACGGGGTATAAGAAGGATTTCGCTGGAGCCGTTGAGTCAGTGGCATCCACTGGTGGGCAAATTATGCCACCAATCATGGGAGCATCAGCGTTTATTATCGCTGCCTATTTAGGTGTTCCTTATATGGATATTGCTATTGCAGCCATTATTCCAGCTCTTCTTTACTATTTATGCTTATATGTTCAAGTTGACTTACGTGCGAAACGGATTGGACTTGTAGGTTTAAACAAGGAGGATTTACCTAGTACTTGGGGAGTGCTCAAAAAGGGGTTTATGTTTTTTATTCCTCTTCTTCTAATTGTTGCTTTGTTAATAGCTGGTAGTTCTCCAATGAAGGCAGGATTATATGCAATTATTGCAACGATACTAGTTGCTGCAATTAGTAAAGCTAGCAGACTTTCATTTAAAACAATTATTAAAGCGCTAGATTTAGGCGCTAAGGCATCGCTTGAAACCGCAGTTGCCTGTGCCGCAGCTGGGTTGATCATCGGGATGATTGGTTTAACTGGTATTGGCTTGAAATTCAGTGGTATCATCATTGACCTATCGGGCGGGATCTTAATTTTTACCCTTATTTTCACGATGATTACAAGTATTATTTTAGGAATGGGACTTCCAACAGTCGCTGCATATCTTGTACAAGTACCATTGACAATACCCGCTTTAATCGAATTAGGGGTAACACCATTAGCTGCGCATATGTTCGTATTCTATTTCTCTGCACTATCAGCAATCACTCCACCGGTTGCATTGGCTGCATTTGCAGCGGCTGGAATAGCGGGTTCCGATCCTATGAAGACTGGATTTAATGCAGTAAGACTAGGGCTTGCAGCGTTTATTGTTCCTTATTTATTCGTTTATGGGGAAGAGCTTTTATTAGTTGGTTCGGCACCAGCAATTATTTTATCAGTCATCACTGCAATCACTGGGATTGTCGGTATTGCCTGTGCAGTAGAGGGGTGGTTGTTACGTCACGCGTTTTGGTATGAGAGGATAATCTTATTTATTGGTTCTCTATTAATGGTCATTCCTGGAATATATACAGATATTGCTGGAGCGATTATTATGGTGTTCATTTATCTATTACAACGAAATTTCCGAAAAGATTTATTGGTGCTAGACACATATGGTGAAGATGCGAAGGAGATGTATTAATGGAACGAGTAACCGTTGTTGGATCTGGTTTAATGGGAAAAGGAATTGCATATAGTTGTGCAATCTCTGGGTATACCGTTTATTTAAATGACATTAATGAAGAGGTCCTTCATCGGGCCGAGAAAGATATCACTCATTTGCTAGAAAATAGTTTGGAGAAAGGATATTTAAGTGAAGAAGCATATCAACACGCAACAGCAAACATTCATTATGAAGTAGATCTTGAAACAGCTGCAAAGGGTTCTGGACTAGTTATAGAGGCTGTATTAGAAAAAATGGACTTAAAGATTGATATCTTCAAGAAATTGGACAAAATTTGTAAACCAGATACAATTCTTGCCACCAACACATCTACAATGAGTCCAACAGAAATTGGTGCGCAAACTTCACGACCAGATCGAGTTGTTGCCATGCATTTTTTTAACCCAGTACACAAAATGAAATTAATCGAAGTCATACGTGGATTAGAAACATCCGATGAAACAGTTGCCTTTGTAAAAGAGCTGGCATCATACTTAAATAAAGAGGCGGTAGAAGTTAATGAATTCCCAGGCTTTGTTACATCGAGAATGAATTGTCTAATCGGAAATGAAGCAATGAACATGTTGATGGAAGGGGTAGCAAGTGCAGAGGATATTGATAAAGCATTAAAGCTAGGGCTGAACCATCCAATGGGACCACTGGAACTTGCTGATCTAGTCGGACTTGATACGCGTTTACGGAATATGGAGTATTTATATGAAACGTTAGGTGAGAAATATAGACCTTGCCCACTCTTAGTGAAGTATGTAAAGGCAGGTAGATTAGGAAAGAAAAGTGGAAAAGGTTTCTTTGAATATAGGTAAGGAGTGCAGCTGATGGAACAATCTAATTATGTTGAAGCAGTAATTGAAAGCGGTATCTACTGGCTTACTTTAAATCGAATCGAAGCTCGAAATGCGCTTGACTCAAATATGTTAGATGAAATCGAAAGAGCATTTGGTGAGGCAGAGAAAAATCAAGATGTGAAAGTGATTGTTGTTCAAGGTGCGGGTGGAAAGTCATTTGCTGCAGGTGCAGACATTAAACAGTTAAATGCTAAAAAACCGTTAGAGGCACTAGTTCCGGGGATGCAAGGACTATACCGAAGAGTTGAGAATTGTAACAAGGTAACGATTGCAGCTGTTGATGGGTACGCATTAGGTGGGGGATGCGAGCTTGCACTAGCTTGTGACATTCGAATGGCAACGAACCATGCAAAGTTTGGCTTACCTGAGTTGAACCTTGGAATTATTCCCGGAGCTGGAGGTACACAACGTCTTTCAAGAGTAATTGGAAAAGGCCGCGCCTTAGATATGATATTAACTGGAAAAATCATCGATGGCGAGGAAGCAGAGCGAATTGGTCTTGTTACCTACTACGTTCAACGAGAGAAATTGAAAGACAAGATAGATGAAGTTTCAGGTCATATCCTAAAGAAAGGCCCCATCGCTATCCAATTAGCGAAGCACGCCGTCAATAAAGGTTACGACCTAGATATCGAAACGGCATTATGGATTGAAAAGCTATCCCAAGCTGTTGCTTTTGGGACAGATGATAAACAAGAAGGAACAGCGGCTTTTATCGAAAAAAGGCAAGCTGAATTTCAAAATAAATAAAGGGAGATGTCAGATATGGATTTTGAATTTACAGAGGATATTAAATTTTTAAGAGAGAACGTAAGGAAATTTGTGAGAGAAGTTGTTGAACCAGTAGCAATGGAAATCGAGGAGAAGGATCAAATTCCAGAAAGTATTGTTGATCAATCAAAGGAAATGGGGCTGTTCAGTTTAAGTATTCCAGAGGATTATGGTGGGCTTGGCCTTGATATGGTTGGTAAATGTGCAATCTATGAAGAACTTGGTAAAACACATAACGGTTATACAACATTAATTGGAGCACATACCGGGATAGGTTCTGTCGGAATCGTTGAACTCGGTACAGAGGAGCAAAAACAAAAGTACCTGCCCAAAATGGCGTCTGGGGAATGGATTGGTGCGTTTGCGTTAACGGAGCCGAGTGCAGGATCGAATGCCGCTAATCTGAAGACTACAGCTGTTCGTAAAGGTGATAAATATATTCTTAACGGCTCGAAACACTATATCACGAATGCAGTAGACGGTCATGTATTTACGGTGATGGCAGTTACAGATCCTTCTAAAGGAGCAAAAGGAATTACATCTTTTATTGTTGAAAAAGACTTTCCGGGATTTATGCTCGGTAGTGTTGAGCAAAAAATGGGGCTAAGAGGTTCACATTCAGCAGAGCTATTCTTCGAAGACATGGAAGTTCCAGTTGAGAATGTCTTAGGAGAAGAAGGAAGAGGGTATATTAATGCCCTAAAAATTCTTGCAAATGGTCGTGCGGGTTTAGCAGCGCGGAACCTAGGTTCTTGTGAAAGATTACTAGAACATTGTTTGTCCTATGCTAGTGAGCGGGAACAGTTTGGAAAACCAATATTAGAGATTCAAACTGTACAAAACATGTTAGCTGAAATCAGTATGCAAATCGAAGTGTTACGTTCCATGACTTATCGGGTTGCATGGATGACAGATCAGAACCAACGTGTCGTGAAAGAAGCAGCAATTGCCAAACTATTCGGTTCAGAAGTTTACAATAAAGTAGCGGATTTAGCAGTGCAAATACATGGTGGAATTGGTTATATGAAAGATTATCCTATTGAAAGATATTATAGAGATGCAAGAATTACTAAAATCTATGAAGGAACCTCTGAGATACAAAGAAATATTATTGCAAGTGAATTAATTAGAAATTTAAAGAAGAAAGAAGTTAAATTATGATGAAGGAATCCTATATTATTGGCTCTGTCCGAACGGCAATTGGCAAAATGGGAGGTACATTAAAAAATGTTCCCGTCGATCACTTAGCAGAAAAGGTTATTCGTGAAGTGTTACAAAAGTACGGACCTAATGTAGCAGTTGATGAGGTAATTATTGGGCAAGCGAAACAAAGCGCGGATACATCAAATCTAGCAAGGCTGGCTGCTCTCCGTGCTGATTTACCTGTTTCTGTTACAGGTTATACTGTTCATCGTCAATGTGGGTCAGGATTACAAGCGATTAATAATTCGGAAATGCAACTTAAACTAGGATTATCCGATGTCGTCGTAGCAGGTGGTGCAGAAAGCATGAGTACTGCTCCGTACTACATTCGCAATGCACGCTATGGTTATGGAGCAGGCAATGGACTGCTACTTGATCCAAATACGGAAAGTCAACCGTGTTCACAGCCAGTGGGAAAATACGGAAATTTAACAATGGGACAAACGGCAGAGAATTTAGCAGTGAAATATAATATTTCCCGAGTGGAACAAGATGAATTTGCCTATCGTAGTCAGGAATTAGCGGATCAAGCGATTAAAGAAGGGCGATTTAAGGAAGAAATTGTTGCGGTTGAAGTGAAAGATCATAAGAAGACAATTTCTTTTGAGGTGGATGAACATCCAAGACTTTCTTCGATTGAAAAATTAAGCACACTTAGACCCGTCTTTAAAGAAAATGGTTCAGTTACTGCAGCAAACTCCAGTGGCAGAAATGATGGTGCAGCAGCGATATTAATGATGAACGAAGCTAAAATGAATAAGTACGGTTTAAAACCGAAAGCAAAAATTATTGCGCAAGCAGTTAGTGGTGTTTCCCCGGAGATTATGGGGATTGGACCGGTAGAATCCACTCAAAAAGCCCTAAAACAATCTGGTTTATCAATAAACGATATTGGTTTAATCGAGTTAAATGAAGCATTTGCAGCGCAAGCATTATCGGTAATTAAAGAGTCCGGTATGGACATCAGTCGTGTGAATGTCAATGGTGGAGCAATCGCTCTTGGACATCCTATTGGGGCTACAGGAGCAATCTTAATGACAAAATTACTCCATGAAATGGAACGAAGAGGCGAAAGATACGGACTAGTTACGCTTTGTATTGGTGGAGGGCAAGGAATTTCTACTATTATAGAATATCTTCAATAAGGAGAGTAGCTGGCAGTTTATACTGCCAGCTTATTATAAATATAAAATGCATAAATAAAGAGGAAATATGTATTGAAAATAATGGGGAAATTGCATGGTTAAAGTGAAAGTAGTCCAATGTCAAAAGGAGGTAACCAATGCACATCGTACAGATTCTCCCTATGTATCATCCAGATGGAGAGGAATTATTAAATCGATTAGCTTATGTAACCAAGTTCGAACAATTTGATGAATCAAAAATTATCCGTTTTTTAAATAATCATGTTGTTGATGGCATTATACTACGGGCTCCAGCGAAAATCACTCCTGCTATTCTTGATGCGTGTCAACATGTAAAGGCAATATCTGGAGCGGGTGTTGGACTCGATAATATAGACGTCGATTATGCAACAAGAAAAGGCATCCCAGTACTTCACGCACCGAAAATAAATAGTCAAGCAACAGCGGAACATGCTATCAGTTTAATCCTTGCTACTATGAAAAATATTGTGACATTTCATAAGGAAACGAAAAAAGGTAATTATGACTATCGCGACGGAAAATTCACGATTGAGCTCAAGGATAAAAAACTAGGTCTAATAGGATTTGGATCCATAGCCCAAAAAGTTGCGAAAATAATGAGATATGGTTTTGAAATGGATGTATTGGCTTATGTCCGCAATAATCATCTTGAAAGGCAGAAAATTGCTGACTCTATCGATGTTAACCTTACAACTTCCATGGAACAGGTATTTCGCGAGTGTGATGTTATAAGTTTGCATATACCGTTAACGGATGAAACTAAAGAATTAATTGACAGCGATTTTTTTAACTTAATGAAGCCAAACGCTGTATTGATTAATACTGCTCGTGGTGGGATTGTTCATGAAAAAGATCTTGTGGATGCATTGAAAAATAGAAAGTTTCTTCGGGCAGGTGTTGATGTATTTTCCAATGAACCACCTTCATCAAGTCATCCTTTTTTCGAAGTGGAACAAATCATTGTTACCCCACATATCGGTGGAATTAGCCAAGAAGCTGCAAAAGCAACATCGGAGATTATTGTTAAAAACCTTATAAAAGCAATAGATGGGGAAGATATGCATACAATTGCAAATAGGCAACGATAACTCACTAAAGAAAGGAATGGGGAGTCGATGAATAATCACTTAGAAAATGCACGACAAGATTTCGAACAAAGTGCATATTGGAACTTTATCGGTTTAAGCTTGAACGAATTAAATGAAGGTTTTGCATCACTTACATTACCCATTCTGCCCTCGTTTTTAAATGTGAGAAATACCGTGCATGGAGGGATATATTTTTCTATTATGGACACTACGATGGGGCTTGCATCACGTTCTCTTGGATATGATGAGGTTGTGACAATCCAATTGAATACGCAATTTATAAAGCCGGCGGTTGACGGAGTATTAATATCTGAGGCAACTATAATAAGCAAATCTCGCTCGACAGCACTAGTTGAAGGAAAACTTTTCGATGGGAATGGAAATCTTATAGCACATAGTACTGGTACGTTTAAACTAACAAAAATGGTAGAACAATGAGTATACAATGTTTGAAAGATTTCGCTAAGCGGGTACTCCCAATCCAAAAAA
The DNA here is from genome assembly GCF_002153375.1 of Oceanobacillus rekensis. Taxonomy (GTDB): domain Bacteria; phylum Bacillota; class Bacilli; order Bacillales; family Amphibacillaceae; genus Oceanobacillus; species Oceanobacillus rekensis. Next base: position 230,077 of record NZ_MTBQ01000002.1, read on the forward strand.
GCGGTAGGTTTCCAAGCTGTTAACTGTTTGGCGTCTATTGGCTATTGGAATTAGCAAAACGATGTATTTTTTATTGATGAAGTGATTGGAGCAGAAATCATAATTTTTTTCACGTTAGGAAGAACGCTGTACCATGAACAATATATGGAACGGTGAGCAGACTTATTCAAGAAGCTGTGATTGGACTAGAATCCCCCAGTTATAAGAGCGGGTGTTTTTCCACTGTTAATCACTTCTTGCTACACTCGCATTGGATTGTAAGATGTTCAAATGGATGCACAATTTCTTTGTTCAAAGAAACCAATACTCATCAATAAATTAAACACAAATCTTTTACATGCTGGAAACCGATACATTCTGGTAAATAAAAAATAGGAAAATCGGCAAGAAGTTGAAAGAATGATAAGTCATAGAGTTAGCTGAAGTTTAAACAAAGAATGTAACACTTGTTAAATGTTCCCCCATATTTTAATCCGATGAAGATACTCTTCAAGAGAATCCGAATGAGTATGAAGACCATCTAAAAATGTTAAATCAATTACATAGAAAGGGGAGATTCTTTAATAATGTATGACGATTTCAAAGGGAAAGTTGTTGTGATTACCGGGGCAGCGAAAGGAATTGGATTTGCAATTACGAAGCAGTTTGGAGAGAAGGGGGCACATGTTTGCCTGCTCGATCAAGATGAAGTTGGTTTACAATCCGCAATAAAGGAGCTAGATGTTTTAGGTATTTCCAATGAGTCATCAACTGTAGATATCACAAATGAAAACGATGTGAAAGAAATCTTTGCACTTCTCGGAGAAAAACTTGGAAAAATTGATATTCTCATTAACAATGCGGGGATTACTCGAGATAATTTGCTCTATAAAATGACAATAGATGAATGGACAAAGGTGGTGGATGTTCATTTAAAAGGGACGTTTTTATGTAGTAAATATGCGCATGTTTGGATGGTTAAAAATAATTATGGACGTATCATTAACTTATCATCGGTTTCTGCACTCGGTAATCGAGGTCAGGTAAATTATTCGGCCGCAAAGGCGGGTATACAAGGTTTTACAAAAACCCTTGCTATGGAACTGGGTAGATATAACATAACGGTGAATTCTATTGCACCTGGATTTATCGTTACTGATATGACGAAATCTGTAGCTAATCGGTTGAATATATCATTTGATGAGTTGAAGAAAACAAAAATTAGTCAGATTCCAGTTAGACGAGTTGGTAAACCTGAAGACATTGCCAACGCTGCTTGCTTTTTTGCAAGTGAATTATCATCGTTCGTATCTGGTCAAGTGCTCTATGTAGCAGGTGGACCTAAAAATTAAGGAGGTTATTATGAAGGAATGGAAAATTGCACTAATTCCAGGTGATGGAATAGGGCCCGAAGTAGTTGCAGAAGGTGTAAAGGTACTGAAAAATATAGAGAAGATAGATGACACGCTTTCGTTTCAATTTCATGAGTTTCCTTGGGGGTGTGAGTATTATTTAGAAAATGGCAAAATGATTGCTGAAGATGGAATGGAACAATTAAAAGATTATGACGCAATCTATCTTGGGGCAGTGGGCTATCCAGGCGTTCCCGATCATATATCACTTTGGGAATTACTACTACGAATACGAAAAGGATTTGATCAATATGTTAATTTGCGCCCAGTCACATTGCTTAACCGTGAATTATCACCGTTAAAAGAAAAAACTGAAGAGGATATTGATTTTCTAGTTATTCGTGAAAATAGTGAAGGGGAATATGCAGGGGCAGGAGACTGGTTATTTAAAGGGAAGCCTGAAGAAGTAGTTTTACAGACAGGAGTCTTTTCCCGTAAAGGAACCGAGAGAATCATTCGTTATGCCTTTGAAGAAGCGCGTAAGCAAAAAAAATCACTAACGAGTATAAGTAAAGCGAATGCCCTTAATTATTCCATGGTTTTCTGGGATGAAATATTTGTCGAGGTTAGTAAAGAATATCCAGATGTTGCAACATTTTCCTATTTAGTTGACGCAGCTAGTATGTTCTTTGTGATGCAGCCTGAACGATTTGAGATTGTTGTCACTTCCAACTTATTTGGAGATATTCTTACGGATATTGGTGCTGCAATAACTGGTGGAATGGGTCTTGCAACGGGGGCAAATATAAATCCAGAAAGAAAATTCCCATCCATGTTTGAACCTGTACACGGTTCGGCACCAGACATTGCTGGAAAAGGTGTAGCCAATCCAATCGCAGCGATTTGGTCCGTTGCCCAAATGATGGAACATTTTGGTGAAGACTTATGGGGTGATTTAATCGTAAATACGATTAAAGAGTTGATAAATGAGAAAAGAGTTCTCACCCCAGACCTCGGTGGTAAGTCTACTAGTTCTGAAGTTGGAGATTATTTTGTTCAGAAGTTAACTAATGCTACCGTGAATAAATAATCATTATTATGAGAGCTGGGATGGTATGATGCGCTTTTTTTTGATCATGAGTATGTGTGTCTTATATATCATCCAGGAAATTATATCAACGGATGTGTTAAATAGTATATACATGGTTGTTTGTATACTCGTTTTTCTTATTGCCTTTTTTCCTTTGCATAGAAAAGGAAAGATGCTCGTAGGTTTTCTCTTTGTAATGGGAATTATTATTCATTACTTTCAAGGCAATCGGGCTTTAGAGCTGTTCAGTGGTATTACACAAAATTTAGCATTATTAAGTATCATTTTACTGGCGCCCCTTCTTTCTATACCGTTGAAACGAGAGGGAGTTATTGATGGAGTAGTTACAAAGTTGGATGAACAGAAGAATAACGAGAGAAGAACCTTTTATGGAGTAAGTACTTTTATGATGTTTTTAGCGCCTATTCTCAACATGGGTGCTTTACGCATTGTACACGGATTTGTGGAGAATTTGCATATTTCAGCAAAACTCCTTTCCCGCTCCTATTATGGGGGATTTACTCCTGCAGTTATTTGGTCACCATTTTTTGCATCGGTGGGTATTGTGTTATATATCGCGGAGTTATCCTATTTGTCTTATATGCTAGTGGGTATTACCTTTGCCTTCTTGCAAGTGGTAATTGGAATTATCTTGCTACGTCCGGAAAAAGGAAATAAGGAAAAAGTTCAGAATAATCCAACAAATAGATCGGCAGATAGAAAAAACGTATTTTTGTTAATTGGATTTGTTTTTGGGCTGTTAGCTTTACTCATCATAGAGGAGGCAATAACTCATCAACCAATGCTTTTATTGGTATGTTTAAATTGTCTCCTCATTCCCTTCTTATGGGTGATATTTCGTCGGAAGTTTAGTGAAATGAAAAGTGAATTGCGTATCTATAAAGATCGAGTTACGAACAAATCGAATATGGAAATGGGAATATTCTTAGGTGCTGGATTATTCGGCAATGCACTTGTACAAACGAGTATTGTGGATGTTTTACAAAATGTCATTGTTTGGTCTTCTGAAGGTTCTATTTTCTTTTTATTTTTGTTTGTTATTTGCTTTATAACATTAATGGCGGTTATTGGTATTCATCAAATAATTGTCGTACCAATTATATTAACAATTCTTCTGACGTCTGACATTAATATAAGCATGTTGGCAGCTGCATTTATGTGTATTTTTTCTTGGATGTTGTCTTCAGCGATTAGTCCACTTAATGCTTTAAATATTATTATCAGTTCTTGTGTGAGAAAAGATGGTTTAACAGTCGCATTTAAATGGAATGGAAAGTATTTCTTTGGGGTTACAGGGATGGCCTTTATATATGTTTATTTCTTAAACGTTATTGGTTAATTCAACCAACAATCATTAATTCAATTACAATCACATCACTAATGGAAAGGAAGTGAACATAAACGCATGAGTCAAAGCCTTTTAAAAGCTATAAAAATATTAGATTGTTTCTCTACAAAATCACAACTATCCCTTATTGAAATAGTAGAGTTATCTAATTTACCAAAGACAACAGTGTTTCGCCTCGTTTCTTCATTGGAAGAAGGGGGATTAATTGTTAAAGTAAAGAAAACGAGCCATGACGTTACATTTCGTTTGGGCTTAAAGTTATTGGAATATGGAAACCTTGTGAATGAGCAAATAGAATATCTAAAACTAGCCTTACCACATATGAGAAAACTGAATGAAGAGTTAAATGAATTAGTCCACCTAACCGTATTAGAAAACAATGAAGCTGTTTATATAGAAAAAATTGACAGCACGAAACCTGTTCGCTTAGTGATTGAAAAAGGCAGAAGATCTCCTCTGTATGCTGGTTCTGCTCCAAAATTATTATTAGCAAAAATGGATGATATTTCTTTGCACAATTACTTAAGTGTCGTAGCGTTTGAAAAGATTACAAAAAATACGATTAAAAGTTTCGAGGATTTAAAAATAGAGATCCAAAAAATTAGAAAAAATGGCTACTCTATCAGTCGAGCGGAGCATTTTAAAGATACGATGGGCTTTTCCTTTCCGATTTATGATAGTAATGGGAACACTATTGCAGCTTTAGGTGTGAGTATTCCATTAACAGATTACTCAGAGGAACGTGAAAAAGTAATCTTAGAAAATATAAGGATGTCCGCACAGAATTTTTCTTTGGAGTTAGGATATAAGCTTATTAAGCTCCAAGATTAGCGGTAATTACTAAAAAAAATAAAACGAAGGGTGATAGAAGTACTTTCTACTAATCATGATTCAGATGAGGCAATTCTTTACTATTCATAAAGTAAACTCTGCATAATTAATAAAAGAGTGTATTTTAAAATACGGCATACACATAAACTACTGGATTTATGGATAGTTTATCCGTTGTTTTATAAGAAAATGCCACAAAGTATGTTTACTTTTTTCTATTTTAACTTACTAAAGCTAGATCTAACTCCACTGAGGATGGAAAGCCTTTAAAATAATAAGTTGCTTTCCATCTCTTTTTTATCTCGATCTATAATCCTTTCACATCCAACGTCCGAATAAAACTAATAAATGCGTTCACAATATTCATCTTAAGCGTTTCCTCATGATAATACATCCATGTTTTGCGTGTAATCGGGTCCCCCACATGATTGTATAAAGGCTTGGTGATAAGTTCTGGGTTAGGACGGACTACTAAGTCTGCTAAAATAGCATAGCCTAATCCATTGATAACCATTTCTTTACAAGTTTCCACTTGATTGACTTGAATATTTATATAGGGGCTTTGATTATAATTGTTGTACCACCAACGATCTACAATATCCTTCATTCGTTCATCCGTAAAATAATCGATACGCGGTAAGGAAGGAAGAGTTTCCCATTCGAAATCCCATGGAGAAGCGACGCAAATATTCTCTTCATAGAGTAATTCTTTTTGCTCCTTCCAGGGATAGTCACCTTTAATAAAGCTAATATGTACATCATTATTCAAAATTAACCGATGCATTTCACTGCTCCATCCTGAGACAACTTGGAATTCTACGTTCGGATATTCCTGTTTAAATAAACGCAGCAATTTAGGCATTTTATTTAGAGCCAAAAAATTAGAAACTCCTACTCGAAGCGTTCCCGCGACTTGATTTCTCATATTATTTAATTTTTCTTCAATTTTCCTTTGTTCCTTTAGCATATTTTTAGCATGTTCTGCAAGTTTTTCTCCTTCTGGATAGCTATGTTTTGGCATTGTGTTTTTTGTTCGAATTATTTTGAACGGTGGGGGCGAATTAAAGGGACCGACTACTATTTCGCGGTTTTGTGCTCACTGTCATGTGAATAATCAGTTTCTTAAGGTTTAACAAAAATAGCTTTGAGCAATAACAGACTCCCTATGGGCGATTCCGTTTATATTTATTTTCATTTTTCATCTTCGTTTTGCCCTTTGTCATGGAATATAACCTCCCTTTTTTGGCAGATAGAAAAGCATAAAAACTTCCAATCTGCATAAGTGCAACTAAAGATTGTCACTTAAAAATGTGATGCCAACCATGTTTTCTAAAAGTTTGCTTCATTTTATTGAAAAAATGCATGATCAATTAATAAAGGTTAATAATTGAGGACGCAATATAGTCATGTTACAATGCATTATATAGTAAAATAATTCAGAAAATACAGAGTAGTGATAAAGTTGAATGCACTAATTTACTTTTAAAATTAACGAGCGCTTGGTCAAAGATATTAGGAGAAAGTTTAAAAAGAGGCTGGAGTATCTTTCCTAAGAAAAAGGAGTGGGTAACATGATGGAAAAAGTTCAGGTTGGAAATTGGATGAACAGACATGTTACGAGCATCAATCAATTGATGTCGATTGAAGATGCGTTACAGTTATTAGAAGAGCTGAATAAAACAGAACTACCTGTAACAGAAGATGGTTGTTTTATTGGTGTGTTTCGTTTACATGCATGTATCCAAAAAGTTAGGGATGGCTTGTCCTTTGAAAATCCAGTTCAATTCGTAATGGATAGAACCTGTACTAGTATCAATCAAAATGACCAGATGAAGGATGTCGCTCATGTTCCTAGCTACATTATCCAGGGAGAAGAAAGATTACTAGTAGGTGAACTCACAGAAAAAGAACTACTCGCCTATCACCAAGACCTTCATAGTGTATTGGAAAAAGCAGAGGAGCTTGTGAAATGGTATGAACTCGTTTTTGATACGGCATACGAGGGGCTAACAGTCGTTGATGAAAATGGTGTGATTCAGCTGTTTAATCAGGCTTACAGTCGCTATGTTGGTGTTTCGCGAGAAAAGGCGATTGGGCATCATGCAGAAGAAATTATTGATAATACGCGTTTACCAGTCGTATTAAAAACAGGCGTACCTGAGCGCAGCCAGGCCCATCGCTTACAAGGTCAGAATTTAGTCGTTCACCGAATTCCAATTTGGAAGGATAATGAGGTCATTGGTGCGGCGGGAATTCTTATTTATGAAGGCATGTCAGAGATTTATCAAGTTATTCAGCAAATGGAGAAACTTGAGGAAAAGCGGAGCCAGTCCGAATTTAAATTGCCTTCACCTGATTTTTATCCAGATAATCGGACGCAATTTGAAAATATACTTGGAAATAGTCCGATAATTTCTGAAACGAAAAAGATGGCAAGAAAAGCAGCACGTTCGAAGGCAACGATTTTGCTTACGGGTGAAAGTGGGGTAGGGAAGGAGCAATTTGCAAAAGCCATCCATTACGGGAGTGAGGCTGGGAAGGGAAACTTTGTCAGTGTGAATTGTGCAGCCATTCCCGATGGGTTACTCGAGTCAGAATTATTCGGCTATTCGAAAGGTGCTTATACAGGTGCAGATATGAATGGCAAGCAAGGAAAATTCGAGCTAGCCCATGGCGGAACATTGTTTTTAGATGAAATTGGTGATATGCCGTTATCGATGCAAGCGAAAATATTACGTGTGTTACAAGAGAGAAAAGTGGAAAGGGTGGGTGGCAATCGACAAATACCTGTTGATTTTAGACTCATTACTGCGACGAATAAGGATTTAAAACAGATGGTTGCAGCAGGGGAATTTCGCGAGGACTTATATTATCGCCTCTATGTCATTCCAATTAAGATTCCACCATTAAGAGAAAGAAAAGAAGATATCCCAATTATTTTGTCCCACCGGATACAACAACTAGCGGAAATCTATGGCGGGAAGCTGAAAACAATCGATCAGCGTATTTTGCAAATGATGAATCAATATGATTGGCCAGGGAATGTTCGAGAATTAATGAATGTACTGGAACGACTATTTGTATTATCCGACTCGGATCATATTACGATAGATAATTTACCGGAAATATTACTTTCAGAGGTACACAACCGTCAGACAATTGTTGGGAGGATTCAGAGAAAAAATAATACGTTAAAAGATGAATTCAGGGACGAAAGACAATCGATTGAGCTGACATTAAAACAGGCAAAGGGAAATAAAACAGAAGCGGCAAAATTATTGGGGATATCACGTGCAACACTCTATAATAAGCTTTCTCGCCTTGCGATTGATTAATCGCTCACTCTCATTTTTGGATAACTTGGTAATCGCAAAGCCTTAAGGCAAATTAACTTAGAGGAAGTTCAGCTAAAATAGCGATGTCCTATCGTAACACTGAACTAACCTGTACCCTATAGGTCTCACTTATGCAGTAAGAAAGTAATTTCTTAACTGCCAAGGTCGTCCAACGAAAGTGTCAAACTGTCTAGACAATTAAACAGTGACAACGTACTTAACTCCATGTTTTGCAAAGTGACCTTTGTTGGCATGAAAGTTGCAATAAGTAAGTGAAAGGTAAAGGAGGGCAAATAGTAATGGGGAAACAAGCGTTACACGTCAATGATTCAATTTTTCCAAGAGAAAACATTTATTTAGCAAATTCCTTCAATCTTCAAGAAGAGGAAAAGCTGTTTTCGAAAACAATTGAAAAGTTTGTCAATGATCAAGTTTTGCCAAATAGAACAGCGCTCGACGACCATAATTATCCAGTTTCCAGTAAATTATTCAGAGAAGCTGGTGATTTGGGATTATTAGGTGTCGATGTTCCAGAAGACTATGGCGGCTTAGAACTAGGCAAGCGATTCTCTGGGTTGGTTGCTGAGAAAATGGGTTATGGCGGTTCGTTTAGTGTCTCGTTCAACATTCATACAGGGGTAGGAACGTTGCCCTATGTTTATTTTGGAACAGAACAACAGAAAGTGCGTTACTTACCAAAGCTTATTTCAGGAGAATGGGTTGGGGCATATGCTTTAACAGAACCAAATGCGGGTTCAGATGCGTTTGCGACAAAATCACAAGCGAATTGGGACGCTGATTCGAATGAATGGATCATCAATGGAGCGAAACAATGGATAACGAATGCGCATATTGCCGGTGTCTATGTTGTGTTTGCCAACACATCAGAAGGGATCACAGCCTTTATCGTTGAACGATCGCTGCGAGGTGTTTCTATTGGCCCAGAGGAGAAAAAGCTGGGTATTAAAGGTTCCTCAACTGCTACGCTTATTCTAGAAGATGTGCGTGTCTCAAATGAGCAAGTCCTTGGGGAAATTGGCAAAGGGCATTATATTGCCATAACCATTTTAAACTTAGCGCGACTGAAATTATCGTTTGCAAATATTGGTACTTCAAAGCAAGCATTATCCCTTGCCATCAACTATGGATTAGAGCGTAAGCAGTTTCAAAAAGAGATTATTCATTTTCCAATGATTCAAGAAAAGCTTGCGAATATGGCCATCGCTATATTTGGAGCGGAAAGTGCAGCCTACTATACTGCAAGCTTATTGGACCAGATGAACGAAACATCTGAGAAAGTGGATGACACAATCCAACAGCTTTCCAATTATGCGCTGGATTGTTCGGTTAATAAAGTGTACGCATCAGAAGCACTGGACGCGATTGTTGATGAAGCACTCCAAATCCATGGTGGCTATGGGTATATGCAGGAATACGATGTCGAATATCTGTACAGAGATGCGCGTATTAATCGTATTTTTGAAGGAACAAATGAAATAAATCGCCTCACGATTACAAAATCATTTTTCAAAAAATTTAATAAGGATCAAATTACAGCAATAGATGAAATAACGAGTGGGACCGACAACACCTTCCAGACAGCAGCAATGAAACTATTTAACACTATTTTGAAAGCGGTTTCTATAAGTGGTGACGTAAAGGATTTAGAACAGGAAAGCATGCGTATTATTGCCGATGTTCTCAAAGAAATCTATGTGATAAAAGCAGCCAAGTTAACAGCAAAGCATGCTGAAGAAAATAATGAATTGAAGGAGTTATTGGCAGACATTCTTTCTGAGGAAGGTTATCGCCGCGTGGAGCAACACACGATTGAACTAATTGCATCGATTGTTTCGGATAAGGTACAAAAGCAAGATTTGCTTGAGGGGATAAAGGCCTTGAACATACCACTGTATTCCAATTTATTTGCAAAAAAACGGAAGATAGCAGCAGAACTAACTAAACAGGGTGGCTATTCAATATAAGAAATGGAGGGATATGATGGATAGAATCGGATTTATTGGTTTAGGAAATATGGGGCTTCCGATGGCAAAAGGCTTAATCAACAAAGGTTATCAAGTAACGGGTTTTGATTTAAATGAGGTAGCGATTCTCGGTTTCAAAGAGGCAGGTGGAGAAATTGCTGCGACCCTTGCTGAAGTGGTGGATAAAAGCGATGTTATTTTTACAAGTTTGCCATCATCAAAAGCGGTAGAATCGGTTTACTTAGGAAAAGGCGGGTTAATCGAAAATGGCAATTTAAATGTCGTATTTGTTGATACGAGTACAGTTGCACCCGAAATGAATATGAAAATAGCCACTGTTTGTGAAGAGCGGGAAATTCCCTTTCTTGCTGCCCCTGTTAGTGGTGGCGTGATTGGTGCCGAGAATCAAACTTTGACGGTAATGGTTGGTGGTTCAACTGAAATCGTCCAAAGGGTAAATCCAATCTTGAATGTTCTAGGAGAGAATATTTTCCATGTGAATGAACAGATTGATAGTGGCACAACGGTTAAATTAATTAATAATTTGCTCATCGGATTTTATACAGCAGGAATTAGTGAGGCCTTGCAATTAGCGAATAAAAAGAACATAGACTTAGATGAATTATTTGCGATGTTGAATGTAAGCTATGGTCAAAGTCGAATTTATGAGCGGAATTATAAGAGTTTTATTGCTAAGGAAGATTATAATCCAGGATTTGCTTTAAAGTTATTGCGCAAGGATCTTGAGTTTGCAATGGAGCTAGCGGAAAATCATCAGTTGGATTTACCGATTAGTCAAGCATTGCTAGGGCTATATAAAGACGTTGAGCTAGAAGGCTTTGGTGATCAAGACATGGCAGTACTCTATGAGAAAGTTAAACAACAATCAAATCATAATATGGGGGCGACGAAATGATTACATCAGAAGTAAAAGTTATGCAAAATTTTATTGGTGGCGAATGGGTAGCAGCATTAAGTGGAGAAACAGTGACGGTACCCAATCCAGCAACAGGAGAAACCATCGCAAAAGTGACGTTATCAGGGAAGGAAGACGTTGATCTTGCAGTCGCTGCTGCAAGGGAAGCCTATCCTGAATGGTCAGCTGTTCCTGTACCGAATCGTGCGCGTTTATTATACAAGTATCTTCAATTATTAGAAGAAAATAAAGAAGAATTAGCTACGATCATTACATTGGAAAATGGAAAATCGCTAAACGATTCAAGGGGTGAAGTCCAACGTGGGATTGAAGTCGTGGAATTAGCTACTTCAACACCGAATTTAATGGTCGGGGATGCCTTACCAAGTATGGCTAATGGTATAGACGGATCACTATGGCGTTATCCATTAGGTGTTGTTGCGGGGATTACTCCATTTAATTTCCCGATGATGGTTCCACTATGGATGTACCCGCTTGCGATTGCTTGTGGGAACACGTTTGTACTAAAAACATCAGAACGGACCCCGGTATTAGCAGAACGACTTGTTAACCTATTCTATGAATCTGGTTTTCCAAAAGGGGTATTAAATCTTGTTCATGGTGCGAAGGACGTAGTGAACCGAATCCTTGAGCATCCAGAAATTGAAGCGATTTCCTTCGTTGGTTCGGAGCCTGTCGCAAAGCACGTATACCAAACAGGAACAGCCCACGGGAAACGAGTTCAAGCCCTAGCTGGTGCCAAAAATCATGCAGTCGTTATGCCAGATTGTCATTTGGATAAAACGGTTCAAGGCGTAATCGGTGCTGCATTTGGAAGTAGTGGCGAACGTTGTATGGCATGTTCCGTCGTTGCTGTTGTAGACGATATTGCGGATGAGTTCCTTGATAAATTAGTTTCGGAAGCAAAGAAATTACGCGTTGGTAACGGTATGGATGAAAATACTTTCGTTGGCCCACTTATTCGTGAATCCCATAAAGAGAAGGTCATCGGCTATATCGATACAGGCGTTGAAGAAGGTGCAGAACTGCTTGTCGATGGTAGGCATATCAAAGAAGAGACAGAAGATGGATATTATGTTGGAGCAACGATTTTTGACCATGTGACACCAGAGATGACCATCTGGCGAGATGAGATATTTGCCCCTGTGCTAAGCGTCGTTCGCGTGAAGGACTTAGATGAAGGCATTAAAGTGACGAATCAATCGAAGTTTGCCAATGGTGCGGTTATCTACACGTCCAGTGGTAAAGATGCACAGAAATTCCGCAATGTAATCGATGCAGGGATGATCGGTGTCAATGTCAATGTCCCCGCACCAATGGCATTCTTTGCCTTTGCTGGAAACAAAGCATCTTTCTTTGGTGACTTAGGTACAAACGGAAAAGACGGTGTCCAGTTTTACACACGTAAAAAGATTGTAACAGAACGCTGGTTTTAAGAAGGAATGACTAATGAAAAATCCGACTCTGATGAGAGAGTCGGATTTTTTTGGTTGGCTAATATTTTTAAAAGACTGTTGCTGCGGTCTCAATAAACAAGTTTTAACAAATCTTTTCATTTAAATTTTATTTAGTAAAAAAAGAATCGACGAATGCTTCCGATACGTCCGCTAGTTGTTTATATTGATAGTCTGGTTGCTGGTCTTTGTCAATAATAACGGAACGAACACCTTCATAAAAATCAGCTGACTTCATATAGTTCTTCGCAATAATCAAATCCGTTTCTAAACATGCTTCGAGCGTTTTAGTTCCTCCGTCCACGATTTGCTTTAACGCGACTTTTAGTGAAACAGGTGACTTGGATAATAAAATCTCTTTCGTTTTCACAGCAAACTCACTCGTATCAGGTTGCAAGGAATCAATAATTTCTTCTACTGTATCATAGGCGAAATGCTCGTCAATTTTTGCTTGCAGGGAGGCTAATTTCCCCTCGACATTGGTCGTATTTTGATAGGAAGCAATGATCTGTTCAAGCGTTGCTTCAACATTATTCTCATGATGCCAATTATTCGTATTGACGTGATCGATGAACGCTACTAATTGCTCACTGGAAATGATGGAATCAGCTACGTTAGCATAAAGAGTATCAACAGCTGACAGTGTACTTGCAGTCAGTGCGAGATAACGTCCAGTATGTCCTGGAGCTTGATTTAAATAGTAAGTCGCACCAACATCTGGGAAAAAGCCGATATTCATTTCCGGCATCGCCCATTTTGTTCGCTCAGTCACAATCCGGTGAGTTGCCCCAACGGAAAGTCCCACACCTCCACCCATGACAATCCCATCTAGACAGGCGATAATTGGCTTAGGGAATTGGGCGATAAGTCGGTCGGTCTCGTACTCTTCAGAGAAAAACTGCATGGCGTTCCCCATTGCCTCATCACTATCTCTTGCGCTATAAAGGGTTTTAATATCACCACCAGCACAAAATCCCTTTGTCCCTGCACCATTTAATACGAGCAAGTGAATTGCAGGATCATGTTCCAATAAAAGTAGCTTCTCTTTAATTTGGACAATCATATTATAGGTTAAGGAATTGATTGCCTTTGGTCGATTTAATGTAATCGTTGCAACACCATTGTCATTTGTAGAAAATAAAACTTCATCCATGTTGATCGTTCCCCCTTTATCGATGGTTAAACTGGGCCTGTCTTTTTTCAACAAAAGCTGAGACCCCTTCTTTTGCGTCTTCTGTTAAAAATAGTTCGGCAAATTTTTCACTTTCTCGCTGTAATCCACTGGTAAGCGATTCATTTGCTCCTTGAACGATACATTCGATGACACGCTGCACACTTTCCATACTATTCCCTTCAACAAAGGATGTAGCAATCGAGAGGGCAGTCGTTCGCAAATCATCGGAAGGGACGGCTAATTGAGCGATGCCCAGCTCGATGGCTTCTTTACTTTTAATCTGTTTTCCCGTCAATATTAAATTTAGTGCGGTTGCAGTGCCCGTAATTTTAGTCAGTCGTTGTGTACCGCCAAATGATGGAAGCAGTCCCAGTTTTAATTCTGGTAGACCAATGATGGCATCCTCCGACATAACTCGGAAATGGCTGCCGAGTGCTATTTCTAATCCGCCACCGAGCGCAGGCCCGTTAATTGCGGCAATGACTGGCTTCGTAAGTGCTTCGATTTCATTACAAAGCGCTTGCCCTGCTTGAGACATGGCGAACCCCTTATCATAATCCCCCATTGCAGGGACAAATTCCCTTATATCTGCTCCAGCCGCAAAAAATTTCCCCGATCCTGTTAGGATAACTGCATGGATATTTGTTTCTTCCTGTATATGTTTAAGCGCTACCCGTAATTCACTAATCATTGCCGCTGACAACGTATTTGCTGGTGGGGCATTTAATTCAATAATCGCAATCTGATCATGTGTTAATAGATTTATAAATTGATAGTCCATTTTAAAAGCCTCCCGTTATTTAATAGTCTATATATAACTTATTGCAAGAATTGTGCCAAGTAAGAGTGTTGTTTTATCAAAGAAAATCGGCTGGTACGGTGTCCATCTGTCTATACGATTAGACAATCCTAGACATGGTTGAATAACAATTAATCTCTTTTCAGAAAATTTCTTCTTGAAGAAGGGCACCCCATAAAGGACTTTTTCCTTGCATATAACCCAAAATAATGAAACGTTAAGTCTTTTTGTATATCTCCATTTATAACCCTTTCACATCCAAAGTTCGAATAAAACTAACAAACGCATTTACAATATTCATCTTAAGCGTTTCTTCATGATAATACATCCATGTTTTGCGTGTGATCGGATCACCTACATGATTGTATAAAGGTTTAGTGAAAAGTTCTTGGTTAGGGCGGACTACTAAGTCTGCTAAAATAGCATAGCCCAATCCATTGATAACCATTTCTTTACATGTTTCCACTTGATTAACTTGAATATTTATATAGGGGCTTAGATTATAATTGTTGTACCACCAACGATCTACAATATCTTTCATTCGTTCATCCGTAAAATAATCGATACGCGGTAATGAAGGAAGAGTTTCCCATTCAAATTCCCATGGAGAAGCGACACAAATATTCTCTTCATAGAGCAATTCTTTTTTCTCCTTCCAGGGATAGTCACCTTTGATAAAGCTAATATGCACATCATTATTCAAGATTAACCGATGCATTTCACTGCTCCATCCAGAAACAACTTGGAATTCTACGTTTGGATATTCCTGTTTAAATAAACGAAGTAATCTAGGCATTTTATTTAGTGCAAAAAAATTAGAGACACCCACCCGAAGTGTTCCCGCGACTTGATTTCCCATATTATTTAATTTTTCTTCAATTGTCCTCTGTTCCTTTAGCATATTTTTAGCATGTTCTGCAAGTTTTTCTCCCTCTGGTGTAAAGGTAACCCCTCTGCGCTTTCTCATAATAATTTGAATACCATAATAGTCTTCTAATTTCTTTATTCGAGAAGTTAACGTAGGTTGCGATAAAAATAAACGTTGCGCAGCCTGTGTGATGTTCTCTGTAGCATACAATGTAGCCAGCATTTCCCAGTCTTGATAATTCATCCTAACTCCCCTTTTTAAACGAAATTATATGGAATAAGCATTAGGTATTGATAAAATCTATGTCTAATTATTAATATTATATATTTTCCCAAAATTCAAATCAATAGTATACTAGAATTAGTTGTAAATATGATAGCTATTACAAAACACTTTATTGAAGATGTGCACCATGAGATACCTCATAAAGATTAAAAAAGGAGGATTTTGATGGCGACAATTGACAAGTATTTTCCAGGTTTAGATGGGGTTATCGCATCAGAAACAGCAATTTCATTTCTTGATGTGGAACGAGAGAAAATTATTATTAAAGGAAATGACCTGATTGACTTATCGAAGGACAAGGAATATATCGACATTGTCAACTTATTACTGGAAGGGTCCTTACCATCAACAATTGACAAAGTGAAATTAGAAGAAAAGTTAAGTTCTAATTATGATGTGCCTTCAGAGCTATTTAACATACTTCAATTATTACCGAAACAGACTCACCCAATGGATGGATTGAGAACGGGAATATCCGTACTTTCTGGTTACGATGAAAATATAGACAATCGTTCACTAAATAAGGAAAGAGCGTATCAACTTTTGGGGCAACTCCCTACCATTACTGTAAATAGCTATCGGATTATAAATGAACAACAACCAGTATATCCGCAGAAGGATCTTTCATATAGCGCAAATTTCTTATATATGATTACAGGTGAGAACCCAACTGAACTAGAGGCAAAGATATTTGATCGTTCCCTACTTTTATATAGCGAACATGAAATGCCTAATTCAACTTTCACAGCAAGAGTTATTGCATCGACGCAATCTGATATTTATGGCGCCTTGACAGGTGCGGTTGCTTCTTTGAAAGGAAATTTGCATGGCGGAGCGAACGAAGCGGTTATGTATATGCTAAACGAAGCTAAAACAGTAGAGGAATTTGAAGATATACTGAGAGAAAAACTACTAAAAAAAGAAAAAATCATGGGATTTGGCCATCGTGTTTATATGAAGAAAATGGATCCGAGAGCCTTAATGATGAAAGAATCTTTGAAGCAGCTATGTGATAAAAAGGGCGATTATATGCTGCTGGAAATGTGTGAGGCAGGCGAAAAGATAATGGTGCAGGAAAAAGGTCTATATCCAAATCTAGATTATTATGCAGCACCAGTATATTGGATGCTTGGTATCCCAATTCCGTTATATACACCAATTTTCTTCAGTGCAAGAACAGTTGGCCTATGTGCACATGTTATTGAACAGCATGAAAACAATCGGTTATTTCGTCCTCGAGTAAATTATATTGGTGAACAATATGTGTAGAGTAGGATACTGTGATTTTTATAGTTTATATGAAATGAAATGTAAAGAGAAAGGGAGATAAACATGTTAAAAGTGGAGGATCGGCAGAAAACAGATGCACTCATAGAGGAAATTACTGACTATGTACTAAATAAAGAAATAACAAGTGAGGAAGCTCTCACAACTGCGCAGTACGTATTAATCGATACCCTTGGTTGTGGGATTCTGGCTCTTAGTTATCCTGAATGTACAAAATTACTAGGACCAGTTGTACCTGGTACGGTTGTTCCTAATGGAAGTCGTGTTCCAGGGACTTCTTATGTACTTGATCCAGTACAGGGGGCATTCAATATTGGGGCGATGATTCGTTGGCTTGATTATAACGATACCTGGCTTGCGGCAGAGTGGGGGCATCCATCTGATAATTTAGGAGGGATACTGGCAGTAGCCGATTATGTGAGTCAGCAACGTATTTCCAAAGGCCAAGAACCTCTTAAAATTTTTGAAGTATTAGAAGCGATGATTAAAGCACATGAGATTCAAGGGATTTTAGCCTTAGAAAACAGTCTAAATCGTGTGGGATTAGACCATGTGTTATATGTAAAAATTGCAACAACAGCAGTCGTAACAAAGATGTTCGGTGGCGGAAGAGAGGAAATTAACAATGCATTATCGAATGCTTGGATCGATAATTCCAGCTTACGTACGTATCGACATACACCAAACACAGGATCACGAAAGTCTTGGGCTGCGGGAGATGCTACAAGTAGGGGAGTACGATTAGCAATGATGGCTATTAAAGGAGAAATGGGTTATCCCACTGCACTAACTGCACCTGGGTGGGGATTCCAGGATGTGTTATTTAACAATCAAAGCTTAAAGCTTAGCCAACCATTGGATAGCTATGTGATGGAGAATGTATTATTTAAAGTTTCCTACCCAGCAGAATTCCATGCGCAAACCGCCGCAGAGGCAGCAGTTCAATTGCATCCAGATGTAGTAGATCGGATAGATGAAATTGAAAAAGTAACAATAACCACCCATGAATCAGCCATTCGTATTATTGATAAACAAGGTCCTTTAAACAACCCTGCAGACCGTGATCATTGTCTTCAATATATTACTGCAATTGGACTTTTAAAAGGTAATATTGGGGCGGAGGATTATGAGGATGAATCCGCGGCAAATCCAAGAATTGACTCGCTTCGGAATAAGATGGTTGTTGTGGAAAACAAACAATACACGAAAGATTATCTGGATCCAGGCAAGCGTTCGATTGCAAATGCTGTTCAGGTTCAATTTAATGATGGAACTACAACGGAAAATATAGTATGCGAATATCCATTAGGGCACCGGTTCCGACGCAAAGAAGCAATACCAAAAATCCTGGAAAAGTTCAAAGGGAATCTTTCCGCTCACTATACAGATAAGCAACGTAAGAGAATTGAAGATGTTGGCTATGATTTTCAAAAGCTTACCAAAATGAATGTTAATGAATTTGTTGAATTATTTATCTGAGGAGGACCAACAAGTATGGCATGGATAGTAGAACAGCAATCAACGCAAAAAGAATTAGCAGATCAATTTAAGGAACTTATTCAGTTAGAAACTATTTTACAAATTCCCGGTGCACATGATGCAATGTCAGCGCTGGTCGCAAAAGAGGCTGGATTTTCAGCCCTTTACTTATCTGGGGCAGCATACACCGCTAGTCGCGGATTACCAGATCTTGGCATTATAACATCAACAGAAGTTGCCGAACGAGCACGGGATCTCGTTCGGGCTACTAATTTACCTGTACTTGTTGATATTGATACGGGATTTGGTGGAGTACTTAATGCTGCACGAACTGCCCGTGAAATGGTCGAAGCAAATGTAGCAGCTGTCCAAATTGAGGATCAACAGCTACCTAAAAAATGCGGACATCTAAATGGAAAACAGCTTGTTACAACAGAGGAGATGTCACAAAAAATTAAAGCTATCAAAGAGGTAGCTCCATCTTTAATTGTTGTAGCAAGAACTGATGCTAGAGCAGTTGAAGGAATAGAAGCAGCTCATGTAAGAGTGCAAGCATATATTGATGCTGGTGCGGATGCTATTTTCCCTGAAGCATTACAAAATGAAGAAGAGTTTCGCTGGTTTGCAGATAAGGTAAAAGTGCCTTTACTTGCGAATATGACAGAGTTTGGTAAGACGCCGTTTATATCGGCAGATGCATTTCAAGATATGGGATTCAGTATGGTGATTTACCCCGTTACATCGCTTCGAGTAGCAGCGAAGGCTTATGAGCGTATTTTTAGTTTGATTAAAGAGCAAGGTTCTCAAGAAGCGGGAGTTTCTGATATGCAGACGCGAAAAGAGCTTTATGAAACGATTAGTTATGATGCGTTTGAGGAGTTGGATGAGAGTATTGCGAAGACTGTGTTGGTAGAGAATGGTAAAAAAATATAATTGAGTTCTTGATTGATTAATGGGTCATTGACTTTTATAACATGTGGTTAATAGTGTGTTAAGCAAAACAACAGATAAGGAGAAAATTCAACAAGATGTTATCGAATTTTTCATCTTATTTGCTACTTTAATTTAGATTTATTCTTTTCTTATAAGTGGTTTTAATATCGACTATTAGTCATGATTTCACTCATCGTATTAACCTGCATTGTTCTCTATTATTATCTTAAGAGTAAGTAACTAAAGTTAAGAAAGGAGGAAAAATTTACTTTCTAATAGAATCCATAATTAAATATTTTAAGTCATCGTCATTTTGTCGATGACTTTTTAACATGTAAATATTGCATTGAATAATATGAATAATTAAAATATTATATATATGTGTATTGTTTTTAAATTTTAAATCATTTATACTTATTTAAAGTACACTAATAGATATCTTTTACTGTATAACGGAAAAGAGGATTGTGAAAATGAATAAACTAGATTTACCAATTATTGAATTTACCGATGAACAAGTGAAGTTTAGAAAAGAAGTTCGTAAGTTTCTCGAAGATGCGAGAGATAGCGGAACCTTTGAATCAAAATGCGATTCTTGGCTAAGTGGATATGATCCCGAATTTTCAAGAAAGATTGGTAGCCAGGGGTGGATTGGGATGACATGGCCCAAAAAATATGGTGGATCAGAGCAAAGCGCAATTGAACGTTACATTGTTATTGAAGAATTACTCGCAATTGGTGCACCAGTTGCTGCGCATTGGTTTGCAGATCGACAAACTGGACCACTTTTTCTTCGATATGGTACAGAGAAACAGAAAGAGTTTTTCTTGCCTAAAATAACTGAAGGTTCTTGTTACTTTTCGCTTGGTATGAGTGAGCCAAATTCTGGATCAGACTTAGCTTCTATTAGTACAAGAGCTGAGAAAACTGATGGTGGATGGATATTGAATGGTTCAAAAACATGGACTAGTGGTGCACATCATTCTCATTACATGATTGTATTATGTAGAACCGCTCCAAAAGATCCAAAATATAGGCATGGAGGTATGAGTCAGATAATCGTTGACTTAACTAGCCCTGGGGTAAGTATTCGTCCAATAAAATTTCTAACTGGTGAAAAGCATTTTAATGAAGTTTTTTTTGAAAACGTTTTCGTTTCAGAAGAAAATATTGTTGGGACGGAAGGGGATGGTTGGAAACAAAATATGCAAGAACTTGCATATGAGCGAAGCGGTCCTGAAAGAATGCTAAGTACGTTTCCTTTATTAGGAGAATTAATATCGGTACTAAGAGAAAATAATGATAAGCAAGGATTAAAGGAAACGATGAAACTTGTTGCTCGGTTAAACAGTTTCCGACTTATGTCACTTGGGGTAGCGCAGTATCTAGAAGAAGGAAAAGATGTATCAATTGCAGCTGCATTGGTGAAAGACCTAGGGACAAAATTTGAGAAGGATATTGCAGAAACTGCTCGATTAATTATATCTAGTGTGCCATCTGTTCATTCTAGAAAACAATTTGAAAAATATCTAGCACAGTCAATTTTGCATTCGCCTGGATTTACACTGCGTGGTGGAACCACGGAGATATTAAGAGGAATTGTATCGAAAGGAATGATTGCAGAATGAGTGAAATGCATGAATTAATTTTAGATTCGACCACTAAAATTTTAAAAGACATTTGTACAAAAGAATTAGTAGATAAATCCGAAGAGGGTCAATGGGCAGGAGATTTATGGGAAGTATTAGTTGAATCAGGAATCACTTCTATCGGTGTTCCTGAATCAACTGGTGGAACAGGAGGAGATTTTGTTGATGCATTTCATATTCTTCGCTTAGCAGGGAAATATGCGGTGCCGCTTCCATTATCCGAAACACTAATCGTAAATTGGTTGTTAGCGGGTTACGGAGTAATTCCTCAGGAAGAACCAGTAACGTTTGAACTTAATAGCAAGCTTCAATTGGAGAAGAATGATGCAGGGTTTCTAGTAAATGGTGCATTAGAAAATGTTTCATGGGCGAGGAACGCTAAAAAGATTTTAGTTCTTGCTAGTTTAGAGGAAGAAACGTTTGTAACTTTATTGCCTCTCGAAGATGCCTATATTGAGAATAATAATAATTTAGCGGGTGAGCCGATTGATACAGTAGTATTTGAGGATGTAATGGTTAATGACATAGAAACCTATATTGTAGAAGAAAATACACTACAAGAAAAAGTTATTGATTTAGGTGGATTGTCTAAGGCTGCAATGATGAGTGGAGCATTAGATAAAGTGTTGGAATTAAGTGTCCAGTATATAAAAGAAAGAGAACAATTTGGACGACCACTTCATAAGTTGCAGGCGATACAACAACATATTGCAGTGCTGTCTGGAGAAACAATTGCTGCATTAACAATAACGAATAAGGCGATTGACTCCTATGATAAAGGAACAACTGATAACGAAATTGCCTACGCAAAATTAAAGGTAAATGAATCTGCTGGTATTGTAGCAGAAATTGCACATCAAATTCATGGTGCAATTGGTGCAACACATGAGCATCAACTTCACCATTTAACTAGACGTCTGTGGGCTTGGAGAGATCAGTTTGGGAATGAGAATTTTTGGGCTGAAAAACTAGCTGAAAAAATAATGGATTCTCAATCACAAACGTTATGGGAAATGATGACAGAGGAGCAGATGATAGAAACGATGCAATAATTAGGAGGGAAATAGATGTCTGATTTAATTTTTGAAGTTGAAAATAGCGTAGCAAGAATCACATTAAATCGACCAGAAAGTTTGAATGCATTTAGCGAGGAAATGATTAATGAGTGGATTAAAGCACT
Source organism: Oceanobacillus rekensis (assembly GCF_002153375.1). Classification (GTDB taxonomy): domain Bacteria; phylum Bacillota; class Bacilli; order Bacillales; family Amphibacillaceae; genus Oceanobacillus; species Oceanobacillus rekensis. The sequence continues at coordinate 252,063 of NZ_MTBQ01000002.1, forward strand.
TGAAACAGTACGTGATTCAGATGAAATCAGAGCAGTAGTTGTTTCAGGTAATGGAAGAGCATTTTGTTCTGGTGGCGATATTAAGGAAATGATTAAAGGAAATGGCTTCTATAGAAGTCAGAATGATATCACAAGTAATGGACTTGCAAGGAAAAATTCCTTATGGAAGAAGGTACAACGTGTACCTTTACTATTAGAGGAAATCGATAAGCCAGTAATTGCAAAAGTTCATGGTATTGCATTCGGTGCTGGATTAGATATGGCCTTAATGTGTGATATTCGTATTGTTGCAGAGGGAACAAGACTTTCTGAAAGCTATCTGAATGTTGGACTCGTACCAGGAGATGGTGCAACATATTTCTTACCACGTTTGGTAGGGACAGATACTGCGTTGGATATGTTATGGAGTGGAAAAGTACTAAATGCCAGGGAAGCTAAGGATATAGGTTTAGTAACATTTGTTGTGCCAGATGCAGATTTAGATTCATACACTGAGGAGTATGTCCAAAAACTTGTTAATGGTCCGCAACAAGCAATAAGACTTACAAAACGAGCGGTTTATCAAAACAGAGATATGAGTTTACGTTCTTCTTTAGATATGATTTCTTCTTCCATGGGGTTAGTAACAGAGTTGGAGGATTATCAAAGAGGCGTTCAAGCTGTTTTGGAAAAGCGTAAAGCTGTATTTGAATGATGAAATAACAAATAGTTATACCCTAGTATTTTTTCGGCCAATCTAATTCTTACCTTGGTATATATCTAGAATCTACTTAATAAATAGGATAATTTATTTTATCTGCAGAAACAAAGAGTGTATCTCGCCTAGTAGACGTGAACAGAATTTTAAGGAGATGATTCAAATAAATCGGACAATAGATAAGATGATGTTAAAAGAATCCCCTTTTCTTTCTATTACTCTAGATATTAATAACCTGATAATCGAATGTAATCATACAATGGAATCTATCCTTGATAAAAAATTAACAGGAATGGATATAACTACTGTCTTTTCCGTTTGGAAACATCCTTTACGCTCTAAACTCATACATGCCGAATATAAAGATCGTATTTTCGCTTTTATTGTAGGGAAAATTAATGATACAGAAGATAAGATGTTATACGGAGTTGAAACATCTGATTTTGCTATGTTAATCAAAGAAAATAAAGATTTGAAAAATTTGACTAGGGAATTGGATGCTATCATTGAAAATTCTTATGATGGCATCTATATTACAGATAGCAATGGCTTAACGTTAAAAACCAATACCGCAATTGAACGAATCACAGGCATACCTAAGGAATATTATGTTGGAAAGAACGTTGGAACTCTTATAAATAGAGGAATACTTAAAAATTCTGTAACAAAAAAAGTTTTGGAATATAAAAGAACGGTCTCTGTTGTTCAAAAAAATTACGTAGGAAATGAAACAATTTTAACGGGTAGTCCAGTTTTTGATGATAATGGTGAAATTGAGAAGATTGTGACCAATATTAGAGATTTATCAGATTTAAATGAATTACAAGCAGAGCTTGTTAAAGTAAATAAGCTAAATGACAAATATAAAAGAGAATTACAACGATTGAAGAATAAACCAGATCAACTTAAGGATATCATTACAAAAAGTGAGCAAATGAAAATGATTTATGATACTGCAAAACGAATTGCTAACATTGATGCGACGGTGTTAATTCTAGGGGATACAGGTGTGGGAAAAGATGTATTAGCAAATTACATTTTTTCAAATAGCAGCAGATCTAAGGTAGGAGAATTCATAAAAGTAAACTGTGGTGCAATTCCTGCTGAATTACTAGAATCAGAACTTTTTGGTTATGAAGGTGGTGCTTTTACTGGGGCAAATAGTAAAGGAAAGCCAGGTATGTTTGAACTTGCAAATAGAGGAATCCTATTTTTAGATGAAATAGGTGAATTACCCTTATCCTTGCAGGTTAAATTATTAAGAGTATTACAGGACGGGGAGATTCAAAGAGTTGGGGGAACACTACCAAAGAAGATAGATGTTCGAATTATTACAGCAACGAATCGTAGTCTGAAAGTAATGGTAGAAGAAGGTGATTTCCGAGAAGATCTGTATTACCGATTAAATGTAATACCGATTAAAGTACCTCCGCTAAGAGAACGTCGTGATGATATATTACCGCTGATTCAATTATTTTTACAGCAAATTAGCGAAAAATATCATTTAAATAAAGAATTCGATTATGATCTGAAGGATTTTTTCTTGTCTTATGATTGGCCTGGTAATATACGAGAGTTGTCTAATCTAATAGAAAGATTGGTGGTTACCACCAATGAAAAAGTTATTTCTATGGAAGACCTCCCTGCTGAATACCATCAAGCAAATGATGTAACGATAAACAGTATTTTACCACTCAAGGATGCGATAGAAGCAGCTGAGAAAAAAGTGTTAACACTAGCAGCTAAAAAGTACGAAAATACCTATGAAATTGCAAAAGCACTAGAGTCTAGTCAACCTACAATTGTAAGAAAGTTGAAGAAATATGAAATTAGCATTAGGAGATGAGTTTATGAGAATCGGAATTGTTGGTGCAGGAGCAGTAGGAAGTTTTTTTGGTGCTTTACTTCAACAAGGGGGGCATCAAGTATCTTTCCTTACGAGAGGAAAGCATTTGGAAGCAATGCAAAGACAAGGTTTAAATATAAAAAGAGAGGATGAATCGTTTACAATACATAGTACATTTACAAATGACCCGGAGCAATTAGCAAATTCGGAACTCATTTTGTTTTGTGTGAAATCAAATGATACAGAACACATGGCAAATAAATTACTCCCGATATTACAAGAGAACGCTTTCGTTATGACAATGCAAAATGGTGTGGATAACGAAGAAATATTAAAAAAAATATTTGGTGTTGAACGTATCCTTTCTTGCGCAACATATGTACAAGCCGTGATAGAAAAACCAGGTATTGTGAAACAACAAGGCAGGGTAGCGCTGGTAATTGGAGAACTTGATCAATCCGTGAGCCAGCAATGTGCGGATATTGTTGCTTGTTTTCATCAGGCAAGCATTGATGCAAAACACACCGGCGATATTGTTGGGAAAAAATGGAGGAAATTTCTTTGGAATATTACCTTTAATCCATTGTCCGCAATATCAACTGCTACCGTTGGAGACCTACTCGATGATAAACCATTACGCGAAACGGCGGAGTCCATATGTAAGGAAGCAATGGAAGTTGCTATCAATGCCGGGGTTTCAATAGATCCAGCACGCACGATGGAAACCATTTTCAAAAATGCAGAACGCGCGCGAGTACATCAAACTTCTATGTTACAAGACCGATTATCTGGGAAGCAAATGGAGGTAGAGTCGATGTGTGGATATGTTGTGAGAAAAGCCAATGAATTAGATATTGCAGTACCAACCGTACAAGCGTCTTATAGTATCTTAACTTTTATGAATAAACAACAGTCCTTGGATGGTGGTCGGCTCGTAACAAAGTAGAGAAAGGAATGAATAATCATTATTGAAATTCAAGAGACGGAAGATGTTACTTGTGTCAAGGCTCAGGTGATTAGATCGGATGGAAAAGGTAGGCCAGTGTACATGTTTTTGGTAGATGGTATGCTAATTGATACCGGACCACAATGCCTGGAAAAGGAAATTATCTCTTTTTATAAAGAACATTCAAATATGATTCAACTCGTTGCACTGACACATAGCCATGAGGATCATTCGGGGACAGCACCATGGATACAAAAAAACCTTGATATTCCAATATATGTCCATCCAAAAGGGATACAAGTATGTAAAAAAAATAGTCCATATCCAAAATACCGCCAAGCTACTTGGGGATCTCGAAAAGAATTTAATCCTTTACCGCTTGAAAGTAAAATAAAGTCAGTAAATGAAGAGTGGGAAGTGATATATACTCCTGGACATGCGGATGATCATGTTGCTTTTTACCATGAGCAAACCGGTCGTTTGTTTAGTGGTGACTTGTTTGTTTCAACGAATCCCAAGGTAATTATGTGTTCAGAATCAATCCCGGTGATAATGAATTCAATAAGAAAACTACTAACGTATGATTTTAAATCAATGTATTGTTCGCATGCAGGTTATTTCAAGGATGGAAAAAGTAAATTAGAACGGAAATTAGAATACTTGGAATACATTTATAGTGAAGTGGAAAAAATGCATAGAAAGGGGCATTCTATTGTTGAGATACATAAGAGTTTATTTCCAAAAGTATATTCAATTGTAGAATTTTCTAATGCTGAATGGGATTCAATACATATCGTATCGTCGATTATTTCAGAAGTCGATAAAAAATCCTTTAGGTAATTTATTTTACGATAAAGGTTTTTTATGGAATGATTCAAGAATGAATTGCCAAGTCAATATTGAATCGTTGGTTTCTCCCGGCTTTTAAAAATTTTAATTCAATTTTGAATTTATGTATAAAATACTAAATTATTATAATAGTAATTTAGAATAAACCAAAAAATGATAGAACTTTTAAAACCCTTTAACTATAAGGGTTTTTGTCTTTTTATTTGTCCTTTTTGTAATTATTAGGTTAGGTTGGCATGGATTTTGCTATATATATAGTGAGTACATAAATAAAAGGAGGAAGTATAAATGACAATTACAATTGCGGATGAACTAGAACAGATGAAAACAATGATTAAAAATTTTGTAGATAATGAAGTGGATTCATATGCTCAGCAAATTGAAGATGAGGATGCTATTCCACAGCATTTAATTGAAAAGGCAAAAGATTTAGGGTTGTTTGGGATTAGCATTCCAGAAGAGTATGGTGGTATTGGTCTAAATACGGTTGGCAAGGCAGTAGTGCTAGAGCAATTGGGTAGGACCCATAATGGATTTGTTTCTTTAATTAGTGCACATACCGGGATAGGTAGTACTGGTATTGTAAAACTTGCATCTGACCATTTAAAACAAAAATATTTGCCGGAAATGGCTGCCGGAAGAAAGATTGCAGCATTTGCTTTGTCGGAACCTGGGGCAGGATCAGATGCAACGAATTTATCAACACAAGCTGAGGAAAATGGAGAACAGTGGGTACTAAATGGTACGAAGCATTTTATTACCAACGCTCCTGTTGCAGATGTGTTTACTGTATTTGCGGTAACCGATAAAGAAAAAGGTGCAAAAGGTGGGATTACAGCATTTTTAGTAGAAAAGGATTTTCCGGGGCTAATTGTAGGAAAGAAAGACAAGAAGATGGGACTACGTGGTTCTTATACTGCTCAGGTAATTTTTGATAACTGTATTGTTCCGAAAGAAAATGTAATTGGTGATGTTGGTATGGGATATATGAATGCTCTAAAGATACTAGGCGAAGGCCGTGTTGGTTTAGCAGCACGCTCGGTCGGTTCTTGCGATAAGTTAATCGAAATTTCAGCGAGCTATGCAAAAGAGAGGGTTCAATTCGGTAAACCAATTGCTGATAATCAAGCGATTCAATGGATGTTAGCTGATATGGCTACAGAAACTGAAGCGGCTCGTACCTTAACGATGATGGCAGCTGAAATGATTGACTCAGGAAAAAAGGTAATTAAAGAATCGGCAATGGCAAAATTATTTGCATCTGAAGTATTTAATAAGGTAGCAGATAAGGCAGTTCAAATCCATGGTGGTATCGGTTATATTGGCGAGTATCCAGTGGAACGTTTTTATCGCGATGCTAGAATTACAAAAATCTATGAAGGAACAAATGAGATACAACGTCTTATTATTGCAAGAAAAGTCTTAGAAGAAAATTAAAATGACTCTATATAAAAAACGAAATAGTGAAAGCGTTATCAATTATGGTATTTATAATCGGAGGATTATCCCTTAAGTGTTACGATTTCCTCCGATTGTTATGCCATACTAAAAAGAAGAATGGTGGTGAATAAATGGTCACGCAAACGGCTTCAACACAAAAAATCGATACGACAGTTACGGAGAAACCAACTTATGTTGAACAAATTTGGAAAGGCAGAAGGGAAAAATGGAGCCGCTCAAGAATTCTTTTGACCATCATTTCCTTATTGGCAATGGGGCTATCTGTATTTCATGTATATACCGCAGGATTTGGAACATTATCCTCCTGGCAACAGAGAAGTGTCCATGTATTATGGGCGATTATGCTGATTTTTCTCATCTTCCCATTTAGAAAAGGAAAAAAGTTTGGTGTTATTGACATTTTAATCATTCTAGTAGCAGTTGCTACATCAGGTTATATGTTGTTTGATGCGGAAGGAATTCAAAGCAGACAAGGGAATATCAGTTCAATGGATGCAATGTTTGGAACTACTTTTATTGCGTTGGTCCTTGAAGCTACAAGAAGAACAAATGGTGTTTTAATGGCTGCAATTGGTGTGTTCTTTTTAGCCTATATTCTTTTTGGGCAGTATTTTCCCGGAGCACTCGCACATCCGGGGATCCGATATGAAAAAATGGTTGACCATATGTTTAGCGGTACACTAGGAATCTTTAGTGAACCAATTTATGTCAGTTCTACCGTGCTGATATTGTTTGTTATCTTCGGTTCCTTCTTAATGCGTTCTGGTGGTGGTCAGTTTTTTACTGATTTTGCTTTTGGGTTACTTGGTAATAAAACCGGTGGACCTGCATTATCTGCTGTCGGATCAAGTGCACTAGTTGGAACGATAACAGGTAATGGTGCAGCAAATGCTGCCATAACAGGTGCATTTACGATTCCCTTAATGAAAAAGCTTGGGTATAGTAAGCGATTTTCAGCAGCAGTGGAAGCAGTTGCCTCTCAAGGTGGTCAAATTATGCCACCGATCATGGGTGCGTCGGTCTTTATTATGGCGGAAACACTTGGAATATCATATATCAAACTAGCATTGTATGCATTAATACCAGCAATAATATATTTCTTTATTGCTGGAATGGTTGTATATTTCCATGCGAAACGTTTAAAGATGGCTGGTATTCCAAAAGAACAATTGCCTAGTGTATGGAGAGTCCTATTAAGGCAAGGTTATCTGTTCATACCAATTATTCTCATTATTGGGTTAATGGTTTATGGTTTTAGTCCGATGAAAGCCGGTTTTTATGCAATTTTAGCAGCGTTTGTTCTAAGTTGGATTCGTAAGGCAACTCGAATGAATTTTCTAGATATATTGGCTGCGTTAGAAAGTGGTGCAAGAAATGCATTAACAGTAATTGCTGCCTGTGCAACTGCAGGGATTATCGTTGGGGCAGTATCTTTAACAGGATTAGGAATTACTTTTTCGAGATTTGTAATCGATTTAGCAGGAGGAAATTTGCTTCTACTTCTTGTCCTTGTTGGTATAGCTTCCATTATTATGGGAATGGGAATGCCGACCGTATCGGCATATGTCATTCTTGCTGTATTAGGTGCTCCAGCATTAATCCAATTGGGTGTAAATGAAGTAGCTGCACACATGTTTGTATTTTACTTTGGGGTAATGTCCGGTCTAACACCTCCAGTAGCGATTACAGCTTATACTACTGCAGGTATTGCTGGCTCTGATCCTCTTAAAACAGCAGCGTACTCAATGAAAATTGGCTTAGGTGGATTCTTTATACCATTTATTTTTGCTTACAATCCCGTGTTGCTTATGCAGGGGGGAAATACAGCAGAAATTTCACTTGCAATTGGTAGTGCATTTTTAAGTTGTATATTCTTTGCTGGTGCACTAGAGGATTACTTCTTGGGGCGACTAGGCGTGTTAAAGCGAATTATAATGTTTGCTGGCGCGCTATTACTGGTAATGCCAGGAATTATTGGAGATGTAATAGGTGTATTGTTGGTAATCTCGCTTATTATTTGGCAGAAAAAAGTCAATGCAACAGCAATTGCAGAATCAAGTCAAAAAATTGGATAGGGAAGGTGAATCTTATGAAAAAAATAATATTGAGTAGTCTTATGCTTCTTATTGTAGGATTTTTAGCAGCATGTGGAGATAGTGAAGCGGCTGTTGATTCTGATAAACCAACAGCTCCAGACAAATTTCTAACAATTGGTTCAGGACCGATGGGGTCAGGATGGTATCCGATCACAACCACCATGACAGAGCTTTATTCAACGGAGTTTAATGGTTTGAATTCGACACAATTAGAAGGTGGTTCAACAGCTAATTTAAAGTCACTTGAAGTTGGAGATATTCAAATGGGAATTAACTATACGACAGATTTTAATGCTGCACTTACAGGTGGAGATGGTTTTGATGAACCACTTGAAAATATAGCAGCAATTGGATCGATTTATCCCGTATATCAAACAATTGCAACAACTAAAAGCAATAATGATATTAATTCCATTGAAGATATTGTAGATAAACATGTTTTTCTCGGACCAAAAGGTGGCGGTGGCCCTGTCGGCTTCTGGAACATGATGAAGGAATATGGAATTGATGAGCAAACAATTGTGGATGCAGGCGGACAAATCTCTTATGGTAACTATTCAGATGGAGCTTCTATGCTTAAAGATAATAATGTAGACATTTTCTTAGGAGGTGGAGCGCCAACTGTACCAGCATTACAAGAGATGGAAATAACGTCTCCAATCAAAGTACTTCCTATCGACGAAGATCAGCTGGCTAGTATTGAAGGAAAAGGTTTAGGGATTACTGCAGGTGCACTACCAGGTGATACTTATGCGGAAAATCCGGATGATATTCCAACTTACATTATGGAGACAATGATTACCATTCGTGCTGACTTAGATGAAGACTATGTGTATAACATAACGAAAATATTCTGGGAAAATCTAGCAACATTTGAAGAACAAGTACCAGAAAGAGCGAAAGACTTTAGCTTAGATACCGTTATGAATGGAATCAGCGCAGAAGACCTGCACCCTGGTGCAAAACGTTATTACGAAGAACAAGGTGTACTAGAATAATTAAAGTAATCCGGAGAGGGGGATTTTTATTGAATAGGTTGGAAGAACATAGATGGTATAAAGCATATCCACTTGATATGAAAAGCGATATAGAAATACCAGAAATACCAGTATATACCTTGTTAAAATTGACATCACAAAGATATGGGAAACGGACAGCAATCATAAATGAAAATACGACAATATCCTACGAGGAATTAAAAGATAGTGTGGATCGATTAGCAAGTGCGTGGGATAATCTCGGTTTGAAAAAAGGGGAGAGAATTGGGTTGATGATATCCAATCAAGCCTCTTATATTATTTCTTATTATGCAGCAATGAAACTGGGTTTAATTGTTGTTCAAATCAATCCACGCTACACCGCTAGAGAGCTATTGCAGATTGTTAATGACTCCTCCACAATCTACATGGTTGTGGAGGAGGATAGTGTTGAAACCGTTAGGCAACTAGAGGATATGTATGTTTTTAATCATATTTTTGTTACAGATAAAGGGGATTCTTCATATCCGAGCATCGGCGAAATTTCAAAAAAAACATCCCCTTTTGATAAAGAAATCTCAATACAACCAAAAGATGATGTTGCGGTAATTCAATATACAGGTGGAACATCAGGAGTTATGAAAGGTGCCATGCTCACCCACTATAACTTAGTGGCTAATGTTTATCAAAGTTATGCGATGTACGGAAAAAGAATGGAATTTGGTAAGGAGTGCATACTTACAGCAACACCACTTTATCATGTGTACGCAATGACAAGCGCTATGAACCTAGGAATCTATATAGGGGCTACAATCCTATTAGTTAACAAATTTGAAGTAACTAAAGTACTAGAGATTATTAAACAATATCAACCGACATTTTTCCCTGGGGTACCTAGGATGTATAACGCCTTCGTTAATCATAAAAATGCACAAGAATATGGTCTTAGTAGTTTTAAGTTTTGTTCCAGTGGGTCAGCTCCCCTCCCAATAGAAGTGATTCGGAAATTCGAAAAACTAACTGGAGCAGTCATCGGAGAAGGATTCGGTTTATCGGAAGCATCGCCATCTACACATCGAAATCCACCGAGTGGTATTCGTAAAGTTGGTAGTATTGGAATCCCGTTTCCAAATACAGATTGCAAAATTGTAGATGATGAAAACATAGAGCTTCCGATTGGATCTGTTGGGGAGTTAATTATTAAAGGGCCGCAAATTATGAAAGGCTACTGGAAAAATGATGAGGAATCAACCTACGCATTAAAGAATGGCTGGTTATATACAGGAGACCTCGCAAAACAGGATGAGGATGGCTATTTTTATATCGTTGGGAGAAAAAAGGAAATGGTCATTAATGGAGGATTCAATGTTTATCCTCAAGAAGTCGAGAATATTTTGTATGAACACCCCGATATTAAAGAATGTGCTGTGGTAGGAATTCCACATCCAGAAAAAGGGGAAATCGTAAAGGCATTCCTTGTTCCAAAAGATGAAGCTGTCATCGATTTTGAAGAAGTGAAGGGCTTCTGTTATCGGAATCTAACGCCATATAAAGTACCGAAAGCGTTTGAGATTATTGATGAGCTGCCAAGAAATACAGTAGGAAAAATTCTAAAACGTATTTTAGTAGACAAAGAAACAAAGAAATAGACAAGGAGGAGTGAACATGAAAGTAAGGGATATCCAAACGGTTGGTGTAATTGGCTCAGGTGCAATGGGTTCGCAAATAGCAATGGTGTGTGCACTAAGTGGTTATGAAGTAGTGTTGAATGATATCGAAGAATCAAATCTTGTGAAGGCGGAAGACTCCTTTCAAGGCCATATGAATCGTCGTATCCAAAAAGGAAAGTTAACAGAAGAAGAAGTGAACTACGCTTTCGGCAGGCTAAGCTTTACGAGTAACTTACAAGATGTAAAGGGTGCAGATATTGTCATTGAAGCTGTTGTAGAAAAGCTAGATGTTAAACGTAATCTTTTTGCTAGATTAGAAGAAATCACGAAAGAAGGCACGATTCTAGCTACAAATAGTTCTACAATTGTAAGTTCAAAAATTGCTGATGCAACAAACCATCCAGAAAATGTGTGCAACATTCACTTCTTCAACCCTCCATTAGTAATGGAATTGGTTGAGGTTGTAAAAGGACCACATACGTCTGATGAAACGGCTCGGGCTGCAAACGAATTTATTAAAACATTAAACAAGGTACCGGTATTACTGAAGAAGGAAATTTCCGGTTTTATTGCTAATCGTATATTAGGGAAGCTTTTGGATGAAGCAGTTTTTCTGTTAGAAAACGACTATGCAACACATGAAGAGATTGATCTCGTTGTTAAGAAAGCTTTAGGACATCCATTAGGACCATTTGAATTAATGGATTTAACCGGAATTGATGTCACCTATTTTGTTCGAAGTCAGCGTTATCAAGAAAGCGGAAATGAAGCAGATAAGCCATCAAGTTTAATTCAAGAGAAAGTAGAAAAAGGTGAGCTTGGTCGGAAAGTAGGGAAAGGCTTTTACCAATATAGCTAAATAAGAAGGAGAGATTAATGATGAATATCTATGTAATTTTGAAAAGAACATTTGATACAGAAGAAAAAATTACTTTGGAAAATGGAAGAGTGATTGATGAAAGTGCTGAATTTGTCATCAACCCATATGATGAGTATGCATTAGAAGAAGCTGTTCAACTGAAAGAAAAACACGGGGCAGAAGTAACAGTTGTTACTGTGGGGTATGAGGATGCAGAAAAGGAACTTCGAACAGGACTTGCAATGGGAGCTGATAAAGCTGTTCTGATTAATACCGAGGAAGATTTGGAAGATGGAGATGCCTTTACAACGGCTAAAATTCTAGCGGAGTTCTTTGAAGACAAAGAGCTTGATTTAATTTTAGCAGGTAATGTTGCGATAGATGAAGGAACTGGTCAAGTAGGTCCACGTCTAGCAGCAATTCTTGATATTCCATACGTTACTACAATCACGAAGATTGAAGTGGATGGTGCGAAGGCAACGATTGAACGTGATGTTGAAGGCGATGTAGAAGTAATTGAAACAACGCTTCCACTATTAGTTACAGCTCAACAAGGGTTGAATGAACCACGTTACCCTTCTCTTCCAGGGATCATGAAAGCGAAGAAAAAACCATTGGATGAATTAGAAATTGATGACCTTGACCTTGAAGAAGAGGATGTTGAAGCAAAAACGCAAACTGTAGAAGTATTCTTGCCACCGGAAAAAGAAGCGGGAAGAATCTTAGACGGTGAAATTGATGAACAGGTAAGTGAATTAGTGTCATTATTGCATTCAGAAGTAAAGGTAATATAAAACGGGAGGGTTCATAAATGAGTAAAAAGGTATTAGTTTTAGGAGAAATTAGCAATCAAAAATTACGAAATGTTTCCTTTGAAGCAATTGGAGCTGCACGAACAATTGCTAGGGATGGTGAAGTACTAGCTGTATTATTGGGAAATTCTGTTCAAGCATTTGCAGATGAATTGATTCATTATGGTGCAGACCGTGTCATAACGGTTGAACATGAAAACTTAAAACACTATACATCTGATGGCTACTCTCAAGCCCTCTTAGAAATAATCGATGGAGAGAATCCAGAAGGAATTGTTTTCGCTCATACTGCACTTGGCAAGGATCTTGCTCCTAGAATCGCAAGCAAAATTGATTCTGGTCTAGTATCAGATGTTACAGATATTGAAGTAGACGGAGACAACATTTTGTTTACAAGACCGATTTATTCTGGAAAAGCATTTGAGAAGAAAATTATTACAGATGGAATTTCATTTGTAACGATTCGCCCGAATAATATTACAGCTTTTGAGAAATCAGAAGCACGGACAGGCGAAATTGTGCCAAAACAAATCGAAATTAACAATTTACGAACAATTATTAAAGATATTATTCAAAAGAAATCTGAAGGTGTCGATCTATCGGAGGCAAAAATTGTTGTTGCTGGTGGACGTGGTGTGAAGAGTAAAGAAGGTTTCGATAAATTATATGAATTTGCGGATGTATTAGGTGCTGCAGTAGGTGCATCCCGTGGTGCGTGTGACGCTGGTTATTGTGATTATTCCTTACAAATTGGTCAAACAGGTAAAGTAGTTACTCCAGACCTTTACATTGCTGTAGGAATTTCCGGTGCCATTCAGCATTTAGCTGGTATGTCAAACTCGAAAAAAATTGTTGCAATTAATAAGGATGCCGATTCAAATATATTTAATGTTGCAGACTACGGAATTGTAGGAGATTTATTTGAAGTTCTTCCAAAATTAACGGAAGAAATTAGGAAAATTAAGGTCGGTGTGTAAGCTGTGATAAAAAATGTAAGCGTGATAGGTGCAGGACAATGGGGAGAGGGATTGCATTTGCATGTACACTAGGCAATTTAAACGTTTCTCTACAGGATATTAGCGAAGCTTCACTTGAAACAGCGAAAGCGTATATTGACAAGCAATTCCAGAAAAGTATTGAAAAGGGAAAGGTAACGGAAGAAAAGGCATCTAAGCTGAGAGGATATACATTATTCTCTCGGCTTAGAAGAATCCGTAAAAGATGCGGACCTTGTCATTGAAGCAGTTTTAGAAATAATGGACTTGAAAAAAGAGATGTTTAAGCAGATGGATAAGCATGCACCAAAACATGCGATTCTTGCAACGAATACATCAACAATGAGTCCTACCGAAATTGCTGCTCAAACGAATAGACCTGGACAATGTATTGCATTGCACTTCTTCAATCCAGTACCAAAAATGAAATTGATTGAAATGATTAAAGGGCTCGAAACATCGAAAAAAACAGTTGCCATGTCAAAGGCATTCGGTGAAAGCATTGGAAAGGAAACCGTTGAAATCAATGAATACCCTGGATTTTCCGTAAGCCGAATGAATTGCCTTATCGGAAATGAAGCGATGAACATGCTAATGGTAGGGGTAGGTTCTGCAGAAGACATCGATAAAGCGATGAAATTAGGATTAAATCATCCGATGGGACCATTGGAGCTAGCTGATTTAGTAGGTTTAGATACTAGACTTCGAAACATGGAGTATTTATATGAAACACTTGGAGAAAAATATCGTCCCTGTCCGATATTAGTAAAATACGTAAAAGCTGGTCGTTTAGGAAGAAAAACAGGAAAGGGATTTTATGACTATACAAAATAATGAGGAGTGGACAGCGTGAATTTTAAGTTTGATGAAGAAATCCAATTTTTGAAAAAAAATGTCCGTGATTTTGTTCAAACAGAAGTAGAGGCAGTTGCAATGGCTATCGAAAAAGAAGATAAGATTCCAGAGCGAATCATCGAAATGTCTAAAGAGATGGGATTGTTCGGACTTAGTATTCCAGCAGAGTACGGTGGACTAGGTATTGGCATGGTTGGAAAATGCGCATTATATGAAGAACTTGGTGCAACACATAACGGATATACAACACTAATCGGTGCACATACAGGGATAGGAACGGTTGGGATTGTCGAACTAGGGAACGAAGAACAAAAACAAAAATACCTTCCCGATTTAGCAAGTGGCAAGAAGATTGGTGCATTTGCCCTAACAGAACCGAGTGCAGGTTCAAATGCTGTTGCGCTTAAGACAACAGCAGTTCGTAATGGAGATAAATACATTCTTAACGGGACAAAGCATTACATTACAAATGCAACCGAAGCAGATGTGTTCACTGTAATGGCTGTTACAGATTCAACGAAAGGTGCCAAAGGAATTACGTCGTTTATTGTTGAAAAAGATTTCCCGGGTTTTAAAGTGGGTGCAGTAGAACCAAAGATGGGATTAAAGGGATCGCATTCTGCTGAAATCATCATGGAAGATTGCGAGGTTCCAGTTGAGAATGTTTTAGGTGAAGAAGGCTAAGGTTACGTGAACGCATTAAAGATTCTAGCAAATGGACGTGCAGGATTAGCGGCGAGGAACTTAGGCTCAAGTCAAAAACTACTAGACTTGTCAACTTCCTATGCGATTGAACGCCAACAATTTGGAGTTTCAATCATAGATCACCAAGCAGTTGGGCATATGCTTTCTGAAATGGCAGTTGATATTGAAGCATTGCGATCTTTTACATATCGAGTAGCTTGGATGGTTGATGAAGGCCTGAAAGTAATTAAAGAAGCGGCTATGTTAAAACTTCATGGGTCAGAAGTTTATAACCGAGTAGCCGATAAAGCAGTTCAAATTCATGGTGGTATTGGGTATATTTCGGATTTTCCGATTGAGCGATTTTTTCGAGATGCACGTATTGCAAGAATTTATGAGGGTACATCGGAAATACAAAAAAATATCATAGCAGGCCAATTGAAAAAGGAATATAGCTAATCTAAAAACAAAAGGAGATGGTTTAAAGTGAAGGAGAATATTGTTATTGTTAGTGCAGTTCGAACAGCAATCGGTGCATATGGTGGTTCATTAAAAGAAGTAGGAGCAGGTCATCTTGCTTCTACAGCAATAAAAGAGGCAATTAATAAATCTGGGTTATCATCTGATCAGGTCGATGAAGTGATCCTTGGCGAGGTTCGACAAACGACTGAATCATCTAATATTGCTAGAGTTGCAGCATTACGTGCCGGTGTACCAGAAGAAGCTACTGCGTATACGGTAAACCGTTTATGTGCTTCGGGTATGCAGGCAGTTGCTTCCGGTGTTCAGCAAATTTTATTTGACCAAGCGAACATCGTAGTTGCGGGTGGTACGGAGAGCATGAGTCGTTCGCCTATCTATCTGAGAAATGCTAGATTCGGTGGGGATAAAACTCTCTTAGTAGATTCAAATGCAGAAACAGGACAGCAGCCTTCTGAAATATATGGTAAAAATTTGGGAATGGGGATAACTGCTGAGAATGTAGCAGAAAAGTATCAAATTTCTAGAGAAGATCAAGATGCATTTGCTATCGAAAGCCAAAAAAGAGCAAGTAAAGCGATTGAAGAAGGGCGTTTCAAGGAGGAGATTGTTCCAGTAGAAGTGAAGGACAGAAAAGGAATCTTTACGTTCGAACAAGACGAGCATCCACGTCCAAGTACGACACTCGAAAAACTTTCTAAACTAAAACCGGCTTTTAAAGAAAATGGAACCGTAACAGCTGGGAATGCTTGTGGTAGAAATGATGGTTCTTCAGCATTGGTTCTTATGAAAGAGTCACGAGCGAAAGCATTGGGACTAACCCCACTAGCACGAGTTGTTGACTGGGCAACTGCTGGTGTTTCTCCAGAAATAATGGGTATCGGACCAGTTCCAGCTGTTAGGAAACTATTAGAAAGAACGTCCAAACAATTGCAAGATATTGATCTATTTGAGTTAAATGAAGCCTTTGCAGCACAGTCACTTGCAGTTATTCGGGAATTAGAAATGGATGCCGAAAGAGTAAATGTAAACGGTGGTGCAATTGCACTTGGACATCCAGTTGGAGCTAGTGGTGCAAGGATTATCACGACACTTTTACACGAACTAATTAAGCGTAATCAACAATTTGGCGTAGCAACATTATGTGCTGGTGGCGGACAGGGCATGGCAATTATGATTGAGCAAGTTTAAGTGTGAAAATATGAAAGGAATTCTAATCTGTAGATAATATGGGAATAATCAATCATTATATTTTGACCATATTGGATTTTTCAAGTCAAGAAACGAAGGTTTAAATCAGTGATTTAACTGAAACAAGATACTCATTATTGGCCTCTAAGTTACAGTTTAAGTGGAGTTATTTGCAAGTTTACTTAACGCATCAATCGAAACAGAAATTTATCCTGCTTATGGGAAATTATTAGCAACAGTCAATTTAAATTTACCCTGTTTCGATCTTTAGTTAAAGTTTCTTTTCAAGCAGTTTCTTCTATTACTAAGATTGATGGGAAAATAGTTACTGGTATGATGAAGGCAAAAATGTAGCAGCAAAGGGGATAGGAACATTTAAAATATCCTTATTCTTAATAACAAAATAGGAGTGGTAATATGGGTTTTGAAAAAATCGAAGTTAAAACAAGTGGAAAATTAGGGTACATTACAATTAATCGACCAGAAGTGAGAAATGCATTAAATAGGGAAACTTTAGAAGAGATAGTAGTAGCCATTGAAAGTCTTACCAAAAATAAAGAAGTAGGCTGCATAATCTTTACTGGTAAAGGTGAAAAATCATTTGCTGCAGGAGCAGATATTAAACAATTACGAGAAAAAACAGCATTAGAAGCTTTAAATCCATTTAGCATGCAAGGAGTCTATGATATTATTGAGAACTGTGAAAAGCCAACGATAGCCATGGTAAATGGTTTTGCACTTGGTGGAGGGTGTGAACTAGCAATGGCTTGTGATATTAGAGTAGCCTCTACAAATGCTAAATTTGGCTTGCCCGAATTAAATCTGTCAATAATTCCTAGTGCTGGAGGAACACAACGTCTTGCTCGTTTAGTAGGGAAAGGTAAAGCACTGGAAATGATTTTAACCGGAAAAATGATAAGTGCAAACGAGGCCTTAACGTTTGGTTTAGTTTCAGAAGTTGTGGAGTTTGAGGAACTAAACAATACCGTAAAGGAATATGCAAACCAAATATTAAATAAAGGCCCTTTAGCTGTAAAGCTTGCCAAAATAGCTGTTAATTATGGAACTGAAGCTGATATTAAAACAGGTTTATTACTAGAAAAACTTTCGCAAGCCGTATTATTTAGTTCTGAGGACAAAAATGAGGGAACACAAGCGTTCATAGAAAAGCGTAAGCCTAACTTCCAAGGGAAATAAAGTTTCATAGGAGGGCTGATATTGGTAAGTACAATTAATGAAATAAAAGAAAGTTTTGAATCGAGTGCATTTTTTTCCCATATTGGATTTGAAATTATTAGCTTTGAAGAGGGGAGCGTAAAACTCAAGCTCCCAATAAAAAGACAGTTATTAAATGCAAATGAGACATTGCATGGGGGTGTTCATGCCACAATGCTTGATCTCATAATGGGAATGACTACTAGATCTGTTACTAAAACACGCTGTACGACTATTAATTTAAATATTAACTACCTTGCTCCTACTACGGGGGGAGCAATATTCGCTAGCGGAAAGATACTGAGACAAGGATACCGTATTGTAACAGTAGAAGGCGAGCTAGCTGATGATGAAGGACGTTTGCTAGCAAAGGGTGTTGGGACATTTAAATTAATAAGGGATAGAGATAAAAAAGAAAAAAGAGAAATATATAAGACACAAATCTAAGTCTATTTGAGTGATCAATAGCAGGGCTGAAATTTTTCTTCTCTATTGATCACAATATTTTTTATTAATTTAATATACAAATAATATTGATTTATCAAATAATTGTGTTATAATTTAATTAAATATTCAGAACATACCACTCAGTTAGTATCATAACATTCCTAATGGAGGTTCGAATTATATGGAAAAACCTTGGATTAAGCATTATGCTAAAGGAACTCCAAAAGAGATAGACATTCCTGGTATCTCCATTCCACAAATACTCAGTGAAACTGTAGAAAAGTATTCAGATCATACCGCTATTACTTTCTTTAATCAGACGTATACATATACCCAACTAGATAAAATGATTAAAAATGTAGCTAGTTCATTGAGTAATATTGGAGTAGCGAAAGGAGATACTGTTGCTCTGATGCTTCCAAATTGTCCGCAATACCCAATAAGCTATTATGCTGCATTGATGTGTGGGGCAACTATCGTCCAAATTAATCCAATGTATAAGTCATCGGAGTTATTGCATGTACTTAATGATTCAGGAGCAGAAGTAATAATAGTTTTAGAGAGCTTACTTCCTCGGATTGAAGAAGTAAAAGATGCAACCTTAATATCTACTATTATTCCGGTTTCAATTGAAAGCGATTGCAAGTTTAACGACTATCTTAAGGATAAAGGTTTACCCATCCCAACTGTAGATATTAATCCTATGGAAGATATAGCAGTGCTTCAATATACAGGTGGAACAACTGGACGTTCAAAAGGGGCAATGTTATCACACTATAATCTTGTTGCGAATATTGTACAAAGTTATGCAACTTCACAAGTTAAAATTAATAAAGGGGAAGAGAGAGTACTTACCATTACACCTTTGTTTCATGTCTACGGTATGACAAGTTGCATGAACCTTACATTTTACATTGGAGGAAACTTAATCTTGGTTCCTAGATTCGATGTTAAAGAAACAGTTAATGTGATTGAACAAACAAAACCAACCATCTTCCCAGGCGTTCCAACCATGTACATTGCATTATTAAACTATTATAAGGAGCGCAAATTTGACCTTAGTTGTTTAAAGACTTGCTCAAGTGGATCGGCGCCATTACCAGTAGAAGTAATTCAGACTTTTAATAAAACAAGCGGATCTATTGTTGCAGAAGGTTACGGATTATCCGAAGCATCTCCTACAACACATCGCAATCCAATTGTCGGTATACAAAAGCCTGGAAGTGTCGGTATTCCAATTCTAAATACGGATGCCAAAATTGTGGATTCAGTTACCGGTGGGGAAGCGCTTGCTGTTGGAGAAGTTGGCGAATTAGTAGTAAAAGGTCCACAAATTATGAAAGGCTATTGGAATATGCCTGAAGAAACCAATCAGGTTTTACGGCATGGGTGGCTCTATACCGGTGATCTAGCAAAAATAGATGAAGATGGTTATTTCTATATTGTAGGCAGAAAGAAAGAAATGATTATTGCTAGCGGATATAATGTTTATCCGGTTGAAATTGAAGATGTTATTTATACACATCCAAAAGTATTAGAAGCAGCTGTTATTGGTGTTCCAGATAAATATAGGGGAGAAACAGCAAAAGCTGTTGTTGCGCTAAAAGAAAAGGAACATCTTACGGAGGAGGAGTTAATTTTATTTTGCAGGGAAAAATTAGCGGCATATAAGGTTCCCCATTCTGTAGAATTTGTGGACGAGTTTCCGAAAACTTCTGTAGGGAAAATACTAAAGAGGAAACTACTAGAACAATTTAATACTTAATTGAGAATAATTTTACCAGCATACTAACCAGTTAGTATTTTCGGCACAAATCTATCATATATATAGATTATAAAAAAGGAGAGATAAGACATGCATTTAAGATTAACGGAAGAACAAAAAATGGTTCAAGAAACGATTCGTAAATTTGTTGAAAAGGAATTAATACCACTTGAAAATGAAGTGCTTCGGAATGAAAGGGAAGGGAAACCAAGTCTTCCAATTGAAAAACAGGAAGAGCTTACTTTAAAGGCAAAAAATGCAGGCTTTTGGGGGATCAATACACCGGAAGAATATGGTGGTGCTGATTTGGGACAAATGATGCAAGCTATCGTTTCAATGGAAGTTTCAAAAACCTTCGTTCCTTTCAAATTTGGAGGGTCTGCTGATAATATCCTTTATTATGCAAACGATGTACAGAAGGAAAAGTACCTCATTCCAACAATTAATGGAGAGAAGAAATCGTGTTTTGCAATGACAGAGCCAGGTGCAGGATCTGATACAAGAAATATTAGGATGACAGCAGTTAAGGATAGTAACGAATGGGTGCTGAACGGTGAAAAAACGTTTATAACCGGTGGGAATGAAGCTGACTTTGTAATGGTTATTGCGATTACAGATAAAGAATTACATCAGAAATCAAAAGGTCGTCAAGGCGTTACGTGTTTCATTGCTGACCGTGACATGGGCTGGAGGTCTGAGTATATTCATACAATGGGAGAATGGGGTCCTGCTAGTTTAGTCTTTGAAAATGTTCGTGTTCCTGAAGAAAATATCCTAGGAGAACTTCATGGCGGATATAACCTTGGATTAGAATGGATTGGTTTTGCAAGATGGATTGTTGGGGCACGTGCAGTTGGTTCGGCAGAACGTTTATTGCAAATGGCGATTGATTATGCAAATGAGCGTGAGACGTTTGGGAAACCAATTTCTGAAAGGCAAGCAATTCAGTGGCAGATAGCAGATTCTGCAGTTGAAATTGAAGCGGCTAAATGGTTGGCGCTAAATGCTGCATTTACACTTGACCAAGGAGAAGATAATCGTCATCTAGCTTCAATGGCTAAATTGTATGGAGCAAATATGGGCAATAGAGTAATTGACCGGGTCCTACAAATTCATGGCGGAATGGGATATACAAGAGAATTGCCAATAGAACGCTGGTACCGTGAGGCAAGACTATGGAGAATTTATGATGGTACAGATGAAATTCAACGCTTGATTATCTCTAGGAATCTATTAAAAGGTAATGTAAAAATCGGACAATATATCTAAAAATATAGATCAAAACATAGGAGGAATGAGAAATGGCAGGGAATTTTGAAGGTAGAGTAGCATTTATTACAGGTGGTAGCAGAGGGATTGGAAAAGGTGTTGCATTAAGGTTTGCAGAGGAAGGGGCAAAGGTTGCAGTTATTGATATTAATGAAGAAGCATTGAATGAGATAAAAACAGAATTTGCTGAAAATGGTTATAAAATTTTCACCAAGAAAGCGAATGTTGTTAACGTGGAAGAAGTAGAAGCAGCAGTACAAGAAATTGTTGCAACCTATGGAACAGTAGATATATTAGTAAATAATGCAGGGATTATCCGCGATAATCTATTTTTCAAAATGACAGATAGTGACTGGCAACAAGTTATGGATGTTCATTTAAAAGGGTCTTTTAATGTAGCAAGATCAGTTCAAAAATACATGGTAGATCAAAAATATGGTCGTATAATTAATATTTCATCTACATCTGCACTTGGAAATCGCGGGCAAGCAAATTATGCGACAGCGAAAGCAGGTTTGCAAGGATTTACAAAAACACTAGCAATTGAACTAGGAAAATATGGAATCACTGCAAACTCTGTTGCGCCGGGATTCATTGAAACGGAAATGACAAGAGCAACTGCTGAAAGAGTAGGCGTTCCTTTTGATGAGTTTGTAAAATTTAGCGTTGGTAAAATTCCTGTTGCTAGAAGTGGTAAACCAGCGGATATAGCCAATGCAGTTGCGTTTTTTGCTGATGAAAAATCATCCTTTGTTAGTGGCCAAGTTATTTATGTTGCAGGAGGACCAAAAGCGTAACTCTATATATTTATATAAAGGAGATGTGATGTGTGTATGTTTGAGGAGCTTATTGGAAAAAAATCAAATAAAGTAAAAAACAAAGTTGAAAGAGGCTTAGTAGAAAGGTTTGCAGAATCTATTGGTGATTCAAGCCCTATTTTTGTTGATGAAGAGGCTGGAAAGCAATCAAGATATGGACAAAACATTGCACCGCCAACATTCCCTCGTACTTTTAACTATGGGAAGGTCAAGGGGCTCCATTTACCCAATAAGGGATTAATTCATGGCGAACAAATTTATCATTATGTTAGACCATTATTAGTTGGAGAAGAAATATATTGCTATACAGAAGTGAAAGATTACTATGATAAAACAGGTAAAAATGGCTTGATGGGTTTTTTACTCACGAAAAGATATGGTGAGGATTTAAAAGGAAACCTTATTTTTACCGAAGAATCGATTGTTATTATCAATGAGGCTGTAAGGGAGGCATTGAAGGTATGAAACAATTAGTTGAATTAACTTCGGGTGATGCATTGGAAACTATTCTAGAACCTGTAACTAGAATGGATTTGATTAAATATTCAGGAGCCTCTGGAGATTTCAATCCAATTCACACAGTTGATGAAGAAGCTACAAAAGTAGGGTTACCTGGTATTATTGCCCACGGAATGTGGACCATGGGGAATTTGGCAAAACTCTTTACACCTTATTACGAAGAAGGATTTATTCAAGATTATAAAATAAGATTTGCTGGAATGGTTTTTCTGGATGACGTTATTACGCTAAAGGCGAAAGTAGAGGAAAGTACAGACGAATATTCAGTTTTTAACGTTAAAGCTATCAACCAAAATGAAAAAGTAGTTATCAAAGGTACGGTACGTTTCCTGAAAAGATAATGGATAAAAATAATTTTAAAGGGGATTAGCTAAATGAACTTTGAATATTCTGATAAAGTTAAGGAACTACAAGAGAAACTAAACAATTTTATGGAGAAATATATCTACCCTAATGAGAAGAAATACGAGGAACAACTTAAACCAGATGATAGATTTGCGGTAGTACCACCTATTATGGATGAACTAAAGCAAAAAGCTAGGGAAGAGGGACTTTGGAATCTATTTTTACCAGAGAGTGAATATGGTGCAGGTTTAACAAATGTAGAGTACGCGCCGTTATGTGAAATCATGGGCCGATCTAGTATTGCCCCAGAGGTATTTAATTGTGCAGCACCTGATACGGGGAATATGGAGACTATTGTTCGATATGGAACGGAAGAACATAAGGAAAGGTGGTTAAAACCTTTATTAGATGGAGAGATTCGTTCTTGTTTCTCAATGACCGAACCAGATGTGGCTTCATCGGATGCAACAAATATTCAAGCTAGTATTGTGCGCGATGGGGATGAATATGTCATTAATGGTACTAAGTGGTGGTCTTCTGGTGCGGGTGACCCACGTTGTAAAATTGCAATCGTTATGGGAAAAAATGACCCTGATGCACCAAAGCACAAACAGCAATCTATGATTCTAGTACCACTGGATACTCCGGGAGTCACTGTTAAGCGAACATTACCTGTGTTCGGCTATGACCATGCACCACACGGTCATGCAGAAATAGAATACAAAAATGTACGTGTACCAGCATCTAATATGCTACTTGGCGAAGGAAGAGGATTTGAAATTGCACAAGGAAGATTAGGGCCTGGTAGAATCCATCACTGTATGCGAACAATTGGCGCGGCAGAAAGAGCTTTAGAATTGTTATGTAAGCGAGTGCAAGAGAGGGAAACTTTTGGGAAAAAACTAGCTGAACAAGGCGTTATTCAAGAATGGATTGCAGATGCAAGAATAAATATTGAACAGGCTAGACTTTTAACGCTTAAAGCTGCTTATATGATGGATACAGTCGGTAATAAAGAAGCAAAGGCAGAAATAGCGATGATTAAAGTTATTGCTCCTAATATGGCATTGGAAATAATTGATCGAGCAATTCAAGCATTTGGTGCTGCTGGTGTAACGGAAGATTACCCATTAGCTGCAACCTGGGTAAAGATTCGTACATTAAGGTTGGCTGATGGACCGGACGAAGTACACCGTAGAGCGATTGCAAGACTTGAATTAAAGAAATACCGTTAAATTATAGGAATAAGGAGGGAAAACATGCATGTTAATGAGCTTTTTAACCTAACAGGAAAGACTGCAATAATAACTGGAGGAGGTCGTGGTCTAGGCAAGCAAATTGCTGAAGGCTTCGCTGAAGCTGGTGCTAATATAGTTGTTTGTTCAAGAAAAGAAGAGAATTGTAAAGAAGTAAGTCAACAGCTACAAGACAAGGGAACCGAAACATTAGCACTAAAGTGTGATGTTACTAGTCCTGAAGATATTAAGGATGTTGTTGAAAAGACCCTTGAGAAATTTGGTAGGATTGACATATTAGTTAATAATAGTGGGGCTTCGTGGGGGGCTCCCGTTGATGAAATGCCATTAGAAGCTTTTCAAAAAGTAATGAATGTAAATGTTGTGGGGACATTTTTAATGTCACAAGCAGTTGGTAAGGTTATGACTGAGCAAAAATATGGAAAAATCATTAATATCGCTTCTGTTGCTGGACTGAGAGGGTCAAATCCAAAATTCATGGATGCAATAGGGTATAACTCAAGTAAGGGTGCAGTTATTACTTTTACAAAGGATCTAGCTGTTAAATGGGGACCACGTGGGATATATGTTAATGCAATTGCGCCAGGTTTCTTTCCAACGAAGATGTCGAAGGTTCTTATTGAACGAGGTGGAGATGAAATGCGTGAACGAACACCACTTCGAAAATTTGGCTCGGAAAATGACTTGAAAGGTGCAGCATTATTCTTAGCAGCTGCAGCATCAGATTTTGTAACTGGAGAAACGATTGTAGTTGATGGTGGAAAAAGTGCAATGTAATAATTTAAGTAAAAAAAGATAAGGAGTGAATGGAAATATGAAAAGAGATGCGGTAATTGTATCAGCTGTCCGAACTGCAATTGCAAGACAAGGAGGTTCATTAGCATCTGTTCCTGCTCATGTTTTTGGAGCAGAGGTTATAAAAGAAGCAGTGAAACGGGCTAATATTGACCCAGAGTCGGTAGATGATGTGATTTTTGGTAATGTACTTAGTGGTGGCGGAAATATTGCTAGACTTACAGCATTACAGACAGGTCTATCTCCCAATTTACCAGGACTTACAGTAGATCGTCAATGTGGCTCAGGTATTAATGCAGTAGCCCTTGCTGCACAGGCAATACAATCTGGTACAGGGGATATTTATATTACTGGTGGTACAGAAAGCATGAGTCGTGCGCCATATCTAATGGATCGTCCAGAAAAAGCGTATAGCCCAGCACTTCCAAACTTTAGAAAATCGCAATTATCTCCAAAAGAAATAGGTGACCCACCTATGGGGATTACAGCAGAAAATCTCGTGAAGAAATACAGTATTAGTAGAGAAGAACAGGATGAATACGCATTAAGAAGTCAACAAAGAATGGCTAAAGCCATGGAGGAAGGGTACTTTGACGAGCAAATTGTTCCAATATCGGTACCAGTCCGTAAAGGAGATCCTATTGTATTTGATAAAGACGAACATCCACGTCCGAATTCAACATTAGAAGCGTTAGCTAAACTACCGCCAGCTTTTGTTAAAGATGGCTCAGTAACAGCAGGGAGTAGTTCTGGATTAAATGATGCTGCATCTGCACTAGTCGTAATGTCTAGGGAAAAGGCAGAAGAATTAGGTCTTACACCATTAGCTACTATTCGTACTTCTGCAGTTGCTGGTGTGGATCCAAATATCATGGGTATTGGACCAGTACCAGCAACGAAAAAAGTACTCGAGAAGTCAGGACTTAGCCTAAAAGATATGGACATTATTGAACTAAACGAAGCTTTTGCATCTCAGGTCATTGCGTGTGATAGAGAGTTGTATTTTGACCCTGAGAAACTAAATGTAAATGGTGGAGCAATTGCACATGGGCATCCACTAGGTGCAACTGGTGCAATTCTAGTAACGAAAGCAGTTTATGAATTAAAACGTTCGAACGGAAGATACGGTCTGGTCACTGCGTGTATTGGTGGCGGGCAGGGAATTGCATTAATTATTGAAAGAGCCTAAAAAGTAAATACTACACCATATTGCCGACTATACGAATGTGCTTTGTACTAGACTAATGAAAGAGAGGAATTTGCCTGTGAAGGAGAAAATTATTAGAGAAAGCATAGATTTATTCGATGAAAAGGGGTTTATCGAGACATCAATTCAGGATATAGTCGGCAATATTGGTGTTACAAAAGGAACATTCTATTATTATTTTGAGAGTAAGCAGGAGCTGTTAAGAGATATACACTTATCTTATCTTCAAGAATTATTGGAAGAACAGCAAATAATTTTAGGGGATAAAGATAAAAATCACATAGATAAACTATACAGCGTTATCTATCTACTGATTAGAAAAATTAAAAGTCATGGACCAAATGCGAGAATACTATTTAGAGAAATGCGGCATCTAACAAAGGAAAATATGGAACAGATTAAAAAGAAAAGAAAAGAATTCCGTAACAATTTTAAAGCGATGATAGAAGAAGGAATTCAAGTTGGGGAATTTAAAAATAATATACGGTCCGATATTCTTGCAATTGGTATTCTAAGTATGACCAATCGTAGTTATTACTGGTATAACCCAGATGGAGAAATAGATGAGAGGGAACTGGTAGATTTATATTTAGAACTTATTTTGAATGGTATAAAAGCGTGAAATGTACGATTAAGAATTAAAGGTGGGGAAGACAACAATGTCGTATTCTCATGAAGTAGAAGTATTTGTAAGGTTATGCGAAACAGATGCATTAGGTCATGTCAATAATACGAGTCATTTTCGATATTTTGAAGAAGCTAGGGGGAAGTTTTTCAAAATTATTTATCCGGATAGAAGTTCTTCCTTTAATTTCATAATAGCTTCCATCAAGTGTGACTACATACATCAAGCTTTTGCAGGAGAAATTCTAATTGTAAATACAAATATAAATCGAATTGGTGATAAGAGTTTCACAATTACTCAAATACTTAAAAACAAGGAAACAGGGATTACTATTGCAATGGGGGAACTTGTACTCGTTTGTTACGATAACGTAAAAGGAATAAGTATTCCCATCCCAGAACCGCTGAAAGAAAATCTTGAAATGCAGTTAAGTTATCACTAATTTAAATCTTACAAAATGAATAAGAGGTTTTGTTAATAAAGGTTGATCAGATTTAGGGAAGTTTTATTAATCTACAATATATTTGAGTGGAGGGAGAGAATGAATAATAATTATTTTAAAATTAAAGACTCCTATATATATGGACTTGTAGTATTACTTGGATTATTACTTCTAATCATTGTAATACCGATGCAAATCCAAAGTGGAGAGCCTAGGTTGATGCCTTATTTGTATGCAGCAGGATTATTGATTGTCGGTCTGTATAAGTTTATCTCATTCTTATTCAATAAAGAGAGCGAATATTTAAAATTTAACAAAACAGTTATTAAATATGTTGGCTTAAATATCTTGATATATACAGCTTATATATTTTTAATTCAGCATATTGGTTTTTTTATAATGTCAATTATTTTCATAGTTGCTCTATTACGTGTACTTGGTGAGGGATGGAAAATTACAATCATTTTAAGTGTGGTATTACCTGCCTCTATTTATCTATTATTTACGCAAATATTAGCTCTGTATTTTCCTTCAGGAATCCTATTCTAAAATACTCCAAATCTGAGGAGGTGTAGTAAAAGATGTTTACACAAATAGTTGAAGGTTTCTCCATGATGTTCACTCCTATGACAATTCTTTTAATATTAGCTGGTGTTATTGCTGGAACCTTTTTAGGTGCGATACCTGGTTTAACTTCAACAATGGGGATTGCATTAATTCTACCAGTCACTTTTTACTTGGACCCAATTGCTGGAATTAGTATGTTAATTGCTATGTATAAAGGTGGAATGTTTGGAGGAAGTATATCTGCAATATTGTTTAATGCTCCTGGAACCCCCGCTGCGGCAGCTACTGCTCTCGACGGGTATGTACTAAAACAGAAAGGGTATCCGCGTAAAACGATACGGCTTGCTCTAATATCATCAACAACAGGTGACTTAGTAGGTAATCTGGTACTTATTTTTACTGCTGGATTACTTGCATCAGTAGCATTACGATTTGGACCAACGGAGAATGCTTCATTAGTTATTTTTGCTTTGGTTTTAATCATAGTGATAACTGGAAACTCAATAGCAAAGAATCTTATTTCAGTATTAATAGGATTGTTAATTGCAACAATTGGAGCAGATCCAGTTACTTCCATACCACGTTTTGACTTTGGAATGGTTGAACTTTCTGGTTCTGTAAGTATTATAGCACTTGTTATTGGTTTGCTGGCAGTTTCAGAAGTATTTGAAACAATGGCCCAGCATTACCGTAATCGTAACAAGGCTGATAAATCTAAGTCGAACATATCTGAAATTGAAATGGGCGAAAAAAGTCAGAATGTGGATAAGGATGAGGATAACTTAACTTGGAAAGAGGTTACTGCAGTTAAGAGAACACTCGGACGCTCAGCGATAATTGGAACATTAATTGGTGCTCTTCCTGGCCTAGGTCCAGTTACGGCTTCGTTCGTTAGTTATGCGCAAGCAAAGAGTAAATCTAAGAATGGTGATAACTTTGGTAAGGGTGAAAAAGAGGGCGTAGTTGCAGCCGAGACTGCAAATAGTGCTGTAGGTAGTTCAAACCTTATTCCACTCCTATCCTTAGGTATACCTGGAGATGCAACTGCAGCTTTGATTTTTGGTGCGTTAATAATTCACGGTATTATTCCTGGGCCTCAACTTATTGAGACAAATGGTTCTATTGTTTATGGGATATTTGCTGGAATGTTATTGGCATCGGTGTTTTGTTTAGTTATAAATTGGTATGCAAGTAATATTTTTCGGAAGATTGCAGTAATACGACCGACGGTGTTAATGCCAGTAATTCTTGTTCTGTGTATTGCAGGAACATATGGATATAGTCAAGCTTCCTTTGATATTATCGTAATGTTTATCTTCGGTGTATTAGGTTTTGTATTGAAGAAGGTAGAGATTCCATTAGTAGGGGTTGTTATTGGCTTTGTACTGGGACCCAAATTGGAAGAATCAATTAGGCAAGTCTTGGTTTTATCGAACGGAGATCTAGGTGTATTCTTTACTAGACCAATTTCTTTGGCGTTTTTAATTATCGCACTATTTGTTACCTTTGGTCAATTCAGAAAGGAAAAAAAGTTAAAGGACGAGAAAAAGGCAGCATAAAAATCACATAATACATCTTTCCTATTATATAAGGTTATTAAAAAAGGTGGTGTTTAAGTTGACGAACTCTCATGACATAGAAGTTTATGTTAGATTTTGCGAAACCGATGCAATTGGGCATGTAAATAATACAAGTCATTTTCTGTATTTTGAAGAGGCGCGTACAAAGTTTTTTAGAATGATTCATCCAAATAGACAATCTTCTTCAAGCTTTATATTAGCGTCGATAAAGTGTGATTATATTGAGCAAGCTTATGCAGGCCAGGTATTAAAGGTGTCAACTAATGTTTTATATATAGGGACTAAAAGTTTCACAATAAGACATAGGCTCATTGCAAGTGATAGTAATAAAATAATCGCAGAAGCAGAAGCGGTTACAGTTTGTTTTGATTTTAAAAATCAAAAGACAATACCTTTAAATAGGGAACTAAGAGAAAGCTTAGAAGAATATATGGTTTAAATAAAAGATTTGAGGAGGTGCAGTATGTCATCTGAAGTAATTCCTATTCGAGAAGGAGAAGAAATTGATTTAGTCAAAATGGAATCATTTTTAAAAGAGAGTATAAAAGATCTGCCAAATGAGACTTTGACAATGAAACAGTTTAGTGCTGGACGTTCTAATTTAACATATCTATTAAAAGTGGGAGATTGGGAAGCGGTCTTGAGACGACCTCCCTTAGGACCGGTTGCTCCTAAAGCACACGATATGGAAAGGGAGTTTACAATCTTAAAAGAGATTTCGCCGTATTTTTCTCCAGCACCCAAACCTTATCTGTTTGTTGACAAGGAGATTAGTATAATCGAATGTCCTTTCTTTATTATGGAAAGGAGACAAGGAATTGTTTTAGACACTGAATTCCCAAGTCATATTACTTACACTGAAGATTTAGGGCGGAAAATTTCTGAAATAATGGTAGATACATTAGTCTCTTTACATCAGATTGATTATACAAAAACAAAATTAAAGGATATGACCAAACCAAGTGGTTTTTTAGAACGACAGGTTAATGGTTGGATTTACCGGTATGAAAGGTCTAAGACAGAAGAATTAGAGGGTATTGAACAATTAAAAAAATGGATGCTAAATCATATTCCGGTATCACAAAGCTCTACAATTATTCATTATGATTATAAACTAAATAATCTAATGTTTACGAATGACTTTAGTGAAATAAATGGGTTGTTTGATTGGGAAATGACAACAGTGGGGGATCCATTAGCAGATTTAGGTGTAGCCATGAGCTATTGGAAAGAGGGAAATGATTCACCGCTTTTACAAAAAGGGTCAGAAATTGATACGGTCACTGTATATCCAGGTTTTATGTCACGTAATGAATTTATGGAATTGTATGCAAAGAAAAGTGGTAGAGACGTATCGAATATGAACTTTTATTTGACTTTTGCTTATTTTAAATTAGCTGTCATTTGCCAGCAAATCTATTATAGGTGGAAAAAAGGACAAACAAAAGATGCTCGATTTAAAGATTTAAATTTATATGTAAATAATTTAATTAAATATTGTTTAGAAACGACAGTGAGTAAGAATCTATAAGATATTAATGAGAAAGTGTAGTTGTTAAAGGTTCCAACAATATACAAATAGATAGGGGATTTTAATATGCAAAAGCAAATTGAAGTATCAAATCATTTATTAGTGAACATTAATAATGGGATTATGAACATAAAACTTAATCGACCAGAAAGTCTGAATGCTTTTAGCACGGAAATGATTTCGGGATTAAAAGAAGCACTAAGAAATGCAAAAACGAACAATGATGTAAGGGTTATTACAATCTCAGGATCAGGTAGGTCATTTAGTTCTGGTGGCGATGTAAAAAGAATGGGGAAAAGGAAACCAATAGAAACCTACGAGCATATTGGGAATTTAAACGAATTAATTCTTGCTATGAGAGATTTGGAAAAACCAATTATTGCAGCTGTACATGGGTATGCTGCGGGTGCTGGATTTAATCTAGCTCTAGCAAGTGACATGATTCTAGCTGCTGAGGATAGTAAGTTTGTTTTGAGTTTCTCTAAAGTAGGATTAATTTCCGATGGAGGAGGATTATATTTCCTACCAAGATTAATTGGTAGTTACCGTGCGAAGGAACTCTTCTTTAATGCTGAACCTATTACAGTAGAAGAAGCACATTCACTAGGTATTGTTAATCATGTATATCCTTTAGAAGACTTCGAGAATCGTGTAGAGGAATTTGTTGCAAAAATTGCTGCAGGACCATCGAAAACGTTTGGATTAATTAAAAAGATTGCCGATCAGTCATTACAATCAAGCCTAGCAGAAATACTTGAACAAGAGCGCATTACGCAGGCAACGATTGCAACAACGGAAGACCATGCAGAGGGAATCTTAGCATTTAAGGAAAAAAGGAACCCAAATTTTAGTGGGAAATAATATCCTTTCTTAAGCAAGATGTTTAACTAGTAACCAATGAATGAAATCAAAACAATCTATCTAAGAGAGGATGATATAAATGAAGAAAAAGACTGTTTTGGGGATATTCATAGCTATATTACTATCACTTTTGGTTGCATGTAGTTCAGAGTCTAGCGGTAGTGGTGATTCTGATTATCCTAAAAAACCCGTTACATTGATGTTACCCTATGGTTCTGGAGGAACGACTGATTTATATTTTAGGGAGTTTACGAATATTGCAGAAGAGCATCTTGGACAGAGAATAATTATTAAAAATGAAACTGGCGGTGGAGGATTATCCATGTATTCTACGCTCGCAACTGCAGACACCGATGGATATACAATGGCTGCTGGTATGGGAACATCTCTTTATGCGATAAATCCACATCTTGAACTAATGGAACATGATGGAGAAGATTTTACGCTTGTTTCACCTGCAATGCAATACCAGTACGTATTTGTTGCACCTAGTGATGCTCCTTATCAAACATTTGAGGAGTTAATAGAGTACTCAAAAGAAAATCCATTAACATTTGCTGCCTCTAGTACGACAAATCATCTGTTCGCTGAGACTATCAATAAGGCGGAAAATTTCGATTTGCAATGGAAGATAGTTAATTATACTAGTGATTCCGAGTCTATTGCAGCGGTTTTAGGTGGGCATGTAGATTTTACATTGGTTTCGCCGATAGCAGTAGCTGGTTCTGAGCAGGCAGGGGATATAAACTATTTAGCTGTTTCACCTGAAAAGTTTGAATCTCATCCTGATGTCCCTACAATGGATGAGTTGGGATATGAATTAGATATAACAGCAATGATAGGTATTGGTGGGCCTAAAGGTTTACCAGAGGACGTTGTAGCTAAATGGGATGATGTAATAAAGAAGACGTTAGAAGACCCTAAACTTATTGAATTTGCAGCCAAAAACTATTATACGCTGCCAAATATGTCTCAGGAAGAAATGGATGACTTTTTTACCAACCAAAGAGAACGCTTTGGTGAGGTCATTGATCGAGTAGTGGAATAGAATTTTTTCGTCATGATACGAGAACGAGTAATAAACAAAATTATTCAGTCACAGGGAGGAGGACTAATGAATGTATAAAAAGTTAATTTTCATAGTCATGTTCGCTAGTATGTTCTTTATTTTAGTTGCTTGTAGTGAAGAATCAAGTAGTAGTGATGGTGAGTCGGACTACCCTAAAAGACCTGTTACGATGATGGTTCCTTACGGGGCAGGTGGAACAACCGACCTTTACTTTAGGGAGTTTATTAATATAGCAGAAGAACACTTAGGGCAGAGGATTATTATAAAAAATGAAACTGGTGGCGGCGGGCTATCAATGTATTCTACTCTTGCAAATGAAAAACCAGATGGGTATACAGTTGCTGGTGGAATGGGGACTTCGTTATATGGAATAAATCCACATCTCAATTTAATGGAACAGGACGAGGATGATTTTATACTGGTAAGGCCAGTAATGGAATATATGCATGTGATTGCTGCTAGTAAAGATGCACCTTTTCAAACATTTGAAGAGCTATTAGAGTATTCTAAGGATAATAAGGTTACTTATGCTTCATCCTCTACTACAAATGCTATAATGGCAGAATTAATTAACCAAGAAGAAGATTTTGAGTTGCAATGGGAGGCCGTTAATTATAGTAGTGCAGCTGAGACGACTTCAGGGGTTTTAGGAGGTCATGTAGATTTTACACTTGATACAATTACCCCAATGCTTGGTTCTATTCAGTCGGGGGATATTAACCTTTTAGCTGTCATTCCTGATACGAAATTAGAAACTCATCCAGATGTACCAACCTTAAAAGAATTAGGTTATGAGTTTGACATGAGCGCTATGATTGGAATAGGAGGACCAACTGGTCTACCGGAAAATGTTGTAGAAAAATGGGAAGAAGTAATTAGTAAAACGATGGAAGATCCTAGACTTGTAGAATTTGCAAAGAAAAATAATTATATTTTGCCAGATTTGAATTCTGAGGAAGTAAAAGAATACTTTGACAATCAAAGAGAACAGTTCGGTCAGGTTATCGATAGGGTAGTTGAACAGTAGTTTTATAAATAGTTATAGTGATGCTTAAATGGAAAAGGTCAATAGTAGATTTATTTTTCATTTAAGCATACTTTTTATTATTCATAACTAATATTTTTACCTAAGGAGGTAAGAAATGAGAAGGTGTCGACTGTGGTTAACAAAAGAGGAGATTAAACCAGAACTTTTACACGGTAATACAGTAGTTGTGATTGATGTTCTGCTAGCAACTACAACACTTCTTACAATTATGGAAAGAGGTGCAAAAAGAGTCTTCCCAGTTGAAAATAAGGAGGATGCAGTAAATTTACAAGCTAAATTAGGAGATATGGCCATTACTGGTGGGGAACAAAGGGGAAGAAAAATAGACGGGTTTTCTCTTGGTCATTTGCCAAAAGATTTTCCTCCAGAAGTAGTAGCGAATAAAGATGTCATTTTCTTATCAACAAATGGCACACGAGCAATTTGTAGATCTGCTAATGCTAATACAGTATTACTAGCTAATCTAAGGAATGCCCCTACTGTGGCGAAATATTTGAACACGATACAGGATGAAGATATATATATTGTGTGCTCTGGTGCTGGGGGCCATTTTTCACTTGAAGATTTTCTGTGTGCGAGCATCATTATATCTCAACTTAACCTAGACAATGTCAAGTATAACGATGCTGTACAATTATCTTTACAGCAGAAATTTAATAGTAAGAATAAGGTTAAAAGTATTTTAGAAAAAACTAGAGTTGGTCGTTCTAGTATTAAAAAGGGAATGCAAGATTTAATTGATTTTACTGGAGACGTTGGTGCATCTGAATTACTAGTTCACGTGAAAGATGGAGAGTTAAAGGAGCTAAATAGTAGTTTATTAAATAGTATGACTAAATAATACAAGGAGAGTTGTGTATGTTAACTCGCCATTATGAACATTGGCCTTTTAGGCTAACCAAACAAATTGTTATTCCCGATACTACAATATATAACAACCTAGAAATCAGTGCGAAGCGGTATCCTGAGAACATTGCTATAAATTATTATGGTAATAAACTAACGTATAAACAACTAATTAAAGAAGTTGATGCAATGGCTGGTTTCCTTCAACATGAATTAGGGGTTACAAAAGGAGATAAAGTATTATTATTAATGCAAAATTCCCCTCAATATATCATTGGATATTATGCTATCTTACGGGCTGATGCCATTGTAGTACCATTAAATCCGATGTTAAAGACAATGGAACTTGAGTTTTATATTAAGGATGGCGATATAAAAAATGCAATTATTGGTCAAGAATTGATAGAAAATGTACATCCGTTATTGGTAGATGGTTTCCTGAAAAATATTATTATAGCTGCTTATTCGGATTACATATCGGATGAATTTCCTTTGGAGATTCCTAGGGAAGTGGCGGTTTTTAGAAAGGAATCCAATCATTCTAATCATTATTTGTGGAATGAGTGCATCGGATTTAATTATGTACCGAATGAAACGACTTCGGGCCCTGATGATCTTGCTGTCATACCTTATACTTCTGGAACTACTGGTTTACCTAAGGGGTGTATGCATACGAATAGAACTGTTCAGGCAAATACTGCTGGTGGAGCACACTGGAATAGAACAAATGCTAGCAATGTACAATTGGCAACCCTTCCCTTCTTCCACGTAACTGGAATGGTAGGTAGTATGCATACGCCAATATTTGCTGGAAGTACGATTGTTATCATGACGCGGTGGAATAGGGAGGTAGCTGTAGAGTTAATAAGTCGCTACAAGTGTACGAATTGGGTTGCGATTTGTACGATGGTTACAGACTTTTTAGCAAATCCAAATCTCGATAAAGAACAAATTTCTTCATTGATTAGCATAGCTGGTGGTGGGGCAACACTTCCTGAAGCAGTAGGGCAGAAACTCTATGAAATGACTGGAATAAAGTTTACGGAAGGATACGGTCTTACGGAAACCATTGCACAAACACATCAAAATCCCGGAGAAAGACCTAAGATGCAATGTTTAGGTATCCCATCATTTGGAGTAGATGCGAGAATCATTAATCCCAATACAAATCAAGAAGTTGAAGCTGGTGAAGAAGGAGAAATTATCATTAATGGACAACAAGTAATGATAGGCTACTATAATCGTGAAGATGAAAATGAAAAGGCATTCATTTATATGGATGATAAACGTTTTCTCAGAACTGGAGATATTGGTCGCTATGATGAAGAAGGATATTTTTTTATCGTTGATCGCGTTAAAAGGATGATCAATGCCTCAGGGTTTAAAGTATGGCCGACAGAGGTAGAATCATATCTTTATAAGCACCCTGCTGTACATCAAGCATGTGTAATTGGAGTGCCTGATACGAGAAAAGGAGAAACAATAAAGGCTTTTATCATATTAAAAGAAGAATATAAAGGGAAAATAAACGAAAAGGAAATTATTACATGGGCGAAAAAGAATATGGCAGCTTATAAGTATCCTCGCTTTGTTGAATTTAAAACAAAATTGCCAACAACGAGTAGTGGAAAGATTCTTTGGCGTAAACTCCAAGAGGAAGAACAAAAAGTGAAATAGAAGTTTTTTTGGTGAGAACCTGCGCCGTTAATTAACTGGAAATATATTATATTTATAATATTTACACTATATGAAGGAGGACTTCAAATGCGAAGTTGGAAAGTAACAAAATTAGGAGAACCATCAGATGTGTTGGAATTGCAAGAACACCCAAGGCCTAAAGTAGAACCAGGAAAAGTTTTAATTGAAGTAGATGCATGTTCCTTGAACTTTTTTGACATTTTACTTTGTCAAGGTAAATATCAGGAAAAGCCACCAATCCCTTTTACACCTGGATCTGAAATATCTGGTACGATTCGAGAAGTCGGTGAAGGTTCCCAATTTAATGTAGGCCAACGGGTTATAGCTACACCAGCCAAACCTGAAGGTGGATTGTCAGAGTGGGTAAGTGTACCGGAAGAATCTGTTTATGTTGTGACAGACTCAATGATTTCCAGTGAGGCTGCAGGGATGTTTATTACGTATCAAACATCTTATTATGCGTTATATCATCGAGCATCTCTTAAGGAAGGAGAAGTATTGTTAGTTCATGCTGGGGCTGGTGGAGTAGGTTCAGCGGCTATTCAGCTTGGAAAAGCTAGAGGAGCAAAAGTAATCGCAACTGCAGGAGGACCAGAAAAAGTTCAAATTTGTAAAGATTTAGGTGCGAATATAGCAATTGATTATAGGGTAGAAAATTTTGTTGAAATTGTTAAGAAAGAAACAAATGGGAAAGGTGCAGACGTTATATATGACCCAGTAGGTGCAGACGTTTTTGATTTATCTCGGAAATGTATTGCCTTTGATGGGCGCTTATTAGTAGTAGGATTTGCAGGTGGACGCATACCAGAAGCACCGGTAAACCATGCACTAGTTAAGAATTATTCCATAGTAGGGGTTCATTGGGGATTGTTTAGAAAACACTTCCCAGAAAAGGCAAGGGAGATTCACAATGATTTAATGCGCTTATATGAAGAGGGTTCAATCCGACCATTAATTTTTAAGGATTATGATTTCACTAAGGTCCCTGAAGCATTAGAAGTGCTAGGGGATAGAGGAACGTACGGAAAATTAATTGTTAAACCTTAACTTGGAAATCACACACACTAATTAGCTAAATGTGGACACCTTAATCTAAGTATAAAGGGGTGCTAGTGATGACTAAATTCAAGAAGATTCTATTTGTAAAATTACTGCTTTTACTGGGATTAGCAGTTATTGTTGGATGTACGTCAGAATCAGGTTCATCGGAGGAAAGTCAATCGGGGAAAACTACGGATACCAATGATGGTACACCACAAAAGGGTGGAGAAGCTGTTGTTACCTATGTAGCAGATGTTAGTAGTTATGATCCTATTAAAAGTACGACTGGTATTGACCAAGCATTATTATGGCCTCGGTATATGAGACATTAATTGCATTCACACCTGAACTAGAATTAAAGCCAGGCCTTGCTGAAACTTGGGAAACACCAGATGATACAACAATCATATTAAACTTAAGAGAGGGCGTTACGTTTCATTTCATGATGGTACACCGCTTGATGCGGAAGCAGTTAAATTTAACCTCGATCGGGTGAATTCAGATGAATCTGTGTTAACGACATTAGGTA
This sequence comes from Oceanobacillus rekensis, assembly GCF_002153375.1. GTDB lineage: Bacteria > Bacillota > Bacilli > Bacillales > Amphibacillaceae > Oceanobacillus > Oceanobacillus rekensis. Next base: position 289,954 of record NZ_MTBQ01000002.1, read on the forward strand.
ATGTTGACAATGTGGAGGTTGTAGATACGTATACGGTAAAGATAAATTTAAAGGAACCGGATGCATCTATTTTGGCAGCATTATCTGATCGGGAAGGAATGATCGTTTCACCTACAGCCATCGAGAAATACGGGGAAGATTATGCTCAGAATCCTGTGGGAGCAGGGCTGTATAAAATGGTTGAGAGAATACCAAATGGTGAAATTGTCTTCGAAGCATTTGAAGACTATTGGCAAGATGGGAAGCCTTATCTTGATAAAATGACTGTAAAAATTATGGCTGATGAAAATACAAGAGTAAATTCGCTTAAATCTGGAGAAATCGATTTAGCTTACTTACTTTCGGTTGGAGCTACCCAAAGCTTTGAAAGTGATTCTAATTTTGTCAAAACAGAAATAATGCCATTAAGGCATAGGCAATTATTTGTGAATACATCAATGGCTCCACTGGATAATAAAGCAGTGAGATTAGCGATTTTGCATGCTATTGATCGTGAGGCACTTATCCAAGCGCTTAACTTTGGTGAAGGTGAGCCTGCTAATCAGTCTTTTCCAAAGGATTACTGGGCAGCCGATGAAAACATAGAAATCGAGTATGATCCAGAAAAGTCGAAAAAATTACTACAAGAGGCAGGGCTTGAAAATGTTTCATTTACTATGAACATTCAGGCAAACCCTTTCATGAGTAAGTTAGCAGATGCAATAAAGGAACAGTTAAGTAATGTTGGTATTGAATTGAAAATTACCCCTATAGAGATTGTCGCCGGAGATGCAAGTTATTTTTCAGAGAAAAAAGTACCTGCACATTTAACTTCTTATACAGGTCGAGCTGATCCACATCAGGCTGTTAAACTTTTATATTCAAGTGAAAGTTTTCATAATGCTGGAAGTTATTCTACTCTTGAAATTGAAGCACTAATTTTGGAAGCAGCAATCGTTATTCCAGTCATTTTTGAGCCACATCTATCAGCGAACAGCAGTAGATTAAAGGGGTATGAGCCTAATTTAATAGGAAAAGCGTTCTTTAATGATATTTGGATAGATCAGTAATATTTTTTAGCGTTATTAAAGATATGAGACGATTGTATACATTTACCAAGATGCAGTAGCGATAGTCACAGGTGGTAGATTAACAACTTTGCGTTTTGCAGAAAAAGCTTCTCTATCAGGGTTGCAGTTCTTGATAGAGAAGCAGGTGTAAAAAAAGTAAATGTATTAAAAAAGAATGTATAAATGCAGAATATGCAATTACTGATATGACAAATCCAAAGGAAGTAGAAAATAGGCTTACAAAGACAATGGCTATATCATTAATAAGCTCCATATTTAATTTTAAAAAAGTATGAAAGGGGTGTTAGTAATGGTTAAGTTCAAGAAAATTACTTTTGTAAACTTAGTGCTTTTATTGGTTTTAACTGTTATTGTTGGATGTTCGTCGGAATCGGGTTCATCAGAAGAAAGTCAAGCGGAGAATACAACTGATACTAATGATGGTACACCGAAGCAAGGTGGTGAAGCGACTGTTACCTTTCTTGCCGATGTTAGTAGTTATGATCCAATTCTAAGTACTACTGGTACTGATCAGTCTTTGTTATGGCCAGTATATGAGACACTAATTGGATTTACCCCCGAACTAGAACTAAAGCCAGGGCTTGCTGAATCTTGGGAAACACCAGATGACACCACAATCATTTTACATTTAAGGGAAGGTGTTACGTTTCATGATGGTACACCACTAGATGCAGATGCAGTTAAATTTAATCTTGATCGGGTAAATTCAGATGATTCCCTATTAACTACGTTAGTTAATGTTGAGAATGTCGAAGTTGTAGATACGTATACAGTCAAATTGCAATTAAGTGAACCTGATGCATCTATTTTGTCAGCATTATCTGATCGTGAAGGAATGATCGTTTCACCGACTGCGATTGAGGAAAACGGCGAAGATTACGCTCAGAACCCTGTGGGTGCAGGACCGTATAAAATGGTTGAAAGAGTGCCGAATGGTGAAATTGTATTCGAAGCATTTGAAGACTATTGGCAAGAGGGTAAGCCTTATCTTGATAAGTTGACTGTAAAAATCATGGCAGATGAAAATACGAGAATTAATGCTCTTAAATCAGGAGAAGCCGATTTAGCTTATCATCTTTCAGTTGCATCTAGTCAAAGTTTTAAAAATGACCCCAATTTTGTTTTAACAGATATAATGCCATTGAGACACAGGCAAATATTTTTGAATGCGTCAATGGCCCCAATCGATAATAAAGACGTAAGATTGGCAATTTTACATGCTATTGACCGTGATGCACTTATCGAAGCTATTACCTTTGGTGAAGGTGAGCCCGCTAATCAATCTTTTCCGAAAGATTACTGGGCAGCTAATGAGAATATGAAAATTGAATATAATCCAGAAAAATCAAGAAAGTTACTAGAAGAGGCAGGAGTTGAAGATGTCTCATTTACTATGATTACACATTCAATTCCGACTGTACTTAGGGTAGCAGATGCAGTACAGAGCCAGTTAAGTGATGTTGGTATTGAAGTGAATATTGAGCCTATGGAAATTGTCGCTGCTGATGGAAGTTATTTCGCAGATAAGGAAGCACCTGCTTACTTAACTGCATATACAGGCCGTGCTGATCCGCACCAGGCTGTTAAGATTTTATATGCAAGTGATAGTTATTACAATGTTGGCAGCCACTCTACTCCAGAAATTGAATCTCTTATTTCGGAAGCTGTCTCAATTTATAACCAAGGTGAACGCGCTAAATTGTATAGTGAGCTTAGCAAGAAAGCTATCCTGGAAGAAGCAATCGTTATTCCGATTATTTTTGAGCCTCATCTATCAGTAAATAGTAGTAGATTAAAAGGTTACGAGCCTAATTTAATAGGTAAAGCATTCTTTAATGATATTTGGATAGAGGAGTAAGATTTTTTAGCGTCACTAAAAACAAGGAGATGGTTGTATGCGCCTACATGATAAAGTGTCAATAGTTACAGGTGGTGGGGGAGATATAGGTAGAATAACAGCATTGCGCTTTGCAGAAGAAGGGGCTTCTATTATGGTTGCGGATATTAGTGAAGAAGCATGTGTGAAAACAGTAAATATGATTAAAGAGAATGGTGGAAAGGCAGAGTATGTAATTACTGACATGACAAATCCTCGGGAAGTTGAAAATCTGGTTCAAAAGACATTAGATTCATATAATAAAATCGATATTTTATTCAACAATGCTGGTGTTGGAAGTGGTGGAGAAAAGAAATTGCCTGATGTATCAATGGAACAGTGGAAAAAAGTTATAGACACTAATATTACAGGTGTGTTTTTGGGAATGAAATACGCTATTCCAAAGATGGAATCTGGAAGCTCGATTATTAATACTGCCAGTATTGCAGGAATTAAAGGGCAAAAGTTAACTTCGGCTTATTCGGCCTCTAAAAGTAGTGTAATTGCACTTACTAAAGCTGTTTCCAAAGAATTCGGAAGACAAAATATTCGCGTTAATGCAATTGCGCCGGGAATTATTGATACTAGTATGGTAACTCACTGGAAGGAAACGGAAAAGTGGCCACTCTTATCCACTGCCAATTCTTTAAAAAGAATTGGAACACCAGAAGAAGTAGCCAACGCTGTTTTGTTCTTAGCTTCAGGTGAAGCCTCATTTATTACCGGGGAAACTTTAGTTATTGATGGTGGGACATTGAATCAATAATTATCTTTGATAGCTATTAAAAAGCAGAATACAAAGTGGCGATCTCCAAGAACTCCATTTATCTTAAGGAGTTCTTTCTTTTTCATCATATAGAGTATTTTGATGCAAATAGGAATCGAAGGTAAAGAATATATAGAAAAATCAGTATATTTTTAAATTTAAGTGTTTTCAAACATCAAAAAATAGTATATAATAAAAAACAAGTATTCAACATTAGATTAATGAAAGCGCTTTAATGAGGTGGTGATAGAAAATTGACTGTTAAAGTTAAGGATATAATGACAAGAACATCAGTTCGCTTTTATGATGATGATGAGGTAAACAAAGCTATTGAAATGTTTTATGATTTGAAAGTGGAAGCAGGTCTTGTCTTTTCTGAAGACCAATTAGTTGGAATGATTACTATAAAAGATCTAATGAAAGGAATAGCTTTAAAAAAGAAAAGGGTAGGAGAAGTCCAAATTCATATTGATAAGTTTGTACATGAGGATGAGACCATCACTATGATTGATTCAATTAATTGTAATGTTTACCCAGTAAGGAATCAAGAGAGTATTTGGACAGGCTATGTTAATAGCCATCAATTACTTGATGCAAAAGCAAATCAAATGGAAACTGAGAAAATAAGTTTAAATGCTATATTTCAATATGCGCATAACGGTATTATAGCTATTGACAACAATGGTTATATAACAGCTATGAATCCAGCAGCTGAGCAACTTACAAACTTAAAAAAAGAAGAGTGCCTCGGTAAGTTTTTGGCTGATGTAGGTATTCCAACTGAACTATTGGATGTTGCGAAAACAGGAAAAAAGCAAACAAATAAGTATAACGTAGGGAAACGTAAATTTATTTCAAATAGAACTCCTATAATTCACAATGGTAAAACAATAGGCGCTGTAGGTGTTTTTCAGAATATTTCAGATATAACTGATACATTTAAGGAACTTCGCAATATACAACAAGTTGTTAGAGAATATGACTACGTTCTAGATTTTTTAAATGATGCATCTTTGATTCTTGACAGATATGGCGCAGTGTTAAAAGCAAACACAGCATTTAAACGTGTACTGGGTACATTAAAAGTACCTAAATATTATCAGGAATTATTAGGTAATTATTTTGAAAACTGTGTAGTCACCGATATAAAGAGACGGAAAAAAGCTATTACTTATCTCGAAAGGAATAAGCAAAATGGAAATCCTATTTTAATTAGAGCAGCACCAATTCAAACTAAAGATGAGGGGTTTAACAAGATTGTAGTTACTATTAGGGATTTGTCAGTTGCTAATGATAATAAGAGTTTCTTATTCTCTGAAAGATTTAAACTACATCAATTATTTTCTGATTTTAAAAAAAGTCATATCTTAGTAACACAGTCAAAGGGAATGAAAAAATTAAAAAGAAGAATTTATCAATATGCGAATAATGAAGAATCTATCCTCATAGAAGGTGAATCAGGTACTGGAAAGGAAAGAATCGCACGAATTATTCATGCTAGCAGTAATAATCATGATGCGCCTTTTATCAAGATTGAGAGTGGTTCAATTTCAAATATATCAACAATCGATAAAACTGTTAATGGGATGATTTACTTTAATGAAATTGAGAAATTGCCAAATAATATGCAATTATATTTACTTAATCTTCTATATACTAAACCAAAGAAATTCCGAGTAGTAGCAGGAACTAATACAAAATTAAAACAATTTGTTGAAAAGGGTATATTTTGTAGAGAATTATTTGAAGTTTTAAGCTCAGAAATTATTTATATGCCTTCTCTAAGAGAAAGAGTAGAAGATATACCATTATTGGTTTCTGTATTACAAGATAAATTTTCCGAATTATATAATGTAGAAAAATTTTTTTCAAAGGAGGCGATCGAAAGCTTAGAAGGTTATAATTGGCCAGGAAATATATTAGAACTCATGAATGTAATTGAAAGACTTATTACCATTACTCCAGAAGCAACAATTAATAGAAACCAAGTAGAGGATTGTATCTTTCAACAACAACATATTGCTCGATCTCCTAGAAAGGTTCTTGTCAATGGCATAGTTCCATTAAAGGATGCCATTGGGGAGGTAGAACAACAATTAATCACACAAGCAATGGCTTTATTCCGTAATACTAGAAAAACCGCATCTGCTTTAGGGGTTAATCAATCTACAGTAGTCAGAAAAATGCAAAAGTATGCCGAGGAGTAATTAGAATATTATTAGCTAAGGAGGAAAAATAATGAGTTGGCAAGCAGAAATAGAAGAGTTGCGAAAAAGGGAGAAAGAAGCATATAAGATGGGTGGAACTGAGAATGTTGAAAAACACCTTTCAAGAGGAAAATTAACAGTTAGAGAAAGGATTAATAGATTACTAGATAATCACTCTTTTCATGAAAGTGGAGCCATTGCTGGAAAAGTAACTTACGATGAGAATGGTGAAAGAAAAGATTTTAGCCCAGCGAATTTCCTTCTAGGTACAGGAAGAATAAATGGTAGAAAAGTTGTCATTGGCGCAGATGATTTTACTGTACGCGGTGGTGCTGCAGATGGGGCAATTAAGGAAAAACAATTATACTCGGAAAAAATGGCTCATGAATTACAGCTTCCTATTATTCGACTAGTTGATGGAACTGGAGGTGGAGGAAGTGTAAAATTCCTAGATATTCAAGGGCATACATACGTTCCTGTCAATCCAGCTTGGGACTATGTTGTGAAAAATATGGGGGTTGTTCCTGTTGTAGGTGCATGTCTTGGTTCTGTAGCAGGTTTAGGCGCAGCTAGAGTAACTGCATCACACTTTTCTGTAATGGTAGAGAAAACATCGCAACTATTTGTGGCAGGACCTCAAATTGTAAACTTTGGTGTTGGCCAAAATCTAACAAAGGAAGAATTGGGTGGCGTTCAAGTACATCGTTCAAGTGGCGCAATTGATAATATAGTGAAATCTGAGGATGAGGCATTTGAACATATACGTAAATTCTTATCTTATTTACCAAGCAATGTCTATCAGTTGCCACCTGTAATTGAATCAAAAGATCGCATAGATCGTAAAGACGAAGGCTTAATTTCAGCTATTCCAAAAAATAGAAGACGTCCATATAAGATACGACCTATTCTGGAAAAGATTTTTGATATTGGTTCCATTTTTGAAATGGGTCGTTACTATGGTGGTGGGACTGTAACAGGGTTTGCTAGACTCAATGGGCATGCAGTAGGTTTTTTAGCAAATGATCCATTTGTTGGTGGCGGGGGATTAACAGTAGATAGTTGTGAAAAGATAGAGCGATTTGTTGATTTATGCGAAACCTTCCATCTACCAATTGTGAATTTAGTTGACCAACCTGGTCTTGTTGTAGGGCTTGAAGCTGAAAAAAGAGGGACAATCCGTAAGGGCGTACGTGCGATAGCATCAATTTATCAGGCAAGAGTTCCGATGATAGAAATTATCCTTCGCAGAGTATTCGGCGTTGGGGGTGCAGGAATGATTAATGGTCATGGACTACACCAGCGTTATGCATGGCCGTCTGGTGACTGGGGATCACTACCAGTCGAAGGAGGAATCCAGGTTGCATATCGTAGGGAGCTAGAAGCTAGTGATAATCCACAGGAATTGTTAGCCAACTTGGCAGCCAGAATGGAAAGTGTTCGTTCACCATTGCGCACAGCTGAGGCGTTTGGAATCGAAGAAATTATTGATCCTCGAGATACAAGACCGCTACTATGTGAATGGGTGGATGATGCATATACATTATTGCCGCAACACATTGGTCCATCTACACATACGATGCGTCCATAATAAAAAATAAAAGGAGGGTTTAAGATGAAGAAGATGAAGTTAAATTCAATTAGTTTATTATTTTTATTGATTGCTACCCTACTAATAGTTGTAGGTTGTTCGGGAAATGAAGAAGTTAGTAATACAGAAGAAACAGCAGTAAATAGTGATACTGTTGAAGAAGGTACACCGGTACAAGGTGGCGAAGCAGTGTTTGCATATAATACGGACCTTAGTAACTATGATCCAATTAAAGGGAGTGCAGGAAGTGACCACACATTACTGTGGCCTGTCTATGAGACATTAATTAAATTTACATCAGAACTAGAGCCCGAACCTGGTTTAGCAGAATCCTGGGAATTTACGGATAATACAACACTTTTGCTGAATTTAAGAGAAGGAGTAACTTTCCATGATGGAACTCCTTTTAATGCAGAAGCGGTTAAATTTAATATTGAACGTATAAATTCAGGGGAGTCAAATATATCTGATTTAGAGAATATTGAAAAAGTAGAAATTATAGATGAACATACAGTTGAATTAATTTTTTCACAGCCCGATTCATCTATATTGTTAGCTTTATCTGATAGAGGCGGAATGATGGCATCTCCAACTGCTGTTGAAGAGTATGGAGAGGACTATTCACTAAATCCTACAGGAGCAGGACCTTTTAAGATGGTTAACCATATTCCAAATGGTGAGATAGTTTTTGAGGCATTTGAAGAGTACTGGCAAGAAGGTCAGCCATATTTAGATAAAATGACAGTAAAGATAATGGCAGAAGAAAATACAAGAATTAATGCATTGAAATCAGGAGAAGTTGATTTGGCTTACTACTTATCTCCTACTAACGTACAATCTCTTGAGAGTGATCCAAACATTGTATTAAAACAAGTGGTGCCAGTTAAATTCCGTATGCTTTATATTAATACAGAATATGAACATGTAAATAACAAAGCTGTAAGACAAGCTATTTTACATGGCATTGACCGTGAGGCCATTGTTCAAGCGATTAACTTTGGTAAAGGTGAGGCAGCATATCAACCGTTCCCAGCAGATTATTGGGCATCTGATAGTGAACTTACAATAGAGTATAATCCTGAAAAGGCAAAAGAACTGTTAAAAGAAGCTGGATTGGAAAATGTATCCATAACGATGAATCACTATACTACTGCATATGAGCAAAGAATAGCAGAAGCAATAAAGAGTCAATTAAGTGAAATTGGAATTGAAGTAAACCTACAATCTATGGAATTATCAGCGGCTGTATCAAACTACTTTAGTGAAAAAGAAGTCCCTGTTTTCTTATCGAGTTGGACTGGTCGACCAGATCCGCAAATGACAATTAATTATTTATTTGCAAGTGATAGTTTCTATAATGTAGGTGGACATTCTACAGAAGAGATTGAGAGTTTAATTTCTCAAGCAGCAAGTAATTATAATCAAGAAGAGCGTGCAGAACTTTACAAGAAAATTAACCAGAAAGCTGTTTTAGAAGAAGCGATTATGATCCCACTTTTCTTTGAATTAGTAACAGATGCTATGAATCCGTCGATAAAGGGATATGAGCCTAATATGTTAGGTAAACCAGTGTTCTCAACCATCTGGAAAGAACAGTAATTTCAAGACTAGGAGTAACAGTAATCTGTTACTCCTCAAATAAAATATGAAAATTCGATCTTTTATTAACTACAAAATTAACGAGAGGAGAGGGTATAATGTTTTTTAAATTTATTATGAGAAGATTGCTTTATGTTATACCAATGCTTATTATTACAACCCTCATCGTATTTTCTTTCATTTTGTTAATTCCGGGTGATCCTGCATTAGCGTTACTTGGTGAAAATGCTACACCTGAGAAGATAGCTCAAATACATGCACAATTGGGACTTGACCAACCTGTAATAAAACAATACTTAAATTGGCTTGGAAATGCGGTTCAAGGGGATTTAGGAAGGTCAATATTTACAGGGCAACCTGTTGAAGAAGCAGTGTTTAGTCGGTTAGGTGTTACGTTTCAACTTGTTATAGTTGCTATGATTTTTGCAATTGCTGGCGGATTGTTCTTTGCGATTACATCTATTTACTTTCCGAATAGTTGGATGGATTACGTTGCACGATTCTTTGGAACACTGGGAACAGCAATTCCAAACTTCTGGTTAGGGATGATATTGATTATATTTTTCAGTCTCCAACTTGGCTGGGTACCAGCAACAGGATTTACAAGCATTACCGAAAGTCCGGGGGCCTTTTTACAAGGGACAATACTTCCCGCAATAGCACTTGGTGCTACTGGGATGGCGCAAATAACGAGGCATTTAAGGTCGTCCTTAATAGAAGTAATGAGTGCCGATTACGTACGTACCGGTTTTTCGAAGGGAATTAATCGTTGGCAGGCTATTATGAAACATGGTCTCCAAAATGCAATGCTTCCAGTAGTAACGACAATAGGTATTTTATTTGGAAATCTATTAGGTGCGACTGTGGTTATAGAGACTGTTTTTGCTATACCAGGTATGGGGCAGCTTGCGGTAAATTCCATTTTACAACGTGATTTTACGATGTTACAAGGTGTAGTACTTGTACTAATTGCGTTAATAATACTAATTAACTTTATTACAGACATCGTCTATGCTTTATTAGATCCACGTATTGAATATTAAAGGGGGTTAGAAAAATGAGTCTTAGAGGTATTTTTAAAAGATTAATGGGAGAGCGTCTAGCTTTTATTAGCTTGATTTTTCTAATCCTTCTTGGGATTACTGCTATCGTTGCTCCCTATGTTGCACCCCATGATCCATTGGAACAAAATTTATCAAAAGTGTTATTAAATCCAAGTGCGGAGCATTGGTTGGGAACGGATGAACTTGGTCGAGATATTTTTAGTAGATTGATCATGGGGCTTACAGCTGCATTCCAAGCGGGATTGTTCGCTATTTTAATCCCACTATGTATTGGTGTACCTATGGGGATTCTTTCAGGATATCTTGGTGGTATTATTGATGATATCTTTATGCGGATTGTAGATGGGATCATTGCAATTCCGGCAATCCTATTGGCTTTAGGGATAACTGGAGCGTTAGGAATTAGTCTATGGAATGCCATGATTGCAATCGGTATTATTTTTACACCACAAATGGCTAGGTTAGCTAGGGGGCAGACTTTGCAAATTCGCACAGAGCCTTATGTTGAAGCATCAAAAATATCTGGTGCAGGAGCTATATGGATTATGGTGAAACATATTATTCCAAATATTGCTCCTCCAATTATAGTTCAGGCTTCATTTTATTTAAGTTATGCCATTCTTGTGGAAACATCATTAAGTTTTCTTGGAATGGGAGCCCAATCACCGCAAATAAGCTGGGGAAATATGATTCAGCAGGCTTATAGCATGATTAATATGAATCCTTGGATGATCATTTACCCTGGTTTAGCTATTATGCTAACCGTTTTAGCTGGGAATTTTCTTGGAGATGGCCTGCGAGTTGCGCTTGATCCGAAATATAAAAAAGCTTAGTAGGGGAGGAAGGCAGAATGAAGATTACAGAGAGTCCATTACTTGAAGTGAAAAACCTTCAGACATATATAAAAACGAAGAAAGGAGAAATTAAACCAACGAATGATGTTTCGTTTTCGATAAATAGAGGTGAAATTGTAGCATTAGTTGGGGAATCTGGTAGCGGAAAAAGTGTAACTTCCTTGTCGATTATGGGATTAAATGCAAGTGCAATTAAATATAAGCCTGAGAGTTCAATAGAATTTAAGGGAAGGGATTTATTGAAATTAAAAGAAAAGGGATTAAGGAAAATTAGAGGAAATGAAATTGCAATGATTTTCCAGGACCCTATGTTTTCATTGAATCCTGTTCATCCTATTGGAAAGCAAATTGCAGAATCGGTTGTGTTGCATAAAAAGGTAAACTATAAGGAAGCTTTGAAAAGAGCACTTGAGTTATTGAATAAAGTAGGTATACCAGATGCAGCAAGACGGATTAATGATTATCCGCATCAATTATCTGGTGGGATGAGGCAGAGAGTTATGATTGCTCTTGCACTTGCCTGTGATCCAGAACTGTTAATTGCTGATGAACCTACAACAGCATTAGATGTGACGATTCAAGCGCAAATCCTAACCTTACTTAGAGACTTACAACAAGAGCTTAATATTTCGATTCTATTAATTACGCATGACCTTGGTGTAGTTGCTGAAGTAGCAGACCGTGTCCTTGTTATGTATTGCGGGAAAGTAGTGGAGGAAGGTACTGTTGATGAAATATTTGATAGCTCTCTACATCCATATACGAGAGGATTAATGTCAAGCATACCACCATTACATGGTATTTCTAAGGATTTGTTAGATGCTATTCCTGGTGTTGTTCCAAATCCATTAGAGTTACCAAAAGGATGCAATTTTGTAACACGTTGTGATTTTGCAACAGAAAGATGCCATCAAGTTGAGCCGGAATTAACTAGGTATCCATCTGGAAATAGGGTTTCTTGTTGGAATAAGTTGGATAAGGAAGGAGAGATGAAAGAACATGTCACAACCTCTATTAACTCTTAAAGACGTTAAGAAATATTTTCCAGTGGGAAGTGGTCTCTTTGGAAAAAAGGATCAATTTGTGAAAGCGGTTGATGGTGTTAATTTAGATATATACCCTGGTGAAACGGTTGGTTTGGTTGGAGAGTCTGGTTGTGGGAAAACAACAACAGGAAGAATGGTTGTTGGCCTTTCTAATCCAACAGAAGGTGACATATTATTTGAAGGAAAGAAACTATTAGACTATAAAAACAAAAAAGGTTTAGGTAAGAATTTGCAAATGATTTTCCAGGACCCTTATTCTTCACTTAATCCGAGAATGACCGTTGCAGATATTATTGCAGAACCATTAGTTCTCCATAATATCGGAACCAAAGCAGAGCGAAAAAAGAAAGTAGATGAATTACTAGAAAGAGTAGGTCTAAGTTCGTATCACGGAAAGCGATATCCAGTAGAATTTTCTGGTGGGCAGAGACAGAGGTTAGGTATTGCGAGAGCTCTTGCACTGGAACCGAAATTAATTGTTTGTGATGAACCAGTTTCTGCTTTAGATGTGTCGATTCAAGCGCAAATCTTAAATCTATTGAAGGACATTCAGAAAGATATGGGGATATCGTATCTCTTTATTGCCCACGGTATTCAAGCTGTAAAGCATATTAGTAATCGAATTGCCGTAATGTATCTTGGGAAAATTATCGAACTTAATGAAACTGAAGAACTATTTGAAAACCCAAGGCATCCCTATACAAAAGCATTGTTGTCTGCAGTACCTCATCCCGATCCAAAAATGAGGGATAGGGAGCGTATTATACTAAAGGGAGATTTACCGAGTCCAGCCAATCCTCCGAAGGGATGCAGTTTCCATACACGCTGTCCAGTGGTAATGGAGCAATGTAAGAGTAAAGCACCTAAGTTGGTAACTACTTCTGAGCAAAGTTTAACAGCCTGCTTACTCTTTGATGAACAAGAAAGTGAAAATCTGACTTTAACAAAATGATAAAGTAACTATTTGCTTGTAGTATTTTAATCGTGAGGAGGAGTGAGACCACTTGAAAAGTCTTATTAAAAAAAATTGGCCAAATATATTACCAGAAAAACTTAATTATCGTTTAGGTGAAAAACCTCTCCATGAGTATTTAGCCAATAATGCAAAAGAAATTCCAGGTCAAACAGCATATATCTTTTATGGGAATAATATTACCTGGAGTGAACTAAATGAAAATGTAGATAGATTCGCAAGTTTTCTTAAGAGTAAAGGTGTAATAAAAGGTGATCGAATAGCCTTGTATATGCAAAATTGTCCGCAATATATTATTGGGCATTATGCTATTCAAAAATTAGGTGCTACGGTAGTGCCGCTAAATCCGATGTATAAGGAAGCTGAATTGGAATATTTAATAAATGAAGCATCTATTAAAGCAATATTTTTAGAGCAAAAACTTTATACTAGAGTCAAAAATATAAGAGAAAAAATACCATCACTTGAATTTGTTGTTACAACGAATTATGCCGACTATTTACCAGAAGAGCCAAACATGCCGCTGCCAGATGAACTTAAAGTGAATAAACAGAAGATTCCTAATGTATATGACTTTTTTGAAATTCTGGTTTCCTATCCGGAATTAAATGAAACGGCAGAGATTGATTTATGGGAAGATATCGGGCTATTGGTTTTTACGTCTGGGACTACTGGAAGACCGAAAGCAGCGATGCTGACATATGGAAATGCACTCTTTAAAACAGCTTCAACTAGCCAGATTAAGGGATATAAAATAGAAACAAATACAACTGCGACTTCTCCCTTATGTCATATAGCAGGTATGTTAATGGGGGTAAATATTCCTGTGTATAGCAGGTGCAAGACCGTTTTATTTACTCGATTTGATCCAGAGGCTGCAATCACTGCTGTTGAAAGGTATAAGATTAATTCATGGTATACGGTAGCTACAATGAATGTGGCAATTTTAAATCATCCGGGTATTGAGAATCGGGATTTGACGTCATTAAAGACAAATTACGCTACAAGTTTTGGAATGCCGGTTAATAAGCAGTTAGCAGAGGATTGGGCGAAATTGACTGGGGGTTGTGTGCTTACTGAATCATCATATGGATTAAGTGAAACACATACCGCTGATACCTTTATGCCGTTAAATAAGATAAAATTTGGCACCTGTGGTATTCCAGTTTATGACACTTCTATTCGTATTGTTGATTTTGAAACTGGTCAAGATTTACCTCCTGGGGAACAGGGGGAAATTGCTGTAAAAAATCCCGGTGTTTTTAAAGGGTATTTAAATAGACCAGACGCAACTGAAGAAACATTACGAGATGGTTGGGTGTTTACAGGTGATATTGGTGTGATTGATGAAGATGGTTACCTGTCCTTTAAAGGGCGCATTAAAGAAATGATAAAATCATCAGGTTACAGCGTGTTTCCAGAAGATGTTGAAATATTGATAAAGGATCATGAGGCTATATTACAAGTAGCTGCTGTGGGTGTTCCTCACATGACAAAAGGAGAAATTGTTAAAACATTTATTGTGCTCAAGCCTGAATACAAAGGGAAAATAACAGAGGATGAAATTATTGAATGGGCTAGAGAAAAAATGTCTGCCTACAAATATCCACGTGAGGTTGAATTTCGTAATACGTTACCTGCAACAAATTCAGGGAAAGTATTGCGTAGATTATTAGTAGAAGAGTAATATTCTATAGCCAATTAGAACTCCATAGATAGTTAATGGTTATCTTACCTGTTAACTATGGAATAAATATTAGGATAAACGAGGTGCATTAAATGTCGATTTTATCTGGGGTTAAAGTTCTGGATTTTTCACATTATATCGCTGGCCCCTTCTGTAGTCAGATACTTGGTGACCATGGAGCTGATGTAATAAAGGTAGAGCAAATAAATGGAGAGAGGGGAAGGATAGCTCCTCCACTTCATGATAATGGTGAAAGTTTATATTTTGCTTCCGAAAACCGTAATAAACGTGGACTTTCAATTGATTTGAAATCAAAATCTGGACAGGAAATAGTAAAAAAACTAATCGAAAAAGCAGATATTCTAATAACCAATTATGGGGCTGGTGTACCTAAACGGTTAGGAATAGACTTTGAGACGATTTCAAAAATTAACCCAGAGATAAGTATGGTTCAAATTACAGGATTTGGATTGGATGGACCATATAAAGACTACGCGGCTTATGATGGAATTGTACAATCAATGAGTGGTTTAGCGTCTCTAACTGGGCATCCGGGGGGGAAACCTACGATTGTTGGAACCTATATAGCTGATCATATAGCTGGTTTGCAAGCATCGATGGGAGCAATGCTTGCATTGTTTCATCGAGAAAGAACCAAGAAAGGGAAGTTTGTTGACGTAAGTATGTTAGACAGTATAATTCCTATGTTTGGTAGTATACTTTCTGAACACTTGGAGACAGGTAAAGAAAGGGAATTATTCGGAAATCGTGATCCTCGTGCTTTTTGTAATGCTTATCCGACAAAGGATGGATACATTTTTATTGCCCCTAACACACAAAAAATGTGGGAATCGTTTTGTGGATTAATGAATCGAGTTGAATGGACAAAGGCTGATTCCATTTATTCAACTCGTGAAGGTAGAATGGAAAATAGAGATGATTTAGAGAGTTTAATAGCTGAGTGGACAAAGCAATATTCTAAACTTGAAATCTTTGATTTACTTCAAAAAGAAGGAATAGCATCTGGACCTGTTAATTCATTGGCGGATATTGCGAAAGATCCACAAGTAAAAAATAGAGATATGATTCGCAAAATGAGATTAAGCAAAGAGGGAGAAGAGATTCAAGTTAATGGAGTTCCTATTAAGATTAGCGATACTCCTTTTAATGAGTTAACTCCCCCACCTGCTATAGGAGAGCATTCGGAGGGAATTTTGTCTGAACTTGGTTATACATCACAGGATATAAAATCTTTTTCTGATTCAGGTGTAATTTCTTCTGAGAGAGTGTATCAAGAATAAGCAGTAGAATGGAGGTATAATATGATAAACAAAATATTAGTAGCAAACCGTGGTGAAATTGCTGCTAGAATTATCCGCACATGCAAAATGTTAGATATTAAAACAGTAGCTATCTATTCAGAAGCAGATAAGGATTCACCATATGTGAAAATGGCTGAGGAAAGCTTTTTAATAGGTCCTCCCAATGTAAATGAAAGTTATCTAAATATAAATAAGATATTATCTGTAGCAAAAGAGGCTAAGGTTGATGCGATTCATCCAGGCTATGGATTTTTAAGTGAGAATGGGAAATTTGCAGATAGTTGCCGAAAAGAAGGGATAATATTTATTGGACCTTCAAGTAAGGTAATAGAAAAGATGGGCGATAAAATTGTTGCTAGAAGTATTATGAAAGATGCAGGTGTTCCTGTAATACCAGGGACAGAAGGAGCTGTAGCTTCGGTTGAAGATGCTATTAATCTAGCTAAGGAAATTAACTATCCAATTATGTTAAAAGCCTCTGCTGGAGGCGGTGGAATTGGAATGGAAGTTGTTCATTCAGATGAGGAACTAGAAAAAGCTTTTGAAAGTAATCTAAAAAAATCGCAAAGATTCTTCGGTGATGGATCGATGTTTTTAGAGAAGAAAATTGAGAATGCACATCATATTGAAATTCAATTATTGGCTGATAATTTTGGTAATGTTGTTCATTTATATGAACGGGAATGTTCTATTCAACGGCGTAATCAGAAGGTAATTGAGGAGGCGCCATCAATTTTCATCTCAGAAGAAACACGTAAAAAAATGGGAAGCATAGCCGTACAAGCTGCTAAGGTAATAGGATATACAGGTGCAGGAACCATAGAGTTTCTAGTCGATGAGGAGAACTTTTATTTTCTTGAAATGAACACAAGACTTCAGGTGGAACATCCTGTAACAGAGGAAATAACTGGAGTAGATATTGTTGAAGCACAAATAAAAATAGCTGAAAATAAAACGTTACCTTTCAATCAAGACGAAATAGTAAGTGAGGGTCACTCCGTAGAAGTGAGAATATATGCCGAGGATCCAGTAAGATTCTTTCCATCACCAGGGCTTATTACAAAGGTTGAATTTCCAGAGGGAGAAAGTATTCGAAATGAAACTGCTATCACAAATAATTATACTGTATCCCCTTACTATGACCCTATGATTGGAAAATTGATCGTTAAAGGTAGTGATAGGAAGCAAGCCATTTCAATTTTAAAGGATGCGCTAATGCGATATAATATTGAAGGTATTAAAACGAATATTCCAATGATTCTTGAAATTATTAATAATGAAATATTTCAGGCAGGTCAAACAACAACTGATTTTGTAGAGAAGCATTATTTGCCAGTAATTAAAAAATAAAAAAGATGTGGAGGAGGAATAAGAAATGCAGGAATTAAAAGCTAATATGACAGGAAACGTTTGGAAGGTAATTGTTAATCAAGGGGATAAAGTTGAAGAAGGTCAAGAGGTAGTAATATTAGAATCGATGAAAATGGAAATACCTATTGAGGCAGAAGCATCTGGAAATATAAAGGAACTAAAAGTTGGAGAAGGAGATTTTGTTAATGATGGGGATGTTATTGCTATCATAGAATAACTTGGTTATGAATAATATAAAGAATGATTAATATACCTATATTAAGGAATAAATTATACGGAGGTTCACAGTTAAACCCGCTTGTGAACCTCTTTTAGCAATCATATATAGGGGTTAAGGTTAACATAGAAGGTAGGTTTTATAGGTAATGTTAACTCGCTCATCTTCTGAAATAGAAAAGAAGGATAGTCAGGTGATTCCAGAGAAAAAAATAATTTATATTTGGAGTTTTGCTGTATTTTTTGCGACGATGAACTCAACTATGTTTAATGTTGCTTTACCTAGTGTCCAAGTTGATCTATCTATTAATATTTCCGTTGCATCTTTAATTATTTCAGGTTACTCTGTGGTTTTAGCAATTTCTACATTAACATTCAGTCGTTTAAGTGAGTTTATACCTATCCTTAAACTTCTAATAACAGGTATAGTACTACTAAGTTTTGGTTCGATAATAGGATTTTTCTCTAAGCACTTTGTTTTAGTTCTAATTACACGCCTGGTCCAAGCTATTGGTGCGGGTTCAATAGTAAGTCTTTCCCTTGTACTTATATCACGGTACATACCATTTTCTAGACGCGGAAGAGCAATGGCATTAACTTCCTCTGCAGCAGTATTGGGACTGGGTTTGGGGCCTGTTCTTGGTGGGATAATTGATCAATTTTTGGGATGGAACTTTCTTTTCTTGGTAACAGTTTTGATTGTATTTTTAATACCTATGTTTATTTATTTATTACCTAAAGAGGAGATAACAAAGGTTAAGTTTGATTCCATTGGTTGTGCTTTGACATGTTTAAGTGTCGTATGTTTGATGGTTTTCTTCTCCACCTTTAAAGTTATTTTTATATTAATATTTATTTTATTAATAACGCTAACATCAAATCATTTTCTTCGGGTGAAAAGTCCATTCATCAAAGCTAATTTATTAAAGAATAGAAAGTATACTACACTTTTATATATTGGCTTTGTATCATACTTTGTCTACTTTTCCACTTTGTTTATATTGCCTTTTATATTGACGGATATATTTCAATTAGAATCATCAGAGATTGGATTCCTTGTCTTCCCCGGAGCTATTTTATCAGCTGTTGCCGCAAATTTCATCGGACGACTTATTGGGCGTTTTGGAAACGTATCTATTATTCTTGCTGGTCAAGTATTTCTGATAATCTCTACCATTTTGTTTGCGTTTCTAGCAACAAGTTCAACTTTACCTATTTTAATATCCTACTTATTTATGAGCCCTGGATTTACTGCCCTATCAACAAGTGTACGTAATGAAATATCAAAAATATTACATGTAGATGAAATTGGTTCGGGTATGGGGATTGTGCAATTAACCCAATTTTTTGGAGGATCTTTTGGTGTCACCATTACAGGAACAATCCTTACTATTCAAGAAGGACTTTCGCAAGTAATTATGTATAGAAATATCTATATAGTACTAATTGTTGTTACAATAACCTCTATATTAATGGTGTTTTTATATCGGAGAAAGCTAGAAACCGGAGTATCAGACGATTAGCAATATAAATTAGTGCGAAATCACTAATTTACAAGATATCAGCAAATATTAATTCTATTTTTAGAAATTATAAGCCTAAAGATGGAGAGATGTATGTTTCATGTCACATTGAATATTGGTCTAGAATGCCAAATACTATAACTGTCTCAGAAATTATACTCTATCAAAATCTTGAAGTCATATGATGATTATTAAGGGAATACAGTGGATAAGATATTTGATGGAAAAGCTAGGAATGACTTCATACAAATATCTAGGAATTATTGACTATTGGTCAACACCACCTACTGCATTTAGTAGGATGAAAGGAAAAAGGCACAATTATAGATCAGTATAATAAAGCTGGGGGAAATTGGATCGGAAGAATGTTTACCATTTTCCTTTTTATATAAGGTTATTTATCCCCTTTAATTATCTGAATTTATGATATATAATAAATATTATAAACATACTATACGGTTAGTATTAAATTTTGCGGAGTATCTATCTTATCTAGGAAATCTAATTTTAATAGTTTACATTGAATTAAGGAGGAGCATGCATGAGCGAAATGTCGGTAGGCTCAATAATAACAAATGTAGAATTTCTATGTGCTGAGGAAGCAGTGTCAAAAATTCCTAACAAAGCGCGCATGATGGTAGGTGGGTTTGGACGTTCCGGTATTCCGGAGTATTTGTTGGAAACGATGATTGAAACAACCGAAATAGATGGTTTGACAATTATAAGTAACAACATTAGTGAAGGTTCGAATCTACATCATTTATTTATGTTAGGGAGAATAAAAAAGGCAATTGGTACGTATTACACAACGAGTAAAGAAGTGGTGAAGGCGTATCGTGAAAATCGAATAGAGATTGAGTTGCTTCCTCAAGGGACTTTGTCTGAGGCATTACGATTAGGTGGGTCAGGTATCCCTGCATTTTATACGCCGACATCAGCTGGTACAGAACTAGCCAAAAATAAAGAAAGCCGTATGTTTAATGGCAGAGAGTATGTTCTTGAAGAATCATTGACGGCTAAAGTTGCACTGGTTAGGGCACATAAGGCAGATAGAGCTGGTAATCTTATATACCGAAAATCTGCCCGTAATTTTAATCCGCTTATGGCAATGGCTGCTGACTTAACAATTGTGGAAGTGGATGAAATTGTCGAAATGGGGGAATTAGATCCAGAGCAAATTGTAACTCCATTTATATTTGTCGATGTGGTGGTAGAAAGGGGAAGGGAAAATGACTGATCTTACAGTAAAGCGTTACATAGCATGGAGAGCTGCTCAAGAATTACAAGCAGGAGTTGTAAATCTTGGTATTGGTATTCCTACTTTGGTGGCAGACTATCTTTCTCCAGGTCTAGTAACCTTACATTCAGAGAACGGAATTTTAGGTGTTGGACCATCACCTGTTCCAGAAGATGAAGATCCAGATTTAATTAATGCTGGAAAAGCGCCAGTTACCATACAGCCTCATTCTTCTTTTTTTGATAGTTCTTTATCGTTTGCAATGATGAGGGGAGGACATCTAGATGCAACAATAATTGGCGCTCTACAAGTTGCTGCAAATGGTGATATCGCGAGCTGGGCAATTCCTGGTAAAGATGTACTTGGAGTAGGAGGAGCTATGGATCTTGTAGTGGGAGCGAAAAGAGTAATTGTTGCAACTACACATGTAACACCAAAAGGGGAGCCCAAGATTCTTTCTAAATGCAAATACCCATTAACTGCTAAGGGGAGAGTAGATACAATTATTACAGAATATGCAGTATTTAAAATACGTCAAAGTAAGCTTTACTTAGTTGAAAAGGTTGAGGAGATTTCATTTGAAGATTTAAATCAAATAACTGAAGCACCTTATGAAATAGGAGGGAATTTCAAAACGGTAGTTCGTGAAGAATTGATGCATGCCTTATCTTAATAAACTAAAAATTTTATTCAAAATGAAAGATACTAATAATAGAGTAAAGGCAGGGGATAAATGATGAAAGTACAAGAATTATTTGACTTAAAAGGTAAAGTTGCACTGATTACTGGAGGAGGAAGAGGTTTAGGGGCACAAATTGCGGAAGTATATGCGGAAATGGGATGTGAGTTGGCACTTTGTTCACGGAAAAAAGAGAGTTGCGATGAAATTGCAGAAATGCTTTCAAATGAATATGGGGTTAAGGCTAAAGGATATGCATTAGATGTTTCTAGTGAAGAACAGGTAGAAAGTGTAGTAAATGAAGTTCTTAAGTATTTTGGGAAGATAGATATTTTAGTAAATAATAGTGGGGCAACCTGGGGAGCATCGGTAGAAGAAATGCCATTAGAAGCATGGAATAAGGTAATGAATGTTAATGTTACGGGAACGTTTTTAGTAAGTAAAGCAGTTGGTAAACATATGATTGAACGTAACTATGGGAAAATTATTAATATCGCTTCAGCTGCAGGACTGACAGTTAGACCCCCTGAAGTGACGAATACGATTGGCTATACGACAAGTAAAGCAGCAGTTATTCATTTTACAAAAGATCTAGCTATCAAATGGGCAAGACATAATATTTATGTCAATGCAATTGCACCAGGGATGTTCAGAACCAAGATGACGAAAGGGACCTTGGATCAAAAGGAAGACAGGGTTGTTGAAACGATTCCATTAAAGAAAATTGGCGACGAGAATATGTTAAAGGGTGCAGCTATTTATCTAGCAACACAAGCAAGCGATTTTGTAACTGGCACCGTGTTGAGTGTGGATGGGGGAAGTACGTTATAAAAGTTTAAGAGTGGGGGAATGGAAGAATGCAAAAGACAAATCGAAGTATTCTATTGGTTAGTCGACCAAAAGGGATGCCAAAACAGGAGGATTTTAAACTTATAACTAATCCAATTCCTGAAGTAAAAGAAGGTGAAATATTAATCCGAACTATTTACCTTTCTGTAGATCCATATATGCGTGGAAGAATGCGTGGGATAAAAACATATGTTGAACCATTTGAGTTGAATGAAGTATTAATTGGTGGAGTTGTAGGGGAAGTTATAGAATCCAGGAATTCAAGGTTTAGAGTTGGAGAAATTATTGAAGGACGTCTAGATTGGGCTGATTTTTCCATATCAAATGGAGTAAATGTTAGGAAAGTAAATCCTAACCTTGCATCAATATCAACAGCACTTGGAATAATAGGGATGCCTGGGTTAACTGCTTATTTCGGTTTACTGGATATTGGTAAGCCAAAGGAAGGGGAAACAGTTGTAATTTCTGGAGCTGCTGGAGCAGTTGGTACAGTTGTAGGACAAATTGCAAAAATAAATGGATGTCGTGTTGTTGGCATTACAGGTTCTGAGGAAAAGAAGAGATACCTTGAGGATAAGCTTGAATTTGACGTAGCAATTAATTATAATGCTGAAAACGTATTAGAAGACTTAAGGACAGCATGCCCCGATGGTGTGGACATTTATTTTGACAATGTAGGGGGGGAAATTTCTGATGCCGTCATGACTCTAATCAATTTTCAATCGAGAATAGTTCTTTGTGGACAAATATCTTTATATAACAAAGAAAAAAGTGAAAAGGGACCACGAATTCAAGGTTCATTAATTCATCATAGTGCAGTGATGAAAGGATTTATTGTTGGGGATTATGCCGATCGACATCATGAAGGCTTAGAGCAATTGGGTGAATGGGTAAAGGAAGGTAAGTTAAAATATCATGAAAGTATAGTGAATGGTTTAGAGAACGCTCCAAGGGCCTTTATGGGACTATTTAAGGGTGAAAATATTGGAAAGCAGCTGGTCAAGCTATAAGAGATTATTAATGTTGGACAAAAGTTAAAAGTTGATAAACATAGATTAATACATTTTATTATTCAATGTCTAATTTAAGCTTCTAATAAGGAAATCTAATTAAGCATGCTCCGATAAATGTTAGAGTAAAATCTAATCCATAATCGGAGTAGCTTTAATTGGAATAAAATTGTATAAGTGAATGGGTCTTTCCTTGATTACTAAGTCTATTAAATCCAAATTCTTAGAACCCTCACTTGACAATAAAAAATCTACTCATTAGAATGAATGTAAACGATTACAAAAAGAGGAGTTATCTAGTTTACTTTATCGGGAAAAGACAACAAAGAAAAGGATAAAATTATTTGAAAACACATCATTCCGCACCGACAGAAAAAGACTATCTACGAACTACAATGGAAGCTATCGTCTAAATACACCTCATGACAGAAAAAAATCTATTCACTACTAAATTAATGTAAATAGAATATACCCTAATCAATGTCATCAACAGTTACATGTGAACATGGCATTGAAAATAAACAAACTTCCACAACCAGAGTTACCCAATTAAGTAGTATTTTCTAGTTTATAATTGCGGGAGAACCTTAAACTTCAATCAGATTACAATCATTCCTTTAATCTGATTTTAAAAGAATCTAATTCCCAGGACAATAAACTGTTTAACATAACCACTAGAATGTAATAAAAGAACTTCCCATTACCATATCAAACATTCAACCCGCATTCTTTCAAAGCAAGAATAATAGACTTATACAGAGGTGAAATATATGAAACTAAAAAACAGCACAACAATCATCACCGGCTGAGCAAACGGACTGGCGAAGCAATAGCTAGAAAAACTTTATCAAATGGCTGAAAAGTTGCTTTGTTGGATTTAAATGAAGAAAAAGGAAAAGCACTAGCCGATTAACTTGGGGAGTATGCAATCAATCTACATAAAAGGAAAGCGTAAAACCTCATTAAATGAAGCAGTTAATTCATTTGGAATGGTTATGCAGTCGTTAACTATGCAGGAATTGAAATTGCAAGAAAACCTCTGGAAAAAAGTTGTACCTAAGGTAGTTTCTCTAAAGTTATACAAATCGACTTAATCGGTATATTTCATTTCATTCGTCTTGCGACCGTTTCAGCATTTGATGGACAACTTGGGCAGACGGCTTAAAGCGCATCAAAGGCTGATATTGTAGGAATGACATTACCAATTGCAAGGGAGATTTCAACATATGGAATAAGAGTCATGTCGATTGCACCTGGTGTCTTTGAAACACCGTTATTTGCTTTCTTACCAGAAAAGGCAAGAGAATCTCTGGGGAAATGACACCATTTCCATCAAGACTCGGTAAACCTGAAGAATATGCACAATCGGTCCAAAGGATTATTGAAAACCCGATGTTGAATGGAGAAACCATCCGGCTTGATGGCGCAATTCAGATGCAACCGAAATAAAAATAGGAAGGATGATATATTATGAGAGAAGCAGTTATTGTTGAAGCGGTTCGGACACCAGTTGGGAAGAGGAATGGAAGTTTAAGTGAAATCAGGTCTGAGGATTTGGCAGCTAAACCATTGGAAGAAGTAATCAAACGTGCAGGGATTTCATCCGAGTTGGTCGAGGATGTGATTATGGGGTGTGTGACACAGACAGGGGAGCAAGCCTTTGATATTGGTAGACAAGCTGCTTTAATTGCTGGCTATCCTATCGAAGTACCAGGAACTACGATTGATAGACAATGTGGTTCAAGTCAGCAGGCAGTCCATTTTGCAGCCCAGGCGATTATTAGTGGGGACATGGATGTCGTAGTTGCAGCAGGTATTGAAAACATGTCTCGTGTCCCAATGGGTTCCAATAAGCAGGGTGTTAAATTAAGTGAAAAGCTAACATCAAAATATGAAATTATTAATCAAGGACTCTCTGCTGATCGGATTGCTAGAAAGTGGAATATAAGTAGAGAAGAAATGGATGCATTCTCCGTGGAAAGTCATGAAAAAGCAATTGCAGCAAGAAGCAAGGGGAATTTTGAAAAGGAAATAATGCCTCTTGAATTTTTGCGTGCTGACGGAACTCAAATTGTTATGAAAGAAGATGAAGGGCCACGTGAAAATTCTACTGTTGAGAAGCTTGGCGGCTTGAAACCTGCTTTTAAAGAAGATGGAGCGATTACAGCTGGAAATGCAAGTCAAATCAGTGATGGTGCAGCAGCAATTCTTTTGATGTCGCGTGAAAAGGCAGAAGAACTCGGCTTAAAACCCAAATTTAAGGTGCTTGCTAGAACAGTCGTAGGATCTGATCCAACATTAATGCTGACAGGTCCCATTCCAGCAACCGAAAAAGTATTGCAAAAGGCTGGACTTACCATTGAAGATATCGATGTTTTCGAAGTGAATGAGGCATTTGCTTCCGTCCCGATGGCATGGCTGAAAGAAACAGGTGCAGACCCGGATAAGTTAAATCCAAATGGTGGTGCAATTGCCCTTGGTCATCCGCTTGGTGCGAGTGGTGCAAGGTTGATGGTAACGATGATGCATGAACTGGAACGGTCTGGTGGGCGTTATGGTTTACAGACGATGTGTGAGGGACATGGCATGGCAAATGCAACCATCATTGAAAGAATAGATTGATCCAAGTGGTGAGGGGGAATCATTTGCCCCTTGAAAAATGAAGATAATCGCGCCACCATTTCAACATACGGAAAAATACTCGAATAAGTTTAAGATGTGTAAATAGAATCAATCTGTCATCTTTATTCAGATTTTTAGCGATTTACAGGTAATGGAAGAGAATATATGATTATGCAATTGACAATTGTATTACAAGGAGAATAGTAAAATAAAGGAGTTTGTAAGAGTATGCAGTTAAATAATGTGAAAAAGAAATTAACATTGCCTGTCATTATGGCGCCAATGTTTTTAATATCAAACCCGAAAATGGTAATTAGTGCTTGTGAGTCTGGTATTATCGGTTCATTTCCAGCTCTTAATGCGCGTACAAAAGATATTCTTGATGAATGGATGGAAGAAATTAAATTGGAATTGGAAAAGAAGCGAACAGAAAATCCGGATAATAATATTGCCCCTTGGGGAATTAATTTCATTAGCCATAAATCCAACAAACGCTTTTTCGAAGACTTGGAATTAATTCAAAAGCATCAACCACCAATTGTTATTACGTCGCTTGGAGATCCAAGTCCAGTCGTAGAAATTGTTCATGAATATGGCGGTATTGTTTTGTCGGATGTCATTAATATTAAATTCGCAAAAAAAGCATTGGAAAAAGGAAGCGATGGGCTGATTCTAATTGCAAATGGTGCAGGTGGACATGGCGGTACACTGAACCCGATTGCATTTGTCCATGAAGTTCGTAGTTTCTTTAATGGACCGCTAGTTCTTGGTGGGACCATATCAAAGGGGGAAGATATTTTAGCTGCCCAGATATTAGGTGCTGATTTTGCATATATGGGGACACATTTCATTGCTGCAGAGGAAAGTGGTGCAAGCGAGGAATATATCCAGACAGCGATTGAATCAACTATTGATGATATTATTTATACCCCTGCATTTAGTGGTGTACCAGCTAACTACTTAATCCCAAGTATTATAAAATCTGGACTTGACCCGAAAAACCTGCCAGAGAAGGGAAGTATTGATTTCTCTGAGCTTGGAAATCCGGATATCCGTGCGTGGAAGGACATATGGGGTGCCGGTCAAGGTGTTGGAGTAATGAAGAAAATCCAGACGGTCGCTGAGATTACAGAAGAGCTGCTTGAACAGTACAGAAACGCACAGAAAAGAGTAGTAAGTAATTATCCAGAACCTGTAAAACGTTAAATAAGAATGAAAAGAGGTGGCCCCATGGCGGAAGTTGTTAACATAAGAAAGGAAAATAAGATTGCCTACATCTCCATGAATCGACCAGAAAAACGGAATGCGCTATCCGTGGAAATGGCAAATGAATTACTAGATGCATTAAAGGATGCTGAGAGAGATGATGATGTAAAAGTAATTGTCCTTTCTGGGGAAGGGAAGGCTTTTTCCGCAGGCGGGGATCTTGAAACATTAAACAGCTTAAGCAATACTGCAGAGATTTTAAAATATATGAAACAGGCACTTGCAGTCATTCAGACAATGCGCCAATTGGATAAATATGTGATAAGTGTAGTACATGGATTTGCCGCGGGTGCGGGTTTTAGTATTGCAATCGCAGCAGACTTTATCGTAGCAGATACGAATGCAAAGTTTGTCTGCAGTTTTACAAATGTCGGAATTATTCCAGATCTAGGATTGGTAAAAGCATTATCCGAAAAACTACCATCAGCAGTTGCTAAAGAATGGATATCCTCTGCAAAGCCAGTTTCTGCCGAGGAGGCCTATGAAAGAGGGATTGTAAATAAAGTAATAGATGGTGACCTAATAAATGGTGCAACAGAATTTGCCCAGTTTATTGTAGACGGCCCACCACTTTCGAATCAGTTTGTAAAACAATTAGTTAATCATGCTGGTGAACTAACATATGATTCGAATGACATGCAGGAAACAGCGATACAAACACTGCTCCTTCAATCCGAGGACAATAAAGAAGGAATTGCCGCATTCTTTGAAAAGCGAAAACCGGTTTTCAAAGGGAGATAGTTTTAACGAAAGTTCCGCGGCACCTTTCAAAGTCGTTCAACCGCTACCTAAAGTTGTACAGTATTCAAAGAAAGTGGTGCAACCGCTATCTAAAGTTGTGCAGTATTCAAAGAAAGTGGTGCAACCGCTACCTAAAGTTATGCAGTATTCAAAGAAAGTTACGCAAACGCTGCTTAAAGCTGTGCAATAGGTCTAGAAAGTGGTGCAACGCTACCTAAAGTTGTACAGTAAACATAGAAAGTCGCTCCACCCCTAGTAGAAATATCGTGGTGATCGATACTATAAAGAACCAGAAAAAATGAACGCTCCAATCAAAGAGGGATCGTTTTAAGCATGCTGATATAGAAGATATACTGCGTCACGATACTCTGCAACATATCTTCATATAAAAATATGAAATTGGAAGTGAACTATTTTGCTGGAAGAATACGGAATTAAAATGGTTACCATTGATCTCCCTTTCCGCCTCAACCATGTCAACTGTTTCATTGGAGAAGGGGAACATGGAATACAGGTAATTGATGCAGGTCTCCATAACGAGCAAACAGTCAAGAGATGGGAAAAGGAACTTGCTGGTAAAACGGTAACAGATATTTTGGTAACACATTATCATCCAGACCATTTTGGCTATGCTGGTGCATTACAACAAAAGACTGGAGCACAAGTTTCCATGTCACAGATCGATGCGAAAGCTGGATTGTTTGCCTGGCAGGATGATTTTTTAAAGGATCTTTCCGATAACTATCAACTTGCAGGGATCTCTGAGGATCATGCCAATAATATGATCACAAATACAAAGGAATTCGTTCCACTTGTTACACCTTATCCGGAGATAAATCACTATTTCGAGGAAGGTGAGCGGCTGCCAATTGGTAAGTATGAATACGAGGTGATCCATACTCCCGGACATTCCGATGGCTTGGTGACCTTTTATAATAAGGAGAAAAATATACTGTTATCAACCGATCACATTTTACCAAAAATTACACCGAATATTTCCTACTGGTTCCATGGAGATCCAAATCCATTGGGAAATTACTTAAAATCATTGAATAAAATCAAACAGCTGGATGTTGATTTAGTTGTACCATCACATGGGAAGTCATTTTATGGTGGAAATGAGCGGATTGATGAGATCATTGCACACCATGAGGAACGGTTGGAAACATTACTGGAAGGAATACGGGGTGGTAGTACGGTTTATGAAGCCTCGGAAGCATTATTCCAGAAAAAATTAACCATTCATGAATCACGGTTTGCGATCGGAGAGACTCTCGCACATTTGGAGTATTTACGATTAGAAGATAAATGCGTGCGTGAACTTGTTGATGGATGTTATCGATATTCAAGCTGACCCTATCCCCTGTATAACTGCTGTTATACAGGGGATTTTCTAGTGGGATTAGTATCAATATCTGAATAATCGTTACTAATATTTTAATGAACCATCAAAATATTATATGATGATAGAAGAAAAACAAATTGGAGGCTATCACATATGATTACAAATCTACAAGACACCGTAACATTAAATAATGGTGTCAACATGCCAGGGTTCGGACTTGGAGTCTACAAGGTTGAAGATGGTAAAACGGTTGTAAATTCCGTGAAAACGGCAATTAAGAATGGGTATAGAAGTATTGATACAGCTTCATTTTATGATAATGAGGAAGGTGTCGGGCAGGGAATTAAAGAATCAGGCATTCCGAGAGAGGAAATTTTTATTACCTCAAAAGTTTGGAATGAGGAGCAAGGCTATGAGAGCACAATGGAAGCTTTTGAAAGAAGCTTGAAGAAATTGAACACAAATTACTTGGATCTGTACCTGATCCACTGGCCAGTTAAAGGCATGTATAAGGATACATGGCGGGCAATGGAAAAATTATATGAAGAAGGCAAGGTCCGAGCGATAGGGGTTAGTAATTTCCATGTGCATCATTTACAAGATCTGATGAAAGATAGCAATGTAAAGCCTGTTATCGATCAGGTGGAATTCCATCCGCATTTGACTCAAGCCGAGCTACGAGAGTTTTGCGAGAAGGAAAACATTCAATTGGAAGCATGGTCACCATTGAAACGTGGTCAGTTACTAGATGATCCAACACTAATAGAGATTGCTGAAAAGCACGGAAAGACTGCAGCACAGATTATTTTACGTTGGAATATCCAAAGCAATATCATTACGATTCCAAAGTCCATTACGGAACAACGAATTATCGAAAATGCTGATATCTTTGATTTTAAACTTACAGAAAATGAAATGGAAAAAATTAATGACCTTAACATCAATGATCGTGTTGGAACAAATCCGGACAGCTTCGACGTTAAGTAAAGGTGTTATCATGGTCCCTGTTTTAGGTTTATATTATGCATCTACGGGGGATAGGGAAATAATTCAATGCTAATATGTGGTTCTGATTTACATTTATATAGGAGTACAATCCCACTCAATAAGGATTGTGTGATTGCGCACGAGCCACTGGGAATCGTTGAAAAAGTAAGTCCTGGTGTGAAGCAAGTAAAGAAGGGAAAACGGGCCGTTATAATAAAAAAGAGAAGCAGAATATCTGCCTCTCTTTTTTGCTGTTCAAAGTTTAAATTCACTTCGATATAGCTTACAATCTTCTATGAAACTATTATGAAAAAATGAGGAGACTGATACACCATGAAACGTTTGAATACTATAGTAATTTTAACTTCCATTCTATGTTTAAGCGGATGTATGCATCCAGCGGTCGTATCAATAGTTCAGGATGCATATGGAGCAGTGTTAGTTGAAAATGATGCCTTGGTTGAATCGTATTTTTCAGAAGACTATCTTGATGAACATCCAATAAGTAAATTATCAGATGAGATGGGTGAAGATGTTCGAAACAGAAAAGGGATCGAGTTGATGAATATCAAAGAACTTAAGGAAAGACAATTAGCTCCGGAAATCGTGAAAATGTTGAACGAAAAATATGGCGAGGAATGGAATTTAATTGCAGTACAGACAAGTGAAGATACAATTATGATTTGGGTCGTCTCTAGAGGCAAGCAGAAGTATTCAATTGTAGACGGAGAACATATGGATACGGACATATATTTTAAGGATATTTTAAAATAACCGACTTTTTTTTGAACATCGGGGAATAGTAAGTATTGAGTATTATTAAAGTGGTCTCAAGATAACAGAATACTTATAAATTATTCCCTTTAAACAATACTATTTGACACCAGTCTTTATGTGTTTTATTATGTACACCTGATACATTTTTACCACCTTTTTAAACTGCAAATAATGAATTTCACTTCGATTAATTTAAGTGACCACTATTATTCCAATGAAAATAAGTATATGTTTTTCACCAGACAACTATCCTTAGGTAAATAAAAGTCGGAATATTAAGTTAATATACCGTTTCTAATTACCACTTGCATCACCGGTAGTAGTGTATTAGAAATCATAGAAGGAGAGCTATTATGACAATAAAAAAGAGTGTAACGCCTATAATCATGATTATCATTTTTCTAGGTCTTATTTTATTAGGGAATTTGGCATTAAATTCAAGTGCGGAATCTGATAATTCCGATACTATCCATCTTCGTCTCGGACAAGTAAAAGCAGCTTCTCATGCAGTGTCACTGGGAATTGATAAATTTGCAGAATTAGTGGAAGAAAAATCAGATGGAGAAATTATTATTGAAACGTTTCATGATGGTTTAATTGGAAATGATCGTGAGGTAATTGAAAGTGCTCAAATGGGAAGTATTGCAATGGCAAGCTCGTCAACACCAAATATGACCAGCTTTACGAACTATTTTACTGCTTGGGATCTTCCGTACATTTTTGAAACGAAAGAAGAGGTATATACTGCTATTGATGGAAAACCCGGTGAAATCGTGCGCGACCAAATGGAGAATAATGGTTTTAAAGTTATCTTTTTCCCTGACTATGGTTACCGGCAGATTGTAAATAATGTTCGACCAGTAAAAGTTCCAGAGGATATGTCTGGATTGAAAATCAGAACAACGAATTCAAAAATAGAACAGGCTGATTTCGTTGAATATGGTGCAAATCCAACCCCTGTAGCATGGTCTGAGGTATTTACTGCTCTTCAGCAAGGTACAGTCGAAGGTGAAGGAAACAGCTATTCATTACTTTGGGATTCCAAGCATCAGGAAGTGTTGGATTATGCGACAGAAGTAAATTATAACTACAGTTCGGATATCGTTGTTATGAATCTGGAAAAATATAATGCTTTGTCTGAGGAACATCAGCAAATAATCATGGAAGCAGGAGTAGAAGCTACAGAATGGCAGCGTGAGATAGCAAATAAAAATGATGATATAGCGAAACAGGAATTCATAGATTATGGAATCGAAGTATATGAGCCTACCGAAGAGGAAATGAAACAATGGAAACAGGCTTCTGAACCGGTATGGGATCAGTTTGTAGTCGAAGGAATTGCTGAACCGGAGTATGTTGAGATTATCTTAGAAACACTAGGAAAGACAAGAGAGGATATTTTTGAATAGTATCTTTATAAAAATAGATTTTATGATTAGGGGATGAAAACATGGCAGAAGATATAACAATTGGTGGAAGCACCAACCACGAGAAACCTCCATCTGAAAATAGGAGTCCGCTAAAACGAATCTGGGGATTTATTGATCACCGATTGGAAGAGATATTAGTAGTTGTTGGTTTTGCTGTTTTTATCCTTTTAATCAATCTTCAGGTAATCAACCGGTATGTATTGACGTTTATAGAGATTGGAAACATTACGACTTGGACTGAAGAAATTGCTAGATACATTTTTATATTCGTATCCTTTCTCGGGGCCAGTTTAGCCATTAAAAAACGAGAAAGTATTCGGGTAAATATCGTTGTTGATCGTTTCCCGAAGCATGTTCGGAATGCGATTGATGCAGCAAATAGTGTATTTATGCTATATTTCAGTTTTATTATGGTTTCTTATGGATTTAACTTAATCAATTTTCAAATGGAAACAAATCAGGTGACTCCTGCATTAGGTATACCAATGGCCCTAGCTTACAGTGCTATACCAATCGGTTTCCTGTTAATGGGGGTTCGTCTCATTCAAACTTTAATTGAAGATATGAAGGGGATGTCTGCGAAAGACGGATTACTGACTGCCGGTATATCTATATTATTTATTTTACCAGCAGTGCTATTTAAAGACGGCAGTATTACATTGCTATTATTTGGTTATTTTATATTATTTATTGTATTTGGTATGCAGATTGCATTTGCACTTGGGATTAGTACACTAGCAACTGTGCTTGCCACGGATGCAATCCCAGTTGACTTTTTCCCGCAAACAGCATTTACAAGTATTGATAGTTTTCCAATTATGGCTGTACCATTTTTCATCGCAGCAGGAATAATTATGGGTAACAGTGGGATTATACAGAAATTATTGAATCTGTCGGATGAATTATTAGGGTTTCTACCAGGTGGACTGGCACTGGTCGCTATTGTTACAAGTATGTTTTTCTCAGCAATTAGTGGATCTGGCCCAGCAACGGTTGCAGCAATTGGTACACTGCTGATTCCAGCAATGATTAAACAGGGCTACAATCCAGGATTCTCTGCTGCTGTCGTTGCAGCGGCAGGTACGATTGGAATAATTATTCCACCAAGTAATCCTCTTGTTATTTACGGGGTTGTTGGTCAGCAGTCGATTACCGAGTTATTCATGGCAGGTATTGTTCCTGGAATTCTGACAGGACTTGGATTAATACTCGTTACTTTCTTTATCTCAAAGAAGAATGGATGGAGGGGTGACAAAGATTCATTTAGTCTGAAAGGCACATTAAAGGCGACGTGGGATGCAAAATTCGCCTTATTGGTACCAGTAATTATTTTAGGTGGTATTTATGGTGGTATTATGACACCAACTGAAGCGGCGGCTGTTGCTGCAGCTTATGGTTTAGTAATTGGTATGTTTGTTTATAAGGATCTTAATTTTAAAGGTGTCTATAAGAGTCTTGCATCAGCAGGCGTTACCTCAGCTGTTATTATCTTGCTGATTGTGATGGCAAATATATTCGGTCGCTTGATAACATTGGAACAAGTAGCAGAAACCGTTGCTAGTTTTGTTTTATCCATTAGTGAAAACAAAATCGTTATCCTGTTACTATTGAATGTGTTTTTGTTACTAGTGGGACTTGTCCTCGAAGCTTTGGCGGCAATCGTTATTTTAACACCGATTTTACTGCCAATGGCAATGGAACTAGGAATTGATCCTATTCATTTCGGTATTATTATGATTCTCAACCTGGCTATCGGATTGATTACACCACCAGTTGGCGTAAACCTTTTCGTATCAGCTGGTGTAACGAAGATGAAAATAGAAGAAGTTATTAGAGGCGTGATGCCTCTGTTAATCGCAATGATTGTTGTGTTATTGCTCGTCACCTATATTCCGGAAATAAGTATGTTTTTTGTGGAATTGATGCGTTAATCATTATGTTTATAAAATTTACTGCGCGGGTTAGATGTCCGGGGATTTCTTCTGAAAAGCATATTTTTGGATTTCCTAAAATTTCATGGGATAATAAAAAGATACTATAGGATTGGAGATATTTAAATGAAATGTAAAATTAATCGCAATGCAGCTAAAGTACTAAAAAATATGTTAACTACGGAAGAAGCAGAAGGTAAAATGATTCGTGTTAATATTTCCAATATGCATGGAGACCATGCACATTATGGTATCTCATTTGATACACCAACAGAACATGATGAGATTGTGAAAACAGATAAAGATGTGGATATTTTGCTTGATACGCGGGAAGAGTTTCTGGATGGAATCTGGATTCAATATTTCTTTGTAGAAAATGAAGGATTTGTCATTACAAATCCATCTAAAGGATCAGGACATCACTAAATTGCAAAAAAAGAAATCGGCGCTGTTGCCGATTTCTTTTTTTAGGATGTTAACGGTTGTGCCATCGCACTACAAAGTTGCGCAGTCCTGTTCTAAAGTTGTGCCATCGTACCACAAAGTTGCGCAGTCCCGTTCTAAAGTTGTGCCATCGCACCACAAAGTTGCGCAGTCCTGTTCTAAAGTTGTGCCATCGCACCACAAAGTTGCGCAGTCCCGTTCTAAAGTTGTGCCATCGCACCACAAAGTTGCGCAGTCCTGTTCTAAAGTTGTGCCATCGCACCACAAAGTTGCGCAGTCCGCTCTAAAGTTGTGCCTACTCCTCATCATCCAAAACCTGATAAGCAATCTCAGACAACTTCATTTGACTATCCACTTCTTTTTCTCCATGTTTTGCGCTTGTATAGTGGTAGGTGCCATCGCTCGCCTGTTCCCTTGCTTTGACATTGTCATTTAGTGTGACGGTTAATACGTCTTTAATTCTTTCTTTTACTGACTGCTCATAGATTGGGAACAGTAGCTCGACACGCTTTTTCATATTTCTTGTCATCATGTCGGCGGAAGAAAGGAAAATTCGCTCGTCCCCATCACTATGGAAATAAAAGATTCTACTATGCTCCAGAAAGCGTCCGACAATGCTTCTGACACGGATGTTTTCACTGACACCTGCAATGCCGGGCTTCAGGCAGCAGATTCCCCGGACGATGAGGTCTATTTTTACGCCTGCCTGGGAAGCTTCGTAAAATTTCCTGATTAGAATTTTATCTGTTAAGGAATTCATTTTGGCAATAATTCTTCCATTTTCCTTCTTTTTATGAAAACTAATTTCCTCGTCTATATAGCGCATAAAATCTTCCTGAATATCAAAAGGGGCCATGGATAGATGATTAAAATTAGGTTTTTCAGTAAATCCACTTAAATAATTGAAGAAATGGGTGGCATCAATTCCGAATTTTCGCTTCGTTGTGATGATGCCCATATCCGTATACGAACTTGCTGTCGAATCATTATAGTTTCCTGTTCCAAGATGGACAAAACGTTCGATTTTTTCCTTGCGTTTACGGACGATTAATGTAATTTTACTATGAGTTTTAAGAGAATTCATGCCATAAATTACATGGCAACCAGTCTTTTCTAATTCCTTTGCCCATTGTACATTTTGTTCTTCATCAAATCTTGCTTTTAATTCGACGAGTACAGTGACTTGCTTCCCATTTTCAGCAGCCTGTTTCAATCCTTTGATAATAGGGGAATTCCCACTGACGCGGTATAGCGTTTGTTTAATCGCCAAAACATCGGGATCATTTGCAGCATCTTTAACAAGATCAACGACAGGTTCGAATGATTCATAAGGATGATGCAGAAAAATATCTCTTTTCTCAGCAGCTTCAAAGACTGTCTCCTCACGAGAAATATCTTGTGGTTGCTGTGGCATAAGTGTTTCATAAATCAAATGTTCATTCTCGATTTGTACTTTCTTATAAAAGCCAAAAAGATAGGTAAGGTCAAGCGGGCCGTCAACCACATACATATCTTTTTCGTGGATTTCCAATACATATAAAAGAAACTTTACAATCGCTTCATCGTATTTATCTGAACGGACCTCAAGTCGTACGGCAGCACCCCATTTTCGCTTCCTCAGTTCTTTTTCAATTTCCTTTAGAAGGTCCCTTGCGCCCTCTTCATGTATTGTCAGGTCGGCATTTCTCGTAATCCGAAATTCGGTGATGGAACGAACATGATATCCTTTAAACAGTTTATGAATATAGTGTGAAATAATATCTTCAAGCAAAATATATTGATCTGTCCCTGGAACCTTCATAAAGCGATCGAGTAATGCAGGGAGCTGGACAATCGCATTTTTCGTTATTGGGTTCTGCTTGTCATACAGATCTTCCAGTACGATTGCCATATTAATCGACTTGTTGGAAAGCATTGGAAAAGGATGGTAGGCATCGATGGCCAACGGTGTCAGGACAGGGAAAATATATTCATCAAAATAAGCTTCAAGTTTTTCATTCTGTTCAGCTGTTAGTTCGTCAGCTGTAATAACTGAAATATTTTCTTCTGCAAGCTCGGAAAGAAGACGACGGTACATGAAGTATTGGCTTTCTACGAGCAAATGGTTTTCTTTGGATATTGCCTCTAATTGCTGCTTTGGTGTTAGCCCAGCTTTATTTTCAGGTTTATTGAAATCAGCTTTCACCTGATCTTTTAGGCCTGCAACCCTAACCATGAAAAACTCATCCAGATTGGAAGAGAATATGGAAACGAATTTAAATCGCTCCAAAAGTGGGTTTCTCGTATCATTTGCTTCCTCAAGAACTCTTTTATTGAAGGCAAGCCAGCTAAGTTCTCTATTGTTGTAATACATTGGGTTATCCAAATCAATTAGTTTGTCAGTTGTTTTCAATATAATCACCCTTAAATGAAGTCGCTATTAGCAGGTATTCCAAAAGTTCGGTAAAAATAACACATCGAACTTCTTGGTCATTTTTATCCTTCATTTTCAAACACTAATAATTTAATTGTATAACAATTATTCGACAATAAATGATAAGTTTTTGTAAAGTTTTAAGGAAAAAGTAAAAATTAACCCACTAAATCTTTTTCGCTATATAGAAAAATGACGTCAATATTTCTTCCGAGAGTTTTTTCCAAATGCTTCTTCTGTTTTTCTAGCTGGTACTGTTCCGGTTTGTAATCCTGTTTACAATAGAATGTCAGCGTTATTACTTCCTCGCCAATTTCCATAGCAAAGTTTGTTATTACCTGTCTGTTGGTTGCATCCATACAATAAGTAAATTTAAGTAAGGAGCCAAGTAATTCTATTTTTTTCCGCTCTTCCTTTAAGAACCAGTTTTTAAAAGGAGCGATGAATTGTTTGAAAACCGTTTTGTTTTTATAGGATGCGATCAATGCCAATTTTAGACGTTCCATATGCATAAGCCCATCAATGGTCCGATTGGCCAGCAGGTAAAACGTGTGCTGAGGGCTTGATTCAGAATCAATATATTCTCCAAGATTATATACATAGCTAGCCCGCTTTAATGGTATCCAATCTTCCTTTGTCAGTGACCAAATCCCTTTGGACTGTAGTCCTTTAAATAATTTTTCCATTAGCAACCCGATATGCTGGATTTGGTTAAAATCCAGTTTGTATTCATAGATTAACTCTATTAAGCTGTCCTCAAGCACGTTCGGGTATAGATTTGTTTCTGTGTTTCCTGATAAATATTCATAGAAAACACCATCACGGAGTCCTTTTCTGCTTAGGATAAACCCTTTTGCATCGATTACTTCGTATAAATTAAGAAAAGCACTAGCAGCAGGTAAAATCGTATCCGCTCGGTCTTTGGAAAGTCCCTCTACCTTTTCCAATTCATCCTTTTCAAGTGTTGCAAGATAGGTTACGATGGCAGCAATATCACTGTCATTCATTTGATATTGATGTAGTCCTGCAAGAGGATAGGCTTTCCTGTTTTGATCGATTTGCGCCAGATTACGAGCACTTCCACCGATACCAATCAATGGAACAGATTTATTCTGCAACCAGTTTAAGGTGCTGAACTGCTCTTGCAGAAATCCACGTAACTTCATCAAATTTTTCTCGATAGAATTTTCTTGTTTAAGGAATTCCTTTAATGTTAATGCGCCGAAAGGAAAACTGTGATATTCCTGTAAAACTCGGTTCTTAAAATAAGTTATTTCTGTACTTCCGCCACCAATATCAATGGTGATTCCCTCGGTAATAGAAGTGGAATTGACAACAGATAGATAACCATAAGTTGCTTCTTCTCTTTCAGATAATATCCGCATTTCCCAGCCGATTTCATCCAGAACGATCTGCTTAATTTCATCCTTATTGCGTGCTTGGCGAATGGTTGCAGTAGCAATTACGACAAAGTTGTCCAATTGATAGGTTTCCATTACATTTTTAAAGCTTTGGAGTGTTGAAATCAATTTCCTAATTCCAGTCTCGTTTAACATGCTTTCCTCATCAAGGTAGTTACGCAGGCGAGCAACAGCCTTAACGTTTTCAACTTCATGTAATCGACCAGAATTTTCTTGATTATAAACAACGAATCGCATCGTATTTGACCCGATATCAATGACTGCATAGTAGCTTTTTTTCATTACTATCACCAGTTTCTGTAAGTTATTATAAGATGTATATTTCACTGTTTTAAAGGCAATGTTACCGAATATTTAACAAGACATTCGTAATTCCCGGATAATCCTAATTATTTCTTTAATCCCCTAGTTTGGCAATAGACAAACCTGAAGACGTTTCTATTAAAACGGCTGTTTTTAAAGACTTGGACTGCAGCTACTCGCCCCGCCCAAAGATGTTCAGCTACGGCTCCTTGAGGCAAACGTATAAGCAATGGACACTTCAAGTCAAATTCATGCACTTTTCCGGTCCCTTGCTTATACGTTTGCCTCTAACCAGTCACCTCCGCCTTTCTAAGTATGTTGCTTTTGTCACAAAGACTAGGAACTGCTTCATAAACTACGTCTCTTCGGCGACCGCTCTGGGAAATACACTGCGCGCCATCCTAAGGCGGCTGGTGAAGCCCCTTCATGCTAACACATTTCAGTGTCTCACCGATGCCTTTCTTCCCACAGCTAGTTAGAAATGGCTTGCAATTACTGTACTTGCAATAGTTAAAATAGCATCATACAACTTCACTAGTCCGGGATTGCTCTGGACGGTGACTCCTGCGGGAACAGCACGTGTCCGAAGACCCCGCAGAAAGGAATGGTTTGCTTCCGTTTGTAATATTAATCATAACATTCACATGAATCTGGGCATGACATAAACTATTAGAAAACTTGGTGTTTGCTATGAGGTTGGGCGAATGCCAAGCCGCACTTATGCAGATAGGAAAATTTTCGTACTTTCTTATCCTGCTAAAAATGATAAAAGGATGTGGTGATTTGTCCAATCAAAGCTATTATGTGAGCGGTAATACGTCTAAAGGACTACTTAATTACTTACCTACAAATATCAAAAACATAAATCGAATAATCGTATTAAAGCATTCGTCTGAAATGGTAAAAACAAGGCTAATCAAACGGGCTATCAATCACTATGACACAACAGATGATATCGAAATTTTAAAAAGCCCATTAGGAAAAAATTATTTGGATGGGATAATCATCCGTGCGAAATCAGTAGCTATTATAACGGATAGAATTCCCTTGAAACCCTTAAGTAATTCAATGGAACTGGATTTAAACCCGATCATTGGGAGAGTTCAAGAAACGGATGACTATTTGAAAAACAAGAATAAATTTGATTCATTCGTGACAAAGGCCCATCAAAATTTTGCAACAGGTCTACAAGTTCATGATGATCTGGAAGCAATCTATATTAAAGAAATGAACTTCAAACGTGCAGACGAAATGGCGGATAACTTAATACAGGAAGTCTTACAAAACAAACAAATAAAAAACGAACAAGCGCATGTATACCATAGGTTCTTTGGTACCAATACAGCAGATGGCGTCGTGAATGAAGTGCCAGATCTAATCGAAAATATAAAACATGTCTATTATATCAAGGGGCGTGCAGGGACTGGGAAATCAACCTTTATGAAAAAGATTGTAAAAGCATGTGTTGCATATGGTTTTGATATGGAATTATACCATTGCAGTTTTGACCCAAACAGCTTAGACATGGTACTTGTCCGTGAGCTTGATTTCTGTATTTTTGATAGCACAGATCCACATGAATTTTTCCCGACTCGTGATGGGGAAACTATCATTGACTTATATAAAGAAACGGTGACACCCGGAACAGATGAAAGGTTTGCAAATCAGATTAACTCCATTAATAGCCATTACAAATCCTATATGAAAAAAGGTATTCAAGATTTAAGTGAGGCTGTGAAGTATTTGGAAAAAAATGAGAAAGCATTCAGCTGCAACGATAAAGATATCGAAATGGCGTATGCATTACTGATGAAGATATAAATTTATTATACTACTTTCAACTCGAAACTGATTACGCATAGCATGAATCCAGATGTACGTGCATAGGATATATAAACCGCTGCATGATGGAGGGAGTAAATATGAGTATATTAAACAAGGTGAGAAACTATAGGGAAGAAGAAAAGCGCTTAGTATGGGAAGGAACATTCGCTGACTACTTGGAAATTGTTAGAGAACGACCTGAAGTTGCTCAGACTGCTCATTCACGTGTATATAATATGATTAAAGATGCTGGTGTAGCGGAAAGAGACGAACAAAAGATGTACGAATTCTTTGGTGAAGGAATCTTTGGGCTCGAGACAGCGATTGAACGATTGGTGGAGGAGTATTTTCATCCAGCAGCAAAACGATTGGATGTCCGTAAGCGTATATTATTGTTGATGGGACCTGTTAGTGGGGGGAAATCCACGATTGTAAGCATGTTGAAAAGAGGCTTGGAACAATACTCGCGTACAGATAAGGGAGCGGTTTATGCCATTAAAGGCTGTCCAATGCATGAGGATCCGCTACATTTGATTCCACAGCATTTACGTGATGATTTTTCCGAGGAATACGGGATTCGTATCGAAGGAAGTCTATCCCCGTTGAATACGATGCGGCTGGAACAGGAATATGATGGTCGAATTGAAGATGTTAAAGTGGAACGTATCTTTTTCTCAGAAGATAAACGTGTCGGCATTGGAACATTTAGTCCATCCGATCCGAAATCTCAGGATATCGCTGATTTAACCGGTAGTATTGATTTTTCAACGATTGCCGAATTTGGATCGGAATCAGACCCACGAGCATATCGTTTTGATGGGGAACTTAATAAAGCGAATCGTGGGATGATGGAGTTCCAGGAAATTTTAAAAAGTGATGAGAAATTCCTCTGGCATTTACTATCATTGACACAGGAAGGGAATTTCAAGGCGGGAAGGTTTGCATTGATTTCTGCGGATGAACTGATTGTAGCCCATACAAACGAATCGGAATACCGCTCATTTATTTCAAATAAGAAAAATGAGGCACTCCATTCTCGTATGATTGTCATGCCAATTCCATATAATCTTCGAGTGAGTCAGGAAGAAAGAATCTATAAGAAGATGATTAGTGAGAGTGATATCGCCGATGTCCATGTAGCACCACATGCATTACGTGCTGCAGCAATCTTTTCTATTTTGACGAGACTCAAAGAATCGAAGAAACAAGGAATTGATCTCGTTAAGAAAATGCGACTATATGATGGAGAAAGTGTGGAAGGCTTCAACCAAATCGATGCAGAGGAATTGAAAAATGAATTCCAGGATGAGGGAATGGGAGGAATTGATCCCCGCTATGTTATCAACCGGATATCTTCCACAATTATTCGTAAGGAAGTACCATCGATTAATGCACTCGATGTATTACGCTCCTTAAAAGATGGACTTGGACAGCATCCATCGATTTCGAAAGACGATTTAGATGAATATATGAATTATATTGCTGTTGCAAGAAGGGAATATGATGAAATAGCGAAGAAAGAAGTACAAAAAGCATTCGTCTATTCGTATGAAGAATCTGCCAAGACATTAATGGATAACTACCTGGATAATGTGGAGGCCTATTGTAATAAAAATAAACTGAGAGACCCACTGACAGGGGAAGAAATGAATCCAGATGAAAAGTTAATGCGCTCAATCGAGGAACAAATTGGAATTTCGGAAAATGCAAAAAAAGCATTTCGTGAGGAAATACTTATTCGTCTGTCTGCATATGCCAGAAAAGGAAAGCGCTTCGATTATAATTCCCATGAACGCCTCCGTGAAGCAATTCAAAAGAAACTTTTCGCAGATTTGAAAGATGTCGTGAAGATTACGACATCATCGAAAACACCGGATGAATCGCAATTGAAAAAAGTAAATGAAGTAATAGCTCGTTTAATAGATGAACATGGCTATAATTCCGTTTCGGCGAATGACCTGCTTCGCTATGTAGGCAGCCTATTAAATCGCTAACCTAAAAATAAATTCGGGACTAACGACTAAGTTAGTCCCTTTTTTCATACCAATTATGAATTATTGGAAATAACTTGTTTCTATTTGCATAGGATAAAGAAAGTAGAAAGTAGAAAGTATATAGTTTAATAAAATACTGAAAATTTAAATAATAGGAGAGGATAGAATGCAAGAAAAGCAGGACCAAAATTTCGTTGTCTCCCAGGAAAACTGGTCTCTCCACAGAAAAGGTCATCAGGATCAAAAACGCCACAGTGACAAAGTGAAGGATGCCATAAAAAATAACTTACCAGATTTAATCAGTGAAGAAAATATTATCATGTCCAATGGGCGTGATGTCATCAAAATTCCGATTCGCTCTTTGGATGAATATAAAATCCGCTATAATTATGAAAAATCAAAGCATGTCGGCCAAGGCGGCGGTGGTTCGGAAGTTGGGGATGTTATCGCACGTGATCCGAATGCAGAGCAACAAGGTCAGAATGGAGCCGGCAAAGGCAGAAAAGCTGGCGATAAACCTGGCAATGATTATTATGAATCTGAGGTATCGATTGCCGAAATTGAGAATGCCCTCTTTAGTGAGTTGGAATTACCGAACCTCAAGCGGAAAGAACCAGCAGAAATCACAACCGAAAAAGTTGAATTCAATGATGTCCGTAAAAAAGGGCTAATGGGTAATGTGGATAAAAAGCGTACGATTTTGACAGCGTTAAAAAGGAATGCCCGGGATGGCAAGGCAGCAATTACCCCGATTCATAATGATGATTTGCGCTTTAAGACTTGGAATGAAGTGATTAAGCGGGAGTCCAAAGCAGTTGTTATTGCCATGATGGATACGAGTGCATCAATGGGGACATTCGAAAAATATATGGCAAGAAGCTTTTTCTTCTGGATGAATCGCTTTTTGCGTACGAAATATGAAACAGTGGAATTTGAATTTATTGCCCATCATACGGAAGCAAAAGTTGTTACCGAAGAGGCGTTTTTTTCCAAAGGGGAAAGCGGTGGAACCATTTGTTCTTCAGCCTATCTCAAAGCTTTGGAAGTGATTCATGATAAGTACAATCCATCTCGCTATAATATCTACCCATTTCATTTTTCGGATGGAGAGAATATCTCCTCCGATAATCCGAAGTGTATCAAATTAGTCAATGAAATAATGGAATGCTCCAACATGTTTGGTTACGGAGAAGTGAATGGCTACAACCGTTATTCAACATTGATGAATGCCTATAAAAAAATTGATGACCCGAAATTCCGTCATTATGTTTTAAAAGAAAAAGGTGATGTGTACCATGCGATGAAGAGTTTCTTCCATAAGGATAAAACTACCGTTTGAAAATAACATTCCCCTCTGACATAAGAGGGGAGTGTTATTACTTTTCCTCAATGGTATATGTTGCCCGATCAGTTTTTAAGTTAAATAATTTACCGTCAAAATAATAGTTGGATGTGTCATCCAGCGGTATTTCATAGCGTGGGGCAGGTAGTGGTTCCATTTGATTTTCAGCGTTTTCAATTTCCCCTTCACCACTTAATATTAAGGAATGCTCGGACACATAATCATCAATGCTCTGTGTATTGTTGGAATAGGAGACGTATTGCAGTTCTATTTCCGTTTCATCTAAATCGTTCAGTTCCTTTTTTGTGATTTTAATATTTTTCCCTGTCCATGATTTAAGTTTATCATTAAATTCTTCGATTGATAATGCCTGTTGCTCCATATGAATCCCTCCTGCTTTTAGATTACCCTGATAATACGCTTCATACACCTTATCCAATTTTTCCCCACCTTAACGGGCAGTAAACCCCCTTAAGGAAAAGGTTTCAAAAAGACCAAGAAATATATATGTGTAGGGGTTAACTGCCCGTAAAGGTCCGATTCTGTTCAAGGGCCTGCGGGTCTCCCTTGCGGTGCTAACAATCAGTGAGGGAAAAGGGATCCCCCCACTGATTGAAGTTTCACTTTATGGACATTATTTTCTGTACCAATCATAAACTGTATAAAGCACTTCTGGAGGGATGAATGTGGAGCAAACGAAAGAACTAAGTTATGCA
Organism: Oceanobacillus rekensis; assembly: GCF_002153375.1. GTDB lineage: Bacteria > Bacillota > Bacilli > Bacillales > Amphibacillaceae > Oceanobacillus > Oceanobacillus rekensis. Next base: position 334,447 of record NZ_MTBQ01000002.1, read on the forward strand.
ATAGATGAAATAACAGAAATCGCAACCGGATTCGGGCTTGATTTCTATCCGATGCGCTATGAAATTTGTCCAGCAGATATTATCTATACATTCGGAGCATATGGCATGCCAACAAGATTTACGCATTGGAGTTTTGGGAAGCAGTTTCATAAAATGAAGCTGCAGTATGATCTTGGACTTAGTCAAATATATGAACTTGTCATAAACTCGGACCCTTGTTATGCGTTTTTGCTTGATACAAATAGCCTCATTCAAAACAAACTAATCATTGCACATGTACTGGCCCATTGTGATTTTTTCAAAAACAATGTCCGCTTCTCCAATACGAGAAAGGATATGGTAGAAAGCATGACAGCAACAGCAGAGCGTATTGCAGACTATGAGATGAAGTATGGTAAGGAAGAAGTGGAAAGCTTCCTTGATGCTATCCTTTCGATTCAGGAACATATTGACCCGTCTCTTGTCCGTTCCAAGTTACCAGCTAATCGGAATGTAGAAGAGGAGGAAGAAGCGGAACAGCCAAAAATTAGAACGAAATATGATGATTTATGGAGTCTGGATGACAAGCCAGCCGATCAAAAACCGACGACGAGAAGAAAAATCAAAAAGCTGCCGCCAAATCCTGAGAAAGATATCTTATTATTTATTGAACAGCACAGCAGGGAATTAGAAGACTGGCAACGTGATATTTTAACGATGATGCGTGAGGAAATGCTATATTTTTGGCCGCAGCTGGAGACAAAGGTTATGAATGAAGGATGGGCATCCTATTGGCATCAGCGAATCTTAAGGGAAATGGATTTAACAACAAGTGATACAATTGAATTTTCCAAACTGAATGCAGGTGTTGTTCAACCATCAAAAACGTCGATTAATCCGTATTACTTAGGCTTAAAAATTTTTGAAGATATCGAGGAAAGATATAATAATCCAACAGAAGAAATGAAAAAGCTCGGCTATAAATCGAATTCGGGTAGAGAGAAAATTTTTGAAGTCCGTGAGATTGAATCGGATATTTCATTTATCCGGAACTATTTAACGAAGGAACTGGCGCAAAAGGAAGATATGTACTTGTTCGAGAAAAAGGGAAGGGACTATCGTATTTCAGAAAAGGATTATGAACAGGTCAGGGACCAGCTCATCTCCATGAGAGTGAATGGTGGGTTTCCATATATTGTCGTTGAAAATGGAGATTATTTAAGAAATGGTGAGCTATATCTTGTCCATGGCTATGAAGGAATCGAGCTGGATATTCGTTACCTTGAGCATGTGTTGCCATATATCCATCAATTATGGGGGAGAACGGTTCATATGGAAACGACAATTGAAGATAGAAAAGTCGCTTTCACTTATGACGGAAAGGATTTGGCGAAGCGGAATTTGTAGATGTAAGCTACTGCACATAAGGTGAACTTCAGCGGCCGCTCTGGGAAATATACTTCGCGCACCTTAGGGCGGCTGGTGTGCCCCTTCATGCAGACGCATTTCGGGGTCTCACCTATGCCTCCCTTCCCGCAGCAGTCTACGTATATTTCCCAGACCTGGTTTTGAGCTTGCAGACGATTAACTGCTTAGTGATGTTTAAAAATCAGATCAAACAACTTCACTAGTCCGGGTGAGCGGAGGGCGGTGACTCCTGCGGGAAAAGCACGTGTCCGAAGACCCCGCACAGTGGGTTTCTCGAGGAGGCTGAGGCCGTGCCCTAAGGTGCGCATCCGCCCGCAGGATCCCGGACGGCTGCAAAGCACACGTGTTTGGAAATGAGCCAACAGTTACTTCACTTTTTATTTTGTAGATAGAATCTAAAATACATGGTAGTTAGTTCGCAATTTATCTCGACTACGGGGTAAGTAACAACAATCTATACGAAAATAGCTAACACAAAGAGAGCTTGGAAATTCAAGCTCTCTTTGTGATCTGCAAAAAAAGGGAAGGGTCAGGTAATTATTTAATTATCTCCTTAGCATCCTTATTACGGAAATATTCGTATAGGGATTTTAGGGAGTTGGCGTCGAGTTCGATGTTATTTTCATAGGCATATTTGATGGCGTAACCGAGTGCCAATGTCATGCCGCCTGCAATACTTCCGCCGGCAACAGATCCTGCGCCAGGGATAAATTTGACGACTTGACGGAATAATGTTTTTCCGATATTTCCTGTAATGGTTGCAATTGCGAGTTCTTTTGCTTTTTTCTTGGATAAGGGTTTTTCATATAATGCTGCCAATTTTACCATCAGTCCAACTTGAATCCCTGTTAATGGAACGAAATCTGACCCAGGTAATGGTGCAGCACCGATTGCTGTTGCCGACCCTGTTGCACCTAAGATCCATTTATTCGCGATGGAGGATTTTTCTTTTATTAGTCTGGCGAATTGGATTTCTTTATGTTTTTTTTTAAGTATGTCCAAAATTTCATTTCTCAATTTATCAATATTTTCACCAGTTCGTGATGATATTGGAACGACTTTATATTTATGATTTGTATGTTGTTTTACATAGCTGACAAGGCTCGGTATATCATCTGCAGCATCGATTTTATTCAATACAAAGAGGATATTTTTATTTTCTTTGGAAATCAGTTCAAATGATTTCTTCTCTCCATCTGATAAGACGGTTCCTGCAGCATTTAAGAAAAATAAGATAACATCTGCATTTTTATAAAAATTCATCGTTTCCTCGGAATTTTTATTATTAATATCATCAAGTCCTGGTGTATCTGCGAATATGATTTTATCGCGATATATATAGCGGTCAATCCCTGTTGTTTCTCCTGGTTTTGCACCAACCATGGCAACTTCTTCACCGATAATCTGATTAATCGTCGAAGATTTACCTGTATTGACATCGCCAATCATGGCAAAAAGGATTTCCTCATCTAACTGTGCATTTACTCTGTTTGTTTCCTGCTCATATGCTTCTTCAAATTCTTGTTCATTGAATTCTGCCAAGACAAACACGCTCCTTACTCTCTATATTACCAAAATGGTGAACTTGAAACACGTGTGAACCGAATAGAATAGAAAAAGCTGTGGACAGGATATCGTCCACAGCTTTTATTTACTAATTATTATTCTCCCTGTAAGCCTTCCAAAATAGACAAATCAATTAGGCCATCAATATCATTACTTGGTATATATTCTGCTTCCAAGCTAATATCTGCCATTTCCTGAATAACTTCTTCGTTTACTTCGGTTGTAACTTCGAGATTATTAAAGGCTGCTTCGACTTCATCTGCATTAAGCTCCTGGCCAGTAAGTTCTTTCAAATGCTTAATAACTAACTCCTGGCTTTCTTCTGGATTTTCCTGAATGAATTCGACAGCTTGTTTATGTGCTGTTAAATAGCTTTTAGCTAACTCTTCATTATCTTTAAATTCTGCAGTAGCTGCAACAACAGTATTGGTTGAGTCTTTCCCCCATGCAAATTCATCCCAGTCAAGCAATTTCTGCCCGTTTGCCTGTGTTTCGAGTACATATCCCCATGGTTCCTGTGTTGCTGCTGCTTGAACGGAATCTTGGGCGAAAAGTGTCGTCGAGTCTGCCGGTGCTGCTGCATGCATTTCTACCGTTCCACCACTTGTCGTAGGTGAGAGACCAACTTCCTGAAGTGCTTTCCTGAGCATGACATCTTGCGTACTTCCAATAACTGGAATAGCTACTGTTTTACCGTCCAGATCTGCCACTTCCGTTACACCACTGTCCTTATCTGCGACTAGTACTGCACCACCATTGACAGCACCAGATATCATGTGATAATTGGAATCTTTCACATAAAAATTGAGTAATGGACCAGGACCGACTGTACCAACATCAATTGCATCCGTTGCCATGGCTTCCATAAATAATCCACCATTTGTAACCGTTCTTGTATCAATCGTAATATCTTCTCCAAACGCTTCGTCAAAGTAGCCATTTTCCAATCCGACAATTGTTGCGATATGTGTCATATTAGGAAAGTAGCCAATGGTTATTTCATTTGTTCCACCATCGCCCTCACTATCAGAAGAGCTGCCACATGCCGATAGAAAAAGGGCTACAATAGTAATAAGAATTGATAATTTAATTGTTTTGCGTTTCATTTTATTACCCCCATTTAGTATAGTTTATAATTTATTAGCTTAATCCCCATTTTTTCTGAACATTTTTCTCCAATCTTGTAAAAACAACATTATCCATAATTGTACCGATAATTGCGATGATAATCATGACGGAAATAACTAAATCCATTTGTCCGAGTGAACGGCCTGTTTCAAGTAGATGACCAAGGCCTCCACCGGCACCAAGTAATTCACCGGCCATCAGTGCACGCCATGAAAATGCCCAAGCGAGACGCAAACCGGATATGATTTGCGGGATGGATGCAGGGATAATGACGGTACGCAATAAATGGAATCCGCTGGAACCATATGTCCTGGCAACACGTTGGTATAGTGTCGGTACATTTTTAAACCCACTTGTCGTATTCATTGTCATCGTCCATGTTGCCCCAATTGTAACGACGAACAGAATAGCAGTCTCCCCAAGACCGAACCAGACGATTGCAAGTGGTAGCCAGACGATACTTGGGATAGACTGTAGTGCTACGACGAGAAATCCTAATGTATCATCAACAAGTTTGTATCTCCAGATTAAATAACCAAGTATCAGTCCTACTATGACCGCAATAGTAAAACCAACTAGAAGTCGACCAATACTTTGGAAGATTGCTCCAGTAATTTGACCATTTATAATTCCGTTAAAGAGTGTTTCCAACACCTGCAATACACCTGGAAACATGAAGGTTGGAACAGTGGACAGTCTAGATGCCACTTCCCATATCACCATTAGTATCGCGATGAATATCACTCTTCTTAAAGTTGTAATCATCTCCAAGTTCCTCCTTCAGTACTTTCTCCATTTCTTCTTCAAGTGTTGCAAGTATTTTTTGCTCCAGATCAAGTGTGACACTATCTGGTGTATAACCGTCCTGAGTTGTTTGGACATGGTATGTTGCTTTAATTTTCCCCGGACGTGTTGCCATGACAATAATTTTCTGTGATAAGAGTACAGCCTCACGTATATTATGTGTCACAAACAATACAGTGACTTTTGTCTTTCTCCAAATTTCCAACAGCTCATTGTGTAATGCCATTCTTGTTTGTTCATCCAAGGCAGCAAATGGTTCATCCATCAATAAAATATCCGGATCCATTACAAGTGCACGTGCGATAGCTACACGATGCTTCATTCCGCCTGAAAGTTGATGCGGATAGGAGTCGGCATAATTGCTCAAATGGACAAGTTTCAGCATTTCCGTTGCCTTCGCTTCAGCTTCTTTTTTAGGCATTTTTTTTAGAAGAAGGCCATATGTTACATTATCGAGAACGTTTAACCATGGGAAAAGTCCGTCCTCCTGGAAAACGACAACACGATCTGGACCAGGTTTGGTTACTTGTTCTCCAGAAATTTCAATTTTTCCTTTAGAGGCTTTTTCGAGTCCGGAAACCAAGTATAGTAAAGTAGACTTACCACAGCCTGATGGTCCTACAATAGATACAAACTGTCCTTTCTCCACTTCGAAGCTTATATCATCCAATACTTTTACTTCGTTATTTGTATTGCTTTGAAACTTTTTTTCAACTCCATCAAGTGTTAAATACATTTTTTCTCATCCCCCTTTTAATTCAAAGTAGTTTTATAGGTTTTATCGTATTAGTATAATATGTAACTTTTATTGAAATTTGTCAATAGAAATTAAATAATTTAAGCGATTTTATTGACAGTTTTTCGATTGGACAGTACGATTAAACTAGGTATAAAATATATTTGTTAGCTAACGTTTATTAAAACGTTTATAAATAGAAAGTGAGGAGAATGGATATGAATAAAACACTTCATGAAAAAAATGAACAACTTGGTGAAATTCTATCTGGAATGGGTCGTGTCTTAGTAGCTTTCTCTGGTGGTGTAGACAGCTCTTTCCTATTAAAACGTGCACAGCAGGAGTTAGGGGATAACGTACTTGCTGTTGTCGTAGCATCCGAACTTTTCCGTAATGAAGAATTTGATGGTGCTGTTAAACTTGCAGAGGATATGGGTGTCCGTGTACTGAAAACAGAGATGAAAGAACTCGAGAATCCTGCCATCGCAGCAAATACTCCAGACAGCTGGTATCACAGTAAAAAAATGCTTTATTCTCGCTTGAATGATATTGCAAAAGAAATGGCTATTCCGTATGTACTTGATGGCATGATCATGGATGATATGGATGATTTCCGTCCAGGACTGAAAGCAAGAACAGAAGAGGGCGCACGCAGTGTTCTACAGGAAGCAGGAATGTATAAACAGGAAATCCGTGAACTGTCCAAACAATTGGATGTACCTGTATGGAATAAACCTGCATCATGCAGTCTAGCATCTAGATTCCCATATGGTACGGAAATTAATCGTGAGAAAGTGAGTCAAGTAAATGAGGCAGAGCTTTTTCTAATTAAACTTGGCTTTGATATGGTTCGTGTACGTTATCACGCAAATGTGGCAAGAGTTGAAGTTACAGAAGATAAGATTGCAGACTTTATTGCTAAACGTGAACAAATCCAAATGAAACTCGTTTCACTCGGATTCGATTATGTTTCTGTTGACCTAAAAGGATATCGCACTGGAAGCATGAACGAAGTATTACCTAAAGAACAATTGGAAACAGAAATCGGTTAATTAAATAAGAAGCCTGTTCGTAAGTTAGGTACTGTTACCTACGAAAATGAGAGAGTATCACAAAAAGTGACTGCTAAATTGTACAGCAATTTAGCAGTCACTTTTTTATTGGTACAGAATCCTTTGTATATAAACTCATTGATTTAACTTTAAAATCAGTACGCCTACGATATTGCCACAAGCACTCAATGATTACCTGAACATCTCCTTCTTATGTGATAACTGCTTACTTACTCATCTGAATCAAAAGCTGTTGATATGCAGCAGCTTCTTCCTTATCTCCCAATTCCAGATAGACTTTTGATAAGTGTGTAATAGGTTTCCGGTCTTCCGGGTTAAGTTCCATTTCCCATTTGAAACAGTCGATGGATTTTTCATATTGACGAAACTGAACATATAATTCCCCGAGCTCAAATTGCTGATCAGGGTCCTCCATCATTTTTTTCATTTTTAATAGCTTCCGTTCGATAGGCAGTTGATGTCCTGCATCATGGAAAGGTTTAAACCAGTCGAGAATATCGCTGAGCGGATACCCATCCAAAAAGGCAGATACAAAAGGTTTGATCATTTTTTCCATTGTATAGGCGTTGTTCTTGGATAGCTTGAGCAATCTTTTATTAGATTTAGAAAAGTAAGTGGATAATAAGGTAGCGTCAGTATTTTCAAAGCTGTGAATGGTCATCTCTAATTGCTCATCAGGTACCAATAATTTGGTAGACATCAGGAATTCTGTCATTTGATTTGCATCACCAGCATTCATTATGATATTCATTAGCTCTTTATTTATAGAAGTATTTGGTTTAAACTCTTGTAAAAATAGTATTTTATCTATAATAGGTAAATGATTTATGTTGGTGAGGATAGCTTCAAAATTTGATTTGCTAAATTTGGACCTGAGCATTGCTGTTCGTACAGCTAGTTCATCTAGGGGGCGATCCTGCTCTTTATATAATTGGAAAAGAAGTTCTGTGGATTTATTGTTACATAGAACATCAAACGAGGCAGCTTCAAAGTTGATCGGGTCCTTTTCGTACACATCCAGCATTTTCTCGTATAGTCCGCGATACTTACTAAGCTGCATATCATTCATCATATCATGCGCAAATTTACTCTCACACCCAACATTGATGAATGTTTTCAAAAGTTTATAGGCAGTCAGATTCTGACCATTTCTACGATAATCGTAGTACGTACGTTTAAATAAATTCTCAACGGAACCTGATTTCGTAAATGAATCAAAGTAGGAGATAATTAGTGCAGTTTCTAATTTTGGATATGACTTTTGAATGTTTTTAAAAAGTTGGTTGAACGGGATAAGGTGAAAAGTTGTCTTATTTCTTAGAACTTGTGTGGTTATCGGGTGAGACCCTTTGAAGTGGATGCCTTTTGTAAATGCATGGTGGATGTAGGAATTTATTTTGATATGTTTGCTTTTAGCGCCATTGATAAAATCATTTTTATAAAAAATTAAATAATAATGATTTTTATTTTGATCAGTTGCTTCCAGTACTTTACTTTGTTTATAGAAGACGAGTTGTTCAGCGGTAAGTGTCAGCTCTTTCTTATTCACACGAATTTGGAATTGATTTATGCTCATTGAAACTCCCCCTTTATTAAAACAATGATAACATAGTAAGGAAATTTCAACGAACAAAATCATTTCTTAATATTTTTTTATCTGATATAATGATTAGAAATTAGTATCAGGTACTAAGGGGAGGTATTTATATGAATAGAGAAGATTTAATTGCTCCAAAAAATTATAATATCGTAATGGAAATTGAAAAATATGCACAGGATACTGGCCGTAAAGCGGTGATTTGGGAAGATGAATCAGGAGAAAAGAAAGAAGTTACATATGATACTCTCATCAGAAACGCAAATAGAATTGGTAATCTTTTTAACCAAAAAGGACTAAAGCGCGGTGATAAATTACTTGTCATGATGCCACGTCTTATTGAAACGTATGAAGTATATTTAGCTGCATTAAAAACGGGAATTATTATTATTCCTAGCTCGGAAATGTTCCGTACAAAGGATTTACAGTACCGAATTACACATGGTGAAGTTCGTGGTGTTGTTAGCTTCGCAGATTATACGGAAGAATTTAATGGCATCCAACAATATGATGAGTTAGTAAAATTTACGGTTGGAAATGCTTCCAGTGGCTGGCATTTCCTTGATGAACTTAAACTATCTGCAACTGATAAGCTTTCAATTGTTCCAACTACTCGGGATGATATTGCATTTTTACCATATACATCAGGTACAACAGGTAATCCAAAAGCCGTGATGCATACACATGGCTGGGGATATGCACATATGCAAACGGCCCCGGAAAACTGGTTAAGTATACGTGATGGGGACACAGTATGGGCAACCGCTGCTCCAGGTTGGCAAAAATGGGTATGGAGTCCATTTCTTTCTGTACTCGGTTCAGGTGCAACTGGCTTTGTGTATAATGGCAGATTCGAACCGAAAAAATATTTGAGTTTATTGGAACAAAATGAAGTCAATGTATTTTGCTGTACACCAACGGAATATCGTCTCATGGCAAAACTTGATAATTTATCCGAATACCATATACCAGAATTACATAGTGCCGTATCTGCGGGTGAGCCATTGAACCGTGAAGTCATTGATAAATTTGAGGAACATTTTGGTGTTACTGTTAGGGATGGTTATGGGCAAACAGAAAATACTTTACTACTCGGATTTTTAAAAGGCATGAAGGTGAAACCCGGTTCGATGGGGAAACCAACACCAGGTAATAATGCCCAATTGATTGATGAAGATTGTAATCCTGTTGCAGTAGGAGAAGTGGGTGATATTGCAATTCCGCTTGATACACCTGCATTATTTAAAGGTTATTATAATGACACAGAGCGCACCAAGAAATCGCAAAGAGGGAACTTCTATATCACAGGTGATCAGGCATCAATGGACGAGGAAGGCTATTTCTGGTTTGAAGGCAGAAATGACGATATTATTGTTAGCTCTGGATATACGATTGGACCATTTGAAGTGGAAGATGCATTGGTGAAACATCCTGCCGTAAAAGAATGTGCGGTAATTGCGAGTCCGGATGAAGTTCGTGGGAATGTCGTAAAAGCATATATCGTCCTTCAGGGAAATGTCGATTATAATGATCCAGGGTTGATTAGAGAATTACAAAATCATGCCAAACAATTAACCGCACCATATAAGTATCCACGAAGGATTGAATTTATTGATGAATTGCCAAAAACATCATCAGGTAAAATTCGCCGAATCGAATTGAGACAACGTGAGCAAAATAAAAGTAATTAACGATGAAAGTGGAGAGAAGCTTATTCTCTTCGCTTTTTTTTCGTTAAGGTGTAGTGAATTAACGACACTTCCCTCATTTCCAAATAGAAAAAGGAGCGGTTTTATGAAAATAATTGATACACATTGTGATGCACTATTAAAATTGCAACTTGCAAAAAGGGGACAATATGGATATATGAATCCTTTAAATTTCGGGAATTCAGACGTGATTGATACAAATCTGGATCGCTTAAAACAAGGTCAGGTTCTGGCACAGTTTTTTGCTATTTTCATTCATCCGGATGTCCCATCAGATGAGAAATGGCAGCATGCATTGGAACAGATTGATATGTTTTACACAGAAGTTATCGGAAAAAACCCTGAAATGATCCATATAAGGAGCTGGTCCGATTTCGATACATTGAAAAAGGGCGAGATTGGGGCTGTCTTAACATTGGAAGGTGCCGATCCATTTGGCAATGATCTAATGAAGCTTCGTCAATTATACCGTCTAGGTGTGCTTTCAATCGGATTAACGTGGAACCATGCCAATCTCTGTGCAGATGGAGTTGAGGAACCACGTGGGGGTGGACTTACATTACTTGGTAAAGAAGTAGTCAAATTAAATAATGAGAATGGTGTTTTTACGGATGTATCCCATTCCACTGTAAAGGGTTTCTGGGATATGATGGAACTTGCCGATTATCCGATTGCAAGTCATTCCAATGCACGTGCAGTTTGTGATCATCCGAGGAATTTATTTGATGACCAGATAAAGCGTATGATTGCAAAAAACGGCCTGATACATGTGGTATACAATCCACCCTTTATTAATCATGAACGTGAAGAAGCCACTATCACAGATCTTCTAAAACATATAGAACATCTTTGTTCATTGGGGGCTGTGAAACAGATTGGATTTGGTTCGGATTTTGATGGAATCAGTAGTTTTGTCACTAATCTTGAAAATGCAGCTAATTATCAAAACCTAATTAATGAGCTTTTAAAATTGTATTCAGAAGCTGAAGTGAAAGGATTTGCTTATCAAAACTTTTTGGACCATCGACCGGGAATGAATACAAATGTATATTTCGCTTAAAACTTACCTATATTAACCAAAAGGAAGCGAAGATTTTTCATTAACTTAGTGATTGGGCTGGTAAAATTGAGGAAACTGACTTTTGTAATTAGTCTTATATTTATTATTTTTGTAACGATCCCACTAATGGAAGCAGAAGCAGCAGTTGTTGAAAATGATATTTATGAAACAACTGATATGCAACATAATTGGAAGAAGTATGGTACCGATATAAATGTTTTTCAGACGGATACACATGAAGTTACATATTGGAAAAACTTTATGAGGTATAGTCGCACATGTAATATTTCTCATGAGGTTAAAACAATCGTATATTATTGTGGGTTGCATGATCATACAAAGTCTGAAACGTTTTTGGAAGAAATTACCCACAGCGTAAATCATTCCCATTAAAATAATTTTATTTTAGAACAAACAAGCACGCCTTTTCCGGCGTGCTTGTTTAGTTGCTATAATTTTTGTCCATAATATCTATCCAATGAAAATCCACGACCGAGAATTTCGGATGCATTTAAGAAAATAACAAATGATGTTGGTGCTTCTTTTTGCAGGATCTTTTTCAACTGAACGGCTTCCGGCTGCTCGGTAACACAGATAATCATCGTTTTATCAAGATTGGAGTAACCACCAACCGAGCGGACCTTTGTAAGTCCACGGTCGATTCCATCATGGATGAGGGACTGAATCTTTTCCTCTTCCTCTGTAATGATTAAGATGAGTTTTGTTGCAGAAGTACGTAATTGTACAAAGTCAATCGCTTTTCCTGAAATATAGATAGCCAGCAGGGCAAATAATGTAAGTTCCAGACTAAAGACAATAATCGATGTAGTAACGACAAGTCCGTCTACGATAAATTGGGAATAGCCACTGGATATACCAGTGAACTTCTTGACAATCTGTGCAATGGCTGCTGTTCCACCGGTTGATCCGTTACCTTTATAAACAATTCCAAGCCCGACTCCAAGCAAAATCCCACCATATAATGCACCTAGAAATGGATTCGTCACAGTGATCGGGATATCCGCTGAAAGGAAAATAATAAAAGGGACCCAAAACGTTCCAACTAATGATTTAAAACTGAAATCCTTTCCTAAAGCAATCCAGCCAATAATGAAAATTGGTATATTAATAATCATTTGGATCATCGCAGGACTTAATGCGTAAATCTCAAACAAAATCGTACTGACCCCTGAAATACCACCTGCTGCTAGTCTTGAAGGGAGGAAAAATATATTATAGGATAGGCCGACAAGTGTAGCGCCTAAAATAATATATATATATTGGGATGCTAATTTATTGCGCAATATTTTTTTCATGTTGTGTTTCCTTTCCGTGTGTTGATGCAACTTATACTTTATCACTCGGCAGGAAAGGAGTAAATAGCTATATCTCGCACTATAAAAGAAAATGGGGACCAAAGACGTTATGGGTATCTCACTATTTCAATGTTACGTAATATATCAATTGATTGGGAATGGGATATAAATAAAACATGGATTCTCAATAGAAAACCCATGAAAAAACGCTTATACAGTTACTCTTAACTTTTCCTGCTCGATAATTTCAGCCTTCACTTTCTCAGTCAAATTTTTTCCAACCTTTGGAACAATCGTTTTTAATATGGGATTAATCATTGGTCCCATCATCCCTTTTACGCTGACACTCAGGAAACCGGTCACCATGGTTTTCTGGTCAGATAATGCACTTGCCTGGAAGTAACCTTCACCAATACATGCCTCATTTAATCCGGTTAGATGAAAGCGGATATTCGCAGGTTCAACCCATTCTGTAATCGTAACATTCAAATTTACGGTTCTGTTTATGATTCCAATATCGCCATGTATCTTCCAAATCGATTCTCTATCGTTCAAAATGCTATGATCAGCATACCCTGGTACAAGAACAGCCCAGTTATCAATTGAACTAATAAAACTCCAAATTTTGTAAATAGATACGTCCATTTCTATATGATGCGTACTGTTCGCCACTAGATGTTTCTCCTCCTTATGTACTTCTGTGTTCAAATTAACATGCAAGGCTAATATATGTTTAGGCTAACTTTTTTAGACCAAAATTATCCCGCATAGTACTCAAGCGGGCGCGCCCCGCCGTCACTCGGTCGCCAGCACATCTCAAACGGGTGAACAGCAGCCCCGCTCGGGTATCAGCACCCTCCAGACGGGCGTGAACAGCATAATGAATAATATAAATAATCTTACAGATGATAAGCATAGAACAGAAATTTTTCTGTTCGAATACACCGAGGAGTGATCTGGATGGCTGACAACAATCGAAATCAATTGTTAGTGCCTGGTGCTGAAAATGCAGTGGACAAGATGAAACAGGAAATTGCAAATGAATTTAATGTTGAACTTGGAGCTGATACAACTGCACGTGAAAACGGATCGGTGGGTGGCGAAATGGTCAAGCGAATGATTAAAATCGCCGAAGAAAGTATGAACGGGAACAAATAGTGCAAGTACCCGTATAGCGGAGTGTTAAGGCAATCCATCAGTTCGCTATACGGGCGCCTGAAGCTGGATGATGTAAAAAGAAAAAGGATACCTCTAGAGAAAATTCCCTAGAGGTATCCTTTTCAACTTTTTAATTTTTTATGGTGTTTTTTGTTGCCACGTTCACGAGCCAATTAAATGGATCTTCTGTTTTACCATATTGAATAGCAGTTATTGTATCATAAACTTTCTGGGAGATTTCTCCGGTTTTTCCACCGTTAACAATCATATCTTCGCCTTCCCATGTCAATTGGGCAATTGGAGAGATAACGGCTGCAGTTCCAGAACCAAATGCCTCTTCCAATGTGCCGTCCTTGTGTGCTTGATGTAATTCTTCCATGGAAATTCTTTTTTCCGATACTGGAATGTTCCAATGTTTCAGAAGCTCGATAACTGAATTTCTTGTGACACCAGCAAGGATACTTCCGTTTAATTTTGGTGTTACAACTTCACCGTTAATTTTAAAGAATACGTTCATGCTTCCAACTTCTTCGATATATTTCCGCTCGACACCGTCAAGCCAGAGAACCTGTGCAAAACCTTCTTTAGCAACCATTTCCTGTGCTTTTAGACTTGCTGCATAGTTACCACCGGTTTTTGCTTCACCAGTTCCACCTTTAACGGTACGAACGTAATGATCTTCCACAGCAATTTTTACCGGGTTAATTCCCTCTTTGTAATAAGCGCCAACAGGTGATAAAATGACAATAAATTTATAATGGCTTGATGGTGCTACGCCGAGATATGGTTCAGTGGAAATCACAAATGGGCGGATATACAGGGATGTTCCCGGTGCATCTGGGACCCAATCTTTTTCCACGGATACAAGCTGTTTAATTGCTTCTAAAGCAAAATTCTCGTCAATCGGTGGTATGCAAAGGCGATCATTGGAGAGATTCAAACGTTCAAGGTTTTTCTCCGGTCTGAATAGTTGAATATCTCCTGTAGCAGTACGGAATGCCTTTAATCCCTCGAAAACCGATTGACCATAATGGAATACCATTGCGGAGGGTTCGATTGTTAAAGGTTGATATGGTACAATGCTCGCATTATGCCACCCTAAAGGTTCAGAGTAATCCATTACAAACATATGGTCTGTAAATGTCTTACCAAAAATAAGCTGATCCGATTCAGGTTTTTGTTTTTTCGTTTCACTAAGTTGTACGCGAATAGTCTGTTCTCCCATATCAATTAACTCCTTGTTTTGTTTTTAAAATTTCTATTTATCATAAGGGATAAATCAAATTTTCGCAAGACTTAATATTTAATTTACTTTGTTAAATGAATAGTACCATAGTATGCTAGTTAAGGAAAATATGTTTTTAGGGAGCTGGAAATATGGTTAAAGCAGTATTTTTTGATTTGGATGACACATTGCTTTGGGATGAAAAAAGTGTGAAAGATGCATTTGAAAAAACGTGTGAGCTGGCAAGTGTGAAATATAATATTGATCCAAACGAGCTGGAAGTCAAGGTAAGGGAGAGTGCGAGAGAAATATATGCTTCATACGATACATATGATTTTACGAAGATGATTGGGATTAATCCTTTTGAAGGACTGTGGGCCAAATTTCTGGATGAAGGAGAGGAATTTGGAAAACTAAAGGAAATTGCTCCAGGTTACCGAAAAGAAGCTTGGACAAAAGGATTAAGTGATTTAGGAATTGATGATCCTGAATTTGGGTTAGAACTTGCGGAGGCTTTTCCTAGGGAACGGATGAAAACGGCACTTTTATATGATGATGCCATCCAGGTGCTTGAGACGCTGAAAGGAAAATATCAGTTGTTGTTGTTGACAAATGGTTCACCTGATTTGCAACAAACAAAACTTGATTTGACTCCGGAATTAGTACCTTATTTTGATCGAATCGTTATTTCTGGGGCTTTTGGTAAAGGAAAACCAGACCCATCTATTTTTGAACATGCATTGGAATTGTTATCACTTAAAAACAATGAAGTGATCATGGTAGGAGATAATCTAAATACCGATATTCTAGGAGCGGAACGAGCTGGAATTACTTCTGTATGGATTAACAGGCATCAAAAGGCAAAAGGGGAAACAATCCCAACATATGAAATTACCAAATTGGATGAACTACTCCCAATAATTGAGAAGCAGCAATGATAAAAAGCACACCACTTATATTTTTTGAAGTGGTGTGCTTTTGCTGCCGTCAGGGGTCACTCCGGGCGGATGCGCACCTTAGGGCACGGCCTCAGCCCCGAAGTGAAAACCACTCTTCAGGTCTTCGGACACGTGCTTTTCCCGCAGGAGTCACCGCCCACAGCGATGCCGGACTGGTGAAGTTACATTATGTTTTGTTAGATAATGCAAGTACAGTAATTGTAGCAACCTTCTCCAGCTCTGGGAAATACACGGAGTCTTCTGCGGGACGGGAGGCATCGGTGAGCCAACGCAGCGCTTTAGCGCAAGTTGGCTCACCAGCCCCCGCGAACCGTGAGTGTATTTCCCAGAGCGGTCGCCGAAGTTGCTTACCTTATGCCGCAAGATATTAACTCTGCACTGCTTAGAAAGCAACAATTCTTTTTGGTGGATGAGTAAACGCAGTCCCAACATTAATCAAAGAACCAAACTTATAGATCTATCGCCGTAACTTCTTTAATTTCATCGAGGCTCTTCAATTCCTCCAATGCATCTGTTTCCAAATGTTTATCAATCGTTAGGATCATAATGGCATTCCCACCGATATCAGAACGATCCACTTGCATTGTCGCGATGTTGATATGATGTCTTGCAATTGTGCTTCCCATGCGGCCAATAACACCTGGCTGGTCAGTATGCTGGATGACGACCATATGTCCTTTAGGAGTAACATCCACACGAAATTCGTCTACTCGAACCAACCTCGGACCAAATCCATTCAATAACGTTCCGGCAACTTTGCGACTTCCTGATTTGCTTGTAACTTCCACAGTAATTAGGTTAGTAAATCCTTTTGTGGAAGAAGTTTTGCTCTCTTTAACAGTAATCCCTTTTTTATCGGCTAAATATAGAGCATTGACGTCATTAACATGATTTCCTAGAAAGCGTTTCAAAATCCCTTTCACCGCATTTCTTGTTAATGGTGCCACTTCAATTTCAGATAAATCTCCGGAGTAGGTAATATTAATTTCTTCAACAACTTCTTTTGTCAGGTCAATCAGGAAGGTGCCTAATTTTTCGGCAAGATGGAAATAAGGTTCGATTTTATGCATGATTTCACTTGGTACAGCTGGAAGGTTAACAGGATTTTTCACAACATCACCGTTTAAAAAGCTGATCACATCATGACTTACATCGATTGCGACGATCTCCTGTGCTTCAATGGTACTTGCACCTAAATGCGGGGTTGCAACAACCTGTTCCAATGTGAGCAGTTTATGATCGATAAATGGTTCCTCTTCGAAAACGTCGAGTGCTGCGCCTGCAACCTTTCCAGAAACAATCGCATCATAAAGGGCATCTTCATCAATAATCCCACCACGAGCACAATTGATAATCTGGACACCAGGT
Organism: Oceanobacillus rekensis; assembly: GCF_002153375.1. Lineage (GTDB taxonomy): Bacteria > Bacillota > Bacilli > Bacillales > Amphibacillaceae > Oceanobacillus > Oceanobacillus rekensis. Next base: position 351,553 of record NZ_MTBQ01000002.1, read on the forward strand.
TTCATCATTTCAAAAGCCTGTGCATTAATCATATGTCTTGTTTCTTTCATCAAGGGCGTATGTACTGTTATAACATCGGCTTTTTGTAAGACAGCTTCCAATGTTCCGTAGCCAATTCCCATTTGTTCTGCTTTTTCTTCAGTCAGGAATGGATCATAGGCAATGACATTCATCCGCTGCCCCTTCGCACGTGCAGCCACTTCGGCTCCGATTCTGCCAAGGCCAACGATGCCTAATGTTTTATTCTTGATTTCCATACCAACGTATTTTTTACGATCCCACTTCCGATTTTTTAATGCATGGAAGGCCTGTGGGATGTTCCTCGATAGGGCCATCATCATTGCTATCGTGTGCTCTGCAGCAGAGTTGGTGTTTCCGTTCGGTGCATTTACCACGATAATTCCGTTTTCCGTAGCTGCTTCCAAATCGATATTGTCAACCCCAACACCTGCACGACCAATGATTTTCAGGTTCGTTGCTTTACGAATCAATTCTCTTGTCACCTGTGTTTGACTACGGACAAGCAATGCATCGAATTCGCCAATACGATCTTCCAGTTCAACTGGACTGAGGTTTGTTTCCATCACTAAATTTATATTTTTATTGTTGCGCAATGGTTGAATGCCTTCCTCACTTAGTGGATCACTAATAAATACATGAAATGTCATGATTATTCCGCCTCCAATGTAACCAATTTTGCAAACAAAAAATATCTGTAAATTCAATCTCTATTTATATTTTAATATAGCAATATCTTAAAGGTTGTCAATAAATTTAAAAAACATAAAGGTTATCTATATTCCTGTAAACGCTTTAAAGCCAAATAAACATTGACTTGCATTTTTAATTTTAAAAAATTAATTGAAGTATTAAAAAATTAGCCTTATAATAGTTCGAAAGAAAGGTGGTAATTTTGATGAGTAAAGATTTACGTATAAATAGTAAAGCATTTGATGGAACGATGAGGGCTCCGAATCGTGCCATGTTACGTGCAGTAGGTGTTACGGATGAAGATTTTAAGAAGCCAATGGTAGGAGTTGCCAGCACGTGGGCAGAGGTTACTCCGTGTAACATACATATTGATGAGTTAGCTGTCAGCGCTAAAAATGGTGTCAGAGAAGCTGGCGGGGTACCACTGATTTTTAATACGATTACTGTATCTGATGGAATCTCTATGGGAACGCAAGGAATGAGGTATTCGCTGCCGAGTCGTGATGTGATTGCTGATTCCATTGAAACGGTTGTTGGTGCTGAAAATCTGGATGGACTTGTAGCGATTGGTGCCTGTGATAAAAATATTCCAGGCTGTATGATTGCGATTGCCAACTCCGGAGTTCCTGCAGCATTTGTCTATGGTGGAACAATCGCACCTGGTCAACACGGGGGAGAAGACATTGATATTGTTTCCGTATTTGAAGGTGTTGGAAAACATAATAATGGAGACATCGATGACAATGAACTCAGATCTATCGAATGCAGTGCATGTCCTGGTGCAGGTGCTTGTGGTGGTATGTATACCGCTAACACAATGGCATCTGCAGTGGAAGCGATGGGTATGAGTTTACCTGGAAGTTCATCAAATCCTGCAGAATCAGCTGAAAAGGCTGAAGACGTAAAAGCAGCTGGAGAAGCAGTTTACAAAATGCTGGAAAATGGTATTTATCCAAAAGATATTATGACAAAAGAAGCATTTGAAAATGCCATTACAGTTGTTATGGCACTTGGCGGGTCTACAAATGCAATTCTTCACCTGCTTGCAATTGCACATGCAGCGGAAGTCGACTTGTCGATTGACGATTTCAACCGTATGCAAAAGAAAGTACCACATCTTGCTGATTTAAAACCAAGTGGAAGATTCGTTATGCAAGACTTACATCGTGTTGGTGGTGTACAAGCCGTTATGAAACTATTGCTTGAAAATGGTTATTTGCATGGTGATTGTTTGACTATTACTGGAAAAACAATTGCAGAAAATCTGGCGGATGCACCATCACTTCAAGAAGATCAACAGGTTATTATGCCTTTTGACAATCCAAAACGTAAAGATGGTCCTTTAATTGTTCTGAAAGGGAATCTTTCCCCAACAGGTGCAGTGGCAAAAGTTTCTGGTGTAAAAGTAAAACGTCATACCGGTCCTGCTCGAGTATTCAATAACGAGGTAGATGCGACTGCTGCAGTATTGGCCAATGAAATTAATGATGGGGATGTTCTCGTCATCCGCTATGTGGGTCCTAAAGGTGGACCTGGAATGCCAGAGATGCTTTCTATTTCCAGTATTCTTGTTGGAAAAGGTATGGGTGAATCTGTGGCGCTACTGACAGACGGTAGATTTTCAGGTGGAACGCATGGATTAGTTGTTGGACATATTTCTCCAGAGGCACAAGATGGAGGTCCGATTGCATTCTTGAAAGAAGGCGATCTCGTAACAATTGATTCCGACAAAAAGGAGATCTCGATGGAAGTTTCCGAGGAAGAATTGGCTGCAAGACGTAAAGTTTGGGAGGCACCAGCCTTGTATACGAAAGGTGTACTTGGAAAATATGCACATAATGTATCCTGTTCGTCTAAAGGGGCAGTTACAGATTACTTGAATAAATAAGATTACCAGAAAGCGTCCGTGTAAAAACGGGCGCTTTTTTTTGTGAAAAAGTAACAAAAATTAGTTTGGTTGGTGTATCAACCATGTAAACGCAATCATAAAATTTAACTAATCAAATTATCAAAATACTTATGAAAACACCCTTGACTCTTTTTTAAAAAAGTTATATGATAATTCCAATATCAGAAATCACTTAACAAATGTATTTTTCTGAAATGAGTAATTAAAGAGATAACTAATAATATGAAAATCAAATAAACTTAACTCGATGACGAGAAAAAAGGAACATGTTACGTGTATTTACAGAGAGCTGGGGTTGCTGGAAGCCCAGAAATACATATTGTTCTGACATCTTCTCTGAGTGCCGTTTTGAACGGAGGAAACTCCCATTAGGTATGGCCAGGTGCAAATTATTTGTACCTGTTATCAAGCAAGCTGATAATCAGCTTGCAAAGGTAGTATTCGTAAGGATGCTATGAAACTGGGTGGTACCGTGAAAAGAAGACTCTTTTCTCCCCAATAATTCTGATATAGTGCAGATTATGGGGAGAGAAGGGTCTTTTTTTAAATTTTAAAAAAGGAGGTTGCAGAATTGAAGATAGAAGCTAGCCTTGATGTTGAAGTAAATGGAAATTTGTTAACGGGTGCTGATTTATTAATTAAAACGTTGGTTGACGCTGATGTGGACACCATATTTGGATATCCGGGTGGCGCAGTATTACCAATCTATGATGCGTTATACCGTAATAAAGCTGAAACTCCTTTCGAGCATGTACTTTGTCGTCATGAACAAGGATCAATTCACGCGGCAGAAGGATATGCACGGGTTACAGGAAAGCCTGGAGTTGTTATTGCAACATCAGGACCAGGTGCAACCAACCTGATAACCGGAATTACGGATGCAATGATGGATTCATTGCCACTTGTTATATTCACTGGTCAGGTCGCGGAAAATGTGATTGGTACAGATGCTTTTCAGGAAGCAGATGTGATGGGTATTACAACACCAATTACAAAATACAACTATCAAGTGAATGATATTGCTGATTTACCAAGAACTGTTAAAGAGGCATTCCATATTGCATCAACAGGAAGACCGGGTCCAGTCGTTGTCGATATCCCGAAAAACATCTCAGCGAATATCACAGTAGATGATTATGATGATGATTTTTATTTGCCAGGGTATCAGCCAACATTGAAGCCGAATCCATTACAAGTTATTAAATTGGCAGATGCTCTAAGTCGTGCAAAGCGTCCACTGCTACTTGTAGGTGCTGGAACAAAGTTTGCGGATGCATCCGTTGAATTGAAACAGTTTGCCGAAAAGTATCAGTTGCCTGTTACTACTACATTACTTGGACTTGGAAGTTTTCCAGGAACAAACGAGCTGTCATTGGGAATGGCAGGTATGCATGGAACATATGCAGCGAACATGGCAATCTATGAAAGTGATCTGCTAATCAATATTGGGGCAAGGTTTGATGATCGGTTAACCGGGAATATTGAACATTTTGCACCAGCAGCGAAAGTTGCACATATTGATATCGACCCAGCCGAAATTGGTAAAGTTATTGAAACCCATATTCCAGTCGTTGCAGATGCAAAGAAAGCTCTAAATGCTTTGCTTAACACACAGATTGACCAGCCAGATCACAAGGATTGGATGGATAAATTACAAGAAAACAAGAAAGAATATCCGCTCTGGTATGAACGTACCGAGACACCATTATCACCACAATGGCTAATTGAACAGGTGTACAACGTATCAAAGGGTGAGGCAATTGTTACGACTGATGTCGGACAGCATCAAATGTGGGCAGCACAATTTTACACATTTGACAAACCAAATAATTGGGTGACGTCAGGTGGACTTGGCACCATGGGATTTGGATTCCCAGCAGCTGTTGGCGCTCAACTAGGAAGACCAGATGACCTCGTTATATCCATTGTTGGTGATGGTGGATTTCAAATGACTTGCCAGGAATTATCTGTTGTTAAACAAAGGAAACTTCCTGTAAAAGTAATTATCGTCAATAATGAGGCACTTGGAATGGTTAGACAATGGCAGGAGACTTTCTATGAAGAAAGATATTCAGAATCATTGTTTTCTGAAAACCCTGACTTCGTTAAATTGGCTGAAAGCTATGGTATAAGAGGAGTGAGGGTGGATAGGGAAGAAGATGTGATTCAAACTCTCGAAGACATTTTTGCTTATGACGGACCAGTCGTAGCTGATTTCCGAGTAGTACGAAAAACATCTGTCTATCCGATGATTGCTCCAGGAAAAGGAATTCATGAAATGGTCGGGGTGAAGAAATGAGACGAATTATAACTGCAACCGTTCAGGATCGTGGAGGAGTATTAAACAGAATTACCGGAATGCTCAATAAACGTCAATTCAATATCGAAAGTATTTCTGTTGGAGCATCTGAAACAGAAGGTATTTCTAAAATGACGTTTGTAGTGGAAATCAGTGATAGACAGAAACTGGAACAGCTGACAAAGCAATTAAACAAGCAAATTGATGTGTTGAAAGTATCCGATATAACGGATAAAGCAATGGTGGCCAGGGAACTGGCATTAATCAAAGTAGTGAGTACAGGACATACGAGAGCTGAAATTCAAGGTATTATCACTCCTTTTCGTGCATCTGTGATTGATGTAAGCAAGGAGAGCATGACGATACAGGTTACAGGTCGTCCAGATAAGGTGGATGCGCTGATTGCCTTACTCAGACCATATGGTATCAAAGAATTAACTAAAACCGGTGTAACAGCATTCCTAAGAGGACAGCAACCTGATAACATCACAGAAATGAATTCCATGATTAATTAATCAAAATATAAAAAATAAAAAATGAAAAATCGAGAGGAAGATTTAAATGGCTAAAGTACTATATGAAAATGATATCAACAAAGAGGTATTGGAAGGTAAGAAAATTGCAGTAATCGGATATGGCTCACAAGGTCATGCGCATTCATTGAACCTTCGCGAAAGCGGCTATGATGTTGTAATCGGACTAAGACCAGGGAAATCACAGCAAAAAGCGGAAGAGGATGGCTTTGAAGTATTTCCAGTAGCAGAAGCAGCCAAACAAGCAGATGTTGTAATGGTTCTTCTACCAGATGAAAATCAACCAAAAGTATATGAAGAAAGTATCAAGGATAATCTAGAGGCTGGAAATGCACTTGTGTTTGCACATGGTTTCAACATCCACTTTAGTCAGATTGTACCACCAACAGATGTTGACGTATTCCTTGTAGCACCAAAAGGACCAGGACATCTTGTAAGAAGAACATATGAAGGTGGCGCTGGAGTACCAGCATTATTCGGTGTTTATCAGGATGTTACAGGTAAAGCAACAGATATTGCTTTGGCATATGCACAAGGAATTGGTTCTGCAAGAGCAGGTGTTCTTGAGACAACATTCCAGGAAGAAACAGAAACTGATTTGTTTGGTGAACAGGCAGTTCTATGTGGTGGGGTAACAAGCTTAATTAAAGCAGGTTTTGAAACATTAACAGAAGCAGGTTATCAGCCTGAGGTTGCTTATTTTGAGTGTATGCATGAAATGAAACTAATTGTAGATCTTCTATATGAAGGTGGATTAGAAAATATGCGTTATTCTATCTCAGATACTGCACAATGGGGAGATTTCGTATCAGGCCCACGCGTTGTAGATGCGGAAACAAAAGGAAGAATGAAAGATATCCTAACAGATATCCAAGACGGTAAATTTGCTAAAGGATGGATTCTTGAAAACCAAGCAGGTCGTCCACAATTTAATGCGATCAATAATAATGAAAACAAACATCAAATTGAAACAGTTGGAAAGGAGCTCCGTGATTTAATGCCTTTTGTTAAAAATCCAATTGATTCTAAACAAAAGGAAGTGAAAGTCCATGTCCCAAATTAAGATCTTTGATACAACACTTAGGGATGGAGAACAATCACCAGGGGTTAACCTGAACAAACTAGAGAAGTTAGAGATTGCTAGACAATTAGAACGTTTTGGAGTTGACCGGATGGAGGCAGGATTTCCTGCTTCCTCCAAAGGTGACTTCGAAGCAGTAAAAGCAATTGCTGATACAATCAAAAAAACTTCTGTTATTGGATTGGCAAGAACGATAAAGTCTGATGTTGATATTGCCTGGGAGGCATTAAAAGGTGCAGAAAATCCTGCTATCCATCTTTTCTTAGCCACATCTCCAATTCATATGGAATATAAATTGAAGAAAACACCTGAAGAGGTAATTGAGACTGCGGTCAGCATGGTTTCATATGCCAAGCAAAAGTTCAAAGAGATTGAATGGTCTGCTGAAGATGCAACAAGGTCAGATTGGAAATTCCTTGCTGAAATCATTGAAAAAGTGATTGATGCTGGAGCAACTGTCATCAATCTCCCGGACACGGTAGGCTATACGACACCAGCAGAGTATGGGAAACTATTCCGTTATATTTCCGAAAATGTACCAAATATTGATCAGGTTGCCCTTTCTTGTCATTGCCATGACGATCTTGGTATGGCGGTAGCTAATTCCATTGCTGCTGTGGAGAATGGTGCAACACAGGTAGAAGGAACCATTAACGGAATTGGTGAACGTGCTGGTAACGCTGCTCTGGAAGAAGTTGCCGTGGCATTGAAGATACGTTCTGATTATTATCCATATGAAACAGGACTTCAATTAAATGAAATCAAACGCACAAGTGACCTCGTTGCAAAATTAACTGGTATGTATGTGCAGGCAAACAAAGCAATTATTGGTCGAAATGCGTTTGCACACGAATCAGGAATTCATCAGGATGGCGTATTGAAAAATGCAGAAACCTATGAAATTATTACGCCTGAGTTGGTTGGGGTTAACTCCAATACTTTATTCTTAGGGAAACATTCTGGTCGCCATGCATTTAAAGATAAGGTGAAGGAATTCGGTGTTGAACTTTCAGAAGAAGAATTGAAGGAATCTTTTGAGCAGTTTAAGCAATTAACCGATCATAAAAAAGAAGTAACGGATGACGATCTTTACACCATAATTATGGAAATCAAAACAGAATCCTCATCAATCAATAAATACCAATTGGAAAAATTCCAAGTTCAATATGATACCGAAAATGTACCGACAGCTACTGTCGTACTAAAAACACCGGAAGGAATGATAGTAGAAAATTCCTGTCCAGGTCAAGGTAGTGTGGAAGCACTCTATAAAACGATCGATAGTTTAATACAAGAAACTATTAAATTGGTCGACTATCAGTTGAATTCGGTTGGCGGGGGAAAAGATGCATTAGCAGAGTCACATGTACAGTTAATCGTTAACGGTGAAACTGTCAATGGGCGAGGCTCCGCACAAGATGTCCTACAAGCATCTGCCCATGCATTTATCAATGCAGTAAATCGATATATGATTAAAATAAAAACAACTGAAACAGAAGAATTGGTTCAATAATTATACTATAATGTAGCCCCCTGGTTGCCGAAGCCAGATGAAACAAAGGTGGAGGCAACCGAATAGGGGTGTTTGCATTTGATGAATTTACTAAAGGAGGACCCCTCAGCTATGGATAAGCAAATCATTCTTCTTCCAGGTGATGGAATCGGAAAAGAAATAATGGAGTCTGCGAAACTTGTTTTAACTGCAATAGCAACGGAGTACAATCATAACTTTACGTTTCATGAACATGCAATCGGTGGAGATGCCATCGATAAATATGGCGAGCCATTACCTGAGGAGACTGTAAATGCATGTCAGCGTGCAGATGCTATTTTGCTTGGTGCAGTTGGTGGTCCAAAATGGGATTCTGTTCCTGTACATTTAAGACCTGAAAAAGGATTGCTCGGTATCCGTAAATCACTTGGGCTTTTCGCTAATTTACGACCAGTAAAGGGATTTGCATCATTGCTTCATGCTTCCCCGTTAAAGGAAGAAGTTATCAAAGACAGTGACATTATGATTATTCGTGAACTAACTGGTGGGCTTTACTTCGGTCAACCAAGTGAAAGACGAGAAAATGGCGATGTAGTAGTTGATACACTTTATTACCATCGAACAGAGATGGAGCGAATCATTGAAAAAGGTTTTGAAAGTGCAAGAATTCGTAGTAAACATCTGACATCGGTTGATAAAGCGAATGTACTTGAATCGAGCAGAATGTGGCGTGAAATTGTCAACGAGAAAGCGAAGCAATATCCCGATGTGACAGTAGAACATTTATTGGTTGATGCAGCTGCAATGAAATTAATTACACAACCAAATCAATTTGATGTAATTGTTACTGAAAATCTGTTTGGGGATATTCTAAGTGATGAAGCATCTGTTTTAACAGGTTCGTTAGGAATGCTGCCATCAGCAAGTGTTCGCACGGATGGTGTTGGTCTATATGAACCAGTCCATGGATCTGCACCAGATATAGCTGGAAAAGGCATAGCAAACCCACTTGGGATGATTTTATCAGCAGCGTTAATGCTACGTTACTCGCTTGGATTAGAAGAAGAAGCGTCTAAAATTGAAAAAGCAGTAAATGAATGTATGGAGCAAGGGTATCATACCCCTGATTTGAAAATAAAAGACGGTAAACTAGTAAGTACAAAGGAAATAACAGAGATAGTACTTGAAAATCTAAATACCAAAATGTATAGCTGATTCAAATTGCAATCTGTATGTCTAATGAGTGAGGTGTAAGAAAATGGGGAAACCAGAAACAATTATTGAGAAAATATGGAATAAACATGTTGTACACCAAGAAGCGGGTAAGCCTGATTTATTATATATTGACCAGCATTTGGTCCACGAAGTTACATCTCCACAAGCTTTCGAAGGTCTTCGTATTGCTAATAGAAAGGTTCGTCGTCCCGATTTAACCTATGCGACAATGGATCATAATGTCCCGACAAAGGATCGCCATGTTATAAAAGATGAAATTTCCAAAAAACAAATGGAAACACTAAAGAAAAACTGTGAGGACTTTGGTATTAAACTTGCCGATATGTTTCATCCGGATCAAGGTATCGTTCATGTTATTGGACCACAACTTGGACTAACACAACCAGGAAAAACCATTGTATGTGGAGACAGTCACACATCGACACATGGTGCATTTGGTGCATTGGCATTTGGTATTGGTACAAGTGAAGTAGAACATGTCTTGGCAACCCAAACTATTTGGCAGGAAAAACCGAAAACCCTAAACGTTAAAGTCGAAGGAAATCTTGGACCAGGTGTAACAGCTAAAGATTTAATCTTAGCTATTATTGGTAAATTTGGGGTACGGTTCGGTACCGGGTATGTAATGGAATTTACTGGTGAAGCAATTCGAAAGTTATCGATGGAAGGACGTATGACAATTTGCAATATGTCCATCGAGGGTGGTGCAAGAGCAGGGCTTATCAGTCCAGATCAGACAACTGTAGATTACTTGGAAGGCAGAGAATATGTTCCAAGTGGAAAAGAATTTGAAAAGGTCGCTACGGAGTGGTTGGATCTTGCAACAGATGATGGTGCTGAATACGATGAAACAGTAATTATCCATGCAGATGAAATTGAGCCACAGGTAACATGGGGAACAAATCCAGGTATGTGTGTTCCTATAGGTGGAAGTACACCAATTATCGCTGATGTAGACCATAAAGAAGATGTTAAACGAGCACTTGAATATATGGGTCTGGCAGAGAATCAGCCGATAACTTCTATTGAAATCGATCACGTGTTTATCGGTTCCTGTACGAATTCAAGATTAAGTGATTTGCAGAAGGCGGCATCGATCATTCAGGGAAGAAAAGTGAAAGATGGCGTTAAAGCAATCGTTGTACCTGGTTCATTCAGTGTTAAGCTTCAGGCAGAGAAAATTGGATTGGATCACGTATTTACCGAAGCTGGATTTGAGTGGCGCGAGTCCGGATGCAGTATGTGTCTAGGTATGAATGATGATATCGTTCCTCCTGGTGGCCGTTGTGCTTCCACCTCAAACCGTAACTTTGAAGGTAGACAGGGAAATGGTGCACGTACACATTTGGTAAGTCCAGAAATGGCTGCAGCAGCGGCAATAGAAGGGCATTTCGTTGATGTACGTCAATTTGCAGGAGTACCAAACTAGGAGGTGGCAAAACATGGAGGCAATTAAGGAACATAAAGGGTTGGTTCTTCCATTGGATCGTTCCAATATTGATACGGACCAGATTATACCAAAACAATTTCTAAAACGAATTGAACGCACTGGATTTGGACAATATTTATTTTATAATTGGAGATTTGATGATGATGGTAACCCACAGGAAGACTTTGCATTAAACCAACCGCAATATCAAAAATCTTCTATCTTAATAGCGGGAGAAAATTTCGGTTGTGGCTCGTCGAGAGAGCATGCACCATGGGCACTCGATGACTATGGTTTCAAAGTAATCATTGCACCGAGTTTTGCAGATATTTTTTATAATAATGCATTGAAAAATGGTATTATTCTTATTAAGATGGAGGAAGAACAACTTAATAAGTGGATGCTAAAAGCAGAAGAATCTTCGTTTGTCTTATCTGTGGATTTAAAAAATCAACAGATTACTGACGATACAGGAAACGTCATTGATTTTGAAATTCCCGAATATCATAAGGAAAAGCTTATGAATGGTTGGGATGATATTGCATTGACATTGTTGCAGGAAGATAAAATTACTGCATATGAAAATTTAACAAGTGTTAATTGACAGTAACCCCATTAGAACTTCTGAGTCACGAAGAAATTCTAATGGGTTTTGCTGCCAATGAAAATTCCGAAAGTTCTGGGGGCCTTTAGGTATACCCTCATAGTACTAACATATAGTAGTAAATAAGTTTTACTTTTTAAGTTCATCATTTAAAGGAGAGTGAGTTGTCTTGGGGATTGCTTAACGGGTGAGAAGGTATACCATGCAATGAAGCGACTTGCACCGATTGTTCATTGTACACCATTACTAACATCACATACGACAGATAATTTAGTAGGAAAAAATGTATATTGTAAAATGGAAAACCAGCAAAAAACGGGTGCATTCAAATTTCGTGGAGCAAGCTTTAAACTCATGCAGCTATCTGAGGAAGAACTTGCTAAGGGCGTAATAACAGCATCAGCTGGTAACCATGCACAGGGATTGGCAAATGCCGCAGCAAAGCTAGGAGTAAAAGCGACTATTTTCATGGCAGAAGGCACACCACATGCGAAAATAAATGCAACCCGCAATTATGGTGCTGAAGTTGTACTGATTGGGGAAAGCTTCCAGGAAGCATATCGTGCAGCCCTGCAACATCAGTTGGTCTCGGGTGCAGTTTTTGTCGAACCGTTTGATGATTACGATATTATGGCGGGACAAGGAACAATTGCAATGGAGATGCTCAAGCAGGAAGATAAAATCGATACCATTCTCGTACCTGTAGGTGGCGGTGGCTTGATCAGTGGGATTGCCGTAGCAGCCAAACATGTTAACCGAAAGATTAAAATAATTGGTGTCCAGGCAGAAGGAGCATCTGCAATTTACGAAAGTTATCATTCCAATACAGTAAAAAATATGTCGAAAGTTGCGACGATCGCAGAGGGAATCGCAGTGAAAGAGCCTGGGAAATTAACGATGCCGATTATTCAGGAATATGTAGATGATATGATAACCGTAAAAGATGAGGAAATTGCATCTGCAATTGTCTATATGCTGGAACGGAATAAAACATTGATTGAAGGTGCAGGTGCTGCAGCGTTGGCAGCCTTATTTACGCATAATGATCAAATAAAATCAAGATATTGTGGTGTTGTTGTCAGTGGTGGAAACTTGGATCTCGGGATGATGCCTAAAATCCAGCAGCTTGGCGGACAGACCACTGCCACAAAAGAACAGGCATATATCGCTCTTTAATCTTAGAAAATCTGGTTGTCATCAAGCTTTTGCGTGACGGCCTTAGGTGCACTTATGCAGTAAGAAAGTAGTTTCATAACTACAAGGGGGAAGTCTTCCAATTTAGTTGCTAAATTGGAAGATTTTTTTTGATTTGTTATGCCTACAATTTCATTAGATTTTTGTTTAATTATTATAATTATTAAAATCGTCCATTGTAAATTTTTGCCAAAACATATTGCTTTTCTAAAAATCTTCACCTATAATTTAACTATATATTAAGATTTGTTTACAATTTGATTTTAGACTTTACAAATTTTGTGAATGGCTATACGAATTTAAATTACAATTGTCCATGAAAACCCATGAATAGTGAATATAGCAGAGGAAGGCATAGAAGCGGGTTTTACTTACTATTTATAATCAAAGTTGCCTAAAAAATCATAAATATAATTAAAGTCTGTGCAATATCTAATAAGTAAATCCTAAAGAAGACATATTATCAATAAAATTATCAGAATATTCTGCCGTAAAGTATAATAATGTTGCTTGTAATACAGCTAGCAGTCTTTCCTGATGAAGAACAGTCCTTTACTATGTTGGAAGGCATATCATAGTCTACTAATATGTTCACCTGGGGGAATTCATTTGAGTAATAAATTATTGGAAATTAAAAACCTTACTACATCATTTCGGATTGGTGATGGTTATTACGCCGCTGTGGATGATGTAACATTGACATTAAATAAAAATGAAGTATTAGGTATTGTAGGGGAGTCGGGTTCAGGAAAAAGTGCCCTTGCTTTTTCTGTAATGGGTTTACATAATCGCGCGAAAATTGAAGGGGAAATTTTACTGAAAAATAACGATCTAGCAAAAATGCCTCATTCGAAATTGAATAAACTTCGTGGGGATGATTTAGCAATGATTTTTCAGGATCCTCTTACAGCATTAAATCCCTGATGGAGGTTGGAGATCAAATTGCCGAAACATTAATTCTTCACAAACCTGAAATGTCCAAGATGCAGCGGAAAGAACGAGTGATTGAGCTATTAAACATGGTTGGTATCCCAAGACCTGAATATGTTCATGGGCAGTTTCCACATGAACTATCTGGTGGGATGAGACAACGTGTTGTCATTGCGATTGCCATTGCAAATAAACCAGAATTATTAATTGCAGATGAACCAACAACAGCATTGGATGTTACAATCCAAGCACAAATTCTTGATCTGATCAGAAAGCTCAAGGAAGACATTCACGCTGGCATCATTTTAATTACACATGATTTGGGTGTTGTTGCAGAAATGGCTGATCGGGTTGCAGTTATGTATGCAGGACAAATCGTAGAGATTACTGATGTACATACATTGTTTGAAAACCCGCTGCATCCATATACAAAGTCATTATTGAATTCTGTTCCTGCAGAAGGACAGGACAAACTTCATGTTATCCAGGGGATTGTACCATCATTAAAGAACCTTCCACGTAAAGGATGTCGTTTTGCTGCTAGAATTCCTTGGGTTGATGAATCGGCACATGAAGAGAACCCTATATTGCATGAGGTTACACCTGGTCATTTTGTACGGTGTACCTGCCATGAACATTTTAACTTTCCTGCCGATATAAAGGAGGGGCACGCAAATGGATTTTCTTGAAATCAAGGATCTACAAGTATATTTTCCAATTAAAGGTGGGATTTTTAACCGTACAGTAGATCATATCAAAGCAGTTGATGGTGTTTCATTTAATATAGAACAAGGAAAAACATATGGACTTGTAGGTGAATCTGGGTCTGGAAAGTCGACTACAGGCAGGGCGATTATTGGGCTGGAAAATATAACTTCTGGCAACGTTTTGTTTGAAGGGAAAGATATAACATCTAGGAGAAGTAAGACGAAAGATGTAAGAAAAGATATTCAAATGATTTTCCAGGATCCTTATTCCTCCCTAAATCCAAGAAAACGTGTACTCGATGTCATTGCAGAGCCACTTCGAAACTTTGAAAAGCTATCACAACAAGAAGAAAAAAAACGGGTACAAGAATTATTGGAAATAGTAGGTTTAAGTCCAGAAACAATATTGAAATATCCACATGAATTCTCTGGTGGGCAAAGGCAACGTATAGGGGTTGCAAGAGCCATTGCATTAAAGCCGAAACTTATCATTGCAGATGAACCAGTATCTGCGCTCGATGTATCTGTTCAAGCTCAAGTTCTTAATTTCATGCAAGATATTCAAAAAGAATTGAACCTAACCTATTTATTTATCAGCCACGATCTTGGGATTGTAAAGCATATGTGTGATGATATCGCAATTATGTACAAGGGCCGTTATGTGGAACAAGGGTCAAAGGAAGATATTTTTAGTAATCCACAACACATCTATACAAAACGGCTAATTGCAGCAATTCCTGATATTAATCCTAGAAATAGAGATAAACAATTTCAATTCCGGAGTGAAGTACAGAAGGAATTTGATGAGTCTTATGATGATTATTTTGATAGTGAAGGCTTAGCTTACGGTTTACAGCATATATCAGATTCTCATTTAGTAGCATTACCGGAGAAAGGTTGATAAGTTATGTGGAAATTTATAATAAGAAGACTCATTATTACGTTTCCCCAATTAATTGTACTTAGTGTTTTGATCTTTTTAATGGCACAGGCGATGCCTGGTGATGCACTTACTGGACAGGTTGATCCGAATGTAAGTCCAGCAATCAAAGAACAGTTAAGGGAAAAGCTAGGACTGAATGATCCATGGCATATTAAATACGCTGATTGGGTAGGCGGCGTAGTTCAAGGTGATTTTGGTGACTCTTTCCGTTTTAAAATGCCGGTTACAGATTTACTGGAACAGCGAATCATTAATTCTTTTTGGCTAGCTGTCGTCACATTAATCTTTACATATATTATTGCGGTGCCTTTAGGATTACTCAGTGGCCGCTATAATGACACAATACTCGATTCCTCTATTACCGGTTATACGTATATAGGATTTGCTACACCATTATTTATTTTTGCGCTTATTATGCTTTGGATATTCGGTTATCAATTGGGATGGTTTCCTACTAGTGGGAGTGTCAGTCCGGGACTTGAGCCAGGTTCACTAGAATATATAATAAGTAAGTTTAATCACCTGTTGTTACCGGCAATTTCGATGGCATTGATACAAACGGTATCCACCGTTCAATATTTACGGAGTGAAATTGTCGACACGAAACAAAAAGAATTCATTGTTACTGCAAGAGCAAAAGGTGCATCAGAAGCTAGAGTATATAATAAACATATTTTGAGAAATTCATTACTTCCAATTGCAGCATTTTTTGGTTATGAAATAACAATGCTCATTACAGGAACAATTTTTGTCGAACAGATATTTGGTTATCCGGGTATGGGGCAGCTTTTTCTAGAGTCGATAAATTTACGTGATTACAGTGTTGTAAACGCTATCGTATTACTGTTCGGAAGTGCAGCAATATTAGGAGCATTATTATCCGATATTATTTTAAGTATCATTGACCCACGGATCCGTATTAAATAAGAATTAAGATTGACTCTGAGGTGATAAAAATGGAAATGAATACTATGAATATGGAGAATGAAAGTCAAGATCCGAATAAGAGTCCTTCTGGCTTACGAATTTTGTGGAAAGAAATTGTCAGGGATAAGCTCGCACTTTTCTCACTACTGTTATTAGTAGTCATTATAATTTTTGTGTATGGTATTTCACTTATTTTGGATCAAGATGAAATTGTTACCGTTGATTTGTTTGCAATTCATGAAGCCCCATCAGAGGAATTTATCCTTGGAACAGATTATGGTGGTCGTGATGTCTTTGGTCAGTTAATCATTGGAACAAGGAATTCTCTTTCCATTGGAATCCTGGTTACTTTAATTAGTGGTGTATTTGGTATTGCGTTTGGATTAATTGCTGGTTTTTTTGGAGGGCATACGGATAATTCCATGATGCGTGTATTAGATTTCTTTCAAATATTACCATTCACCATGTTAGTAATTGTCTTTATATCCATTGTACCAAGCTATACGATTCTGGCATTTTCCTTAATCATGGCAGCTTTTAGTTGGATGGGGATAGCTCGACTAATTAGATCGAAAGCATTACAAGAAAAGGAATTGGACTATGTGCAGGCATCTAAAACTTTAGGTACATCAAATATGAAGATTATTTTTAGAGAAGTGATGCCGAATATCAGTTCATTAATTATTGTTACGATGACATTGAATCTTGCTGCCAATATCGGACTGGAATCCGGACTTTCATTTCTTGGATTTGGTTTTCCGGAAAACACACCAAGTCTTGGTACATTATTAAGCTATGCCACAAATCCACAAACACTTGAGTATAGATGGTGGATTTGGTTGCCAGCTGCAATATTGATTTTAGTGTTAATGCTTTCAGTTAGAAATGTTGGAGAAGCTTTACGACGTGCTACAGACGCAAGACAAAGAAGAGGATAAAGCTGTATGGTGCTCTTAAGGAGGTGAGTAATACATATAGAGGTAAGTATTTAGACATGTTACTTTCATCAATGTTTGAGATTGATGTTTAGTATATAAAGTCAGTCAGGAAGTCTATGACTGATGGAAAAAGATAAAAAAAGGGGAGGTTACAAGTATGAAGAAAGCTAGTTTTAGTAAATGGCTTTTAGCTCTAATGCTCGTATTATTGCTTGTATTAGCAGCATGTAGTGGGGATTCTGATGAAGATACTGGCGATTCAGGTGCTACAGAAGATGAAGGCACAGAAGCGGAAACTGAAGAGGAGGACCCAGCTGAAGATGGCTTGTATTCAATCGATGACTTTGAGGTCGATAAAATGAATGCCGGTGAGGCGATTGAAGGTGGTACGCTAAACTATGGTTTAGTATCTGATACTGTTTTTGAAGGTATTTTAAACCGAGTATTTTATGAAGGTAACCCAGACTTTGAAGTATTAAAATTCTTTGATGAAGATTTACTTGCAATTGATAATAACTTCAACTATACCCAAGACGGGGCAGCACAATGGGAATTGACTGAAAATGAAGATGGGACTGTTACAGTTACAATAAGTATTCGTGATAATGTAAACTGGCATGATGGTGAACCAGTAAAAGCAGAAGACTTGGCATTCGCTTATGAAGTGATTGGCAGCCCGGAATATACTGGTCTACGTTCCTACTATATTGAAGATGTAGTAGGAATGACCGAATATAATGCAGGTGAAGCAGATACAATCTCTGGTCTTGAAATTGAAGATGAAAAAACTCTTAATATTACATTTAATACAGCAAATCCTTCCCTTTTAGCAAGTGGTATATGGGCCTCTCCAATGCCAAAACATATTTTCCAAGATATGGATATAGCTGATATGCCAGAATCTGATGAAGTACGTGTTAACCCAATTGGATTTGGACCTTTTAAAGTTGAAACAATAACACCAGGTGAGTCTGTAACTTACACTGCAAACGAAGATTACTGGCAAGGCGCACCGAAACTTGATGGAATTACATTAAAAGTTGTTGATCCAACTGTTGTAGCGCAAGCACTGGAAACTGGTGAAATTGATTTAGTGGATAGTTTCCCAACAGACCAGTTCCCAGATGTTGAGGAAAAATTAACGAATGTTGAATTTTTGGGGAAAATTGATGAAGCTTATACGTATATCGGTTTTAAACTAGGTAATTGGGTACCTAATGATCCAGAAAATCCAGAGGGTGCTGGTGAAGTAGTTCCAGATCCAGATGCGAAAATGGCTGATGTTAACCTACGTCGTGCTATGTGGTATGCAGTGGATAATGATTCTGTAGGTGAACAATTTTACAACGGACTTCGTTGGGCAGGAACTACATTAATTATTCCGGCATTCCCTGATTATTATGACGATACAGTTGAAGCTCCATCCTATGATCTTGATGAAGCTAACCGGATTTTGGATGAAGCTGGATACGAAGATGTCGATGGTGATGGCATACGTGAGAATCCTGAAGGAGAAGAATTAACAATTGGCTTTGCGTCCATGTCAGGTGGAGATACTGCAGAACCAATCGCAAATTACTATATCCAAGCATGGGCTAAAGCGGGTCTTAAGGTTGAACTTGTAGATGGCCGTCTAATGGAATTCAATTCTTTCTATGATAGAGTTGAAGCTGATGATGATGCAATTGATATTTATCAAGGTGCATGGGGTACCGGTACTGACGTAGATCAAAATGGTTTATACGGACGTACTGCAGCATATAATTATTCACGTTATGCAAGTGAGGAAAATGATGAACTTCTAGCAGCAGGTGCATCCCCAGAATCAATGGATATTGAATATCGTAAGGATATCTATAAACAATGGCAAGAGCTAATGGTAGAAGAAATCCCTGTATTCCCAACATTGTACCGTTCGAAGCTAGTATCAGCTAACGAACGTGTTACAGACTATTCAATCCAACCTTCATGGAATGAAAAATGGCATGAAGTTGGCGTAACACAAGAAGAACCGGTTTTACCTTAATAATTATCACTGTAAAAAACCCGCTTTATAGCGGGTTTTTTGTTGCCTGTGATTCTCTGAACTTTGTCGAATGATAGGAATACGTTATAATCATTAATAGATAAGGGAGGATGAGTTCAAATGTTGAATGAACAAGATCGCATGAAAAAAGCGGTTGGAGAAGAAGCAGCTACATTAGTAGAAGATGGCATGAAAGTTGGATTGGGATCAGGTTCAACTGTTTATTGGATGATTCGCAAACTTGGAGAACTAGTGAAGACTGGTTTAAAAATAGAAGGCATTCCATCTTCTAATCAAACAGCACAATGGGCAAATGAATTTGGTGTTCCATTGACAGACTTCTCAAAAGTTAAAGAGCTTGATATAACGATTGACGGAGCAGATGAAGTGGATGAAAATCTGCATTTAATCAAGGGTGGCGGGGCGGCCTTATTTAGAGAAAAAGTCATTGCACAGGCAGCAAGAGAGTTTATTATCATTGTTGATTCCTCCAAAATCGTAACGAATTTAGGTGAATTTCCTTTACCTGTTGAAGTCCTTCCATTTTCTTGGGAGCGAACCGCTAATGAAATATCAAAACTTGGTTGTACACCGAAAATCAGAAAAAAAGATGCAGAAATTCTGATAACGGATAATGGAAACTATTTACTTGATTGTCCATTTGATACGATTTCCGATCCAGCAAAATTAAATGAAGCAATAAATAAAATTATTGGTGTTATTGAAACAGGATTATTTATCGGAATGGCAAATAAAATCATTGTTGGTGATGGTGAAACTATAAATATCATAGAATAGCTCACATCGACAATAGATGAAATGCGGGGAGTGACAGGCACTAGCCTGGACCGGTATGATGAGAGAGGGAGGATTTTACATATGAAGTATTTTGCTGCGTTATCACCGATGTTGGATGAAGGAAAGAGCCAAAAGTATCGTCCAGATCATTTGGATTATTTAAAAGAAAAAGAGAATGAAGGTAAAGTCTTTGCGAAAGGTCGTTTTACGGATGGGACTGGCGGCCTAGTGATTTATATGGCAGAGAACTTAGAAGAAGCGGAAGCAATCGTTAAAAATGACCCATATGTTGTTAAAGGTGCAAGAGATTATGAAATTCATGAATGGGTTATGACAACGGATGCAGTACTACCTGAAAAATAATCGATAAGTTTGTGGGGAAAGTTATGAAATAGCAGGAGAAATAAGTGACCAAATTGCATAATGATTTGGTCTTTTTTATTCCTTTTACACAAAAGGATTGGTTGATATAAAAAATATAACAACATCGCATTTAGTAAATGGAACTTTAAATCACACAACGATAACAACTATTTTATTATTATAACGAAGTAACTCAATGTAGGGTGGCAATAATGATGAGTGATTCATTAAATTCATATGTTCAAGAACTTGTTAATATATATTTAAAACATACTGATGTAGAATTTGCTAAATGGTCTAAAAACTATTTAAGAAACCAATTCGACTTTTTGGGTATTCGAACGCCAATTCGTCGAAAATTAACGAAACAATTTATAAAAGAAAACGGATTACCTCAAAAAAAAGAACTGAAAGATGTCATTTTTATGCTCTGGGATCTTCCAGAGCGTGAGTATCAAAAAGCAGCCCTTGATATTCTTGAAAAGGCAAAAAAGGAATTAACCAAGGATGATCTACCCTGGCTATCCAGTTTGATTGTGAAAAAGTCGTGGTGGGATACGATAGATGTACTTTCCCCTCATATTATGGGATATATGTTTTCTAATAATGATGAACTTATTCATTCCTTTGCTGATAAATGGATCGAGGATGAGAATATTTGGTTACAAAGGTCAGCATTATTGTATCAGCTAAACTACAAAGATGAAACAGATGAGGAGCGACTATTCCGATACATTTTAAGGCGAGCAAATAGTGATGAATTCTTTGTCCAAAAGGCAATTGGATGGATACTGCGTGAATATGCTAAAACTCGCCCAGAGAGCGTAAAAACATTTGTTGCTAACCATTACTTAAAACCACTTAGTAAGCGTGAAGCTTTGAAACATCTTTAAGACATAATTATAACTTGTGCTTATTTTACTAATCTAGCGGATGGTGTTAGCCGCTCAATAAGTGCACAAGTAAAGGCAGTGGAGTTCTCCATAAAATTCCCTATGTAGTCCTGTAATACAAACTCATATGCTATAATAATGGATAAGTGCATAAGGCTTTTGTGGGTGGTGGCTCACTCCCTTTAGAAAGGGGGTGTTGCCAATGACAGTTTATGAAACGCTCGTTTTGATGATTTCTTTTGGATCATTAATCGTTGCGCTTCTGTCATTTGACCATAAAAAATAACCACCCCAGCCTGACTTAGCTAATTAAGGTGGTTATCTTCCTTATAGTGAGTCGCCCCCTTAAAAGGGCTATTGCACTTACCGCTTGGTGTTACAGCACCAAGCGGTTTTTTATATTGTATGATTATCTATTTATAGTATACCCGATTTTTAGCAAAATGAAAACAATCATTCTAAGAATGGTTGCTATTGTATTGGGTAATTCTAGGTAATCTTCTAGAAAGTTTACATCAATTTGCAATGCCAACGGTGTTAAATCTGATTGGATAGAAGCGACGGAATTAATTGGACCTTCTGTATTAGTTATTTTTTTTCGTTATCTATTTGAATTTATTTCCTTGAAACAATCTTTTAAGAAAAACAAAGATGTACTTGATGAGTAAAGTTTGTGGATATCTCAAGCTGTTTTTTATGTTTAAAGTCGGGAATACCTAGAATAATTAAATATAATCAACAAATTACGTATAATGGATAACAAGTAATCTGAAAAGCGAGTGGAGGAGCGGACTAATGGGAGAAAAATATATACTATCAATTGATCAGGGAACGACAAGCTCAAGAGCACTTATCGTTAATCATGAAGGCAAAATAGTAGAAACAGCCCAACGTGGTTTTGAACAATTCTTCCCGCATCCGGGCTGGGTGGAGCATGATGCGAATGAAATATGGAACACTGTTCTTGCATGTATTGCTGAAGTTTTAAGGAAATCAGATATTAATCCGGATCAAATTGCCGGTATCGGAATAACGAACCAGCGTGAAACAACCGTTGTGTGGGATAAGACTACAGGGAAACCAATCTATAAAGCGATTGTCTGGCAATCACGTCAAACGGAAGGCATTTGCAAGGAATTAAGGGAAAGCGGCAAGGAAGATTTATTCCGTAGCAAAACAGGTCTGCTTATTGATCCTTATTTTTCCGGCACGAAAGTAAAATGGATTTTGGATCATATTGATGGTGCAAGAGAAAAAGCTGAGAATGGTGATCTCCTTTTTGGTACAATTGATTCCTGGCTTGTTTACAAGTTCTCTGGTGGAGAAACACATATTACCGACTATTCCAATGCTTCAAGAACATTAATGTATAATATCTATGAACTGGAATGGGATGAAGAATTGCTGGATATCCTAAACGTTCCTAAAAGCATGCTCCCAGAGGTTTGCAATTCATCGGAGATTTGCACCAATACAAAATCCTATCATTTCTTTGGCCATGAGATTCCAATAGCAGGAATTGCTGGTGACCAGCAGGCGGCACTGTTTGGTCAGGCATGCTTTGACAAAGGAATGGCAAAAAATACGTATGGTACAGGTTGCTTTATGCTGATGAATACTGGAGATGAAGGCGTTGTTTCCGAGCATGGGTTATTGACAACACTTGCCTGGGGAATCGATGGAAAAGTCGAGTATGCCCTTGAAGGCAGTATTTTTGTTGCTGGTTCTGCTGTTCAATGGCTGCGCGATGGATTAAAATTGATTGAAGATGCTCCACAAGCAGAGGATTTTGCATCGAAAGTGGATTCAACGGATGGTGTCTATATGGTTCCAGCATTTGTCGGACTTGGTACACCATATTGGGATAGTGATGCAAAAGGTGCCGTATTCGGTCTGACTCGTGGAACAACGAAAGAACATTTCATTCGTGCAACATTAGAAGCGCTGGCATATCAGACAAAAGATGTCTTAGATGCCATGATAACTGATTCAGGTATCGAGTTGAAAACGCTTCGGGTGGACGGTGGTGTTGTTAAAAATGATCTGCTCATGCAATTTCAAAGTGATATTCTCTCTGTTCCTGTTGAGCGACCAGTTGTACAAGAAACAACAGCATTAGGTTCGGCCTACTTGACAGGATTGGCTGTCGGTTATTGGAAAGATAACGAGGAAATAGCAAGGCAATGGCAGAATGAAAAAACCTTCCACCATGAAATGGAAGAAAAAAAGCGTGATCAATTGTATGCCGGCTGGCAAAAGGCTGTCGAGGCTACACGGGTTTTTAAATAAGGAAAGTTAGCCAGCAATTCCCTCACCATCTTAATTAGGGTCGTGGTGGGAATAGCTAGTAGAATAAATAGAAGAGGTTTGTGACGCATGAAAACGCAATGGAATATTTTTATAGCATTCTTTCGGGTTGGAATCCTGGGCTTTGGTGGAGGTCCGGCTTCCATCCCACTCATCCAAAAGGAAGTAGTGGACAACTATAAATGGATGGAAAATGAAGAGTTTGGCGAAATACTGGCTATTGGAAATACGTTACCGGGACCAATCGCTACAAAACTTGCTGGATATATTGGTTATCGTGTTTCGGGGTTGATTGGTATGTTTAATGCTTTAATAGCAACCGTCTTACCGACCATTTTATTAATGATTATTTTATTGACATCATTATCAAACATTCGTGAATTTGACTGGGTACAGGGGATGACCGCGGCTGTTGTTCCAGTCGTGGGAATGATGATGGCAGTTCTTACGTGGCAATTTGCAAAAAAAGCAGGGATAGGTTTCGGCTGGGGGAAAGCACTAATTATGATTTTTATTGTTTTTATTTTGCTGCAAGTCCTCCACATTCATCCTGGCATTGTTATTGTTGTGCTATTGATCCTTGCCCTAACATTACCGGTAAAAAAGAAAAACGATGATATCGGAAGTAAAGAAGGTAATAAATGATGATCTACTTTCAACTGTTTCTGGCCTTCTTTATTCCTGGGATACTGGGATACGGTGGAGGTCCAGCATCTATTCCGCTGATTGAAAATGAAGTTGTAAAAAGATATGAATGGATGACCGTTCAGGAATTTGGTGAAGTACTAGCACTTGGTAATTCCCTTCCAGGACCGATTGCAACAAAAATGGCAGGATATATTGGTTTTGAAATGGGTGGTGTGCTTGGATCATTTGTTAGTGTATTTGCAACAGTAGCACCTTCTCTAATACTCATAATTCTGGTTGGAGGCATCTTATTAAAATACAAAAAGTCGCCGAAAGTAAAGCGTCTTAGTCTTTTTGTGCAACCCGTAATTGCTATTCTGCTTGGTGTCATGGCATGGCAGTTCTTCAGCGAATCCTATGCAGGAATTGGCATTTGGCAAACGGCAATCATTGTGATTCTAAGTTATCTTCTAATTGAACGTTGGAAAATACATCCAGCTTTAATAATCGCGGGAGCATTGTTGTATGGAGGATTCTTTTTATAGGACTCAGTCCTTAACTTTTAGATTTAATCTTTTGTACAAGACTCTGTTTTGTAAGGTATATCAATAATCACTGGGAAGAAATATTAACGCAATCAAATGAAGCTTAATACCAAAAAAGCAAAGCCATATCCACAAGGCTTTGCTTTTTCTATTAGGCTGTTTTCTAGAAGAGTCAGACCGCGGTACACATCTTATTGAAAAGTATTGCAGTTTTTGCCACAATTTCTATAAACTGTGAAGTAACTGCTAGATGATAAATTTAAGTATGGGCTTTTCTCGCCGTCCGGGTGAAGTTGTAGAATGCCTTTTTAGCTATTATCAAATGTATTCATTTCAGCAACCTTCTAACCAGCACTGGGAAATATACGTAGACTCTAGCGGGAGGAAAGACATAGGTGAGACAACGTAGCGCTTTAGCGCAAGTTGGCTCACCAGCCGCCCTAAGGTGCGCGAAGTATATTTCCCAGAGCGGTCGCCGAAGGTTCTTATTTGGGGCAGTTTATCTCAACTACTAAGATTAAAGAATAAAAATATGCTCCCGGTTATTTCACCACGCCAAGCTTTTTCAACCCGTTGTATATACCTGAATCAGATACAGAAGTTGTTCGATGTTTGGCAACTTCGAAAAGGTCTGGATGGGCATTTTCCATTGCAAAACCTTCGCCTACTGCCTGAAGCATTTCTTTATCATTCAATCCATCGCCAAATGCGATTGCCTGTTCTTTAGGGATATTCAATCGCTTTAGAATCTTTTTGATTGCTTCCCCCTTATTCACGTTTTTACGGATAATATCATATGCCATTGTTGCTCCTTCGATATTCACCTGTGACATGCGAATATTATCATCAACTTCATAATGGGAGGCTTCTGCTGGTTCCAAATTCATTGCTGTAATTCCGATGATTTGGTCTGCTACCTCATCAGTGAACTGGGAGTTTTGTTTCAATTGGAATATTTCATTGAATTGCTTGACGAAAGGATTGTCGAGTGATGTGTAGTAATTTCTGTCCTTCGTATAAAGTACCAATTCATTATTTGATTTTCCAGAGATGTTTAGAAATTCTCGAACGAGTTTTTCGTCCATTGGCTCATCAATAATTGTGTCTTCCTGATAAATGGCATAGGCACCATTATAACCGATAAGTGAATCGACGTTTAATTCGTTTGCAAGGTCTTTCACTTCAATAAGTGGTCTGCCTGTTGCAATAAATACTTCCACACCGTTATTCTTTGCTTCCTGGATAGCCGTTTTCGTTGATTCGGTGTATGTATGATCGGGCATTAAAATCGTTCCATCAATATCAAGAAAAAGTACTTTGTATGTCATGTTGATCTCCTTTAATTTGTTAGTTTATATTATGTCCATTTTAGCATAGATGGGGTGTACATCACAGGAACAGGAATAGATGTAAAGAGTCCGATTACATCACCAATTAAAGAATTGTGACAGATAACCAAAAGACAGTAGTGCTTCACCCTGAGCACCACTGTCTTATTAGTTGTTATAATGCTTGATCATCCACAGATTCGAGCCAAGCTTCAATGGTACCGATGACTGTTTCCACTGTCCCTTCATCAAATGGGGAGCGAAGATTGGCTACTTCGACAAGTTCAAGGAAGGATTTAGAACCACCAAGTTTGCACAGGTTTAAATAATCAGCCCAAGACGTGTCATGATCCTCACGTGATTTCTTCCAAAATTGGAAGGCACAAATTTGTGCAAGTGTATAATCGATATAATAGAATGGAACTTCATAAATATGTCCTTGTCGCTGCCAGAAAGCCCCTGACTCCAAGTATTCATTCCCATCATAATCAAGATGTGGTAAGTAAATTTTTTCAAGTTTCTTCCATGCATCTCTTCTTTCCTTTGGTGTCCACTCCGGGTTTTCATATACAAGATGCTGGAATTCATCAACAGCTACACCATATGGCAGAAACTGCAAACCGTCTGTTAAGTGTGCATACTTATATTTATCAGCATCTTCTTTAAAGAAAAGCTCCATCCATGGCCAAGTGAAAAACTCCATACTCATTGAATGAATTTCAGCGGATTCGCTTGTAGGGAAAATATACTCTGGAACATCGATGGCTCGGCTAGAATAGGCTTGGAACGCATGACCTGCTTCATGTGTTAGAACATCGACATCTCCTGAAGTGCCATTAAAGTTAGCAAAGATAAATGGTGCGCCGTAGTCTTCAATAAATGTACAATATCCACCAGCTTCTTTACCTTTTTTAGCTTCGAGGTCCAATAGGTTTCGATCTAACATAAAATTGAAAAATTCATTAGTTTCATCCGATAACTCCGCATACATTCTTTTGCCATTTTCGATAATCCATTCTGGTGATCCCCCGGGTTTTGCGTTCCCACTTTTGAATTTAAAATTTTCGTCGTAAAATTTAAAGGACTCGACATCGATTCTTTCAGCCTGTTTTTCATACAGTTTGGTTGCCAATGGGACAACGGATTTCCGAACTTGTTTTCGGAATACTTTAACCATGTCTGGAGTATAACCAATTCGCTGCATTCGCAAATACCCGACTTCAACGAAATTGCTAAAACCTAGTTTTATAGCAATTTCATGACGAGTTTTAACAAGCTGATCATAGATGGAATCAAATTGGTCCTCATGTTCTGCAAAGAATCCCGCATTTGCTGTGATAGCTTGTTTACGAAGCTCTCTGTCTTTACTTTGCGCAAATGGTCCGAGCTGTGCTAGTGTATATGTTTTCCCCTGGAATTCAACTTCAGCAGAGGCCACGAGCTTGGAATATTCGGAGGCGAGCTTATTTTCCTTTTGAAGTAAACTAATAATCTCAGGAGAAAATGATTTGATTTCAAAGTCTGCAATTTGGAATAATTGCGAGCCAAATTGCTTTTCTAATGCTTTACGAAAAGGTGATTTCACCAATACCTTATAAAAGTCGGTATCCATTTCTTTCAATTCAGGCTCGATTTCATCAAAATAATCCCGTTCCTTTTGATAAAATTCATCCTTCGTATTTATTGATGAACGTATATAAACTAAATTGAAAAGTGTTGAGAGTCGATTGCGAAATTCATTTATTCGCTTGATCGAATCGATAGCACCTTCAACGGATTGACTGTCGGTAAACACCTTTATAAGCTCCTTGAATTTAGCCTGTTCATCCCCTAGCAAAGGTCTTTCATAGGAATAGTCGTCAAATTGTAGCATTTTAATCCCCCTTGGATATATGTAGTTATCTAAGTTATTATTCGACTTACTAGAATAAATATCTCTATCTTACATGATAAAACCTTTTCGTAAAATAAACACTTTTTCCCCCTTAACATTTTCCTAATTGTTTAGTTATGTGAAATGATACATCAATTGGAGATTACTATTCGAAATGGTATGATAGATGTATGATAAATGATAGGAGACGATAAAAATGGCAGTTGATGGCAGATATAGAAAAAATATCCACCCAGGACTAGAAGTGGAAATTATTTTAAAAAAAGACCAGCGAACAGGTAGAACGACTGCTGGAGTTGTGAAAGATTTACTTACAAAATCGGAGTTTCATCCCCATGGAATAAAAGTAAGACTGGAAGATGGACAAGTAGGCAGAATCAATACGAAGTAATTGATTTTGTGATACGAAATAGATTGTACTGATAGCGAATCAATTCATACTTTAAAAACAATAATCTGATTGACTTTGCTACCGTTAAATTGTAGACTATAAGTAGTGTAATTTACTATAATTGGGGTGAAAGATATGGTACAGGCAGTAATTACAATTGGAGCAATTTTGACAGCAATTACATTAATTGCAAACATTGTTTTGGTTAAAATGACCTCTAAAGAATCGCATTCTCCATACTACATAAGCTTATTTTTAGGGATTGTAGGAATATTATTATTATTAGTTGCTTCGTTCGCTCCGAAAGTAGACATGCTTGGAGCAGGTTTTGGTGGATGGGGAATTGCAGCTATGTTTTCAGCAGCAATTGGTTTTATCATCTCATCGATTATGGACTCTTATCGAAATGTGAATGCTTAATAAAAAATGCAGATTCTGTAAACAGATTCTGCATTTTTTATTTGGCCATTTTGTAAAAGAGGAGGGCGAGTAAGAGCAGCCCCAGAGAGATTAATCAAAGGGCCATTATTTTAAGTATGTTTTACCATCACGCTGTTCGATTTTACCTTCTTTTAGCAGTTTGCCTAACGCACGTTTAAATGCAGCTTTGCTTATTTGGAAAGTACCAAGGATATCTTCGGGATCGCTTTTATCGCTGAAAGGGATTACGCCATCGTTTGCTTCGAGCTTCTCGAGTATTGCTTCGGCATCTGATCCCATGCTTTCCTGCTTTAGAGGACGAAGCGAAACATTAATGGAACCGTCATCCTTCACATCGATTACCCTTCCTTGCACGAATTCACCTAATCTTGGTTCTGATTTGCGTTCCGTGCGGTGAATAAATCCACGGTGGTTATCCGTGGTTATCATTGCAGAACCTTCTTTATCCGTGAAGTAAATGGTACCACTTACGGATTGCTTTATTAATTCTTCTGGTGCAGACTCAACTTCTCTTTCAACAATTCCTTCTGTTGCAGGTATTGCCAGTAATCTGCCTTTTCGGTCTTTGCCAAGCGTAACAAACAACTTGTCACCAGGTGTTGGCCAGACGCTCTCAAATAGTGGCAGATCATCTTTTGATACAAGCATTTCCTTTGCAATCCCAATATTCACGAAAACGCCAAGATGCGGCATAACTTCCACTACTTCCGCCCAATCATATACATCCATCGATACGTATGGAAGCTTTGTTGTTGCGATTAGATTGCCTTTTTTATCATTGTATAAAAAAGCATCGACCACTTGATCAACTTCAAGGTTATTTTCCGTATCATTGTGATGTAAAAGGGCTTCCTGGCCGTCTTTTATTAAAACATAGCCGGTATCAATCGTTCGGTTTACTGTCATCGGCTGGATCGTACCAATTGGTAATAAATTCATGTCTCTTTCCTACTTTCATTTATATGTATTGGAAAAGGGGCACCCCTTACTAAAAGAGTACCCCTTTGTTTATAAAGTAACACATAAGATATTATTTTAATCCCGATTAATTATCGGGTGGGAAATTTTAGATACAGAAATTTCACTTAACCGCGGTACATGTTCCACTGGTTGGTTAGCGTATGCTACTCGCAACAATCGCTTACGCTTTCCTAGTTCTCTAACTTAAGCAACGTAAGCCCTACCTGCTCTTACGTCCTTGCGACCCCTTAGTCGCGCCAGTGTGAATAAGCATCTTCAAAAACAAATACATTGTAGAATGCCAGATCACTTACTGTTACTTTGATAACTTGACTATTATCTCATGTATGAAACGATTTGTCAAATCTTTTTGCCAGGTTAATTAAAATGATGGGTATGGAATCCATATGGTAGACTTATGAATAGATTATTTGTTTGGAGATGTTAAAATGAGTTTATTTTTAAATGTTATTATTCCAATAATGGCAGTTTTTGCATCCGGTTTTATTTTACAACGGATTCGGGTATTGGATGTGAAGTCAGTATCAGCAGTTTGCCTGTACATATTATCACCTGCTTTAGTATTTATTACGTTATATGATGCAGACTTTAACAGTGGATTTTTAGTTATTCTTATTTATATGTTTGTTTTATTTTATGCCATGGTTTTTCTCAATAAGATATTGGCAAAAATCTTTAAATGGGGGCCGAATATAGAAAGTGCATCGATTTTGGCGTCTGGTTTTATGAATTCTGGGAATTACGGCTTGCCTGTCGTGCTTTTTAGTGTGGGAAGTGCGGCGATTCCATATGCGATTTTTATTATGGTTGTACAAGGGCTGCAAAATAACTTCTTCGGGGTTTATTATGCATCGAGAAGTACAAGTGGTATGGGACGTGCGCTTAAAAATGTGCTGAAGATGCCAACAACCTATGCAGCTGTGTTGGCATTTATTTTCCTGTCCTTTTCCATTGCCATTCCAGAATCCGTACACTCCACATTATCCATGGTAGGTGAAGCGGCAATCCCGGTAATGATGGTTATGCTTGGGATGCAGCTTGGTTCGATTACCGGCTTGAAGTTGAATTGGCAGGTTGTTATATCTGCCGTTACATTGAAAATGGTTATCGCACCATTGATTGCATTCCTTTTTGTTTTAATTTTCAATGTGGATCCACTAATCGGAACAGTTCTCATTATTATTTCGGCAATGCCAACTGCTGCAACAACGACAATGTATGCCATTGAATTTGATACAGAACCAGAGTTGGTTTCAAGTATTACATTAATTTCTACGTTGATAAGTATTGTAACACTCACGATCCTGTTAAATCTGATTTCGTAAACGTATATGTTTTTATTCAAAACAAATTGGGTAACTTATATATATGCGAACTTGAAAACGACTTTTACTGGAAAGGATGAATCCGTATGTTACGTACTATTCTTATGATTATAGGTGCAATCGTTGTGATTGGTTTTATTATTTCTTTAATTTAGTTTAAATATGCATGAATTGCCCGCTGACGATTTGGTCTGCGGGTTTTTGTGTGTTTTAGTAGCATTACTGAATTGTTTGTTTTTCCCTTCAAAGGGTATTTACTGATTAACAGCTCGGCATGCAGGGGGAGTGAATATGGGTTCTTCAATAGATATCCAAAGTGATATTCGTGTTAAAAGGTCTGTACAACAATATCTTTTTCCTTTTTTACTCCGCGGGGAAAAAATAGAATCGTTTGCAGAAAGATTGCTGGAAGAAGGATTTATATTTTTTGACCTTAGTGATCAAAGCCAAGAGGTAATGTTTTATGGGAAAGATAGAATTTCTGCTAGGTCATTGGACCACTTTTTTATGCCTAATATTAAACAGATTCTATTTCCTGAAAAACATAAAGATATAGAAGGAATTAGAAGGTTTTCGAAAAAGATGAATAGGCAATGCAGTTTGAATGCTCCATTTTTAAAGACAACTTTTATATTGGAATCTGTTGATGTATTTGTATGCCCGTTCCATATTGGTTTCATTAATTTGAGAGTTACCTTGCCAGAAAATCTAAGCTTCGATGATGTTCTTTATTTTGGAGACGTTTTCCGGAAGATGGAACAGATTTCGGAACAAGATGAATTAACAGAAGTGAAGTGTGGTGAAAAAACCTACCAAACAGTGAAAGATTACATATTTAGCGAATTGATTCCACCACTTGGTGAATATGTCATAAATGCAAAAAAGGAAGATTCCTATTTTGGAAGCTTGCCATTTTTCATCGATGAGCGTATGTATGTCATAAGTTATATCAATTACAACGGGGAGAGTATTTCTGAAACCAATCTGTACCGAACAGGAAAGTTGAATGGATATGGGCCTGATGGGGAACGGTTTGCAGGTGCCTTTAACCCTGCCTATATTTCCAGATATTGTGAAGATAAGGTGTATGACAGGTGGAGTGATCGAACGTATTATGTGATGAGTGAACATCATTTCTCATGTATCACAAGAGAGAGCGGAAGTCTTGAGGAGAGATTAGCAAGTCAAATGTATGGAGAACATTTTTATTCAATCTTTCTGCTCTTATATTACAAAATCGTTTTGCTTAAAATTTCTCATGATCATGCCGAAGTAGATGTCATAAAGGACCAATACAATACGGAATTATTAATCGTTATGATTACTAAATTTTCTTCCAAGTATTATCTTCCTACTATTAATAGTACGGAATCGGGAACAGAAATTTACGATTATGCGAAACGGATTTTACGAATTGATCATTTGTATGCAGATGTAAAGGATACATTAAAAACACTTTACCAAAACCAAGAAAAACTAAATGACAAGCGAATGAATTACTTACTCCAAATATTAACGACTTATATGGTTATTTCCGGGATTTTCGGAATGAACCTTGTTATTGAAGACTGGAAAGAAGGGTTTAATATATCGACAATCATGGGGTACGCCTTCTTTGAATGGTTTTCACTAATTGTCATTCTTAGCGGAATATTTGTTGCAATAGCATTAGGTGTATTCTTTCTTAAAAGTTATTTCAGAGAAAGAAAGAACCGAAAGAAGATAATGTTTTAAATGATGAAAGAGGATTACGAAAAGCCACCAACTGATAAGTTCGAATCGAGTCGCTTAGCTTCTCTACTATTCAAAGCCAAGCCACCACGACCTTCAAGACTCAAATATTGGCATCATAGATTGAACAGACTCTTTTAAAAAAACCTTTAGGAGGCGACCTATCGTTTTCAATTTGCTATAATAGTCAGAAAGATGACAAAATGGGGGATTGCAAATGGAATTAGATTTGAAAGGAAAATCTGTCATTGTAACTGCATCTAGTAATGGACTAGGCAAAGCAATTGCAACAGAATTTGCCAGAGAAGGTGCTCATGTTCTAATTAGCAGCCGTACAGAAGCGTCGTTACAAAGAACGATAGATGAAATTAAACAGGAGACGGGAAATGATCAGATTGATTATGCTGTATGTGATATGAAAAATGAAGCCCATATACATCAGCTAGTTGAAAAAGCCGTTTTATGGAATGGGACGGTTGATGTACTGATTAATAATGCAGGAGGACCGCCATCAGGAAGTTTTCTGGATATGTCCGATGATGATTGGTATCATGCGTTTGAATTAAATTTACTCAGTTTTGTCCGAGCAACAAGGGCGGTTGTACCGATTATGCAAAAGCAGAACCGTGGTCATATTGTAAATATTGCTTCCTCATCGATTAAACAGAGTTTGGACGACTTAGTCCTGTCAAATACCATGCGACCTGGCATCGTCGGTCTTGCTAAAACACTGGCACAGGAATTAAGTGCGGATAATATTTTAGTTAATACAGTCGGCCCAGGAACTATCGAGACTGACCGAATTGTTGCGTTAAATAAAGCGAAAGCTAAGAAACGGAATGTCTCTACAGAAATCGTTATGGAAGAATCAGAGCAGGAGATTCCAATGAAACGGTTTGGCCAGCCAGAGGAATTTGCAAAGGCTATTGTCTTTCTGGCTTCGGGCGCAAATACTTATATCACGGGTCAATCATTAATTGTTGATGGTGGCCAAGTGAAAGCATTATAAAAAGGATGAGGCTGTATCATACGGCCTCATCCTCTTATATTTTCATAGGAGTTCTGGTTGGTCTCAGACATATGTCTCAAGTGGGTTAAAGCAAATTCAAAATCCCAATCCCGATTAATAATGCAGGGGGCAAAAGGGTTAATTGCTGTAGTTTTTTATTTTTTGCTAGAAAAGTACCTAAGCTCATTCCCAAGTATAAGAAAAAGCCACTCATACATGCTGTTAGTAGTGCTGTAAGGAGTGGTGAATAGCCTAGCATGGATGCACCGATACCGGCTCCAAATGCATCGAGTGCCAGTGCAAGGCCAAGTAAAAATGCCTCCCCCCACGATATACTACCGGAACGATCCAGGTCAGCGTTGTCTGGAGTAGTAATGACAGTTTTCAAATGGTCAATTTTCGTCGCCTGGGGAATTTTCGGTTGATTGGTTTGTGACTTTTTCAATCTGGAGCGTATTATATTCACGAATGAAAACAAACCAAGCAAAATTAAAATAGACCCACCAAGAATCTTTGCAGTCTTCTCTGTAATAAAGATGCTTAATAAGTCCCCAATAACCATCGATGTATAGACAATCAATCCGGAGCAAAGCATGATAATCAATAATGCTATGATCGGTACTTTTATTTTCTGTATCCCATAGGTAATTCCAACACCAAATCCATCCAAACTTACTGCGATAACCAATAATATTAACCCAGTATATATGAACATCATGAACATCCTCTTCAAGGTTTCTAGAGTATAATATGGAATTCAGGCATTTGGTGTTACTTGCTGTTTGGAATAATGCACGGATGTGGGTAATTATGATAAAGTAACAATAGATGTTTTAGAAGGATGTTCAAAAGTCGGGTGAAAATGATACCTATGAATTTCCCGATCCTTTTTGAACACGATTAGAAGAGGAGATTTTTAGAAATGAGTAAAATAGTTGTTTTAGCAGAAAAACCATCCGTTGGCCGTGATATCGCAAGAGTACTTGGTTGTACAAAAAAAGGTAATGGCTATCTGGAAGGTTCCAAATATATTGTTACATGGGCACTTGGGCATCTCGTTACATTGGCAGATCCAGAAACATATGATGATAAATATAAAACTTGGCGGATGGAGGACTTGCCGATGCTTCCAACTGATTTACGACTTGTTGTCATTAAAAAAACGGGGAAGCAGTTCAGTGCGGTTAAAACCCAACTAAACCGTAATGACGTTAGTGAGATTGTCATCGCAACTGATGCAGGACGTGAAGGGGAGCTTGTTGCCCGTTGGATTTTGGAAAAGGCAAGGGTGAAAAAGCCGGTGAAACGCTTATGGATTTCATCTGTTACAGATAAAGCGATTCGTGATGGATTCAAAAATCTAAAGCCCGGACCAAATTATATATCTTTATATGAATCTGCTGTGGCACGTTCAGAAGCGGATTGGTATGTTGGCTTGAATGCAACAAGAGCACTGACGACCAAACATAATGCACAGCTTTCCAGTGGCCGTGTCCAAACACCGACATTGGCAATGATTGCTTTAAAGGAAAATGAAATAAAGGAATTTAGACCTCGTAAATTTTATGGAATTGAAGCGAAAACAGATAAAGGATTTAAACTTGTATGGCAGGATGGAAAAAATAATTCACGTTTGTTTTCCAAAGAGAAGGCAGATACTTTAGTAGGTCAGTTAAAAAGTAAGCAAGCTACGGTCACTCAAATCGATAAAAATCACAAGAAAAAATTTGCACCACAGCTTTACGACTTAACAGAGTTACAACGTGATGCAAACCGGATCTTCAATTTTTCTGGTAAGCAAACATTGTCCATTATGCAAAAACTTTATGAACAGCATAAAGTATTAACCTATCCACGAACTGATTCACGTGTCATTACAACAGATATTGTTCCAACATTAAAGGAACGTGTAAAAGCATGTGGAGTGGATGAATATTCCAAGGCTGCAGCGAAAATTATGAAGAAAGATTTAAAATTATCCAAAGCGGTTGTTGATAATGCAAAAGTATCTGATCACCATGCAATTATCCCTACAGAGCAGTCAGTGATTTTGACAGATTTGGATGATCGAGAGCGGAAAATCTATGATCTTGTAGTCAAACGTTTCCTTTCTGTATTGTCCGATCCATATGAGTTCGAACAAACTACAATTACTGCTTCTATTGGAAACGAGCAGTTTGTTGCAAAAGGAAAAGTGATTAAAAAACTAGGATGGAAAGAAATCTACAATAATAGTACCAATGAAGAGGAGGCAAATGATGATCAGCGTTTGCCGGTCATTAACAAAGGCGATGAATTCGCTAATATAAAAATTTCTCTTACGGAAGGCGAAACCAAGCAGCCGGAACGTTTTACGGAAGGTGCATTACTTCATGCGATGGAAAATCCTGTCCGGTATATGGGCTCAGATGAAAAGCATTTGGCAACCACCATTAATAAAACTGGTGGTATCGGAACTGTTGCCACACGTGCCGATATTATTGAAAAACTGTTTAACAATATGTACATGGAACAGAAAGGGAAGTATATCTATTTAACTTCCACTGGTCGCCAACTGCTGGAACTGGTACCAGAAGATTTGCGTTCACCTGCATTAACAGCTGAATGGGAGCAAAAGCTTGCACTTATTGCAGAAGGTAAATTGAAAAAGGAGAAGTTTATCGCTGAAATTAAAGCATATACAAAAGAAGCGGTTAACGAAATCAAAAATAGTGATGAGAGATTCAAGCATGACAATATGACAGGTACAAAATGTCCGGATTGCGGAAAGCTCATGCTGGAAATTAATAATAAACATGGACGTAAGCTTGTCTGTCAGGATCGTTCATGTGGACATAAGAAGAACATTGCTAAACAAACGAATGCCCGCTGTCCAAATTGCCATAAACGCTTGGAACTCCGTGGTGAAGGCGAAGGCCAAATATTTACATGTAAATGCGGACACAGAGAAAAATTGTCAGCCTTTAATGCCCGTAAACAAAAAGAGAAGAACCATAAAGTATCGAAAACAGATGTTAATAAGTATTTAAAGAAACAGGATGATGGCTTTAAGAATAATGCACTTGCTGAAGCATTAGCGAAATTGAAGAAGTAATATAGAAGAAGGGAGAATCTCAAGCTATTGAGTTTTTCCCTTCTTTTATTGCGGAATAAGGTGAAATGACATTGTTTACATATAAATAGCCATAGTTCACATCTTGTGAGTCGCCAGCAGATGAATAGGACACCTACATGAGGTGTCCTATAGTCCTTTATATTTTTTTTCCTCGATAACATTATGGTCTTCATCAAGTATTTCCACTATACTTGGGGTGTTTTCCTGAGCCATTTGTTCAGCCGCCTCGATTGCTTCCGATTTTATATCATATACTTCCTCGGGGGCAACATCCTCTAATTTCACGAACCATGCCGATGCATCTACATTTGGTGTAACACTATAGGTTCTCATTAAAAAAACTCCTTCTTTCCTTTAATATATTATATCTTTTCCCAAAATAGATTTATATGAAACATAAAAATCTATTCACACAAATAAGTAAGTTTAAGCCAAAAGGTTTACTTCCGAAAGTTAAAGCATTATCATTTAATTGAATAATTTTTTAGCGTATAAGGGGGTAAAAATAGATGGCTTTTGTAATTTTA
Organism: Oceanobacillus rekensis; assembly: GCF_002153375.1. Taxonomy (GTDB): domain Bacteria; phylum Bacillota; class Bacilli; order Bacillales; family Amphibacillaceae; genus Oceanobacillus; species Oceanobacillus rekensis. Next base: position 388,787 of record NZ_MTBQ01000002.1, read on the forward strand.
GATGCCTGCCAGGGTGAGAAAGCTGGAGAGTGTGTCAGTGTCTGCCCGGTGGATTGTATAGAAGAAGGTGTAAAACAGTTTTACATAGATCCCGATATTTGTATTGATTGTGGTGCATGTAAAGCGGTTTGTCCAGTTTCTGCAATAGAGGAAGAATATGATTTAAATCCTTCCCAGGAGAAATACTTGGAAGAGGCGGAGGAGTTTTTCGCCAATAGATAGAATATAAATACAATAAGACTGCCTATAATGAGGCAGTCTTATTTTTTTATTCTCCATCTTTAACTTCTTCTGCCAGTTTACTAATAGAAATCAGAGATGGATAGAAAGTAGGTAAATAACCTGGTTATAGTCCTATTGATAGGGGTAAACAAAGAGTAGTAAAAGATGTAATACAAAATGGGAACAGTAGGGGATATATAAAACGGTTATTTCTAGTATATTATAGGTTATATCATTCCTTTATCCTATACAAGTAATACAACATAGAAAACGATAAGGGGGAGATATCATTGCATACAGCTGCTACAGGTATTACAGGCTTGGACGAAATTCTGGGAGGTGGCATCCCGAGAGGATCAGCAATAATTGCTGAAGGTGCACCCGGAACAGGAAAGACAACACTCGGTATCCAATTTCTCTACAATGGAATTCATGACTATGGTGAGAATGGGATGTTTATTACCTTCGAGGAATTCCCTGATCAAATCTATACGGATATGAACAGATTTGGGTGGGACTTGCGTGCCTTGGAGCGTCAGAATCAATTACGCGTTATCTCTCTTTCACCTGATACATTAATTGACCAAATGCTAACACCAAATGGTTTGTTCGAACAAATGGTAAATGAGATTGATTGCAAGCGAATTGTCATTGATAGTATCAGTCTTTTGAAGTTCTTAAATATGGATAGTGAGATAAAAGGCCGACAGATATTATATACGTTACGTAATATTTTGAGAAAATTTAAACTTACTTCCCTGCTTATTCAAGAGCAATCAAATCTTGATTCTAATCATGTACCTTTTGAGCATTTTATCTTCGATGGTCTTATTCGATTATCATTAAAAAAACATTTGCAATTATTTCGCCAGCGAACACTCGAGGTACTAAAGATGAGGGGAAGCAGTATTATTGAAGGGGAACATATTTATCGCATCACAGAAATTGGTGTGTACGTTATATTAGCCAGTAAAACGGTTGCAGATATTCAGGATGCACAATCAGAATTTCGTTTGAAAACAGGGATATCATCCCTTGACGATATTTTAGGCGGCGGATTGGATAAAGCAAATATCTATATGCTGGACACAAACAGTAAAGCAAATTACCGCAACATTATTACATCCATTCTGGCAGAACGGATAAAAGCAGGAGATCAATTGTTAACAATTCTCTCCAGTATTCAATCGATAGAGGAACTTGCGGCGCTTCTAAAGCTTCATCAAGTAGACTTAAACAAGGTAATAGAAGAACAGAAAATGTACTTTATTGAACATTATAATCGTCCCATTTCTCCTGATTGGAAAAATGCAGTGTTTCATGTGAATGACCTAGAAAATGATAAATATAATCATTTCTTGAGATATGAGTTATATCCGCAAATTAAAAATGATTTAAAGCATGATAAAAAATGGTTCGTTTACTATGATCTGAATGCAATTATTAATGAACGTGGAACAGATTATGTATTAAGAAACTTTGCATCTGAAACAGCATATGCAAGGTCAATGGGTATGACCGTATTGGTGCTATGTAATTTTAAGGAAGTTGGAATAAATGTAGCATCTTTTTTGGAACGTTCATGTAACGGCGTTTTGAAAACGTGGGTAGATGGATCTTATCAATATTTGCAGATTACAAAAGCTTCAAATGGTGATATTTCCAAGCCTTACCTGCTGGAAAATATGAAAGAATCCCCATATATACGCTTGATATAAAGGAGGTAAATTATGATGGTTAATAAAGAACTGATTCCACTTCAAATGGAATGCACCATGCTGTTTCAATCCAATCCCTACATGATTGAATCACCGGAAGGGATTAGCATTAGGCTAGGGAGAAAAGTAGAAGACATTCTACCAATTATAGATCTGCTGTTAAAACAAGGAATCCTTCAGCTGCTAGGCGATGAAGCATCCCCACTGTATCGTTATCAGGAACCTAGAGTGATTCAAGATATTGATCTTTCAGGGGAAGTGGAAAGTGTATGATTCAAAACCTGGAACTTTTGAAAGAGTTACAACATGTATATGCAGCTAAATTTGATTTTACGATATGGATGACAGATGAAAAAGGGGAAGTCTTTCTAGCACCTCAAGGGGAAAATGATTTATGTAATGTCCTTCTGAATCAGGAGCAGGATTCTATTTTTAAAAAAGTAAAGGAAAGTATACAGAAAACAAGGATCACGACACCGGTTCTATATGATATCTTTCCAGGAATATATATATTGGCCAATTCGATCGTTTTAGAGAATGGAAAAAAGTATTATATGTGGGCAGGTTTAATGATTGAGGATCAGACCCAGGGACTTATAAAAGATCAACTTCAAAACACATATGGAAAAGAAGTGGCATGGGATTCTATTCTAGCTAAGACACCACTGATTACCTCTGGTAAAAAACAAGGGTGGATGAAGAGGATGGAAAAGCTAGGTGAGCTTGTATACCTATTGCTTACGGAGAAAAAAGATTCGGCTTTTTTAGCAGTACAAAATGAATTATTCCAACAAAGTGTTCAGGAACGGGAAAGAGGAGTAACGCAATTATTGCGTGATTTTTTTGCTGGAAATACTATTTTTGAGTTTATCGGTCTAGCAGAGGAAAAGGAAGATTTATATACAGTTACAGAAGTAATTGGCGAAGGAATAGATGCGTTTCGAGGGGCGCAATTTTCTCCAGGGGAAGGGTTTTTAGGAAGGGTTCTTTTAACCGGTGAATCTGATTACTGGGAAAATATTGATAGAGATCCCAGGTCCATTTTCTTTAAAAGACATCAGTTTAAGCCAAAATCAATGCTTTGTTTTCCGATAAAACAATATGACCATTCTACGAAACTACTATTCTGTGGAAACATCCATAAAGAAGGCTTTTCAACAGGAGATATGGAAGTAGGGAAGACACTTGCAATTATGCTGGAAACTCACTCAGTAGTTAACACCCTGCAACGGGAAAATGATGAACAGCTGCGTCGATTATCATCTCTTATTGAGATATGCAAATTAATGGTATCGACTCCCGATATGAAAAAAATTGTATATATTTTAGTAGATATAGGGGTTAATTTAGTTGAAGGTACCTTCTCCTGTCTCATACTTAAAGATCGCAAGAACGACAAAGTTAAGCTGATCTCCCGCGGAAATGCCAGTCATGATATTGGAGTATATGCAAAGGACGTTGTAAAACGCTATCTAGCAGGTGAGAAACAAGTTGAAATAAAAGCCCCCCAGGTATACGTAACTGATGAGGGTGAACGAGTGGTTGAATGCCCGCTGTTTACAAAAGGAAATATCAACGGTGTCCTTTGTGTTGGAATTCCTAAACAATCGGAGCCACAGCTTCAGGAACACGTTAATTTCTTAGAAACCCTATCCATTATTGGTGGAGTATCTATGCAATTGGCTCATCAAGAAGAAGCGGAAGTTGAAGATAATCGGGTAAATACGCTTTATCGGGCAATAGAACAATTTGACAAAGAAGCATATATTGAAAACGAGGAAACTGCAAATCTTGCCGGGCGACTTGCGATGAAGCTTGGATTGGATGCACTTACAATAAAAGAAATTGGACAAGCATGCCGTTTATCCTACTATACGCCTCAATTCATTAGGGAAATCTTTCCTAATAAAAAAATCGATTTAATTGTTAAAGAGGGGAAGGAATTGATTGAGGTTACTACACTATCATGGGAAGAAGCGTGCATTGGGAGCCAGGTATATGCATTGGCAAAGATATATAATGAAAATAAGGCACTGGAAGCCATCCCTAAACAAATACAAGGGATAGAAATGGTACGGGCGTTTATTGCACTGGTGAGGGAAAGTCAGATTGTTGAACAGGAACTCACTCTGGTTGATGAAAATGCTGCAGTCCAACGTATTGACTCCGTTACAAGTACCATCAAGGAAATGGATCTATCTCCAAGGGAACAGGAGGTACTTGATCTTGTCATCCAGGGTTTAAACAATAAAGAAATAGCCCAGGAACTCTATATTAGCGGGCATACGGTCAAGAATCATGTGACGAAAATTTTCCAAAAGCTTGATGTGCCAGACCGGGCCCATGCTATCTCCAAAGTCTATCAATTGAAATATCACACCAGTTAGACCTCTCAGAAATGAGGGGTTTTTTATTGCTCACGGACTTTATGTGGTCTTATTTTAGTTGAAAGGTCGTTGATAACGGTCGTCACGGACTTTGTGTGATTTCATCGAAGTCATGAGGTCGTTGATAGTGGTTGTCCGGGACTTTATGCGATCCCAACGCAGTCATAAGGTCGTTGATAGCGGTTGTTCGGAACTTTATACAATCTCGTTGCAGCCATAGGGTCGCTGATAGCGGTTGTCATGACCCTTGTACATATGCTCAGTGTGATCATTCGATTACTGACAGGATTCTAACAGACTAGAAGCTACCTATTCCCATAAGCTTTCCTATCCAAGACATTTCGGTTCTAGGAATAGGAATGCATTCCTATTAAAAAGCAGCTTTCAATAATAGGAATGGTGGGGGATATTTTTTATGTCTGCTGGAATGCATAATAGGGATTGTAAGTTGGTCAACAAGTTACACGAAATTAAAAAATGAGCAGGAGGTGCTGAAAATCAAACTGGTCAATATAGATACAGATGAAGTAATTGCTGAACGTGTAGATGGAGCCTATACATTCTGGTCTCGTTTTAAAGGATTGATGCTGACAGAAAGCATGCCGGAAAACGGAGCCCTTCATATAACTCCTTGTACAGCGATTCATACGTTTTTTATGAAATTTAGCATTGATATTATTTATCTTAATAAAGAAAAAGAAATCGTTGGGATCGAGGAAGATTTGGAGCCGGGAAAAATAGGTAAGAAATTTATGAACGTAAAATCAGTGATTGAGCTTTCAGCCGGCACGATTCGAAACACCCCTACCGTTGTTGGACAGAAGGTAGACTTAGTTGACTAGAATTTATGAGGAAATCAAATAAAAAAATTATATATATTAAAGGAGAGATTTTGAATGTTAAACAAAATCAAAGGATTATTTATTGAGGAAAAAGGACAAGGGATGACTGAGTATGGGTTGATTTTGGGATTGATTGCGGTGGCAGTTATCGTAACATTATCTTTGCTAGGTGATCAAATTGGTAATATTTTTAAAGGATTAACAGACCAATTAACGGGTTATACGTCAGATCCAAATGCAGAGGGATAAGAAATCTTTACACTTTAAGTTTCAGCTATTACGGGACTCTATACTTTAGGGTCCCCTCATTACTATCAAACAACGAATGAAAGGATGGACCTCATGATTGATATCTTCCTTATTGTTATTTTACTAATATGTTTAATTACTGATATTAAAAACAGAATGATCTACAACAAAGTGATTTACCCTGCACTATTAATTACATTTATCTACCAGTTCACAACTGGCGGCTGGGAAGCACTTAGCCATTCTTTCATTGGTTTTTTGATAGGTTTTGGTTTACTGCTTATTCCTTATTTTATGGGTGGTATGGGAGCTGGCGATGTGAAGTTGCTTGCACTGATTGGTGCGATGAAGGGTGGAGCATTTGTCTTCCAGTCATTTATATATATAGCAATTATAGGTGGACTGATTGCAGTTTTAATTATTTTATTACGCGGAAATATGCTTAAATCTCTCGCATACTATTTTTCAAGTATCATAGGCGGAAATAAGGTTCAAGGAGTTATAACAAAGGGATCATTATCAGCAACCTATCCATATGGTGTAGCCATAGTTGGTGGGGCGTTTGTTGGTCTACTATTACAAGGTATGAGTCTTCTATGATCAGAAAACAGGATGGACAGTCATTGGTAGAATTCGCATTGGTTCTGCCAATTTTGCTAATGTTGCTGGTCGGAATTTTTGATTTTGGCAGAATCCTGTATACGCATTTGCAGCTTGAAATGGTTGCACAGGAATCGGTGCGTATGGGCGGACTTGGTCAAAGTGATACTGAGATTCGAACCTATGCAATCAATCAGTTTAATGGGGATGGTTCCAAGCTTCAAGTAACTATCTCTCCTGGTGATGGTGTTCGGAAAGCAGGCGATTACGTTACGGTATCACTCTCCTATCCAGAGAAATTTATGGATGTACTTGGGGGAGCAGCAATTCCCTACACGATAAGTACCAATTCCACGATTCGGGTTGAATGAGGTGAGCGGATGAGATTAATCTATCAAAAGTTTAGAAAAGATGAAGATGGAAATGCACTTATCCTAGTAGCGCTGGCGATGAGTGCCATTCTTGCCATGGTTGGTCTTGTCATCGATGGCGGGAACTTATATGTTTCCAAAAGCCACCTGCAAAAAACAGCGAATGCAGCTGCATTATCAGGTGCCCAGGAAATCGTGAACTCAGAAACTGCTGTCAATGAAGTCGTTAACCAGATACTGCTATCCCATGATGAACAGAATAGTTCATTACAGGTGAATATAGAACCGAATCGTCAACTCCATGTTGAACTTGCAAAAGATGTCCCACTTTTTTTTGCAACATTATTTGGAATTGATTCTGTGCCCATTACAGTGGATGCCAAAGCTGGCGTAAAGCCAATGGGAGAGGCTAGGGGTGCTGTACCTTTAGGCATTAGTGATTCTGTTGAGTTGGTGTATGAACAAACCTATGAACTGAAGGTAGATGCTGGTGATTCTGTAAGTGGTAACTTTGGTGTACTCGCACTAGAAGGACCGGGAGCAAAAAACTATAAGGAAACCTTAACACATGGATTTGATGAAAGCCTGAAGGTAGGCGACATTGTAAATACGCAGACAGGTGATATCGCTGGTCCAACGAGAGACGGAATTAAATACCGTATCGATAACTGCCCATATCCTGATGGTGAGTACCAGGAGAGGGACTGCCCAAGGGTCATGCTGGTTGTTGTTTATAAACCGTATAGTCAATCAACAAATCAAATGCAGAGCGTGAAAATAACCGGTTTTGCATACTTTTACGTCTCTGAGCGCATGGGTAAAACGGATAAATCCGTTAAAGGGAAATTCATCAAACGGACCGGCCCTGGTATTACCGGTGAGAACAGTCCAGCAGATCGCGGAGCATATGCAATAAAACTGGAAGAGTAGGTGTATTTTATGAAACCAAAGAAAGTACTGCTGCTTGCAGTCCTATCAGGAATCATTACCACGGCATTATTTTATCTATTTATAACCAATACGACTGCTGAAACAAGTGCTTCCGAACAGCCATCAGTTGAGATGGTGCAAGTGGTGGTAGCGGCAGCAGATATACCAAGTGACCATCAAATATTACAGGAGCAGGTTGCGGTAAAAGAAATCCCTGAAGATCAGGTGCATCCAGAAATGGTGACAGATATAAACAGCGTGCTGAATAAATATGCAACTGCTGATATCAAACAGGGTGAAATTCTCATGAATCATCGGGTACAAGAAAAAACAGAGGAGAAAGAAGTCGTATCCCGGAAGATTAATGAGGGATATCGGGCAGTTTCTGCAGAAGTTATGTATGTTAGTGGTGTCTCCAACCTGATCCATCCGGAAGATTACGTGGATGTGATTTTGACATCTGGAGAAAAGCCAGAGACAGAAATTATCCTTGAAAAGATTCGTGTACTTGCGGTTGGGGAACGGATGACCGAGAAAAAAGCAGAAGGTGCCGAACAAGTCCTTTATCAATCTGTCACACTTGAACTAGATCAGGATGATACCGTAAAGCTGATCAATGCTAGTAACCGTGGTTTATTCCAGCTGGCGCTTTACAGTAAATCGGATTTAAATGAGGAAACAGCAGATAAAGAAGTGAATCAATCGGATGAAAAAATCACGGAAGCTACAAGCAAAATTGTTACACTGCCAGTCAAGTCTATTATCCGGGATTCACCAAGTCTCTTGGCAAATCCAATCGAAGTTGTTAAGGAAGAAACTACTCTGCTGCTTCTTGGTAACCAGGAAACAGATAAGGATGGAAGAATCTGGCTTGAGATAGAGACGACCGATAAAGAAAAAGGCTGGATCAGCAGTCGGATTATCAAAGGGGAAAAGGAGTAAATTTCAGGGAGGGCTTTGTATGACCGAGACACAGGATATAAAACGGATCGTAGTTTGCAGTGCTGTTGGTGGAGTTGGAAGAACAACTATTACTGTTAACCTGGCAGCACTTCTGGCAAAAGAAAATATTACAGTTAGTGTCATCGATGCAGATCTTCAATTTGGTGATATCGCCCTGGCATTCGACCTCCAACCATCCCTAACGATAAAGGATGCAGCAGAGCGTAACGATAAAGAAAATATTTATTTCTATATGATGGATCATGCATCAAGTGTGAAAGTTTTACCTGCACCAGACAGGCCTGAATTTGCAGAATTAATCTCACCGGATTTTCTAAGCGCAATTATTGATAGATTAGAAGACAACACGGAAATTATGTTGGTGGAAACACAGGCAGGATTAACCGATATGAACATTCAATTGATGGAACAAGCTGATCTAATTTTAGTAGTAAGTACACCAGCAATGGCAGCTTTGAAGAATTCTAAACTGATGATTGAAACACTTGATTTACTGGGGATAAAAGACAAGGCACATTTAGTAATCAATAGATTTACAACACAAACCGTCATTCGGCCGAAAAATATACCGGAACTTACCAACATGGAACAGATAATTTTTTTGCCATTAGTAGATAAACAAATGGAACAATCACTGGATATTGGGATTCCATTTGTCACCAGTCATCCGAAGGCATCATTTACAAAGGAGCTGGAAAAAGCTATAGGGGATTTGCTTCATTTAAAAGAAAATAAAAAAATAAAGTCAAAAAGCAAATTAGGTTTTCTCCACCATATACGACTAAAGGGAACGGAACAAGGAGGATAAAAGATGAGTTTATTAGCGAGAATACATTCAAAGAGTCAGGCAAATATTCAGGAACAAACAACAGCGGATAATAGTACGGCAGTTGAACATCCGGCAACTCAGCAGGATAAAATAATACATGTAGAAGTTTCTCCTCCGCTAATCGAAACATCCTATGCACCCGAGCCGTCTGATGACTATATGGAATTAAAAAACCTTATTTTTAAATATATTTTAAAGGAACGTAATGAAGAAGAAATTGAGGAAATCGTCGCTGACCTAGATTCCATCATCACTGAGATTTTGAATGAAAATGAAGGCATTAAGGATGTAAAGGACTGGAAGCTTCTTAAAGAGGAAATTAAAAATGACCTTACAGGATATGGGCCAATCAATCCTTTGCTGCTTGATGATAGTGTGACCGAGGTTATGGTAAATGGACCAAAACAGGTCTATGCTGAGCGTGACGGGAAACTGGGACTTACCAATATCCAGTTTCGCGACAATGACCATGTAATGGCAGTGCTCGAGAAAATTGTAGCCCCACTTGGCAGAAGAATTGATGAGAGCAGTCCAATGGTGGATGCACGGTTAATGGATGGGTCAAGGGTAAATGCAATTATTCCACCACTGGCATTAAATGGACCTACCATTACAATCCGGAAATTTTCCAAGGATCCATTTACTATAAATGATTTAATTCGATTTGGTACATTAAACGAAGAAATGGCAGAGTTTATCAAGGCAAGTGTGGAAGCAAAATTAAATATTTTTGTAAGTGGTGGAACAGGTTCAGGTAAAACCACTACGTTAAATGTACTATCCTCATTTATTTCCAATAAAGACCGTATTGTAACGATTGAGGACGCAGCGGAACTGCAGCTTGGTCAGGACCATGTCGTCTCACTGGAAACAAGACCCCCTAATATAGAGGGGAAAGGTGCTATTTACATCCGTGACCTTGTAAGAAACTCGCTGCGTATGCGCCCGGATCGAATTGTAATTGGTGAGGTGCGTGGTGGAGAAGCACTCGATATGCTGCAGGCGATGAACACCGGACATGATGGATCACTTGCTACAGGTCACTCTAACAGCCCGAGAGATATGGTTGCCCGACTCGAAACGATGGTTCTTATGGCTGGAATGGAATTGCCGGTAAAGGCCATCCGGGAACAAATTGCAGGAGCATTGGATGTGATTATCCAGCAGTCCAGACTGAAGGATGGTACACGTCGTATCACGAATATTACGGAAGTGCAGGGCCTGGAAGGAGATATTATTGTGCTTCAGGATATTTTTACATTTAAACAATCCGGTATTGACCAGAATGGGAAAATTATCGGTAAGCTCGTACCAACTGGAATTCGTCCGAAGTTCTATGAACGAATGGAAAACGAAGGGATTCATCTTCCAACATCGATATTCACGGAAAAGGTGGAGATTTAACATGCAAATTTTCGTATTAATTTCCATGTTTATCACCATTTTTACACTACTCATAGCAATTAGTTTAATACGGAATTCCGAAAAGGGAGAAAGAGTGAAAAAAAAGAAAACATCCCTAAAGGAATTGCTAAAAGATATGAATCAGAAACTCAGCCTGCTTTTATTGAAAAATAAAAAACAAAGCAAGAAAAAGAGAAAACTGGAACAACGACTTAGCGTCGCAGGTGTTCCTGTAAAACCGGAAGAGTTCATCGCCTTTCAATGGCTTGGAGCACTCTTTACCGCAGGACTTTTTCATTTAATTTCTGGTAATATCCTGTTTTCTATCATAGGCATCATTGTAGGATTTCAATTTCCATCTTTATGGCTTAAATCAAAAGAAAAAAAGCGAATGAAGGAATTTAATATGGGACTGCCAAGTATGATTACATCCATGATCGGTTCACTAAGGGCGGGTTTTAGTTTACCGCAATCATTACAGATGGTAGCGGAGGAATCCTACTCACCGATAAAGGAAGAAGCAGAACTGGTATTAAAAAAGATGCGCTACGGAACCTCCCTGGAAGATGCTTTGGTGGAATGGAAAGATAGAATACCGAGTGAAGATTTGGAATTAATGGTGGAGGCAATTATCATCCAGCGCCAAGTTGGAGGAAATCTGGCCTTTCTATTAAATAAGATTGTAGAAACAATACGGGAAAGGTCTAAAATTCAAAATCAGATTAAGACACTTACTGCACAGGGCCGTCTATCCGGTATGATTATCAGTCTGCTTCCAGTGGCACTTGGTTTTATTATCTATTTAATGAACCCAGAATATATTGGAACGCTTTTTACAAACCCAATTGGAATAGGAATGCTAATTGCCGGAGCAATAGGCGGTATGATTGGATTTATATTAATACGTAAAATTACTACAATCGAGGTGTAAAATAAATGGCTTTGTATGTTAGCTTTTTTTTATTTATCTGCCTGTTGACATATGGTTTAGTTGGGATAGTAGCGGAAAGACAAGGGCATATTCAGAAAAGAGTACATGCTTACTTTGTCACGAATACACCATCATACCAAATAGATGCAGTCGAAGAGGAACTTTCCTTTTATCATAGGGTAGTTAAGCCATTCTGGGTTTCGTTTAAACGAAAATACACCAAACGGCTGGGAAAGGAAGAAGCATCTAAGCTTGAACAGAAATTGCTGCAGGCTGGACAACCATTTGGTTTTAGTCCGGTTGAATTTAAAATGGCAAAGATAATTTTCAATGTAGTTCTCCCTTTAATTGGAGGAGGAGTAGGACTCCTTTTAAGCTTGAATGTTAAAGTTATTCTGCTGATTGTATTGCTGTGCTTTGGAGTGTCAATTATTTATCCAAAGCTATTCTTAAAAAATAAAATCCAAAAAAGAAGCCAGGTTGCTGGAAAAGAACTGCCGGATATTTTGGATTTATTGACGATAAGTCTGGAGGCTGGATTAGGTTTTGATGCAGCATTAAGCCAGGTTGTTAATAAGAAAAAAGGCGAGGTCATTAAAGAGTTCAAGATAGCTCTGGAAGAAATGCGCTTAGGGCAAACAAGAAAAGAAGCATTAAATTCGATTAATGACCGGCTCGCCTCGGATGAATTAAGATCATTGATCTATAATATTGTACAAGCGGAGAAATTAGGAATCGGCATGGTTTCCGTCTTACGCGTACAAACTGAAGAAATTCGTGAATACCGCAGGCAAAAGGCTGAAGAAACAGCGATGAAGGCACCAATCAAAATGATGTTCCCATTGGTATTATTTATTTTTCCTACCTTGTTTATTATTTTATTGGGACCGGCAATGATACAGCTTATAGGCTCGTTTTAAAGTATGGTTATAATACATGAAATAAAATAGAAAGTGACGCGTTAAGATGCAGGAATCGTTTAATTGTTATAATGTCTAAATGACGCTACAGGGCATACGAAACAATGTATGTCTTTTTTGTTGTTATACCAATGTTTAGGTTTTTTTGTCATCAAAATATTTTAAGGTCTTTATATATGGAAATAGTTATTGTACGGCAAAATTCGTTGTTAATTTGAGTGTCAATTTTATAGTCATTTAAGAATTGCTGCAGTAATGATTAATTTAAAAAGGACCTCTATTGAAATCATTCTATCTTAAACGAACAACTGCTAAAACAGGCAACGTGTTTAATATTTGTAGGATATTGTAGGACTTCCATACGATAGAGGAATTCCAAAGTAACACTCCATTGTATTCTTCAACTTTACCTATTCGGACGAACATACAAAGGAATATATCAATAATAGGAATAGATTCCTATTATATGCCAATAGGAGCACTGGGGGATATGTATAGCAACTCTTTCAAGTCATAATAAGGATTGTAGGTTACCACTTACAATAAAAAACCAGGAGGAAAAATATATGAATAACTTCATCAAGAAAATATCTATCGCTACATTATCGTTAGGATTGGTGGCCGGTTCTTTTGCAACAACTGCTTCTGCTGATACATCGACCGTGGATACAACATTAACAGGTGGTTCATTATCACTAGAGAATGTTTCAATTAATCCGTTTAAGGCTGTTACGTTAACCGGTTCAACTCAAAGTACCACAACAACATTACCTGAATTTTCAGTGGTTGATGCAACAGGAACAGGAGCGGGATGGAACCTAAACATTAAAGCAACTCAATTAGCAACTACGGGTGGACAAACATTACCTGAAAACAGTCTGAACATTTCTACTCCAACTATTACTGCGGAAAATGGATCTTCAGATGCTAGTGTGATTGGTTCTGGAAATGGAGACATCAACTCAACAACAGGAGTAAAACTTTTAACGGCTGAAGAAGATGAGGGTATGGGTACATTTAAAATAACGAACTCAACTCTAACCCTTAATTTACAACCTAAAGATACAATGGCTGGAACATATACTTCTACTGTTACCTTTGATCTAGTAGCTGGACCATAAGATTAATAGATTCAAATATTTTTTCAAGGTTGATTCTGAATACAGGATCAACCTTTATTTGTTTTACTTCTAACCAAAAAGGGTAGTTTGTTAACAGAACATTTATTAAATAACTCATTCAAAGTTACAGGAAATTAGGGGGAATTAAGATTGAAGTTACGTGTATTTTTTATTTTAGGATTCATTTTATGTTGCCTTCCAATCAATACCTTTGCTCAAGATGAAGTTGCACCACTTGCAATTGAACCTATTTACCCTGACAACCAACAGCCTGAAACAAAAGGTTATTTTAATTTATTGGTTGAACCAGGAGAAACACAAGCAATAGAATTAAAGGTTACCAATAACTTAGATACGGAGTTAACACTCACAGGAAGCACTGCCAATGCCTATACACACCCAACGGGCGGAATGTTATATGGCACAGATATAAATTCTGAGAGTAGCAGACTTCTTGATGATGCAGTACTCATAGCTGACCTTATTGAGATTGAAGAGAATATAACAATCCCACCTCAATCTTCAGTAAATGTGCCTATTGAAATTACAGTTCCAGAGGAAGATGGTCAGACATTTTTAGGGGCAGTTGTTCTAACAACAGAGCCAACGGATACGGCAATGGAAGAAACAACCGAAGCTGATTCAGCAAATGTGATACTAAATACAGAGACATCGTACACTGTAGCTTTGCAATTGAATTTGCCAGATGAGACAACTCCTGATTTTTCACTTGGCGAGGCTGGATTTATAAATGAAACAGGCGAGGTATTTATCGAAATGACCAACAATGCTCATTTGATACAGGAGGAGATTATAGGTACATACGATGTGTCAAATCAAGAAGGAACTGAATTATTTAAAGGAGAAATCCCTTCCTTTAAGATGGCTCCAAAATCTCAAATTCGCTACCCGGTTCCATGGGGAAATGAAACGCTTGATGATGGAACATATAACCTTACCTTAAGTGGCACAGCAGGAGGAGAAGCCTTTTCAGCTTCCGAAACCTTTACCATAGAGAATAAAGATATTCAAGAATTCGAGGAGAAAAACCTGCCTAATACAAATACTTCCGATAATAACGGAATTCCTATTTGGGTTTGGTTTGTTGGAGCATTTGTTTTTGGTATTCTAATGTTTGTCATCGGAAAAAAGGCTAAATAAATTTAAAAGGTCATTGCCCGTATTATCAGTATCTCAACTAAATCCACAAGTTACGGCACTTAGTAGATGTGTTTTTGTTCATATCTCCTAAATACACAAAATAGCTTTACCATTTGATTTGGTAAAGCTAGCGCTATTATTAATTTATATTACTATTTTTATAGTTAATTGATTTGCTAATTCGATTGTCGATCAAGCAACATATTTTAGATGTGCAACTCAAAACAGAAGCCTTTATGCTTAAGATGCAGTCACTATTTTGTGCGACTAGTAGTGGTAAATGGCGCTAAGCGTTTGAATAATAAAATTATGTAATTTGTTGGTAAGCCGTATGCCTTAATAGATCACTTCCGGTTTAATAACGGGGTTCCTTATTTATAAAAAGTTTAGGTAGTCTATTTCTGATGAATATATTAGCTAATCTTTTTTGTGAATAATAAGTTATATAGCTTTACAATCTTACGTTCATTTTGGTTAGATTTATCCCAATGAACAGCTTGAACTACCTTGAGCCCACCTAGTTGTCCTACCAATTGTGGTTGTATATAATATCGTATTTTATCTTTTAATTATCTTCCTTTACTTCCACCGCCAAGTTACTCGCAATCCAGCGTTTTGCGATAGTATCTTCAATTTCATAAACTTTACCCGCACGCAAAAGTTCCCCATGGTATGCCGTTTGCACGTTCATTTTTACTTTTATCACGTTACATTCTCCTTTTTTACACATAATAATTAATTATACATGAAAAAGACGCCCTATTGTTTTAGGAACGTCATAAATATTAATAATTTATTATCATGCTAAGTGCCAGAATGTCAAATAGTAATTAGATTGAATTTTATCGGCATTAAACAGAAGTATGCAAACAAGCAGCCTCTCATGTCCAACTATCGAAATCTCATATTTCCTTTTATTACGATTTTTCCATTTTGATTTTCCCCAAGAATTTTAATTTCATTAGACGACAATACAGAGCCCGTTACGGTTAATTGATCATTTACATATACGGGTGCTATTAATTTCATTTGATAGGATTGGATCATCTGCGTTCTACCAAGTAAAGGTGATACTAGCCTAGTACTGATAGCCATTGTTAGCATTCCGTGTACAACCTTTTGTGGGAAACCCGCTTGCTGAGCGGCGTCGATAGACATGTGAATTGGGTTTAAGTCCTG
The DNA here is from genome assembly GCF_002153375.1 of Oceanobacillus rekensis. Lineage (GTDB taxonomy): Bacteria > Bacillota > Bacilli > Bacillales > Amphibacillaceae > Oceanobacillus > Oceanobacillus rekensis. Next base: position 404,614 of record NZ_MTBQ01000002.1, read on the forward strand.
CGAAACTTTTGCATAGTTTTCGACCATTTTATCTGTTATTGGAATCATGATTGTTTTTGGAAAAAATGCCTGCAAATTCATGTGGATTATCGTCACCCCAATTCAAGCATAAGTGTTGTATTACTTGTTGCAACTGATTTATTATCTTGGTTAATACGTAATTCATGTTTTGAAAACAGCTTATTTCCCTTTTGCCGAACTTTTAATACGGCAATTTGACAATGATACACTTGATTAGCTACCAAGGGTTCCTCGTAATAGAATTCTTGCTCCGTTTGAACCACTGGTGATTGGTTTGATAGCCATGGGATGTCAATACGTTGCCAAAACAAAGTAGGATAAGTCACAGGTAGAACTAAATCGTCATATCCAGCGTTTCGTGCTGCTTCCGGGTTATGAAATATTGGATTTTCTTCTCCAATTGCTTCTGAGTATAGGCGTATGTCATCCCTCGTGACTTTGATAGCAACGGCCTCTGTTACGAATCCTTCTTGAATCATGAGCTTTCATACCTTTCAAATAATGTAGCAAGTCCTAAGCCACCACCAATGCCAAGTGTAGCTATGGCATATTTGCCTTTAAGGCGTTCCATTTCAGTACATAAGCGTGTGACAAGGATTGCTCCTGATGCGCCATAAGGATGGCCAAAGGCAAGTGCTCCGCCACCGACATTTAATTTGTCCTCAGGGATATCAAGTTCCCGTATGGAAGCCAATACCTGAGAAGCAAATGCTTCATTAAATTCTACTAAATCTATATCTTCAATGCTTAATTTTGTTCTTTTTAATAGTTTTTTCACGGCGGGAATTGGACCGATTCCGAGTAGATTTGGGTCGACACCTGCACTTGTTGCATCAATAAATTTCAAAAGAGGCTTGAGACCAAGCTCAAGGCATTTTTGCTCGGACATAATCAGTACAGCAGAAGCTCCATCATTCACCGGACAAGCATTGCCAGGCGTCACTGTTCCATCTTCTTTAAAAATCGGTCGTAACTTAGCGAGTGTCTTCAATGTTAACCCGGGACGTGGACATTCATCCTCATTTTTCCCCTGCAGTACAACCATCTCATTTGAAAAACGATCTGAATCTCTTGCTGCGACTGCTTTCTGATGGCTATTGTATGCGAATACGTCTTGTTCGGAACGTGAAATTTGATATGCTTCTGCAACGTTTTCAGCAGCTATTCCCATATCAGGATCGCCAATGGATTCAGGAGAAAATTGAGCACGTGTAAATAGTGTTGGCGTCCCGTATAGAGAGGTCGGCTTTTCCATCTTCCATGGTGCAAGGCTTGAGCTTTCGATTCCACCCGCGATATAGATGTCGCCAGCACCGGCTTGAATATTCCGGCATGCTATGTGGATTGCTTCTAGCCCGGATCCACATTGGCGGTCAACGGTAACTGCAGGAACCTCGACTGGAATGCCAGCAGTTAAAGCAGTAAGCCGTGCAATGTTTCCTCCAGGTCCAACAGCATTCCCCAGAATTACTTCATCAATAGAACGAGGATTGATTCGGCTTTCAGCTATTAGTTCCTGAATTACAGCGGCTCCCAATTTTTCAGGGGGCATGTTTTTAAATATCCCGCCTATTTTGCCAACTGCAGTTCGCTTTGCTTGTACAATGACCGGTGTGTTCATGATGTATACCTCGCAATCTGTAATTCGACGTCCTTTCGGGAAATCTTTCCTGTAGAAGTATAAGGAAAATGGTCCACTTCATGAAATTCCTTTGGGCATTTATAGGTAGCAAGATGTGTTTTGCAATGCGCTTTTAATTTTTCTAATTCCGCTTGATGTTTCCATTTAACCAGTGCGATTGCCTTTTGTCCCCAATAATCATCAGTGACACCAATAACGACTAACTCTTGAACCGACTCTATTTCTTTCATTACTTTTTCTACTTCTTCCGGGTAAATATTCAGCCCGCCACTGATAAGCATATTTTTCTTTCTGCCTATAACGGTGAGAATTCCTGTATCATCAATAAAACCTAAATCACCAACCGTTGCGCCATGTTTTGTTAATACGTTGCTTGTTTCTTCGGGATTATTCACATACCCAGTAAATAAAAAATCACTTTCAATAAATATTTCACCAATTTCACCATTTGGAACTTGTTGCATTTCCTGATCACGTATCGTTATTTTGACACTTGGAAATGGTTTTCCAACGCTATCCGGATGCTGCTGTGTCACTGCATTGGATGCATAAGTAATAAAACTTAATTCAGACGCACCAAAATATTCGTAGACAACACTGTTAGGAAAAGAGTGCTGTAGTTTCGTTCTCAATTCAGGATGAAGCTTTGCACCAGATAAGAGAAAGGTGATTCTTTTTTGGATTGGATACACGGTTTGCTGTAAGAATCTGTGAATCATCGTTGGCACCGCATAAACGACTGTAGCTTCACTGTCATTTAAAACTTCAGGATTAAAAGTTGCTGTCAGTTGGAATGTGGCGCCAATATGTAATGCGTGTGTTGCTGCAAATAGGGATAATGAATGACACAAAGGACCTGGTGCAAGCATGATATCCTCCTGATTATATTGAAATACGTTTTCAGCAACAGCAAAGCTCGTTAACCAGGATTCATGGTTTCTAATAAAACCCTTTGGTGTGCCGGTTGACCCGGAAGTGAAGCCGAGATAGAAGGGTTTATTGCTATTTTCATTCCATTCGCAAACCATCTTATTTGGAGATGGCTTTTTCAATGTTTCTATCTCGTAAGATTTTTCAAAGATTGTTGATAAGCTTCGAGGAAAATGCTTGCTCGTGATGATTATATCCGGCTCTGCAGTTTGCATGATTCCTACAAATTCCCTTTTACTCCATTTTGGATCAAAGGGAATGGCAATCCATCCTAGTGTTATAACAGCAAAATATAATTCAAGGAAAGCTGGCTCATTGCCAATTAAAATGGCTACCTTTTGTGGATTACTTTCACGCTTCAAAGACAGTAAGTGCTGCTGTATCTGGCATATATTACGATGAAATTCAGTATAGGTAATCACCTGATCTTCATATAAAATTGCGGGTTTCTCTGGATTTCTAAGTGTCATTTCTTTTATGTTTTTTCCAATTCCCAATTAACTCACCTGCTTTAAATGTTTGCCCTTTTTAGGCTTTTGAATCTTTAATAATGGATATACTTTGTTGATTTTTAATGTAATATAACCAGCAACGAATACCTTTGTTAAATCCCCTGGCAAGAAGGCTAAGGCAGAGAGAGCGGTAGGAATCCATGGAAGGTTTCCTATGAAAGACAAGTATGTAATACCACATGCATAAACAAGCACAATACCACCAATAAAGTTAAATAATATAATTTTAGATAAATTTAATTTGTGCCAGTTTCTTTCCACAAGATATCCAATGGTTCCCGCGGCTATTGGCCAACTCATAATGTAGCCCCCACCAGGACCAATCAATACACCCAGTCCTCCTCTTGCTCCACTAAGTAATGGTACGCCAATCCCAACAAGTGCTATAAACAGAAGCAGACTTAAACTCCCCCGTCGTGCACCTAGAACGCCGCCTGCTAACATGACCCCAAGTGTTTGGGCTGTTATTGGCACTGGACTGAATGGAAGCGGGATAGGTGGGAAAAATCCGAGAACACCGATAATTGCTGCAAATAAAGCAATGTACATCATATCCTGTAATTTCATTTATATAACCTCCAATATTCTTAATTCATTAATAACTAGAATATATAGAAATAAATCTATTGTCAACTTAAGATTAATACGGGTGACATACTAATGAATTATTGAGTGCAGGATTTTAAAGCAATACGTTGCCGAATGTATTGGATGGTATATAAATAAAAAGTAACCACCCTATACTAGATTGATAGCATATAGTGTGGTTACTTTGCTAGGGATATCCGATAAACTATATCCTTCACAATTAGTTTTATTATAGTAAACTGTTCCATCGCTATGCTGTTCAGCTATTACCCTGATATATCCATCCCTTACGACAATTGGATAACATACATATAATGCTAAGGACTAAATTTTAGATGGAGGTATAACATGTCAGTTGGTTATTATCATGGCTTATGTAACCGCTATAGAGGCAGGGCAGTTGAAATAAGAACACGTGATGGAAGAAGTCATAGGGGAATTATTCAGAGAGTTGACAATCGTAACGTATATGTGCGTCCAATTGGTCGAGGCGGTGGTTTAGGTGGCTTTGGTTATGGATTCTTCGGTGGTTATGGCAGATATCGTCCAGGATTCGGCTATGGAATTGCTTTAGGGGCTATAGGAACCTTAGCTTTACTACCATTTTTCTTCTGGTAAAGCATTTAATTTTCGGCACAGTTATGAAAGTAAAAATCAAAACAGACAACCGTTTCCGTCTGTTTTGATTTGCCTATTAAAAAATGTGTGTTTTGAACAATCTATATCATTTTATCTGATGATGTACCTAGTAGATCTTTAGTTGTTAAATGGTTTGCTTCCATATATTTCTGTATCAGATAATATCCGCTGCAATATCCGAGCATCTTCGGATAAAATCGTAATCCATATAATATATCCCAATGCTTCGGATGGTTTTGTGGAAGGTCTTTATAAGGAAATACCATTTTAGTCCACATATGTTCCAGTTCCCCGCTTGTATAATACGATGTCCATTTTGCCGTATAGTCTTCACCTAAGCTTTCCTTGACGGAACTCTCTGCCAATCCTTCTAAAATGATAGTATCCAGCAATACATAATCCTTTTCGTCTTTGGAGAAATGGGCTAGCCGACAAATATGGTTATACTCATGTGTGAATAACGCTTTTATTTCTTTTTCAGTATTAGCCTCAGAAATAAATAAAAATAATTTATTTCTAAATGCCAAGCCGGATTTCCCATTAAAGTTCTGTTTCATATCTCGGTTGTTTGCATCAGATGGAAAAATAAAAATTGGGATATTCGGTCCATTCCATAACAGCTGAAGCTTGAGCGCTTCCTTTTTTACAATGCTCCAGACTCGGTTATCCTGCATCTTTTGAATTACTTCTCTACCATTGTCAGATGGCATGCGATACATACCATGCAAGACTAAATGGTGATAAATCTCTGAGGGGGAAACATCATCAAAGTAATCCATTGTCTTTTTACATAGGGCGATGGGGTCTTCATAGGTTTCGAGCAGCCATTTATCTGTTTCCATCACAAGCATATTATGCACTCCCTGTTTCGTACTATTTCATACAATATGCATTCCTTTGGAGAAAAGTTTACAGAGTAGAAAGTTTTATGATGAAGCAGGACAGATAGCTCTTCATAAACCGTACCGATTGAATAACATATATAAGATACTAAAATGGAGGTGTTATAAATATGTTTCCTGAACGACCGAGACGACCAATGTTCCCTGATCGGTACGGAAGACATGCACAAAGAAAACAGCCTACCCTGAAATCTAATTTATTGTCTATGATTCAATCGGATGATGGAAATCTGGATTTCGAAAAAATTTCAACAACTTATAATCAACTAAATAAAATATATGGGCAGGTAAGTCCAATGATCAGTCCGGTGATAGCTAAATTCACCAAAAAGTAACTTTAGAATATTTTATTATAATGGTTATTTTTTAAAGAGATGAACTCTAGTTTTTCGTGCTGGCAAAATCTTAAACTGCGAAGTAACTGCTGTTTGATTTCTATCAATATGTAGAAACTTCGGCGACCGCTCTGGGAAATATACTTCGCGCACCTTAAGGTGGCTGGTGAGCCTCTTCATTCTAACGCATTTCAGAGTCTCACCTATGCCCTTTCCTCCCGCAGGAGTTTTCGTATATTTCCCAGAGCTGGTTAAAGGTTTACAAACTATTAACTGCATTAGTGCTTGTTATAAACAACCCATCCAAGCAGCTTTAACGAATGGTGGTGCTTTTAAAAAAAGATTGACGACTTTTGGCATTCTGTATAATCATTTCATAAAGATTCGCAATTTTAGTGAAATGAGGAGAGCGAAGTGAAAAAGTGGGCAGCAATTATTCTTGTATTGGTGTTGTTTATTGGGGGTTTGCCACAGAAAACAGAGGCAAAGCAGTTATCCAGAGTTACCGGCAGTTGGTGAAGAGATTGGTGAGTTGTATATACCCAAGCTTAAAGCGGCAATGCCCATATACCACGGGACGACCGAAGATGAGTTGGAAAAAGGAGTAGGTCATTTCGCAGGCAGCGTACTTTCGGAGGAGACAGATAATTCTGTTTTATCAGGGCATCGTGACACTGTATTTCGCCGGCTTGGCGAGGTCGGTGTAAATGATGTGTTGGCTGTTACAACGTCAGCCGGAAAGTTCACATACCGAGTGAGAAAAACACGGATTGTGGATGCAGATGATCGTACTGTAATCGTACCAAAGCCCCGTGCTATCTTAACAGTTTCCACTTGCTATCCATTTAATTTTATAGGATCAGCACCGGAGCGTTTTGTATTGGAGGCTTATTTGATAGAGCATGTGGAAGGATGAAAAAATGCCGTTCCAAAGGTCAGAACTAAGAGACCTTTTGGAACGGCTTTGTTATTTTATCATTGTCGAGAGGAGGTTGATTTGTTATCATTTCTCTGTTATGTATAAAAATTATAGCTACACCTTGTATAAGTTCAAGAATATGGCTTGAACGTTTCTACCAGCTACCTTAAAAAGCTTGTCTACAAGGAATGGGGAAGTGGAAATGTTCTCTGTACCTTCGTGGATTTGACTTTAACATGCTTATGGTAGCCAAGGTTTATAATGTTCATGTTACAAAATAGGAGATGGAACATCATGAAAAACTTCTTTCAATTTACAGAAAGAAATACGACATATAAAACAGAAACATTGGCAGGAGTGACAACCTTCCTTTCTGTAGCTTATATTTTAGTTGTAAATCCGCTTATACTTAGTCAAGCAGGTATGGATCAAGGGGCTGTATTTACGGCAACGGCCCTTACAGCTATCATTGGCAGTCTGCTTATTGGTATACTTGCTAATTATCCAATTGCTATTGCACCAAGTATGGGATTGAATTCATTTTTCACTTTTTCTGTATGTATCGGGATGGGGATTGAATGGCAAGTAGCCTTAACGGGTGTCTTCATTGCAGGAATTATTTTTATGATATTAAGTTTGATGAAAATACGGGAAAAGATTATTAATGTCATTCCTGAGAATTTAAAGTATGCGATTGCTTCTGGGATAGGTTTTTTCATAGCATTTATCGGATTGAAAAATGCAGGAATGGTTGTTTCTAATCCAGATACTTTTGTTACGGTTGGTGACTTAACATCTCCCATGACACTGCTCGCCGTGTTTGGACTTGTCATTACAATATTTATGCTCGTACGTGGAATCAATGGGGCAATCTTTTATGGCATGGTTTTGACAACTATTATTGGGATGGTTGCTGGATTAATTGATGTTCCTTCTTCCATTATTGGAAAAATACCAAGTCTGGAACCAACGTTTGGTGTTGTTTTCTTCAATTTAAATGAAATTTTCACACTGGAATTACTAGCGGTTGTCTTTACCTTTTTAATTGTTGCCTTTTTTGATACGGCTGGTGCATTGATCGCACTCGCCAGTCAAGCAGGATTTATGAAAAACAATCAAATCCCGAACGCAGGAAAAGCACTTCTTTCCGATTCCTCTGCTGCAGTGATTGGATCCATATTGGGGACCTCAACACCAGCTACAAGTGTAGAGTCTTCTGCTGGTATTGCGATCGGGGGGCGTACTGGTTTTACGTCTATCATTATAGCGGCCTGTTTTGCGATTGCCTTATTCTTCTCGCCAATTCTTGCAGTTATTACGACAGAGGTTACAGCACCTGCATTAATTGTTGTAGGGTCATTAATGGCAATGCAAATAAGCAGGATAGATTGGAATAAATTAGAGGTAGTGATTCCATCTTTTATAACAATTATCATGATGCCACTTACTTCCAGTGTAGCCACGGGGATTGCTCTTGGTTTTATTCTTTATCCACTAACTTTAGTAGCTCAAAAGCGCTATAAAGAAATTCATCCTATTATGTATGTGCTTTGCTTATTGTTTATTTTATACTTTGCTTTTGTGGTGTAGGATTTCCATAAACACGGATTGTGGATGCAGATGATCGTACCGTAATCGTACCGAAGCCCCGTACTACTATCCCAACAGTATCCATTTGTTACCCATTTAATTTCATAGGATCAGCACCGGAGCGTTTTGTATTGGAGGCGTATTTGATAAAGCATGTGGAAGGATGAAAAATGCCGTTCCAAGGGTTAGAACTCGGGCCCTTTTGGTACGGTTTTTTGCTTTTTCGTGATAAACGAGGTACAACCCAGCACGGATTTAACCTAATAATAATGTAAGGCATAATACACCTTGCTTAAAGATATAAACTTTTATGCAAACGATTTACCTGCTGGATTATGAATTATTAGTGGTACATATGATCCAGTATAAGAAACTTTTATTAAATCCGGTGAAACGAAAGTAGTAAGGGATAAACCCTTTACCAGATCTACTAATCATTTAGTTTGGTAGCGCTTAATATTTTTCTGAAAAACTATTGCTCTTTTAAAAAACATATGATATTATTCAGTTAATTAATGCAAACGTTTTCCCGACGTTGCATTTAAGTGGCTATTGATATATAGGCTACTAGAGTCAGTAATGGAATTGAAACTTCTAATACTAGAAATTTTATTTTTTAGCATTAATTGTAATCGGTTTCATTATGAGGGAAAATAAATTTAAGGGGTGGATAAATTGAAGAACAAATCATTTCTATCGAAAATCTTTATGGCAATTGTCCTTTCTAGTATTTTAATCGTAGCTGGTTGTTCAACAGCGGAAACAGAATCTGAAAGTGAAGGAGAATCCTCAGGAGATAAAGTAGCCGTAGATATTTTCCAATTTAAAGTAGAGTTCAAAGACCAATTTGAAGAAATTATTGCTTTGTATGAAGAAGAAAATTCAGATGTTGAAATGTCTGTCCAAACGGTAGGCGGCGGGAATGATTATGCAGCTTCACTGAAATCACAAATGGCATCAGGAAAAGAGCCGGTTATATTTAATATAGGTGGACCTACTGATGTGGAAGAATATAGAGAATACTTAACAGATCTATCCGATACAGAGGCAGCTTCATTAGCTCTGGAAGGTACATTAAATGGAATTGAGGAAGATGGTAAAGTTTGGGGGCTTCCTTTCGCACAAGAAGGCTACGGTCTAATCTATAATAAAGAAATTATTGAAAAAGCTGGTATCAACCCTGAAGAGCTGACAACGTTTGAAGCTCTTGAAGAAGCCATAGCTACAATTGACAGCCAAAAGGAGGAACTTGGCTTGGAAGCCGCTTTTGCATTACCTGCTAAGGAATTGTGGGTAATGGGAAATCACTTGGCAAACCATTATATCGCACCTGAATTTAACAGCGATATCATGGCGGCATATGAAGCGGAAACAATTAATTTTGAATATGGCGATCAAATGAAAAGAATGCTAGACCTGCAAAATCAATATTCTGTACAGCCTGTATTGAGTTTGGATTATTCACAACAGGTAGAGCAATTATTCTCGCTAGGAAAGGTTGCTATGATTCAACAAGGAAACTGGGTATATCCAACAATTGATCAAATGGATGCGGAACTTGCTGAAAACAATATTGGTATGATTCCAATGCCATTTGAAGGTGACTTAAGTGATCACTTGCCTGTTGGTGTGCCACAGTATTGGGTTGTAAATAAAAACGCAAGTGAAGAACAACAACAAGCAGCCAAAGATTTTCTTGATTGGATGTATACTTCCGACATTGGAAAAGACTTTGTATTAAATGAATTCAAGTTTGTTCCTGCATATGAAGGGTATGATTCAGAAAAAATCGCAGACCCACTTTCTAAAGTGGTGTACGACTATTCTTCAGAAGGAAAAACAATTGGCTGGACCTTTATGTCCACACCGGTTGGTTGGAATGAGGATGTTCTTGCAGCCAACTTCCAACGTTATATAAGCGGTGATATGGAGTGGCAAGAAGTCCTTGATGAAGCAAAAGCAGCTTGGGAAAAATCTCGTCAATAAATAATTTATGTAACAGCCAACAAAATATAAAGTTTCATTTTGTTGGCTGTATTTCATTCATAGAAAGCTGAATATGGAGGTGCTCTTAAATGAAAAGTAGGAGCGTATCATTCTGGTTGTTTCTAACTCCAACCTTACTCGCCTTAACACTCGTTGTCTTTTTTCCATTTATATATGGATTTATTTTCTCGTTTACGGACTGGAATGGTTTAACTGCATCAGAATTTATTGGGTTCTCCAATTATATTGATGCATTCAAGGATAAAGAATTTCTCGATGCCATTATATTTACAATTATGTTTGCGATCGTTTCCATCATTCTCGTAAACATTATTGGATTAGGTTTGGCATTGTTGGTTACTCAAAAATTGAAATCAAGTAATTTACTACGAACTGTCTTTTTTATGCCTAACCTTATTGGTGGTTTAATACTTGGTTTTATTTGGCAATTTATTTTTGTGAGTGCTTTCGATGCTATCGGTAGTGTACTTGGTATTGAAGCATTGCAAGGTTGGTTATCGACAACAGAAACAGGATTCTGGGGATTGGTAATTCTTAATACGTGGCAGTATGCCGGTTATATTATGATTATTTATATTGCTTACTTAGAGAGTGTTCCTAAAGAGTTGATTGAAGCGGCAGAAATTGATGGAGCGAGTGCGTTTCAACGTTTTTGGAGAGTGAAATTTCCGCTCGTAGCACCGGCATTCACCATCAGTTTATTCCTGACACTTTCCAATGCATTTAAATTATACGATCAGAACCTTGCATTGACAAATGGTGGTCCATATAACTCCACACAAATGCTTGCTATGGAAATATATAATACAGCATTTAGTGATTATGATATGGCGTATGCACAATCGAAGGCAGTTATATTCTTTATACTTGTAGCTACAATTGCATTGACACAAGTTTATTTCAACAAGAAACGGGAGGTAGACTTATAATGAGGGGAAAAAGGAGAAGTAAAATCATACTTGAAATACTTGGTGTCCTTTTGGCCCTAATTTGGCTATCACCTTTTTACTTAATGATTGTTAATGCCTTTAAAACGAAAAACGGCATTTTTACCGATATATTGGGTCTACCTGAAGAGTGGACAGTAGATAATTTCAAACAGGCATTTATTGATTTGGATTTTTTAAGTTCGTTTACGAATTCAGTTATAGTATCTGTTGGTAGTGTCGCGCTAATTATTTTATTTTCATCGATGGCGGGGTATGCACTGGCAAGAAATAAAACGAAGTTAAGTGGAATTATCTTTATGGTATTTGTTGCAGCTATGTTAATTCCATTCCAATCGGTAATGATTCCGTTAATTTCAATATTTGGTGAAGTGAATATGTTGAATATTCAAGGGTTGATTTTCATGTATTTAGGCTTTGGGGCAAGTCTATCCATCTTCTTATATCATGGAGCAATGGCGAGTATTCCTGTCTCGCTTGATGAGGCAGCAACGATTGATGGTGCAAATAAATGGCAGGTATTTTGGAAAATAGTTTTTCCAATGTTAAAACCAATTTCAGTAACCGTTATGATTCTGAATCTTATCTGGATCTGGAATGATTATTTGCTGCCATCACTTGTATTAAGTGCTGATACTGCAACATTACCATTAAAGATGTTTTTCTTTTTTGGACAATATACAAAACAATGGCATTTAGCTTTGGCTGGATTAACCATCGCGATTATTCCTGTTATTATCGTCTACTTTTTTGCTCAAAAGCATATTATTGAAGGTGTCACAGAAGGAGCTGTTAAGTAAATGGCACAAGCCTCTATAAATACACAAGGGGATGTAAACAATGGCTGTCACAATTAAAGATGTAGCAAAGCGGGCAAATGTTTCGCCATCAACTGTCTCCCGAGTGATAACGGACAGTAATAAAATTAGTGAAAAGACAAAGCGAAAAGTGCGTCAAGTCATGGAAGAAATGGGATATCACATAAATTTTAATGCCCGTGTACTTGTTCAAAAGTCAACACAGACAATTGGAATCGTTATGAAGCATTCAGCAAGCCACTCTCTGCATAATCCTTTTTTTCCAGAAGTACTGCGAGGAATCAGTGCTTTCTGTCATGAAAAAGATTACAGCATTTCATTGACTACTGGTAATTCAGAGAAATCTATTTTTAATGAGGTAGTAAAAATGGTTCAGGGAAGACGAGTGGATGGAGTAATTGTCCTTTATTCCAAAAAGGATGATAAAGTTGTTCCATATTTGATAAAACAAAACATTCCGTTCGCCGTCATTGGTAAACCATTAAGTGAGACCAATAAAATTATGTATGTCGATAATGATAATGTTCAGGCTTCTAAAGAAGCAACAGAGTTTCTGATCAAGCTTGGTCATCAAAGAATAAGTTTTATTGGTGATGATCCTGAATTCCAGGTGATTCAAGACAGGATAAATGGTTATCAAGAAGCTTTGAAGTTACATGAATTGGAAGTTACTGAGGATTACATTAAGAGTTTTGAATATGGAACAGCTAATGGTAAGCAGGTTGTGGAAGAGTTACTCAGCTTACCTGAAAAACCTACTGCGATGATTATATCAGCAGATGTAAATGCTTTGGTAGTAATGAAAGAATTGAGTAAAAGAGATATATATGTACCGAAAGATATGAGTATTATCAGTTTTAATAACACGATTATTTCGCAATTATCAACACCACCAATGACCTCCATTGATACCCAAACCTATCAACTAGGATATGAGGCATCAAAATGTGTCATTGAACTAATTGGTGATCCGGAAATGTTTAAGCGCAGTGTCATTATTCCTACAGTAATTGAAAATAGAGAAACAACTGCGATTTATAAAGGCAATGGAAAATATAATTGATATTTTATTGCACAAATAAATGCAAACGGTTGTCTAAAATGAGGTACAAAGAGGGAGAGATAGATGATGAAAGTCTTGGTATGGAATGAAAATCGCCACGAGAAAACAAATGCAATCGTTACAGAGATCTATCCGGAGGGAATACATGGCGCCATTGCTGAATTTCTACAAGATGATGACGTTCAGGTAAAAACAGCTACATTGGATGATGCACAGCATGGATTAACCGATGAAATATTAACCGATGCAGATGTTTTAGTATGGTGGGGACATTTAGCACATGATGAAGTTGCAGATGAAATCGTTGAAAAAGTAAAACAGCGTGTATTGGATGGAATGGGATTAATTGTCTTACACTCTGGCCATTTTTCTAAGATCTTCAAAAGCCTGATGGGAACATCATGTGACCTGAAGTGGCGCGAAGCAGGGGAGAAGGAGCGTATTTGGAACATTGACCCAACACATCCTATTACAGAGGGAGTTGGACAATATTTTGAATTGGAACAGGAAGAAATGTATGGTGAGCATTTCGATATTCCAACACCAGATGAATTAATTTTTGTTAGTTGGTTTGAAGGTGGAGAAGTTTTCCGTAGTGGTGCAACATTTAAACGAGGAAAAGGTAAAATATTCTATTTCAGACCTGGACATGAAACACATCCTACATATCACAATAAGGATGTACAACGTGTCATAAAAAATGCAGTTAAATGGGCAAATAATACAAACACACCAACACATGTATATGGGAATGCAAAACCGTTAGAAAATATCCTTGGAAGATAATGAAGATTAATAGGAGGAGTTTCATTATGTCAAAACTTCATGTCGCAGTCATTGGCTGTGGAAGCATCGCAAGACATCGTCATCTCGTAGAATACGCCAATCATCCGGAAGTTAAGATTGTAGCTGTATGTGATGCTGTGGAATCAAGAGTAAAAGAAACCGCTGAAATCTATAATGCAAAAGCATATACAAGTTACGAAGAATTGTTAACAATGGAGAAAATAGATGCAATAAGTGTCTGCCTGCCTAATTATTTACATGCACCTGTCAGTATTGCAGCTCTAAATAAAGGATGTCATGTTTTATGTGAAAAACCGATGGCAACATCCAGAGAAGAAGCGGAAGAAATGATCAAAGCAGCTGCATCAAATAATAAAAAACTAATGATTGGACATAATCAGCGATTTGTACCTTCCCATCAAAAGGCAAGAAAATTAATAGAACAAGGGGAAATAGGAAAGATCTACAGCTTCCGCACAACTTTTGGGCATGGGGGACCTGAAGGCTGGAGTGCAGATGGTACTGATAGCTGGTTCTTTAAGAAAGACCAGGCATTTATTGGTGCAATGGGAGACCTTGGTGTACACAAGGCAGATTTACTCCGTTATTTATTAAATGAAGAGTTTGTTCAAGTGGGGGCATTTGTTGAGACAAGTGCAAAGGAAAATACCAATGTGGATGATAATGCGACACTTATTTTAAAGACAAAAAGCGGGGTAATCGGTACACTTGCTGCAAGTTGGGCATACACAGCAAAAGAAGATAACTCTACCATTATTTATGGTGAAAATGCTACGTTGAGACTCGAAGACGACCCGCAATATTCCTTAGTTGTACACTATAAAAATGGTGAATCTGTATACTATGAATTGGGTGGTATCCAGTCCAATGCTGAAGGTGGTCAAACAACCACACATGTGATTGATCATTTCGTTGAGTCAATTCTAAAAGACTCGGAACCTTTGATTGATGGAGAAGAAGGTAAGAAATCGTTGGAGGTAATTCTAGGAGCATTGGAATCTGTCAAATCAAATAGCATTTATCATATGGAGAAGTGAAGGAAATGGTGAAGTTAAAGATGGGAATTATAGGTGTAGGGGGCATTGCTCAAAGCAGGCATATTCCAGCCTATCTTAAATTCCTCGAAAAGGTGGAACTGGTGGCGGTGCAGGATGTAAATCTTGTTCGTGCAAAAGAAGCAGCAAAAACATTTAACATTTCTAGAGTTTATACGGATTATCGAGAACTCTTTCAGGCAGTTGATGCGGTAACTATTTGTACACCAAATAAATTTCATGCGGAAATATCCATTGCAGCTCTGGAGGCTGGTGTCCATGTTTTTTGTGAGAAGCCAATGGCTATAACAGCTGCAGAATGTGTATCAATGCTTGCTGCATCAAGAAAAGCTAATAAAATTTTATCAATTGCATACCACTATCGCTTTATGGAAGCATCTATAGTGGCAAAAAAAGCGATGCAGGATATCGGTGAACCGTTAGTAACAAGAGTTCAGGCACTCAGACGCCGTAAAGTTCCAGGTTGGGGAGTATTTACGAACAAAGAAATGCAGGGTGGAGGTAGCTTAATTGATTGGGGCTGTCATTTTCTTGATCTATCCCTTTGGTTACTTGATGGACCACAACCAGTTGAGGTAATGGGTACTGTTTATAATCGATTAAGCAAAACACCAAACCAATTGAATGATTGGGGATTCATTGATTATGAAGCATTTAATGTCGATGATCATGTATCTGCTTATATCAAGTTTGAAAATAGCAGTTCCATGCTTTTTGAATGCTCTTGGGCCGCAAATATAAAAGATGATTCGACACATGTCAGTATTTCTGGTACAAAAAGTGGACTGAGTGTATTCCCATTTGAAATCTATCAACCTAAATATGGAAAAATGATGACAACCGAAGCAATGATGGAAGAAGATCCTAAACAGGTAGGAATCCTTCAGGCAACGAATTTTGTAGAAAGCTGTTTAGGTGAAGCTGAATTAATATCCAAACCAGAAGAGGCTTTGAAAGTTACGAAATTAATGGAAGCAATTTATGAAAGCAGTGAAGTTGGATCAAGTATAAAATTTTCTTGAAACGGGGGATAGAAATGAAACTAGGTGTATTTACCGTGTTATTTGCCGAAAAGCCATTGGAAGAAATGCTCGACTATGTTAAGAATGCAGGATTACAAGCAGTTGAAATAGGTACAGGAGGAAATCCCGGAACTGCCCACTGTAATGTCGATGAATTATTGGAAAGCGAACAAAAACGAAAAGATTTTAAAGATAAAATTACGTCAAGAGGTTTAACAATCAGTGCATTCAGCTGTCATGATAATCCAATCTCTCCAAACAAACAGCATGCGAAAGCTTCCCATAACACCTTTTCGAAAACAGTTCGACTTGCGGAATTATTGGAAGTACCGGTCGTGAACACCTTCTCTGGCACTCCTGGATCCAATGAAGATTCCAAATATCCCAATTGGCCAGTTACGCCATGGCCAACGGAATACTCCGATATTCTAAAATGGCAATGGGAAGAAAAACTCATTCCGTATTGGAAGGAACAAGGACAATATGCGAAAGACCATGGTGTTAAAGTTGGCTTGGAACTGCATGCAGGATTTTTAGTGCACACCCCACACACCTTATTGAAATTGAGAGAAGCAACGAACGACGCAATTGGGGCCAATCTTGATCCAAGTCACTTATGGTGGCAGGGAATCGATCCGGTTGCAGCTATTAAAATTTTAGGCAGAGAAAATGCGATCCATCATTTTCATGCAAAAGATACATACATTGACCAGGACAATGTCAATATGTATGGATTGACAGATATGCAACCCTATTCTGCTGTTCAGACCCGCGCCTGGAGTTTCCGCTCTGTCGGTTATGGCCATAGTATCCAGGAATGGTCCAATATTGTAAGTGCATTAAGGACGTATGGTTATGACTATGTCATTAGTATCGAGCATGAGGATCCAATTATGTCGATTGATGAAGGATTTAAGGCCGCAGTTAAAAACCTAAAAGCCATCAATATCGAAGAATCACCTGCTGACATGTGGTGGGCATAAGTATAAATAGGGACTACCTATCAAGTTTATCTCTGTGCAGTTTAAGGACATAGATTTGAAAAGTATCTGTTCGGCATACAATGAATAGATTCTTACATACTATAGGAGGATACAACATTGCGAAATTCTGAATTTGCGAACGGGTTATATATGATAAGTGAATGGGTGATGCGTTTTTTGGTAATCAATTTAATATGGCTCCTATTCAATTTGCCAATTATATTCATTGTAGTAAGTATGATATTTGCCGATCAGTTGAATATTTTATATTTATTGCTGGTCCCTTTAGTCATTTTACTGCCAATACTACTTTTCCCTGCTACTGCTGCTATGTTCGCTTCTGTGAGGGATTGGGTAATGGGCAAAGAAAATAGAGGACTATTTAAATCATATTGGAATTACTATAGAGTTAACTATAAACAAAGTCTGCTTGGTGGAATAATTTTAACTACAATATGGGCTATCTGGGGTTTGGATTATTATTACTTTAGTCAGGAAAATATCATACTAATGTTTGCCTTTGTCATATTGGGAGTAATTCTTTTCAGCTATACGATTAACTTTTTTTCCATCATAGCACATTACGATATGGGACTTGGAACAATGTTAAAAAACACCCTGCTAATAACGATTGGAAGTCCTTTATTATCCTTCTCCATACTTATAAGCAGTGGACTTATTTTGATCATAAGCAGTAAGGTTTGGTTTTTAATGCCTTTTTTTACATGGTCGATACTTGCGTTTATATCGTTTTCAGCATTTTATCGATTATATATAAAGTTAATTACGAGGCATTCATAATGGTTGCAGCGTAAAAATACGCAGGGAGTGATGATTATGAAAAGAATCTGGTGGAAAGAAGCAGTTGCCTATCAAGTTTATCCACGAAGCTTTATGGATTCAAATGGGGATGGGATTGGGGACATCCAAGGTGTAATAGCTAAGCTTGACTATTTGAAGAATCTCGGAATCGACGTCATCTGGGTGAGTCCAATCTATCAATCCCCAAATGATGATAATGGCTATGATATTAGTGATTATCAGGACATTATGGATGAATTCGGTACAATGGAAGACTTTGATCAATTACTAGATGAGGTCCATAAGCGTGGTATGAAACTGATCATGGATTTAGTAATTAATCATACGTCAGATGAGCACCCATGGTTTATAGAATCGCGCTCCTCAAAGGATAACCCGTACCGTGATTATTACATTTGGCATCCGGGGAAGAAGGGGGAAGAACCAAATAATTGGGAGTCGATATTTGGTGGTTCTGCTTGGGAATATGATAAAAGTACAAAGGAATATTTTCTTCATGTTTTTTCAAAAAAACAGCCGGATCTGAACTGGGAAAATTCCGATGTTCGCAAAGAGTTATACCAAATGGTCAATTGGTGGCTTGATAAAGGCATTGATGGATTCCGTGTAGATGCCATTTCCCATATTAAAAAGATTGCTGGTTTACCTGATCTTCCTAATCCGATGCAAAAGAAATACGTTCCTTCCTATAATGGTCATATGAATCGTGAAGGTATTCAGGATTTCCTGAAAGAATTAAAAGATGAGACATTTGCCAACTATGATATTATGACGGTCGGTGAAGCGAATGGGGTAAGCATAGAAGAGGCAGATGAATGGGTAGGAGAAGAAAACGGGAAGTTCAATATGATTTTTCAATTTGAACATTTAGACCTTTGGGGGAAAAATACAGATACAGGATTGGATATTCATGCATTAAAAAAGATAATGACAAAATGGCAAACAGGCTTAAATGGTTTGGGTTGGAACGCATTATTCCTGGAAAATCATGATCAGCCGCGTTCGCTTTCGACTTGGGGCAACAGCAAGGAATATCGTGTTGAATCTGCGAAGGGACTTGCAACCATGTACTTTCTGATGCAGGGCACACCATTTATTTATCAAGGCCAGGAAATCGGCATGACGAATGTTCAATATCCTTTCATTGAAGATTATAATGATGTTGATGCGAAGAACCTATTCAAGCGACAGACAAAAGAAGGTGTACCAGTTGAAGAAATAATGGAGATTATTTGGAAAACCGGTCGGGATAATTCAAGAACACCGATGCAATGGAGTACGGGGAAAAATGCAGGGTTTTCTAATGGGGACCCATGGCTTCAGGTTAATCCGAATTATAAAGAGATTAATGTGGAAAAGGAAATGCAGAATCCAGATTCCATTTATCATTACTATAAAAAGTTGATTGCGTTAAGAAAGGAACTAGAAGTGCTGATCTATGGAAGATACGATATCATTTTGGAGGGCCATGATCAGGTTTATGCATATACAAGAACATTGGACGATGAGACGGTAGTAATTATTACGAATTTATTTGCAGAAGTTGTTGAATTGATGTTACCAGCTGACCTGGAAAATAAAACAAAGGATTTATTACTCAGTAATTATGATCAATTTGAAGCTAATAAACTACAACCTTATGAAGCCAGAGTGTATAAAATAGTTGAATAGGATTTTATAAAAACAGGGATTAAAAATTAAATTTTCGAGGCAGGATTATTAAACAATCTCAGAAAAATGTTCTTCATAAATCCGATGAACGACCAAACAAGGCAAAAAAATAAGGAAAGTGTTCTTCATAAATCCGATGAGTGACCAAACAAGGCGAAAAACAAAGTAAAAGGTCACTTATAGAGCAGATGAGTGACCGAACGAGGCAAAACACAAGTAAAAGGTCACTCATAGAGCAGATGAATGCAAAAACACAAGTAAAAGGTCACTCATAAAGCAGATGAATGACCGAACAAGGCAAGCACTGTGTGGTGGCAATATACTCTAGTTGAAAATGATTATCATTATCGTTATAATGGAGGTGATAATTAGCCAGAGTGGAGGGGAAGCAATGAATAAGGTGCTTATACTTTATGCAAGCTCTACGGGTAACACAGAAATGATGACTGAAGCGATGGTATCCTATCTTGAGAGCCAGCGCTATTATGTTGTAATGAAATCATTTGAATTTGATTCGATTAATATAGAGGAACTACTTAATTATGACTTAGTTCTGATTGGTACACATTCTGCAGATGATGGAGAGATTCCTTTTGAGGCGGAACATTTCTATGACGAACTTAATGATATAAATCTTAAAGACAGGTTAATTGGTGTATTTGGTTCTGGAGAATCTTTTTATGATGTGTTTTGTGAGTCGATTGAAATTATGGGTGATCGACTGGAGTATCTTGGTGCAAGACTTGTCCCAACCCGGTTAAAAGTGGAACTTGAGCCAGATGAAAAAGATAGGTTGCGATGTGAAGCGTTTGTAAAGGAAGCATGCGAGATGATTGAGGAAACAGTGGGTACCTAGCCACTGTCTTCTCTTTTTTTTATCTTATTTAAAATAAAATTTCATTAACGGTGTTGTTTTTTAATATAATATTATATATTGTATAAATATAATATAGCTAGGAGGTGACTGGGTGGATTTTCTAATGGGTATCGATGGTGGTGGTACAAAAACGGTTGCAGTAATTGCTGATAGGAATGGGAAAGTTATTGCACAGACAAGAGTTGGCTCGACAAATCCGAATTCTTGCTCAAAGCAGGAGCTCGAGAAAACCTTTAGGGAATTGTTCCACACCCTGGAAGTACAAGTGCCCACTAGCTTTCAAAAGATTACAAATCTGTTTGCAGGTATTGCGGGAACTGGAAATGAAGCTAACAAGATTTTCTTAAAAGATATGATTAAACAATTCGTACCAGCCCATACGCTCATTCACGTTGAACCAGACACGATAAACGCCCTTTATTCAGGTACATACGGAAATCCAGGGATTGTTCAAATATCAGGAACAGGATCTATTACATACGGAATAAACAAGAATCAAAAGCATGACCGGGTTGGTGGCTGGGGCTATTTATTAGGTGATGAAGGAAGTGGCTATGATATTGGACGTCAAGGAATTATGGCAGTATTAAAGGCTTATGATGGGAGAGGTCCTAACACTATTATGTCTCAGCGGATGTTTACGTATTTTAATAAAGATAATGGGCATGATTTCATTCAAAAGATTTACAGTTCTCCAAGCCCGAAGAATGAAATTGCAGCTCTTTCAAAAATAGTTATCCAATCTTTTAAGCAACAAGATCCAGAAGCAGATAGAATAATAGGTAGTGTAATCCAGGAGATTACACATAGTATTAAAACATTATATAAAAAATTATTTTCAGAACATGATAAGGTAAAAGTAGTGTTATGTGGAGGCATTTTTAGTGAAAAAGCTATTGCCGAATTAGTGAAGATTAGCCTAAACGATGATCCCAATAAGACAGTTGTATTGCCCGATATTCCTCCAGTCGGTGGTTCCCTGATAGGTGCTTATGTTATGGGCGGAGAGCATCCGACAAGTGACATTATAAAAAATATAAATGATACAATCCACTAGAAAAGAAGGTGAAAGCATGTCTCAACTTAAGGGCGGACTAGTTATTTTAAAGGATATGGTAAACAGCTTGCCACCTTCCGAGAAAAAAATAGCACATTATATATTGGAAAATCCTGAGGAGTCCATACTGCTAACAGCATTAATGCTCGGTGAAAAAAGTAAAACAAGTAGTGCTGCAGTCATTCGTTTATGTAAATCATTGGGCTTTAGTGGCTTTCAGGAATTAAAAATAAGAGTTGCTGGTGATTTGCAAAAGCAGGCTGTAACCGAGTATCGTGATATCGAGCCGAATGAAGGTTTTAAAAATATTATTGATAAAGTTACAACAAATACAATCCAAACACTAAAAGAGACGGCTGATATTATGGATGAAAAGAATTTGCAAAGGGCTGTCGGTGCATTGGAAAATGCACCATCCATCATTTTTTTTGGTGTCGGTGCTTCCTATATCGCAGCAAAGGATGCCGAGCAAAAGTTTTTGCGAATTAATAAGAATGCATATTCCTTTTCCGATGCACATATGGCAGCAACTTCCATTGCGAATAAAGGACCAGATGATGTAGTGGTTGGTATTTCGTTTTCAGGCAATACAGATGAAGTTGTAAGGCTGTTAAAGCTTGCCAAGCATAAAAATTCAACAACGATTAGTATTACGAAATATGGAAATTCATTGGTTTCCAATTTTTCCGATATCCAGTTACACACATCTGCTGCAAAGGAAGCGACAATAAGAAGTGGTGCAACTTCCTCGCGAATCGCCCAACTGCAGGTAATCGATATATTATTTATGTGTTTAGCGTCTGTTCAATATGAAGAGACTGTACGACATTTAGATGAAACGAGAGAAGCTATCTCGTTTTTCAAGAAATAATATAGCTTCTTTATAAAAACTCTTATATTAATCTTTGGGGCATCTACTCCTCCAACCGAAAAGGATTGTTACTTTTAAAGCATTACAGAGTGGAGATAACTCCGAAATAAGAAACTTCGGCAACCGCTCTGGGAAATACAATGCGCGCATCCTAAGGCATAGGTGAGCCCCTTCATGCTAACGCATTTCTGGGTCTCACCTATGCCTCTCTTCCCGAAGGAGTCTCCGTGTATTTCCCAGAGCTAGTTAGAAGGTTGCTGACAATTACTACAATTGATAATAGCTAAAAAGCATCTAACAGCTTCACCAGTCCGGGTGAGCGGAGGCCGTGCCCTAAGGTCCGCATCCACCCGCAGCGATCCCGGACGATGGGAAAAGCACGTACGTATATAAACCCAGCAATACCTCACAGTTTATAGATTTTGTAGCAATAGCAACATTTCTTTTGGTGAGCATTGCGGAGTCCCAATTCTTTGCGGTGAGGCAACTAATCATAGACCTAATCTTTTAGAAAACAGCCTTTTCAAATTATAAGTGAAATTTTATTACCACAATAAAAAGAAATATTGACAAAATAATTCAGTCAACCTATAATAAAGTAAAATTGAGAAAATTATTTTTATTACTATTATTTAGGTAACCAAAATAATCGAATCTAATGACAAGGGTGAACCTTATGCGTATGGAATTAACTAATCTAACTACCGAGCATAGAAATCAGAATAGTATGAATCTGGATCAGATGTCTACTGCTGAAATATTGAAACTGATTAATGAAGAGGATAAGAAAGTGGCCGAAGCGGTTGAATTGGTGTTGCCAAAAGTGGAAGTTGCTGTGGAAAAGATTGTAGCAGCCTTATCCAATGGGGGAAGACTTTTCTATGTGGGTGCTGGTACGAGTGGAAGATTAGGTGTTATGGATGCATCAGAGTGTCCACCAACTTTTATGACGCCAGCGGAGACGGTGCAAACGGTTATGGCCGGTGGGAATAATGCATTTTTCCAAGCTGCTGAAGGGTCTGAAGATAATGAAGCACAAGGGGAAGCAGATTTAAAGTTAAGGAATTTCACTAAACAGGATGTGGTCATAGGGATTACTGCCAGTGGAAGAACCCCCTATCCAATTGGTGCCTTAAAATTTGCTAGGGAACTTGGGGCATATGCTATATCACTTTCATGCAATAAAGATTCATTGATTAGTAGCTATGCAGATTGTGAGATAGAAGTTGTCGTGGGACCGGAAGTTCTGACTGGTTCAACAAGAATGAAAGCGGCAACATCACATAAGATGATTTTGAATATGATCAGCACAACAACGATGGTGAAGCTTGGGAAAGTATATGAAAATTTAATGGTGGATGTCCATGCAAGCAACTATAAATTGAAGGAACGTGCTAAACAGAACATTATTGAAATCACAAATGTTTCCTATGAGTTAGCAGAAGAAGTATTGAATCAGACAAATCATGAAGTCAAGCCTGCGATTGTGATGATTGAAGCTGGAGTTACTTTGGAGGTAGCGAAAGAGGCGTTGTTAAAGAGTAATGGTTATGCAAGACTCGCAATTGAATCATTAAAAGTTAATTAGAATCGGAAACTCCATTACTGGGTTAAAACTTGTAATGTGTTTCATATATTTTTCACAAAAATAAAAGGGGGTAATGAGTTTGAACAGGTTATTTAAAGGACGTTTTTTCTTACTAATAGCTGTGTTGTTGATGGTGGCATTAATTGCAGCGTGTTCTTCAGGTGAAGATAACAATGATACGGATGATGCTACAGAAACGAGTGGAACACCTAGCACGGATGCAGAGGGCGAAGTTTCAGGGGATCTTGAAATCCAATACTTTGTAGGTGGCTATGGTGATTCCTGGTGGAAGGAAGTTATCGCAGATTTTCAAGAGGAATATCCTGATATAAACGTAATCGAACATGCAGGTCCAAACATAAACGATGAGATGCGCTCCCGTTGGGTATCCAATGATCCACCTGATGTTGTCTACATTGATGGGGCTGGCTCAAGTGAAACCCAGATGGTTGAGGATGGACAATTAATGAATTTAACAGAATGGGTGGAAGGAATTGAGCTGGAAGGCGGCGATAAATTAGTGGATAGCTTTATCGTACAGCCTGGTAAATTCAACGGTGAAATTTACTCATTACCTCTAGTATTTGATACATGGGGAACTTGGTATGACAGAGCATTATTTGAAGAAAAGGGCTATGACGTACCAACAGATTTTGATAGTTTTATGAGTTCAATGGAGGAAATTAAAGACGGAGAGGGAATCGAACCATTCGTGACTAGTGGTCAGCATCCATATTACTTCCTTCGTGGCATGCTTTACCCTGCATTTGGTGCAGCTGGTGGAGAAGAATTACTTGCTGATTTAATTACTGGTGCAGAAGGTGCATGGACAAGTGATGTCGTACTTGAAACAATGAAAAAAGTGGAGAACATGCAACAGGAAGGCATGTTTGATTCAGGATTGGGTGCATTGAATCATACGCAATCGCAAATGAACTTTCTGTTACATGAAAATTCATTTATTCCTGTAGGCTTCTGGTTACCGAATGAAATGGCAAATGATATACCTGAAGGGTTTGACTTTGGTTTTATTCCATCGCCAATGCAGGATGAAGGTGAACCCTTTGCTATTGTTCCGGATTTAAGACCTTTGGCAATAGCTGAAAATGCAGAAAATCCAGAGGCAGCTAAAGCTTTCGTCGAGTTTGCATTTACTAGAGAGTATGCAATGTCATTCTCTGAACATACAGGAGCTATTATGAATATTACAGAAGTTGATTTAACAGAAAATGAAAATGTCCCAGGTTATTTAACCGAAGCGAACGCAATGATTAATGATCCAGAACAAGTGCAAATCTATGAAAAACCGCATCCAATGAGTGCTGACTTGGAAACACCAATTGGTAATGCATTGATGTCCTTAATGCTCGGTAATATGACTGCAGAAGAATTTGTAGAAGAAGCAGAAAAAGCCGCTGCAGAATATCGTGATTAATTTAATAAGAATCGATGAGTAACTTATAAGTCAGTGTGGAACATGATGGCATTTGATAAGCCATTATGTTCCATACACCTATTTTTATTAGAAAGAGTGATCGAATGGTACAGTCTAAAAAACAAAAATATACGTTTCTGGCATTTTGCTTAGTTCCTACGTTTATTATGTTTGCTATCTTTACCCTTTATCCTTTGTTCAGCGGCTTGTACTATTCTTTTTTTGACTGGTCAGGATCCTCCCAAAACAAAGAATTTATTGGATTTGATAATTACATAAAATTATTCAATGATGCGATCATCCCCAATACGATTATCCATGATTATTTCCTTGTAGTAACCAAAGTTATTGGCATCATGATTTTAGCAATGTTTTTTGCTGTTGCTTTAACACAGCTGAAAATTAAAGAGGCACCATTTTACCGGGTTGTATTTTTCTTCCCGAATATTATGTCTGTTGTTGTAATCGGGATACTATGGACTTTCATCTATAATCCAAGTATGGGGCTAGTTAATTCAGGATTGGAATTTCTCGGTCTCGGAAATTTGGCGAGACCTTGGCTTGGAAGCGAGACATGGGCACTGCCAAGTCTTGTTCTGCCATCAATTTGGGCAGGAATCGGCTTATTTATGTTAATGCTTATGGGTGGAATATCCAATGTGTCAAAAAGTTATTATGAAGCGGCTGAGATGGATGGAGCAAACCAGTGGCAGCAATTTTGGAAAGTAACCTTACCACTTGTTTGGCCACAAATAAAAATATCTATTCTTTACATCGTTATTACGACACTTAATGGTTCGTTTGTTATTGTGCAGGTAATGACTGCGGGTGGGCCGAATAACTCCACACATGTAATGGGTTCCTATCTTTATCAACAGGCATTCGTACAATATAACTTCGGTTATGGGGCTACAATTGGAGTTATGATTTTAATACTTTCCCTAATAACGGTATTATTAATGCAATTTTTAATGCGGAGAGACAAGGTAGAATACTAGAATTTAAGTGTGAAAGGAGGGAAGCGAAGTGAAACGTAGTGTTGGACATATATTAGGGAAAACAGGAATACGGATACCACTTATTTTATGGACGATTGCTGTGTTATATCCAATCTTTTGGATGTTCCTCGGTTCATTTAAATCAAATGCAGAAATTTACCGTAATCCATGGGGGTTTCCTGAAAACTTTAATTGGCAGAACTTTGCGGATGCATGGACGAATTATAATATTGATACAAGTGTATTTAATAGTCTAATTGTGACAGTAGTTGGTTCCCTTTTAACATTATTACTTGCTGTTCCTACTGCATATGCGATTGAGCGTATCAACTTTCGTGGCAGTAAAGTATTATTTACATTATATGTTTCAGCAATGATGATCCCAATGGTATTGGGGTGGATACCGTTATTCTTTCTACTATCGGATATAGGTTTATTAGATAATATTTATGGATTGGCTATTGTATATGCAGTCAGCCAGTTGCCGTTTACAATCTTTGTTCTAACAAGTTTTATAGGCACCATACCAAAGTCATTGGAAGAAGCTGCAGCAATTGACGGGTTATCTCCATACGGTGTACTTTGGAAAATTATTACACCTTTAACGATGTCGGGGATTATCACGGTAACGATTATGAATGCGATCCAGTTTTGGAATGAATATTTCATGGCATTGATCTTTTTACAATCGAGTGAAAACTATACATTAGCATTGGCAATCGACTTTATTAGCAGTGAAGCCCAATATACGAATGCCTGGGGGACACTATTTGCCAGTCTCGTAATTGCTATTCTTCCTGTAATTGTTCTATATGCGATTTTCCAGAGGAGAATCTCACAGGGCATGACAGAAGGAGCGATAAAAGGATAGATACAAAGAAAAAGGAAAAGACATCCAGCTTAATGGATGTCTTTTTTCATCTAATCAATAAATAAGGTAATCTTTACGAACTTTTTCAAACTCTTTCAATTCATCTTTCCATTCTTTCTCCATATCTTTAACAGAATCTCCGTTTTCAATTGCCTCACGAATCCAGCCATTACCAATTAAATTGTCAAAGAAGGATATTCCAGCGCTATTTTCAGCACGAAATTCAAAGTCATCCGGGTACATATCATGCAGTGTTTTTACGATATGAAGCCCAGTTTCAACTGGTATATAAGATTTCTTGTTTGTCACATGAATTTGTACACCATGACTGAGTTTTCCAGCATGTTTCGAAATGGAAGGTGTAAAGGATGCTGCCCGGAAAGTGACTCCAGGTAAATCTAATTCATTTAAAACTGCTGCAAATTCTGTGCTGTTGACAAAAGGTGCACCGATCAATTCAAATGGTTTTGTTGTTCCACGACCTTCTGATAGATTTGTTCCTTCAATTAATGCTGCACCTGGATATACGAGTGCTGTATCGAGCGTTGGCATGTTTGGTGATGGTAAAACAAATTCTAAGTCTGTATCATCGTAATACATATTACGTTTCCAACCATCCATTTCCACAACCGTTAAATCAGCACCAATCTCAAACTCTTCATTGAAAAGCTTGGCCAATTCTCCGACTGTCATTCCGTGACGTAATGGGATTGGATAGTTACCAACAAAGGAGGAATATTCTCGATCAAGAACTGGACCTTCGACTTTATGTCCACCTAGTGGGTTAGGACGGTCAAGCACGATAAATTCAATATCATTTTCCTTTGCTGCTTCCATTGCATATGCCATCGTATAAATATACGTATAGAAGCGTGTTCCTACATCTTGGATATCGAATAGTAATACATCCACATTTTCAAGCATTTCCGGTGTCGGCTTTCTCGTTTGGCCATATAAGCTATAGACTGGTAATCCTGTCGTTTCATCATTATAAAACTCGACATATGCTCCAGCCTGTGCATCACCACGGACACCGTGTTCAGGGCCATACAGTGCGGTTAATTCAACATCCGGATCATTGTGCAGTAAATCTACAATACTATTTAACTCCTGATCTACACCGGTTGGATTGGTAATTAATCCGACTCGCTTTCCCTCAATTAGATCTTTTTGCTCATCGAGTAAGACATCAACGCCTAATTGTAATTCATTAGGGTTTCCTTTACCTTTACCTTTTCCATTGCCACCCTTATCTGCAAAAACTGCAGAAAGAGAGGTGAGAACCATGACAACTGTCAATAGCATAATAAGCGATTTTTTCATTTTGGTTGAACACTCCTTATTTTTTAGTAGTTTAATCCAAATCCATAATCAAACAGTATATTGTCATTTTGATCCGGGATAGTTACTGGCAGCAGTCCAGTTGGATTGTTTTCGCCAAAAAGTGTTGCTGCTGTCGCCTGAAAGCTTGCAGGTCTAAATCCATATTGTGCCAAGTAGGCATCAATATCTGGAAACGCCATCACATCGTACGGATTACGAATGCCTACACCGACTACCGGAGCTTCTACATGCTCAATAAGTTGATTGATCAATTGCATTTGGTTGCTTTTTGGTGATCGGCCACTAACATTAAAGGTGTAAGAACCAGCAACTACTGCACTAGCGTTTTCAAGCTCAGCAAGTTGGTCCTCATTGAGCGGTCCGGATGCTACTAAAAGAGCTGTATTCGGATGGTACTTACGGATAGCGTCATACAAGCTGTTAATATACGTATTACCTACGACAACGATTTTTTCTTCATTAGATAAGTTGAAAGGTAATACATCGTTATTTTTAATCAGGGTAATCGATTGGTTGGCTGCTTCTGCCTCGACTTGTTTATGTGCTTCAGAGCCAACAACCGCTTCAGCATTTGCAATAACTTCTTCTATTGGCAGTGGGTTCTCTGATTTGATAATCCCACGCTCGACCTTTAAAGTCAGAATTCTTTCAACCGATTCCTCGATACGATCTTCTGTTATCTCTCCTGTTTCTACAGCTTCAAGCAACCCACCTGCCACTTCCTCAAGCCCGACAGGCATTAAGATAATATCTGTTCCAGCTTTTACAGAACGGATGACGGCATCAACGGATCCAAAATGTTCCGCGATTGCAGCCATGTTCAAAGCATCGGTAATAATAACACCGTCATATCCCATTTCTTCACGCATCAAACCGGTTAATACTTTATGTGAAAGGGTGGCAGGTAAAGAGATTTCAGTGCCATCCTTTTGAGAGATTACTTTTGTATCATCTATCATAGGGAAAGTAACGTGCGCCGTCATAACTGCATCAATATCTTCTTTCATTGCCTGTTGAAAAGGGAAGAGTTCTACTTCCAATAAACGTTCCTTATTATGGGGAACTTCAGGCAGTCCAAGATGTGAATCAACAGCTGTATCACCGTGTCCTGGGAAGTGCTTAGCGGTTGCTGCTACCCCTGTGCTTTGCAAACCTTGAATATACGCTGAACTCATTTCAGCGACAAGTTGAGGTGATTCACCAAAAGAGCGTACACCGATTACCGGATTATCCGGGTTATTATTTACGTCTAGTACTGGAGCGAGGTTCATATTTATACCTAGAGCATTTAACTCCACACCGATAACCCTACCAACGTTCTCGGCAGTTTCCACTGAACGTGTGGCGCCAAGTGCCATATTCCCAGGCATATGTGTACCTGATTGCAGGCGGGTAACGATACCACCTTCCTGGTCAATAGTCAGCAACAAGCCATACTTTTCACTCGCTTCCTGATACTCAGCCACCAATCGCGCGGTCTGTTCTGTAGTGACAACATTCTCTGCGAATAAAATGACTCCGCCAAGATGGTATTCCTTAACAAGATTTTCAATTTCAGGGAGCATTTCAGTTACATTTTTCCCGTCCCAGTTTCTAAAATCAGGCATAAGCATTTGACCTATTTTCTCATTTAATGTCATGCCTTTGATTGCGTTTTTGATTATATTGTAACGATTTCCTTTTTCTTTTATAACAAGTTGTTCGGATGGTTTCTTATGCACGGCGATTCGATCTGTTGAAGTACCATCTGTTACTGTGATGAAGGAACGACCGTTTTGTCCGGTGAATGTGACAACACCATTTTGATCAACTGTAGCAACATTCTTATTTTTTGAAGCCCATGTTAAATTTTCAGAAGTCATTTTAAAATGACCATCCTTATAGATGTTCATTACATTTAAATCGACTTGATTATCCTCAACGGTTATAGCTACTTCGGGGACGTTCTGGAATATGATTAAATCATTGATTCTACCCTCTGCAGCAATAACCTTACTACTTGTAAAGGTGAACGTACTTAATGTAAGTACAATTATTGTGACAAAAATAAATGGAGCGTTCCGAAAGAAATTCATGATATTCCTCCTCTAGAATCATTCTAATAATTGCGTTCAACCCATCCGTTGCTTACCACTTCAAAAGGTATGTTTTCTTTTGAGGAATCAGTGAGTTTTAAATTGCTTACATACCAGCCACGTTCATTTCCACCTACATCGGTAGAGTAACGAAACCGAATTTGGGTCGTATTTGCAGGAATCTCAATTTGTTCATGAAGCCAGTCCTTACTGCTTCCGGAATAGGCATCTTTAACAGTATTCCAATGTTCACCATCACTTGATACTTCTAAATAACCGAAATCCCAATAATTTTCAATTCTGTACCACGTATCATAGGACAGTGTCGCATCATCTTCTAAATTAACTTCGACTGTTAGTGTGCGATTTTCTAAAAGATCACCATGTCCGGCATACCAGGTGCCATCACTCTTTGGAGTAGCAACGGGTATTGCATTAGCAACAAGTCTTGCAAGCTGTTTTCTAGCGGTGTTTGTTGATACCGTATCACGTGATGGATGGACACGATTTGTTAAAAGAATCGCGACGGTATCGTTCTCCATATTAACGACAAGCGATGTTCCTGTATAACCGGTATGACCAATTGATGCTGGTCCGGAGAGCCCGTCCATGTACCATGCTTGTGAAATTTCCCATCCTAATCCATGATCATTTCCAGGGAATTCAGGAATTTGGTTTTCAACTAATAGTTCCACCGTTTCCGGCTTGAGGATTCGTTTTCCATCATAACGTCCATCATTGATGAACATATGTGCAAACTTACCTAGATCCTCTGCAGATGAAAATACCCCTGCATGTCCTGCGATGCCATCCAAGACCCAAGCACTTTCATCATGTACTTCACCCCAAACAAGTCCCCTGTTTATCCCAGGCTGGTATTCGGTTGCAGCAATACGATGAATTAATGATTCTGGTGGGTTGTACATTGTATCATTCATTTTTAATGGTTTTGTGATGTTCTCATAAACAAATTCATCGAGACGCTGTCCTGATAAACGTTCAATAAGCGCTCCTAAGGTGATCATGTTTAAATCGCTGTAAGTGTATGTAGATCCTGGTGAGTTATTAAGTGGGTACTGATAAACATATTGCAGTCTATCTTCACGATTATCTCCAATCGTATGAAGTGGAATCCATGGGGTAAATCCTGATGTGTGAGTCATAAGTTGTTTAATCGTTACATTTTCTTTTCCATTCTCTGCAAATTCCGGAATATAATCAGCAACAGGGTCATCAAGTTTAAAAAAGCCTTGTTCATACAAAATCATAGCTGCTGTTGAAGTGAAAATTTTGCTGATGGAGGCGAGATCAAATATTGTATCATTGCTCATTTTTATTGGTTGGTCGGCTGTATTGCCTTTGTAATCTTCATATAAGTATGCATGTCCATATGCATTATGTTGTACAATATGACCTTTCCTCGCAACGAAGGTAACAGCCCCGGGGAATGCTCCGTCTTCAATTGCTGCTTCCATATAAGGGCCGATTTCTAGTAAAGGTTCCGAAAGCATTCCAGCTCCATGTACGGAACCTGGATGTAAGACGGGTGCTGTAGGTCCAGGATCCCCCCAAGTAAAGCGATGCTTAGAATCCTTTTTAGCCTGTACTGGCGTACCTGTGGTAATAATAATGGAGAAAGCTAGTAAACCAGTGATAAAGATACAAATAAAACTTCTTTGCATATTTCTCCTCCTTCTATTTATTCATATAATTCAAATTATTTATTAAATTCCATCTTAATTATAGCATGCTATTAAAATTAGCCATCACTCAAACTAACTATATTATAAAATTATATTTTAAAATAATGCTAAGAATGACCCAGGTAAAATAGATTAGAAGGTTGCGAAATTCAAATATCTAGTTATAATACCTAGTCTAATTACATATTTTTAAACTATACAAGAATATTTTTAATTTTCTGGTTTAATGTTATTCAGCATGGGAAAATGGAAAGGGTATATGAATAAATATAATAGGGGGCTTATTATGGAGGTATTTATGCTTGATGGCTGGACATTGTTTTGGTTTGCAGTACCGATGCCATTGTTGGTAGTATGGGCGATTATTACTTTCTTTACGGACAAGGGGAGTGATGATGTATGAATCCAACACTTATAACATTTATCGCATATCTAGCAGTTATGATAACCATCGGAATTATTACCTACAGAATGACAAACACATTATCAGATTATGTTCTCGGTGGTCGTAAATTAAATAGCTGGGTAACGGCATTTTCGGCATCTGCGAGTGATTTCAGTGGTTGGCTACTTATCGGTTTACCTGGTGCAGCATATGCGGCAGGTCTTGGTCAGTGGAGTTTGTGGATTGCCATTGGTTTGGCTGTTGGTGCGATGATTAACTGGCAGTACGTGGCAAAGCGCTTAAGAGTTTATACCGAGTATACAAATGATTCGATTACATTACCACAGTTTTTTGAAAACCGTTTTCGTGATAATTCTCATTTATTAAGAGTCATTTCCGCATTGTTTATTTTAGCGTTTTTCCTCTTCTATACCGCTTCAGGACTAGTTGCAGGTGCGAAATTATTCCAAGGGACATTTGAAATTGATTACCATTTCTCTTTAGTAGTTGGAGCAATTATTATTGTTGCATACACGTTTTTAGGTGGATTTCTAGCAGTTAGTTATACAGATTTTATTCAAGGTGTATTGATGTCAGCAGCATTACTATTTACTTCTATTTATGGATTGATTCAAATTGGTGGATTTGGGGAATTGTTTAGTCAACTGGGTTCTATCAACAGTAGTTTAATAAATGCATTTGCAGCTACATCCTATGACGAAGCAGGTGGAGTTCTATGGGAATCTGCTGGGGCAATTGGAGCGGTCGGTATTATTTCAGCACTTGCCTGGGGTCTTGGTTATTTTGGACAGCCACATATTTTAGCAAGGTTTATGGCGATTCGTTCACATAAAGAAGTCAGGAAAGCACGTTTAATAAGTGTTTCTCTGGGACTTGTTATTCCATTGTATGGTGCTTTAATTATAGGGATGCTTGGGATTGTAACATTTGATCAGCCATTAGCTGATTCGGAGCAGGTTTTCATTCAACTCGTACAGGTCGTTTATAATCCGTGGGTTGCAGGCTTTTTACTTGCAGCAGTATTAGCAGCAATTATGAGTACGGTTGATTCCCAGTTGCTCGTATCATCCAGTGCTTTATCAGAAGACTTTTACCGAAGATATTTGCGTAAAAAGGCAAGCGATAAGGAACTTGTATGGGTCGGAAGGATATCTGTACTTGTTATTGCAATCATTGCATTGATACTTGCGTGGAATGAGAGCAGTTCTGTACTTGATCTTGTATCGTATGCATGGGCTGGTTTTGGTGCAACATTTGGACCGGCAATCTTGTTCTCCCTATTTTGGCGGAAAACAACGCGTAATGGAATTTTGGCTGGGATTATTGTTGGTGGTATTACCATATTCCTATGGCCACTAACAGGTTCAGAATTATATGAAATGGTACCTGGATTTATTTTATCAAGTATGGCAATTATCGTATTCAGTCTTATAGGAAAAGGACCTACAAAAGAAATGTTGGATGAATTTGATAAAGTTTCTGGAGTCAAATAAATTAGGAGTGAAAAGTTATGACAGAAAAAATCTATGGCAATACACCTTGTTATTTAGGCGGAAAGAAAGTTAGCCTAAAAGATACTAGTTTTCAGGATAGAGATGTACTTGTGTATGGTGTACCTTGGGAAGGTGCGGTAACATGGGGGGATTATACAGGCTGTGAGCTTGGTCCAAAGGTTATCCGTTTAAATTCCGCTCGTTATTCTGGTTATTTACCAGAATTGAATCATATGGATGTTTTGAGTCATTATAAGATTGGTGATCTGGGTGATATCGATATTGTTCCAGCAGATACGTTGGAAACAATGAACCGCATTGAAAGTTTTGCAACGGAAGTTTGGAAAACGGGAAAATTCCCGGTTGCCTTTGGGGGAGATCATGGGATTACTTATCCGATTGTGAAGGCATTAAGTGAAGAAGTAGAGGGGAAAGTCGGAATTATTCATTTGGATGCCCATTATGATAACCATCCAGATTACGATGGTGACCTTTACGCACGCAGTACACCATTTCATCGAATTTATGAAAGTGAAAGTGTTCGGAATGAGAGTATTGTTCATATGGGAATCCATGGTCCACGCAACAAGCCCGAAACAGGAAAGTATGCAGCAGAAGTTGGCGCAACAACAATCTCTGTGAGAGAAATCAGGAAAGCTGGAACAGATCTGACGGTGCTTGCACGAAAGGCATACGATATTGCAAGCGATGGGACAGAAGCAGTTTACCTAAGTATTTGCAGTGATGTTTTGGATTTTGCCTTCAATCCTGGTGGGCCTGTTGATGGAAATGGTGTCACTTCCTATGAATTATTGGAGCTTGTTCATGAATTTGCGAAACTCGGTATTCGTGGCATGGACTATGTGGAAGTATACCCACAACAGGATACAAATGATAATTCATCCCATTTTGTCACCTATACAGTGTTATATGCCCTAGCAGGAAATATTTTAAGTGAGAATAAATAATAACATGCCACGCCTCTGAATGAGGGGTGGTATTTATTTTGACTGCTTTTATAACAGCTAGTCTCACACAATCAGCTGATAATTTAAATCGGATGATTGAAGAAACGGAGTAAAAGTCCCGAGCAGAGTAAACGGCTTTTCTTAAAAGTCGTTTACTCCTTCGTTACGTACCTCCCTAAGTTCATTTGTCATCTCTTCTACAAGCTCTGGTCTTCCATGAAACTGTGCAGGTGTATTCTGAAAAAGTTTCACATGCCAGCTTCCATCTTTATGAACGGCAACCATTGTTTGGTGTGCATTTAGTTCAGGCTTAATATCTGGTTGGCCGTGTGGCACCATCCCAGCAATTGCACGTAACAAAGCTGTATCGTTATTTAGCAAATTTATCTCTTTTATCTTTGTTACAAACGGTGCGGTAGGGTGGTCTCTAAATATTGGAGAAATATGTGAAAAAATCTCCTCACGACCATCTGCCAGACTGCCATCAAAACCAATTTGTACCCCATCTACTGTAAATACATTTGCCATATCACGGGCTTGGCGATTGTTCCAAGCGTTAATTAATTTCTGGTAACAGCCAATAATTTGATCTGTTATAGCACTGTCCATTATATACCACTCCTTTGCATTTATATTTATATCATAAGCATATCATAAATGAACGAGCAGCCATTAGTAACCTTAACGATGATTTATTTTATAAACTATTTTTCTTATGAAATACAGATAATATGACCTATAAACTATCTTTAATTCATACTAAATACACTTGTGAATGTATGAACGACTGAACTAAAATAAAAGTATAGGAGGGGAAGATTTGACTCAAGAAATGATTGATGAGTTGTTGGGATCTGTTACAAAATTACTTGACGATATTAAAGATGTACAAGAAAATAGCCATTATATGGATCAATTGATAAATCAGTTAGAATTACGGGTAAATGATATGGAGATAACTATCCACGATTTGGAACAAAATGCAAAGAGTCTTGACCATAGACTGTCTCAGGTCCTGGAATGTATTATGGGTAGAGCAAAAAAAGAAATCATATTCTATCAAGCAATCAGCTAAGCGTGCTAAGGCAGGCTTGTTTTTTTTGCAAACTTATTCTTTTTAACACGGGTCCTCTAGTCTGTAAGCATTAGCAATAAACAAATCTCTACTTCGGAATCCGAGATTTGTTCTAATTGTCGACAAAACTACTATATTTTTATTATAATTTTCTAAAAATAGTTATCAAGTCTGATTTTTTTCATTACTTTATATGATAGTCTATCAGTGAAGGTAGATGATTATAAAAGGAGGAGTAAAATGAGTAATAGAAAAAAAGTATGGTTTGAAGATGCCGAACGTAAACTGGATCCTGGCTTAGTGGAACAATTACGAAATTCCCGAAAAGTAAGCAAGAATGTAACCAGCAACAATGAAATCCCCATTATCGTTTATTTGAATAATTGTAATCAAGACAAAAAAGACGACCTCTTACATGCATGCAATGTTGACTCCCATAACAAACTCGGTAAAGAACTACACAGTATTAATGGTGTAAAAGGCCATTTAACACCTGATAAGATTAAACAAATTAAAGACCATGAAGCAGTAAATCGGATCTTTTACGACCGGATAGTAACTTCCTTTCTGGATATTGCCTGTGAGCAAACAGGTGCAGTTAAAGTAAGGGAACAGCTGAATTTAACTGGAAATGGTGTTACGATTGCAGTCATCGATACAGGCATCCACCCACATGAGGATTTGACCAATCCTTCAAATAGAATTATAGCTTTTCATGATTTTATAAACGGGGAAAGCAAACCGTATGATGATAATGGGCATGGAACACATTGTGCTGGTGATGCTGCTGGAAATGGAACCCTCTCCGATGGAAAGTATGTGGGCCCGGCACCAGAAGCCTCTATCATTGGCTTAAAGGTTTTAGATGAACAAGGAAGTGGTAGACTATCCACGATTATTGAGGGATTGGAATGGTGTATGGATCATAAAGAAGAGCATAACATACGTATCATCTCTCTTTCGCTCGGGGCCCCTGCCTATGAATCTTTCAGGGATGATCCATTGTCACTAGCTGCCCAAGCTGCCTGGCATCAAGGAATTGTTGTATGTGCTGCTGCCGGGAATAGTGGACCTACTGCAGCAACGATCAGTACTCCTGCAATCGACCCTTTTATCATAACGGTTGGATCGACTGATGACCAGAACACATTAGAGCGAACGGATGATCTGATAGCAGATTATTCGAGTAGAGGTCCAACAATTGATACGCTGATTAAACCGGATATTTATGCACCAGGCACAAATATTATCTCCTTGTTAGCTCCGGGCTCAAGCATTGAATCCGAAGTACCAGAGATGATTATAGATGGGAATTATATCCAATTATCAGGGACATCGATGGCAACACCAATTTGTGCAGGTATCATTGCCCTCATGTTGGAAGCGAATCCTGAGCTCAGTCCAAATGATATAAAGAGTATCTTAAAAGCAACATCTCACCCAACACTTGATGACATTTGGGGATATATTGATGCTGAGAGTGCCACCCGAATGGCAAAAAGTTATCTACAAATTCCAGCTGAAACAGTCCAGGAAAGCTAAACATAAGGAAAGGGAGAACACAATGTTCTCCCTTTCCTTATGTTTATACCTTAGTCGGAATGTGCAAATCAGAATTTGTTTGCATAGAGCGTTAGAAGAATTTCGATATGGAGACTTGTACATCAATAGAGATCAGGATGACAGTAAGAGAACAAAGGGGTGAAAAGTGGCATTCTTCCCCCACCTAGAAAAAGTGGGGGAGACGAAAAGTAGTTTAAACGCGTTTTCTCTAGCAATATGTAGCCGTCCCCTAAGGATAGGGGAACGGTCTATATTGGAGGATGGAAATTAAAAACGAAATAAATTACTTTTTTATTAGGCAATATTTTAATACATACTCCTCCCTTAAAAGAATCTATTCTATTTTATTTATACTTTTTTGCAAGTTACTTTGATTCAGCGTAATCCAAGGAATGTTGTTCTTTTAGTATATCTGTAAATTCCCAAAAACCATAAGTGTTACTAAAGTCGTATTGCCTGACTATCTCTATTACTTTTATTTTAAGTTCTTGAGATAGGTCGCCCTGTTCTTGAGGAGAAGTTTGTTTCAAAGAGGCCCTGATTTTAGGCTCGAATAAATGAAGAACAATTTCCAGTGAGTCGATATCATTATGCTCTTGAACTTTTTTCGTTAAGTCAATGAGTCGAGTCATGATATATCTCTCCTTAATTCATTAATAACATCTGATAATTTTTTCGAATGTTGTTCTAAGCGTTCCATTCTAACTTCATAACGTATCAATAAAACTAAAGTCACCACTACGGGGAATCCGACGTTTTCCAATGTTTGAATCATAAAAGAAAGAGTAGAGATTTCAATCATGTTTTCCCTCCTCCATTATTAGCTTTTTTTTCAGGATACTTAAAGCCTTACTTCTTGTTTTTGAAATAGATTGCTGGGAGACACCTTCTTTAGCAGCGATTTCCGTATCAGTCATATTGAAAAGATACGATGCTTCTAAAATATATTTCTGTCTTGGTGTGAGGGAAAGAATAGCATGATACAGGGCGGGATTTTCAATATAACTTTCCAAATGTTGATTGTTTGCCAATGCTTCTTCATCAATAGTTGTGTAATCATCTGCAATAAGATCCACATTTGATGTGATGTTCATGGCATCTTCGCGAATTGGCTGGTCCAAAATTAGTAATTGCCGTTTTCTGTCCAAGTTAATTTTTTGGTCGTAACGAATAGCATGCCTTCTCAAATCATTTGATAGTTGACTAATTAACCTTATCTCGGAAAGATGATCCTGGAATGCCTTATCTAAAGCCTTCTTCGTATCACACGTTGAATAGCGGATGGACTGATCCAGAAGAAAATAATTTTTCTTCGTAAGCAAAAATGATCGCATTAGATTGTTTCGGAAAATAAA
This sequence comes from Oceanobacillus rekensis, assembly GCF_002153375.1. Taxonomy (GTDB): domain Bacteria; phylum Bacillota; class Bacilli; order Bacillales; family Amphibacillaceae; genus Oceanobacillus; species Oceanobacillus rekensis. The sequence continues at coordinate 443,566 of NZ_MTBQ01000002.1, forward strand.
CTCATTTTCATCAACAAACTTTCTTGCCCATGTGTATTCACAATGTTCCTTGTTAGGAATTGTATTTTTTTCCATCCTAATTTTCCTCCCTTCTATCTTAGTAAAGGCAAAATTAATAACTATTATACAACCTGAAAGAACATCAGTTTCCTATATTATAAATAATATTTACATTAAATTCCATTTAATCTTATCTTAAAAATTTTGACGAATGAGTTGTAATTCGGGACAATTAATGACCTTTATAGAGTAGATAGGAAAATATGACTAAGCTTTACATACCAGCTAACGAAGAATAATATGGAAAGAAAACGAATAATAGCATATTTATTCGACAATTAGATAGAAGTAACTATGCTATAGGTACCAGTAAATTTTACAATTCATCAGACAGAAAAAAAGCAGTCGTCAAAAAAACATCCCTCGACTCCTGTGTGGGCGAGGGATGTTTTTTAGAATAATAACAAACCAATTGATATAGGGATCAGGCTAAATAGTAGTATCATGACACAGAATCCCATAATGTCACGAACTTTCAGGCCGGCTATTGCCAATGCAGGCAGTGCCCAGAATGGTTGAATCATGTTTGTCCATGCGTCTCCCCATGCAACTGCCATGGCGGTTTTTGCTGTGTCTGCTCCGGTTTCAAGAGCTGCTTGAATCATAATTGGACCTTGAACTGCCCATTGACCTCCACCTGAGGGAACGAAGAAGTTCACAATACCTGCACTTATAAAGGCAAAAAACGGCAGTGTATAATCAGTTGAAAAGCTGACGAACCATAATGACATTTGCTCCGATAAACCGGATGCAACCATCATCCCCATAATCCCTGCATAAAAGGGAAATTGAATAATGATTCCTCCCGCATTTTTAACACCTTTATTAACTGTATCCAGAAAACGTCTTGGTGTTTTATGAAGAATGATTCCAAGAAATAGGAAAATAAAATTGACGATATTGATATTTAAATCAAATCCGTTTGTCGCAAAATGATAGACAATATAAGCAAGTCCCATCAATCCGATTAAGAGAGAAACAATCTGGCTGTTTTCAAGCTTTTCAGCTGGTGTAGAAGGTAGTAATGTTTTTATTCCTTCCTCATTTTCGGAATCGGATTTCCATAATTGAGTATTCGTATTCGATAACGGATCTGTACCCTTTAATAAATAGCGATTAAAAAAAGGTAAGGTAATAACTAAAGCAAGTACCATAAATATATTAAAGGGACTGAATATAGTTTCTATCACAGGAATTGTTCCCATCGCATCCTCTAAAAAATGCCCAGGTGTCGCAATGGTTAAAGGGATGGAGGCGGAAAAACCACCATGCCAGACGAGAAATCCGCTATAGGCACTAGCGATTAACAAGCGATAGTCCACGGTGGGAACGCGTTTCGCAACATGGATGGCGAAGAGAGCGCCAACAACAAGTCCAAATCCATAATTAATCAAACAAGCAATACTGGCAACGAAAGTAACTAACATAATTGCCTGTCCAGGTGTATTTGCGAATTTACTAAGCTTCGCCAATATGTTTTTGACAAATGGCGTACTTGCTAAAATATAACCTGTAACAACAATCAATGACATTTGCATTGCAAAGGCTAGTAAATCCCAAAAACCAGTTCCCCAATGTTCAACCATCTGCACTGGTCCACTATCTGTAAAGAACACACCTAATAAAAACACGATAAAAGTTAAAATAATAGCAAATAGAAAAGCATCGGGTAAATAACGCTGGACCATCCGATCAAAAAATGAAGTTAACACTTTCAAAACATAATCCCCCCTAAATTAGTTTGTTTGCGCTTTCAGTGTTGTCGTTGATTTTGTGAGAAAAATATCAATCTAAAAACATAGTATAGTTGATTATATGCTTGTCATCAAGTGGAAATTCGCAAAACACTAATTATACTGTCTAATCCTTATTTATATGAAAACTACTTATCTAACCTTCCACTATCTTGACAACATACTTCCGGTTTCGTCTCGGTCCGTCAAACTCACAGAAGTAGACCCCCTGCCATGTACCAAGTACTAACTCGCCACCTGAAATGATAAGTGTCTGTACATGTCCAACAGTACTTACCTTTAGGTGGGATGCTGTATTTCCTTCTAGATGTCTATCTTTTACATGTTCCCACGGATAAACTTCATCCAGCCTCATCAACATGTCCCGTTTCACATCGGGGTCCGCATTCTCATTTACCGTAATACCTGCTGTTGTATGAAGAGAAGAGATAATCGCTATACCATCTGTTATACCTTCATCACGAATCCACCCTTCAATTTCTCCAGTAATATCCACCATTTCTGAATGTTTTTTTGTGTCTAATTCAAATGTCTTTAACATATAAAGTCACACATCCTCTCACTAAAAAATATAAGTTTATTCTACAGGAAATACGGGGTGCCTGTCACTCCCCGTATCTTGTCGAATAATCGTTATAGAGCTTCCACTATATGAGTGACGGCTAGTTTCGGCTTAGAGGAATGATTAATCAAAATATTCCACATTCCTGTGAATTACTACACAGATTACAAATTGAACCGATAAAAAGAGTAAGAACAATGGAATTTATATTCTAAAGGAGGTAGCCCCATGGATAAGACGTCAATTATAGGTTTATTATTAGGACTCATTGCGGTTGGAGTAGGGATGGTGCTGAAGGGTGTAAGTATCATGGCAATTGTGAATCCCGCAGCAATCCTAATCATCCTTTTAGGAACTGTTGCAGCGGTAACTATTGCTTTTCCTGCAAGTGTCCTAAAGAAAGTTCCTGCTCTATTTAAAATCCTTTTTACGGAACAAAATGAAACAGACACAAAAGAACTGATTGCAATATTCGGTGAATGGGCAAATCAGACGCGTAAAGAAGGCATTCTAGCACTGGAACAAAAGCTTGCTGAGGTAGATGACCCTTTTTTATCATCTGGATTACAACTTGCGATTGATGGGCAGTCTCCAGATTTTATAAAAGATATTATGCTTGAAAAAATAGATGCAATGGAGCAAAGACATGAGGAGGGTGCAGCTATCTTCTCTCAGGCTGGTACATATGCACCGACATTAGGAGTGCTTGGTGCGGTAATTGGACTGATTGCTGCATTAGGAGATATGTCAGACATAGATGCTCTCGGTCAAGCGATTTCTGCTGCATTTGTTGCAACCTTATTGGGAATTTTCACTGGTTATGTGTTATGGCATCCGTTTGCAAATAAATTACGCGAAAAGTCAAAAAAGGAAGTCTTGCAAAAGGAAATTATGATAGAAGGAATTCTTTCCATAACTACAGGAGATTCAAAAATGATTGTTAGAGAGAAACTTGGATCATTGCTTTCGAGTAAAGAATTGGCGGCAATAAAGCGGGCTGATACGAATGAGTAGAAGGAAAAAGAAGAAACAAGCCCATATCGATGAATCTTGGCTGCTCCCATATTCCGATTTGCTTACACTTCTAGTAGCGCTTTTTATCGTGTTATTTGCAATGAGTGATATTAACGTCCAAAAATATGAACAACTCGCTAGTGTGTTTCGTAGTGAATTCTCAAGCAGTGGAACTGGTATGTTAGAGCAAAACAATACACCGGTAGAATCCCCGCCAGCTGAAGAACTGCAGGAGGAAAAAAAAGAGGAAAAGGAATCGGACAGCAGATCACAGGCTGAAGGTGAACTTCTTCGATTGGAACAGTTGCAATCAATGATCCAACATTATATCTATGAAAGTAGTCTTACAGATCAATTGGGAACCGAGTTAACGGATGAAGGGTTACTAATCACAATTGTAAATGATGTTTTCTTTGACTCTGGCAGTGCAGAAGTTAAAGCAGAAGGACAGCAAGTTGCGCAGGATGTTTCCGAACTTTTACACACAGATCCACCATACCAAATTGTAATTAGTGGTCATGCGGATGATGTTCCAATTGGTATATCCGAATTTAGCTCCAACTGGGAACTTAGTGTTACAAGAGCACTCAATTTTATGCGGATTATTTTGGAGAACCAAAAGCTAGATCCCACGCTATTCAGTGCCAAAGGTTTCGGGGAGCATCAACCCATTGTACCAAATACTAGTGATGAAAATCGCGCAAAAAACAGACGAGTGGAAGTATTGATCCTACCAAACTATGAAATAAACATCCCTTAATAATCTAGTTCTGTTAGATGTCTATTTTAAAGACTGTTTTCACATAGATTGGGACTCCGCACTGCTCATACCAGCGAAATGACTTGTTGTTATCTAACCCGTTGTCGAGATAAACTGCGAACTAAGATAGGCAACTTAAGAGAAACTTACTAATATATGAAAGAAGGAAAAGTATTGAAGAAGTTATATAATTTTAAAAGTATTCGTTCAAGAGTTTTTTCTGGTTTTGCAGTTCTGATTATTCTCTTGTTTATTTTTATCTTATTTAATTCAACTATGATTCGTACTACAAATGAACAAACAAGGGAAATCATGGATTATCAACTATCCTTGCTGATTGTCGATGAAAACCTGGCGAATAATATGGCAATACGCGAAGCTTACTTAAGAGGCTATCTATTATTTGATGATGAAAATGAAAAGAATAAATTTAATGATTCACTTGCAGCGTCGTTTGAATTAGAAGAAGAATTACTGGCGTTAAATGACAGTAAAGAGAACAGGGAGCTTGTCGATAAAAAAATCGAATGGGGTACCCTGACAGATGAAATCATTGCACTATATGAAAATGGAAATCAAGATGAAGCACTAGATTTGATGATGAACGATCTAAGTCCACTTACAGATGAAATCATTGATTATATGCTCGCGGCAGCTAAAAACAGGGAAGCGATAATTACTGGTCTAGGTGATGATATTATTGAAAATGGCACATCAAACTTCACTACAATGATTGTATTCGGTGTAATTATAGTTATCGTAGCAATTGTCTCAGCATTACTTACAAGCAGAAGTATTACGAAGCCGATTAATGCTGTCATGCAACGGATGAAGTTAGTTTCTAGCGGAGATATTAGCCAAGAACCACTCGAAGTTTCGACAAAAGATGAAACCGGTCAGCTTATTATTTCAACGAATGAGATGAGCCAAGATTTAAAAAATATCGTTACAAAAATTAACGAAGTATCTGAACTTTTATCAAGTCAGGGGGAAGAACTAACAAGCTCTGCCAACGAAGTAAAGGCGGGTTCTGATCAGGTGGCAATCACGATGGATGAATTAGCGACTGGATCTGAAGCACAGGCAAACAGTGCGAGTGATTTAGCTAATGTTATGGGTATATTCTCTAAGAAGGTTGAGGAAGCAAAAGATAAGGGTGAAAGTGTTCATTCACATTCAAATAATGTCTTAGAAAAACTAAGAATTGGTGGCCAGCTTATGGCAAATTCTAACGATCAAATGAAGAAAATTAATCAACTCGTTAAAATTTCTGTTCAAAAGGTTCAAGGACTTGATTCACAATCACAGGAGATTTCCAAGCTGATTTCGGTTATTCAGGAAATTGCTGGGCAAACGAACTTGCTTGCTTTGAATGCAGCAATTGAAGCAGCAAGAGCTGGGGAACATGGTAAAGGTTTCGCTGTTGTAGCAGATGAAGTCCGGAAACTTGCTGAGCAGGTATCTGCTTCTGTAGGGGATATTACGGGAATTGTTGATACAATCCAGACAGAGACAAGTAGTGTAACAACTTCACTGGAAGGCGGTTATAAAGAAGTGGAACAGGGTACATATCAAATCCAGTCAACCGCTGAAATGTTAGAAGAAGTTGAAGTGTCTATAGGAACAATGGTAACAGACATTAATACGGTAATAGAAAATCTTTTGGAGATTGCAGATAGCACCAAACAGGTGAATAATTCCGTCGAAGAGATTGCCTCTGTTTCAGAAGAGTCTGCAGCAGGTGTCGAGGAAATTGCTGCTTCAACAGAACAAACAAGCAGTTCTATGGAAGAAGTTGCCGCAAGCACCGAACAGCTTGCAAATTCTGCAGAAGAATTAAATGATCTTATTCGACACTTTAAGTTATAGTACACTGGTTTAATTGCTAACGACTATATCCACTAGCCTGTCCGAGTAACAATTTTTTATTGAGGAGGATCTTCCATTGTCATTAACTATAAAAGAACGAAATCAGTCAGTTACAACATTGCTGAATGGTATGAACAAATCGCTTGCGTCAATTGTTCCGATGGACTATCAATTGTCAAAACCTGGATTGCTAGGGAAAACATTAAGTCTTCAATTTGGGGTTCTTATCGGTTTTACAGGAGCTTTAAGAGGTAAATTAATTCTAGCTGCAGATTTATCTGTTTTCGCATCCGTTGGGGAGGCCATGTTTGGTATGGTGGTTGAAGGTGAAATGCTCACATCATTTAGCGGGGAATTTGGTAACATGCTTGCTGGAAATCTTTCTACAACGATAGGAGATAACGGAATGGTAATAGATATCACAGCACCAACCATCATGCAAGGAAATACTAGATTATCAGGTTATGACAAGGCAATTCATCTTACTGCCAGTTTAATAAATACAGGGGATTTGGATATTTACTTACTATTGGACCAATAAAGTCTATTAAAACAGGAAACGAACGATTAATTACGTTTCCTGTTTTTTATTTAACTTCATGCTTGTATTTGTAATTTAAACTACATAAACCTAAATCGATTACCGATATAAAAAGTAGTATTTCAACTAAAATATTTGTAAGATTCAATTGTGAACAATAAGTTTATCAGCTATCCTTAAATAGATTCAGTAGAAAAGGCAGTTATACATAACGAATTAGTAGAGAAAGGAAATACGCTATGGAAGCAGATCAATATTTGGAAATGTTTTTGGACGAAAGCCGTGAACATTTACAAGCAGTAAATGATAATATACTTAAATTAGAAAAACAGCCCCACGATCTGGATCTCGTAAATGAAATTTTTCGGTCAGCCCATACATTAAAGGGAATGGCTGCTACGATGGGGTATGAGGATATCACATCCTTAACACATAAAATGGAAAATGTCCTAGACATGATTCGTAATCGTCAACTAACTGTTTCAACAACGATTATTGATATTGTTTTTTCAGCAATTGAATATTTGGAAGACATGGTAAAAGCTATCGGTGAAGGTAATGATGGGAAAAAGGATGTAACTGGATTAGTTCATCAACTAGATCAGATTGAAAAAGGTGGGCAAGTCACTACAGCTGCACAATCAAACACTGTAGAAGAAGAGAATTTGATTAACTTTGATGAACTCGGTCTTGATGAATTTCAGATTACGATAATTGAACAGGCAAAGGAGCAGGGATTTTCCCCTTATCAAATAACAGTTACATTGACGGATGAGTGTATTTTAAAAGGTGCACGTGCTTATATGGTTTTTGAGTCGTTGGAAGAGCAGGGGGAAATTATTCGTACCAACCCTTCTGTTGAAGAAATTGAAGAAGGCGACTTTGCCCAAAGCTTTTCTATAATTTTCCTTTCAAAAGAAGGAGTAGACATAATTAAAACGGTAATTGTAAAGGTTTCAGAGGTGAAAGAGGTGGAGATTAGCAATCTTGCCTCACTTTCAAACGTTAATCAACCAAGTAGTGATATGCCAGATTATGAAGAAGAGAATACGTCTTCCCAGATAATAAATGAAGAAACGGCAGCTACAATCGAAAAGACAACTCAGGCAGAGTCAAGCGGTCATACTTCTAAAACAATTCGCGTTAATCTGGAGAAAATTGATGATCTGCTGAATTTATTTGAGGAAGTGGTTATTGATCGAAGCAGATTAGAAGTGATTGCGGAAAGCCTCAGCAATCAGGCTCTAACGGATACAGTGGAGCATATGAGGCGTGTATCTACAGATATGCAAAGCCTTATATTGGCAATGAGAATGGTTCCGATTGAACAGGTATTTAATCGTTTTCCACGCATGATTCGTGGGCTTGCCAGAGATTTAAACAAAAAAATAAATCTTGAGATAATTGGTGCAGACACGGAACTTGATCGAACGGTTATCGATGAAATTGGAGATCCTTTAGTACACTTAATTCGTAACTCTGCTGATCATGGAATTGAATTACCAGAGATACGAAAACAGTCTGGAAAGTCTGAGGAAGGTAATTTAATATTACGGGCATTTCATAGTGGCAATCATGTCTTTATAGAAATTGAAGATGATGGTGCGGGAATCAATCGGGGAAAAGTTCAGGCTAAAGCAATTGAAAATGGACTTATTTCTGCTTCTGAGGCAGAAATATTAACAGATGATCAAATAGCTAATTTTATTCTTTCTTCCGGTTTTAGTACAGCGGACAAAGTATCGAACGTTTCTGGACGTGGAGTTGGACTTGATGTTGTAAAAAGTAAAATTGAATCACTTGGTGGTCAAATTACTATCGAGTCCAAAGCTGGAAAGGGAAGTGTTTTTTCCATCCAATTGCCATTAACACTTTCTATTATTGCAACCCTGCTTGTTAAGGTGAAGCAGGAAACCTATGCAGTTCCATTATCGAGTATTATTGAAACAGTCATACTCAAAAAAAAGCAGATGATGTATGCACATGGCAAGAAAGTGATGGACTTCAGGGGTAAGATTGTTCCACTTGTTTCCTTGGCAGCCGTATTTGACGTACAGGAAGAAGAGGAAAGCGATACGAACGTATACTCCGTTGTTATTGTAAAAAAAGGAGAAAAGCTTACCGGATTAATTGTGGATTCCTTTATTGGCCAGAAAGAAGTTGTTTTGAAATCACTTGGAAACTATTTGAAGGATGTTTTCGCAATTTCGGGTGCAACCATTTTAGGTGATGGTGAAGTCGCTTTAATCCTTGATCCGAATGCATTGATAAAGTGATATTAGGAGGTTTATAAATTGGCTGAGATAACTAAGTTCATTGTATTTAAAGTGCAGGACCAGTCTTTTGGAGTTAATGTCCAACAGGTTATATCGATTGAAAGAGTAAAGGAAATAACGCACGTCCCACGAACATCGCATTTTATTAAAGGGGTCATGGAATTACGAGGAGAAACTACCCCTATCATTGATTTGAAAGAAAGGCTTTTGCTTACTGAAACAGATATAACTGATGACAGTCGCATTCTCGTTGTTTCGGTACTGGATATGCAAGTAGGTTTGATTGTTGATGAAGCAACGGAAGTAAAAGATATTGATCAAGAGATGATCCAGCCAGCACCAGAATTAGTTGCTGGCGTTCATAATACCTTTATAAAAGGAGTAGCAAAAATAGATGGAAATCTATTAATTTTACTTGATTTGGAACGGATTGTAGATCTTGAAGAAACAAATGAATTACGTGAGGTAATTGTAGAAGAGTAAGTGATTGATAGCATGATAAAAGGGAGTACGAAGTTTAAAACTTTGTGCTCCCTTCATATTTTATTCTATGCCTTTACTTCGCAGTTGAGATAAAATGCGAAGTAACTGCTGGTTTTCTATCTGTATGCAGAAACTTCGGCGACGCTCTTGGACTTCGCTTTCCGCGGACGGCTGGTGAGCGAACTTGCGCTAAAGCGCTGCGTTGTCTCACCGATGCCTTTCCTCCCGCTGGAGTCTACGTATATTTCCCAGAGCTAGTTAGAAGTTGACAAATTATTAACTGAATTAGTGATTGTTAAAAAATCTGATTACTTCATCAGTCCGGGTGAGCGAAGGGCGGTGACTCCTGCGGGAAAAGCACGTGTCTGAAGACCCCACAGAGTGGTTTTCTCGAGGAGGGCTTGAGGCCGTGCCCTAAGGTCCGCATTCGCTCGTAGCGATCTCGGACGGCAGTAAAAGCACATACTAGCAGTTACTTCGCAGTTTATAGAAAGAGTACAGCATCATGTTAACCATCTGCTAATTAATTAGAAACCGTTCCCTAGATAGTTTGTTTGACAACTAAACTAATATAGAAATAGCAGTTCGTTAACTATTATTATTTCGTCAATAGAGATTAATATGTTGTTTAATTTTGAAAATAATAAAAACGTCATGGTAGCTTATTCGTGTAAGAAGCTGTATTTCCTGGGAAATATAGTAGGAAAAGCTGATAAATGTAGAATTTTGATGTAATCATCATAGTAAATTAATAGATCTATTTGTGGAGTGAAATACCTGTTTTCAAAGAAAGATTATAGTATACTATGTGAGTAAATATGTTCATCTATAATTAATAGGAAGTGGATCCAGATGGGGCAACCGTATAAGTACCGTATGAAGGATTTTTATTTTTGGAAAATAACATTAAGTTTAGCTTTTGCATCCTTTTTTGTTTTTGCAAGTATGTATGTTGTACAGCCTTTATTGCCATTATTTGTAAAGGAATTTGACGTTACTGTTTCTGCATCGACACTTACTTTATCCATGACGATTGTTGGGCTGATTATTGGGCTTATTATTTTAGGATTCTTTTCAGATAGGATGGGGAGAACTTATTTTATTAAACTTTCATTAATTGGTTCTGTTATTCCTTTCTTTTTGATTCCGTTATCAGAGTCCTTTTATATCATTGTGTTCCTGCGTTTTATTCAAGGTTTTGCATTGGCGGGTTTACCGGCTGCAGCGCTTGCCTATCTGAATGAGGAAATAGATAGGGGAAGTGTTGGTTTTGCCACCGCACTATACATATCTAGTAATGCATTAGGTGGTATGGCAGGAAGAGTATTTACCGGTTATTTAACCGACCGCTTTTCATGGGAAACAGCATTTTATGTTTTTGCGATCGTGGGAGTATTTGTTTCCATAGCAGTAATTCTATTGCTTCCAAAGTCAAGGTTCTTTGAAGCAAGCAAACTTCCGTTTAAAAAAGATATGGAAGGGATGGGCTTTCATTTAAAAAATCCAGCCATTCTGCTTACGATTGGAATAGGAGTTGTTCTGCAATTATCATTTACATCTATTTGGACATACTTGCCTTTTCATTTAGGATCTAAACCTTTTTCATTATCGATAGAAACAATTTCCTATACTTTTTTTGCTTATGGCTTGGGGGTTATTGGTGCTCCACTAGCTGGCTGGCTAGCGGGGAATCTTGGTTTAAAAAAAGTGCGCATTGCTGGAATACTCGTTATGACACTTGGAGCATGTATCACATTCAGTCAATCAGTTGCGATTATCGTCATCGGGTTATGTGTTCTATGCCTTGGATTCTTCACTGCCCATTCACTTACAGCAGCATCTGTAACAGAACAAGCAACACATCATAAAGGAAGTGCCTCAAGTTTATACTTAGTAGCTTATTATATTGGGGTTACGCTTGGAAGTTCGCTGGGGCCTTTATGGAACACTGCGGGATGGAATGGAATCGTATTATTAGCTGTACTATTGCCTCTCATCTATTTAACCTTTGTGGTTGGAATGCAGCAACGTATAAGTAAAAGAAACAGAAACAGCTAAAAGGAGCTATCTCATTGGAACCCCTTTTAGCTGTTATATTATTTAAATTCTGTTGGATAACCATTAATTTCAATTCCAAGAAATAGTGGAACAAGGAAATAAACAGTCAATGCTACTAACACGACACCTGTAATGTTTAACCAGAACCCTGATTTTGCCATATCCGGAATTCTCAGATAGCCTGATCCAAAGACAACCGCATTTGGTGGGGTTGCAACTGGAAGCATAAAGGCACAGGATGCAGCTAATCCGGCGGCTGTCATCAGTACAAATGGATGCATATCAATCGCTAAAGCCAGTGCTGCCATAATTGGATACATCATTGTAGCTGTTGCCGTATTTGATGTAATCTCTGTCAGGAAAATAACAAGCGCAGTAACCGCAATAATAATCACAAACACATTTACACCCTGCAAGGCAGTCAGCTGATTTCCAATCCATTCTGAAAGGCCAGATGATGTAAACCCTGCAGCGATTGCAAGACCACCACCAAACAGTAAGAGAATGCCCCAAGGCAGTTTCACAGCACTTTCCCAGTTCATTAAATAATCACCTTTAATATTTTTGGAAGGAATAATAAAGAGTAATAATGCGGCCGCAATAGCAATGATAGCATCATTAATATAAGGATTTATTTGATTTAATATAAATGTACGTGAAATCCATGAGAAAGCTGCCAATATAAATATGACAAATACCATTTTTTCTTCATAGGAAGCTTTTCCAAGTTTCTGCTTTTCCTCATCGATAATTTTTCTTCCACCAGGTAATGATTTTAACTTAAGTGGAAAAGCCATCTTTGTTAGATAAACCCACGCTAGGATAATGAATGCCCATGCGAAAGGAACCCCAAATAGCATCCATCTGGCAAATGAAATTTCCACACCATACAATTCATTTACAGTGCCTGCAAGAATTACGTTCGGTGGAGTTCCGATTAACGTTGCCATCCCTCCGAGGGAAGCAGAATAAGCAATACCGAGCATCAATGATTTCCCGAATGCAAAATTCTCTTTGGACGTATCTATCTGAGAATCATTTTTTAACGCATCGGAAACTTGATAAATAATGGCCAATCCAATTGGAACCATCATCATTGCTGTTGCCGTATTGGAAATCCACATAGATAAAAATCCGGTTGCAACCATAAATCCGAGAACAATTCGATCTGTATTTGTACCCATTACCGAGATAATACTGATGGCTATTCTTCTATGTAAATTCCATCTTTCCATTGCCAATGCTAGAATAAAGCCTCCCATAAATAGGAAAATAGTGTCACTACCATATGCAGAAGTAGTTGCACCGATGTCCATTCCGTTTGTCATCGGAAATAGAATAATTGGCAGTAAAGCAGTGGCTGGGATGGGAATTGCCTCCGTCATCCACCATACAGCCATCCAGATTGTCGTTGCCAGAACGGCCACCCCTTCATCTGATAATCCTTCTGGGGATATAAAGAATAAGGTAATGAAAAATAGTAATGGTCCTAAAATCAATCCGGTAAGCTGTATTGGTTTATAAGGTCGTTTATTACTACTGCCATTTCCGCCTTCATCATTCTTTCCATTTAATTTGGAATCATGATCTGCTTTATTCTCTCTTTTTTTCTCCATTGTTTCAGTTGATTCTACGAAAAAACGGAACATATCCTTTACTTGATCATGTTTTACCCATAACCAATTCCATGTTGCAGAAATCATATAAAGCCCCCCTTTGAGATTCAAGTAAATTATACAATTATTCTAGGAATCTAACAAGATAATTGTATTCGTTTTCATTTGATATACTTATATATTGTATATCCGTGTTCGTTAGGATAACTGAGATTTTTAGTGTGAAAATAGTGAATATAAAACGATACTAGCGAGAACATTTATTGCAATGGCGGGAATTGTTGACCTGATAGTGGTAGACTTGCCTATCCCGTGGTATATATACAAAAAATAGGAGAAAAATGGTTTTCTTATCGTTTTGGCTCAACCTCTGGTAAAATAGGTTACAGATATAGAATTACATCTTGATTTTCATTTTGAATTGGAATATTTACTGTTGAGATTCTTGTCTGGCCTGCAATCTCAATACTTGCAAACAAACTCGCTCCAAAGTGGCGCAAAGGTTTTTTTTCAAGGCATTGTGGATAGTATAGCCTCTGTTGGTAGAATAATTGGGCTGTTGTTGATGGTTTTACCGTTGATTTTTATAATTTTGACTTACTATTTATTTTTTCGGTTTGCCATACTGCTGATCCCTTTTGTTAGGACAGATTTCATGATTAACTATTAAATAAAAAAACAATTGTAGAAAAGGGAGTATTTTGATGACAGAACAAAAACATGACATAAAGCTTATTGCACTGGATATGGATGGGACGTTACTATCAAGTGACCACAAAATATCAGAACGTACGGAAAAAGTAATTAAAGATGCGCAAAATCAAGGAACTCATGTTGTTCTTAGCACAGGACGAGGATTTCATAATTGTTATCCATATGCTGAACAATTGAAATTGCAATCCTACCTGATTACTGCCAATGGGGGCCAGATTTGGACAGTAGAAAAAGAACTGCTTGACCAACATTTATTGGAAACTGCGCTCATTGAGAAGTTGTATAATATTGGTACCCAGGTTGGCGTTAATATGTGGATGATTTCCACGAGTGGCGTTTTCCGCGGGGAAGCACCGAAGAATTTTTATGATTATGAATGGCTGAAATTTGGCTGTGAATCACAGGATAAGCAAAAGTTAGATATTATGATCCAGGAGCTTTCCCATTATGAGGGACTTGAATTGACAAACTCACTTCCTACAAATATCGAAGCAAATCCTAAAGGTGTCAGCAAGGCTAGAGCCCTGAATTTTCTTTGTGACAAGATAGGGATAACGATGAAGGAAGTTATGGCAGTTGGCGATAGCCTTAATGATATTAAGATGATTCAAGAAGCTGGAATAGGCGTGGCAATGGGCAATGCCCAGGTAGCAATTAAAAAAGTTGCAAACTTCACAACGGACACTAATAATGAAGACGGCGTCGCTAAAGCAATCGAAAAATATGTTCTATAACAAACGGAGGAGTGCCTGTCACTCTCCGTTTTTTTATAGAATTCTGTCGAGGGGTACGCAGGTCTCAAACGGCCAAATTAAACCTGCTGTCCTCGGATTTATAACTATCAATTAAATTCCTGCTATCCAATACATCAACACAGAAACAGCAACCGAAGCAATGAGCATGGCCAATAGTGGACGCATTGCTTTATTTTTAACTTCCTTCAGATCCACATTCAATCCGAGTCCAACCATTGCCGAAGTAAGGATGAATGTGGTAACGACGCTAATAGAATCCATCACTCCATTTGATACTGGGATAATATCCCCCAATACATAACTACCAAATAGACTCATTGCAATGAATCCGAGCAAAAACATTGGGAATTTAACTTTTGCATCATCTGTCTCACCATCCGTTGATTTACGGTTTTTCATCCATAAAATCAATACAAAGCATACTGGTACAAGTAGGAAAACACGTGCAAGCTTAGCGAGTAATGCCATGGCGAGTGCTTCTTCACCAGCAGGTTCTGCAGCAAGGGCAACATGTGCTAATTCATGTAAGGCGAGTCCCGACCAAATGCCGTATTGTACATCTGAAATAGGCAGTAGTGGTAGCAGCAAGGCGTAAATAATTGAAAATACAGTGCCTACCAATGCGATGATTCCAACACTAATTGCTGTATCTTCGTCTTTTGCCTTTACAATTGGTGCCACAGCAGCAATTGCCGCCGCACCACAGATTCCTGTACCAATACCGAGCAACAAAGCAATTTGAGAATTACCCTTAAATAGTTTTGCTAAGTAGAGTGTCACCAAAATAGCAAATACAATTGTTATCGCAGCTTTGACTAATAGAATTATGCCATCCTCAAAAATCACATCAATATTTAACTTCAAACCATATAAAATAATAGCAAATCGTAATAAATATTTAGATGAAAATTGAATACCGTGACGAAAATATGCAGGATAACCAAATAATTGTCGATATCCAATCGCTATTAGAATTGCACATGCAAGTGGCCCAACGCGATCAAAACCTGGAATAAATGAAAGCAAATATCCAAGCAGCGCAAAAATAAATGTAAACGCAATACCTAATAATAGCTTTTTCAAGTGTGCAGCATCATTGATGAACGTACCCATGAACTTTACCTCTTTTCTACTTCTCCTAGTATAATTTTTTTACTTGCATAAGGAAAATAAATTATTATAATTACTATGATAAGCTAAACTTATAGTAAAAACATTTCATGATATATTCTACAAAATTCGGGGAGTGACAGACAAACGAAATGGAGGGGTAGTGTGGATCAGCATTTGATTGTTTTTAGGGAAGTGGCTGAGCGTAAAAACTTTTCTCGTGCGGCTGAGGCTTTACATATGTCTCAGCCTGCAGTCAGTCAATATATCGCATCCTTGGAAAAGGAGCTTGGTGTTCGACTATTGGAGAGAAGTAATAAATTTGTGGAGTTGAATAAAGCAGGAAAGATTGTCTATCAGTATACACAGCAAATTTTACGTAGTTATGATCAAATGCAGACACTCGTATTCGATTTAAAAAATGAACCAAGTGGAGAACTGAAAATTGGTGCGAGCTATACGATTGGAGAATATGTACTTCCAAAGCTTCTAGCAAGATTACAGGAAGAATACCCTAATATTGTGCCCGAAGTATCTATTGGAAATACAGATGAAGTCGGTTTACAACTGCTGCATCATGATATAGATATAGGTCTCATTGAAGGAAATTACACACATCCACAATTCTCTTCCCTGCAATTTGACGTGGACAAAATGTATATAATCGTAGCGAATCGACCATCCTTAATGATAGAAGAACAAATATCCATAAAAGATTTGGAAAACGAAACCTGGATTATTCGAGAATCAGGTTCAGGGACACGCAGGGTACAGGAGGATTTCTTCAGAAAGCACCATCTTAAGCCAAAACGAACTTTAACATTTGGTAGCACACAGACAATTAAAGAAGGCGTTGAGGCGGGTTTAGGCATTAGCCTGCTTTCCGATTTAACTTTTGCAAAGGAAATTCAATTGAATAAGATTCAGAAGCTTATTGTTGAAGGTACACCAATTAATCGGAAGTTCTCCATTATAAAAAATCATCATGAGTTTCAATCAAAGGCATTGCAAGTATTTGAAGAGCTTGTTAAGCAAATAATTTAAGCAGGTTCCTTAGGATGCCCTTACATTGTTGCTCGAAAAGGAGTATAATGGAAGAGTAGAATGAAAGGGGATGCTATTATGTCATTTTCTAGAGGACCAAAAGAACCGGTTCCACAGGTGGAAACGAATGTATGGTCATGCACAAGTGACGATTGTCAGGGCTGGATGAGAGAAACTTTCAGCTTTAATGAGGAGCCAGCGTGCCCACTTTGCAAATCGAGGATGGAACGTGAAGTTCGTGTTATTCCAGAGATGAAATAGAAAATAGTGTCTCAGAAGAAGCTGAAGTTATCATAACATAGTATCTATAGTTATTAGTTAAGAACGTTGGATTTCCAACGTTTTTTCTTTAACTTCAGTTTGAGTTATGATAATCCCTAATTCATTTTTTAAAAGTTTTTTTACTTAATTATTGGAATAGTTACACACTTCATGTTATATTATAGAAAAAGGGGGTACAATAAGTTAAATATCAATTATTTGTAATCGCTTACAACTTGTGTGGGTTTTCTTGATAACTTACGATTAGGGAAGTGCTTGGATAATTTTCTTCTTGTATTTCATTCAAAATTCATGTAAGATAAATTAACAGAATATTTAGATTGGTAATGCGAATTATAAATTAGGAGGTGGAATCGATGGTAACTGTCAAGATGCTTAAACCGTATTACGTTAAAACAGAAGAAAAGTATGTTCGAATCATTTTGGCGTATCAGTATTTTTCGGTCATGATCAATAAGAAAGTCTATCAATTCATTCCTGTTGAGGCCAATGAAATACGGATTAATCGAAAAACAAAGAGGGTAGAGAATACAGATGCGATCTTTGCTTTTCAAAATGGTAAAGATGTTGTAAATGTCCCGATGGCTAAACTCATCTCCATCCCTGATTTTCTCAAGCAATTGCATTCGATTGCTGAATCGTATTACCACAATGAGTCTACTATAAGTAAGACAGACCAAGAGAAAGCTACCCATCTTTTTATTCATGAGCTGGAAAGAGATAATATTAAAAGACTCATTGACATGGCACTCGACGCTCGTGATGAGAACGCTTTCAAGGAATTGGTGGAATTATTATAATTAAAAAATCTACTCCGCAACGAAGGGAGTAGATTTTTTTGATCCTAAACCTATTTAATCTGTGATAAGACGTCAGTCACTTTTTGAATTGCAATTCCACCTTCTTTCGTATGTGTTTCTTCAACCATCATCGCTATAAGGATATTCGGATCATCTGTCGGATACCCAACAAACCAACCGTTCTCCGCGCCGGATTCTTTATCGGAAAGCTTTAACTCGGCAGTACCGGTTTTACCTGAAATTGGGAAGTCTGCATCTTGAGCTTTTTTCGCTGTACCTTCTGTTACGACTTTTCTTAGGATATCTTGAATGGCTGTTGCTTGATCAGGTGTAATTAATCCATCTTGCCAAACTTGAGCTGTTTCTTCACTTGTCAAGAACGTTGGTTTTATCAAATTTCCGTTATTCAAAAATGGCGTGTACGTTACTGCCAAATGAAATGCACTCATTTCCAATTCACCTTGGCCGTAGCTTGCGTTTGCAAGTAAGACCTCATCATTTAAATCACCATCTGAAGAAATGGTTGACATCGTGATTGGGTATTCAAATGGAAGTTCCTCCCCAAATCCGAAATCTTTTAGCCCACTGACATAGGCATCCGCGCCCATTTCAACTGCTTTTCTTGCAAAAAAGATATTATCAGAACGTACTAATGCATCTTCCAAGTCTACAGGCCCATTAGAAGTAGATACCCTTGTAACTTCATAATCACCCCAGCCTTCACCATTACTCCATGTTAACCCATTAATTTCTATTCCCTCACCAAGTTTGATACTTTCGTTTTTTAATCCAATCGCACCAGTGACCGGTTTAATGACCGACCCTGGAGCATATGTGGCAGCAAACCGATTAATTAGTGGCTTTTGTTCGTCATTTTCAAGTCGTTCCCATAAATCTCCAGATGTTCCATATAAAATTTCATTTGGATCAAATGCAGGGCTGCTAACAAGTGCTAACGTTTCACCGGTTAGCGGATTAATCGCTGCAGCTGTTCCAGCATCTTCTCCGTATGATTGGAATAACTTTTCCTGTATATTGACATCGATTGTTACGCTTACTGTTTCACCATCTTGGACAGGTGTTTCAGCTAGTATAATTTCTTCCTGTCCTTCTTTATTAATCGTGACTTTAACTCCTTTTTTCCCTTTAAGCTGCTCTTCATAAAGTGCCTCAAGACCGCGCGAACCAATTTTATCATTTGCACTATATTGTCCAGGATCTAGATCTTCTAGATCATCCGCTGTGATATCGCGAATATATCCAACGAGATGTCCCGTTGCTTCATGGGCAGGGTATACACGACCGGTTGTTTCTCGGCGCTGGACGCCATCTATTGCCATTAACTGGGGGAGAAGTTCCTCATCAGAAGGGAGTACGCTTTTTAGCGGCACAAATAAATTATCTTCTACCCAACCGGCATTAAGTGCTGTATCAACTGCATCTGGACTCATGCCGAGCAAATTCGCTATTCGATCTTTTGACTGTTCTGCATTGGTTCCAAGCTCACCAGGAATAACACCGATTTCATAAACCGTATCATTGATGGCTAAAGGTATTTGGTTGCGGTCGAGAATCTCCCCACGCTTCGGGTTGATTGTTTCAATAGCAATATCCCCGCCGTCTTTTAATGGTGGGAAAATAAATCCAGGATTCCAACTGACATACCAATTCAATTCCTCTTCTTCGCTATCTTCTCCCTCCTGGATAAGAGTCGCTTCATAATCAAATGTAATCGGCCCGGCCACTGTTTCCATGTTTACTGTAAAAGGGATCGTGGCCTTTCCTTCTTCCATCGCCAATTCAAGCTTCTCTTTGTTTAATTCTTCAACGTCTATCTGCAAATCAGTAACGTTTAAGTCCTGATAAATTTTTCCGGTTCGTAATGTGGACGCATCTTCTGGATACGTTTCTGTTGCTGTCGTGGAAAACATCCCAAACATTTCTTCAAACTCCTGTTCACTCCATAACTTTACATAGTCATTAAACCGCTCATTCGGTGTAACCTGATCATCATTCGAACATGCAGTAAGAATAAGTGGAATAATAAGTAATAATAATAGTCGCTTCATAAAGTAGACCCCCAAAAAAAATTTCTGAATCTAGTATAACACTATCAACTTGCTGAAATGGAAGCATAAGAACCGTCCCATGCTTCCAAATAAACGAAAAGCCACGCTGTTTTAGTAATACACAGGTGACTTGTTGCTTTTAGTTTGCTTCCATATGATTTGTAATCTCGGTAGTGATGCGGTTGAATTCAGATTCTGGAACGTTATAATACCAAACGCCACCAATTGTTTGTCCGGAACCATTGATTTCCATTGTCGTTACATTTTTGCGTGCTCCGGCATAGCCAGTGACAAGTGTTTGTATCTTGTCCATATCCAGGTTTGTTTGTACATTGCCACCTAAGATGTTAAGGAATTCTCCAATTTTAGTGATACTATTAAAGCTAGCAGCTTCATTCATGGCAGCAGTGATTACTTTTCGCTGCCGTTCATTTCTACCCATGTCACCACGTGGATCTTCATAGCGCATTCGAATATAGCTTAATGCCTCTTCACCGTTCAATGTAATTTGTCCTTCAGGATATGTGCGACCATCTTGTGTGAAAGCAAAATCATTCGTTACAGTCACACCACCCAATGCATCAACCCCTTGTTGGAAACCTTCCATATTTACTCTTGCATACGCATGAATAGGAAGGTCGAACGTTTCTTCAACCGTTTGAACCGATAATTCTGTTCCACCGAAAGCATAGGCATGGTTAATCTTATCCATACCACGACCAGGAATATTTACATACGTATCCCTTGGAATGCTCAACATAATCATGGACTCCGTGTTCGGATTAACAGATAAAAGGATCATTGTATCAGATCGTCCCTTGTCACCAGAACGCTCATCCACACCAAGTAAAAGTATATTAACGGATTCTGTTTCTTTGAAAATATTATTTACTTCTTTTTGTCTTTCTGGATCTTTATCCCGTGCTAATGGATTATGCATTGTTTCGACCGTGGCACCGACCTGATTCCAAACATAGAAACCAAATCCTCCGATCAGTAGAACTAATGCCAGGAATATTCCACCAACCCAATAAGGCCATTTGCGTTTTTTCTTAACTTGTCTCTTTTCTGCTCTTGACACGACTCGTATTCTCCTCTGTACATATGATTCCATCAAAATGGATTATAAGACTTTTTAACTAGTAAAATGGTGCAACTGGCTACTATCTGTAGAAGCGAAAATTTAGGCATTCGCCCAAAAGTTTGGCGAATCCTATATTATTAAAATATCGAATCTTGGATAAATTATATCTGAAATGACGAATATAGTCTATGGAAAATTGAAGAATTTAATAACATGAGGTTTACTATTAGAGAGAGAGATAGTTATAACTACAATCAATGCAAAATTATAGTAAGTGGTAAAAAGATATTATTTTCACCACCTTATCGTAATTCTTCTCGAATAGACTAGTAGGAAGGTTTTACTTCTCTATTTCTTTATTAACTGGCATTGCTGTAATGATATACCTATCTGGTGCACTGCCGATAAAGGAAAAAGGGTAGCATGTCGTTATTGTCAGTACCTCTTCATCATGTGGAACGATTATGGTACGATCATCTGCATCAACAATCTGCGTTTTAGTGATTTTATAGAAAAAATCACCATAAGATAATTTTAACGTTAGAATATCACCAATCTCCAGTTCACCCATTCGACGAAAGACCGTATCACGATGTCCCGAAAGAACAATCTGATCATTTTGAAGTGGATATGCCGTGCCGCCATAATGCCCGACCCCTTTTGCCAAATCATCCTCATGTGTTCCTTCGACGATTGGAAGGTCTGCTTCTAGTTTTGGAATATGCAAGAGTCCGACTGTCTCACCTGTTACCGGAGAAAACTCTTCAGCTAACTCCACTTGTTGGATGGGATTAGTTTCCTTGATCGTTTTTTCTTTCACGTCCAGTAAAGATTGTGCCTCTGACATACTTTCACTTTGTGCGCTTTCTGTTTCGTACCACTGGAAACCGCTGTAAGCAATTATTACTAATCCAACAGTAATCAATAAAATAGAAAACTTCTTCATAGGGCATGCTCCTCATACTTATGATTAAATTTAATATCTAAAACTTTTTTAATCTATAAAGTTATTTTTTTAACGCATGCCTTCCATTCGGATTGGATTGCGTACACTAAAGGTTCTTTTGTTCATTATAACGAAAATAAATAATATAAAAAAATTCATAAATTTAAGTAAAATAAAGTATAAAGGAGATAATGAAAGATTGGTGTTCTTTATAACGTATAAACGACTGAATTTGAAGGTTTTCATTCTAGGAGTAATAACCTATACTTCAATTTATCGTTCGTTATAACATACAATTGAGGTTGTTTATAAAGAACGAACGCTATTACGTTGAGATACATAAGAGAGGAGGATTATCGCTGTGGCAAGTCTAGTTCGCAAATAAACTACTTCTATTGTATTAGGTTATTACCAACTAGTACAGAGAATCAGACCAGTAATTAAAAACAGCGAAGATCAAAGGAAAGTCAGTAACAAACGCATTACTAAAAATTATATTTTATTGGAGGAATTAGACGATGAGTATTAAGAAAAAATTAGGTATGGGTGTAGCAACAGCAGTATTGGGATTAGGATTAATTGGTGGAGGAACATTTGCTTATTTTAGTGATCAAGAAGTTTCGAATAACACATTTGCAGCGGGTACGTTGGATTTATCATTAAGTCCAACCGAAATTATTGAAGTAACAAATATTAAACCTGGCGATACAATGCTGCGGCCTTTCACACTTACAAATAGTGGAACATTGGATATTAAAACAGTTGATTTAATTACAAATTATACAGTAGAAGATGCAAAAGGTGATAATGCGACTGAAGATTTTGCTGAACATATCCGTGTAAACTTTTTGGCAAACGCTGATAAATTAACTGCCCCAATTTGGTCAACAACACTAGCAGATCTGAAAAATGCTAGTCCGGAATTAGTACAAGAAAAATTCTGGGCTGTATTCTGGGAAAATAGAGGCCTAGATGCAGGTACAAATGATACTTTCTTCGTTCAATTTGAATTTGTTGAGAACAACCAGGATCAAAACAAGTTTCAAGGAGATGGCTTGAACTTGGAATGGACATTTGAAGGAATGCAAGGTGAAGGGGAAGCAAAATAATTATTAACGGAGGAGAGCATTTCTCCTCCTACATAAGTTTTTCAAAAAAATAACATAATCATAAAGTTAAACACTTTTCACATAACATAAGTCGAAAGGGGAAGTGATTATGAGCTTAAAGAGTAAATTAATAATGAGTATCGTGACTGCAGCACTTGGTTTCAGCCTAATAGTTGGTGGAACATTAGCGTATTTCAATGATACGCAAGGAACTACAAACACCTTTGCAACCGGTTTATTAGATTTAGGAATAAATAAAGAAACAATTTTTCAAGTTGACAAGATAGTTCCTGGAGACACCATCAATGGGAATTTCGAACTTACAAATGATGGGACAGTAGATATGAAAGAAGTAATTTTACATTCTTCCTATGAAGTTGTTGATAATGGGAAGAACAACGGTGGTGATGATTTTGGTAATCATATTAGTGTAGAATTTTTATATCATATGAATGGTAAAGAAAAAGTACTTTTTAAAAAGAAGCTTTCTGAGTTGAAAGGTAATCCGACACAGATATTAGAACAATTTCCGGAGAAGAGTAATGCGGCAAAATTTGCGGTTCGACTTAGCTTTGTTGATAACGAAGGAAATCAAAATCACTTTCAAGAAGATTCTATTGAACTAAAGTGGGAATTTGAAGCGATTCAACGAGACGGTAATCCTGATGTTCACTAAGTTTTTTCCGATTCCTTAACCTTAAAACAGAAGGAGATCATCCCCTCCTTCTAATTTCTATAAAATAGCTATACTTAAAAAATTTATATCTATTCAAAAGCATACAACATTCATTTCTATGTTTATGAATGGATATAAAAATTGTAGACAGTTTGAAGGGCGGAGATAAATTTGAGAAAAAGCCATTTAAAAAGATTCAAATCAAAGGATGGAATTTTTTTAATTGTATTTAAAGTTACGCTTATTTGGTATTTGTTAATTTTTGCTGCGGGTTATTTAACTTCAGATACAGCTGCTCATTTTAATGATTATAAGGAGACATCAAGTTCAATAACGGTTGGCATTTGGGAAGAAGAGCTTGATGATCGAGATGAAACAGATAAAAGCTCCTTATCATTTATAACGAAGGGAAACCAAAATATAAAAGCCTGTCAGCCCACAATCATTACTACAGAATTAAAGAATAAAGGTCCAGAGGATATGAAAAAAGAAAGTTCCTTTGATGTGTATTATATCTCAAATGGCAACCCTGAAAAGCATGGAGAAAAACTACAACTGAGTGAAAACGAGGGGAAAATTGACCCTCTGAAAAATGGTGGATCAACTACATTGTCATTTAATGCAGACAAAGCTGGTGTTTATGTATTCAAAGCTAAGGAGCAAGCAGTTGAGGATAGTAAACTCATTTGGAGTAAATGGATAGATATTAATTGCCCGTCAGAAAATAATCAGCCTGATGCAAATAATGATTCTGTAATCAATGAAGAAGTTAAACCAGACCAGCAAAATGATGAAGCAAATGAAAATAATAAAGCTAAAGATGAGAAAACAGATACTATTACCGAAAAACCGGAAAGTACGGAAGCTAAGGAGGATACAGAAGAAAGTAAAATAGAAAAAGATGCTGAAGTGGTAGAAGATGCTGGACCAAGTGTAACAGAGGAAGATAATAAAGTGATTGAGGAAGAGACTACAGAAAAAGAGGAAGAAACGAAAAACAATCAGGAAGGTGAAGAAAAATGAAAAAGCGTATTTTAAAATGGACAAATCGGATTATTACAGGTGTTCTAATGATTTTACTTGTAGGTGTAGCGATTACTGTACTGTCCACTAAACTAACCGGTGGAGATCCTCAATTATTTGGTTATGAGTTGAAAACAGTATTATCCGGATCAATGGAGCCTGGTATACAAACGGGTTCAATTATCGCGATACAATCTGTAACTGAAGGGGAGAAAAGCAGCTTTAAAAAAGGCGATGTTATTACATTTATGGAGGAAGATAATAAGCTGATCACTCATAGAATTACGGATGTTACTTCAACAGAAAATGGGGTTCTCTATACTACCAAGGGTGACAATAATAATGCGGACGATAGAAATCCTGTTCTAGCAGATAATATAGTTGGTGTATATAAAGGTTTAACCATTCCTTATATTGGTTACTTAATTAACTTCGCACAATCCCCGAATGGAAGCATAGCATTTATGATTATTCCTGGATTACTCATGCTAGGCTACTCTGGAATTACAATTTGGAAAACGATTAGACAGCTTGATGATAAAGACAAGGTCATAGATGTTAAAGAAATGTAATTGATATTTATACGGGGAAGGTGCTTTATGAAACATGGAAGAGTTAGCCCTTTTGTATTATTAGTGGCCAGTATTTTAGTTCTTGTTATGGTAAATGTAAAAACTGTAAAAGCCGAAGATAAAATTACAATTGATATTTTACCAGAAGAAGTATTATTCAACGTTGATAATATGAAACCAGGGGATTGGGCACCGAGAACAGTTATTGTTCAAAATAATGGTGGATTAAATTTTGATTATTATGTATCGGTGGAACCAAATGGAGATTCTAAGAAACTTTATAACGAATTAATAGTCGAAATACACGATGCAGATCAGTTATTATATAATGGCCACTTAAAAGATTTTAGTGGATTACCTCCTAGAAGCCTTGAAAGTACTACAGAAGAAGAGTTGAATTTTACGATTCGATTTCCCGTTCATTTGGGTAACGACTATCAAGGTTTAGATGCTAATTTTTCCATTCTTTTTACAGCTGAAGGAATGGAAGATGTGGGCAAGAATGATAGTGACGAACAAAGTGTTGCAGGAGCTGTGAGCAGCGATGGAAACTCAAGTTCAGGAGGATCAAGCTCAAGCTTTGGGGGATTACCACTGCCAAACACAGCAACTAACATATTTAACTTTCTCATTATTGGTGCTTTATTAATTATAGGTGGTTCACTAATTATTCTTTATAATAGAAAGAAAGTTTCCGAATGACGATTTTCAGATTAAAGGAATAACCGAATAATGAAATAAATATTTTAATACGGAAACCAGATTCATCTCAATTTATTTTTTCTACCCTACAAAACTAGTCTCAATCCGACAAAACAAGTCAACCAATTATTGCTGTATCTATAGTATGATAGTCTTATAAATTAAGAATCCTCAGTAAATGGCAAACTTATTGAAAAATAAGGACGCAAAGTCACAGGTCTAAAGCACGGTGCTATGATGGCTGGATTGTCTGAATTGAATAAGTGGGGGACAGGTACATGGAGAAAACACTTGATAATCTGGCAGTTGATGAGGAATGGATCATGTTGATAATGAATGCAAAGCATCTGGGTATTTCTGTGGAAGAGATTCGTGAGTTCCTGAATAGTACAGGAAAATAGATGTATTTTCAGCTAAACTTGTACTTTATTTAGAACTCATCACTGCAAACATGGTATAATGCGCAGTGAAAGTAGGTGAGGAACTTGATCGGTGAAAAAATAAAAAAATTGCGCCAAGATAAACGAATGTCCATTTCTGAATTAGCTGAAAAAGCGGGTGTGGCAAAATCATATCTCAGTTCGATTGAGCGAAACCTCCAATCAAATCCATCGATCCAGTTTATTGAGAAAATCAGTACTGTATTGGGTGTATCCGTAAATGACATTATAAATGAAGAAAGTAAAAACTTAGACACAGAAGAACTTGATAGTGAATGGATGCAAATCGTACAGGAAGCAATGAAGTCCGGTGTTTCCAAAGCACAGTTTAAGGAATATCTGGAATTTAATAAATGGCGACAAAAACAGGATAATTAAGAGTTCTAAAACCGCTCCGGCTAACTGCTTAGCGGTTTTTTAAAATGGAAAATTTTAAATATGACACGTAACGGATCAACCGCTATACTATATAGTGTGATAATTTTTAGTAAAAAAGTATGATGAAAGTTTGGTAGGATAACGATGAAAAAGTATTTATATTGGTTATTGCCGATTGGGTGGATGGGGATTATCTTTTATTCCTCTTCAACACCATACGAGAATCAGGATATCAAGCCTTTGATGGATGGTCTGGTTGATTTTAGTTTTCTGGAACCATTTGTTGGCTGGATATCATTTTCTTATAATCATTCGGTGATAAGTGTCGAGAAATTAGGTATCAGTGGGTTTATCGAATTTTTTATTCGTAAAGGGGCACATGTCACGGTGTTCTTTTTGCTTTCCTTTTTATTCTATATTGCTTTTAAAAAATCAACCAATCTAAGTAATGAACTCCGATTATTATTTTCACTGTTATTGACAGTAATCTATGCTGTTTTAGATGAAACACATCAGGGTATCACACCAAATAGAACGCCATATGTTGGTGATGTATTGCTGGATAGTATCGGGGCATTAGCAGCTATTATTTGTATTATTATTATAAGCTGGTTGAAGAAAAATAGAAGTCCTAGCCATAAAATATAATTATTGTCGAACAGTTATAGAGGACGTTCTTTGTACACACACTTAAGACGAAAACAAAAATATATTTCCTTTTTCGACATAATACGACATATATTTGGCGGAAAATGTGGTACAGTTCTTTCTAATGCAAGTAGTAATTTGGAATTCGAATAAGAGGTGGTTAGAAAATGGTAGAACAAGAGAAATATAAATCGATGCTGCGGCGAATGATTGATGAAACAGAAAAGCAAAATATTCATTCGTCTGAAGAGCTGATAAAAATGTTAATCAATGAGTTATCAGGTAATAAAAGTTTGGAAAAATATTCGCAAACGATGGCAAAATAAACTGCATTCCTATTAGGATGCAGTTTTTTATTAATTGTCATCGGCCCGACTAAAGTCACTTTCAATATATTTCGGTTCTATTTTCTTTATTTCTGCTTGATCATTTGTTAAGTCTACAATCCAATTTTGGAATGGATTTTCTTCCCCATCTTTTACAAAAACAATAAATTCAACTTTCTCCAAATAGTTAACTGTTTCCAGGATATGATCCGAATTACGTAAAACATTTTCCAGTTTACCTAAAAGGCTGTAATCAACAGTTATGGAGAAACCTTGCATGAGTTGCCTTATTACAACACCTGTTGTTTTTATAGCCTGGGATGTTGTGCTTCCATATGCGCGAATTAGTCCGCCGGCACCAAGCTTGATTCCGCCAAAATATCTTGTAACAACGACTGCGGTATCTTTGAGGTGTTGTTTCTTAAGAACTTCAAGCATTGGAACTCCAGCAGTACCAGTTGGTTCCCCATCATCATTTGCCTTTTGAATTTGGTCATTTTCGCCGATAATATAGGCAGAGCAATTATGGGTGGCATCATGATGTTTCTTCTTTATTTCCTGGATGAAATTCTGTGCTTCCACTTCCGTTTCAACCCGCTTTACATAGCCGATAAATCGGGACTTCTGGATAATTATTTGGTCGTTACCTTCTTTTTTTACTGTATAATAGTTATTGAGCATGTTGATTTTATCACCTCGAACGCACATTATAGTATATAAATAGTTTATTTGATTCATATAAAGAAAAGAGTTCATGAAAATATCCAAATAAGGAAAAATTTTACTGAATATAAGGAGAAGACCCCATTAAAAAAATAAATAGTTACGTACTATTATAACATAACATAGGTTGGTGAATAGCTATGGCAGTAAAGATAAGTGAGAAGGCTTTGGACCACGTTATTGATGAAATGGTTGAAGTTGTCGAAAATAGTAAGGATGAGATCTTCAATATTAGTGAAGAAGCTCGTAAAGAACATGAGCATCTTGTTATCGAACTGAAAGAAACAAAGGTAAAGGTCCTCCAGCATATTGAAAATGGGGACCAGCTTGAAGAAAAAGTACGTTATTCACGAAAGCGATTGGCAAAAGTAAGTAAATACTTTGATCAATATTCTGAAGCAGATATACGTGAGGTATATGAAAGTACGCATCTTATGCAAACAAATCTTGCAATACTACGTCAAGAAGAAAAAGCATTGCGTGAAAAACGAGATGAATTGGAAAGAAGATTAATAACATTGTCGCAAACCATCGATCGGGCCGAGGGATTGGCCGGAAAAATTTCCGTCATTCTCACTTACTTGCAAGATGATTTTCGTCAAGTTAATGAAATGATTGAAAGTGCAAAAGAGAAACAGGAATTTGGATTGAAAATTATTGAGGCACAGGAAGATGAACGCAGGAAGATATCGAGAGAAATACACGATGGACCTGCACAAATGCTCGCCAATATTTTACTCCGCTCTGAAATTGTAGAACGAACGATTCGTACTTGTACTGTTGATGAAGCGATAGCTGAAATCAAAAGTGTCAGGGAAATGGTTCGTTCATCCTTATATGAAGTCAGAAGAATTATATATGATCTGAGACCGATGGCTTTGGATGACCTAGGTCTTATACCAACAATAAAAAAATACGTGGACAATCTATCTGATTTTAATAAAAAAACGATCGAGTTCACTGTTTTAGGTGAAGATAAGCGTCTCAATCAGAAATATGAAGTAGCCTTTTTTCGGTTGATGCAAGAATCCATTCAAAATGCAATCAAACATGGTAAAGCAAGTCTGATACAAGTGAAATTGGAGATATGTGGAAGTAACCTGACAATGGTCATTAAGGATAATGGTAAAGGGTTCGATATGAATATAAAAAAAGATAAATCATTTGGTTTAATTGGTATGAGAGAGCGAGTGGAAATGCTTGATGGTCAACTGAATATAAAATCTTCTCTTGGAAAAGGGACAGCAATTATAATAAAAGTTCCATATTCGACGGCATAAGTATATAATAGTTTAATATACTTCTTAGCAAATTTGACTTATGGCAAAGCATTAACTGTAAGTCTTCATTGCACTATATTTATTACATGTAAGAAGTTATTTTTCTATCAGTGTTAAAAATTAGAGAGAAAGATATAAATAAATGGGTCAATACTAGTAATAGTAAGCGGGAGGAAGATTGGTCGATGAATACAGAGAAAGAAATTCGTATTGTTTTAATAGATGATCATAAATTATTTCGCGAAGGGGTAAAGCGTATTTTGGAATTTGAACCATCATTCAACGTCGTTGCTGAGGGTGATGATGGGTCTGTTGCATCCAAACTGGTAAAGGAAAATGAGCCGGACGTTGTTTTAATGGATATTAATATGCCAGAACTCAATGGTGTACAGGCGACTACTGACTTGGTCAGATATTTTCCAAATTCAAAAGTAATCATTCTTTCGATACATGATGATGAAAGTTATGTGACCCATGCACTGAAGACTGGTGCGCAAGGATACTTGCTGAAAGAAATGGATTCTGATTCATTGATTGAAGCAATTAAAGTAGTTAGTGATGGTGGGTCCTATTTACATCCGAAAATAACACATAATCTCGTGAAAGAATATCGTCGCCTTGCTAAAGAGAATTCATCAAGTATCGCTGACAAAGGAATCGAATACCGCAAACCGCTTCATTTGCTGACAAAGCGTGAATGTCAGGTTTTACAACTTTTGGCGGATGGGAAAAGTAACCGTGCAGTAGCAGAAACTTTATACATTAGTGAAAAAACAGTGAAGAACCATGTCAGCAATATTTTGCAGAAAATGAATGTTAATGACCGTACACAAGCAGTTGTATCGGCAATCCGCAAAGGCTGGGTAGAAGTAATTTAATAAATTTAAAAATACGCTAGTGTCGTCGTACATTAGCGTATTTTCCTTTTGGGATGAATTCACGCGATTATAGGTGATTTTTTCATAGTCTTCATGTAAAATAAATGAACATATTGTGAAATTAATTAGAGGAGAAGATATTCATGAAGCTTGCTGTAATGACAGATAGCACAGCATATATCCCCGCTGATATAAGGGACAAACATAATATACATATGGTTCCCCTCAGTGTAAACTTTAAAAATCACTCCTATGAGGAAGAAATAGATATCACATCAGACCAATTTTATGAAAAAGTAAGAGAAACAAAAGAACTGCCTACCACTTCACAGCCGTCCATCGGTTATTTAACTACAAAATTGAAAGAGCTTGCAATGGATTTCGATGCCGTCATATCTGTTCACCTGTCAAGTGGGATTAGTGGAACATACCAGACAGTATTAACAGCAGGCGAGATGGTTGAAGACATTGATGTTTATGCCTATGATTCAGAAATGAGTTGTATGGCGCAAGGTTTTTATGCGCTGGAAGCGGCTTTAATGGCAGCAACGGGGAAGACTGCTGAAGAAGTTCTTTTGCGGTTGGATGAAATGAAACAAAGTATGGATGCTTACTTTATGGTAGATGATCTTACCAACTTGCAGCGTGGAGGACGTTTGAGCGGTGCACAGGCATTGGTTGGCAGTCTCTTGCAAGTGAAGCCAATTCTTCACTTTTCGGATAAGCTAATTGTTCCATTAGAAAAAATCCGAACTAGAAAAAAGGCGATACATCGTATTGTTGGATTACTGGAAGCTGATGCTGAAAAAGGCAACGAACTGCGCGTTGCATTTATTCATGGAAATGATGAAACAGCCGCCGTCGAACTCCAAAGTAATTTTCTGAGGAAATATCCAAACATGGAAACTTCTATCAGTTATTTTGGCCCTGTTATAGGTACCCATCTTGGAGAGGGTGCTCTCGGTATTGCCTGGTATGTAAAGTAGATAGTATTTTATGATAGATAAAGAGGAAGTATAAAATTCTAGCGCAATTAATTCTTGGACATAAATAGCCACGTCCAGCTCCGGCACCCAGCGACTACCGAGACTTCCTTCACCTGCGTAATCTAAATCAACATCGACTCTCTTCGTTCGTCGTGTTTCCCTTTTTCTCCTGCGGTGCAGTCCAGTCCGTTTGTCGCTACCCGGCGCCTGCACTTTTGTTCTTGATTATAAGTATAGCCAAGACTGGTAATCACCATAAATGAATAATTAGAAAGTGAGTGAAATATTAATGCCAAGTAATGTAAATGCTCCCTTTAACCTCAAGGAACTCTCCATTCAATATGACGGAAAACTCCTTCTTAGAAAAGAAATTCTCCTGGATGAACCTGTCTTTCAACAACTTCTATCAAGCAATTACCTCACAGAGAGAAAATCGATTATCCGTAAGAATCTAAAGTTTCAATGCCAGCGTTGCGGGAACCAGACAGCTTATTTATTTGCAAAGATCCCCTGCCAACTATGTCATCATACACATGTATACTGTCGAAAATGTATTGAAATGGGACGAGTTAGTGAGTGTGAGATGCTCTATTATTGGACGGGGCCAACACCAAAGTGGCTCCGGCATGCGCACCCTTGTTCCTGGCAAGGTCAACTGACTTCTGTACAACGGCAGGCTGCTGAGCGAATTGTAGCGGCAATTCGAAACAAAGAGTCTGAACTACTGGTTTGGGCAGTTTGTGGGGCCGGGAAAACAGAAATGCTTTTTCTTGGAATTACTGAAGCATTACAGCATGGGAAGCGTATTTGTTTGGCAACCCCTCGGGCAGATGTTGTCCGCGAACTGCTACCTCGCCTGCAAAAGGCTTTTTCCACTGTTTCCATCCAAGCATTACATGGTGGAAGTGGGGACAAACATGGAACAGCACAACTGATGCTTGCGACAACCCATCAGTTACTCCGTTATCAGAATGCATTTGATGTCATCATTATAGATGAAATCGATGCTTTTCCATACCATGCAGATCCATCGCTTCCATTTGCATCTAACCGAGCTAAAAAAGCAGAGAGCACTACCATCTACTTAACTGCCACTCCAAGGAAACAACAGAAAGAATTAATCCGCCGTAAAAAACTCTCACATATTTTCGTTCCCATTCGATTTCATGGCCAGCCATTACCTGTACCAAAAAAGATTCTAAGTCACGGACTAAAACGTGACCTTCATAACCACCTTCCACCAGCTGCTTTTTTGAAATGGGTAAACGTACGTAAAAACCCAAATAGACAACTACTGATTTTTGTGCCTTCCATCCTACTTGCTGAAAAAATAAAGCCCGTGTTAGCCATTAAGCTAAAAAAAGCTGGAGTTCTCAAATCAAAAGAAAAGCTGCAATCTGTACACGCCTCAGATCCGGACAGAGAAAGTAAAGTTCAAGCATTCAGGGAAAGGGATACATTTATCCTGATTACAACAACGATTCTTGAAAGAGGGGTAACATTTCCATCCGTTGATGTCGCTATCTTTGATGCGGGTCATGATGTTTTTGATGAAGCAGCACTTGTTCAAATCGCTGGGCGTGCTGGCAGAAGTCCGAATGATCCAACAGGAGAAGTTTTATTTTTCCATAATGGTAAAACAGAGGCAATGGTACAAGCAATTGATTCGATTAAGTCCATGAATAAGCGGGGAGGGTTTTCAAAATGAATTGTCTATGGTGTTACAATGAGATTATCCCTGAGATTACGTGGACCAATTTGTTTCAGTTGGATAAACCAAAGCCTGTTTGTAATAGTTGCGCAGATAAACTAGAACAATTACAGGGAGACCGTTGTATTAAATGCAGCCGCCAAACAGATGCAGAAATATGTTCGGACTGTCAGTGGTGGAAAGCAAACCAGGAAACAGATCCACTTGAATTCAACTATTCGGTATTTGCTTATAATGAACTGATGCAGGAAATAATTGCAAAGTGGAAATACCGAGGGGATTATGCGCTTTGTGGAATTTTTAAAACGTATCTAGAAGATGCATTTCAAGAGCGGTTTTCTAAGTTAAAGCGAGAAATTGTCGTGGTGCCTATTCCATTAAGTAAAGAACGAGCAAAGGAAAGAG
Organism: Oceanobacillus rekensis; assembly: GCF_002153375.1. Taxonomy (GTDB): domain Bacteria; phylum Bacillota; class Bacilli; order Bacillales; family Amphibacillaceae; genus Oceanobacillus; species Oceanobacillus rekensis. The sequence continues at coordinate 477,220 of NZ_MTBQ01000002.1, forward strand.
GTTTTAACCAGGCAAAAGCATTGGCGGAGTTTTTGCCTACCAAATGTACAGATATTCTGTTACGGAAACATGGCGAGAAACAGTCAAAGAAAACGAGAATGGAAAGGATCGATACTGAAAATCCTTTTATCCTGGAAAATCCGATTAACAAACCAGTCATTCTTGTCGATGATATATATACAACCGGAACAACATTACGTCATGCTGCAGACTTATTGAAAAATCAGGGATGTCCAGCAATTTACGGGTTGACGTTGATTCGGGGTTGATGATCAATATGGTGTAATAGGATGTTCAAAAAGTCCGGTAAAACTGACAAGCTATAGGACGCCTGCGCACTTAACGACCACGGTCCTTTTTTACCTGATCTTTGAACATTTATTATAATTAATAGAAAGAGGGAAAATCCCATGGCCGAACTAGCAAACTGCAACCGCTGTGATGCAGTTTTTGTAAAAGGATTACGTGATATATGTCAAAATTGCTATAATGAAGAGGAAGCAGCATTTCAAAAAGTTAATAGCTTTTTAAAGATTAGAAAAAATAGGGAAGCAACATTAATTGAGATTGTGGAAGCAACGGATATTAAAGAAACGTTAATTACGAAATTTATCAGAGAGAAAAGACTTCATCCGACCAATTTTCCAAAACTTGCTTATCCATGTGAAAAATGCGGTGCGAATATTGTTTCAGAAAAGTTATGTATCGATTGCATGGAAGAACTGAAAAAGGAACTGGAAGAATATGAGGCATCAGAAAAACGTATAGCAGAAATGCGCACAAAAGAAGCGTCCCGCACGAATACGTATTATGCGATGGATAAACATAAGAAATAATAGTATGAAAGTCCTCTTTTAAGGGATTCTTAGCATAAATCCTTAACCTTTTATATTACTGACCGATAATAAGATTAAGAGAAAGGTATGCAGATAACTTTGAATAGAAAGAGGTGAGATCCAAATGAAAATTAATGGTCCAAATCAGACAAACTTCAATCCATATAAACAGCAAATACAAAAACAATCAGAAGTGAAGAAAGACATTCAAAAAGATCAAATTGAGATCTCAAGCCAGGCAAAACAGTTGCAGGAAAAGGATAAAATAAGTGAAAAGCGAGCTTCCCATGTTCAGGAGATTAAGCAAGCAGTTGATTCTGGTTCCTATAAAGTAAACCAAGAGAAGGTTGCCCAAAAAATGCTTGAATTTTGGTCGAAGTAAAATTTCTTACACATAAAAGGAGGACTTCAGATTGACCCATGTCATGACACAATCATTAGAACAGTTAGTACGAATACATGAGGATCTATTAGCAGTCTCCATTGATAAAACAAGTAAAGTTAAAGATGGTTCCATCGACGATTTGCAAGCTCTACTAGTAAAAGAACGTAAACTGATTCGGCTTTCTGAGCAAGCGGAAGGTAATAGACAGCATACTGTCCGAGCATGGTGTGAGAAGAACGGGATGGCATTAGAGGATGCGACAATTACGAACATTCTGCAACATGTCACAGATAAAGCGGAACAGGTAAAAATGGAGAAGGCCGCGATCAAATTAACAGATGTGATTACAAAGTTGAAACAACAGGAACAATTAAACCAAGTTCTTATCAGTCAGTCGATGCAATTTGTCCAACTGTCATTAGATTTAATGAGTCCTACACTAAAAAGTATGAATTACGGAGCAGGTAGTGAAATGGAATCTCCCAGCCGATCTGTTTTTGATTCCAAAGCATAATGATGAAGTAATAAAAGGAGTACGCTAAAATGAGTACATTTCATGGTTTGGAGATGGCGAGACAAGCCTTATCCACACAACAGTCAGCACTTTATACAACCGGTCATAATATAGCCAATGCTAATACAGAGGGCTATACGAGACAGCGGGTTAACTTTGAAACACTTTCCCCATATCCCTCTGCATCACGAAATCGCCCACAGATTCCAGGTCAGATGGGTACGGGAGTGGAATCCGGATCCGTTCAGCGTATCCGGAATCAATTCCTGGATAATCAATTCCGCAGCGAGAACAGTACATCAGGCTATTGGGAAACAAGGTCTGAGGCGCTTGGTCGTATGGAAAATGTTCTAAATGAACCATCTGATACTGGATTATCCACAACGATTGATCAATTTTGGCAATCACTTCAAGATCTTGCTGTTAATCCGGAAAATTCTGGTGCACGTTCTGTTGTCCTTCAACGGGGCCAGGCATTGGCAGAAACGTTTAATTATTTGTCTGATTCGTTGACGAACATTCGGACAGATTTGCAAACACAGATTGAAACAACGGTGAAGGATGCAAATACGTTAATCGATGGGATTAGCGAATTAAATAAACAAGTGAAAAATTTGGAAACGCATGGCTATGCAGCGAATGATTTGTATGACCGTAGAGATATGTTGATTGATGAGTTATCTAATATTGTAAGTATTGATGTCAGATATGATCAGGGGCATATCCCATCTGGTAAGGTTGGGGATGGGGTTGCAACAATCAATATTGTGAATGATAGTGGAACAGAAATCGCAGAAATTGTTAATGGAGTAGAGGGAGAAATACAAAAGATTAATGCTCCTGTTTATAACAATGCAGAAACATTATCTGTTGTAAGCTCTATTAATGTTAACGATACAAACGTAATGTCCTCAAGTGGATCACTCAAAGGTTTGCTCGCTTCCTATGGTTATACAGATGGAGAAAATGTGGCCGGTGATTATCCGGATATGCTAACTAAGCTTGATAGTATGGCATATACAGTTGCTACTGCATTTAATGAGCAGCATGGTTCAGATTTTTTTGAAATAGAGAACTCTATTGGAGCTGCAACATCCATTTCGGTTGCAATTATTGATGGCAGTGATATAAATGCCGGTTCCAATGATGATTCCGGTAATGGCGATAATGCTCTTGCATTGGCGGAAGTATTTTACACTGCGAGTGAATCTCTCGATGGTGCCTCTATCAAAGATTTCTACGAATCTGTTATCGGTGATCTTGGTGTTACAGCAGAGCATGTAAACCGAATGACAGAAAACACTGGAACACTACTGGCACAGGTAGAAAATCAAAGACTTTCCGTTAGCCAAGTTTCACTGGATGAAGAAATGTCCAATATGATTAAATTTCAGCATGCATATAGTGCTGCTGCCCGTAGTATGACGACAATGGATGAAATGCTGGATAAAATTATAAATAGTATGGGATTAGTAGGAAGGTAGATGGTTGACAATGCGTGTAACACAAGGAATGCTAACCAATAATATGCTCCGTAACCTGACAAACAGCAATGATAAAATGGGCAATTATATGGAACAGTTAAGTACCGGTAAAAAAATTAACCGGCCTTCCGATGATCCCGTAGTTGCTATGAAAGGAATGGGCTACCGTACCGAATTAGTAAAGGTGGAACAATACCAACGTAATACGAATGAGGTCCATAACTGGATGGATAATTCTGATGCGGCACTGGATAAAGCAACCTCTGCAATGCAGCGTATTCGCGAACTTGCGGTACAGGCAAGTAATGGTACGTATAGTGATGAAGAGCGAGTCAATATTAGTGAAGAAGTAGAACAATTGAAAGAGCATTTAGTGGATATTGCGAATACGAATGTAAATGATAAATATATTTTTAATGGGACAAATACGGACACCCCCCCAATAAGTGTTCAAGCAGATGGTGAAATATTTTCAAGTTTTAACGGTGAAGATGTGAACATTGAAGTATCAAATGGAACTAAATTGAAAGCAAACGTAAGTGGTGAGGATGTTTTTGAGGGGACACCCGCTATATTTTCAACAATTGATGGCTTTATTGATAAATTAAATGGTGAATCCAATGAAAATATCGATTCAAGCATTGAAGAACTTGATTCCGGAATCAACAACATTATTAACGCCCGAGCTGATTTAGGTGCCCGCATGAATCGCCTTGAACTTATTGAAAACCGGCTGAGTGAACAGGAAGTGATTGCAACGAAAACGATGTCTAACAATGAAGACATTGACTATGCCAAAGCAATCATGGAATTGATAACACAGGAAAGCTTGCATCGTGCGGCATTATCTGCGGGTTCAAAAGTAATTCAGCCATCCTTGGTTGATTTTCTACGATAGATAGATTATAGAATAAACCCTGACCCGAGTTGGGTACAGGGTTTATTCTATAATCCAGCCCTTTTTCTTAGTGGGTTCAAAGGGAGGTTGAATGATGAAGTTACCACAAGTACAAATACAATCACAAATGGCCCAAATACAAATTCAAACGACAAATGCTAGGCAGCAAATATCTCAGCCTCAAGCAGACCTTACTATTCAGCAGCCACAGGCCGAGGTCACGATTCGGACAACCCCTGGCAAATTGCAAATTGATCAAACTGGGGCATGGGAAGATATGAACCTGATGCATGTTTCGAAAAGCATTGAAAAGTTTGCCCAAGATGGTAAGAATGCATTAATGCAAGGGATTGCCAGAAAGGCGAGTCAAGGTGATGAGCTGATGAAAATTGAAAATGGCGGGAACCCGATTGCTAGTCAAGCAATGCAAAACAGCTATGATTCGATGAAATCCTTAGGCATAAAATTTATTCCTTCCCATTTTTCAGTGAAAACAAATTATCAGCCGGCAGAAGTACATATCGATGTTCAGACAAAAAAACCGATGGTAGATGCCACACCAAGAAAACCAGAGATCAGCTATCAGCCAGGTAAAGTAGAAACTAGTTTAAAGCAACGTGAAAGCCTGGATATCAGTTTCACTAATCTTCTTGTTTAGGAAAGGATGACGAAACGTAATGCAAATACAAACGAAATATTTAAGTGAGGTTGAGATTGAAGATAATAAAATAATCCAATTTCCATTTGGCCTTCCTGGGTTTACCAATGAGACAGAATTTGTTTTATTAGATTTACCTGATAACCCTTTATTCCAGATTTTGCAATCAATGAAGACTACTACTATCGCATTTATCGTAACAAATCCGTATCAAATATATAAAAAATATACATTCCAATTGGATGAAAGCATCCTGGAAAGTCTACAAATTAAAAATGAAAAAGAAGTTGCCATACTTTCTATTGTAACTTTAAAAGAACCATTTAAAAATAGTACAGTAAATTTGAAAGCACCGATTATTATTAATTCTAATCTAAAGCAGGGGAAACAATATATCTTAACGATTGACGACTACTCTTCAAAAACTTCCATTGTTCCCGTCTCTTCTGAAAGCGAGGTAAAATAATGCTCGTACTTTCTAGAAAAAAAAATGAAGGAATCCAGATTGGCGAGGATATCGAAATTACCGTTCTTGCTATAGAAGGGGACCAAATAAAACTTGGAATAGCCGCACCAAAATCTGTTGATATTTACCGGAAAGAAATTTACATTGATATTCAACAGCAAAATAATGAAGCAGCAAATGTTTCTCTGGATCTGCTTGAACTTTTAAAAAACCCTAAATAAATGAATGGAAAACTACATATAACAAGGTTCTTAACCGATATAAATAATAAAAGAGATCAAGGGGTGTTTTCGAGTGATGGATAGGGTTGAAGCGGGATTTCAAACTTTACCAATCAGTGAAAACAGCGTAGAAACAACAACTGTAGTGGAAGGTTCTGAAATCAGAGCAAATTATAAACAAGTACAAACACAAGAGCAAAAATCTATTATAAATAATGAAGACCTAGGAATGGCTGTTTCCAAAATGAATGAGTTAGTTGACCCTTTGAGAAGAAATATTAAATTTGAGCTTCATGACAAACTTGGGTAAGTATTATGTAACGGTAATTGATTCGAATACGAGAGAAGTAATTAAAGAAATCCCTCCGAAAAAGATGCTTGATATGTATGCCGAAATGGCTGACTTTATGGGAATGCTCGTCGACAAGAAAATATAAGGAGTTGATATGTATGGGAATGAGAATTGGTGGTCTAGCCAGTGGAATTGACACGGACTCCATCATCAAAGATCTAATGAAAGCAGAACGAATTCCATTGGATAAAATGGAACAGGATAAAACAAAGCTCGAATGGCAACGTGACTCTTTTCGGGATGTTAATAAGAAATTGCTTGAATTGGATAATATGATGCTGGATATGAAAATGAGCAAAACATATAACTCCAAGTCGGTTACATCATCCATGGAAGGGGCTGTAATAGCTACAAGTACATCTAGTTCAACGAATGGAACATATAATATAAATGTGGAAAAACTGGCTACCTCTGCGATTAATATCGGAACAGAAAATAATGTTGCGGATCCAGATGTTAGTATTGGTACTGATTATACTGGTGAACATTCGCTTAGTTATTTTGATGAGGATGGGAAAGCTAAAAACTTTACTTTCGAGATAAAAGCAGGAGATACAGTTAATGACGTATTGAAAAAAATAACTGATGGGGATAATCCTATTCGTGCCTTTTTTGCCGATGGTCAAGTTGTATTCGAAACAACGAGAACCGGTAATTATAATGAAGATGGAGACTTTTTTGGAGGAGCAGAGATTATTTTTGGAACTGTGACTGATTCAGAAACCGATGGAAAAACGTTTGAGTCTGAATCGGATACTTTCTTCACTGAATTTTTAGGTATGGTGCAAGGAAAAGATGAAGGGGGAGAAAAAGGGGGAGAAAATGCAAGTTTTACTTATAATAATAATCTTGACCTCACATCTAAGAATAACAACTATACCCTTAACGGTATAACATTCCAATTTAATGACATTACTGATGATAAAAATGCTACGCTAACCGTCAACAATGACGTAGATGCTTCATTCGACAATATCATGGCATTTGTGGACAAGTACAATGATGTAGTCGAAACATTAAATGGATCACAACAGGAACAACTTTACCGCGACTTTCCGCCATTGACCGATGCGCAAAGGGAAGAAATGTCTGATAATGAAATTGAATTATGGGAAGAAAAGGCGAAAAGCGGTCTTCTAAAAGGTGAAAGTGCAATTTCTAGCGGATTATTTGATATGCGTCAGAGTTGGTATTCCACGGTTGAAACTGGTGGACAATTCTCGTCACTAACTCAAATTGGAATTGCCACTTCAAGTGACTATTTGGATGGCGGTAAATTAATTGTCAATGAAGAGGAATTAAAAGCAGCATTATCAAAAGATCCTGAAAGTGTGCAAAAGTTATTTTCCAATAGTAAAGAGGATTCAAGCCGTGGTTTGGTCAATCGACTGGAAGACGCTGTTGAAAGCACGATGAACCGAATTAATGAGCGTGCTGGTAAAGGAACGGATACACTAGAAAATTACACGTTAGGTAAGCGGATGAAAGACTTGGAAGATCAGATTGATGCATTCGAAGATAGAATTACCCAAATAGAAGACCGTTACTGGCGCCAATTTAGTGCTATGGAACAAGCTATTTCCATGATGAACAATCAATCAGCAATGCTTATGTCAAACTTTCAATAAATAACCATTTAAATATATAAAGGGGCTGACGAAAAATGACAGCAAAAAAAGCCTATCAAACATACCAAAACAATGCGGTGAACACCGCTTCAGGCGGAGAGTTAACATTAATGCTTTATAATGGATGCATGAAATTCATTAAACAGGCAATCAAAGATATGAATGACCATAACTACGAAGCAAAAAATACAAACATCCAAAAAGCACAAAATATCATTCAAGAATTAATGATTACGTTAGATATGGAAGTAGAAATTTCCAAACAAATGATGCCATTATATGAATTTATGCAATTTCAGCTTAAAGAAGCGAATATTAAAAATGATATAGCAAAACTAGAAGAAGTTTTAGACTTCGTTAAAGAATTCAGGGATACATGGAAGCAGGTAATTATTAAAAACCGGCAACAGCAATATGCACAAGGTGCACGGGTTTAATGGATAGGATACTGCAGGTCTATGAAGTGACGATGAAAATCAAATCATTATTGGGGCAGGATATAACCGCCAAATCGAGAGAATCGGTAATCGAAGAATTAAACAATCTCATCACAACACGTGGCAACTATATGGAGAAACTTACACCTCCTTATACAGAAGAAGAAGAGCGAATTGGTAAAGAACTTGTTATGATGAATAATCATATTGAAAAAAAGATGCACCTCCTGTTTGCAGAACTCAAATTGGAAATGAAACAAGTAAAAAAACAAAAGAAATCCAATCAATCTTATACCAATCCATATAAAAATGTACATACGATGGATGGAATGTTTATGGACAGTAAGAAATAATATCACACCTTTTTTGAATTATAGAATCTTTTTTGCGATTATAAAAGGAATTGTAAAAAATATTAATTAATTGTAAACCCACTAACCCCTTGATATAGTTCGTTACAAATGATTTTTCAAGATGAATGTTAAGAATTTTCTAGGTTTATGAAGGAAATGTCCGGGGAAAAGTAGTATAATAGATTTATAAAGCTAAAGGAGGACACTTTCATGAATTATAATATTCGTGGTGAAAATCTTGAGGTCACAGGAGCAATTAAGGAATATGTGGAAAAGAAGATTGGTAAGCTTGAACGATATTTTGATACACCTCCAACGTCCGAAGCACATGTGAATTTAAGTGTCTATAATGATGAACAACGAATTGAAGTTACGATACCAATGACAAATTTATTATTACGTGGTGAAGTACAACATATTGACTTGTATGCAGCTGTTGACTTAGTTGTTGATAAACTAGAAAGACAGATTCGTAAACATAAAACAAAAATCAATCGTAAGTTCAGACAAAAAGGATCCCCTAAACATGCTTTTGCTGAAATGGAAAAAGAGGCAAGTAACATTGCCGTTGAAGAAGCAGATACGGATGAGATAGAAATTGTAAGAACAAAACGCTTTAATCTTAAACCGATGGATTCGGAAGAAGCAATCCTTCAAATGGATATGCTTGGGCATGAATTCTTTGTATTTACCAATGATCAATCTGGTGATACAAATGTGGTATACCGCCGCAGAGACGGTAAATATGGCTTAATAGAACCTAATGTTTTTTAATTTATCATACTTAAAAGCGATTCCTATATGGAGTCGCTTTTTATATTTATGGATAACCGCGTGCCCCGCGTTCGGGATTGCTCTAGGCTAAATACAGGGCTAAGCAGGGGGCACTAGCTAATATTTTTTGTGAATGTCGAAATTTGTAGAATGAAATATTGATTTTTGGTTTTAGAATTAGAAAATTGCCTAAAACGACAAATAATATCTGTTTAAGCCCTTAAAATCATTATTATATTTGCAATTTTTGTGTATTTTATAATGAAAATCGGAAAATAGCAATTAGTCTTTTTCTTCTATTCCGTGATATAAATAAGTCAATCGAACCAGGAGGTGAGCTTGTGAATGAAATGGAACGGAGGGTATTAAATGATTTAGTGATTAAAGTAAAACAACATGAGGACACTATAGCACAGTTACTTGAAATACTTGCAGCTACAAATCGAAAAATTGCTGAAATTTCAACAGAACAAAAGAAGAAGGAATATTTTTATTCACAGATTTAGGGCAGAATATCTCCCCAGATCTTCCTCTTATTCCCCATTTCAGAGAGCAGGCTATCTCCAGCCTGCTCTCTATTATATTTTTCATAACTTCGCCCTCCAGTATGCGCATCCAGTTGTCATAATTAATTGGAAAGTGTTATGATAATAATGGATTATAGTATAGGTTGTTCAAAAAGTCCGGTAAAAATGACACGTCGGGAAAGGAGGCCTTCGACTAAGTACCGACACGTCCTGTGTCGAACGTCGAAGTCACCACAACACGCGAAAATCTACATTGCCTCGGACTTCTTGGTCCTTTTTATCCTCCATTTTGAACACATACTAGTATAGATTGATTTAATTGAGGAGCGTTAGTATATGGCTGGATTATTAACAAAAATTTTTGGTGATGGTAACCAAAAACAAATAAATCGATTACAAAAACAAGTTGATAAAATAGAAGCAATTGAACCGGAAATCGAAAAGTTATCAGATTCCGAACTTCAGAATAAAACAGAAGAATTTAAAGAACGCTATGCAAGTGGTGAAAAGATTGATGATATGCTGGTTGAGGCATTTGCTGTAGTGCGGGAGGCATCCAAAAGAGTGCTTGGTATGCGTCCATTTAAAACCCAATTAATGGGAGCTATCGCACTTCATGAAGGCAATATTGCAGAAATGAAAACAGGGGAAGGTAAAACCCTTGCATCCACATTGCCGGCATATTTAAATGCTTTGGCAGGTAAAGGTGTTCATATCATTACGGTCAATGAATACTTGGCTGGACGGGATGCACAGGAAATGGGCAAGCTGTATGATTTCCTCGGGATGTCAGTTGGATTAAACGGTAATGGCTTAACGAAAGAACAAAAGAAAGAAGCATATGACCATGATATTACCTATGGTACAAACAACGAATTCGGTTTTGATTATCTAAGGGACAATATGGTTTTATATAAAAATCAAATGGTACAGCGACCACTTCATTTTGCAATTATTGATGAAGTTGACTCCATCCTAATTGATGAAGCGAGAACACCGTTGATTATTTCAGGATCCGCAAAAAAATCTGCCACCCTTTATCAGCAGGCAGACGGTTTTGTAACAACCTTAAATGGGGAGACAGACTATACGTATGATGAAAAAACAAAAGGTGTTCAGCTAACGGAAGAAGGAATTAACAAGGCGGAACGTTATTTCTCCATTGAAAATCTATTTGATTTGGACCATGTAGCCTTAACACATCATATTAATCAGGCATTGAAGGCACATGTTTCGATGCATCGTGATGATGATTATATGGTGGAAGAGGGAGAAGTTGTTATCATTGACCAATTTACAGGTCGTAAAATGAAAGGTCGACGTTACAGTGATGGACTTCACCAGGCAATAGAAGCAAAAGAACGATTGCAGATTCAGAATGAAAGTATGACACTAGCCTCCATAACTTTCCAGAACTTCTTTCGTATGTATAATAAGCTTGCCGGTATGACTGGTACTGCTAAGACTGAGGAAGAAGAGTTTAGAAATATTTATAATATGGATGTTATTTCCATTCCAACAAATCAACCCATAGCAAGGGATGATCGTGCTGATTTGATCTACAAATCTATGGAGGGAAAATTCCGTGCAGTAGTAGAGAATATTAAAGAAAGAAATATAGCTGGGCAACCTGTGCTTGTCGGTACGGTTGCAGTAGAAACTTCTGAGCTTATTTCACAGATGCTTAAAAAAGCTGGCGTTAAACACGAGGTGCTTAACGCAAAAAATCACTATAGAGAAGCAGAAATTATTGAAAATGCTGGTCAGAAGGGCTCCGTTACAATAGCTACCAATATGGCTGGTCGTGGTACAGACATTAAACTTGGTGAAGGTGTGAAAGAAATTGGTGGACTTGCTGTGATAGGTACAGAACGTCATGAATCACGCCGAATCGATAATCAGCTCCGAGGGCGTTCCGGTCGACAGGGAGATCCTGGTATTACCCAGTTTTACTTGTCTATGGAAGATGAATTAATGCGCCGGTTTGGTTCTGATAATTTGAAAGCAATGATGGAAAGACTTGGTATGGATGATACGCAGCCATTGGAAAGTAAAATGGTTTCCAAGGCTGTTGAATCTGCACAAAAACGTGTCGAAGGAAATAACTTCGATGCCCGTAAAACGGTCCTTTCCTATGATGATGTATTGCGTGAGCAAAGAGAGATTATTTATAAGCAACGATTTGAAGTAATCGATGCGGATGAAAATTTACGTGAAATCATCGAGAATATGGTGGAGTCATCAATCAATCGTGTTGTTCAGACACATACTCAGGACGATGATGAAGCGAATTGGGATTTAAAAACAATTGTAGAATATGCACATGGGAACCTCATGGATCCTGACGAACTTTCCGTTGATGATCTCAAGGGAAAAGAAGCAGCTGAAATTTCTGATCTACTGATGGATAAAGTACGTGCACGTTATGATGAGAAAGAAACGGAACTTACACCAGAACAATTCCGTGAATTTGAGAAGGTAATATTACTCCGGACAGTAGATTCCAAATGGATGGACCATATTGATCAAATGGATCAGCTGCGTCAAGGGATTCATTTACGTGCCTATGGTCAAAATGATCCATTAAGGGAATATCAAATGGAAGGCTATTCCATGTTTGAAGAGATGGTTGCCTCAATTGAAGATGAGGTTGCTAAATACATCATGAAAGCCCAAATTCGTGAGAACCTGCAACGTCAGGAAGTAGTGAAAAACACACAAGCAGTTGCTGGTGGACAGGATGAGAAAAAAAAATCCCGTAAGCCCATTGTGAAGAGTCAAACGGTTGGACGCAATGATCCATGTCCATGTGGAAGTGGAAAGAAATATAAAAATTGTCACGGACAATAAATTAAATCTATTTTGATATGATCTATTTTAGAAGGCATTTTTCTAAAAGAAATGAAACGAGAATTCTTCCGAAAAAAACATGCTTCACTAGTCCGGAATCACTCTGGGCGGTGACTCCTGCGGGGACAGCAAGACCAAAGAGTGATTTTCTCTTCGGAGGCTGGGGCCGTGCCCTAAGGTGCGCATCCGCCCAGAGCAATCCCAGGCGGTGGTAACATCTCAAATCTCAGAAGTAACTTGTTTCCATTATCATTGTTACAGATCTAAGATATATAGAAGTTACGTCGCAGCTTAACTCAACTTTGCGAGGCTTAAAAATCAACAATTATTTTTCAGTGGGATGAGTAATCGCAGTCCCAAACATTTATAAATAAATTAACCAGAGGTGAAAGTAATGGAATTAGCAGAAATAAAACATGAATTGGAAAAAATAGCTTCACGTATTGAAGACTTTAGGGGGTCTCTTTGACTTAGATGTCAAGAAGGCACGTATTGCTGAATTGGACATGCAAATGGCAGATCCAGAATTCTGGAACAGTCAGGAGACTGCACAAAAAGTAATTAATGAAGCAAATGGTTTGAAGAGCTATGTGGAAAGTTTCCAGGATATGGAGGAACGATTTGAAAATCTGGATGTTTCCTATGAATTGGTGAAAGAAGAAAATGACGAAGAATTGCTTGAAGATTTGCAATCAGAACTGCATATTTTTATGAAAGATGTGAATGATTTTGAATTGCAAATGCTTTTAAGCGAACCTTACGATGCCAATAACGCTATACTTGAATTGCATCCAGGTGCAGGTGGCACAGAGTCACAGGACTGGGCAAGTCTTTTACTCCGAATGTACCAGCGCTGGGGTGAAGACAGAGATTTCAAAGTGGAGACACTTGATTATCTTCCAGGTGATGAAGCTGGTGTGAAAAGTGTTACCCTCCTGATAAAGGGGCATAATGCATATGGTTATTTAAAAGCGGAAAAGGGTGTACATCGCCTTGTTCGAATTTCGCCGTTTGACTCATCAGGACGACGTCATACGTCATTTGTTTCCTGTGACGTAACACCAGAAATGTCAGATGATGTTGATATCGAAGTTAGGTCGGAAGATATTAAAGTGGATACGTATCGTGCCAGTGGTGCGGGTGGTCAGCATGTTAATACAACCGATTCGGCTGTTCGAATTACACATTTACCTACTAACACGATTGTTACTTGCCAGAATGAACGGTCACAAATCAAAAACCGTGAAGCTGCAATGAAAATGCTGAAGTCTAAATTGTATCAACTTGAGATTGAACGCCAACAGCAAGAACTGGATGATATTCGAGGCGAACAAAAGGAAATTGGTTGGGGAAGTCAAATTCGCTCCTACGTTTTCCATCCGTATTCCATGGTTAAAGACCATCGTACAAATAAGGAAACTGGAAACATACAGTCGGTTATGGATGGTGACATTAATATATTTATTGATGCCTATTTGAGATCGCAAATTCAATAAGCATCTGGGTAAGATACATTTATTTAGAAAACTACTACTAATATTTCCCAACACTTTCATAAAGTTGGCATAATCATCCGCAACTGTTGGTATAGTAATGGTTTGACAAGATTTGAGAAGAAAAAGGAAAGTTAAGGAAAGTTTTAATAAATATCAAAAAGGTTATACTATATATAGGAAACTTTTTTAATAAGAATTTTAGAATGGGGGATTTTTTGATGAAAAAATGGTTAGTAGCAGCTTTATTGGGAATCGTCTTAACATTAGCGGCATGTGGCGGTGGAGACGATGGGGCAACAGATGATACTGGTACAGATGATACTGCAACAGAAACAGAAGAATCAACAGAAGAAGGCACAGTGGACTCTGCAGCAGGTGAAGAAGTATATCAGGCAAACTGTGCAGCGTGTCATGGTGCAGATCTTTCAGGTGGAGCAGGTCCTGAATTAACGCAAGTAGGATCTAAATATTCTGCTGATGAAATTGCAGATATTGTCACAAATGGTAAAGGTAGTATGCCAGCACAAAATGTAACTGGTGATGATTTAGATGCATTATCCAGCTGGTTAGCTGAGAAACAATAACATAAACGTAGAAAAAACTTCTGGACAACTACTTGTCCAGAAGTTTTTTTCTTTACATAATCTATATTACTGAATGAAATATAAATGTAATAATTTTATAACCAAAAATATTGTTGAAAAATGTTATAATGGGTTAGGATTCTTGGAAGCATATGATGACACGGTGTAATTTGTCCTTTCAAGATAAACATAGAATGACAACAATAAATAAAAAGGTTGATATAAATTATGATATTAATGAATGATATTTATAAAACGTATGCCAATGGTGTTACAGCTCTAAATGGTGTTAACGTAGATATAAAACAAGGTGAATTTGTCTATATTGTTGGCCCCAGTGGTGCTGGTAAGTCAACATTTATAAAACTAATATTCAGGGAAGTAAAACCGACCAATGGAAAAATCGTTGTCGGTGATATGGATTTGAGTAAGATAAAAGAGCGGAAAGTTCCATACTTACGCAGAAATATTGGCGTTGTTTATCAAGACTTTAAACTTTTACCAAAACTATCAGTCTATGAAAATATTGCATTTGCTTTGGAAGTTATTGAAGAGCCCCCGAAAAATATCCGCAATCGTGTCATGGAAGTGTTAGAACAGGTAGGATTGAAAAATAAAGCTCGTTTTCTTCCAAATGAATTATCAGGAGGGGAACAGCAGCGTGTTTCGATTGCACGTGCCATCGTTAACAAGGCCAAAATTGTTATTGCAGATGAACCTACAGGAAACCTTGACCCCGAAACATCGTGGGAAATCATGAAAGTATTTGAAGAAATAAATGCTAGTGGAACGACAATTATCATGGCCACACATAGTAAAGAAATTGTTAACACGATAAAGAAACGTGTTATTGCTATCGAAGACGGATTAATTGTGAGAGATGAGCATAGAGGTGATTACGGCTATGAAATTTAGTACATTTAGAAGGCACTTACGAGAAGGGTTTAAAAATATATTTCGTAACGGTTGGATGACGGTTGCCTCAATTGGAGCAGTTACAACGACATTGATATTAGTAGGAGTATTTCTTGCTTTAGTGTTGAATTTGAATGAGATGGCAGTCAATATTGAAAGTGATGTTGAAATAAACACAATGATTGACTTAACAGCGACAGAGGAAGAAATCATTACAATAGGTGATGAAATAGAGCAAATTAGTGGAGTCGATTCAGTATCGTTTTCCTCAAATGATGACGAATTGGCGAAATTAGTCGATAGTATGGGAGAAGAAGGAGAATCCTGGAGATTATTTGAACAGGATAACCCATTAAACCATGTGTACATCGTCAGGGCGCAAGTTCCTGAAGATACGGAACGAATTGCAAATGAAATCGAAACGCTTAGTGGTGTTGAAAGTGTAGTTTTCGGACAAGATGTGGTCGAGCAGTTATTCGAGTTTAATAAATATGCGCGAACCATTGGTCTTGTCTTGATTATCGCGTTGGTATTTACAGCGATCTTCCTTATTTCCAACACTATAAAAATTACGATTATGGCACGCAGTACTGAAATTGGCATTCAGAAACTAGTTGGAGCAACAAATGGATTTATCAGATGGCCATTCTTTATCGAAGGCTTGCTGCTTGGAATTCTAGGTTCGATTATACCAGTTGCAGTAATACTTGGTGGTTATTACTATTTGGATAAAAATTTCAGTGGAAATATATCCTTTAGTTTTGTAGAAATCCTACCATTTAGTCCATTTGCTTGGCAGTTATCACTGATGATTCTGATAATTGGAGCGGTGATTGGTGTCTGGGGTAGTGTAATGAGTGTCCGGAAATTCCTGAAAGTCTAAATGAAATAGGCAACAACAGAGAAACAACAAATCAATATTAATTGAAAAGGGGAAATACGAGTTGAAAAAGCTAGCATCGGGCATTCTTATTGCTGTTTTAATTTTAACGACATTACCTGTAGATACGGAGCAGGTATCAGCTGAATCAATTGATACTCTTGATAAAGAGATCAAGGAATTAGAACAAGAGAAATCAAAACTAGACGAAGAGAATAATAAACTAGAAGATAAAAAGAAAGATACCGAAAGTAAATTAGGTCAAAATAAAAACAAGCAAAGTACGGTTGAACAGGAAATCAATACAATAGATGATAAACTTTCAAAAACGCAAAATGATATCAGCACTAAAGAAAGTGAAATCACGGCTACAAATAACGAAATTGAAGAATTAACGAACAAGATTAACGAACTAGCTGATCGAATTGAGGAATTAAAAGAAGAGATAGCGATATTACAAGACAGAATTAATAAACGCGATGCATTATTAAAAGAACGTCTGCGTGCGATCCAGCAAAATGGCGGTGATATGAAATATATTGAAGTTATCTTTGGTGCTAACAGTTTTGGAGACTTTATCAGTAGATCTTCAGCAGTCAATACGATAATGGATCAAGATAAAGATATTATGGAAGCACAAGCTGCAGATAAAAAAGCACTTGAAGCAAGTAAAAAGGAAGTAGAAGCAAGCAAACAAGAAGTGGAAACAAAGAAATTTGCAGTAGAAGATAAGAAAAAATCACTCGAAAACCAGAAACAAGAACTTGTAACCCTAAAAAATCAATTAGACAAACAAATATCCGAAAAAGAGACATTGATGGCATCATTGAAAGAGGAACATGGTGAACTGGAAGAGCATAAAATGAGTGTTGAAGAAGAACAACAACTTATAATTGCAGAAGAAAAAGCAAAAGAACAGGCGATTGCGATGGCTCAAGGTCAAAAAGGTGAGCTGGAACAACAGGCTAAAGAAGAAGCAGCAAGAAAAGCTGAGGAAGCTAGAAAAGCTGAGGAAGCGAAAAAATCGAATTCAAGTTCGAATTCAAATTCAAGTTCTGCTGAAACGAAATCAAGCCCTAGCCCTAGCTCTAGTCCTAGTCCAAGTGTGAGCTCAACTCCTGCACCAAGCAGCAGTTCTGGATCAGGAATATTTATAAAGCCAGCAGCGGGAGCAATCTCTTCCCATTATGGAATGAGATTCCATCCAATTCATAATTACAATAAATTGCATGCTGGTACTGATTTTGCATCACCTATTGGAACAACACTGGTTGCAGCTGCAGATGGTGTCGTAAGTACAGCAGGATGGATGAGCGGTTATGGAAATACAATTATGATTTCCCATTATATCAACGGTAAAAGCTATACGACGCTTTATGCACATCTAAACAGTATTTCTGTATCTTCTGGACAAGCTGTGAGTCAAGGTCAAGTAATCGGTGCTACTGGTAATACAGGCGGTTCGACTGGCCCGCATCTTCACTTTGAAGTACACCCAGGCGGATATAAAAATCCACAAAACCCGATGAACTATTTAAACTAGTATTTATATAAAAGGCATTCCCAAACGGGCGTGCCTTTTTTCTTTTATACTCTTTGTTTAGTGTTAGTTGCTTATTTGGTCACAGAGTTGAGAGAAGTTGTGACATAAAATAAGCAACTTCGGCGACCGCTCTGGGAAATTATACTGCGCACCTTAGGGTGGCTGGAGAGCCTCATCATGCTAGCGCATTTCACAAAGTCTCACCTATGCCTTTCCTCCCGCTGGAGTCTACGTATATTTCCCAGAGCTGATAAGAAGGATGCTAACTAATTACTATACATGGAATAGATTAAGTACCATCATACAACTTCACCAGTCCGGGTGAGCCGAAGCCCCGTTCCCTAAGGTGCGCATTCGCCAGGAGTAATCGCGGACGGCGGGAAAAATACATACCTAGATTATTAACCAGCATTTAAAAAATAAAAAATTTGGTTGGACAGGAAGTTCCCAGTCTCAATCTTTTAGAAAACAGGCTTCTTTTAAAAAGGATATTCAAAACGTCTATACAACTTTATTCCACAAATCCCAAAGAACAAAACCATAGTCATTCGTAACAGATAATGGTATGCTTTTCATATATAATTTTTCAACAAGTAAACATGAATGTTTCTTTATTCGTAAATTTTTTAGTAGCGCCATATACTGTAAATACAATGAATAATAAGTTAGAGGTGGAAAAATGAAGTTAAAAAAAGCACAAATTATACTCATTCTGGTTGCTGCACTATTTCTCGGTTTTGGTGGTGCATATGCTGGGGTACAGATCGCCGAGCCTGAGGCCTCTGAATCACAGAATGGAACGAAAACAGCCGGAAACGCAGATGGGACTGAGTTATCTGGTGATTTAACTAAGGTTGACCAGGCATATGATTTAATTAAGCAGAATTACTTGGAAGATGTGGAGGATGAGCAGCTGATAGAAGGGGCGATTGAAGGCATGCTCTCTACATTGGAGGATCCACACACTTCCTATATGGATGTTGAAACAGTTGATCAGTTTAACGATCAAATTGAATCTTCTTTTGAAGGAATTGGTGCGGAAGTCAGTATGGTTAATGATTTAGTAACGATTGTTGCACCAATTAAAGATTCACCTGCCGAAAAAGCAGGTTTGCGACCGAATGACCAAGTGCTGACTGTAGATGGCGAAAGTCTCGAAGGCTTGAACCTAAATGAAGCAGTTGCGAAGATTCGCGGTGAAAAGGGTTCAGAGGTAGTACTGAAAATCCAGCGTTCAGGTGTTGCAGAAGCATTTGACGTTACTATTACCCGTGATGAAATCCCTGTAGAAACGGTATATACTCATAAGGAAACAATTGATGGGAAAGAAACCGGTATTTTGGAAGTCACCAATTTTTCTGAAAATACAGCTGACGAATTCGAAGAACAGCTTGAAGCGCTGGAAAAAGAAGGTATTGAAGGACTTATCATTGATGTAAGAGGTAATCCTGGAGGTCTATTGAATGTAGTGGAAGAAATGCTAGCCTTATTTGTTCCGAAAGATATTCCATATATCCAAATTGAAGATGGTAATGGTAATAAGGAAGAATATCATTCCCAATTAGATGAAAAGAAAGAATATCCAATTAGTGTTCTCATTAATGAAGGAAGTGCATCAGCATCAGAAATCCTTGCTGTGGCAATGAAGGAATTGGGTTATGATGTTGTTGGAGAGACAAGTTATGGAAAAGGCACCGTACAACAAGCAGTACCACTTGGTGATGGTAGTTCAATTAAATTGACAACCTTTAAATGGTTATCGCCAAAAGGTGAGTGGATAAATGAAACAGGTGTAGAACCAACGATTGAAACAAAGCAACCAAAGTATTACTATACCTATCCAATCCAGGCAGAGGAATCATTTGCATATGATCAAACCTCCGAGGGAATTGGCAATATGCAAGTGATGCTTTCTGGGTTAGGGTATGACACAGGACGTACGGATGGCTATTTTAGTAAAGAAACAGAAACAGCTGTAAAGGCATTTCAAACAGATAATGATTTGGATGCAACTGGTAAAGTAAACCAGGAAACTGCTGGTTTGATTGAAACACAGCTTATCGAAAAAGTCCGTAACGGGGATGACGATGAGCAGCTTGAAACTGCACTGGAAGAGCTATATCAATAACAATTGGGAAGTAGGAATAAAGTGCCAGAAAATCCACGAGATGATGCTCGTGGATTTTCATTTAAGTATGTAGGCTTTTAGGTTACCTGCAATGGTGAAACAGCAATATGTCGAAAAGGCACAATTTATAAATAGAAAAGCAGGGAAATAATAGAGATCTATCGAATAGTAGTAAAGATGGTCAATAGATATGAAGAAGGTGAAGCGTTGTGACAGAAGCATGGTTAATAGAAATTTCCAAAGGTATTGGTAGACTTTTCCTAAATCCTATTGTCTATTGGACAATTCTATTGATATTATTAGCAGGTTATAGACGAATCAAGCGAGAGAGACTTGATTTCGGTACCAAAGTATATGATATTTTTTCAGAATGGAAAAATACATGGGGAATATCGCTTTTTTCCGGTTTAGCTTTATCCATCATCACAATAGGAGCAGGGATCGTTTTCTCCTATGAATCCATTGTATTACTAGCAATCGTAACCATTGTCCTAAGTATTGCATTACGTTTCACAATGCTGTCACCAAGTTATACAATTGGCTTTACGTTTATACTGCTCTTATTCTTGCCATTTTTGCTGGGAAATCAGACAGTAATCGCAATGGAATTAACTTCAGAAATCAATTTTACTGGACTGGCAGTAGTAGCCGGATTATTGATCATTGTAGAATCTATCTTGATTGGCAGAGTAAAACGTAATGAGACATACCCAAGCATTGCTTTAAGTGATCGTGGGATATGGGTTGGACAGCATCGGATAAAGAAATTAAGTTTGATTCCATTTTTCGTACTTGTACCAAATGGGTTAATCACTCCATTTGTACCATGGTGGCCGTCCATTGCAATTGGAGAAGCATCCTATAGTCTTGTACTTATTCCCTTTTTAATTGGGTTTGATTATTTAGCAAAGGGACATGAGCCAATGCAGGCGACCGGAAAAATCGCTAAATTTAATGGTCTCTTAGGAACAGGCGTCGTATTGATTGCTGTAGGTAGTATCTTTATTCCATTTTTGTCGATAGTAGCTATTGTGTTAGCCATCATCGGTAAGGAGTATCTAAATTATAAATACCGCGTTGGGGACAGGCTGCGCAGGCCATTTATGCAACCAAAGGAAAAAGGACTAAAGGTCGTTGGAATAATTCAAGGTACACCTGCAGCAAGATTAGAAGTTTTCCCGGGTGAGACAATTGCAAAAGTAAATGGTAAAAAAGTAGTAACCGAAGCAGAATTTTATAAGGCATTGCAAGGAAGTGGTGCATTTTTCAAACTGGATGTTCTCGATGATAATCAGGAAGTCCGGTTTGTACAAGGAGCATTATATGAAGGGGATCACCATGAACTTGGTCTGCTTTTTCCAGCCGCACCACATCACGAGAAACATAATAAGAAAACCGAATCAAAAATTACGGGCTGAGCAACCATTTAAGTGGTTGCTTTTGCCGTTGTTAAAAGACGAAAATGAAATCTATGAAAAGTGAAATGATTTTCTATTATGATTTATGGGTATTATAATTAAGAGAGTATCAAACAAAACAATCGAATACCTGTTCGTTTTTATGGTATTATAAAATATATAGTAGAACGTTATACAAGAACGGAGGATGTATCCGTCATGGATAAATTTGAATTGGTTTCAAAATATGAACCTGCAGGGGATCAACCTCTAGCGATAAAGGAAATAACAGAGAAGATCCTTTCGGGTCAGCGCCACCAGACATTGCTCGGTGCGACAGGAACAGGGAAAACATTTACTATGTCAAATGTAATTGAGGAGATCAATCGACCGACATTGGTCATTGCCCATAATAAAACATTGGCAGGTCAATTATATAGTGAATTCAAGGAATTTTTTCCGAATAATGCGGTAGAGTACTTTGTCAGTTATTATGATTACTACCAGCCGGAAGCATATGTCCCATCAACAGATACATTCATTGAAAAGGATGCAAGTATCAATGATGAAATTGATAAATTACGTCACTCGGCTACATCTTCGCTTTTTGAACGTCAAGATGTGTTAATTGTATCCAGTGTATCTTGTATATATGGTTTAGGTAATCCGGAAGAATATCGTAATCAGGTCCTTTCACTAAGAATGGGAATGGAAAAGGATCGGGATGAATTACTTCGCAATCTTGTAGACATTCAATATGCACGCAATGATATTAACTTTCAGCGTGGTACGTTCCGTGTTAGAGGCGATTCTGTTGAAATTATTGCTGCTTCAAGGGAAGAGCGTTGTATCCGGGTAGAGTTTTTCGGAGATGAGATAGACCGTATTCGAGAAGTCGATGCTCTAACAGGTGAAATCATTGGGGATCGGGAACATGTTGCCATTTTTCCTGCATCCCACTTTGTAACCGGTGAAGAGAAAATGAAAATAGCGATTAAAAACATAGAAACAGAATTGGAAGCTCGCTTAAAAGATTTACGTGAGGAAAACAAGCTTTTGGAAGCACAGCGGTTGGAACAACGTACGAACTATGATTTGGAAATGATGCGGGAAATGGGATTCTGCTCTGGAATTGAGAACTACTCCCGTCATTTAACATTAAGAGAAGCAGGCGCAACGCCATATACATTAATTGACTTTTTTCCAGATGATTTCCTTGTTGTTATTGATGAGTCCCATGTTACACTGCCACAAATCAGGGGAATGTTCAATGGGGACCAGGCAAGAAAGCAGGTTCTTGTGGATCATGGGTTCCGTCTTCCTTCGGCAATGGATAATCGTCCATTAAGATTTCAGGAGTTTGAAGAAAAGACGAAACAGCTTGTTTATGTGTCTGCAACACCTGGACCGTATGAACTGGAACATAACCCGGAAATGACGGAACAGATCATTCGTCCTACTGGTTTACTTGATCCAGAAATCGAAGTCCGACCAATCGAAGGTCAAATTGATAATTTAATAGAAGAAATTAATAAACGGTCAGAGAAAAATGAACGTGTTCTAGTTACGACACTTACGAAAAAAATGTCTGAAGATCTTACCGACTATTTGAAAGAGGTTGGAATTAAGGTTTCCTACTTGCACTCGGAAATTAAAACATTAGAACGGATTGAAATTATTCGTGATCTTCGCGTTGGTACGTTTGACGTTCTTATCGGAATTAACCTGCTTCGTGAAGGTTTGGATATTCCGGAAGTTTCCCTTGTTACCATTCTTGATGCCGATAAGGAAGGATTCCTGCGTTCTGAACGAGCCCTAATTCAAACGATGGGTAGAGCTGCACGTAATGAAAATGGCAGAGTTATTATGTACGCTGATAAGATCACTAACTCCATGCAGTTGGCGATGGATGAGACGACAAGGAGACGTAAGATTCAGAAGGCTTATAATGAGAAACATGGAATCACACCGAAAACGATTATTAAAGAAGTCCGTGATGTGATTAAAGCAACTGTTGTAGCTGAAGATCAAGATAAATACGAAGGTAAATCTAAGAGTTTGAAGAAAATGACGAAGAAAGAAAGAGAAAAATTAGTCGTACAAATGGAAAAAGAAATGAAGGATGCTGCAAAGTCGCTTGATTTTGAAAAAGCAGCCGAACTTCGTGATGTTATATTTGAATTAAAAGCGGAAGGATGAACATTTCATGCCTAGTAAGTCAATAATGATAAAGGGTGCAAGGGCACATAATTTGAAGAATGTAGATATTGAATTACCGAAAAATAAACTTATCGTTGTGACGGGTTTATCCGGATCCGGAAAATCCTCCCTTGCATTTGACACCATTTATGCAGAAGGACAGCGTCGTTATGTAGAGTCCCTCTCAGCGTATGCAAGACAATTTCTCGGTCAGATGGATAAACCTGATGTGGATGTCATTGATGGCTTATCACCGGCCATTTCGATTGACCAAAAAACAACGAGTAAAAATCCGAGATCTACTGTTGGAACAGTAACAGAGATCTATGATTATTTGCGTTTACTATATGCACGAGTAGGACACCCAACATGCCCAAAACATGAAATAGAGATTAGCTCACAGACGATTCAGCAAATGGTTGATCGGATTCTTGAATATCCAGAAAGAACCAAGCTGCAGATTCTGGCTCCCGTAATTTCTGGTAAAAAAGGTGAACATGTTAAAGTAATAGAGAAATTGAAACAGGAAGGCTATATTCGTATTCGGGTTGATAATGAAATGCGTGAAGTATCCGAAGAAATAAAGCTCGAGAAGAATAAAAAGCATTCTATTGAAGTTGTTATTGACCGTATCGTAATTAAAGAAGGTGTTGCAGGAAGGTTGGGTGATTCGATAGAAACAGCACTCCAATTGGGGGAAGGGAAGATTCTTGTTGATATTATTGGTCAGGAAGAACTGACTTTCAGCGAAAATCATGCATGTCCGATCTGCGGTTTCTCCATTGGCGATATGGAACCACGGCTCTTCTCCTTTAATAGTCCGTTTGGGGCTTGTACGAGCTGTGATGGTCTTGGTACAAAAATGGAAGTTGATCTTGATCTTATTATTCCTGACTGGGAACAAACATTGAAGAAAAATGCAATTGCACCATGGGAACCGATTAGCTCACAATATTACCCGCAATTACTGAAGAGTGTTTGTGAACATTATGATATTGATATGAATATACCGGTTAAAGATATCCCAGAAGATAAAATGAATAAAATATTGTATGGAAGCGGTAAGGAGAAGATTAACTTTCATTATGTAACTGATTTTGGTCGAGCACGTAGCAGTGACATTCTCTTTGAAGGTGTGATCAATAATATAGCCCGTCGCCATAAGGAGTCATCATCTGAGTTTACTCGTGAAACATTAGGAAAATATATGGCAGAAAAAAATTGCCCAACATGTAAAGGCCATCGTTTAAAAGAAGAGGCACGTGCAGTTTTAATTAATGGATTACATGTAAGCAATGTGACTAATTTTTCTGTTGTAGAAGCTGTGGATTTTTTCAAAAATCTTAAATTGACTGAAAAGGAACAACAAATTGCCAAAATGATCTTGCAGGAAATTGATAATCGATTAGAATTCCTACAAAATGTTGGACTGGATTATCTCACCCTATCCCGCGCAGCAGGAACGCTTTCAGGTGGAGAAGCGCAGCGTATCCGATTGGCAACTCAAATCGGCTCAGCATTAACTGGTGTGTTGTATGTGTTGGATGAACCATCGATCGGACTGCATCAGCGTGATAATGACCGACTGATTGAAACACTAAAACGAATGCGTGACCTCGATAATACGTTGATTGTTGTAGAACATGATGAAGATACAATGCTTGCTGCAGACTGGCTTGTTGATATTGGGCCTGGTGCAGGAGAACATGGTGGGCAGATCATAGCAAATGATACGCCAGAAAAGGTAATGAAAAACGAGAATTCTTTAACAGGGAGATATTTATCCGGTAAAGAGTTTGTATCTGTACCTGCCAAACGTCGAAAAGCGGATAAGCGAAAAATTGAAATTTTGGGTGCAGCTGAAAATAATTTAAAAAATGTTTCTGTTAAAATTCCAATTGGTTTAATGACCGTAGTGACAGGTGTATCCGGTTCAGGAAAAAGTACGCTGATTAATGAGATACTTTATAAATATTTATCCAAAACATTGAATCGAGCAAACCACAAACCTGGTAAGCATAAAATGATTAAAGGAATCGAGCATATTGAAAAGATTATTGCTATCGATCAATCCCCGATTGGACGTACACCAAGGTCAAATCCGGCCACATATACTGGGGTGTTTGATGATATTCGGGATCTGTTCTCCCAGACGAATGAGGCAAAGATACGGGGTTATAAAAAAGGACGCTTCAGCTTTAATGTTAAGGGGGGACGCTGTGAAGCATGCCGTGGTGATGGCATCCTTAAAATTGAGATGCATTTCCTACCGGATGTCTATGTTCCATGCGAAGTGTGCCACGGTAAACGCTATAATCGTGAGACATTGGAAGTAAAATACAAAGGGAAAAGTATAGCCGATATTCTCGGTATGCGGGTTGAGGAAGCAGTTGACTTTTTTGCCCCTATTCCTAAAATAAAGCGTAAGGTACAAACTCTTTTTGATGTTGGTCTTGGCTATGTTAAACTTGGTCAGCCGGCAACAACACTATCAGGTGGAGAGGCGCAACGTGTTAAATTGGCAAGTGAGCTTCACAAGCGGTCTTCCGGTAAATCATTCTATATTTTAGATGAACCGACAACAGGACTGCATGCAGACGACATCAAGCGGCTGCTTACCGTCTTACAGCGTCTTGTGGACAATGGAGATTCAGTCTTGATTATCGAACATAATCTGGACGTAATCAAAAGTGCCGACCATATCATTGATCTTGGGCCTGAAGGTGGAGATAAGGGTGGTCAGATTGTTGCAACCGGAACACCTGAACAGATTGCAGAAAAAGCGGATATATCCTATACAGGTAGATATTTAAAATCCATTCTGGAACGTGATCGTAAACGAATGGAAACAGTATTAGCAGAGAAAGAAAAAATTAGCACGAAATAACAATCAAAAGACAGGAAACGCTATATCGGCACCTGTCTTTTCTTTACATATCATTCGACAAGGCTGTTTTAGCATTTATTGTTGTTAACTGCCCCATAGTTGAGATAAACTGCGAAGTAACTGCTGGTTTTCTATCAGTATGCAGAAACTTCGGCGATCAAAGCACATACTTATAGTAATCATCTTGCAGTTATTTCGTAGTTTATCAAAACTATGAAGTTTAAAAAAAGCAACGATTCTTTTCGGCGGGACGAGTAACTGTCCCAAAGTTTATAAAAAAAGTCTTCGAATAAAACCGGGAAGTAACAGGCGCTGATCATTTTTTTTGACGTTTGGGGTGTGTTTCGGTACAGTAAAATTAGTTGAAAATTGGAGGATGGAAAGATGAAGCCAATTGAAATAGAAAAAGTACAAGCTGTCTTGGACGGGTTTACGAATAAAAGCGTGTACGTGCATTTGGAAACTACGAATGGAGCATATGCAAGTCATCTTAATGACCAGGCATATAATGTTGGAGCATATATACGAAATGCAAATGTAGTATTTAATCAGGCAAAGCTGGTTGGCAATGGTAAGGTATATCGTGCCGGTTTAAAAATGGAAATGGGCTGGATTTATGCAGAGGGCCTGACAGACTGGATCATGCATGAAGATACAAAATTATTGCTTGCAGGGCATGATCGTGAAGGTAGACTGATGGTTTCTCTAGAAATAAGTGAAACACCTTTTAGCTATTAAATTAAATTTGGAAATAGGTGAATAGAATGGAAAAACATGTTGTCGTAATATATCCCCATCCTGATGATGAATCATTTGGTGCAGCAGGGTCGATTGCTAAATTCCGTGATCAGGGAGTACCTGTTACTTATTTATGTGGAACTTTAGGAGAGATGGGTAGAAACATGGGTAATCCGACATATGCCAATCGGGAGACATTGTCGGTTATTCGAAAAGAAGAATTGATGAATGCCTGTAAAGTGCTTGATATCGAATTAAAGATGCTAGGGTATCGTGATAAGACGCTTGAATTCGAAAACCGTAACGAAGTGGCAGCTAACTTAAAACAAATAATGGAAGAAATTGGTCCGAGTTTAGTCATCACGCATTATCCGGAACATGCCGTACATCCAGACCATGATGCACTGGGAGCAGCTGCGATTGAAGCAGTTCGCTTAATGGATGTTGAGCATCGTCCAGTTGTTTGGGCGCAAGCAATAACAAATGACTATCATGAGGTACTTGGAAAGCCAGATATCCGTAACGATATTAGTGACTTTTTTGAAAAGAAAACGGAAGCAATCTTTTGTCATGATTCACAAGCTTCAGGTATACTAAGCCAATTCAAGCATATTGATAAACTTGAAAGTGAGATACAGGAAGATATTAAAGAAAGATTCAGTATGGAAGAATTTTACACCTGGAAATTTGAAGATTAATCGAATTCCCCTGGCTTAGCTGCAGGGGAATTTTTAAGTTAGGAAACTTTTTATAGCTGAAAAACGTATATATATTTATAAGGAAAGAAATTTAAAAATAAAGTATAACTTGAGGAGGATGTTTAGATGAAGCGGTTATACCGATCTACTTCAAATAAGATGTTATCAGGAGTACTTGGTGGGCTGGGTGATTATTTCCATATTGATGCAACACTATTGAGATTAGCATTTGCGCTATTACTTATCCCCAGTTTTATGACCTTTGCTTTGGTATATATTGTAGCAGCCATCATTATACCTAAAGAAGAGGAAATTTATTGATGCTTATAAGATGGATTGTATCCCTCATGCTAAATGCAATTGCGTTGACAGCTGTAGCACAACTATTTGATTCATTCCATTTGGAAGACTTTGGTACTGCATTCTTAGCAAGCTTTATTTTGGCAATCCTAAATATATTGATTAAGCCGATTTTAATCATCCTAACATTACCAATCACCATCCTAACTTTTGGCTTATTTTTAATTGTCATTAATGCGATTACGTTAATGTTAACTCAAGGGTTAATTGGGTCTTCCTTTGTCATTGATGGTTTTGGTGTAGCGGTTATTGCATCCATTGTCATTTCGCTGATTAGTATGGTATTGAACAATTTAATAAAAGATTCTTTTAAAAGATAAAAACGTAGGCTCAAGTCTACGTTTTTTACATTGCATATGCTAAAATGTATATCAGTAAGCATGTCCATAAGAATGATAGGAGGAGCTTGTTTATGGCAGCAGTTGTCCGCACAAAAGATTTACTGGGAAATTTCAATCTTGCATTAATAGCAGGGGAGGATGGCATCAACAGAGAAATCATTACAAGTGATATTTCAAGGCCTGGTATTGAAATGACAGGTTATTTTCAATATTATCCAAAAGAACGCCTTCAGTTAATCGGAAGAACCGAAATGACTTATTTTCTCGACTTAAGTGATGAACAAAAAAGGGATCGGGCAAGAAACCTTTGTACGGATGTCACACCAGGAATAGTTGTGTCTAGGGGAATGGACATTCCAGAAATCTTAATTGAAGAGGCAAATGAAGCTGGTGTTCCAATTCTTCATTCACCGAGAAAAACGACTCGTGTCATCAGCAGACTCACTAACTATTTGGAGGCGAAATTTGCACCATTTACTGCCATTCATGGCGTTTTAGTTGATATTTATGGTGTCGGCGTGCTAATTATCGGCCAAAGTGGAGTCGGTAAAAGTGAGACTGCATTGGAGCTTGTAAAAAATGGCCATCGTCTTGTAGCTGATGACAGCGTGGAAATTCGGCAGGAGGATTATGACAGTCTAATTGGAAATTCACCTCCACTTATCGAACATTTATTGGAAATTCGTGGACTTGGGATTATCAATGTAATGACATTATTCGGTGCAGGTGCCGTTCGCAGCAGAAAAAGGATTTCCTTAGTAATCAATCTGGAAAATTGGGACGAAAAGAAACAATATGATCGTCTAGGTCTTGATGAAGATACAATGAAAATTTTGGATGTACATATACCAAAATCAACAATTCCTGTTCGGCCAGGAAGAAACCTTGCAGTTATTATTGAAGTCGCAGCAATGAATTATCGTTTGAAACGAATGGGTGTCAATGCAGCTGAAGAGTTTTCAGAACGACTAACAACCATGATTGAAGATGAACAAAAGAATGAAGATTAGGAGTGATGTTCTTTGTTATTTAGCGCACCCGCATTAGATAGGGTATTTCTTGAATTAGGTCCTTTTACCGTTTATTGGTATGGTGTTATTATCGCGTTTGGTGCCTTTTTAGGGGTTTACTTAGCTTCAAAAGAGGCAGACCGTCTAGGATTAAAAAAAGATATCCTTATCGACTTTGTAGTTTTTGCTGTTCCAATAGCAATTATTTGTGCACGTATTTACTATGTTATTTTTGAATGGGAAAGATATGCAGATGGACCTTGGTGGAGTATTTTCGCCATCTGGGAAGGTGGTATTGCCATTCATGGGGCTGTTTTCGGTGGAGTACTTACTGCTATCGTCTTTGCAAGAGTAAGAGACGTTTCATTTTGGCAAATCGCAGATATTGTTGCACCGAGTTTAATTCTTGCACAGGCAATCGGCCGCTGGGGAAATTTTATGAACCAAGAAGCACATGGCGGACCGATTTCGCAATCTACATATGAAAGTTTTCATCAGTATTTACCAGACTTTATCATGAATCAGATGACGATCGATGGAGTCATGTATCATCCGACATTCCTATATGAATCATTTTGGAATATTCTCGTCTTTATTCTCCTTATTTTGATGAGAAAATATAATCCATTACGCGGAGAAATATTCTTAAGCTATGCGATATTTTATTCAATCGGTCGTTACTTCATTGAAGGACTTCGTACAGATAGTCTATATGTGTTCGGTGAAGTACGGACGGCACAATTGATTTCGATCTTGTTGATTGTCATATCCATCATATTAATTATTTACAGACGGAAAACGGTAACAGTAAGATATAAGGATACACCGATTCCTGAGAAGAAGAAAACCAATCATAATCATAATAAAAAGAAGCGAAAAAAGAAGAAAAATTAATATACCTGTATGAATGGATATAAATTGAGGTTTACCTTATTACTGTATTTGAAAGAGGGGTAGTCAGATGTTGGGAATTTTAAACCGAGGTTTACAACAGGGCTTAAAAACGACAGGAACCTTAGGTAAAGTAATCTTTCCAGTTACATTGATTGTGACGATTCTGCAATTTACACCTGTATTGCCATGGATCATTAATTTACTTTCACCTGCAATGGGTTTGATTGGCTTGCCAGGAGAAGCGGCAGTTCCAATCGTGCTTGGGAATACGCTTAATTTATATGCTGGTATTGCAGCAATCATATCTTTTGAGTTTACCGTAAAAGAAGTATTTATTATCGCAGTCATGCTTTCGTTTTCACATAACTTATTTATAGAATCTGCTGTGGCGACAAAGGTTGGTGTCAAATGGTGGGTGATTGTCGGCATAAGGATTGGACTTGCAATGGCTGCGGCATCTATCATTAATCTCGTATGGAACGGTGGAGCTGAGATGGCACAGTATGGCTTTGTCTCCTCATCTGAGGTTGTTTTGAACGGATGGCTGGAAATTGCTATGCATGGGGTTCAAACAGCATTGATAGCCATTTTCCAATTAGCTTTAATCGTTATTCCACTAATGATTATTATGCAATACATGCGAGAGCTTGGCTGGCTGGATGTGCTGTCAAATAAGTTTGCGCCATTCATGAAGGTTTTGGGAATAGATAAAAAAGCATCCATGACAATGGTTGCAGGTCTTACAATTGGTCTTGCCTATGGTGCTGGATTGATGATCCAAGCGGTTAAGGAGGATAATGTATCCAAAAAAGATATGTATCTAACCTTGATATTTCTCGTATCCTGTCATGCCGTTGTCGAGGACACACTTGTATTTATCCCACTAGGCATTCCGGTATTGCCATTACTAGCTATTCGTCTGGGAACAGCAATTATATTGACAATGGCTATCGCCTATATTTGGAACAGTAAAGAAAGAAAGAAAAGAAAGGAAGCCATACATGAGCATTCATACCATACTCTTTGATCTGGATGGAACATTAATTGATACAAATGCATTAATCAATGCTTCTTTCCAACATACATTTGAACACTTTAAGTTAAAATTCACACCAGAGGAAATTCTCGAATTTAATGGACCACCACTGATTGAAACATTCCAAAACATTGATCGTGAAAATGCAGACAGCATGGTTGCAACGTACCGAGAGCATAATTTGGCAGTACATGATAATTATGTAACAGCTTTTCCACAGGTGGCTGAGACAATAGGAGAACTAAAGAAGCGTCAAATAAAACTCGGAATTGTAACAACTAAAATGACAAAGTCAGTAAATATGGGACTAACACTGACAGGGTTAGATCGATTTTTCGATACCATCATAACTTTTGATGATGTTACACATCCAAAGCCACATGCAGAACCAGTATTAAAGGCGATGGAAGAATTACAGGCAGATCCGGCAACAACATTAATGGTTGGTGATAATCACCATGATATCGAATCAGGGAAAAATGCTGGCGTTCAGACTGCAGGAGTAGCATGGTCCCATAAAGGTAAAGAGAGATTATTGGAATACAATCCTACTTATATGTTGGAACAAATGTCAGATTTATTAAAGCTTGCGGGTGTGTAAAAATGCGTAGAACTGAACGCTTTAAGGTGGAACGCGCCAATTCGTTATGGCAGATTTATCAGACTGTCCCGTTTTGGAAAGTGGTTAAAAATTTCATAGTAATACAGCTTGCAAGATATACACCATTCTTAAGCATGAAGAATTGGCTGTACCGGAATTTTTTGCGAATGAAGGTAGGGGATCAGACGTCCTTTGCCTTAATGGTAATGCCAGATATTATGTTTCCTGAAAAAATTTCGGTCGGTCGCAATTCGGTGGTCGGTTATAATACAACAATATTGGCCCATGAATATTTAATCAAAGAATATCGAATAGGAAAAGTCATTATTGGTGATGAAGTATTGATTGGGGCCAATACAACTATCCTCCCGGGGGTAACGGTTGGGGACCATGCCATTGTTTCTGCGGGAACGCTCGTACATAAAGATGTTCCAGCTGGTTCATTCGTTGGTGGTAATCCGATGCGATTAATTTATACGAAGGAAGAAATGGATAAAAGAAATCAAGAAGATATGTAAGAAAGGGTGTTCTGGTTATGGAGATGCCGACTGGTCTATTGCCTGCAATCCGGAAAATGAAGGATTTTGATTCGGCTCTTGAAACGGATCACAAATTTATAGTTATTCTTGAATCAAGGCTTGTTCAATTGAAAAGCCTTGTTAACTATGCGAGAAGGGCAGATAAAAGGGTACTTATTCATTTTGATTTGATCCAAGGACTTAAGGCAGATGAATATGGGATGGAATTTCTCATTCGTGAAGTAAAACCGGATGGAATACTGTCCACTAGGGGAAATGTGATCAATCTTGCAAAAAAGCACAATCTACTTGCAATCCAGCGCGTCTTCTTGCTGGATAGTCTTGCTTTAGATCATAATCTGGAACTTATTAAAAAAGTCAGACCAAATTGTGTTGAAGTATTGCCTGGACTCATGCCAGGTATCATCAAGCAAATATCCGAACAAACAAATATACCGATTATTGCTGGCGGACTTATTCGCAGCGAAGAAGAAGTGAAGTCTGCACTGAATGCTGGTGCCATAGCTGTATCAACTTCCAATACAAGATTATGGGATTACTAGGTGAAAAAAGTAAAAAGATTTTATGTGAATGTGTTGACAGCGCTTACAGTATGCGTTAGTATAAACGAACAAGTTAATTTGTGGTGGAGATATGGAGACCTGCATTTCAATCGTACTCTTTGAGAAGAGTATGTTTATTGAAGTGTGGGTCTCTTTTTTGGTACCACAATTAATCTTACAACATATTAAAGGAGGTTTTTCAGATGTCTGAGTTTGTGGCTGAACTTATTGGTACGATGATCCTTATTATTTTCGGTGGTGGAGTAGTCGGTGGAGTGGTTTTGAAAAAATCAAAAGCAGAAGATGCTGGCTGGGTTGTTATTTCCATTGGCTGGGGTCTGGCAGTAACGATGGGGGTTTATGCTGTGGGCAGCTTTACTGGTGCTCATATTAATCCTGCAGTTACGTTGGGGTTTGCTGCCGCTGGTGAGTTTCCATGGGCAAAAGTTCCGCTATATATCAGTGCTCAGCTCATAGGTGCTTTTATCGGAGGGGTGATTGTATTTCTAAACTACCTGCCACACTGGAAGGAAACTAAGGATAAAGATGTTAAGCTTGGTGTATTTGCAACCGGTCCCGCTGTCAGAAGTCCTTTTTCTAATCTGATCAGCGAGATCATTGGTACATTTGTATTGGTAATGGGATTGATGTTTATCGGTGCAAATGAATTTACAGACGGGTTAAACCCTTTAATTGTAGGTGCGTTGATTATTGCAATCGGTATGTCATTAGGGGGAGCAACTGGGTATGCAATCAACCCGGCCCGTGACCTGGGCCCAAGAATTGCGCATGCACTGCTTCCTATTCCGGGAAAAGGCACTTCAGATTGGAGCTATGCATGGATTCCTATTGTTGGACCAATCATTGGTGGTATATATGGAGCAGTATTTTACCAGGCTATTTTTCTAGGAAACTTTTCGGCACTATTTTGGATATTAACTGCTATTGTTGTCACACTTATTATTGGAGCGGTAAATGTGGAACTTAAAAAGGGAGAAACTGTAGCTGATAAAGTAAACCAGCAAATTGTATAGGGGGAAATAAAGATGACTGAAAAGTTTATTCTATCATTGGATCAGGGGACAACGAGTTCCAGAGCTATATTATTTGATCATGAAGGTAAAATCGTTGAGACTGGGCAAAGGGAATTTGAGCAATTCTTTGCAAAACCTGGCTGGGTCGAACATGATGCAAATGAGATCTGGACATCTGTGCTTGCATGTATTGCAGATGTGCTTCGTAAGGCGGATGTTGATCCTAGTCAGGTTGCAGGTATCGGTATAACAAATCAAAGGGAAACAACAGTTGTTTGGGACAGGAACACAGGGAAGCCAGTCTATAAAGCTATCGTTTGGCAATCCAGACAAACAGAAGAAATCTGTAAGGAACTGAAAAGTGAAGGACATGAAAACCTAATCCGCAAGAAAACCGGTCTGCTTATCGACCCATATTTTTCTGGAACAAAAGTAAAGTGGATTCTTGATCATGTGGATGGTGCGAGAGTTAAAGCCGAAAATGGTGACTTGCTGTTTGGTACGATAGACAGCTGGCTTGTTTACAAACTATCTGGAGGAAAAACACATATTACAGATTATTCGAATGCCTCACGGACGCTAATGTTCAATATATATGATTTGAAATGGGATGATGAACTGTTGGAAATCCTTACTGTTCCTAAAAGTATGCTTCCAGAAGTACGCCAATCATCTGAAATTTATGCCAATACGGTCGGTTACCATTTCTACGGTCATGAAGTTCCAATTGCCGGTATTGCGGGAGATCAGCAAGCGGCACTATTTGGTCAGGCTTGCTTTGAAAAAGGAATGGCAAAAAACACGTATGGTACCGGCTGTTTCATGTTGATGAATACTGGGGAAAAAG
This sequence comes from Oceanobacillus rekensis, assembly GCF_002153375.1. Classification (GTDB taxonomy): domain Bacteria; phylum Bacillota; class Bacilli; order Bacillales; family Amphibacillaceae; genus Oceanobacillus; species Oceanobacillus rekensis. Next base: position 512,272 of record NZ_MTBQ01000002.1, read on the forward strand.
CTGTAACATCTGAACATGGGCTGTTAACAACATTAGCTTGGGGCGTTGATGGAAAAGTCGAATATGCTTTGGAAGGAAGTATTTTCGTTGCAGGGTCTGCGATTCAATGGCTTCGTGATGGACTTAAACTGATTGAAACAAGTCCACAGAGTGAAGACTTTGCCAAACGGGTGGAATCGACTGATGGTGTATACATGGTCCCTGCATTTGTCGGCTTAGGTACTCCTTATTGGGATAGTGATGCAAGGGGAGCAGTATTCGGGTTGACCCGTGGTACAACGAAAGAGCATTTTATCCGAGCAACATTAGAATCGCTTGCATACCAGACGAAAGATGTCCTCGATGCGATGATTGCCGATTCCGATATTGATTTGAAGACATTGCGTGTTGATGGTGGAGCAGTTAAAAATGACTTTCTGATGCAATTCCAAAGCGATATATTGGGAGTTCCGGTTGAGCGCCCTGTTGTTCAAGAAACAACAGCATTGGGTGCAGCATATCTTGCTGGACTGGCAGTAGGATACTGGAGCGGAAAAGAGGAAATTGCAAATCAATGGCTAAATGATCATACATTTGAAAACAAAATGGAAGAAGAAAAGAGCAATGCGTTATACGCTGGCTGGCAGAAAGCCGTAACAGCTACAAGAACATTTAAATAGTTATTTTAACAGGGATCAAATTTTAAATTGTATCTGTTAGAAGAATCATATAGCGAAAATTAAAAAGAAGGAATGAACAAAAATTTAGAGGAATATGTGACTACGGTGGAAAAAGCATTTCAATAGTTTATAAGCAAGCCGCTGTACATGGAAATCCAGTTATGCTAAACTGTAGTTAAGTTAATAGTGATGGACGGAGAAATGGAGAAACCGCAAACTATCAGTGCAGATATGCACTGGTGTGTTTGCGGTTTTTTTATTTCTCCACATGATTGCCACTGGAAAAGGGTAAAGTTACTTATAGACAAGACATTTTAGGGAGTGTATACAATGAAACTATTTTCAAGCCATAAAAGAAAAGATATATTGAATCAGCTGGAAAAAAATTCACTGGATGTTTTGGTAATTGGTGGAGGAATCACTGGTGCCGGAATATCATTGGATGCTGCTACAAGAGGATTGAAAACAGGTTTGATTGAAATGCAGGATTTCGCTGCCGGGACATCAAGTCGTTCCACCAAGTTAGTTCACGGAGGGTTGCGCTACCTTCAACAGTTTGAAGTGAAAATGGTTGCAGACGTAGGTAGAGAAAGAGCTATTGTGTATGAAAATGGCCCACATGTAACGACACCCGAATGGATGTTATTGCCTTTCCATAAAGGAAGTACACTTGGACCAATGACATCAAATATTGGTCTTCGTGTCTATGATTTCCTTGCTGGTGTGAAGAAGAATGAACGTAGGATAATGTTCAAACCGGAAGAAGTATTAGAGCGGGAACCACTCATCAAAAGCAAAGATTTAAGAGGTGGCGGCTATTACGTTGAGTACAAAACAGATGATGCCCGTCTCACAATGGAAGTAATGAAAAAAGCTGTGGAACACGGAGTACATGCAGTAAACTATACAAAAGCGGTAGAGTTTATCTATGATGATTCAAATAAAACAGTTGGAATTATTGCAGAGGATCAGATTACAGGGGAAACGTATAAAATTTACGCCAAGAAGATTATCAATGCCGGTGGTCCATGGGTCGATGAAGTCAGGGAAATGGATGGATCAAAACAAGGGAAATCCCTGCATTTGACGAAAGGAGTTCATTTGGTATTTTCAAAAAAAGCATTTCCATTACAGCAGGCAATCTATTTTGATACTCCTGATGGACGAATGATTTTTGCCATACCACGTGATGGTAAGACATATGTGGGGACGACAGATACAACTTATGAAGGGGATATTGCCCACCCTTTATTAACAGAAGATGATCGAGATTATCTGTTAAAAGCAATTGACTATATGTTTCCAACCTTAAATATTTCAGCTGACGATGTTGAATCAAGCTGGGCGGGGTTGAGGCCACTTATTGCGGAAGAGGATGCCTCAAGCCCAAGTGAAATTTCACGTAAAGATGAGATATTCATATCTGATTCAGGCCTTATATCGATGGCTGGTGGAAAGCTTACCGGATATCGGAAAATGGCAGAGCAAGCTGTTGATCTGGTTATCAATCAGCTGAAAGACGAAGAGGGCATTCTATATTCGAAGAGCGAGACGAAACATTTGCCGATTTCTGGGGGTGATGTCGGTGGTTCAGTAGGATTTGAGAAATTCAGAGAACAAAAGACAGAAGAAGGTATCCTGTTTGGCTTATCCAAAGAAACATCAGAAAAGCTGATCAAACGCTATGGCTCAAATGTCAACAGGGTATTTAAAATATATCAGGATAGAAAATCGAACGCTATTCAGGAAAATATCGATCCGATTGACTTTGCAGAATTAAACTATGCTATTGATTATGAAATGGCATATAAACCTGTTGATTTCTTTATACGAAGAACAGGTGCATTATTTTTCAACAGGGATTGGGTTGTAACGCATCACCAGAACGTAACTAATTATTTGGGAAAAGTCTTCAAATGGAATACAGAACAGAAAGATCGCTACACGGCCGAACTGGAGCAATTGTTAAAAGAAGCAATAACACCTGTAAAATAAAATCCATTGAACAAAGCCAATCACTAAACGATTGGCTTTGTTTTGGCTCTTTGATTAATATTTATTGCTTTTTAATCCTCAGATTTGAGATAAACTACGAACTAACTATTAAGTATTTTAAATTCTATCTACAAAGTAAAAAGTGAAGTAACTAGGATTATCCGTCTATTCCCAGAGCGGTCGCCGAAGTTTCTACATACCGATAGAAATTAACCTGCAGTTACTTCGCTGTTTATATAGCAAAAACCACAAATCTTTTGATGGGATGAGCAGTGCGAAGTCCAATTCTTAGAGTAGGACAAGTATACCGCAGTCCCAATTGTTTCTGGCTAATTTTTGCATTTCCTACTACCTTATGTTATTGGCGGTGAAAATATGTTATACTCTTCACGAATGTTGTGAATTTAGGGGGATATCCGATGCAAGTAAAAGATAAGGAAATCAAACCAAATAATATTATCCCTTTTGTTCCTGAAGGTGATTTTTATTTTCTTAAAGGTGTAGAATTTTTTCAAAAAAGAAAGTTTGATATAGCAATTAAATGGATGAAAAAGGCGACAGAGATGGATCCTGATGAACCACTATATAAATGCCAAATGTCCATTGTATATACGGAAATTGGGTCATACCATACTGCAAACCAACTGTTAACAAGTGTATTACAATCCAATGATTATGTTGATTGTTATTACTTGATAGCAAATAATTATGCACATCTTGGATTGCTGAACGATGCTAGAAAATATACAAATTTATATCTGGAAAAAGAACCAGAGGGTGACTTCAGCGAAGAAGCATTAAGTTTGTTGGAATTAATTGATATCGACGAAGAAGATGATGATGAAGACTGGGATCTTGAGGATGAAGATGAGCTATTGATTTATCAGGAGACAGCTTTTTATCATCTTGAGAATATGGAATGGGAAAAGGCGCTTCCGATTATAGAAGAAATGATGACGCTTTTCCCTGAGCATTCTATGGCCAAACATGATTATACACAGGCACTGTTCTTTACAGGACGTGAGCAGGAAGCAATTGATATGGAAGAAACTATGTTGCAGGAAGATCCGAATTCCCTATATAGTCACATCAATTTAGCTTTGTTTTATTATGAAAAAAAGCTGAAACAAGAATACGAAAACCATATTCAGGCATTAATAAATATATATCCCATTCATGAACAGCAAAAATTGCGGATTGCTGTTACGCTTTCGAGAACTGGTTTACACGAAGAAGCCTATACGCGTTTCCGTATGCTTTCAAAAAGCAAAGTAAATAGCCATCTATCCTATTTTAAATGGTATAGTGTGGCAGCATATAAGAATGGTGATACCGATAAGTCAGTCGGTATCTGGGAAGAAGGCTGTAGAAGACACCCGAATCTTATTAAAGAAGAAGAGCCATGGAATAATCTATGAGCAGAAAGTTAGACGGAAAGTACCTGGTTTAATAAACTGGTAATAGTAAAACATTATAAGATTAAAGGGGCGATTTAAATGTCCGAACAACGTATGTATGATGTAATTATTGCTGGAGCAGGACCAGCTGGTATGACTGCCGCTGTCTATGCTTCTCGCGCAAATTTAGATACATTGATGCTGGAACGTGGAATTCCTGGTGGACAAATGGCAAATACAGAAGATGTCGAGAACTATCCTGGGTTCGATAATGTGTTAGGCCCAGATCTTTCTAATAAAATGTTCGACCATGCCAAAAAATTTGGTGCAGAATATGCCTATGGTGATATTAAAGAGGTTACTGACCATGGCGAATATAAAACAATTATTGCAGGCAGTAAAGAATACCAAACAAGATCATTGATCATAACAACCGGTGCACAATTTAAAAAGCTAGGTATTGCAGGCGAAGAAGAACTAGCTGGTCGTGGGGTCTCTTATTGTGCTGTTTGTGATGGGGCATTCTTCAAGCAGAAGAACCTAGTCGTTATTGGTGGAGGGGACTCAGCAGTTGAAGAGGGTATTTATTTAACCCGATTCGCTAATAAAGTAACAATTGTTCACCGTCGTGATGAACTTCGCGCACAAAAAATTATTCAGCAGCGCGCTTTTGATAATGAGAAAATCGACTTTATATGGGACACGGTCGCCAATAAGATCAACGGACCTGAAGGTAAAGTAAATAGTGTTTCTCTTCAAAATAAAAAAACTGGTGAAGAATATGATTTTGAAGCGGATGGCGTATTCATCTATATAGGTATGGTTCCATTAAGTGAACCATTTAAATCACTGGGAATTACAAATGAAGAAGGCTATATTCCAACAAATGAAGAAATGGGAACCAGCGTTCCAGGTGTTTTTGCAGCAGGAGATATTCGTGAGAAAACACTTCGACAAATTGTGACAGCAACTGGTGATGGAAGTATAGCTGCAGAAACTGCTATAAAATATGTGGAAGACTTGGAAGAAGAAATGAAAGCAGCAAATAAGTAATTAATGTAAAAAAAAGTTTACGAATAGTAATTGCTTTTTAACCGTGCTGTAATACATTTGAAACATAATTGGGGTATACTATATATAACTAATTGACCCCCTTTTAATAGATAAATTAGTTTATTGCACAGGTGCATGTCGCCTGTGCCTTTTTTATTTATGAGACGTTACTTGTCCCAATTTGTCGTAGAGTAATTCAAATTTCATCCCCTTGTTGTATGCTGCACATTCATAGTATAATAATAATGGAATAGAATTTATTATAAGAGGTTGTTCAAAAAGTCCCTTAAAAATGACGCTTCGAAATTCTCGCGCCTTTTTATCCACTTTTTGAACATGTATTATAAGAGTAATAACGATAAATGCGTCTTTTGGTATGCATGTTTAATAAAAATCTATCTCAGTACACTGAATGTCTCGCAATGTTTTAGAAGGGGAGTTAATAAGATGAACAATGAACATGAAACAAATTTGGTTATTATAACAGGTATGTCAGGTGCCGGTAAAACGGTTGCCATCCAGAGCTTTGAAGATTTGGGATACTATTGCGTGGATAACCTGCCCCCTGCCTTATTGCCGAAATTTCTGGAACTGATGAAGGATTCCACAAATAACATTCGCAAAGTAGCATTAGTAATGGATTTACGTGGGCGTGAATTCTTTGATTCTCTCATAGAAGCACTGGATATATTGGGAAATGAAGATTGGATTCAAGAGCATATTCTGTTTCTGGATGCAAAAGATGAAGAGCTCGTTACACGCTATAAAGAAACTCGAAGATCCCACCCCCTTTCTAATGGAGGTCTTCCCTTAAATGGGATTACGCAAGAAAGGGAAATCTTGGACGAATTAAGAGGCCGCTCCCAGCGGATCATTGACACAACCATACTAAAACCTAGGGAACTACGTGAAAAAATACTTAAAATTTACTCCGAGAAAAATGAGGAAATATTCTCCGTGCATTTTCTGTCTTTTGGATTTAAATATGGGTTGCCTATCGATGCTGATTTAGTCTTTGATGTGCGATTTCTCCCAAACCCTCATTACGTTGCTAACCTTCAACCATTAACAGGTTTGAATCAAGATGTTGCATCCTACGTTTTTAAATGGTCTGATACACAGAAATTCAATGATAAAGTGACTGACCTGTTAAAATTCATGCTTCCCCAATATAAAAAAGAGGGAAAATCTCAACTGATTGTAGCGATTGGATGTACTGGTGGTCAACATCGTTCCGTAGCATTAGCAGAGTATTTCGCAAAAGAGCTATCCTTCAATTATATTACACATGTAAGTCATCGGGATATAGATAAAAGAAAGGGACATTAATATGAGCGAGAAAAAGCTGCCACGAGTAGTTGTTATCGGTGGAGGAACAGGTATGCCTGTATTATTAAGAGGTTTGAAAAACTTGCCGATTGAACTAACTGCACTTGTAACTGTCGCAGATGATGGTGGAAGTACTGGAAGAATAAGAAGCGAGATGGCCATTCCAGCACCTGGAGATATACGAAATGTAATTGCAGCATTGTCAGACGCAGAACCAATGCTGCTTGAATTATTTCAGCATCGATTTTCGGAAGGGAACGGTCTTTCCGGACATTCCATGGGAAATTTATTGCTTGCTGCCATGACCTCGGTTACTGGAGATTTTAACAATGGTATTAAAGAAATTTCACGTGTACTGAATGTGAAAGGGAAAATCTACCCGATTTCTAATGAAAACATGTCTCTCCATGCTGAAATGCAGGATGGGACAATCGTTTCAGGAGAATCGAATATCCCCTTATCAAAAAAACGGATTAAACGCGTCTTTATCAGACCGCAGCCAGTAAAGCCATTACCTAATGCGGTTAGAGCAATTGATGCGGCAGACCTAGTTGTAATTTCACCAGGAAGTCTTTATACAAGCATTATGCCGAATCTGATTATTCCCCATGTCAAAGAAGCGCTAAGGGATACGAAAGCAAAAGTTGTGTATGTCTGTAATGTTATGACACAGGAAGGTGAAACGACTGGATACACTGTTTCAGACCATGTAGATGCCATATCAAATCATATTGGCGATGAATGTCTTGACGCAATTGTAGTTCATAATGAAGTAATCGATAAATCCATTCGGGACATTTACGCAGAGGAAAACGCCGAACCAGTTGAATATGATATGGAGCAACTGCTTAATATGGGTTTAGAAATTATTGAAGGTGACATTATTGACCACTCTCAATTCATGTTGCGTCACGATAATAATAAAATAGCTAAATTATTATATTCCATTTTGGAAAAAATAGATAATAATTAATTTGTAAAGGGGGGAGTCTAACATGTCCTTTGCTTCCGAAATAAAGAAGGAATTAACAAATATGGAGATGGATGATTGCTGTAAATTTGCAGAGCTTGCTGCATTGATTCGAATGAATGGAGCAGTCTCCCTTTCAAGACAAGAATACTCACTTGATGTACAAACTGAAAATGCCGCGATTGCAAGAAGAATATATACGTTAATCAAATCCAGTTATCCACTGCCAGTGAAACTGCTTGTTCGGAAAAAAATGAAATTAAAGAAAAACAATGTATATATTGTCCGATTGCAAGAAGATGTGGAACAATTTTTGAAGGAACTCGATATTATTCGTGATCATTATACAGTTATAAGGACGATTTCTGAGAAGTATCTGAAGAAGACTTGTTGTAAAAGATCCTATTTACGTGGTGCCTTTCTTGCTGGTGGTTCGATTAACAACCCAGAGACATCATCCTATCATTTGGAAATATCCAACTTTTATAAAGAGCATAATGATGCATTATGCGAACTGTTAAATTCATTTGATCTGAGGGCACGTACATTGGAACGGAAAAATGGCTATATTGTATATATTAAAGAAGCAGAAAAAATTACGGAGTTTTTAAGTATTATTGGTGCAAACAATGCGTTGTTTAAATTTGAAGATGTCCGGATAATCAGAGATATGCGAAATTCTGTCAACCGAATTGTGAATTGTGAAACAGCAAACTTGAATAAGACAATCGGTGCTGCATTCCGGCAGATTGAGAATATAAAGTTGATAAATGCAACAGTTGGTCTTGATCAGCTTCCAGAAAAACTTCAGGAAATCGCCATATTACGCGTACAACATGAAGATGTTTCATTAAAGGAATTAGGAGAATTAGTTACAGGTGGAAAAATTTCAAAATCAGGTGTTAACCATCGATTGAAGAAAATTGATGACTATGCAAATCGAATTAGACGTGGAGAAACAATGGTAACTAAATAAGAGTGCCAATTGTGCATTAGTTTCCATTTTCATGATATAATACGGATAATTTAACGTATAAATAATTAATAAAAATAGACGACAGTATGCTTAGCATTAATGCTCTTACTGTCTTATACGAATTATGATAGCGTTTTCTAAACGAGGAGGATGAGAATCTTGGTAGAAAAGTCAGTAACAGTCAAATTAGATACAGGGTTGCAGGCAAGACCTGCTGCACAATTTGTCCAGGAAGCAAACCGCTACTCTGCACACTTATTTCTTGAAAAAGATGAAAAAAAAGTTAACGCGAAAAGTATCATGGGCTTAATGAGTCTTGCGATTACAAAAGGTGAAGTTATCAAACTAATTGCTGAAGGCCCCGATGAACAGCAAGCACTAGATCACCTGGCATCATTTGTTGAAAGTTGAAGAACAAAAGTGGAAGCAAATAATTATAATACTATTCCACCTTATAAAAAAATCCCTTTCGTAAACAGAAAGGGATTTTCTTACTATAAATTATTTTTCTTCTTTACGTTCTAAGATTTGATCAATTAAACCGTAATCAACAGACGCTTGAGCTGTCATGAAGTTGTCACGCTCTGTATCACGTTCAATGACTTCTAGTGGTTGGCCAGTTTTTTCTGCCATGATTTCATTCATTCTCTTCTTAATTTCAATAATACGTCTTGCATGGATTTCAATATCAGTTGCCTGACCTTGTGTACCACCTAATGGTTGATGAATCATAATTTCACTGTTTGGTAGTGCATAACGTTTCCCTTTTTGTCCGGCAGTAAGCAGGAATGCGCCCATTGATGCTGCCATACCAATACAAATTGTTGATACATCTGATTTGATGAAATTCATCGTATCAAAGATTGCCATACCGGCTGTAATGGATCCACCAGGTGAGTTAATGTATAAGGAAATATCTTTATCTGGATCTTCTGCCTCAAGGAAAAGTAATTGTGCAACAATTGAGTTGGAAACATTGTCGTCAATTCCACTTCCGAGTAAAATAATACGGTCTTTAAGTAAACGTGAGTAGATATCATATGCGCGCTCTCCACGGTTGGTTTGTTCAATAACTGTAGGTACTAAATTCATTTGTAAATCCTCCCTTAGTCTGTAACATGAAACTTATATTTTCATAATAGCTGAAAGGTCAATGAAGGTCAAACGATAAGATTCAGCTTTTTAGAAAACTTGGCTTATCGCCAAGATTTAATTGCGAAAGCCTTAGTTGCACTTATACTGATTTCTTAAAATAGTTATACTTTCCTATCAGTGAAAAAAATATACTTTTACATGATTCCCTTTTTTTACCTTTATAAACGTATGGATCCATATAGCTATTCATAAGTTGGTTAGTGGATTTTTTTAAAAAGACTTGTTTCTTATTGCAATCGACGTTATAATAAAGAATGTGCCTAATTTAAATATAAACATGCGCCCGTAGCTCAGTTGGATAGAGCACTGGTTTCCGGTACCAGGTTTTGCGGGGGTTCGAATCCCTCCGGGCGCGCTAAAGTACAGAAAGGACAAGAGAGTGCATTAATTTCTCTTGTCCTTTTTCTATAGAAAAATTTAAAATAATATATTCAATGCGTGGAGGTATTAATATGCTGTTGGATAGCCCATACAGAGAAGAAATCATTGAAACCGTTTTTGAAAAATCAAATTTTTGCTTTGTAGTGGTCGATGAACAGGGAATGCTTACCTATTTAAATGACAATTACTGCGAATTTATTGGTGTTAAAAAGGAAGAAGCTATTGGTAAACATGTGGAAGATATAATTGAAAACACAAGAATGCATACTGTGGTTCGGACTGGTAAAGAAGAAATTGCAGATATCCAGTATATTCGCGGAAATTATATGATTGCTAACCGTGTTCCATTATACTCAAAAGGTAAAGTAGTTGGTGCGGTTGGAACAGTCTTATATCGGGATACGAAAGAATGGATGAAAATGAATTCACATATTAAAGACCTGCTACTTGAAATCGAACAGTATCGAAAAAAATTAATGGGCCAAAGTGGTGCCATCTATACGCTTCATGATATTGTTGGAAGTTCCAATGAGTTGAACGCTGTGAAGGAAAAGATTAAAAAAGTTTCTTCAGGAGATGTATCGATTCTTCTTAAAGGTGAAAGTGGTACAGGGAAAGAATTGTTTGCCCATAGTATCCATCACTTAAGTGAGCGCAGTACAAAACCTTTTATCAAAGTTAACTGTGCAGCAATTCCGGAAGAATTGCTTGAATCTGAACTTTTTGGCTATGTGGAGGGAGCATTTACCGGTGCTAAAAAGAATGGAAAGTTGGGTAAATTTCAACTTGCTAACGGTGGAACACTCTTTCTGGATGAAATTGGTGATATGCCATTAAATGCCCAGGTGAAAATTCACCGTGTACTTCAGGAAGGTGAAGTTGAAGCTATCGGCTCGGAAAGAACGCAAACAGTTGATGTAAGGATTATTGCTGCCACAAACCAGCCATTAGAAAAGCTAATTAAAGAAAACCGTTTTAGGAAAGATTTGTTTTATCGTATTAATGTAGTTCAAATCAAGATTCCTCCATTACGGGAAAGGGTAGGGGATATACCCGTTATTAGCAATTATTTACTAAGGAAAATCACTAGACGTTCCGGTAAGAGAGTACTTGACTTTGATCAATCAGTAAAGGACTTTTTTATACAATACCAATGGCCTGGTAATGTCCGTGAGCTTGAAAATGTAATTGAGTCTGCTGTACATCTTACAAACTCTAAAGTTATTAAACAGGAAGATCTTCCAGAGCAAATGCAAGCCAATTCTATTATTCAAAAACAGGGTTCAACCTTAAAAGAAATTATGGATAAAACAGAGAAGCAAGCAATTGAACAAGCATTGAGAAAAGTAAATAATGATAAAATAAAAGCAGCAAAAATTCTTGGTGTAGGTAAATCCAGTTTTTATGAAAAATTAAAAAAACATGACTTATAATTTTCCGGAATTCAGGAAATGTTTCCGGATTTCCGGAAATGATAGCCATATCATTATAAAAAGAGGGCTTACATTTAATATATACCTATTTTGAAACTTATTTTCCAATATTCTGGAAATAGTTTTTTTTATTTTGTTTAACCTTTGGCTCTAGATAGCTATTTTCCTAAAAAGTAAAAGTTGGCATGGTATTTGCTAGTATATAGGTGAAAGGAGTGAATAGGAAATGAAAATGATTTATACATCATTCGACGATGCGGTAAGCGATATTAATGATGGATCTACAATTATGGTTGGCGGATTTGGATTGGTAGGTATTCCGGAGAATTTAATTCTTGCGCTGGTAGATTCAGAGGTTAAACATTTAACGGTTATATCCAATAATTGTGGTGTGGATGACTGGGGACTAGGCTTACTGTTAAAGAATAAGCAGATTGATAAGATGATAGGGTCCTATGTAGGAGAAAATAAAGAATTTGAACGACAAGTTCTCTCAGGTGAACTGGAGGTTGAGTTAACTCCTCAAGGAACATTGGCTGAAAGAATTCGCGCAGGTGGATCAGGTATCCCCGCCTTCTACACACCAGCTGGAGTGGGAACACCTATAGCTGAGAGTGGGGAAATAAGGGAATTTGACAACAGGGAATATTTACTACAAACAGCATTGAAGGCTGATTTCAGTCTAGTTAGAGCTGCTGTCGGTGACCAAGATGGAAATCTTGTTTATAACAAAACGGCACAGAACTTCAATCCGATGATGGCTGCTGCAGGTAAAGTTACAATTGCTGAGGTAGAACAATTGGTTGAAACAGGTACAATCGATCCGAATCATGTACATACTCCAGGAATTTATGTTCAACGTTTAATTGAAGGAAAGCAGGAGAAGAGAATCGAGCGGCTGACAATCAGAGATGAAGCTTAAAGGAGGTTATATTAGTATGGCGAAAAAACAAATGGATAAGGCAACTATCAGAGAAAGAATTGCAAGAAGAGCAGAGAAGGAAATTGTAAGCGGTTCCTATGTTAATTTAGGAATCGGGATGCCTACAATGGTTGCAAACTATATTCAGGATGGGAAGCAAGTAGTACTTCAATCAGAAAATGGTTTACTTGGAATTGGTAAGTCTCCACTAAAAAAGGAAGTAGATCCTGATTTGATTAATGCGGGAAAGGAAACTGTAACTGCCCAGAAAGGTGCATCCTATTTTAGCAATGCAGAGTCTTTCGCGATGATACGTGGAGAACATCTGGACCTTGCAATTCTTGGAGGTATGGAAGTTTCTGTAACAGGTGATTTGGCGAATTGGATGATCCCTGGAAAAATGATCAAAGGTATGGGTGGTGCAATGGATATTGTGCATGGCGCAAAGAAAATTGTGATTATCATGGATCACGTCAATAAACACGGAGAGCCGAAAATATTAAATAAATGCAACTTACCATTAACAGGAAAAAGTGTTGTTAATCGTATTATTACGGATCGAGCGGTAATTGATGTGGTAGAAGATGGACTTATACTTATCGAAGTTGCAGAAGGTTGGACGATTGATGAAGTTATTCAATCAACGGAACCTAAATTGAAAATTAGTGAAGATATCCGAACTGGAACGTATTAAAGATTGATTCCAAAATAAAATTATGGAGGGCTTTGAATGGTAGAAGAAAGAGTCGTATTTATTACTGGAGCAGCAAGTGGAATTGGTTATGAAATTGGGGTTGAATTTGCGAAGAACAGTGCAAAGGTTGTATTGTCAGACATCAACGAGGAAAAGGTCCGTGAGGTTTCAGAAAAACTACGCAACGATGGTTTTGACTGTATTGGCTTGAAATGTGACGTAACAAAAGAGGAAGAACTTCAACAAGCGATAGATTATACAGTAGAAAAGTATGGAAGATTGGATGTTCTAATCAATAATGCTGGTTTGCAGCATGTTGCTGCATTAGAAGAGTTCCCGACAGAAAAATATGAGTTTATGTTGAAAGTTATGTTGGTTGCGCCATTTATGGCAACAAAGCATGTGTTTCCAACTATGAAAAAACAAGGATTTGGTCGTGTTATTAATATGGCATCAATAAACGGACTTATCGGATTTGCTGGAAAAGCAGCATATAATAGTGCTAAACACGGTATTATTGGTCTGACAAAAGTGGCTGCATTAGAAGGTGCTGCAGATGGAATTACAGTAAATGCAATTTGTCCAGGTTATGTAGATACACCACTTGTACGTGGACAGTTTGAAGATCTTGCTAAAAACCGTAATGTCCCTTTAGAAAATGTTCTTGAAGAAGTACTTTATCCTTTAGTACCACAAAAGAGATTATTAGATGTACAGGAAGTTTCAGATTACACAATGTTTCTTGCAAGTGATAAAGCGAAAGGAATTACTGGTCAGGCTGTCGTACTCGATGGTGGATATACAGCACAATAAAAAGAATAAAGAAACGGAGATTTTCTTTTAAAGAGGCGGAACAGGTACGGTCGGAAATGAAAATGAATTAATGATGGGGCAGTAGCGGTAATTATCGTTGAAGTTATTTAATTAAAAAGGGGAGGGATATTATGTTTGGTATTATTTTAGGACTAATCGTATTGATGGGCTTAGCATATTTGGGTTGGTCAATCATCTGGATAGCACCAATTGCTGCTGGGGTAGTTGCACTAACTGGTGGATTGGATTTATTGGATGCATATACAAATACGTATATGAGTGGATTTGTAAACTTTGCTAAACTCTGGTTCCCAGTTTTTATGCTTGGGGCAATATTCGGGAAATTAATGGAAGACACAGGAATGGCAAGGTCTGTTGCAGTAGCCTTTACAAAGATTATTGGTACAAAACGAGCAATCTTGGGTGTATTAGTGTCTTGTGCTGTACTTACTTATGGTGGGGTTAGTTTGTTTGTTGTCGTGTTTGCAGTTTATCCACTGGCATTGACACTTTTTAAGGAAGCGAATATCAGTAGACGTTTAATCCCAGGTACGGTAGCACTGGGAGCATTTACATTTACAATGACAGCAGTACCAGGAACACCACAAATCCAAAATCTGATTCCAACCGATTATTTTGAAACAGATGCTATGGCAGCACCGATAATGGGTATTGTTGCAGCAATTGTCATGGCTGTTGGTGGTTATTTGTATCTTCGCTGGCGTGAAAAGCAGATGACTGCAAAAGGGGAAACATATACAGAACCAAAAGATAATAAACTTATTAATGTAGAAGGAGATACACCACATTTTATTTTATCAATTTTACCATTGCTAACGGTCCTTATTACATTGAATGTGCTTAAATGGGATATCATTGTTGCATTACTTTCAGGAATCATTTTATTAATGATCCTTAATATCACGAAATTTAAGGGATTTGTTAAAGCAATCAATGGTGGTGCAATTGGATCAGTAACAGCAATTATTAATACAAGTGCAGCAGTTGGTTTCGGAACAGTTGTTCAGGCTGTACCTGGATTTAACCGTCTAACTGAGTTATTAATGGGTATTAAAGGTAATCCCTTGATTTCGGAAGCAGTCGCAGTCAATGTGCTTGCTGGAGCAACAGGTTCAGCATCAGGAGGTATGGGTATAGCATTGGAAGCGCTTGGTTCCAAATATTATGAAATTGCGATGAATACGGGGATTGATCCTGAAGCATTCCATCGTGTTGCTTCCCTTTCTTCGGGTGGTTTAGATGCTCTTCCACATAATGGAGCAGTGTTAACACTGCTAACCATAACCGGAATGACACATAAAGATAGTTACAAGGATATTTTCGTTGTGGCTGTACTTATTCCAATTGTATCTATTATTGCAGCTATTTTACTTGCATCGATGGGTATTTATTAGTCATAGAAAAGGTAGTATTTTTATAGAGTTATAGATTGGAAGGTGTTATAAATGATTAACAAAGTTACTGTGCTTGGTTCAGGAGTGATGGGTCATGGTATTGCACAAAATTATGCATTGGCTGGTTATTTCGTCTCACTCTATGATTTAGAGGATGTCCTCTTGGAAAAAGCCATGAAATTGATAGATGCCAATTTATCTTTGTTAGTAGGAGAAGATTTAATTTCAACATATGAAAAGGAAAAAGCTTTAGGAAGAATCACAACAACGACAAATCTTCGTGAAGCAGCTGAAGGAAGCGACTTTATTACGGAGGCAGTACCTGAAGTTCTTGCTATTAAATATAGTCTTTATAAACAACTTGAACCTCTTATTAGAGAGGATACTATTATTGCATCCAATACTTCTACATTTCCTATATCACAACTTACAAAAGATGTACTGCATCCAAAACGCTTTATTATTACACACTTTTTCAATCCTGCACAATTGGTACCATTAGTAGAAATTGTAAAAAGTGAAGTAACGACAAATCATGTTGTGGAAATTACCATGAATTTGATGAAGGATATTGGGAAATCTCCTATTGTTTTAAATAAAGATATTCCAGGATTCATTGCAAATCGCCTTCAAGCAGCCCTTGTGAGGGAGGCGTTTTATTTAATAGAGGAGGAAAGTAGCTAGTCCGGAAGATATTGATTTAGCTTTAACTGCTGGACCTGGTTTTCGATGGGCATTTTCCGGACCACTTGAAATAGCAGATTTTGGTGGTTTGGATATTTGGAAAAGTGTTGTTGAAAATCTAGCTCCTGAGTTATCCAAGGCCGAGAAAGTGCCGGAATTTATAAGGGAAAAAGTCGCAAGTGGAAATTTGGGCACGAAAACAGGTGAAGGAATTTATCAATATTCCAATAAGGTTGTGGAAGGAAAACTCGTTGAAAGAGATGAAAAATTAGTAAAGCTGAGCAAGATTAAAGAAGGTAAATAATATGTTTTAGTAACATTATATATCAAAAGGTATCATAGACATTGAGGCTAGTTCTAATAAAAAAAAGACAAGGGAGTCCATAAGACCCTTGTCTTTTTACTTTCCATTCGGTTCGTAAATATCCCATGCCGTTTTCAATGAATCAACAATATAATCGGCAACTTCATCCACTACAAGATTGTCCGTAATTACTCTCGAATGATGCTCTTCATAGATTGGTTGTCTGTCATAAAATAGTTTTTCGATTTGATCGATATTTTTCCCTTGTAGGACAGGTCTGCTATCTATCAGCAAACTAATTCGTTCTTTCCATGAGTCCCAGGATAAATCGAGGAAGAAGATGATACAATCTGATAAACATGCTTCCCTAATCTCATCCTGTAAAAAGGCTCCACCGCCAACAGAGATGATTTTCAGCTTTTGTTTACATGAATGGATAATCATTTCTTTTTCCGTTTCGCGGAATGTCCTTTCACCATATTCTTTGAAAATTTCTGATGGTGGCATATTGAATTTTTTCTCAATTTCCTCATCTATATCAACAAAATCTCTGTACAATTTTTTTGCAACTGCTCTGCCGATTGTAGTTTTACCAACTCCCATAAAACCAATCAGCACAATGCTTTGCTCCCGAAGTGAGACATCGTTCATGTGGATCCTCCTAGTAATCTTATCTGTAAAACTAGTATAAGCTAAATCAACCTATTTTGCACGAGGATATTTGATTCACTTTTCTGTTTAATTTAGTTGAATTGCTTTTTTTGCCAAGAGATCTGCATGATAATTTTGCTTTTCTGGGATCCACTTAATAAAGAAGTAAGGGAAACCCTCTGATTTCTTTCTTATTTTTTCAAGTAGGGGAAGGAAAACTTCATTTTTTGTAAAATCATTTTCTATGACATCCACAACAACTTTTGAATCGGACCGAAAAGATAATATTTCTTTTGGAAACGATTCTTTACATATTTCCAGTGCGTTTATAATTGCATGAAATTCTGCTTCATGATTGGACAACATGCCCAAGGGAAATGAGTATTCATAGCTTTTTCCGTCAGTCTTTATGTAAATTCCGGCCCCACTTAAGCCAGGATTACCCTTGGATGCCCCGTCCGTATAGACAACAATCATACAGTATACACTCCTAACTTTTTATAATTCTTGCATATAGTATATTATATCTTTTCATGATTCAGTTCCTAATATGATGATTATTAACTTTTTAAAATATTTTAATTATTAATTGAATTATATCTTTGTTTAAGATAAGATTACGTTATTAAAAAGTTTGGGCTTAAGAAAGGTCTAGCTTTAATTAAAGAAAGGAGCTTGCAAATGGGTACTGAAAGCGATTACAATTTTGACGCCAAACGTAGCATAGAAACAGACTTTGTAAAGGTAGCTGAGAGCGGTCCGTTTAAAAAGTTAATTCAGGAAAGAAAAAGATTCATTTTTCCTCTTACGATATTTTTCCTGCTTTTTTACTTTTTGCTTCCCATCTTAACATCGTATACGACAATACTCCGTACTCCTGCAATTGGTGATATTTCCTGGGCATGGATTTACGCCTTCGCACAATTTATCATGACTTGGGTTCTTTGTACGGTATATGTAAAGAAATCAGCTTCCTTTGATAGACAATCTAAACAATTAATGGATGATATGCTTGAAAAGGAGAGAGAAGCTAAATGAATGCAACGGTTATAACTTTATTTCTTATTATTGTATTGACAACACTTGTTATCACGTATTTTGCTGCTAAGAGAACCCAAACAACTGGAGACTTCTACACTGCTGGAGGGGGATTAACAGGCTGGCAAAATGGCCTGGCAATTGCAGGTGATTACTTATCTGCAGCATCATTTCTCGGTATTGCTGGTGCGATTGCATTATATGGTTTCGATGGTTTCTTTTATAGTATTGGCTTTCTGATTGCATACTTAGTTGTGATGTTCTTAGTAGCGGAGCCGTTAAGAAATCTCGGGAAATATACGCTTGCAGATATGATTAATGCTCGTTTTGAAGCGAAGAAAGTTAGAGGCGTAGCAGCTTTTAGTACCATTACGATCGTTATCTTTTATATGATTGCACAGCTTGTTGGAGCGGGAGCACTTATTCAATTATTATTTGGTATTGACTACTGGATTGCTGTACTAATTGTTGGTGTAATGATGACGATCTACGTGTTATTTGGTGGGATGACTGCCACCAGCTGGGTGCAAATTATTAAAGCGGTTCTTCTAATGATTGGAACAGTCATTATTGCATTTCTTGTTTTTGCCCGATTTGATTTTAACATTTTACAGATGTTCAGTGAAGTGAAAAATGTGACAAGTCATGGCGCAGATTATCTTAATCCTGGACTTCGATATACATTTCCGTTAGATACACTTTCTTTAATGCTTGCACTTGTTCTTGGTACAGCAGGTCTGCCACATATTCTGATGAGGTTTTTCACTGTTAAAGATGCAAAAACAGCAAGAACCTCGGTTGTTACAGCGACATGGATTGTTGGAATTTTCTATGTGTTGACGATTTTCCTAGGTTTTGGTGCAGCTGCCTTTGTAGGGGAGAGTAATATTTTAGCAGCAAACCCAGCCGGGAATATGGCAGCACCATTATTGGCAGAAGTCCTTGGTGGCGATCTTCTAATGTCCTTTGTATCTGCGGTAGCATTTGCAACGATTTTGGCAGTTGTTGCAGGTTTGGTATTATCTGGTGCCTCTGCATTTGCACATGATATATATGGACAAATTATAAAAAAAGGAAAAGCGACCGATCAACAGCAAATGTTGGCAGCACGCTATGCATCAGTAGGTGTGTCAGTTTTTTCCATCTTATTGGCTCTTTTTGCACAAACATTGAATGTCGCCTTTCTCGTCTCTTTGGCATTTTGTGTGGCAGCAAGTGCAAACCTTCCAGTTATTCTTTACACGATTTATTGGAAACGTTTTAATACAACAGGAGCAGTAACAGGTATGTTATTCGGTTTATTGTCTGCACTTATTTTAGTCGCCATTAGTCCGAATGTCATTTCACCAACAGAAGGCGCTGCAATATTTGTAGGGGAACCTCTTTTTCCATTGACTAACCCTGCGATTATTTCTGTACCATTGGGCTTTCTTGGTGGTTATCTTGGAACGATACTTTCTAAAGAAGCTGATTTTGCAAAGTATGCAGAAGTTAGAGTTAGAGCAAATACAGGATATAGAGGGAAATAAATAGAGAATAAAAAAGCGGACTGACCTTTTGTTGGTCGTCCGTTTTTTCAGTTATCCATATAAATGACAATGACAAAACAGAAGAGAATGATATGATTTAAGGAGTGATAGTTGTGAATCAAAAGCTCGTCTTAAAACAGTCATTACAATGGAAAATGAATCAGTCACTAATACAATCCATTAACATCTTGCAACTTACGAGTGGTGAGTTAATGGATTATTTAAAAGAGGTTGCTAACGAAAATCCATTAATTGAGGAAATAGATTCAGATATGGATTGGGAACAGTTCAGACCAACATATACAGAGGCACCATCTATTGGCGAAATCAATCAACGTGTGATGACAATGTATGACCAATTGAAAGGGCAACTGTATATGCTCCCCATTGATGATGAATTAAAAAAGATTATCGAATTTGGAATTGATTCGTTAAATGAGGATGGCTACTTGGATATTGAATTGGAAGATTGGGCTATTGCTTGTAAAACAACTATAAACTTGGTAACAGAGGCTTTGAATCATATACAGTCACTGGATCCAGTTGGGATTGGCGCAAGAGATCTCCAAGAATGTATTTTACTGCAACTGAAGCAATCAGATGGTTATCATGATTATGTAGAAGATTTATTGAACGAGCATTTGGAACTTATTGCTGATTCAAATGTTGATGTTATCAGTCAGTTATATTCTATCTCATTAGATGAAGCCAAACGAACTCTTCAGAACATCAAACGGTGTCATCCAAAGCCGGGACGAATACTTTCAACAACAGAGCCTGAATATATTATTCCGGAAGCTTCTATTTATAAAGAAGCAGGTGAATGGAAAATATCCTTCTTTAAATGGGCAGCACCGAAAATTACGCTTAACCCACTGTATGAGAATTTAAATGACCCTACAAATGAAGCAACCGATTATTTAAAGGGAAAATATAAAGAAATAGATTCATTAAAACAGGCAATTATATACCGTGGAAACACATTGGAACGAGTGGTACGAATCATTATGGAAAAACAGTTGCCCTTTTTTGAACATGGGGTACATATGATACAGCCACTTGGATTAAAGGAAATTGCAGAGGAGTTAAATCTTCATATATCCACAATCAGCAGGGCAATCAGTCAAAAATACATTCAAACGACACGCGGTGTTTTACCACTTAAGTTCTTTTTGCAAAATGGCATAAGAAAAAAGAATGGGAACCAAACGGCAACATACGTAATAAAACAACTTATACATGACATGATTACATATGAAGATAGAAAAAAACCGTTATCAGATGAAGCGATAAGAAGTAAGCTAAGGGACGATTTTACAATTGATGTAGCTAGACGTACAATCATGAAATACCGTGGGCAATTGAATATCCCATCATCGATGAAAAGAAAACAGGAGGAATAAAATGCTTCGAGTGATATTTTACACGAAAGAGTTATGTTCATTATGTGATGATGCAGAAGCATTACTTTCACTTTTTGAAAATGAGTATCCTTATGAGTTGGAGAAAAGGGATATATATTCGAATGATTTATGGCTTGAGCAATATCAACTTGAAATACCTGTCATTGAAATAGAAGGAAAACAATTAAATGTTGAAGAAATAAATTATAATTCCATAGAATCGCTGTTAAAAAACAGCCAAAAAGAGGAACCAGATGCATAACTCGGTTACCTCTTTTTATTTTGAGGAAGTTCACCCTGGCATTTATCATTATTGTTCGATGTTTAGTTATAACTTTGGGAGGAATAATTTATATATAAATCCTGCTTTTTAAGTATTTCAGAGTTGAGATAAAGTGCGAAGTAACCGTTGGCTGTTTTCCAAAGAATTGTTCTTTTATCCGGGATCGCTCCGGGCGGATGCGGACCTTAGGGCACGGCCTCAGCCCCGAAGAGAAAACCACTCTTCTGGTCTTCGGACACGTGCTGTTCCCGCAGGACAAGGAAGGCTTCGGCAGCGATACATCGCACGAAGAAAATTGGTTTGTATTTTCGAGGAGTCACCGCCCTCCGCTCACCCGGACTGGTGAGGCTATAGGATACTATTTTAGCTATTTAGCTAGTGCAGGTAATTGTTAGCAACTTTCTTACCAGCTCTGGGAAATATACGGAGACTCCTACGGGAAGAGAGGCATAGGTGAGACCCTGAAATGCGACAGCATGAAGGGGCTCACCAGCCGCCTTAGGATGCGCGAAGTATATTTCCCAGAGCGGTCGCCGAAGTTGCTTATCTTAGTTCGCACTTTATAGATTTTGTGCAAAAGTAGTAACAAATCTATTCGGTGGGTCAATTAGTGTCCAGTCACATTTGTTTTTGGGGCAACGAGTAAATCAATACAATTTTTTGAAATCTGCTTAAGAAATAGATAGTTATTATTTGTATAACTTTTCGAGTATGATATAATGAATTTGTAATCGGGACATAATATAACCTAGTGGGACATAATTATACCCGGTGAAAAGAAAGAGGCATTTAGATGAAACCCTTAATCGAATTACAAAAAAAGCTTGTTCCTGAATTACTTGAAGTAATCAAACAGCGATATTCCTTACTGCAAAGTGTTCGGCAGCTCGAGCCAATTGGTAGAAGAGGCTTGGCGGAGCACACCAAAATGACAGAAAGACATGTCAGAGGGGAAATTGATTTTCTCTATGCACAAGGACTAATCGAGATTACAACTAAAGGAATGTTTATTACAAATGAGGGTAAATTAATTCTGGAACAACTTGCGCAATTCATTGGTGAATTATCAGGGTTACATGTTTTAGAAAAAAAAATTAAGGAAACATTACATGTAGGGAAGGTTGTTATTGTTCCTGGTGATAGTGATGAGAACACATGGGTCAAACAAGAATTGGGAAAAGCATGTGTCAACTATCTCAAAACCATTTTAAAAAAGGAAAATACAATTGCCGTTACAGGTGGAAGTACTATGGCTGCTGTTGCAAATGCGATGACACCTTTAGGTAAGGAAAGTAATCTTTTATTCGTTCCCGCTCGTGGTGGAATTGGAGAAAAGGTGGAAAATCAGGCGTCCGGTATTGTAGCTGAAATGTCCAGAAGGGCCCATGGCGATTATCGAATGTTATATGTACCTGATCCAATCAGTGATTCTACCTATGAGACAATCATCACTGAGCCAGCCATCAATGACATATTAGAAAAGATTAAAAGCTCAAATATTGTTATACATGGTGTCGGCGACGCACTGAAAATGGCGGAACGACGAAGAACCCCCGAACAGGTAGTATCCCTGTTGAAAGAAAAGCATGCTGCTAGTGAAGCATTCGGTTATTACTTTGACCAATCTGGGAACATGGTCCATAAGGTCAAAACAGTCGGTATTCAACTGGAAGATTTGGAAGCCGTCGAACAAGTTATAACGGTTGCTGGTGGAAAATCCAAAGGGAAAGCAATTGCTTCTTATTTTAAACAAGGTAAAAGCAACCTACTTATAACAGATCAGGGTGCAGCAGAACAGATTTTGAGAGGTAACCCTCTTTAAATATATTTTTATTAAAAAAGTTTTATAGGAGGAATAGCAAATGGCAGTTAAAGTTGGTATTAATGGATTTGGTAGAATAGGACGTAATGTATTCCGTCAGGCTTTATCAAATGATGAGGTTGAAATTGTTGCAGTAAATGATTTAACAGACGCTAATATGCTTGCACATTTATTGAAATATGATTCCGTACATGGCAAATTAGAACAAGAAATTTCAGTTAACGGTTCAAACATCGTTGTTGGAGGACAAGAAATTAAAGTATTGTCTGAACGTGACCCTGCAAACCTTGGTTGGGGCGATTTAGGTGTAGAAGTAGTAATCGAATCAACTGGACGTTTTACAAAAGGTGAAGATGCTCAGAAACACATCGATGCTGGAGCTAAGAAAGTAATTATCTCTGCACCTGCAAATGGTGAAGATTTAACAATAGTTATGGGTGTTAATGATGATAAATACGATGCTTCTAAACACAATATTATTTCCAATGCATCTTGTACAACAAACTGTTTAGCTCCATTTGCAAAAGTACTTCATGATAACTTTGGAATTAAACGTGGATTGATGACTACAATCCATTCCTATACAAATGATCAACAAATTCTTGATTTACCGCACAAAGACTATCGTCGTGCACGTGCTGCAGCAGAAAACATTATCCCTACAACTACTGGAGCTGCAAAAGCAGTTGGCTTAGTTTTACCTGAAATCAATGGTAAATTGAATGGTATGGCTGTACGTGTACCAACTCCAGATGGTTCATTAGTTGATTTAGTAGCTGAACTTGATAAAAATGTTACTGCTGAAGATATTAATAATGCATTAAGAGAAGCAGCAGCAGGCCCATTAAAAGGCGTGTTAGAATACAGTGAAGACCCACTTGTTTCTACTGATATTATTGGAAATCCACATTCATCTGTAATTGATGGTTTATCTACAATGGTTATGGAAGACAATCTAGTTAAAGTTGTTTCTTGGTATGACAACGAAATGGGCTACTCTGCACGTTGTGTAGATTTAGCAGCATTCTTGAAAAAACAAGGACTTTAATCAACAAAAGCGAAGGCGACTATGGGCGCTAGCTGAATATAAATGTAGTTGCGGAGGAGGATTCCATTCCTCCTCCGTTTTTTCATATTTCCGATACAATTACAAGCGATTAAACAACTCATGGTATATAATGATTACGAATGAAGTTTTCAGGGGAAACCTATTATAGTTAACATGTTACATAGTCCAAAATTAGGAGGGTTTAAACATGAACAAAAAAACACTTCAAGACCTTGATTTAAAAGGAAAAAAGGTATTTTGCCGTGTCGATTTTAACGTCCCATTGAAAGATGGAGAGATCACGGATGATACTCGAATTAAAGCAGCATTGCCAACAATCAACTATTTAACAGAACAAGGTGCTATCGTTATTTTGGCAAGTCATCTTGGACGACCAAAAGGACAGGCAGTCGAAGAATTACGTTTAGACCCTGTAGCAAAGCATCTTAGCAATTTAATAGGGAAAGATGTTGTGAAAACAGATACGGTATACGGCGAAGAAGTTAATCAGGCAATTGGTCAACTGAATGAAGGCGATATTTTATTAATTGAGAATGTCCGCTTTGAATCTGGTGAAGAGAAAAATGATCCTGAATTGGTTCAGGCCTTTGCTGAGATGGCAGATTTGTATGTAAATGATGCCTTTGGCGCAGCACACCGGGCACATGCTTCCACAACAGGTATTGCTGAAAAACTACCTGCAGCAGCTGGTTATTTGATGGAAAAGGAAATAGCTGCCCTTGGAAACGCATTAAATGATCCTAAACGTCCGTTTACAGCAATTATCGGTGGCGCAAAGGTAAAAGATAAAATTAATGTGATTGATAATTTATTGGAAAAAGTAGATAACTTGATTATCGGTGGTGGACTTGCTTATACATTTGTTAAAGCACAAGGCCATGAAGTCGGTAAGTCATTACTTGAAGAAGATAAAATTGATCTTGCTAATCAATTCATAGAAAAAGCGAAGGATAAAGGCGTAAACTTTGTTCTACCGGTTGACGTAGTTGTTGCTGATGATTTTTCTGAAACAGCAAACACTAAAATTGTAGACATTGATCAAATTCCTGCAGACTGGGAAGCATTGGATATCGGTCCGAAAACTAGGGAAGCCTATAGTCAGATTGTTGCAGAATCCAAACTGATTATTTGGAATGGGCCAATGGGTGTATTTGAATTGAACCCATTTGCTGGTGGTACAAAAGCAGTTGCTGAAAGTTTAGCCGAAACGGAAGGTTATTCCATCATTGGTGGTGGTGATTCAGCTGCAGCAGTGGAGAAATTCGACCTTGCATCTGAAATGGATCATGTATCAACAGGTGGTGGAGCTTCCCTTGAGTTTATGGAAGGTAAAGTATTGCCAGGTGTAGCAGCTTTAGATGATAAATAAATTTTATGATTTATTGTTCAAAAGGGAGGATTTTCCTTACCTATTGAACATCATATAACTAATTCGAGGGGTGAGACAATGCGTAAGAAAATTATCGCTGGAAACTGGAAGATGAATAAAGTTTTTTCAGAGGCAAATCAATTTGTTGATGAAGTTGTTGGGAAGGTTCCGGATAGTGACAATGTGGAAGCTATTGTTTGTGCACCATTCCCATATCTTGCATCTCTAGTTGAAAAAACGAATGGTTCAAAAGTTAAAGTAGCAGCACAGAACATGCACTTTGAAGACAATGGGGCATATACAGGAGAAGTTAGTCCAGTTATGCTTAAAGACATCGGAGTATCTCATGTTGTCTTAGGACACTCGGAACGTCGTGAATATTTTGCAGAGACTGATGAAACAGTTAACAAGAAAACACATGCTGCCTTTAACAATGGGTTGACCCCGATTGTCTGTGTCGGTGAAACTTTGGAACAACGCGAAGCAAATGAAACAATGAACCATGTCGAAACACAGGTTAAAAAAGCGATTGAAGGATTAACAGATGAGCAAGTGGCTGAAACAATTGTTGCATATGAGCCAATTTGGGCAATTGGAACAGGTAAAACTGCGTCCAGTGAAGATGCGAATGACGTTTGTGCGCATATTAGAAACGTTATTAAAGAAGTAACATCAGATGCTATTGCAGAAAAAGTTGTCATTCAATATGGTGGTAGTGTTAAACCTGCCAATGTAGAAGAATTATTATCACAATCTGATATCGATGGTGCATTGGTCGGTGGAGCTAGTCTGGAAGCAGAATCATTTCTGCAACTTGTGGAGGCCGGTACAAAATGAGTCAAGATAAATTAGCTGCATTAATCATCTTGGATGGTTTTGCTATTCGAGATGAAGTTAAAGGAAATGCAGTCAAACAAGCAAAAACACCTAATTTTGATCGGCTATGGAATAAATATGCACACAGTCAACTTAATGCTAGTGGACATGCTGTAGGCTTGCCAGAGGGGCAGATGGGCAACTCTGAAGTTGGACATTTAAATATTGGTGCAGGACGTGTTGTATATCAAAGCCTTACTCGTGTGAACCTGTCGATTGAGGAAGGTGACTTTTATCAAGTAGAAGCATTTTTGAAATCGATACACCATGCAAAAACGAATGATAAAGCACTCCATTTATTTGGATTATTATCCGACGGTGGCGTCCATAGTCATATCAATCACCTATTTGCATTGCTAAAACTGGCAAAAGATAGTGATTTGAAAAAAGTCTACGTACATGCATTTCTTGATGGACGTGATGTAGGTCCCAAAACAGCAGGGAAGTACATTCAACAAACAGAAGAAAAAATGCAAGAGCTAGGCATCGGTGAGATTGCAACTATATCTGGTCGTTATTATTCCATGGATCGTGATAAACGTTGGGATCGTGTCCAAAAATCCTACGAAGCGATGGTACAAGGTAAAGGACCGAAATATAAGCAGGCAATGGATGTTATTCATGATAATTATGAAAATGGAATTTATGATGAGTTTGTTATACCATCTGTGATTACTGATGGTAATGATGAGCCGATTGGAACAATAAAGGATAATGATTCAATCATCTTTTATAATTTCCGTCCAGACAGGGCAATTCAAATTTCACGTACATTTGCAAATGCAGATTTTCGTGACTTTGATCGCGGCGAAAATGTTCCAAAAGACTTAGATTTTGTTATGTTTACTAATTTCAGTGAAACGGTTAATGGTTACGTAGCATACGAGCCAATTAATCTGGACAATACGGTTGGTGAAGTTCTTGCACAAAATAATCTGAAACAGCTCCGTATTGCTGAAACAGAAAAGTACCCACATGTAACATTCTTTATGAGTGGTGGCCGTGAACAGGAATTTCCTGGCGAGACAAGAATTTTAATTGACTCACCAAAAGTTGCCACCTATGATTTAAAGCCGGAAATGAGTGCTTATGAAGTTACTGATGCACTTCTTGCTGAGCTTGATAAGGGCGAACAGAATGCAATATTACTAAACTTTGCTAATCCAGATATGGTTGGTCACTCAGGTATGTTACAGCCAACAATTGATGCAATTGAGACAGTTGATGAATGTCTTGGTAAAATTGTAGATAAAATAACAGAACTTGGTGGACATGCAATTATTACTGCTGACCACGGGAATTCGGATGAAGTGTTGACAGAGGAAGGTACCCCAATGACTGCACATACAACGAACCCTGTTCCAGTAATTGTCACTAAAGAAGATGTTTCATTGCGTACAGGTGGCAAATTAGCAGATCTTGCACCAACATTATTAGATTTACTGAATGTTGATAAGCCCGACGAAATGACTGGAGAATCATTGATTATTAAATAACTGATTTATTAATTACAGGTAAGAAATTAATGACACAAAGGTTTCTAAAAAAATTAAAACTTAAGGGAGAGATTTTAATGCCATACATTACTGACGTATACGCTAGAGAGGTTTTAGATTCACGTGGTAACCCAACAGTAGAGGTAGAAATTTTCACAGAATCTGGTGCATTTGGTTCTGCATTAGTACCGAGTGGTGCTTCAACGGGAGAATATGAAGCAGTTGAATTACGTGATGGCGATTCAGACCGTTACTTAGGAAAAGGTGTTTTAAAAGCAGTTGAAAATGTAAATGACATTATCGGACCTGAATTAATCGGTCTAGATGTAACGCGTCAGAATATTATTGACGCTTTGATGATAGACCTTGACGGAACTGAAAACAAAGGAAAACTTGGTGCAAATGCTATCCTTGGTGTTTCCATGGCAGCAGCACATGCAGCAGCAAGTCACCTTGAAGTTCCTTTATATAACTATCTTGGCGGATTCAACGCAAAAGTATTGCCAACACCAATGATGAACATTGTAAACGGTGGGGAGCATGCGGATAATAACGTGGATATTCAAGAATTCATGATTATGCCTGTTGGTGCTCCAACATTTAAAGAAGCATTACGTACAGGTGCAGAAATTTTCCACGCATTGAAAAAAGTATTAAGCGATAAAGGGCTAAACACTGCTGTTGGTGATGAAGGTGGATTCGCTCCAAACCTTGGTTCTAACGAAGAAGCATTGCAAACAATCGTTGAAGCAATTGAAGCAGCAGGTTATAAACCAGGTGAAGAAGTTAAGCTTGCAATGGATGTTGCAGCATCTGAAATCTTTGAGGATGGAAAATATAACCTAAAAGGCGAAGGTGTAGTTCGTACATCTGAAGAAATGGTTGACTGGTATGAAGAGATGATCAATAAGTACCCGATCATTTCCATTGAAGATGGTCTTGATGAAAACGACTGGGATGGCTTCAAATTGCTGACAGATCGTATCGGCGATCGTGTTCAACTTGTAGGTGACGACCTATTTGTTACAAACACAGCGAAACTTTCTGAAGGAATTGAAAAAGGTATCGGAAATTCCATCCTTGTTAAAGTAAACCAAATTGGTACATTAACAGAAACATTCGAAGCAATTGAAATGGCTAAAAAAGCAGGATATACTGCCGTAATCTCACATCGTTCTGGTGAAACAGAAGATGCGACGATTGCTGACATTGCTGTAGCTACAAATGCAGGTCAAATTAAAACAGGTGCACCTTCACGTACGGATCGTGTAGCTAAATACAACCAGTTACTTCGTATTGAAGATGAACTTGCTGGTATGGGTGAGTATGCAGGGGAAACTGCATTTTATAACCTGAAAAAATAAATATCTTACTTAAGAGGAGGCAGAGAAATCTGCCTCCTTTTTTTGTATAGCATGTTATTGGGTTTTTTGGCTTACCTTATGTCGTAGTTTAGATAAAATGCGAAGTAACTGTTGATCTGTATCGCTAATAATGGAAACGAGATACTTAGGCAACCGTAGCCCGTATACAACTCCGCTTTTTGACCTGACCCCCATAAGTTAGAGTAAAAATAATTTACGGGGGTCAGGTTTATGGCAAAGTACAGTGAAGAGTTTAAGGTAAAGGTCGCAGAAGAATATATTGAAGGGAAATTGAGTTATAGACGGTTAGCGGAGAAATACGAGGTACCAACGACTACACTGCGAGGTTGGGTAAGGGTTTATAAGTACTATGGATCAAATAAATTAGTGAAAAAGGAACAAAAACAAAGCGTCTACTCTGTTCAATTCAAGTTAGATGTATTAAGCTTTATGAAAAGCACAGGTGCTTCCGTGTCCGACACAGCTCTTCAGTTTGGAATAAAGAATCCATCTATAATTTCTAGATGGCGAAAAACATTCCTTGAGGGCAATTTGGAAGTCCTGGATAAACAGAGGGGACTGCTTTCTATGGCTAACAAATCCAATAATGAAGCGGAGAAAAAACTAACTAATAAAGAAGAATCTCTTCAGAAATTAGAAAGAGAAAATTAACTTTTACATTTAGAGGTGGCATACCTAAAAAAGTTGCGAGCTTTTCAGAAGGATCCGGAGTCTTATCTAGAAAAGCACAAGCAGCGTTATCACTCGAACTCAAAAAAGAATTTAAATTAAAAGATGTCTTACAAATAGTTGGTATACCTGAATCTAGCTATCATTATCATGTGAAGGCCTTAAAAGTAAATGTAAACCCCGATGCGGAAATAAAAGAGCTTATTCAAGCTAAATTTGAGGAACATAACGGTGATTACGGTTATCGTAGAATCACAGACCAATTAAGACAAGAAGGCCATACAATCAATTATAAAAGGGTTCAGCGTCTCATGAGGGTGCTGGGTTTAAAATGTAAGAAATTTGGTAGGAAATCAAGAAAGTATAATGCTTATAAAGGTCCAGTGGGTAAAGTGGCGAAAAATCGTATGAAGCGCCGTTTCCACACATCGATACCGCTTCAAAAATTAACGACAGACATTACCGAATTTAAATGTTTAGATGGGAAGAAATTATATCTTAATCCTATTTTAGATATGTTTAACGGTGAAATATTAACCTATGGAATTAGTAATAGTCCGACATTAGATTTTGTATTAGAACCACTTGAAGAAACCTTAGATATCGTCAAAAACGCAACGTATAGAACAACAATTCATTCAGACCAAGGTTGGCATTATCAACATGATAAATGGGTGAAAAAACTCAAGCAGCACAAAGTGTTCCAAAGCATGTCACGTAAGGGGAATTGTATAGATAACGCACCTGTAGAAAGCTTCTTCGGTATCCTGAAACAAGAAATGTATCACGGGGAATCTCTCTGTACCTATGAAGAATTAAAACGTAAAATTGAAGACTATATCTATTATTACAATAACAAACGAATTAAAGGAAGATTAAACGGTATGAGCCCAGTTCAATACCGAATTCATACCGATCTAATCGCCGCTTAATAAAACTCCAACTATTGGGGGTCGCACCATTTCCGCGGGCGGCTGGTGAGCCCCCTTGAGCTAACGCTCTGCGGGGTCTCACCGATGCCTTTCCTCCCGCTGGAGTCTCCGTGTATACGGGCTGCTGATATAGTGATTGCATCTGGCAAATTTACTAGATTATGATGTGTCGCAGATTCCGGTTATTGCTGGAGAATATTGGTAGATTAACCTCACTGGCAACGATGTTCTTGCTTTATCAGGAACTAATGGAAAAGATAAATGAGATTTATATCATGGGCGGAGCATTTTGGGTTCCAGGTAATGTTACAGCTGTATCGGAGGCATCCATTGTAACCCCGGAAATGGTCGATTATATAGATCAAGTCGGTTTGGTTGATATTGTGAAGCCAATGATTGATTATTATTATGATTTTTATTAAACTAGAAATCCCAATATTCAGGGCAGTCCGATGCACGATGTATTAACATTAATAGCAACAGTAAAGGAAGACATGTTTACGTATAGAGAATTGCCAGTCTACATTGTACTGGCTACGGAAGGTACGGAGAGAGGACAGAGCATTGCAGATATTAGACCTTTTGTGAATATAGAAAACGAAACTGATAAGGAGATTAAAACGCATCGAATAGCATTTGAACTCGACTATCAACAATTTTACATGGGTTTTATGACCAATATTTCCGGAAAACGTTTTTACTAATATTGCGAACCAAAGAGTACTGTATATATAATGCTAGTAGTACTCTTTACTTTTTTTGGGAGGTGTGAACATGGATATATTAGAAGCTATAAAGGAACGGCGGTCGACATATTCATTTAAAAGGGAAGAAGTAAATCCAGAAGTCTTGAAGCAGATTTTTACATATGGTTCCTATGCACCGACACATTATATGACAGAAGCATGGCAAATCAAGTTATATCAGTCGCAGGGGAGGAAGGCATTTATTGATGCAATTATCGCAAGCTACCGGCGTATTGGCATGATTAAAGATAATGATGATCCAAAAACTTTACGAATGATTGAATCAATGACATCATTTTTAATGACAATACCACACCATGCACTTATATATTTTGAGAAAGATAATGATCCGATAAGATATGAAGAGGAATACGCATCTGTTGCAGCATTTATCCAAAATGCACAACTTGCAGCATGGGAATATGGTGTTGGAATGCTTTGGACGATTACAGCCTATATGCATGATCCTGAATTTATGGCTGAAATTGGCTTAAATAGTGATAACTACAAAGTAGCAGCTGTTTTACAAATTGGATATCCGGACAAATTATCACGTGATAAAGGAAGGACGCCGATAGAAAATAAAATGGAAATCATTGATGAATAGGTTACGCGAATGATAATGCCAATGTAAGCGACAAAAAGTGTTAGACAAAATCGGGTAGTGATTACACCAAAAAGGCGCACAGGCCATGGATGGTCTGTGCGCTTCAGTTTTTATAATCGCTATTCAGTTTTTTCTTTGATAAATGCTACGACTTCTTCTGCAGTTCCCATAGAAAGAATTTGTTCTTTAAAGGAAGCCATTTCTTTTTTAGAAAGGCTAAGAATCTGTGTTCTTGCTGGGAGGATGGATGTTGCGCTCATACTGAATTCATCCAGTCCGAGGCCAAGCAGAATTGGAATGGCAATGGAATCTCCTGCCATTTCTCCACACATACCAACCCATTTACCTTCTTTATGTGCCGCTTCGATAACCGTGTTAATCAGGTTTAATATCGCCGGATTGTATGGCTGATATAAATAAGAAACTTGTTCATTCATCCGGTCAGCTGCCATGGTGTATTGGATTAAGTCATTTGTACCAATACTAAAGAAATCTACTTCTTTGGCAAACTGTTTAGCAATAATTGCGGTAGATGGAATTTCAACCATTATACCTATTTCGATATCATCGGATACTTTAACGTTATCCGCAAGTAATGCTTCTTTTTCATCCAATAAAATGGCTTTCGCCTGACGAAATTCCTCCAGTGTTGCAATCATCGGGAACATAATTTTCAGGTTACCATGTGTACTTGCACGCAATAATGCGCGTAATTGTGGTCGGAAAACATGTTCATTATCCAAACAGAAGCGGATGGCACGATGGCCTAAGAAAGGGTTAAGCTCTTTAGGCAAGTCCAAATAGCTGAGTTCTTTATCTCCACCGATATCCAATGTCCTTACGACAACAGGCTTATCATCCATTTGCTCCAAAACGGATTTATATGCTTCATATTGTTCTTCTTCAGAAGGAAGCTCCGATTTACCCATATATAAAAATTCAGTTCGGTATAATCCAACAGCTTCACCGCCATTATTTAGGACTCCTTCGATATCTGCTGGTGTCCCAATATTGGCAGCCAATTCCACTTGCTCTCCATCACTTGTAAATGTTGGTTCATCTTTTAATTTTGCCCACTCGACTTGTTGATCTGCAAAGGATTCCTGTTTTTTACGATAGGAATCCAATTCTTCATCGGATGGATTGATAATAACAATACCTTCCATGCCGTCGACGATAACAATATCACCCTGGGAAACAGAAGTAGTGATGTTTTTCGTTCCTACTATTGCTGGAATTTCAAGGGATCTCGCCATAATTGCAGAATGTGATGTACGTCCACCGATATCTGTGGCAAAACCTTTCACAAATTCGCGATTTAATTGTGCTGTATCTGAAGGTGTTAGATCGTTTGCAATT
The DNA here is from genome assembly GCF_002153375.1 of Oceanobacillus rekensis. Taxonomy (GTDB): domain Bacteria; phylum Bacillota; class Bacilli; order Bacillales; family Amphibacillaceae; genus Oceanobacillus; species Oceanobacillus rekensis. The sequence goes on from NZ_MTBQ01000002.1 coordinate 545,686, forward strand.
ACGATCACTTGTTCATCAATTAATGCTGGATCAGGAAAATTCGCACCGAGTAAATGGGCCATTACACGCTTTGTAACATCCTGAATATCTGCAGCACGTTCACGCATGTATTCGTTATCCATATTTTTGAACATATCAATAAACGTATTCGCAACTTCGTCTAATGCAGCTTCTGCATTTACTTTCTCTGTATTAATTTTATCTTGCATTGGTTTAATTAGTTCAGGATCACTTAAAACTAATAAATGGGCAGAAAAAATTTCGGCATGTTCATCGCCGAGTTCCTTCTTTGTATGTTCTTTAATTTTTTCCAGTTCTTGTTTGGAAACTTCTAAAGCTTGGTCAAGCCTTTTAATTTCGTTATCTGGATTATCTATAGATACATGTTCAAATGTTAAATCCGGGGCTTTTAATTCATAAACTTTTGCAATAGCAATGCCGGTTGATGCGGCAATACCTTCAATTTTTTCCATCTTTTGTTGCATCCTTTCTTATAGAAAGCTCTAATAGTATAAGTTTAAATAAGTACCAAATTAGAAGCAAGCGGGCGAATCGATTCGATTCGAAGCTTATCATTTGGTGGCGATTTCAACATCCTTTACTATATGATAGTACAATTTTATTTTAAACAGTTATCATGGTACATGCAAGCAAAGCAACTATGTAAGTTGCTGCTTGGTCCACCTGTATAATGCATCGTAAACTTCTTCCCGGTTAGTCTCATTTAATAATTCATGTCTTCCATCTGTAAATAGCATAATAGAGATATCCTGTAGGCCAGCTTTTTGGTAAATATCAGCGGTTTTCCAAATTCCCTTTCCATAGTCCCCAATTGGATCTGCATCGCCACTGATTATGAGTAATGGTAGATCTTTTTGAATCATCTTATTTCTTTTCTTATTTTGCATCGAAATAATACCACTTAGTAAATCGAAGAAAAACCTTCCTGTTGGAATGAACCCACATAAGGGGTCGTCCCTATATTTTTTCACGACAGTTTCTTCTCTTGTCAGCCATTCATAGCCATTTTTCTGGTCGCTTATTTTTTTATTATTGCTGCTGAAGGCTAATTGATTCAACAAGTTAGATTCTTTTTTAGGAGATAAGAAGTAGGCAAGGCTTTTGCCCGCAATAGAGATGGTTTTCGAATAATAGCCTGTTCCTGACAATATTACACCATGAATTTCTGCGCTATATTCTTGTAAATAATTCCTTACTAGAAACGATCCCATACTATGCCCAAGTAAAAATATTGGCGTATCGGGATAAAATTCCTTTACGTTCATTGTAATTTCGTACAGGTCATTTGTTGTCTTCGTAAAACCGTCTTTGTCGGAAAAGTAACCTTGCACTCCTGATTTTTCAGCCGTTTTCCCATGACCACGATGATCATTCCCAATGACAAAAAACCCCTTCTTCAATAAAAAATTTGCAAATTCTTTATAACGGTTAATATGCTCTGCCATACCATGTGCGAGTTGAATGATTGCTTTTGGTTTATTTCCATCGACATACCATTTCTTACAATATACTTCTGTGCCATCTTCCATCGTTAACCAAAAAGAACTTTCCATCATGATCACTCCTATATTAAGGACTCTTCTTCATTCAATAATAAAATCATTCATTGAGGTGTGCAATCTTAAGCTATAAATGACAAGTTTATCTTGCAAGTCTATTGACTATTATGATAAAGTAATGAGTAGGTATTTGTCGGATACAGGAGGTGTTTTTTAAAACATGGCAGGTTTAGTTAATGTATTATTAGTCGTTGATGCAATTATAATGATAGCATTCGTACTATTGCAGTCAGGAAAAAGCGCGGGCCTATCTGGAGCAGTCTCCGGTGGTGCTGAGCAATTATTTGGAAAACAAAAAGCACGTGGAGCCGATTTGATTTTACATCGCGGTACAATTATTACAGGAATTTTATTTTTCTTATTAGCTTTTCTAAGTGCTTACGTATTACAATAGAAACTAATCCCTTATCATGATTTCGTGATAAGGGATTTTTAATATTATATGTTGTATAGTTATCCATATAGGGTAGAGTAAGAGTAGGATTTTGTAAGGAGATGCAGTTAGAATGAAAATAAAACAACCCCAACCCTTTACATTTGAAGCAGGACCACGTGCAGTATTACTATTGCATGGTTTTACTGGCCATTCTGCAGATGTGAGAATGCTTGGCCGATTTTTGGAGAAAAAAGGTTATACAACCCATGCACCGATCTATCGCGGCCATGGTGTCCCACCAGAAGAGTTGATCACATCAAATCCCGCCGAGTGGTGGGAAGATGTTAAGAACGCTTTCCAGCATTTGAAAAATCTTGGCTATGAGGAAATAGCCGTTGCAGGACTTTCACTTGGTGGTGTCCTTGGATTGAAACTAGCGTACTCAGAAAAAATTAAAGCGATGATACCAATGTGTGCACCAATGTTTTTCGATAATAACACACAACTTTCCACAGGATTTAAGCAGTTTTCTAAGGAATACAAGCAGCTGGAACAAAAAGACGAAGAAACTATTAAGGAAGAAGTAGCATCATTAGTCGGTAATTCCCAGAAATTATTTGAAGCATTGGGTAAGACTATTCAAGAAGTTAAAAATAACGTGGATACAATCTATACACCTGTATTTGTTGTACAGGCCAGAAAGGATCAGATGATTAATACAGAAAGTGCAGCATATATCTATGAAAATGTTGAATCTGACGTAAAAGACATAAAATGGTATGAAGAATCGAGTCATGTCATTACGATGGATAAAGAGAAAGAACTGCTACATGAAGACATCTTTCAGTTTTTAGAAAAACTTGATTGGAAGATATGATTATATTTACGAAAAAATGCAAACAATAATAAGAAAGAAGGTGACGAGTTGAAAGAAAAAATACTTAATTATTTTAAAGAAAGTGGAACGAAACCATTAGCAGTCGATGAAATTGAGAAAGAACTTGGAATTAGTGATGCACTTGAATTTAAAGAAGTAATTAAAGCGTTAAATGAACTTGAAGATAATGGTGAACTAGTGCGGACACGTAAAAACCGTTTTGGCTTACCGGACAAGATGAACCTTGTTAAGGGAAAAGTCCAGATGCATGCAAAGGGTTTCGCTTTTTTAATTCGAGAGGATGAGGAAGCGAGGGACGTTTATATTCATGCGAATGATCTCGGTTCAGCTATGAATAATGATAAGGTCCTTGTTCGTCTGGAAAAAACAGAAGTGGATGGTAATCGGCCGGAAGGAAAAGTCATTCGCATATTAGAAAGAGCGGTTATACAGGTTGTTGGAACATATGAAGATAACCGTGCTTTTGGTTTTGTCATTGCAGATGATAAACGGATTCCAAACGATATTTTTATTCCGAAAGGTGGCACACATGGTGCTGTCAGCGGGCATAAGGTAATCGCGAGGATTACAAAATATCCGGAAGGCAGAAAAAGTGCTGAGGGTGAGATCATCCATATCCTTGGGCATAAAAATGATCCTGGAATTGATATTCTATCCATTATTTATAAACATGGAATCACTATTGATTTTCCAGATGAAGTACTTGAACAAGCATCAAATGTTCCAGAGACGATTAAAGAGGAAGAGCTTGTTGGTCGCCGTGACTTACGTGATGAGATAATCGTTACAATTGATGGAGCAGATGCCAAAGACCTCGATGATGCCGTATCAGTCAAAAAGCTCGATAATGGGAATTATAAGCTCGGCGTTTATATTGCCGATGTTACGTACTATGTGGAAGAAGAAACATCAATCGATACAGAAGCATTTGAGCGTGGGACAAGTGTATATCTCGTTGATAGGGTAATTCCAATGATTCCACATCGATTATCTAATGGTATTTGTTCATTGAATCCACAAGTGGACAGGCTGACGCTTGGCTGTGAAATGGAGGTTAATAATGCAGGGCAAGTAGTCAATCATGAAATTTTCCAAAGTGTTATTAAAACAACAGAACGAATGACCTACAGTGATGTTAATAAAATTTTAGTTGATAAAGATGAAGAGGTACGGTCGAAATTTGAATCCCTTGTTCCGATGTTTGAGGATATGGAAAAGCTTGCTGAAATTCTCCGTCAAAAGCGTTTTGGACGTGGGGCAATTGATTTTGATTTTAAAGAAGCGAAAGTGCTAGTTGATGATACAGGTAAACCAACAGATGTCGTTGTTCGTGAACGAGGAGTTGGTGAACGTCTGATTGAAGAATTCATGCTTGCAGCGAATGAAACAGTGGCAGAGCATTTTCACTGGATGGATGTTCCGTTTATACATCGTATTCACGAAGATCCGGATGAAGGGAAATTGGAGAAGTTCTTTGATTTTCTAGGGAGTCTTGGGTTATCTGTAAAAGGTACGGCAAATGAGATTCATCCACAGGCCCTTCAAAAAGTGTTGGAATCCATTCAGGGTGAACCAGAGGAATTGGTTGTTTCCAAACTAATGCTGCGGTCGATGAAACAAGCAAAGTATGACCCGCAAAGTGTTGGTCACTTCGGCTTAGCAACAGAATTTTATACCCATTTCACATCACCGATTAGAAGGTATCCTGATTTAATTGTCCACCGTCTCATTCGAACGTATTTAATAAATAATCAATTAGACAATAAGACAACAAATAATTGGAAAAATAAACTCCCGGAGATTGCGAGACATACTTCTGAACGGGAACGCCGAGCAGTTGATGCCGAACGGGACACAGATGATTTGAAAAAGGCAGAATTCATGCAGGATAAGATTGGTGAAGAATTCACTGGAGTTATCAGTTCTGTAACAAACTTCGGTATGTTTATTGAGTTGGAAAACACGATTGAAGGACTAATCCATGTAAGCTATTTGACTGACGATTATTACCATTACGATGACCGTAGTCATGCATTGATTGGTGAACGAACAGCCAATGTGTATCGAATCGGACAAGAAGTTGAAGTGAAAGTGGTCAGTGTCAATACGGATGAGCATACGGTGGACTTTGAATTGGTTGGAATTCCTAAAATGAATAAGAGCAGGAAAACGAATCCACATCGGAAAGAGTTCCCATCCCCATCTAATAAAACGAAATCAAAAAAGAAAAAAAGTAAAAGATAAGCCAGACACTCTGTTTGGCTTATTTTTTTCGCGGAATTTACAACAATGACAGTTACCTAAATTTTGTGTCATCAAAACAATAGAAGATGCATATATATATTTTATTAAAAGTTGCACCCGGGAAAACTATTTGTTGACACCTAACTAATTGTCCTATAGACTACTTATTATAATAGTACTAATAATAATGTGTTTTCAGATAAATACGGTGCAACATACTAATCGATGTTTGGAGTGATTTTGAATGAATGATGTTTTATTTGCCTTCTTGTTAACGTTGTTTGCTGGGCTTGCTACAGGTGTTGGAAGTTTACTCGCTTTCTTTGCCAAAACCACGAATACGAAATTTTTGTCATTTGCTCTAGGATTATCTGCAGGAGTTATGATTTATGTATCCATGATCGAGATTTTTTTTAAAGCTAAAGATTCACTCACTTCTTCCATGGGAGCAACGCAGGGGTATTGGGTAACAATACTGGCCTTTTTTGCCGGAATGTTATTGATTGGTATAATCGATAAATTCATTCCAAAATATACGAATCCCCATGAAGTCAAAAAGGTGGAGGATATGGAAAAACCGAAAAACCCTGTAAATGATCCGGCCTTATTGAAGATGGGAATGTTTACGGCATTAGCCATTGCAATCCACAACTTTCCGGAAGGGATTGCAACATTTGTCTCTACGTTGCAGGATCCATCAATCGGAATAGCGATTGCAGTTGCAGTTGCGATTCATAATATACCAGAAGGAATCGCAGTGTCTGTTCCTATTTACTATGCTACTGGTGATAAGAAGAAAGCATTTAAACTTTCCTTCCTATCAGGGCTCGCAGAACCTGTAGGAGCAATTGTCGCCTTCCTGATCTTAATGCCTTTTCTCACAGAAACCTTATTTGGAATTATATTTGCTATGGTGGCTGGTATTATGGTATTTATCTCTTTAGATGAACTACTTCCCGCTGCAAAAAAATACGATGAGGCCCATCTTTCCATATATGGCGTGATGACTGGTATGGCCGTTATGGCAGTCAGTTTAGTACTACTTGCATAATTTAAATGTATTCTGATTGGAATCATACTGAATCTTTGTTAAAATAAGGGTCTATGGGAAGCAGTAGGAGGAACATTTATGCCAAAAGGACATGGAAAAGCAATCACTCAAAATAAAAAAGCAAGGCATGATTATTTAATTGAAGAAACATATGAGGCAGGAATCGTATTACAGGGAACAGAGATTAAGTCACTACGAAATGGGCGAGTGAATTTGAAAGATTCCCATGCAAGAATTGATAGGCGCGGTGAAGTACAGCTAATCAATTTACACATCGCGGAATATGAGCAAGGGAACCGTTATAATCATGACCCTACTCGAACCCGCAAACTCCTGCTGCATCGAAAAGAAATTGATAAGTTAATCGGATTAACCCAACAGCAAGGCTATGCACTTATTCCATTGAAAATCTATATTAAAAATGGATTTGCAAAAGTGCTGATTGGACTAGGAAAAGGGAAAAAGAAATACGATAAGCGTGAAGACCTGAAGCGGAAACAAATGAAACGTGATGTAGACCGTGCTATCAAGGAACATGTGAAGTAAACTACCAAGTAAATCTTTCCATCCCTTGAATTTAACAGGATATCTGTTATAATAAAAGATGTAGTACAAATTATGAATGCTCAATTTTACCGAGCGTTTCTCCTTTTTTGGGGACGTTACGGATTCGACAGGGATAGATTGAGCTCAGGTTGCATGTCGAGGTTACGGCTCGTAAAACGTTAAACGCCTATAATAACTGGCAAAGAACAAAATTACTCTTTAGCAGCTGCGTAAGTAGCACTAAAGGATCCTTCCTGTTATCGCTCGTGTGGCAGATTGAAGGGTCTCAAATGAAGCGGGCTATACTACCATCCTCCGTCTGGGGAACGGTAGTTGAACTGAATCAGACTAGCTACTCTGAAGCCTGTTGATAGGCTGAAGGATAAGCGAATGATAATATATCAACTAAGCATGTAGAGGCCTGAGTGCCAATATCTCTGGACGTGGGTTCGATTCCCACCGTCTCCACCAATACATAATATGTTGGTGGTTTTTTTATGTCTATTTTTCATCAGAACACAAGCTTACCAATTTGGAAGGCTTGTGCTTCTTCAGTAAGATGGGGCATCTCTTGCCCTTAGGCTTAGCAATTATATTGAAATGGAATAAGGACGAACAATTTATAACAAACATCAAACATCAAAGAGCAAGGGCATCCTTTAAACTAAGATAAACAAAGTATATGTCGCTTGTAAGCGTTTTTTAAGCGGTAATACCCCGATATTTGCCGATATATCAGGTTTGGTAATAGATAATGACAGTGTTATGTTAATATAGCGCTCGTTTTTTTATGGACAATGGGCCGGTTCCCATGTCCCACAAAATTATGGAAGGAAGTTGATATTTATGAGATCTGGTGAAGTTGCAGATCGCAAAGTTTCAAAGGAGATTAGTGATGATTATTCACTAGAAAAAGTCCCTCGTGACAAAAGGAATATGAGTTGGTTAAGCGTTACAAATATTACTTTTGGTATTGCCACGGCAATTTTCTATTTGCAAATGGGCAGTGTCATGGCGCTACAATTCGGTGCAATTAATGCAATCATTTCAGCTGTTTATGCTATTGTTGTTGCTGGTATATTGGGAACAATTATTGCATATTTATCCGCTAAAGCCGGTATGAATGTAAATTTATTATCGAGAGGTGGTGGATTTGGTTATATCGGTGCCTCATTAACTTCTTTAATCTACGCATCAAACTTTATCATGTATTGTGCTTTTGAAGGTATGATATTGGTTGCTGCAGTCAATGCGTTTTTCCCCGCTGTCCCAATTTGGATATGGATTGTATTCTTCGGAACAATTATTATACCTCTAAATTGGTTTGGAATTAAACAATTAGATAAATTACAAAAATGGACATTACCGGTATTCGGTATTTTTTTAATGGCTGCTATTATTGTGGCATTAAATACGCCATCCGTTTATGGAGGCAGTTTCTGGACATATATGCCAGAGGGTGTGCAAATTGGAGGTACAGCTTTATTGTTGTGTATCGGTATGCAGCATGGCATTATGGGTCTGACGGCATTAATTGCTTCAGACTATGCAAGATATCTTAAACCAGAAGACATCAAAATAGGTTCCGTAGTAATCGGATTTGTCCCCCAAATATTCTGTTTTGGTGTGATGGGTGGTCTAGGTATCTGGTTTGGTGTTCGTTTAGGCGAAGGAAATCCAGGTATTTATATTGTATTTTTATTAGGCCTTGGGGGAGCACTTTTTACAATGCTCACACAAGTACGAATTAATATTACAAATATTTACAGCAGTTCCTTATCCTTATCCAACTTTTTTGAGAATGTTTTTAACTTTAAGCCCGGAAGACGCTTTTGGGTCGTCATTTCAGGTATCCTAGCAATCATGTTAATGCTCGGTGGTATTGTAGATCATTTAGGTGCTGTGATGACATTCCAAGGAGTCTTTCTACTAACATGGGCAGCAATATTAGTAGCGGATGCCTTAGTTGTAAAAAAATGGATGAAAATTGGTCCAAGTTATTATGAAGAAAAGCAAGAAAGATTGTATAAATGGAATCCAGTTGGTGTTGTACCATTACTCCTTGCGAGTGGTTTGGGAACAGTTGCTGCATTAGGTTATATGGGAGAATTCTTACAAAGTACTGCAGCATTTTTTGCAGCATTCCTTGCAGCCATCTTAACCATCTTTATTGCAAAAATAACCGATGGTAAATACTATCTTAAACAAGAAGAAAGAAAATCGAAAAGACATACCGCGTAATGATTAATCACGCAAAGCACAAGCTTTCCAATTCTGGAGAGTTTGTGCTTTTTTATTTTTAAATAATTAAATAGCCTGGTTACAGGAAGGCTATTGTCATCTGACATCAATTTGAAATATAACTGTAAGATTAGTTACCAACTAAACGGGAATAGACTATAAGACTAAAAGTGCTTTTAACAACAAATTGATTATTAGACAAAAATCGGGGAGTGAAGGTCATTATGAAGGGAATTATTTTGGCTGGGGGGAGCGGTACGCGTTTGTCTCCTAGTACAGACAGTATGAATAAGCATTTATTACCGGTATATGATAAGCCGATGATTTATTATCCGCTTTCGGTGCTGATGCTTGCCGGGATTAGGGATATTATGATTATTAGTACACCCGAGGATACACCACGTTTCCAAAAGCTATTGGGCGATGGTTCAGAATTAGGCATTTCATTGAAATATCGGGAACAGGCAGAACCTAAAGGGATTCTGGAAGCCCTTACAATCTCTGAAGATTTTATTGGAAAAGATAAAGTGACATTAATACTTGCGGATAATATTTTCTATGGACAAGGATTTACAACCATTCTTAGAGATGCAATTAAAAAGCATAGATATGCAACTATTTTTGGTTATCGGGTTAAAGACCCAAGGCGTTTTGGAGTCGTAGAATTTAATGATCATCAAAAGGCGATTTCCTTGGAAGAAAAACCGGAGGAACCAAAATCAGATTTTGCTGTGACAGGTCTTTATATTTACGATCATCGGGCAGTAAAAATTGCAAAGAAACTGACTCCATCTAATCGCGGTGAACTGGAAATTACCGATTTAAATAGAGAATATATGAAATGGAATCACTTGGATGTTGAATTACTAGGTAGAGGTTTTGCCTGGATGGATGCAGGTACACAAGAGGCATTATTTGAAACTGCGGAATTTGTTAAAACAACTCAGCAACGCCAAGGCTTTAAAATTGCCTGCCTGGAGGAAATTGCTTATTACCTTGGTTATATAACAAAAGAAGTACTTTTCGAAAAAGGGAAATCAATGGAAAAGAATGATTATGGACAATATTTGATGGAAATTGCTCAAAGAAAGCATACGGAGCAGTACTGGGATTCCGTGGCTCATCATCCAATGATGGGGCTGGTGGAAAATGAATAACCTGAAATCTACAATACTTATTACTGGTGGGGCAGGTTTTATTGGCTCTAATTTTATCCATTATTATATGAAACAACATCCCCATGTCAACCTATTGAATATCGACAAACTGACATATGCAGGATCAATGGAAAACCTGATAGAAGTGGAAGGCAAAGATAACTATCAATTTATCCACGGTGATATCACACATGAAAGCTTGCTTAATAATATTTTCAGGAACTACGATATCAAAGGTGTTATCCATTTCGCGGCTGAGTCCCATGTTGATCGTTCCATCAAAGACTCTAGAGCATTTATTGAATCGAATGTACTTGGTACGATGACGCTCCTACAGGCTGCAAGGGAAGATTGGGAAAAGAAGGGGGAACTATCCAACAGGCGTTTTTACCAAATTTCAACCGATGAAGTGTATGGAACGCTTGGTGCGGAAGGTAAATTTACCGAACAAACTCCTTACAATCCTAGAAATCCATACAGTGCGTCCAAGGCGGGAGCAAATCTATTGGTGCGAAGTTTCGGATATACATATGGGATGAATGTGGTCATATCATCCAGCTCCAACAACTTCGGACCGAGACAGCATCTGGAAAAGCTGATCCCAACGATTATTAGCAATGCATTGGCAGGTACACAGATTCCAATTTATGGTGATGGAGAAAATGTTCGTGACTGGCTCTATGTGGAAGATCACTGCAGGGCACTGGAAGTCATCTATCATCATGGTCAATCGCTGGAGACATATAATGTTGGTGGCAGTAATGAAAGAACAAATATCGTTATTGCTGAACAGATTTGTGGAATTCTCGATTCTTTAAAACCTGAATTAAGAAAGAGGTTGAACCTTAATAGTTTTAAAGATTTAATCCGTTTTACAGAGGATCGCAAAGGTCATGACCGTAGATATGCAGTAGATGATAGTAAACTTAAGAGTGAACTGGGCTGGAAACCAAAAGAAGATTTTGATACTGGATTGCAAAAAACAGTGGAATGGTATGTTAATCAATGGAATTTACAACCAAACCGCTAATTTCCGTAGTCGTTCCTGTTTACGGTTGCAAGACTTGCCTGAAGGAACTTTGCAGCCGGATTATTCGTACAATCACAATGATACCAGCCCAATATGAAATTATTCTAGTAAACGATGCAAGTCCAGACAATGCATGGGATACGATTAAATATTTAAGCGAACAGGACGATGGAATAAAAGGAATCGATTTTGCAAGAAATTTTGGCCAGCATCATGCCATAACGGCAGGTCTGGATTATACAAGCGGCGACTGGGTTGTCGTAATGGACTGTGATTTGCAGGACAGACCGGAAGAGATTGCTAATTTATATAAAAAAGCTATGGAAGGCTATGAAGTTGTTTTTGGGAAGCGGACGGTAAGACAAGATAACTGGTTAAAGAAGAAATCTTCCCAAGTCTTTTATCGTATTTATGATTATTTTAGTGGCCAAATGACAGATCCATCGACAGCTAATTTCAGTATAAATTCCAAAAAGGTTGTTAAGAGCTACAGGAGAATTCGGGAACAAAACCGTTATTTCCCATTATTCATAAAATGGATGGGCTATAAATCAGCGAATATTTCTGTTGAACACAATACTAGAAAGGAAGGGAAGTCCTCTTATAGTATTGGAAAACTAATCAATTTGGCGACTGATGCGATTATTTCTCAATCTAACAAGCCGCTCCGCCTATCAATCCAAATCGGATTTCTAATGTCCCTTGCATCCTTTATATATGCCATGTATTTATTTTTCCGCTATTTCTTTCTTGACCAGGCTGTCGAGGGGTGGACAAGTGTCATGGTATCTATCTTCTTTATTGGTGGATTGATTTTCTTTAACTTTGGCATTCTTGGTTTATATATTGGAAAGATTTTTAATGAGACAAAGGGAAGACCACTCTATCTAATTAGAGAGACAACAGATGTAACAGAGGAATGGAGATGATACATTGACTTATTTAAAACCAACCCCATGGGATAAGCGGAATTTCCATGTGGAGACATACCAACTGACGGAGTACTCTGAAGCAGCTTTAGAGGAGACTAGGGAAACAGAAGGACATTTCACGGTGAAGGTCGATCCGTTTGCCAATAAAGAAAGGTTAAAGAATTTTGGGTTCTATTACGTTGATACGTTAATCGAGCCAGTATGCAAAAAGGACCATTTGCTTGCAATAAATAATAGCAGTATCGATTTTAGCCGGGATTATAGCAAGAAAAAAATCTTGGATATTGCAGAGGAATCCTTTAAAGGTGGTCGCTTTCATCGTGATTTCAATATCCCAAACTATATGGCAGATAGGCGTTACCGCAACTGGGTCAGTGATTTGATTGAAAAAGACCTTATTCTAGCTTTGCATGTTGAAGGAAGGACAGCTGGTTTTTTTGCTTATGAAGACGATCATATTTTGCTTTTGGCCTTCCATGAAGATTTTCGGGGAAAAGGTTTGGCAAGAGCATTCACAAGTGCATGTATTCAAGAACAATTTAAAATTACCGGTTACGATCTTTTACGAACTTCCATATCACCATCCAACCCGGCATCATTGAATGTATTTATCTCACTTGGATTCCGTTTGAAGGGATCTGTCGATGTATACCATAAATTAAATGGTTCCCTATTGGTTGGAGGGGAATGATGGGTTACTTTTATATATTAAGTACGATTATGTTTACGGTCTACGGGCAGCTGATTATCAAGTGGACGATGGACAAGCAAGGAGGGCTGCCTGAAGGTTTCTGGGATAAGATCATGTTTCTTTTTCAGTTATTACTAAATCCCTGGATCCTGTCCGGATTTCTGGCGGCATTTCTGGCTGCACTCAGTTGGATGGCAGCAATGACTAAGTTCGATATAAGTTATGCCTATCCATTTATGAGCTTGTCATTTGTCCTTGTTTTTATATTATCGGTATTTTTATTCGGTGAGCCTGTCAGTACACAGAAAGTAATCGGTTTTGCATTCATTGTACTAGGCATTATTGTAATGAGGTGATAAAGATGATTCCATTTAATAAACCATGTGTTATTGGTACTGAACATGAAGCAATAAAAGAAGCAATCGAGCTAACCAAGATTTCGGGGAATGGATCTTTTGGAAAGAGGTGCACATTATGGCTCGAAGAACGATTGGAATGTGACAAAGCTATCCTCACCCCATCATGCACCGCAGCACTTGAAATGACAGCCCTTTTATCTGAGGTAGGTGCCGGTGATGAAGTTATTATGCCTTCATATACATTTGTTTCCACTGCCAATGCCTTTGCATTAAGAGGTGCATCCATACGCTTTGTCGATGTTTCACCTGAGACAATGAATATTGACCCGGATAAAATTAGAGAAGCGGTAACAGAACGAACAAAAGCAATTGTTGTTGTCCATTATGCAGGGGTCTCTTGTGATATGGATGCAATTATGGAAATTGCTAAACTTTATGGACTTTGGGTAATTGAAGATGCAGCCCAGGGACTTCTTAGTAAATACAAAGGAAAGCCACTTGGAACGATTGGGCATATGGGGACTTTTAGCTTTCATGAAACGAAAAATTATACTTGTGGGGAAGGTGGAGCATTAATTATTAATGAACCCTCACTAGTGGAACGGGCAGAAATTATACAAGAAAAAGGTACCGATCGTTCACAGTTCCTTAAAGGGATGGTTGATAAATACTCATGGCGGGACCTTGGTTCATCCTATTTGTTAAGTGAGCTGAATGCAGCTTATTTATCGGTGCAATTGGAATATGCAGACAAGATTTATGAAAATCGAATGCGTGCATGGGAGCAGTACCGAAAAGGACTGCAATCTCTAGCAGATACACGTTTGATTGCTATACCTACTATTCCGGTGGATTGCGAGCATAATGCCCACATGTTTTACCTGAAAACAAGAGATGAAATGGAACGATCGAATCTTATTCAATATTTGAAAAAAAACGGTATCATGGCAGTACCGCATTATGTTCCGCTTCATACATCTGCAGCGGGAAAAAAGTTTGGTAATTTCATTGGGGATGATCGCTACACCACAGCGGATAGTGACCGATTACTGCGTCTGCCAATTTATTACGGAATGAAGGAAGAGGATGTGGAACATGGGATCAAGATTATTCAACAGTATTATCAAGCATAAATTTATTTGGATTGCTTGTCTCGTGCTTATCGCCTATCTTCTTCCATATTACATATTAGGTGTGGACACACATATTCGTGTACATGATAACCTGGATTCGAATATTGTCTGGTATAAGATGCTTGCAGAAAGTGGGCAGATTTTTACGCTGACAGATACGATGCTGCCAAATGCAATCAATGGTTTGCCAAGAAGTACACTTCCATCGCCATTTGATGCGGTTGTTTGGCTTTACGTAATCTTTGAACCAATGACAGCCTATACGATCAGCCAAACGATCATGAGGTTTGTCGCTTTCTTTGGGTTGTACCTTCTTTTGACGAGATATGTCTTCAAAGAAAAGCAGTCAGAATGGATTACGGTCGGTGCAGCATTAGCCTTTGCCATGCTGCCCTATTGGCCATCTGGTGCATTATCCATTGCTGGTACTCCGCTTGCACTCTATTTATTTTTAACGATTAGAAAAAATGGTTGGAAGACGAAGGCGTACATCTGGATCGGCCTTATGCTCATACCGTTTCTATCCAATTTTGTGCTGAGCTTTGTATTTTTCCTCGCTCTATTGGGATTGCTATGGCTGATAGATTGGATTCGTTTTAAAAAGCCGAACTGGCCATTTTTTACAGCAATCGCATCCATGACAAGTATTTATGTGGTGAAAAACTACTTATTGATTACATCCATGTTTTTTGATAGTGGATTCACCTCGCACAGGGAGGAGCTTGATCTCGGACATAATACGATCCAGCGCAGTTATGAATTGGCATGGGAAAATTTCTTGTATGGACATACGCATGACGCGGCACATCAGGCCTACATCATTATTCCAGTAATATTGTTGGCTTTACTTGTTGCAGTTTACAGTAAAATAAAGCCACGAATATTAATGACATTATTTTTTTGTAATCTTGCAATATCTTTCTGGTATGCTTTTTGGTATTGGGAAGGCTGGCGGATCATCAAGGATAATGTGATGGTTGCCAACACGTTTAACTTCGCAAGAATTCATTTTTTTGATCCAGCAATTTGGTATATCTGCTTTGCACTTGCGCTAGTTATTTTATGGAGGTATCTAAAGTTTGGAAAGATTCTCGTTGCTATGTTGGTAGTTTCCCAATGTATTGGACTGTTTGGTCTATCAGAAGAGCTGAAATATAAGGAATTTGATAGTCCAACATTTGCAGAGTATTATTCTGAGGATTTATTCCAGGAGATTGAAGACTACATTGGTGAAGACCAGTCTGAATACCGAGTCGTAAGCATTGGCATGCATCCGACGATTGCCCAGTTTAATGGCTTCTATACACTCGATACATATAATAATAGTTTCCCACTGGAATACAAGCATAAGTTCAGGGAAGTCATTGCGGGGGAACTGGAGAAAAGCCCTGGACTTGCAAGCTATTTTGACACTTGGGGCGGTAGGCTCTATATGTATGTGGCAGAGCATGGGAAAGACTATATGTTTACTAAAGATAGAAATGAACCAATTGAAAACCTCGATATTAATACACTAGCATTAGAAAAACTAGGTGGCGATTATATTTTCTCTGCAGTACGTATAGAAAATAACGAAGAACTGGGTCTCCAGCATGAACATACATTTGAAAATAATATGTCGCCTTGGGAAATCTGGCTGTATTCTGTGTCATAAGCCTGATTTGATGGAAATAATCGGTATACAGTTTTTGTAATTGTATACCGATTATTTTTTTATAGGCTTATTTATATTTCATAATCGAACATATGATTCTTTCACTGAAATACAAATGTAACATTCTCATAATATGAGTGACATTCTCCAGTGCTATACTAACCCGTAGCGATTGGTAAATTTAGTATATTTTTCACACGACTGCATTTCATTGATGAATAGATTTAAAAAGAAATTGCAGGTGTGGCAGAAAGCAGGGGGAAGAAGATTGAAGAATACCTTAGTAGTAATAACCACAGTTATTATGATTGTTGGACTAGGTGGCTCATTATTTAGTGTCCCAGCCTTTGCAGAACCCGCAAATAATTTAGAAGACATTCAGGATCAAAGGAAAGAGATTAAAGGAAATCTCTCAGAATCGGAACAGCAAATTACATCTATTTTAATAGAATTGGAATCATTGAATAAAGAAATCGAGCAAGTAAACAAAAAATTAACCGAAAATCAAGCCTTGGTGGATGAAACTGAGAGTAATATAGATGCTACACTAGTTGATATTTCAGATTTGGAAAAAGAAATGAAAGAATTAGAAACAAAGATAGAAGAGCGATATGAGATACTAAAAGATCGCATTGTTTCCACCCAGAAAACAGGTGGTACGATTAGCTATTTGGAAGTAATTTTTGGTGCGCAAGACTTTAGTGACTTTATTACTCGTGTAACAGCAGTTAATAAGATTGCTGATTCTGATGCGGCCTTAATAGAGCAACAGGAAAATGATATGCAAGAAGTAGAGAATAAAAGAAATGAAGTATTTGAAAAACTAAATGAATTAACTGCAATGAAAGCAAAACAAGAGGAAACAAAAACTATAATCAGCCAACAGTTGGACGAGAGTGACCAACGAAAAAGTAAATTAGAAAATAAACAACAGGAACTAACGGCATTAGCGGATGAGTTAAAAATGGAAGATAGTGATCTTGCTTCACTTGAACAATCCGTAAAGCAACGTTTGTTAGCAGAGTCTGAAAAGGCTGAAGAGGAATCCACGAAAGCGGAAAAAACAATTGTGGAAGAACCGAAAGTCCAAGTAGCTTCAACAGAAACGAAACCTACTGTAGAAGTTAAAGCGGATGAGCCTAAGAAAAGCAATTCGGTTACACCAGCAAAGAAAGAACAAACTAAACCGAAACCAAAACAAGAGGTAAAAGCAGAAAAGGTGCCAGCAAAAGAAGAAAAAGTACCTGTCAAAGAGGAAAAAGCAGCAGAAGAAAAGCAAGCAAGTAAAACTTTCACAGTTACTTCAACAGCATATACCGCAGAATGTGCAGGCTGTTCCGGATATACGGCAACAGGAATTAATCTAAAAGCAAATCCAGACGCGAAAGTGATTGCGGTAGACCCAAGTGTTATCCCATTAGGCAGCACGGTGTATGTTGAAGGATATGGTTATGCAAAAGCAGGAGATACTGGAGGCGCAATTAAAGGAAATAAAATTGATGTCTTTGTACCAACGAAGCAAGAAGCATTCAGTTGGGGAGTACGTACGGTTAAAGTTACAATTGTAGAGTAATTTAGAAAATATAAAATAAGTCACCCTGGAGTTAAAAACTTAGGGTGACTTATTTTTTTATTTACGCTCTCTTCCTGCAGGAGTCTCCGTGTATTTCCCAGAGCTGATATTAAGCTTATAATCGATTAACTGCTTAGTAATTAAAATAATATCGCATCAAAACTTCACCAGTCCGGGATCGCTTTGGGCGGTGACTCCTACGGGAAAAGCACGTGTCCGAAGACCCCGCAGAGTGGTTTTCTCTTCGGAGGCTGAGACCGTGCCCTAAGGATGCGCATCCGCCCAAAGCGATCCCGGACGGCAGAAACACATACTTTTTTGGAAGACAACCAACAGGTACTTCGCAATTTATCTCTATTCTTCACTTATCTTCTGTACTCGAATATTAAAGAACTATATTAGATATAGGGTTAATTTTTATCTGGAAATTAATGAGCTGTTCAGGTAATTCCTCCTGTTCACCTTGTCTGTTTCGCGTTACTATTATTATAATGATGATTTGAAAGGGGAGTCTTTATGAGTACATATCCAAATATAAACGAAACAAAAGAACTGATTAAACAGTTAGTTTCAATCCCAAGTCCATCTGGGTACACATCTAAAGTTATTCAATTCGTCGAAGAATATTTACACGAATTGAATGTAGAAACGAAACATAATCGTAAGGGTGGATTAATTGCAACATTGCCAGGTACAAACAATGATGAGCATCGGATGCTGACAGCACATGTGGATACATTGGGGGCAATGGTGAAAGAAGTGAAAAGTAATGGACGCCTACGTCTAGATTTAATTGGTGGATTTCGTTATAACGCTATTGAAGGTGAATATTGTGAAATCCATACGTCAAAAGGTGATGTTATTACTGGAACCATCTTGATGCATCAGACATCTGTCCACGTATACAAAGATGCTGGGGATGCGAAACGTAATCAAACAAATATGGAAGTACGTATTGATGCAAAGGTTGAAAGTGCAGAGGAAATTCGAAAATTAGGAATTGAGGTCGGTGATTTTGTTTCCTTTGATCCAAGGGTACAGGAAACCGATAATGGGTTTATCAAATCTCGTCATTTGGATGATAAAGCAAGTGTAGGCATTTTATTGCAATTAATAAAACGAGTAAAAGAAGAGGACATCACACTGCCATATACGACACATTTTCTTATTTCAAATAATGAGGAAATCGGTTATGGAGGCAATTCCAATATTACACAAGAAACGGTCGAGTACCTGGCAGTCGATATGGGAGCAATGGGGGATGGTCAATCAACAGATGAATATACGGTATCCATCTGTGTAAAAGACGCAAGTGGGCCATATCATTATGAATTACGTAAACATTTAGTAAACATCGCGGAAATAAAGGGCATCGACTATAAATTGGATATTTATCCATATTATGGTTCAGATGCATCAGCAGCAATTCGTGCCGGACATGATATTATTCATGGTCTAATTGGGCCTGGTATTGATTCGTCCCATGCAATGGAAAGAACACATGAAACATCACTAATAAACACGGAAAAGCTTCTTTATCATTATCTGAAATCTGATTTGATATCCTATTAAATAAAACGAACTTACCCGAATTGGTAAGTTCGTTTTTCTATAAGTGTATATGTAAAGCTTCATTCATAAAACATAGCCATAAATACAGATAAAGTGAAACAAACTGCCAAATAAAATAAATATATGAAAAATCTCATGGAATCCAAAAAGCTTAAATGATAGAAAGTCTGGTTTTAACCAATAAATAAGCGCACCGATCGTATAGAAAAGACCACCTATGATTAAGAAAATCATTCCATTCGTCCCAATTTCGGGAGCAAGGGAACCACTGAAGAAAACGACTATCCAACCCATTAACACGTAAAGTGAAGTAGAAAGCCAACGTGGAGAGTGAAACCAAACTAATTTGAAGGTGACTCCAGCTATTGCCAGTCCACTAATAACACCAAATAATATCCAACCTGTAACACCATTTAAGCTTATGAGACAAAATGGTATGTATGTCCCTGCAATCAATACAAATATCATGGAATGGTCAATTCTTCGTAAAAATGCAATGATACTATCTTTCGCTATCACCGTATGATAGGTTGCTGAGGCAGAATATAGTAAAATCATGCTTACCCCAAATATAGCAACAGCTACCACTGCCAGCGCATTATCTGTTGTGGCGGAAGCTTTCATAACAAGAGCTACTAGTCCGATGACTGCCATGATCGCTCCGAATAAATGTGTCAATGCATTAATTGGTTCACGAATATACGCCTTCAATAATCCCACGTCCTTAGATTGTTATGTAGTTTATAAAACTATATGTACATATTATATTAACTATATGATGTAGTCAATGTTTTACTTTGTAAATCATATGACATATAATGTAAGTTACCTTAATAATTGGAGATAAATAATGAAGAATAAAAATAAATTAATGGAATCACTAAACATCGATAATCACTTATTATTGGAGGATATACCAAATCTTGACTTATATATGGATCAGGTTATCCAGCTATTTGAAGATAAATTTGGCTCTTCTAAACGAAATGATGATGAAAAAATTTTAACAAAAACAATGATTAATAACTATGCGAAGGGAAAACTCTTCTTTCCTATTAAAAATAAAAAGTATTCCAAAGAACATTTGATATTGATCAGTATGATTTATCAGATGAAAAGCTCATTATCGATTAATGATGTGAAGATGACACTTGAACAGTTGAATGCAAAAATAACAGATGAGGAGTTCGATCTGCAGCAGTTATATCAATGCTATCTGAATGTAATGGCACAGAATAGTATGATGTTCAAAAGTGATGTCCGAGAGCAATGGAAAGAAATCGAGAATGAAGTGAAAGAACTTGATAATGATGATGCCACATATTTGGAACAAGTATTGCTTGTTGCGACCTTTTCAAGTATGAGTAATTATTACCGAAGAGCTGCAGAGAAAATCGTCGATGCAATGAAGGAGGAAGGGAATACGGATGAAGCTTAGTATTTTAGATCAGGCACCTGTTTCAAAAGGGAGTACAGCCAAGGAAGCCTTGGAAGCAACAATTAAATTGGCGAAGTTCGCCGATGAGTTAGGCTATACACGGTATTGGGTTGCAGAACATCATGACCTAGATGGATTGGCAAGTCCCGCTCCAGATATTCTTTTAGGTATCATCGGTTCCAAGACAAAACATATCCGCTTAGGCTCTGGTGCAGTCCTCTTGCCTAATTATAAACCGTATAATATTGCGGAAAGATATCATGTACTTTCGACGTTGTATCCTGGAAGAATTGATATTGGCTTAGGAAGGGCACCTGGTGGATCTGCCGAAGTTTCTATTGCACTTGCTGGAAACTTCCTGGAAAAAGTACGTAAGATGCCGGAGTTGATAGATGACCTAACACATTTTATACATCATGATTTTCCAAAAGATCAAATGTTTTCCAATGTCACAGCTGCACCGGTTCCAGATACTCCCCCTGTTCCGTGGCTTCTCGGAACAAGTGGAAAGAGTGCCAAATTAGCTGCGGAAAAGGGAATGCCATACGTATATGGACATTTTATGAGTAAAGAAAATGGTCCAGATATTATGAAAAGTTATTATGAAAATCATATAAATAAGACGCCCGAAGCTTTTGTTGCTGTTTCTGTCATTTGTGCGGAAACGAATAAAGAGGCTCGGGAACTTGCAAAAAGCAATATGCTGTGGAAGATTTTACAGTCTAAAGGTGAGGGTAAAAGTGGTGTGCCCACTGTGAAGGAAGCAATGGAATATCCTTACAATGATGAAGATCTGCAAATGCTACGAAAAATGAATCATAACCAAATTATTGGGGACCCGACAAGGATACGAAACAAGCTTGAACAACTTCAAGAAGAATATGGAACAGAAGAATTTATGATTGTAACGATTACACATAGTTATGAAGCAAGGGAAAAATCGTATCAGTTGTTGGCAGAAGAATTTAAATTAAGTGAATAGCTGTTTGTCATACTTCCCTCCGCATTATTATATATTTGAGTAGACAACTAATTTATTTGGAGGAAATTATGCAAAATTGGGTTACTGATATAATGGAACAATTCGGCTACTTAGGAGTATTCCTGATGATGGCGTTGGAGAATGTCTTTCCACCGATCCCATCTGAAATCGTACTTCCCTTCGGTGGGTTTCTTACTACATATACCGAATTAACGGTAATCGGAGTTTTAATTGCAGCTACACTCGGTTCAGTAATCGGTGCGATGATTTTATATTGTATTGGATTGCTATTAGATGTAGAACGTTTGGAGAAGATTGTCGACCGTTGGGGTCATATTCTCCGGATTAAAAAAGAAGATATTCATAAAGCAGATGTCTGGTTTGATAAATATGGGTATTGGACAGTACTATTTTGCCGGATGATTCCACTGATACGTAGTTTAATTTCTATTCCTGCAGGGATGTCTAATATGAAATTCTCGTTATTTCTATTATTCACTACTATCGGAACGCTCGCATGGAATATAATTCTTATAACGCTTGGTGTTGTGTTAGGAGAAAATTGGCAAGATATTCTTGGATTCATGGATGTGTATTCATCGATTATATATCTGCTGATTATTCTTGGATTTCTCGTTTGTATCATTTGGTTTATAAAAAGGAAAAGGAAGTAATGGAGCCTATTGGGCTATCCATTGCTTCCTTTTTTTGTACATACATATAATTTATCGAAATTCAGGGAGTGGATGTAAATACGCCTTGGGGCTTAGTTGGAAATATATCTGTGGTTCGTTACGAGGTTTTTGGTTTCACGATAAGATTAGATCAGGATAAAGAAAGGAGGAAATAAATTGAAGAAATTCATGTTGTTTATATTGGGGCTTGTTGCATTGTTCATTCTGCTGGCTAATATTGGCCCGATGGCACTGCTTGCTCTAAGCGTCTGGTTACTTTACGTAGTATTTAAGAAATTTGTCAAGAGCGATTCAACAGTAAGTAAAATTGGGTGGGCAGTTGTTGGATTAATCGTATTAAGTATCACTTTTTCCAATCTATTTGCTGTCATTGGTGTAGCCGCAGCATACGTGCTTTACCTAATTTATAAAAACTGGAATAAGGAAGAAAGTTCGGTAGTTTCTGTAGTAGAAGAAGATGATGATCCATTTACAAACTTTGAACGTCAATGGGCAGAATTAAATAGATAATTAACATAGGCTTTTTTCTAAAAGATTGGGACTGCGGTTACCCGTCCTACCGATGCCTAAACTTCCGCAGAAGTCACCTGTATCCAAAGCTAGTTAGAAGATTGCTGACATTTACTACACTTGCAACAGCTTCGTCTTCGGAAAAAAACTTAAAGTTAAGTTACGTCGTAGATTACATCAATTGCGATGCTTAAAAGCACTAAAATAAAAGGAGAGATTTATATGTCAACAAATATTTTTTCAAGAATAAAAGAAACGGTAACAGCAGACCTTCATAACATGCTGGATAAAAAGGAACAGAAAAATCCAATTGCGGCTTTAAATCAATATTTGCGTCAAAGCGAACTAGAAAAGGAAAAAGTAAGAAAATTGATTGATCGTCAATATAAATTAAAAGAGGAATTTTCAAGAGAATATTTGAAAGCACAAGACCTTGCTGATAGACGTTTGAAACAAGCAGCAGTTGCTGAAAAGGCCGGGGAAGAAGGGATGCATGCGTTTGCTGTAAAAGAACATGAAGAATATCAGGTTCGTGCAGATCGTATGAACGCTTCTCGCGCAGAGGCAATTGAGCAGCTTGAAAACCTTGAACAAAAATACGAAGATATGAAACACAGATTAAAAGACATGCATCTACGTCGTATGGAATTAATGGGACGCGAAAATATTGCTAAGGCAAACCATCAAATTAATCGAGTAGTTGAAGAAACATCTGATAAGCCATTTTCTAAATTTGCCGAGATGGAGCAATATATTGAGAATCTGGAATACAAAGTAAACAGTTCCTATTACAGAAGTACTTTCGACAGTAAAATTGCGAAGATTGAGAAAGAGTTGAACGAACAGGCAAATTAAAGCTTCCTTTCACCCGATACAGAAAAGATAAAAACCATGGTATACTTATAAAGGCGCAGAATAATCTGCGCCTTTATAAATACCTTGACTACATAGAAAAAGGAGGGTCACAAACATGTTCAAACGATTATCAACAGACTATTTTAACTGGATCTTGATCATTGGTGTGATCCTCTTTATTTTTGAAATAGCTTTCTTCTACGGGGGAACCATTATCCCCGCTTTATTCTCCGCTCTATTTACGTACATCGGCTGGAAGTATTTTAATCGATTATGGGGGAAAATTCTTTTCTGGTTATCTTTAGTCAGTCTTGTATTTGCTGTATTAAATTTACTGGCAGTCAGGTTCTTGATTATTGCAGCTATCGTTTTATTCGTAATGAACTATTCTAAGTCAAAAAAGAATGCGAAACAATATGAACCAATCCTGCCCGGTCGTGAAATAAAGGAAGAAACACTCATTGAAATAGATCCATTGTTTAGGCCTACGATTTTCGATGACCAAATAACAGATGATACCGTTTATCAATGGAAAGATATTAATATACATGGTGCTTTTGGTGATCGTGTCATTGATTTGAGTAATACTGTTCTTCCAAATGATACAGCTGTCATTTCGATTCGCCATCTTGTAGGAAATATTGAAATTTACGTTCCCTATGAAGTAGAGGTCAGCATCCACCACAGTTCCATGTTTGGACGGGGATATATACTGGGAAAGCACCACTTACAATTGATGAATAAATCGCTATTCTATCAGACAGCCAATTACGATACATCCAAACAGCGAGTGAAAATTATTACCTCATTATTTTCTGGTGATATTGAGGTGAAGCGAATATGAATACTGTTGTACGCCACATTATAACTTCCGTTTTGTTCAGCATATTATTTGCTTTGCTTATTATAGGGGTAACATTCTTATTCTTTCCTCCTTCGAATTGGAATGCTATTTGGAATAGTGAATTTGGGAATGTATCATACATTGTTTGGCTCTTTGGTATCGTAATTTCAGTAGGAACCATTATCGGACTTTCCCTTGGTTGGTATTGGAAACAACGTCTGCATGCAGTTGAACGTAAGCTTGATCAAATGGTAAAAGGTCAAAAAGTATCAGAGGATGAGGAGTCTTATAAAGAACTAGTGAGTATCCAGTTACGCATCGATCAATTACAGGAAAAGTTTAGAAACCAGGCCGAACATGCCCAGCGTCTTGCAACAGAAAGGGCTCATGAACGGGAGAAAAGTCTCCAGGAAATTGTAGTGCAGGAGCGTAATCGCCTGGCAAGGGAGCTGCATGATTCGGTCAGCCAGCAATTGTTTGCAGCTTCCATGATGATGTCTGCAATCAATGAAACAAACCCACCAAAAGATGCAACTCTCAAACACCAACTCACAATGGTTGAGAAAATGATCCACCAGTCTCAGTTGGAAATGCGTGCATTACTATTACATCTCAGACCTGTTGCATTAAAAGGCAAGTCACTTCAGGAAGGTGTGGAGGAGCTTTTACTGGAACTTACACAAAAAGTTCCAATGGAGATTGCAACAAAGGTCGAAGCATTTACGGTTGATAAAGGGGTAGAAGATCAGTTGTTCCGTATATTACAAGAATCGATATCCAATACATTAAGGCATGCCAAAGCGACTACATTGAATATCCTGTTAATCGAACGGGACGAAACTATTATTTTACGTGTGGAAGATAATGGAATTGGTTTTGATATGAAAAAGGCAAAAACCAGTTCATACGGAATGCAAAATATGCGAGAACGTGCATATGAAGTAGGGGGGACTTTCAAGATTGTCAGCCTGCCAAATGAGGGAACCCGATTGGAAGTAAAAGTCCCGGTCCTGAGAAAGGAGGAAGCGTTAGATGATTAACGTATTGTTTGCAGATGATCATGAGATGGTTCGGATTGGTGTTTCCGCATATCTATCCGCCCAGCCAGATATCGACGTTATTGCTGAAGCGGATGATGGTGCACCTGCAGTAAAGCTTGCATTGGAATTGAAACCGGATATTATTTTAATGGATCTTGTTATGAAGGAAACGGATGGAATTGAAGCAACAAGGCAGATCATTGAACAATGGCCAGAAGCAAAAATTATCATTGTAACAAGTTTCCTCGACGATGAAAAGGTATATCCTGCACTTGAAGCCGGAGCAACGAGTTATATGTTAAAGACCTCAAAAGCTAGTGAAATTGCAAAAGCAATTCGGGCAACCTATGGTGGTCAATCCATTTTGGAACCGGAAGTGACAGGGAAGATAATGACCCGTATGCGCAATAAACCGGAAGATCTGCTTCATGATCAACTGACAGAACGAGAAAAGGAAATTCTGCTGTTGATCGCTAAAGGAAAAACAAATCAGGAAATAGCGGATGACCTATTTATTGCCATAAAAACTGTAAAAGTACATGTAAGTAATATTTTAGGGAAACTTCAAGTACAAGACCGGACACAAGCAGTTATTTATGCATTTAAAAATAATCTCGTAAACTAAAAGGGAGAGCCATTATAGGCTATCCTTTTATGTTAAAGTATAGAACTCATCTACTAGGTCATAAATGGACACCAGTTCATATAAAATAATCAATTCAGGTGGAAAGTTCGTCGGATGAATGTCATTATTTTTTGTGATTTCCTCATTATCCTCCCAAAATATGGTTGTAATTTCCTTAAGACGTGTCGCATGAATTTCCGCGTTATACGATGTCTCGTCTTGCAAACTGTGGACGAGTTCCTGAACCGCGTTTAAAATGATGTTTCTTTCACTCTCTGTCCAAGATAGATGGATAATCGGACTATGAATAAGATTACTTAAATGATGCTGAATTAATTTTAGATTACCCAATTGACTTTGCAAGTGTTGAAATTCTTTCTTCTCGGTTTCTAACAATGGATGGTATATAGCCTCATCCTTTTGAAAGCGAGTTAGCATTTCCGTTTGGTTAATGTCCTTATCCAATTTCTTTAAATCATCTTGCACAGATGACGTATTTTCATGTTTCTCATTTAAGATAAATTCAAAAATATTTTTAATCTGTAACCCAGTTTTTACTTTAATATTCTTGACGTTTTTTGATATATCATCTCTGTAATCTGGTGGAAGGATAAACATATTGACCACAGTTGAAACACCAAGCCCAATCGTAGTAGTCCCCAATCTTGTAAAAAAAGCGACCAAGAGATTGCTCTGCGTAACATCAATCATGGCAACAGATGTTAATGTGGCAACAAGTAAACCAGTATGTAGCTTTAGTTTAAAACAAGTAGCAATGGTAAATACAGCGGCAAGGGCATATGTGAGTGCTGAATTACCAAAAAGGGATATAAATAGTACAGCAAAAGCAGAACCAATTGCAGATGCTGGAAAACGGACAAGTCCTTTTTGAATGGAAGCAGAGGCTGTCGGCTCCACAGTAACGATTGCTGTAATGACTGCAAATACTGGCGGCCAGCCAATCCAATCACATAGGAGAGCAGTCAGGAAAACAGCTACACCTGTTTTACCAACCCTGCTACCAATAAATTTAAATTTCCTCACCATACAACCTCTATTCTAAATTGATTATACGAACCTATTAACCCATTCTCCTACGTTTTTAAAATATTTTCAATTAATTTCAAAAAAGGGGTTGCATTTTTCAAATAGATGACATAAACTGTTGTGTAACAGGATAGATAATATAACGTTTGTTATATAAAAGGAGGAGGGAACTAAGATGGAAAAGTATAAACAAGTATCTTGTCCAGAGTGTGGAAAGGAAGTCGACTCCAAGAGCTATACAATGGAATGTGATTATTGTCTGTCAAAGAAAGAGGACTAATATTTTTTTGGATTACTTGTTATATAACAATAGATAAAAGTGATTATTATAATATAACAGGCTAGAGGGTAATTGCCAGATGCTTAATAAAAAGCGAAACAATAAAAGTTGAGAATGAAAAAAAGTATAAAGAACCTCTTACACCATAAACATTAAATTTTTTAGGGAAATTTTCACCAGCATTTTGTGAGCGACGCAGAAATTTGTTGGAAATAAGGCAACAAATTCAACAGAAATTAAATTAAGTAAAACAACTAAACTTTATCGAAGAAACAAAATAATTCGAAAGACATTTGGATCATTGAACGTCTATCGAAAGATTTACAGCATCGTAGGGTGGAATCCCAGACCTTTTTTATAAATTTTCAATTAATTCAGAAAAAAGGGGTTGCATTCTTAAAATAGATGGCATAAACTGTTCAATAACAGAATAAATTTTATAACAGCTGTTATATAAAAAGGAGAGGAAATAATATGAAAAAATATGAAAAGGTATCTTGTCCAGAGTGTGGAAAGGAAGTCGACTCCAAGAGCTATACAATGGAGTGTGATTATTGTCTGTCAAAGAAAGAGGACTAATATTTTTTTGGATTACTTGTTATATAACAATATTAAAAAGTAATAGTTATAATATAACAGTGAGAAAGGAGATTACCATATGTTAATAAAAAGCGAAACAATAAAAATTGAACATGAAAAAAAGTATGAAGAACTTCTAACACCAGAAGCATTGAATTTTATAGGGAAACTTCATCAGCATTTTGATGAGCGACGCAGAAATTTGCTGGAAATAAGGCAACAAATTCAACAGAAATTAAATGAAGGAAAACAACTGAATTTTATTGAAGAAACAAAAAAAGTTCGAGAAGGCAATTGGACCATTGATCGGCTGCCAAAAGATCTACAGGACCGCAGAGTTGAAATCACGGGACCTGTTGACAGAAAGATGGTAATTAATGCACTGAATTCTGGGGCAAAAACATTTATGGCTGATTTTGAAGATGCAACATCACCAACATGGAAAAATGTCATGGAAGGTCAGCTGAATTTACAGGATGCAATTAGAAGAACGATTGACTTCACGGCTGACAATGGAAAAAGGTATGTGTTAAAGGATGAAACGGCTGTATTAATTATCCGCCCTCGCGGATGGCATTTAGAAGAAAAACATATTCGGATTAATGGGAAATCGATGTCAGCAAGTCTAGTAGATTTTGGTATTTATTTTTTTCATAATGCAAAAGAACTTATTGCAAGAGGAACAGGTCCATATTTCTATCTTCCCAAAATGGAAAACCATCTGGAAGCCCGTTTATGGAATGATGTATTTGTTTTTTCTCAGAATGAACTTGGTATTCCACAAGGTACTGTTAAAGCGACTGTATTAATTGAGACAATAACAGCTGCATTTGAAATGGATGAAATTCTTTACGAATTACGAGAACACTCTGCAGGGCTTAACTGTGGGAGGTGGGATTACATTTTCAGTTTCATTAAAAAATTCCAGAATGATACGAATGTAATTCTTCCGGACAGATCTATGGTAACCATGGCTGTTCCATTTATGAATTCTTATTCACTGCTAGCAATCCAGACATGTCATAGACGCAATGCATCAGCTATCGGTGGGATGGCGGCACAAATACCTGTGAAAAATGATGAGGCAGCAAACAAGGCAGCATTTGATAAAGTACGTACAGATAAGGAAAGAGAAGTACGTAATGGGCATGACGGAACATGGGTTGCACATCCAGGGATGGTGCAGCTTGTAAAGGATATTTTTGATAAAGAAATGCCACAACTTAACCAGATTGACAATAAACGTGAAGATGTTGCAATTACTGCTGATGACCTTTTAGAAGTACCTGAAGGAGATATAACGGAGGAAGGACTGCGCACAAATATTAATGTAGGTATACAGTATACTGCTGCATGGCTTTCCGGAAGTGGCGCGGTACCAATCAATAATCTAATGGAAGATGCAGCCACAGCTGAAATTTCGAGGGCACAGGTTTGGCAATGGATTAGGCATCCAAAAGGCATGCTTTCAGATGGAAGAGAGGTAACGATTAACTTAGTTGAACAGATTATGGATGAAGAAATGAACAAGATTGAAAGACAGGTTGGAACCGATTATTATGAAGCAGGTCATTATAAAGAGGCGATAGCACTTTTTACTAGTCTTATTAAACAGGATAGTTTCACAGAATTTTTAACAGTACCTGCTTATGGCCAATTAATAAAAGGGGGAATAAATAATGTTAACTAATCATCGTGTGGAACAATTAAAGAAGACTTGGGAAAATGATAATCGTTGGGAAGGGGTGGAACGTCCGTACAATGCAGAAGAGGTAATCCGTTTGCGCGGGTCACTCGACATAGAGTATACACTTGCTGAAAGAGGTTCTAAAAAGCTGTGGAATTTAATCAATACGGAGGACTATGTTCATGCATTGGGAGCACTAACCGGAAACCAAGCGGTTCAACAAGTGAAAGCTGGATTGAAAGCTATTTACTTAAGTGGTTGGCAAGTGGCAGCCGACGCAAATACCGCAGGACAAATGTATCCAGACCAAAGTCTATATCCAGTAAACAGTGTGCCAAACGTAGTGAAACGAATCAATCAGGCACTCCAGCGTGCCGACCAGATCCACTATTCAGAAGGAAATGAAGAGATTGATTGGTTTGCTCCGATTGTAGCGGATGCAGAAGCAGGGTTTGGTGGCCAGCTAAATGTATTTGAACTGATGAAGTCGATGATTGAATCGGGAGCGTCAGCAGTTCATTTTGAGGATCAGCTTTCATCGGAGAAAAAATGTGGTCATCTTGGTGGGAAAGTATTACTACCAACACAAAATGCTGTTAAAAATTTGATTGCTGCACGTTTTGCTGCTGATGTAATGGGAACGCCAACGATCATTATAGCTAGAACAGACGCGAATGCAGCCGATATGATAACAAATGATGTTGACCCATATGATACACCATTCTTAACAGGTGAACGTACGACAGAAGGATTTTATAAAACAAAGTCTGGAATCGATCAGGCCATTTCACGGGGCTTGGCATATGCACCGTATGCAGACTTAATTTGGTGTGAAACGTCTGAGCCAAATATCGAAGAGGCACAAAAGTTTGCAGACGCCATTCATGAACATTATCCGAATAAATTACTGGCTTACAATTGTTCACCATCCTTTAACTGGAAAAGTAAATTGAAAGAAGAAGAGATTGCTAGTTTCCAGAATGAACTTAGCAAGATGGGCTATAAATTCCAGTTTGTAACATTGGCTGGATTCCATGCACTAAATCACAGTATGTTTGAACTTGCACGGAAATATAAAGATGAGGGAATGGCAGCATATTCTGAACTACAACAGGCAGAATTTGACAGCGAACAGCATGGGTATAGTGCGACACGTCATCAACGTGAAGTAGGAACAGGCTATTTCGACGAAGTGGCACAAGCAATCTCTGGTGGAACATCTTCAACTACTGCACTTAAAGGTTCCACAGAAGCAGAACAATTTACAAGATAAAATGAAAGATAGTTTAAAAAATGTCTATCCATTCATCATGGATAGACATTTTTTAACGAAAAAAGACGTTTTATGTCATATTTGAAATATAACTGTAACATTATCATAATACGCATGACATTTTCCCATGCTATACTACGTATTGCCTAGAAAAAGTATAAATTATTAAACTATCAATAAAACTGCAAAATTAAAATAACTAACGTACATATAGAGAGCTTTGCGGTGTGAGAATGGAAGCGGGGAAAAGAAAGTTGAAAAAGACATTAATGACATTAACTACATTAGCAGTGGTTGGTTTAGGTAGTACTTTATTCACTGTATCTACCCAAGCAGAATCCGTGCAAGAATTAGAAAATAAGCAAACCGAAATTCAGGAAAAGCGAGAAACATTAAAAGCAAATCTATCAGATGCTGAAGGTCAGATTGCAGATGTTTTAGTAGATCTTGATAAATTGAATAAAGAAATTGAAAAAGTAACCGATGCATTAAAACAAAACGAAGAACAATTAGACGACACGAAAGTACATATTTCGGAAAAAGAAAATGAAGTAGCACTACTTGAAGATGAGATAGCTGAATTAGAAGAAGCGATCGAAAAACGTCATGAGATACTTAAAGAACGCGCTATATCCTACCAGAAAAGTGGAGGGGAAATCAGCTATTTGGAAGTGATTTTTGGTTCGCAAAGTTTCAGTGATTTCATTACTCGTGTTTCTGCAGTTAATAAAATTACAGAATCTGACAGTGCATTAATGAAACAGCAGGAAGAAGATAAAAATGACGTAGAAGACAAAAAGACTGCAGTTCTTAATAAGTTAGATGAATTGAAAGAGACAGAACTTGAATTGAATGGAATGCTTGCATTAATTAAAGATCAAAAAGCTGCAAATGAGAGTAAAAAAGAAGAATTGAAAAATAAAGAGACGAAAATTTTGGCTTTACAAAATGAACTACAACTAGAAGATTCCAAGCTTGCGTCATTGGAACAAGATGTTAAAGCAAGTTTGACAGTTGCAAGTGAACCGGCTGTTGAGACAACTGTAGCAAGTGCATCAGTCGCTACGACTAGCGAAGAAAGTACGGAAGGTACTACTTCTAGCAAAGAAAAGACTACACGTTCGAATACAGGTTCTGGAAACTTAAGTACAGCAATCAATGCAGGGTTCTCGCACTTAGGTACTCCTTATGTGTGGGGCGGCAAAACACCGAGCGGATTTGATTGTTCCGGTTTTGTATCATGGGCATTTGCACAAGCTGGCATTTCCATCCCATCACATACGACCGCATTAGCTGGGACGGGTACTAAAGTATCTGCAAGTAATATGCAACCAGGTGATATTGTATTTTTCGACACGTATAAAACAAATGGACATGTTGGTATCTACCTTGGCGACGGTAAATTTATCGGAGCACAAAACTCAACTGGTCTTGCAGTAGCAGATATGACCAGTGGTTACTGGGCAGATCATTTCTCAGGTCATGTACGTAGTGTGAAATAATAGATGAATAGAAAATCCACTCTTAACGAGTGGATTTTTTGTTTTGGGAAGATTTATGATTATATAAGGAAATAGAGTATAAACATGGGTTAAATACAAAATATAAGAAAGTAATAGAACTGGAAATACAAATCGTTTTAAAAAAGAGGTTTACTCGTATACAATTAAGGTAATAGATTATAAGCCAAATAATTTATACATATTAAAGCAACATAATAAACTTTGTACATATGAGAGGAATTGTTATGAAAAAAAGAACTTATTTTAACCCGGTATTTTTTGTTTCAGCAATTATTGTTTTGATTTTAGTTGTTATTGGTGCAGTGGCGCCAAAGACATTCGGTAATGTTGCAGGGAGTTTATTCGATTTTACGACAACTAATTTTGGCTGGTTTTACCTAATAGCTGTATTCATTATTACGTTATTTCTAATTGGAATTTCGATTAGTAAATACGGAAAAGTTCGCCTTGGCCCACCTGATTCACGACCTGAATTTCCATTTTTCACTTGGATAGGAATGCTTTTTTCTGCAGGATTTGGAATTTCCATTGTTTTTTGGGGTGTAGCAGAACCGATGAGTCATTATTTCGCCACGCCATTTGATCATTTGCAAGCACAAACCCCCGAAGCGGCACGGGAGGCAATGGGATATTCATTTTTCCATTGGGGCATAAGTCAATGGTCGGTTTTTGCTATTGTTGGATTAATTATTGCTTATTTGCAGTTTAGAAAGAATGAAAAAGGATTAATCTCCATTGCAATTGAACCTGTAGTTGGGAAAAACAAAGGAGTAGCCAATACGATAGATTCTTTAGCAGTAATTGCAACTGTTATGGGGGTAGCAACATCACTTGGGCTTGGTATTTTACAGTTGAATGGTGGTCTGACAGCAGTAGCTGATGTTCCAAATTCAATGTGGGTTCAAATTGCAATCGCAGCAGTGATGCTTGTTGCCTATCTGCTTTCTTCCAGCACTGGCTTAAACAAAGGGATTAAATGGTTGAGTAATCTAAATTTGGGATTGGCACTTCTCCTTTTAGTCTTTGTATTTTTCGCTGGGCCTACGGTATTCATATTAGAAACGCTTGTACTTGCAACCGGTGATTACATAACGAATTTCATTCAGTACAGTTTACGACTGACCCCATATGAGGGTGGTACTTGGGTACAGGAATGGACGATATTCTACTGGGCATGGGCAATTGCATGGTCCCCATTTGTAGGTGCATTTGTTGCTCGTGTTTCTAGAGGTAGAACAATTCGGGAATTCGTCTTCGGTGTTCTGATTGTTCCACCAGCAATTGCTTGTTTATGGATCGCTACATTTGGCGGTACAGCATTACATAGCGATTTATTTAATGGAACACAAATAGCAGAAGCGGTAAATGAAGATGTTACAGTAGCATTGTTCGAAACATTTGGTGTACTGCCTTTTACGGATATATTATCGCTAATCTCGATCTTATTGATATTTACATTCTTGGTTACTTCAGCAGACTCAGCTACATATATTTTAGGAAGTATGACATCGAAGGGTTCACTGAATCCCGCATTAATTACAAAGATGATCTGGGGTTTCTTGATCACAGCGATTGCAGTCGTATTGCTGATTGCGGGCGGGCTAGAGGCATTACAAACGGCTTCATTAACCTCAGCCCTGCCATTTACGATTATATTACTGTTAATGGTTATATCTTTCGTGAAACTAATCAAGAAGGATTTCAAGGGTAAGAAGTAACCAATAAGCAGCTAATAGTTCCATCTATTAGCTGCTTATTTTTTGTATACATACAATCACCGTTAAGTAAGTTTTAGAAAAATTTCATTAAATATAGACTCACATTTTAAAATATATTATAATCATAATAGGGAAGTAGGTGATTCGGATGGGAAGGTAAAACTATATAGCAGATTCAGCAATGATTCAGAAAATATGTTTTATATCTCATATGTTGAATTGCCAACGTGCGGAGCATCATATGAATATACTTAATCTTTAGAAAATCAGGAGGTGAAATCCTTGTGTCGTTTGGCACAAGGATCTTAATTGGACATAGCTACCATAGTGAATTTACTTGCAGTTGCTGTACTAATCGCGTTTACCGCTTTTTTTGTAATGGCGGAGTTTGCGATTGTAAAGGTTAGAAGTACGCAACTTGAACCACATATTGAAAATGGAAAGAAATCAGCGGTATATGCTAAAAAAGTTGTGACACATCTCGACGAATACTTATCTGCGTGCCAACTGGGGATTACGATTACTGCCCTTGGGATTGGGCGTTTAGCAGAGCCTACATTTGAGAGATTGCTACACCCCCTTCTTGGGTCATTTAATATGAGTGGGGCACTTGTTACAACTCTTTCAATCGCCATTTCATTCGCGTTTGCAACATTCCTGCACGTTGTTGTAGGTGAACTTGCACCGAAAACTTTGGCTATTCAGAAAGCAGAACGGGTAACCCTGTTTGTGGCACGTCCACTTATTTTGTTTTACCGACTGCTCTTTCCTTTCATTTGGTTCTTAAACGGCTCTGCCCGACTTTTATCCCGTTCTGTAGGATTGCAGCCTATGACTGGACACGAGGAATCTCATAGTGAAGAAGAATTGCGTTTAATTCTTGCAGATAGTTATAAAAGTGGGGAAATCAATCAATCAGAAATGATGTATGTAAATAATATTTTTGATTTTGATGAGCGTGTGGCAAGGGAAATAATGGTTCCTCGTACAGAAATGGTTTATTTCTCAAAAGAGGACAGCTTTGAAGCAAATCTGGAAATTATTCGTGAAGGACAGTTTACTAGATATCCTGTTGCCGATGAGGATAAAGATAATATCATTGGGTTAGTTAATTTAAAAGAATTTTTCACTGGACAGTTAGATGATGATAAACCTAATTCGATTGAGCAATTTGTTCGTCCGATTATTCATGTGTCGGAAGCAACCCCAATCAAGCAGCTGCTTTTAAAAATGCAAAAAGAACGGATTCATATGGCAATAGTCAATGATGAGTATGGTGGAACGGCTGGCCTTGTAACAGTAGAAGATATATTAGAAGAGATTGTTGGGGATATTCGCGACGAGTTTGATGAGGATGAGCTTCCAGATATCGAAGAGGTTGATGAGAACACACTGCTAGTATCAGGTAGATTAAACTTAGATGAAGTAAATCAACGATTGGGGATATTCCTGGCGGATGATGAAGTAGATACGATCGGTGGCTGGTTCTTTACAAATAACCTGGATGCTGAAGTGGGCGCATCAATGGAGTACGAAGGCCATGAGTTTATTCTGAATGAAAAAGACGGATATCAAATTAAACGAATTAAAGTTGTGAAAATATAATTTATAAACCATACAAACCTTGAGTAATGTTTAAATATGTGTATTATTAAAGGTAATTGTATAAGATAAATGTTTTCTAGGGTTCCGTAACAATTATGTTAGTCTGGTCCAAGAGAAAACTCATAGCTTCGGCTGTGTCACGGAGGGATAAAAGCCTGGGAGAAACTGTTTAACAGTTATCTCCCAGGCTTTTTTCTTTTTGTGGTTAAGAATAAATTTGGAGGCGTTATTGTATGAACACTGAATGGGTTAAAGTTGTTATCGCTGCTTTCTTTGAAGTGTTTTGGGTTATTGGATTAAAGCATGCAGATGGTTTTTGGACATGGGCTGGAACAGTTATAGCGATTATAATTAGTTTTTATTTAATGATTATGGCTGGTAGAAAACTACCAGTTGGAACTGTCTACGCAGTATTTGTCGGACTAGGTACTACTGGAACAGTATTTTCGGATATCGTATTTTTTGGAGAACCCTTTCAAGCACCAAAAGCTATTCTAATCTTTATTTTATTAGCGGGGGTAATTGGTTTGAAATTAGTTACTAATGATATCGTTAAAGAAGGGGCTGATACTTAATGGCGTGGTTTTCTTTGGTTGTGGCAGGTTTTTTTGAAATGTTTGGAGTTATAATGATAAATAAATTGCATAAAGATCGAAATTGGCAATCGGTGCTATTACTAACTCTTGGATTTGGAGCAAGTTTTATTTTTCTTGCATATGCAATGAAAACATTACCAATGGGGACTGCATATGCAATCTGGACAGGAATCGGTGCATCTGGTGGAGCGATATTAGGAATGATTTTATACGGTGAATCAAAAAACTGGAAACGAATCGTTTTTATAGCAACGATATTAGGAGCCACAGTCGGTTTGAAGCTGGTTGAATAATGTTTGCGACTTCGATTACTCGTCACACCCAAAAGGAGGCCGTGCCCTAAGGTGCGCATCCGCCCGTAGCGATCCCGGACGGT
Organism: Oceanobacillus rekensis; assembly: GCF_002153375.1. GTDB lineage: Bacteria > Bacillota > Bacilli > Bacillales > Amphibacillaceae > Oceanobacillus > Oceanobacillus rekensis. The sequence continues at coordinate 582,396 of NZ_MTBQ01000002.1, forward strand.
GGGAAAAGCACATACTTATAGGAATTCAGCAGTTACTTCGCAGTTTATAGATTTTGTGGCAAAAACAACAAATTCTCTCGGTGGGATTGAACATATGGTGTGGTGTAGTCCAATTTTTTTATGGGATGAGTAATTATAGTCCTCATCTTTAGAAAACAGCCTTGAATAACAAATAATGTTTAAGACCCTCCAATTTCGGAAATAAGACTAGTACCATTTCTTTTAGGAGGGTACCCTTAGTGGATGTAACGAAGAAACTAAAAGAGTTAGAGAACGTGAGAATGGAAGGAAACAATAAAGTATTTACCATGTACTTAAATACAGATCCAACTGACCCTGATCAGCAAGGGGGAGAATGGAAGATTCACATTAAAAATGCGATGCGGAATTTTGAAACTTATTTAGAAGAAGCAAATAACAAGGAGGAGCTTAACAATTTCCAACTTGTTAAAAAGAACGTAGTGAAATATATAAAAGAAAATGAACTACATCAGTTAAAGGGTATAATTATCTTTGCAACTGCTGATGAAGTCGTTTGGTATGCAGATATCGTACAAATGAGGCTGGACAATGAATTTTATTGGCAGGAGTCACCGGAATTAAGTCAATTTAGAAAACTAATCACTTCGTTTCCTAAAACAGGGATTATTTTGGTTCAGCAAAATCAGATTAAAGTTATCGAATCATACTTGAATCAGCTGGAAAATACGTTTACCTATGAACTTGACGTTGAGGAAGAAACATGGCGGGTCATGCAGGGACCACGTAAAGGTAACTCGACAACAGGTCTTGGATCTAGTAATCTACAAAAAGATAATTTTGATGCGCGCTATGAGGCTAACCAACAACGCTGGTACAAAAGTATTGCCCCGAAGTTGGATAAGCAGGCAAAGGATAAAAAATGGGAAAAAATATTCGTCGTAGGTCAAGCATTTGCATCTAATGAGCTTGTAAATCAAATGAATAAACCTGTTGATGACGTCATTCTGAAAAATATGCTTGACCATGAAGAAACAAAAGTCATGCAAGAAGTATTAGGCTAATTAAAACAAAAGACAGTTCCCAAGCAATTCGGGTTACTGTCTTTTGTTTATTCTTCTTCACTAAGGTATTTTTCGTTTACATATCCTGTGAAATCATCTGTTGTTATTTTTACCCATTCACTGCCGTCGTCTTCAACTTCTACCTCTTGGTCAATTGTAATTATGCCGGAAATTTCGAAATCTGGTCCCGGACCGCTGCGGACATTAAGAAGATCAGCCGTTACAAGTCGATTGGAATAAGTAATTTCCGGTTCCTCCGATTCTTCTATTTGTTCATCATCTGCGGCAACATTGTCGTCTGTACCTTCTATATTAATCTTTAATTCAGTTGATTCATCGTCAATAGTAGAAGTATCATTTGCCGTGAAATCCTGATTCATAAAATTTTGCTGCATAATTGCTACAAATGCGATAAACGCAGCGGTCAATAACAGTAGTATTGTAAAAATAATGCCCTTTTTCTTATTATTCATTTCTCACTTCTCCTAAAACATAGATGTCTAAAAGTAGTATACATGAAATCATGGCATAATTCACGGGTAAATCCTTTACAGGAAAACTGGTGGAAGTTTGGATTTTACCGACAATTTCTTAAGCATGCTTACACATCGGGCATAATCCATAAATTTCAAATTTGTGGTCCTCGATAGAGTAATTGGCAAGGGCCTGCTGTACTTCATCCATTGGACAAACTTCTATCTCTTTTGTTTTACCACAATCATTACAGATAAAATGATGATGGTGATGATGAGTACAATTCATACGAAAGTGTTTCTCACCATTTAGTTCTGTTGATTCTAAAATTCCAACGTCGTTATATAAGTGAAGGTTTCGATAAATTGTGTCGAAGCTGATTCCATCATAAGTCTCTTCCAAATAGCTGATTAAATCTTTAGCTGTACGATATCCATCAGCCTCATCAAAGTAGGCGAGTATATCTTTTCGACGTCCAGTTGTTTTGTAGCCTTTATCTTTTAATAGGTTGATTGCTTCATTTATCTTCAAACTGAATCCCTCACTTTTCTTGGTTTCGACTGAATTCGTTTCAATCCGATGGCAATTAACAATATAATAATGGATATCATTACAATGGTTCCACCTGGAGGTATACTTAGGTAATACCCGGATATGAGACCTAAAATTACCGACAATTCACCAAATAATATAGATAACAGCATCATTTGCTTAAACCCTTTAGCAAGTCGCATGCTTGCTGCGACTGGTAAGGTCATCAGCGCCGATACAAGCAGTACACCGACAATCCGGATAGAGGCAGCAATAACTAGGGCTGTTAATACAATAAAAAGTAAATGAATCTGTTTTGAATGCAATCCTGAAATTGTTGCATGTTCCTCATCGAATGATAGGGTGAAAAGTTCTTTATACAAGAATACAACAACAAGTACGACAAAAACAGAAATGCCAAGTATCATCAAAAAGTCATTTTGGCTGACTGCTGATACTGAACCGAACAGATAATTAAATAAATCAGTATTAAAACCATCAGCAATTGAAATGAAAATTACACTTAATCCAACACCTGCAGATAAAATAATTGGAATCGCAAGCTCCTGAAAGGCTTTATAAACGCTTCTCAGTTTCTCAATAAGTACAGACCCAATAACAGAAAAGACCATCCCGCTGTATAATGGGGGAAGCATCAGTCCGAACTTTTTTTCTGCCATCAGTCCAAATGCAATCCCTGCCAATGTTACATGTGAAAGTGCATCAGCGATAAGGGAAAGCCTTCTGACAACAATGAATGTACCTAGTAGGGGGGCAATCACGCCAATCAGCAATCCAGTTAAAAAAGTATATCGTAAAAAATCATATTGAAAAAAGTCCGCTAGCATAATAGTTCCTCCAGGCATTAGTGATTATGGCTGACAAGATTAACGGGATGCCCGTAAAATTGTGAGAAGTCTTTCTCTGTAAGGGAAGTATATTCTTCCGGGTTCCCATGAAAATGTAGCTCTTTATTAAGGCATACGATGTCTGTTGCGTACTCCGTCATTGTTCCAGTGTCATGGGTGACAAGCAACAACGTTTTATTTTGTTCTTTGTTTAACCGATGTAAAAGCTCGTAAAATCGTTTAACATTTTCGTAATCGATTCCCACTGTTGGTTCATCCAATATAATCAGTTCCGGATCACTTACTAATGCACGTGCAATAAAGATTCGTTGCTGTTGCCCACCGGAAAGGTTACCGATATTTTCGTATGCAAATGCAAGCATTCCCACCTGGTCAATGGCCTCTAATATTTTTGCCTTATATGTTTTATTTAAGAATTTAAAATAACCAATTTTAGCTGTCAATCCTGAAGATACAACCTCAAATACAGTCGCAGGAAATCCTTTATTAAATGAATTGGCTTTTTGTGATACAAAGCCAATCTTATTGCGGTCTTTTCGCGGATTAATAGAATCATTAAAAATAGCAATGGAACCCTCATCCGGTTTGATTAATCCAAGAATAAGCTTTATCAATGTTGTTTTACCGCCACCATTTGGGCCAACTAACCCCATGAAAGATCCTTGAGGCACTTCAAAATTAACATGGTCGAGCACCTTTTTACTTTCATAGCTGTAACTTATATTCTTCATGGATACGACAGGTTCCGTCATGATAACACCTCTTCTTTACTTAGTTTGTAGCCTTGTCAAGAACTTCTAAGTTATGTTCCATTAAGGAGAAATAATCTTCATTATTTGTTATGTCATCTTCCGTTAATACAGCTAAATTATGAATAATTAGTGATTCAGCACCGATTTCTTCCTGAATAATTTCGGAAACACGATTCGAACTATTTTGTTCGAAAATAATATAGTTTAAATCGTATTCCCTTGCTTGATCAATAATTTTTGTTAAATCCTTCTGGGATGGTTCGCTGCTGGATGACAATCCATTAATGGCTATTTGCTCTAACCCATATTTTTCTTCCCAATAACCATAGGCAGCATGGGAGACTAGGATATTTTTATCATTCTTATTGCTTAGTACTTCCGTAAAACGTTTATCCAACTCCTGAAGATCTCCTTCTAATACAGTAAAGTTTTCATTATAAAGCGCTTCTTCATTTGGATTTAATGTTATCAGTTCGGTTTTAATAATTTCTGCCATTTCGATCATTCGTACCGGATCAATCCAAATATGTGGATCATGATCACCATGATTATGGCCGTCATGTGAATCAGTTTCTTCATGTCCATTTCCTGCATCAGAATCATGCTCATGTTGATCCTCTGAATGGAAAAGTTCATCATGCACACCAATTTCTATAAGACTAACATCTTGGGAGATTAATGCATCTGCAGCACTTTCTGCGAATCCTTCCATGCCAGCACCCATATAAATGAAAGCAGAACTATCAGCAATGGAGGTCATGTCCTTCGTTGTAGGCTCATACGTATGTGCATCAACACCTGGAGGAAAAACAGTCTTTGCTGATACTGTATCCCCACCGATTCTTTCCACAGCATACTGGATAGGGTAAATAGATGTATAAATAGTTAGTTTGTCATCATTTGTTGTAGAATCCTCCTCAGTAGAAGAACAACCTGCAACGATTAGTATGAAAAATAATAGCAAGGGTATTGTTTTTAAAAAACTCATTAATTAATCCTCCGTCATCATAAGAATTGCACTTTAGTATCATAACGTAATGATTACGATTTGTAAATAGTAACGGTTACGATTAGAGGGATTGTAAATCAGGATTAATAGGGGAATGACAAAAATAAAACAAGGAAATGATTGCTTTCATTGTACTTTTGCGGCAACTCATATGTTTCCTAATTGCTTAAAATAATTAATAAAATTATTGCGAAATATCTGAAATTAGATTATAGTATGAGATAGATGGATAGGAAACTGTCCTTTTATTTTGTTTAAAAATGAATGAGTATTCATTCAACTATAGATTGGGGGATAAATGATGATGCAGGCAATAAAAAGTGCAGCAGTACTAGGAACAGGTGTCATGGGATCCGGAATAGCTGCACACCTAGCGAATCTTGGAATACCAGTTATCATGCTCGATATCGTACCAAGGGAATTGACAAAAGAGGAAGAAAAAAAAGGGCTATCATTAGAGCATCCTGAAGTGAGAAACCGTATTGCTTCATTAAGTAAAAAAGCATTACTAAAACAAAAGCCATCACCAATTACAACTAAGAAGAGTCTTGAACTAATTTCGGTGGGCAATATGGAAGATGATATGGAGAAGGTAGCAGATGTTGACTGGATTATCGAGGTGGTTGTAGAGAATTTGGAAGTGAAAAAGAAAGTATTGGCAACTATAGATGATAATCGTACAGAAGGAACAATCGTCAGTTCCAATACATCAGGAATTTCAGTGGAAGCAATGATAGAAGATTGTTCAGAAGATATGAAAAAGAATTTTCTTGGAACGCATTTTTTCAATCCCCCACGTTATTTGAAACTGCTAGAAGTTGTACCGACAACGTATACGGAACCAGAAGTGCTATCCTTTATGAAACAATTTGGTGAAGATATACTTGGAAAAGGTGTTGTCGAAGCAAAGGATACTCCGAATTTTATTGCGAATCGAATTGGAACATATGGCTTGCTTGTAACGGTAAGAGAAATGCAAAAAGGTGGATTCAGTGTTGGTGAAGTTGATTCGGTAACAGGACCACTAATTGGCAGACCGAAAAGTGCTACATTCCGCACACTCGATGTTGTAGGACTGGACACATTCAGTCATGTAGCTAAAAATGTATATGATCAGGTGAATGGAGCTGAAAAGGAAGTATTTGATATACCAGATTTTATGCAGGAAATGCTAGAAAAGGGCTTGTTAGGTGCAAAAGGTGGCCAAGGATTTTTTGTGAAAAAAGACCGTACTATATATGAATTAAATCCGACAACACTTGAATACGAAGCAAGGAAAAAGTTAAAAACACAAGCAACGGAAATGGCAAAACAGGAAAAAGGAATACGTCGAAAATTGAAAGCGCTTATATCAGCGGAAGGTGACAAAGCAGGAGACTTCATTTGGTCTGTTCTAAAGCCAATGTTAATTTATTCTGCTGAATTACTCGGCGAAATTGCTGATAATATTATCTCCATCGATCAGGCAATGAAATGGGGATTTGGCTGGGAAGTTGGACCATTTGAAACGTGGGATGCAATTGGGCTAAAGAACTCTGTGGAGCGGATGCAGGGGGAAGGAGAAACAGTACCTGCTTGGGTGTTGGGAATGCTTGATCAGGGCAATGAATCGTTCTACAAAAGAGAGAACGGTACCATTTATTTCTATAATCAAGGCAAGTACCAAGTGCAGGAGGTCAATCAAAAAGAAATTAATATTAAGAATTTAAAAGAAGTCAATGGAGTTATTAAGAAGAATACGGGTGCCAGTTTAATCGATATGGGTGACGGTGTTGCATTGCTCGAATTTCATTCCAGAAGTAATGCAATTGGCCCAGATATTATCCAAATGGTAAATGACGCCATAGAAGAGGTGGATAGAAACTACGAAGGTCTCGTGATAGGGAATCAGGGAAAAAACTTCTGTGTTGGCGCAAACCTTGCAATGATGCTGATGGAAGCTCAGGACGATAACTTCTTTGAACTGGAATTGGTTATTCGGAGGTTCCAGAATATGGCGATGGCTATTAAGTATTCCGAGAAACCAGTTGTTACTGCTGCATTTAATATGGCGCTTGGTGGCGGTGCAGAGGTATCTTTGCCTGCTGCAGCAATTCAAGCATCACCTGAAACGTATATTGGCTTGGTTGAGGTTGGTGTTGGGCTGATACCAGGCGGTGGAGGTACAAAGGAGCTTTATCTAAAAAACTTACGGAACCTTCCACATGGTGTTGATTTTGATTTCACGAAAATTGCTAATAAGGTTTTCGAGAAAGTAGCGACAGCAAAAGTATCCATATCTGCTGCTGAGGCAATTGAAAATGGATTCTTGGATAAAAACGATCGGATCAGTGCGAACCCTGACCATCTTTTATTTGATGCAAAAGAGCGCGTGCTTGCTTTAGCTAAAGCAGGATATAAGAAACCCCAAAGGGAGAAGATACCGGTAGTTGGTGATGCGGGTTACACAGCAATGGTGATGGGAGCAAAAACGATGGCATATGGTGGATATGCTTCCGAGCATGATGTAAAGATTGCAGAAAAATTAGCATATGTATTATCTGGAGGACGAATCAAAGAAGGTACATTAATAGATGAGCAAGTCATGCTGGATCTGGAACGAGAAGCATTCTTAAGTCTAATTGCCGAACCACTTACACAGGCAAGAATGCAACATATGCTTGTTAAAGGGAAGCCACTACGCAATTAAGCGGAAAAGGGGGAGATAACGTGAAGGAAGCAGTTATTGTTGCAGGCGCAAGAACACCGGTAGGAAAAGCTGGTAAAGGATCACTTTCAGATACGAGACCAGACGATTTAGCAGCATATACTATTAAAGAAACATTGAAACGAGCGGGAGGCTATGACGGGACAATTGATGACGTCATTATCGGATGTGCTACCCCAGAAGCAGAGCAGGGAATGAATATGGCAAGGAATGTCGCAGCATTGGCAGGTCTTCCGAAAGATGTTCCAGGAATAACGATCAATCGTTATTGTTCTTCTGGTTTACAAAGTATCGCCTATGCTGCAGAACGCATTATGGTTGGTGCAAGCGATACGATGATTGCTGGCGGGGCCGAATCTATGAGTCTATTACCAATGGGAGGTCATGTAATTAAGCCAAATCCAAAATTGGTTAGTGACGCACCTGGCTATTATATGGGTATGGGCTATACAGCAGAAGAAGTTGCAAATCGTTTCGGAATTTCCCGAACAGATCAAGATGCTTTCGCTGTAGAAAGTCATAAACGTGCAGCAAAAGCAATAGGGAGTGGGAAATTTAAGGATGAAATAGTTCCTGTTGAAGTCACACAACGATTCGTTGGTGAGAATCATAAAATCGAAGAAAAACGTTTTATGTTTGAAATGGATGAGGGCGTTCGACCTGGCACCACATCCGAAATACTTGCCAAATTACGACCAGCATTTCATATAAATGGCTCCGTAACAGCCGGAAATGCATCGCAAATGAGTGATGGAGCAGCATCCGTACTTCTAATGGATCGGGAAAAGGCTGAAGCAGAAGGCCTAATACCAGTTTTGAAATTCCGTTCCTTTGCTGTAGCTGGAGTTGAACCAGAGATTATGGGTGTAGGTCCAGTAAAGGCAATTCCAAAAGCATTAAAGCTTGCTGGGCTGGAACTTTCGGATATTGGCTTGTTTGAATTGAATGAGGCGTTTTCTTCTCAATCGTTACGTGTTATTCAGGCACTCGATTTGGATGTGGATAAAGTTAATGTGAACGGGGGAGCAATTGCACTTGGACACCCACTAGGATGTACGGGAACGAAACTGACATTAACATTGATGCATGAAATGAAGCGACGGAATGATCAGTTCGGTATTGTCACGATGTGTATTGGCGGCGGTATGGGAGCGGCTGGAGTTTTTGAACTGTTGTAAGCAAATAATGGAAGGATAAATGCTGAAGTCCATATGTCAGGCTAAGTCGCAAACACGGAAATTTCTATAATGGAAAGGGAGATTATCATGGGCGAAACGAAAGAAAGGCTGTTTAAAGGTGGCGCTTTTTTAGTAGAGGATTTAACTGGTGATGATATTATTACGCCAGAGGATTTTACCGAAGAGCATAAAATGATTTCCAAGACAACGGAGGATTTTGTTATTGGAGAGGTTTTGCCAAAGATCCAAAAATTAGAAAATCACGAATTTGATAACTCTGTAGAACTGTTGAAAAAAGCAGGGGAGCTTGGTTTGTTAAGTGCAGATATACCCGAAGAATATGGAGGGCTAGCCCTCGATAAAATTAGTTCATCCTTAATAACTGAGAAATTTTCAAGAGCTGGTGGCTTTTCAATCAGTCATGGTGCACATGTTGGAATCGGTTCATTGCCAATCGTGTTTTTCGGTAATGATAAGCAAAAGGAAAAATATTTACCGAAATTGGCAACAGGGGAATGGTTGGCGGCATATGCTCTGACCGAACCGAGTTCGGGATCAGATGCATTGGGTGCTAAAACGACGGCAAAGCTGAATGATGCTGGAACACATTATATTTTAAATGGTGAAAAACAGTGGATTACGAATTCTGCATTTGCAGATGTGTTCGTTGTCTATGCAAAAATCGATGGGGAACATTTCTCTACATTTATTGTTGAACGCGATTTTTCTGGTGTTTCGACAGGTGCTGAAGAAAAGAAAATGGGAATCAAAAGTTCATCTACCCGTACGCTCATTTTGCAAGATGCGGAAGTACCTGTTGAGAATCTTTTAGGTGAAAAAGGGCGAGGTCATGTAATTGCATTTAATATTCTTAACGTTGGTCGTTACAAGCTTGCTGTAGGAGGTGTAGGTGGATCCAAACGGGCGCTTGAACTTGCTGTGAAATATGTTAACGAGCGTAAACAGTTCAATACGCCGATTTCTAGTTTCTCGTTAACACAGGAAAAACTTGCTACAATGGCTGCTGGCATCTATGCAAATGAAAGTGCTGTATACCGTACAGTTGGTCTATTCGAACAACGTATGGGTGCATTATCCGATGAGCAATTAAAGGATGGACGTGAAATTGCAAGAGCGATTGCAGAGTATGCAATTGAGTGTTCCATGAATAAATATATGGCAACAGAATTACTTGATTATACGGCAGATGAAGCTGTGCAAATGCATGGTGGATATGGTTTTATGCAGGAGTATGAAGTGGAACGTATTTATCGTGATTCCCGGATCAACCGTATATTTGAAGGAACGAATGAGATCAACCGACTACTCGTACCTGGCACCCTCTTGAAGAAAGCGATGAAGGGTGAACTGCCATTATTACAGAAAGCGCAAGGGCTACAAGAGGAACTGATGATGATGGTGCCAGAAGAAATTGGGACTGAGGCATTGGAACAGGAAAAACATTTACTGCGTAATGCTAAGAAAATGGTTCTCCTTGGAGCGGGACTTGCAGCACAAAAATATGGTAAAAATCTTGAAAAGGAACAGGAAATTTTAGTTAATCTTGCTGACATGACTGCAGAAGTTTATAATATGGAATCTGCTATTCTTCGTACAGAAAAGGCAATCAGTAAAACAGGAGAAGAGAAAAATAGACTTAAATTATTATATACACAAGTATATGTACAGGAAGCTTTCAACCGTATTGAAGCAGATGCAAAAGAAACACTGATTACCGTCGAAGAAGGGGATACATTACGTACGATGCTCGCCTCCCTCCGCAAATTAACTCGTCACACACCAATAAATGTAGTAGCTAAAAAACGAGATATCGCAGCTGTAATCATTAAAGAAGAGAAATACGCCTTATAAATTGCCCAAAAAGTCTCTGCCCTCTTGCAGAGACTTTTTTCTTCTTTATTATTGACACAATGTTTTAAGCTGAGACTTAAGATAAGTAACTTCGGCGACCGCTATGGGAAATAAAATGCGCGCATCCTAAGGCGGCTGGTGAGACCTTTATACTAACGCATTTCAGTGTCTCACCTATGTCACTCTTCCCGCAGGAGTCTCCGTGTATTTCCCCAAGCTGGTTAGAGTTGCTGACACTGTTTATCTTGGTTGTGAGGTTTATAAAGCAACAATTCTTTTCTGTGGGTCGAATAACTTAAGTCCCAAAGATTAAAGTAAAAGCAATTACAATGGATTAATGAACATAGGATTTGGTATACTAAAATAAATTTACTAGTGTTAGGGGGTTATCGAGTGGCATTGACATTTTACTGGTACCCAAACTGTGGTACATGTAAAAAGGCAAAAAAGTGGTTTGAAGATAATCAAATCGATTATACAAGTGTACATATTGTGGAGGAGACTCCATCAAAAGAAGAACTATTGAATCTTATCGAAAAAAGTGATCTACCTGCCAAGAAATTCTTTAATACAAGTGGCAAGAAGTACCGTGAATTAAATATCAAAGATAAAATCAAGGAAGCCAGCACCGAGGAAATGGCAGAAATATTGGCCTCTGATGGAATGCTGATTAAGCGACCGATTGTAACGAATGGTGAAAAGGTTACCGTTGGATTCAAAGAAGAAACGTTCCAAGAAAACTGGAAATAAGCAAAACAGGGACTAGAAAAACAGAGCATTAAATTGTATAGTTAGAATGGAATTAATTAATGGAGGGATAAGAATGAGCTTACCAGAGGAATTATTATATTCAAAAGAACACGAATGGATAAAAAAAGAGAATGGAAATGTACGAATCGGTATTACGGCATTTGCTCAAGATGAACTTGGCGATATTGTCTTTGTTGAATTACCTGAAGTTGGTGATGAGCTAACAGTTGATGAGCCTTTCGGTAGTGTTGAGTCTGTTAAGACAGTATCTGAATTATATGCTCCATTAAGCGGCAAAGTCGTTGAAGTGAACGAAGAATTGGATGACAGTCCGGAGTTTGTGAACGAATCACCTTATGAAAAAGCATGGATGGTTGTTGTGGAACCATCGAATGAATCAGAGCTTGATGAATTACTATCAGCAGATCAATACAAAGCACTTATCGAAGAATAATACCACTTAGGCTGGCTAACACGACTAAATGTGTATAGTCAGCCTTAACTTTATCATATAATGTATGTAAATGAGCATCTTTCTTGCTTGCATAAGGAGTGCTATGTGATGATAACTACTGATTCAGACAAAGTAATTATTGTCGAAGGACTGACAGATAAACGACAGATTGAAAAGATTATCAATGACAATGTTACGATTATTTGTACAAATGGTACGCTAGGTGTAGAGAAGTTTGATGAACTGCTGGAAACATACGAATTAGATGTTAAAGATGTTTTTATAATGGTTGACGAGGATAAACCAGGGATTAAGTTACGGAAACAGCTTGCACGTGAACTTCCGCATGCAGAACATATTTATGTCAGCAGTGAATATCGCGAAGTCGCGGCAACACCGGAGAAGGTACTCGCTAGTGCGTTGCTAAGCAGGCGTTTTTCCATCCATCCCATATTTTTATTTTAGTCCAAAGATATAAGGTGATAATGATGCAAACAATTACAAAAGAAACGCTTGAACAGGAACGAATGCTTTTATATATCTATACTCCATTTTGTGGAACATGCAGTGTCGCACGAGCAATGCTTGAAAAAATTGAAGCAGTACATCAGGAAGACATATTTTATGAAATGAATGCCTCCTTGTATCCTGATTATATGTTAAATAATAAGGTAGAAAGTGTTCCATGCCTGTTAATTAAGGAAGGTAATCAGATTAAGGAAAAAGTATATGCCTTCCAATCAACAGGGAATATCTATCGTTATTTAATGGAGTATAAACCAGAGTTGTTTGTGAAAAACTAACGATAACAGAAAACCTACTAGAAATATGGAGGTCATTTTACTGGCTTTTTGAACAACTACTTTAAATATTGACATGACTATATAACCGTGCTACTATAGTCTCATTGATTCAAGAACTTAATAGTTACTATCTCTTATCGTGAGCGGCGGAGGGACTGGCCCTTTGAAACCGCGGCAACCTTCAAATGTAATTTTGAAAGGTGCCAAATCCTGCAATGTAGTACTGTGACAGATGAGAGAACGTGAGACATATATTATATATAGTACGTCTTTCTGTTCTCGGGCAGAGGGGCGTTTTTTATTGCATGGAATGATTTTAAAGAGGAGGATACGCAATGATTTCGATTGAGGGTTTAAGTAAAATCTTTAGTCTAAACAAAACAAATATAACAGCTGTTGATGATTTGACCCTTAATATTAAAGAAGGCGAAATCTATGGTGTTATCGGCTATAGTGGTGCTGGTAAAAGTACGTTCGTACGATTGCTTAATCGACTTGAAGAACCTACCGCCGGTAAAGTGATAATTGACAACCAAGAGATCACAGCATTAAATACGAAGAAGCTTCGGCTTGCGCGCCAGGAAATCGGTATGATTTTTCAACATTTCAACCTATTATGGTCGAGAACGGTTGAAGATAATATTGCCTTTCCATTAGAAATAGCAGGTGTTTCTAAAGTAAATCGCTCTAGACGTGTACAGGAACTGATAAACCTTGTCGGACTTAATGGACGTGAAAAGGCATACCCATCCCAGTTAAGTGGTGGACAAAAGCAACGTGTAGGAATTGCCCGTGCACTCGCAAATAATCCGAAAGTATTACTTTGTGATGAAGCAACATCTGCATTGGATCCGGAAACAACGAATTCCATTTTGGATCTGTTAGTGGATATTAATGAAAAGCTTGGCTTGACAATCATTCTCATTACCCATGAAATGCATGTTATTCGCAAAATCTGTAATCAGGTTGCTGTCATGGAACAAGGGGAAATTGTTGAACAGGGACAAGTACTTGAAGTCTTCACACATCCTAAAAAATCGGTAACGAAGAAATTTGTGGAACAGATCATGAAATCTGATAATCAAGATGATGATATATCGAATATTATCAAGTCCTATCATAACGAAGGAAAGGTTCTTCGCTTACATTTTCTTGGTGAAACAACGAACCAGGCCCTTATCAGTGAGTTAGCAAAAAAGTTTGATATCGACCTTAATATATTGCATGGGAAAATTACACAAACACAGGCTGGTGGATATGGTACATTGTTTGTTCACGTAAAAGGGGAAATAGCAGAAATTCAAACTGCAGTGGACTTTGTTCAGGGAAAAACCTCTGTAGAAGTGGAGGTTATCGAAAATGCTGACTAATTTATTTCCTAATATTAGTATGGATGATCTTTGGGTGGCTACATATGAAACATTCTATATGACAATCCTTGCTTTAATCGGAACAGCTATTATAGGCTTGATTCTGGGGTTGCTTCTTTTTCTGACTTCAAAAGAAGGAATATGGCAAAATAAGTATATTAATTTAATAGTGGCTGCATTTGTAAATATTTTCCGAGCTATTCCATTCATTATTCTAATTTTATTGTTATTCCCTTTTACCGATTTTTTAGTCGGGACAATACGAGGACCAAATGCAGCATTACCTGCACTGATTATCGGTTCAGCACCGTTTTATGGCAGACTCGTTGAAATAGCTTTAAAGGAAGTGGATAAAGGAGTTGTCGAGGCGGCAAAATCGATGGGTGCTAAGACAAGTACTATTATTACCAAAGTTCTCATACCTGAATCGATGCCTGCACTTGTGTCAGGAATTACAGTTACAGCCATCGCTTTAATCGGTTATACCGCAATGGCTGGTGTCATCGGTGCAGGTGGTCTTGGAAATTATGCATATTACTTTGGTTTCCAACGTCGAGATTTTGATGTTGTATTCCTTTGTACGATTATCATTGTAATTATCGTCTTTATTTTCCAATTTATTGGAGACTTTATTACGAATAAAATGGATAAAAGATAATTTGATTTGTCTATAGGCGAATGCCAATTTCACATAGATAACAACATAAAAGGAGAGATAAGGATGAAAAAGATTTTAGCGTTATTATCACTAGCATTTGTATTACTTCTTGCTGCATGTGGTGGAAATAATTCTGACACAGGAAGTGAAAACGAAACAACGGAGGGTGGCACAGAAGAAGCGACTGTTATTACTGTTGGCGCTTCAAGTGTCCCACACGCAGAAATTTTAGAAGAAGCAAAACCTTTACTTGAGGAGCAAGGAATCACATTAAATATTGAAGAATATCAGGATTACGTATTTCCGAATGATGATCTAGCAAGTGGTGACCTGGATGCAAACTTTTTCCAACATGGTCCTTACTTAAACCAAACGGTTGCAGATACGGGTTATGAAATCGAATCTATTGGTGGCATTCACATAGAACCAATGGGTGTTTACTCCAAAGGGATAACAAGCATTGATGAGATTGCAGATGGAACAGAGGTTATCATGAGTAATTCCGTTGCAGACCACGGAAGAATTTTAGCGTTATTTGAAGCGGAAGGATTACTCACATTGGATGAAGGTATTGAGAAATCAGCAGCAACCATCGAAGATATAACAGAAAATCCTAAAAATCTAACATTCTCCCCTGATTATGAAGCTGCATTCCTGCCTGAATATTATAATTCAGAGGAAGAAGCACTTGTTGTTATCAATACAAACTATGCTATTGAAGCGGGGATAAGCCCACTTGAGGATGCATTGTTTATTGAAGGGGATGAATCTGAGTATGCAAATATTATTGCTGTTCAATCCGAAGATAAAGAAAATGAAGCACTGAATACTTTGGTTGATGTACTTCACTCAGAAGAAATTCAGAACTTTATTATTGAGAAATACGAAGGTGCAGTTGTTCCTGTTGGTGGCGAAAATTAACTAATTTAATTTGAGGACAAGGGGTTCGGAATAGCTGCTCAGGCTGAATGCTGAGTATTTCAGAGGATACGCTAGCTATTTATTAGAATATTATGGTGACATATCATTTCAGTGGTGTGGTGCGACCATATATAGTTTTTTCGTTCGAAAAAGGTTTATATCCATTTTGTTAAGGGAATCGTCCTTGTGTTACTATAAATATACAAAATCTTGAAAGGGATGGTTCACTATTAATAGTGGAATAGACATGAGGTACACTTCTGAAATGGAAAAAGGAATGACTCAAGCCCGACATGTCAATTATGAAGAGTATGGAAGAAGATTGGAAACGCGTATGAAGATTGAAAAACAACGTGATGAAGAATATAAAGAGGCAAAAATGTTAACCTCTGAATTTGATAGTCAACTACCTAAATAAAATGAAATACTGATGCTCAGAATTTGAGTATCAGTGTTTTTTTGTATATAGAAAACAAATAAGAAAGAATAGTGGGAAACAAACCAATTAGGGTTTTCTATTTTCATTTAGGGAAAATTTAAAAAATAGACTTAACCCTTTATTACTGCTAATCTAAAAGAGTTGATTATTGATTTGAAATGCTTTAAGATTGTAATGAGAATAAGTTGAGAATGGATGTAAATTCATTCGATATCTAGAAAATATAGTATTTGGAGGTATGTTTTATGTCAGGATCAGTTTTAGAAATTAAGAATCTTCATGTTTCCATTGAAGACAAAGAGATATTAAAAGGTGCAAACCTTACGATAAAGGGTGGAGAATTCCACGCAATTATGGGACCTAACGGAACTGGTAAATCCACACTTGCTTCTGCAATCATGGGACATCCGAAATATGAAGTAACAGAAGGAAGTATTCTTCTTGACGGTGAAGATGTATTGGAAATGGAAGTTGATGAGCGTGCACGTGCAGGTCTATTCCTTGCAATGCAATATCCAAGTGAAATCAGTGGTGTAACAACTTCAGATTTCCTCCGTTCTGCAATCAATGCACGACGTGACGAAGGTGATGAAGTTTCACTGATGAAATTTATTAAACAATTGGATAAAGACCTTGATTTCCTTGAAATTGATCAAAACATGGCTACTCGTTACTTAAACGAAGGATTCTCAGGTGGAGAGAAAAAACGTAATGAGATTCTTCAGTTAATGCAGTTAAAACCTGCAATTGCAATTCTGGATGAAATTGACTCTGGATTGGATATCGATGCATTGAAAGTTGTTTCTGATGGGATTAATAAAATGCGCAACGATAAGTTTGGTTGCTTAATTATTACCCACTACCAACGTTTATTAAACTACATTACACCGGATTTCGTTCATGTAATGATGCAAGGTCGTGTTGTTAAGTCTGGTGGACCTGAACTTGCTAAGCGTCTGGAAGAAGAAGGATATGAGTGGATTAAAGAAGAATTAGGTATTGAAGACGAAACAGTTGAACAAAACGCTTAAACGTTAGGAGGGGTAATTGATGGCTGTAGAAACTAAGCTTCCATTTGATAAAGATTATATAGACCAGTTTTCCAAAAACCGTAATGAACCACAATGGATGAATTCGTTACGTCTTAATGCTTTGGAAATTGCAGATACACTTGAAATGCCAAAACCGGATAAAACGAAAATCGGCAATTGGAATTTCAGTAATTTCAAACATGAATTTAAAGAAGGAGAAGCAATTTCTTCCGTTAAAGATTTGCCTGCAGAAATGCAAGCGTATTTTGATGAAGGAAATGCGCCTCAGAATCTTTTGATTCAGCGTAACCATTCTGTTGCATACAATACATTAAATGAAGAACTTAAAAATAAAGGTGTTATTTTCACCGATATTTTTACTGCAATGAACGAACACAGTGATCTTGTAGAAAAATATTACATGAAAGATGCTGTTGCTGTCGATCAAAACCGCTTAACAGCACTACATGCAGCATTAGTTAATGGTGGAATTTTTGTTTACATTCCAAAAAATGTTCAAGTAGAGGAACCACTACAAGCTATTTTCTGGCAGGAAGATCCTGAAACAGCACTTTTCAATCATGTTTTGGTTGTAGCTGAAGAAGGAAGTTCCCTTACGTATGTAGAAAACTATATTTCACATAACGATGAACAGGAAACAATAGCAAACATTGTAACAGAAGTTTTTGCGCATGATAATGCACAAGTAGCATATGGAGCAGTAGATAATTTTGCTGCTGGCACAACAACGTATATAAATCGTCGAGGCGTTGGCCATCGCGATGCAAAAATTAACTGGGCATTAGGACAAATGAATGATGGTAATACCGTTTCTGAAAATATTACTTACCTACTTGGTGACAATTCAACATCAGAAGCGAAAGCTGTAACAGTTGGACGTGGAAAGCAAACACAGAACTTCACAGCTAGCATTCGTCAATTTGGAAAAGAAACAGATGCCTATATCCTACAACGCGGTGTTATGAAAGGCAGTGCGACAACTATATTCAATGCGATTGGGAAAATTGAGCATGGTGGAACGAAATCCAATTCGGAACAGGAATCACGTATATTGATGCTAAGTGAGAAATCACGTGGCGACGCAAACCCAATCCTGTTAATTGATGAAGATGATGTAACTGCAGGACATGCCGCTTCAGTAGGTCGTGTGGATCCGCTTCAAATGTATTACTTGATGAGCCGTGGATTGAAGAAGGAAGAAGCAGAGCGTCTTGTTATTCATGGTTTCCTTGACCCGGTTGTATCTCAAATTCCAATTGAGTCTGTTAGAAAACAATTGACTCAAGTAATTGAAAGGAAAGTTAATTAATGGATGTTTCAGCCATTAAAGAACAGTTTCCAATTTTAAATCAGGAAGTCAATGGACATCCATTAGTATATCTTGATTCATCTGCAACATCTCAAAAACCGGTATCAGTAATTGAGGCAGTTAATAACTATTACCGTGAAGATAATTCAAATGTTCACCGTGGTGTTCATACACTGGGCACACGGGCCACAGATAAATATGAGGGTGCACGTGAAAAGGTCCGTGGATTTATTCATGCAGAAAGTACAGCTGAGATTATTTTCAGCCGTGGTACAACTACAGCGATCAATACAGTTGCCTCCAGTTATGCTAGAGCCAATTTAACTGCAGGAGATGAGATTGTGATTACTCCAATGGAGCATCACAGCAATATCATACCTTGGCAACAAGCGGCAAAGGCTACTGGTGCAACATTGAAATATATACCACTCCAAGCAGATGGAACCATTACATTGGAGGATGTTCGTGCAACGGTCACAGACAATACGAAAATTGTAGCTGTTACACATGTTTCTAATGTATTGGGTACGGTCAACCCAATAAAGGAAATAGCGAAGATAGCACATGAAAATGGTGCAGTAATCTTAGTTGATGGTGCCCAGGGTGCACCACATATCAAAGTGGATGTAACCGATTTGGATTGTGATTTTTACACTTTTTCCGGTCATAAAATGTGTGGACCAACAGGGATAGGGGTATTGTATGGTAAGCGAGAACACCTCGAAAATATGGAACCTGTTGAATTCGGTGGAGAAATGATTGACTTTGTAAATCTTTATGACTCCACATGGAAAGAACTACCTTGGAAATTTGAAGGTGGTACACCCATTATTGCAGGGGCTATTGGACTTGGTGCAGCAATTGACTTTCTTCTTGAAGTTGGCCAGGATAACATTTTGGAACATGAACAAAAATTAGCAGATTATGCTATGGAGCAATTACGCACAATAGATGGTATGACAATCTATGGCCCAGAAAAACGTGCAGGACTAGTTACTTTTAATCTAGATGACGTTCATCCGCATGATACAGCGACAGTACTCGATTCTTTTGGGATTGCAGTGCGTGCTGGACATCATTGTGCACAACCATTGATGAAATGGTTGGAAGTATCCGCAACTGCACGTGCAAGCTTCTATCTTTATAATACGAACGAAGATATTGATAGCCTTGTGGATGGACTGTTAAAGACAAAGGAGTATTTTGGCAATGGCTTTAAATAACCTCGATACGCTTTACCGACAAGTAATTATGGATCATTACAAGAATCCAAAAAACCGCGGGAATATTGATGGTGATGCTATGACAATAGATATGAACAACCCGACCTGTGGTGACCGGATCCAACTGCAAATGCAAGTTGAAGATGGTATTGTTAAAGATGCTAAATTTGACGGTGAAGGTTGTTCCATCAGTATGTCATCAGCTTCCATGATGACACAGGCAATTAAAGGGAAAAAAGTAGAAGACGCAGTTAAAATGTCACATGCTTTTTCCGATATGATGCTTGGAAAAGATATTGATACAGAAGAATTTGATTTGGAAGATATTGAAGCACTTCAGGGTGTTTCTAAATTTCCAGCAAGAATCAAATGTGCCACTTTAGCATGGAAGGCTATGGAAAAGGGTGTAAACGAAGACTAAGGTATAATGTTTTTTAAAATACCAATAGGAGGTTTTATAAATGGCTAAAAATATGCCGGAAATCGATGAATATAAATATGGATTTGCTGATAAAGATGTCTCTGTTTTTCGTACGGAAAGAGGCTTAACAAAGAAAGTCGTCGAAGAAATCTCCAAATTGAAAGAAGAACCACAGTGGATGCTGGATTATCGCCTAAAAGCTCTTGAACATTTCTATGAGCGTCCAATGCCACAGTGGGGTGGGGATCTTACTGGTTTAGACTTCGATGAGATCATTTATTATGTAAAACCATCTGAAAAACAAGGAACAACTTGGGATGAAGTGCCTGCAGAAATCAAGGAGACATTTGACAAACTTGGAATTCCTGAAGCAGAACAAAAATATTTGGCTGGTGTATCAGCACAGTACGAATCGGAAGTAGTATACCATAGCTTGAAACAAGATTTATCAGATTTGGGTATCCTATTTACAGATACAGATACTGCATTGCGAGAACATGAAGATCTCTTTAGAGAATACTTTGGTAAAGTAATTCCGTATTCGGATAATAAATTCTCTGCTCTTAACTCTGCTGTATGGTCTGGTGGATCATTCATCTATGTTCCAAAAGGTGTTCAAACAACCACACCATTACAAGCATACTTCCGTATTAACTCTGAAAATATGGGACAATTTGAAAGAACATTGATCATTGTTGACGAAGGTGCTTCTGTTCACTATGTTGAAGGTTGTACAGCGCCAGTGTATACAACAAACTCACTTCATAGTGCAGTTGTTGAAATCATTGTTAAGAAAGATGCATATTGCCGTTATACAACAATTCAAAACTGGGCAAACAATGTATATAACCTAGTTACGAAACGTGCTGTATGTGATGCGAATGCGACGATGGAATGGATTGATGGTAACATCGGTTCTAAATTAACAATGAAGTACCCTGCAATTCTTCTAAGGGGTGAAGGTGCTCGTGGTAACACACTTTCAATAGCTATTGCTGGTAAAGGTCAAGTACAGGATGCAGGCGCTAAAATGCATCACTTAGCACCAAACACATCATCCACCATTGTTTCAAAATCCATTTCTAAACAAGGTGGGAAAGTATCGTATCGTGGACTTGTTCACTTTGGCCGTAAAGCAGAAGGAGCTCGTGCAAACATCGAATGTGATACGTTACTCATGGATAATGAATCTACATCTGATACAATTCCATACAATGAGATTTTAAATGAAAATATCTCATTGGAGCATGAAGCTAAAGTTTCCAAAGTTTCTGAAGAACAATTATTCTACCTCATGAGTAGAGGATTGACTGAAGTAGAAGCAACGGAAATGATTGTAATGGGCTTTATCGAGCCATTTACAAAAGAGCTTCCAATGGAATATGCAGTAGAAATGAACCGTCTAATCAAGTTTGAAATGGAAGGCAGTATAGGATAAATGCCTTAACCCTTGTCACATTAATGTTTGTGGCAAGGGTATTTTTTTCTTGTGCTCGATTTGTGTCCAATCGTGATCCCTTCAATTACTTTTAATCAAATTTTTGGAAGAATATAATTATCCTTTAAAATAGTTTTATTTCCGTCACTATAAAAGACAAGGTTATATACTGTTCTGCTGAAATAGAACTGTTTTTTCCAATCCACAGATGCTCCCATAAATCTCCCAACTCAGCACATTAGCACCAATTTTAAAGTCTTCCAATTCAGAGTTAGGTTGCTATTGTTCTAGCGAAACGGTCTAGCTTCGTAACGGTTAATGTATCGCCCTCTTTTAACACTTCCAGTAATTCATTAATACTTAACCTATCTCTTTTTGTTCCTGTAAATTTATCTATATATATTTTATCGCAACCTTCACGCTTTAATTGTAATAATTAGTACAATGTAAACTGAATTTATATAAAAAACTGAAATGATATGGAAGATTGCGAAAATATGTAAAAGTGGATTGAATGAAAAAAAGTAATTATACAATAATTTTGTAACTGATAAACTAGACTCAAATAAGTGTCTTAACTCTTGTAACAATGGCATTTTTGATTAGTACTCAGTCATACTTCAATAACAAAGTAATTATTCTTGCAATTATAAATGGTACGAAGTAGGCGGGGTGCCTAAATTAAAAAGTGATTTTCTGGTTTAAAATTATTCGTTATCCTGCCAAGAAAATAACTAATTTTTAATGTGGGAGTAAAAAAGTGATAAAGGACGAGTTGACTGTCACTTCGTCCTTTTTAAGATATTATTTTCCACCTGTAACGCCGAGTGCTTCACCTATGATTGCTGCAGCACCGTCTGAAGCTAGGAATACTGTTGCTGCAATTCTGAAGGTTCAAGTGAGAACATGTTTCGTTGTTAAGAATGCACCCTTCAGAATGACATCGACAACAAAATCCCATTTTTCTTCTGGGAAATCTTCAACAGGGGAAATAAACTGAACTCCTGCATTATTTACGAGGACGTCTACTGTTCCACGCTCATCTATGACCTGTTCAACTGTAGATTTAACATTTTGTTCGTTTACTACATCAACTTGGTAGCCTTTTGCATTACCTAAATTTTCTGCAGCACTTGTTGCTGCTTCTTCATTTAAATCAAAAATTGCAACAAATTCGCCTTTATCTTTAAATGCTTTCGCAACAGCATGGCCAATTCCTTGAGCTGCGCCAGTTACGATGACTGTACGATCTTGTGCCATAAGTACCACTCCTTTAATTCTTTATTTATTAAATTTCATTAGAAGTTTTCTTAAACCGTTTCCATTTAAGTTCATCTTCTGGTTTGAGCCCATTAAAGATAACGATTTGATCACCGTCTAATTTAGCGACACGTGGCTGAGATTGATCAAGCCTATGTTGGATTCATGCTCACCTCCATAATGAGTTACTTCTAACATTAGTTAAAGAGTCTCCAAATGATGCCTGCACTAACTATCAATGTGCTTGGAGTTATGATGTACCAGGTGACCAAACGAAACAAATTGGGTTAATTGGATAATATTTAGAAGGATCCTTATTGGAATAGGAAGTACATAACCACCTTTTCACCCAATCTACAACAGGTTATCTAATGAGAAGTAACCCATGTCTCGTAAACATAAGACCTCAGGCTGAATTTGTTCTTGCACAAAAACCAATAAAAAAAAGAAAAAAATTTAAATATATTATTTTCGCTTTTTACAATCACTTAACCAATTACTGTAATTAAATTAACAAGGTACATATAGATTGATGATCTATAAACATGAACGTATTCAATTGAAAGAACCAATCTTTCTCCTAATTGATATACCCACAAAAGATAATATATGAAAAAAACTCTGAAATAATATTTTCATTATTTACATATTCTTTACAAATTACCGGATTTAATTTAATAAGGTAT
This sequence comes from Oceanobacillus rekensis, assembly GCF_002153375.1. Lineage (GTDB taxonomy): Bacteria > Bacillota > Bacilli > Bacillales > Amphibacillaceae > Oceanobacillus > Oceanobacillus rekensis. The sequence continues at coordinate 605,615 of NZ_MTBQ01000002.1, forward strand.
AGGTAAAATCTAAATTACCAAGAAGAAGTACTTAGGGGGGATATGTATAAATAAATCGATTAAACAGCGAATTCAGGATAACTATGCGAATCTATCAATTGGTCAGAAACAGATCGCCACAGAGATCTTGGAGAACAAAGAGAATTATATGTATTATAGTATTTCAAGTATGAGTAAGGAATTAGCCATTTCAATGGCGAGCTTATCTCGATTTGTGAAAAAGCTAGGGTATAAGAATTACGCAGAATTTAAAAAAGAACTATCGAATGAAATGCTTATGAATCTAGATCCTAACATTAAAATGCAATCTAATCTTAATAAACTCGATGAAAATAACGAATCGATTGAGAGTCAAATCATCAAAGATATTGATACGATGTCTAAGTTCATCCAGAAGATTGACTATGAAGAAATAAATAAGGCTATTACTGAAATAGCAAAAGCTAAGAATATCGTCCTAATGGGATTAGGCATGTCGAAATCATTAGTTTATTTCCTCGATTTTAGATTGAAAAGGATGGGGATTAAGACAAAAATAATGATTAGTGGTGGAGCAGAGTTTATTGAGGACTTAACGACGATCAGAAAAGACGATTTGATTATCACAGTAAGCTTTAAAAGGGAATACAAAGAGCTTTTACTTGCATTGAATTATGCGAATAAATTTAACATACGAACGATCTCGATAACAGAGGATTTAAAGGGAAGGGTTGCGAAGAATGCAGATATTATATTGGAGGTCAAACGAGGCTCCTATGAAGATTTGAATTCGTTAGCATTACCTGTTTCATTTTGTAATGCGCTGTTATTAAAAGTCGCCCATTTACAAAAGGAAGAAATATACAGTCACATGGATGTTTTAAGTGACATCAACAAAGAATATTTTGAATCGGAGGAGTAATAAAGTGAAGAAATTATCTACTATTTTTATCGTGTTAATGGTTATGTCGTTATTGTTTCTTGCAGCATGTGGGAATGAAACAGAAGGTTCAGATGAAGATAACACATCATCTGCTGCAAATGAAGGAACAGAAACAAATCAAGCTGAAGAGGTGGACAAGTCGGATTGGCCTGAAACACTTCGCTTCGCTGCTACTGGGATTGAAGGACTTGAACAATTACAAGTAGAATTTGAGCCTTTCCGTGATAAGTTGGAAGAGGTTCTTGATATAGAAGTAGAATTCTTTGCTTTATCTAATCGGACTACTGCTATTACTGCACTCGAATATGATCAAGTAGATGTTGTCATGTCTGGAGGGGCAGAATATGTTCTCATGCGAGCTGCAGATGAGAATACAAAGCCAGTTGCTGCTTTGACACGTCCGGGGTACCTTCCATTAATCATTGCTCATGAAGATAGTGGTATTGAAAAAATTGAGGATTTGAAAGGAAAATCAATTGCGATGGATGACGTTGGTTCAACAAGTGCTTATTTAATGCCAAGTAAAATGTTAGTAGATGCTGGTTTTGATTTAGATAAAGATATTAAGATTCAGATGTTGGGAGATTCAATGGATGCAGCATTTATTGCTGGGGAAACAGACGCATTAGCAATTACGCAACTTAACTATGAGGAGTTAGTTGCAGAACAAGGGGAAGGAAAGTATAAGGTTGTGGCTGAAGGTGGTTCTCTGCCAAATGACTTAATTGTCGCATCACCTCATCTACCAGAATCATTCTTCGAACATATGCAGGATGTATTTATTGGAAATGGAGAAAGCTTACTTGAGCAAATTTTAATTACAGGTGAGAATGATAAATTTTCAGAATCTGAGTTTGTCATCGCTGAAGATAGTGATTACGATGAACTGCGCGAAGCATATGAATTTCTAGGTGTTGACTACGAATAAAAGGATTATAGATAATTCATGCAATAGATTTATCTAACATTCAGTGGGATCTTCCTCCCACTGAATGAATTTTTATAATAGTAAGTGTCAAGAACTTTCATTTTTTGGATAGAAGGGATTAATATATGTTTACAGTTGGAACGTCATCAGATGTACTTAGAAATTTAACTTTACAAGAAGCAATCGAATTAGTTAGTAAGACAGGATTTGATGTAATTGAATTATGGATGGGACATATTACGAGTAGTCCGTTAAGCATCGATGAAATTAGAACATTATTAAAGCACAATAATCTGTTGTATCAAATTCATGCAGACGTACGGGATGTTAACCTTACATCGATCAATACAGGAATTCGTAGAGAATCCATTAGGCAAACACTAGGAACAATTGAATTTGCAAAGGAGCTTGGTGCAGAGCTCATTATCCTGCACCCTGGCAGAATGTCTTCTACAAAGGATAAGCCGGAAGACATGTGGCCCATACAGATTGAGGTTTTTAAGGAAATTGCAACCTACGGTGAGCAATTAGGAATCAAAATTGGATTGGAAAATATGGAAAAACGGCCAAAAGAATTTGTCATGACAAACGAAGCGATTCATCGACTGATAAATGAGGTGAATAATCCTTATCTTGGTATGACTTTAGATTTGGCGCACTGTCATAGCTTAGGGGATGTAAGTACATATGTGAAATCTATAAATGTACCGATTTACAATGTTCACATTAGCCAAGCTTCTAAGGGAAAAATGCATCTTCCATTTAGCACAACGAAGGAAGATCGTGTTCATTTTGAAAATGTTTTACCCCTTTTATATGAGAAATATGATGGGGTATTAGTAAATGAATCTTATGAGCATGGAAACGAAGTGGCTACGTTAATTGATGCGCATTATTCTATTAATAAGTTAATTCATACATTTCAAGAAAAGACATCACAAGATCCGTTCAATACGAATTAATTTTGGAGGTTAATATGATTTCGTTAGAAGTAAAGAATTTGACAAAAGTTTATCCGGGAGCAACAAAAGCCTTAGATGATGTAAGCTTCCAGGTGAATCCTGGGGAGGGCGTCGTACTATTGGGTCACAATGGATCAGGGAAGTCAACGCTTTTTCGTTGCATCACAGGATTTGAAAAGCCTACATCAGGTAGTATTGTTATTGATGATACGGACATTACGAAGCTGTCGAGAAACAAATTAAGACCTATTCGTAAAAAGGTAGGGATGGTCTTTCAAAACTTTAATTTAACATATAATTTGAGTGTGTTTCAAAATGTTCTTTTTGGTGCATTAGGCCATTCCAAAACCGCGTTTCATACCTTTGCGCCATTCGCTTCACAACAATTAAGAGAAAAGGCAATGGCTTGTTTGGAAAGAGTTGGGCTTGCACATCTTGCAGACCGTCGTGCAGACCGATTATCTGGTGGGCAACAACAACGTGTTGCTATCGCACGCATGCTTATGCAAGATCCCGAAATTGTACTTGCAGATGAACCAATCGCAAGCCTTGATCCAGTAGCAGGTCGTGAAGTAATGGATCTATTATTAGAAATTGTGCGTGAGCGCGGTTTAGCGGTTATTTGTATTCTTCATCAGATGGATATCGTTTTAGAATATGGTGAAAGAATTATAGCGCTTAATGCAGGGGAAATGGTTGTAAATGAAAGTATTGAGAAGTTAGATCGTACTTTTCTTGATTCACTCTATGCAAAAGAGGAGTCTACTGAGAAGGAAAGGAAGGTGGAATAATAGATGGGAAATAACAATGAAAACCTGAATAAAAACATGCCAGCACGATTCAGAAGTCCATCTATTGTAACTTGGCTTTGCTGGGTTATTTTCATTGCCTTTATTGCAATGGGATTAAACAATGCCAACATTTCCTTTGAACGATTAGGAAGAGGAATACTTAATATCGGAAGTTTTTTAGGGGATGCCTTTCCTCCAGACTTTTCAAGAATTGGACCAATAACGTTAAGTATCATTGAAACACTAGAAATGGCATTAGTTGGTACGACAATCGGTGTTATTTTAAGTTTGCCGCTTGCATTGCTCGCTGCAACCAATACAAGTCCGCATCCTGCTATAGGAACGGTAGTAAGAGGGATTATCTTAACATTACGGACAATTCCAGACTTAGTTTTTGCATTGATATTTGTTATCTCTATTGGATTAGGACCTTTAGCAGGTATACTTACCATTGCTGTAGATACGATTGGCTTTTGTGGAAGGTTTTTCTCAGAACGAATTGAAGAGATAGATAAAGGACCTGTTCAAGCATTGGAGTCAACTGGAGCATCCCGTTTAGGGGTCATTTCTGGTTCCATTATTCCTATGGGCTTTCCGTCTTTTGTAGGAACAAGCTTATTTGCAGCAGAGAAATCGATTCGAGGAGCTGCTGTATTAGGATTAGTTGGGGCTGGCGGAATTGGTGTGGAGCTGAATACTGCTATGTCATTACGAAATTTTGATCAGGCGTTAATGATCATTATTTTTATTCTAATTGTTGTCCTCATATTTGAAAAAATTTCATCTGCAATTAGGAAAAAAGTAATCTAGAGTGAAACTTCATTCCGAAATTCATCTCCACTTCTAAGCGTTAAACCCTTGTCACAACAATGTTTGTGGTAGGGGTTATTTTTTTGGTGAGTTATCGTGATAGTAATGAATAGTGGACATTAGATCAAATTCACAGTTAAAAGCATAACGAGGCCCATTACATATTAGGAGAAAGTAGTTAGAGAAGAGGGAAAAATAGTTTTGCCTCTTCTCTTTAACTACTTCGATAATCTCACCATCACCATTAAAAGTTAAAGTGTATGATCAATAACTACAAGTAACATCTTTACTTTATTGCTTTTGATAGGTTAATTGTTCCTTACGTATTTCTTTAGCAGCTTGAATCATTGCTTTTAATGCCCCAATTGTTTCAGCTTCACTTCTTGTTTTTAACCCACAATCAGGATTGATCCAGAATTGTTCTTTGGGTATGGTCTTTAATGCGCGGTTGATATTTTGTTTGATTTCTTCTTTATCTGGAACACGCGGACTGTGAATGTCATACACACCAAGGCCGATTTCTTTTTCATACGTATTTTCTTCAAAAGTAGAAATGATTTCACCATGACTTCGGGATGTTTCGATCGAAATCACATCTGCATCTAATCCATCAATCGCATCATAGATATGGTTGAATTCCGAATAACACATATGTGTATGGATTTGCGTTTGATTCTCTACGGATGATGTTGCTAATCGGAATGCGTATACAGCAGCATCTAAATATTCTTTCCATTTATTTTCGTCCAGTGGAAGTCCTTCTCGTAATGCAGGCTCATCTACTTGAATAATTTTAATACCATTTTCTTCAAGAGCTTCGACTTCTTGTCTGAGAGCTAAAGCAATCTGATTTTGCACCGTATATCTTGAAACATCATCATGGGCAAATGACCAGTTTAAAATCGTGACAGGACCTGTTAGCATTCCTTTGACAGGTTTCTCTGTTAAGCTTTGAGCAAAAACACTTTCCTTTACTGTCATCGGTTGATCCAATGAAACATCCCCAAAGATCAATGGTGGTTTGACACAGCGTGAACCATAGGACTGAACCCAGCCGTATTCGGTGACGCCAAATCCATTCAGTTTTTCACCGAAATATTCAACCATATCTGTTCGTTCGAATTCACCATGTACAAGAACATCAAGGCCAAGTTCCTCTTGGATCTTTATCCACTTTTCAATATTATCTTTAACAAACTGTTCGTATTGATTATTTGTAATTTCACCTTTACGCCATTTTGTTCTTGTTTTTCTTATTTCCGCTGTTTGTGGTAAGCTACCAATCGTCGTTGTAGGCAGTACTGGTAAATCCAATTCATGACGCTGTTTTTTGATGCGCTCGTTAAACGATAGAGAGCGGGTTGCGTCAGATGCATCTAATTTATTGATAGCAGCTTGTACTTGGGTATTATTTCGATGCGTTGATTTGGAAAAACTAGCTAGTGCTTCTTTATTCGCTTCTAGTTCCGTTTGAATAGCGTCTTTTCCGGAACGAAGCCCTTTCGTAAGCAAGACAATTTCCTCAATCTTCTCATCTGCAAAAGCTAACCCATCTTTCACATGAGCATCCAGTTTTTCTTCAGATTTTGTTGTTACTGGAACATGTAATAAGGAAGAAGATGGCTGGATTATTAATTGGTCACTCTTACTATATTGTTGAATAATTTTTAATTGGTCAATTTTATCTTCTAAGTTCGCCCGCCATACATTTCGTCCATTGATTACCCCAGCTGCAAGTACTTTATCTTCAGGGAAGCCGTTTTGCTTGATTAGTTCCAATGAATCGCCAAAAACAAAGTCAATTCCAATTGCATGTACAGGGAACTCAACGATCTCTTTATAATGAATAATATGTTCAAAATAGGTTTGTATTATAAGTTTCAGATTTGGTGCAGCATGATTAAATTGTTCATATACTTGCTTTGCTTCTTGGATGACTTCCTTGGATACATTCGTACCGAAAATAGGCTCGTCGATTTGTACCCATGATGCTCCTGCTTCTTCAAGTTCTTTTAGTATTTGGATATATAAAGGAATAAATGCTTGTAACCGTGTTGAAAAGTCCTTTTGATCATACCCCTTTGATAATTTTAGGTATGTAATGGGACCTAATATAACTGGCTTTCCATCAATACCTAGCTTTTCTTTTGCTTCTTTATAAAATGCAAGTGGGCGATTTTCCGTTAATGTTGGCTTCTGATCTTCAAGTTCAGGAACAATATAGTGATAGTTCGTATTAAACCATTTCGTCATTTCAGATGCAACTGCATCTTTTGTTCCACGAGCAATCCCAAAGTACATTTCTAGATCAACTTTTCCACCTTTATAATTAAAACGGTCTGGAATAATTCCAAACATTGCAGATGTATCCAGGACATGATCATATAGGGAAAAATCACCAACTGGTATTAAGTCAACTCCAAGTTCTTTTTGCTTCTTCAAGTTTGATAGTCTGATTGCATACGTTTGTTCGATTAATTCTTTTTCGGAAATTTGTTTGTTCCAATAACTTTCCAAAGATCGTTTCCATTCTCTCTTCTCACCAATTCGTGGATAACCTAAATTTGAGCTGATTACGTTTGTCATTATATTTCCTCCTAATTTTTTTTTACTTAATCTAGATAAGCATCATTTACAGACTGTGCTCGGTAGTGGACAACACCTCTTCAACATGATTCAGTTGTACTTTTTTCTGTATATATTCAACTAGTTGAATAATCATCTCATAACGCATGAACGGTGTGATTAGATAAATACCATTGAAATTATCCAATGCTGTATCAATTAATGTTTTTGCAATTTTAATCCCTTTTTCAATCGATAATTGTTTATCCGAAGCAACTAAACGCATTTCTTCTCTTACATTGTCGGTTAACTTGATGCCTGGTACTTCATTATGAAGAAATTCTGCATTTCTTGTTGACGTGAGTGGCATAATTCCTACAAAGATAGGTGTATCAATATGCTTTGTTGCCTCACGTAATTGAATAATCTTTTCTGGACTATAAATTGGTTGTGTAAGAAAATAATCTGCACCACAGTCGATTTTCTTCTCCATTCGCTCTACCGCTTTATCAAGTCGGGCAACATTCGGATTAAAGGCAGCACCAACTTGAAAGGAGGTTTGCTGTCTTAACGACTTTCCGGAAAAAGAAATTCCATTATTGAATTGCTTGATTAATTTTATCAATTCAAATGATGTAACATCAAAAACAGAAGTTGCACCTGGAAAGTCGCCAATTTTCGTCGGATCACCAGTAATTGCTAGAATTTCATGAATGCCTAATGTGTGCAGTCCCATTAGATGAGATTGTAGACCAATCAAATTTCGATCCCGGCAAGTTAAATGTACAAGTGGTCTGATCCCAACCTCTTGTTTAATTTTTTCAGCGATTGCGATATTACTTATTCTTGGTGTTGCAAGTGAATTATCAGCCAATGTAATTGCGTCGACTCCGGTTTTTTTTAATGCTTTAACAGCCTCTATATAATCTTCTGTCTCTAGGTGTTTCGGTGCATCGAGTTCAACAATAATGGAAGGTCTCTTTTTCACAATATCAAGTAAAGGGGTTTTAGGTTGAGTATTGTTCGCTTTGACTTGAATTGGCCGTGGCTTTTTTACAATTTTCTTTTCTGTTAATGGTTTTAAATCGCGTACCCCATGTGCTAAAGCTTTTATATGTTCAGGTGTTGTGCCACAGCATCCACCGAGTAATCGAACCCCTTCATTGCGAAATTCTTGTGCACAACGAATGAAATAGTCTGGTTCATTTTCATAGATTAGTTTTCCTTCATGATAAGCCGGTAAACTAGCATTCGGATATGCTGCTAGGAATGAATTTTCTGGTAAGGGAACATCCTTAAACGATTTCAGCATATGGAAGGGACCCAAATGGCAATTGACTCCAACAACATCGGCACCAGTGTCTTCCAACCTTTGGAGTGCTTCGGTTAAGTGGATGCCATTTTCAAGAATACCTGGCTCATGCATGGATACATTGGCGATGATTGGTATGTTTGTTTCTTCTCTTGCAATTTCTAACACTGTTGTTAATTCATCCAAGTTGTAATATGTTTCTAACATTAGACCATCCACATTTTCTAAAAGTAAACAATACAACTGCTCTCTGAAACTTCTTTTTACTTCTTCATTTGTCGCCTGTGATGCTTGTGTTCCATGAATACCACCAATCGTACCAAGAACGAATGCATCATTGTTGGCGGCTTTCTTCGCTATTTTTACTGCTTGCGTATTTATTTTTTTCACTTGATCTTCTAAGCCATATCTTGCAAGTTTGATATAGTTTGCCCCATACGTATTCGTCTGGATTAAATCTGCTCCAGCATCAATGTAGGATTGATGAATATGTGTGATTTGTTCTTCATGTGTTAGGTTTAACTCTTCGAAGCAGCGATCAACACCATAGGAATAAAGTAAAGTTCCCATTGCACCATCACCGATTAGGATCCTTCTTTCCAATTCGTCTAATAAATTCATCCATGTCATCCTTTCATTTGTTTTATAAATACATTTTATTCCGAAGACTATGGTCCAAAATATACTTATGGCAGTTAATCCTCTCCTTTTGTATATCATTACTGGTATAATATCTATCCAAATAACGATAAATTTTATAATAGTAAGCTAATAAAGAATGTTCTAATATTTAAAATTGTATATCAAGCTTATCATTGAAGGATCGCTATAGTATAATACTTAAAATCTTTCACTACCTATAGCTTTTAACTATATAGTTTAATTTCTATATTTTTCGCCTATACTTCGGCATCTATTTTGGATTTAAAAGAAACATATATATTGGTTTGTATTTCTTTATATATTCCTCTTTTATAGGTGACGGGGGACGTTCATCCTTATTCTTGCATACAATAAGCCGCGGAATTAGATACCGTGGAGAGGATGAAGTGCATTGTGTGGAATAACTGGTATTATTAATTGGAGAGATAATGTTAGAATGGAGGAAACAACAGTAAGAAGAATGGCAGAAACTTTGAGTTCAAGAGGTCCAGATGATTCACAAGTTTGGGTAAGCGGGCACGCTGCCTTTGGTCACAAAAGACTAGTTGTTGTCGATCCTCAGGGCGGAAAACAGCCAATGAACAAGAAAAATCATAATGTTACTTATACACTTGTATACAATGGCGAATTATATAATACAAAGGAGCTAAGGAAGGAATTAAAGGATAGGGGATATCATTTTACTACTTCATCAGATACGGAAGTTTTACTTACGGCTTACATCGAATGGAAGGAAGAATGTGTCCGTTATTTAAATGGAATATTCGCATTTGGAGTTTGGGATCCGGCTAAACAGGAATTATTTATGGCAAGGGACCGTCTGGGTGTGAAGCCATTATTCTATTTGGAATCTGATGGACGTTTTATTTTTGGATCCGAATTAAAAGCAATTTTAGCACATGATGATGTTAATGCTGAAGTAGATTATTCGGGCTTATCAGAAATATTTGGTTTAGGTCCATCTAGAACACCGGGTCATGGAATATTTAAAGGTTTTAAGGAACTCAGACCAGGCCATGCATTAACCTTTTCAAAAAATGGATTAAAGGTTTGGCGCTATTGGAATGTTGAAAGTCATGAACACACGAACACTGTAGATGAAACGGCCAAAAAAGTAAGAGATTTATTTGTTGATGCTGTCGAGCGTCAATTAGTTGCGGATGTTCCAGTATCTACATTCTTATCAGGAGGTTTGGATTCGAGTGCAATCACCGCAATTGCATCAGAGTATTTTAAAACGAGTGGGAGGGGAAGATTATCAACTTTTTCAATTGATTATGAAGGAAACGATCAGTATTTCAAGGTTAGTAAATTTCAACCTTCAAGTGATCAACCTTGGATTGAAAAAGTTGCTAATCATTTGAAGACGGATCAACATAATGAAGTGATAACTGGATTTGAGCTAGCAGATTTATTAAAGGAATCGGTAAAGTTACGTGATCAACCTGGGATGGCAGACATTGATTCTTCTTTATTATGGTTTTGTCGTAAAATCAAGGAACATACAACAGTTAGTTTGTCAGGAGAGTGTGCAGATGAAATTTTTGGGGGGTACCCTTGGTTTTATGAGATTTCTAGTAAACAAGTGGAGTCTTTCCCTTGGATGAAATCATTAGATTCGCGAATTGATTTGCTTCTACCTGAATGGCAAAATAAACTAAATCTAAAATCCTATGTAATGGATCGATATAAGGAAACTATTACTGAGACGCCTCGTTTGGCAGGTGAAAATGAAGTAGATGCACGCCGAAGAGAACTGTTTTACTTAAATATGCATTGGTTTATGGCACAATTATTAGATCGTAAGGATCGAATGAGTATGGGAGCAAGTCTTGAAGTCAGGGTTCCTTTTGCAGACCACAAACTTGTTGAATATGTGTGGAATATTCCATGGAATATGAAAAATTTAGATGGTAGGGAAAAGGGTATTTTACGTAAGGCATTGGAAGGTCTATTGCCTGAGGATGTCTTATATCGAAAGAAAAGCCCTTACCCTAAGACTTTTCAACCCGAATATACTAGGCAGGTAGTGAATTGGATGAATAAAATACTAGCAGACTCAGAATCACCAATATTTAATTTTGTAAGGCGGGATCGAATCGCAGCCATTGTAAAGAGTGAAGGAAAAGAATTTACCAATCCGTGGTATGGACAGTTAATGACGGGGCCCCAGCTAATTGCTCATTTATGTCAAATTGATTATTGGCTAAGAACTTATGATGTTAAGGTTTGTGAATAAAGAAAGTAAAACCCATTCTCTTTACAGAGATGGGTTTTACTTTTAAAAAATATTTATGGTTTGTTATTCTGATTCCTTACTAAAGAGCTAATTGTTGCTAAATCATGCTAATTACAAATAAAATATAAACATAGATATGTACAGAAGGGGGACTTGGATGCTTTATGTAAATCCAGAGAATTTTATTTTAAAGCCATCATTTGCTACTATTCATTGTGAACCTAATTGGAGATGGAGAAAAAGGGATAAACCAATGCCAAACTTTGATTTATTCTATGTTTGGAGCGGAGAAGGGGAATTAGTATTAAATGGACAGTCCTACCAAATTGAAAAAGGTCACTGCTTTTTATTTAAACCAGGTGATGAAACAACGGCAACCCATAATCCTCAAAACCCTCTCGTATTAACGTATATTCACTTTGATGTAACAGAAACTCCTCGATTAATCCCATCCTCCCATCGGATTGTTAAAAATACGATTAGTTTCGAATCATTATTAGCACAATATGTTCGTTTGTATTTAGTAAAAGCATATGGTGCAGAAGTTGAAGCAAAGTTAATCTTAAAGCAGTTATTAATTCGTCTTCTTCGTGAAGAACAAGAGCAACAAAAACCATTAACTGAAATAAGTAATAATTTATTCGATACGATTACTGAAATTGCAAACTATATTCAACAACATCCAGGAAACCCACATACCATCGAAAGTTTAGCAGCACGAGCCAATTTATCTGAACGTTATTTTTCTCAAAGATTTAAAGAAATTATTGGACATACCGTCAAGTCTTACATTGTATATTCTCGAGTTAAACGAGCAGAGCATTTGCTGCATTTTACTGGAATGACAGTAACAGAAACAGCATCGGCACTAGGTTATAATGATATGCATTACTTTAGTAGACAATTTAAAAAATATACAGGAAAAAATCCTTCTGAAGTTCGTTAAAGGTTACCAGACGCTTGTCTTGGTAACCTTTTTTATTTTCCGTAAAAAGTGCAAATATTTAGTGGAATTATCTAAAGCCATTTTATTTTTTTACCGCTATGCTTAATTTAACAAGGAAACGAGAGTCTAAAAAAGGGGTATTCAGATTATCATGTGGAGAATTATTATTCGGACACCCGTTAAAGCGGTGAAAATTCGAATGAAAGGGGAATCTCGTCATTCGGTCACTCATCAAGGCCGTGAACAACGCCCGAATAGAGAGGAAGCCCCATCATTCGGTCACTCATCAAGGCGATGAACGACCGAACAGAGAGGAAGCCCCATCATTCGGTAACTCATCAAGGCGATGAACGCCCGAATAGAGAGGAAGCCCCATCATTCGGTAACTCATCAAGGCTGTGAACGCCCGAATAGAGAGGAAGCCCCATCATTCGGTAACTCATCAAGGCTGTGAACGCCCGAATAGAGAGGAAGCCCCATCATTCGGTAACTCATCAAGGCGATGAACGCTCGAACAGAGAGGAAGCCCCGTCATTCGGTCACTCATCAAGGCTGTGAACGACCGAACAGAGAGGAAGCCCCATCATTCGGTAACTCATCAAGGCGTTGGAAGCCCGAACAGAGAGGAAGCTCCATCAAACGGTCACTCATCAAGGCGATGAGCGACCGAACTTATAATCATAAAAATAATATCTCACACAATAAAAGTAAATTCCTACAAAAAGTCCAAACATTTAACGGATAATTCTAAATATTTAGTTCGTTATCTGTAATAAAATAAAACTACAGTAAAAAAAAAGGAACCTGAAGGAGGACCTCATATGCACCAAACACAACAACCTAGGAAACCAGGACTATATGATCCTCAGTTTGAACATGATGCTTGCGGGATTGCGTTGCTTGCTAATGTAAGTGGGGAGAGGACCCATACGATAATATTGCAAGCCCTCACTGCACTTGAACGATTGGATCATCGAGGAGGACATGATAACCAAGTAGGAGACGGAGCTGGGATTTTAACACAACTTCCACATGAATTATTTGAATGGGAATGGAATAAAGCTGGAAAACAGCTGGCAGATAGAGGAAGGTACGGGGTAGGGATGTTTTTTCTTCCACAAGACCAGCAAAAGCGTGAGCAAGCAGAAAGAATTATTGAAAGCCTAATTGAAGAAGAAAACCTGGAATTATTCGGATGGAGAACAGTGCCAACCAATGAGAGCAATTTGCCATCAGAGGCAAAAGAATCCCAGCCAATGATACGTCAGTTGTTTGTTCTTTCACCCTATAAACAACCAGAAGATATAAGATTTGAAAGAAAACTTTATCAAATTCGAAAAAAGATTGAAAAGGAATTGATAGCTGCTGGGTTCCAGAAAGATGAATCTTTCTACCTTGTTAGTTTTTCCGCTAGGACCTTGATATATAAAGGCTTACTGCTTCCAAAACAGGTAAAAGGTTATTTTCTTGATTTAAACAATGAATGGTATGAATCTGCGCTTGCAATGGTTCACAATCGTTTTAGCACGAATACTTTCCCAAGTTGGCATCGAGCACAGCCAAATCGATATGTCATGCATAATGGGGAAATTAATACGATTAAAGGAAATGTCAATTGGATGCAGGCAAGAGAGAAATTATTAGAAACAGATTTAATTGATGTAAAGCCATTGCTTCCGCTAATTGATCTTGACGGTAGTGACTCGGCAATGTTTGATAATACGTTAGAATTTCTCGTTTTATCCGGATGGTCGATTTCCCATGCAATCATGATGATGATCCCTGAACCATGGAATCACGATGAACAAATGGATGAAGAAACAAGAGCATTTTATGAGTATCATAGCACGCTAATGGAGTCATGGGACGGACCGGCAGCAATGGGCTTTACAGATGGTAAGCAAATCGGAGCATGCTTGGATAGAAATGGGTTAAGACCGGCCAGATATTTGATCACAGATGATGATTTCTTATGTGTTTCATCTGAAAGTGGTGTGGTAGATATCCCTGAGGAAAAAATCATTCATAAAGGACGCTTAAAACCTGGACAAATGATTTTAGCAGATTTAGAAAAAGGCAGGTTATATAAAGACGAAGAAATTAAACAACGAATGATTGCACAGAAACCTTACAAGCACCTTGTAAAAGAAACGATTGTTGCGATCGAGGATCTGCCAAATGCTCATTACCGGAAGCAGCAATCCGTTAAGGAATTACCCATCTTACAAAAGCAAATGGTGTTTGGCTATACAAATGAAGAATTAGAAAAAGTAATCAGACCAATGGCATTGGAAGGAAAAGAGCCAACTGGATCAATGGGTTATGACGCTCCACTTGCTGTATTATCAGAAAAACCTCAAGCTTTATTTAATTATTTTAAACAACGATTTGCTCAAGTAACCAACCCCCCAATCGATGCCATTCGGGAAGAGAGCATCACCTCTGTTGAAGTGATGTTAGGTTCAACTGGAAATTTATTGCAACCTACAAAGAGGGTAAATAAAAAAATTCGACTTCAAACACCTGTTTTATCAGAGCGGAACATGGAGCAATTATACAGTCTGCAAACAACTAACTGGAAAACTGCTCAGGTTACAATGGTTTACCCGGTAGATGGAAGTTTACAAGAAGCGTTAAGGCGGTTAATTCAGTTAGTCGACGAGGAGATTGTAAAAGGAAGTAATATTCTTATTCTTAGTGATCGAACGGTAAGCAAGGAATATGCTCCCATCCCCTCTTTACTTGCAGTATCAACGGTTCATCATCATTTAATTCAAACCGGTTCCCGTATTAAAGTTAGTATCATCGTAGAGTCGGGGGAACCTAGAGAAGTACATCATTTTGCTGCATTACTAGGGTATGGGGCCAATGCGATCTATCCGTACCTTGTTTATGAATTTCTTCCACGAATAGTTGAGGAAGAGAAATGTATGACTCTTTTTGAAGCAACCAAAAACTATGTAAATTCTGTCACAAAAGGGATATTAAAAATTTTATCTAAAATGGGAATCTCTACCGTACAAAGTTATGTTGGTGCGCAGATCTTTGAAGCACTTGGAATTAGCAAGGAGGTCATTAATAATTATTTTCCTGGAACATCAACAAAAATTGGTGGCTTGTCAATTGAAGACATTTCAAGAGAAGTCCTGATGCGCCACCAGAAGGCATTTAAGGCAAAAGAATTCCAACTGGAAACAGGTTCCGATTTTCAGTGGCGACATGGCGGGGAACTGCATCTTTATCAGCCAAAAACGATACACACCTTACAACAGGCCGTTCGAACTGGAAGTTATGAACTATATAAATCTTATAGCGGCATGATTAACGACGAATTAACACAAAAGACGAATATTAGAGGATTGCTAGATTTTAATTATGATCGCAAACCAATCTCAATTGAAGAAGTGGAACCAATTGAAAATGTTTTAAAAAGGTTTAAAACAGGGGCTATGTCATTCGGGTCCATAAGTAAAGAAGCGCATGAAGCATTAGCAATCGCGATGAACCGTATTGGCGGAAAGAGTAATAGTGGAGAAGGCGGTGAAGATCCAAAACGATTTGACTCGATGGAAAATGGTGATTCTAAATGTAGCAAAATAAAACAAGTAGCATCTGGAAGATTTGGAGTTACGAGCCACTATCTTGTAAATAGCGAAGAAATTCAAATTAAAATGGCGCAAGGTGCAAAACCTGGAGAAGGCGGACAACTAGCTGGACACAAAGTAACCGATGATGTGGCGAAAACAAGAGGTGTTACCCCAGGTATTGAGTTGATTTCACCACCACCACATCATGATATTTATTCGATTGAAGATTTAGCACAGCTCATTTATGACTTAAAAAATGCGAATCCGAAAGCAAATATTAGTGTAAAACTTGTATCAACTGCTGGCGTAGGAACAATTGCAGCAGGTGTAGCCAAAGCGAAGGCCGACAAGATACTAATCAGTGGATATGATGGTGGCACGGGAGCGGCTTCCAGGTCCAGTATTAAACATACTGGAATGCCTTGGGAAATAGGGTTAGCAGAAACACATCAAACCTTAACATATAACGGGCTTCGTCATAAAGTGACACTGGAAACGGACGGAAAAATGATGAATGCAAGAGACGTAATCATAGCGACATTGCTTGGTGCAGAAGAATATGGGTTCTCTACTTTACCGCTTGTTGCCCTAGGCTGTGTCATGATGAGGGTTTGTCATTTAGATACATGTCCGGTAGGGATTGCAACCCAAAATCCAATCCTTCGAAAAAATATGACAGGGACCGCAGATCATATCGTACATTTAATGGAATTTATTGCACAAGAAGTTCGTGAATATATGGCTGAATTAGGTTTTAAAACTATAGATGAAATGGTGGGGAGAAGTGATATATTAACACAAGTTCAATCCGATCATTGGAAAGCGAAGAAACTTGAGCTATCCCCGCTTTTCATAGACCAACCAGCTGATCAACCAGTTAAAAAAGCACAGGAACATGGCATAACAAAAACATTAGACAGTCGTAAACTTTTATCTGTTTATACACAAGGATTAACTAGATCAACACGAATGGACGCTGTATTTCCTATTCGTAATATTGATCGAACGGTTGGAACATTACTTGGAAGTGAAATTTCTCGTCGGTTTGGTGCCAGGGGGTTACCAGAAGATAAGATAAACTTTCATTTTAAAGGTTCAGCTGGGCAAAGCTTTGGAGCTTTTTTACCGAAAGGTGTGACACTTCAACTTGAGGGTGATGCGAATGATTACGTTGGTAAAGGATTATCAGGAGGTAAATTGGTGATTCATCCTTCACCGAGAAGCCCTTTTTCTGCAGAAGAGAACATTATCATAGGCAATGCTTGCTTTTATGGAGCAACAGATGGAAGTGCATATATCAGCGGAGTGGCAGGAGAAAGATTTTGTGTGAGGAATAGCGGAGCAACCGTTGTTGTTGAAGGAATCGGTGATCATGGATGTGAGTATATGACTGGTGGAAGAGTAATCATTCTAGGTGAAGTAGGAAACAACTTTGCTGCTGGAATGTCCGGTGGGATTGCCTATGTACTTGCGCCAGTTGCAGATGCGTTTAAACAACATTGCAATCAAGAACTTGTTTTCATTGAAGCATTGCATGATGAAGAAGAAACCTGTTTTCTAAAAAAACAAATCACACAACACTATCATTATACTCAAAGCTCAGTCGCGCAGCTAATTTTGGAAAATTGGGATAGTTATATAAGAAATATCATCCGCGTTATTCCAAAAAAATACAAACAAATTTTAGCCGAACAGCAACCACGACAGATTTTACAGTCCAAATAAATCTTTACAGGAGGTCATACAAGTGGGAAATACAACTGGATTTATGGATTACCAAAAAGTCCCTGTAAGTTACCGCAATCCAGGAGAAAGAATGAAAGATTGGGATGAAATTGCAACCCTTCCATCTGAAGAAATTTTAACCCAACAAGCTGCAAGGTGTATGGATTGTGCGGTTCCCTTTTGTCAAAATGGGAGCGAGCTAGCAGGAATGACTACTGGTTGTCCACTTTATAACTTAATACCGGAGTGGAATGATCTTGTTTATAGAGGAAAATGGAAAGAAGCCTACGTGCGATTAAACAGAACGAATCCTTTTCCAGAGTTTACCGGACGTGCATGTCCTGCCCCTTGTGAAGGGGGATGTGTCGCTTCACTTGCTAACGATTCTGTATCAATAAAAAATATAGAACGAGCGATAATCGATAAAGCATTTGAGGAAGGATGGGTGCAATCAAATCAACCAAAACAAAGAACAGGAAAAAGGATTGCTGTGGTAGGATCCGGTCCTGCAGGGTTAGCAAGTGCATCCGTCTTAAACCAGCAGGGTCATCAAGTAACCGTATATGAACGTGCAGATCGTATCGGTGGATTGTTAACTTATGGAATCCCGAAAACAAAAATAAGCCAAATTGTTGTGGATCGTAGGGTCCAATTACTGGAAGAGGAAGGCGTTCAATTTGTGACAAATACGGAAATCGGAAAGGACGTCTCCATGAACCAACTACGTACGGAAAATGATGCCGTGATTCTTTGTCTAGGATCGACCCGTCCCCGAGACATGAATATTCCTGGGAGAAATTATAAAGGAATCCACTTTGCGATGGATTACTTATCTCAAAACACGAAAAGCTTACTTGATTCCAATTTTGCGGATGACAATTACATTAATGCAGAGGGAAAAGATGTCATCGTCATAGGTGGAGGAGACACAGCTACAGACTGTATTACTACGGCAATGAGGCAAAATTGCAGAAGTCTTGTTCAATTTGATATTTATCCGACTCGTCCAAATTCACGTGCAGCGGATAATCCATGGCCACAATTTCCAATCATCCACAAAGTAGATAATGGGCAAGAAGAAGCGATGCACATATTCGGCAAGGACCCAAGAGCCTTTGCCACCACCGCACAAACCTTTGTTGGAGATGAAAATGGGCATCTAACAGGCGTAAAAAGTTCGAATATTGAAACAAATTTTGACGAAAAAGGCAAGAAAATTAGAAAGGTAATCCAAGGAACTGAAAAATTCTGGCCAGCTCAATTAGTATTATTAGCTATTGGCTTTGAAGGACCTGAAACAACAGCTTTTGATCAAACAAATATAACGTTAACGAATCGAGCTACCATTCAAGTAAAAGAAGATATGTATCAAACAGATGAAGATGATGTGTTTGCTGCAGGGGATGCGCAGAAAGGAGCAAGTTTAATCGTCTGGGCAATCCAAGAAGGAAAAGAAGCTGCAAACGCGTGCCATGAGTATGTCATGAGAAATGGATTATAACGGTTGGAGGAATCAAAATGTTAAAGACAGATTATATACAACAGCTATTTGCAGATCGAATAGGTGGGACTGAGTTCGGTTTAAAAGAGGAAGTTTATAAATTCGAAAAAATTAAGAGAGCAAAAAAAGAAGCAATACAATCAAATCCAGAAATGGATTTAATCGATCTTGGTGTAGGCGAGCCAGATGCAATGGCTGATCAAACGGTCGTTAGAAAATTAGCTGAAGAAACAAGTAAGCCAGAAAATCGTTTCTACGCTGACAATGGAATAGAAGAATTTAAGCAAGCTGCAGCTGCTTATATGAGAAATGTCTTTGGTGTAGATAATCTTCAGCCGGAAACAGAAATCAATCATTGCTTAGGTTTAAAATCAGCCTTGTCCATGCTCCCAACAGCATTTATTAACCCTGGTGATATTACGATTATGCCAACACCAAATTATCCAATTATAGGTACTCATACAGAATATTTAGGTGGAGAGGTGTTCCATTTACCATTACTTTCGGATAACGCTTTTCTTCCAAAATTAGATTCATTGCCTGATAGTGTATTAAAAAAGGCAAAATTACTGTATTTAAATTATCCGAATAACCCAACTGGTGCAGTGGCAACAAAAGAATTCTTTGAAGAAGTTGTTCAGTTTGCAGAAAACCATGAACTGATTGTTATTCATGATGCTGCATATGCTTCACTTGTGTTTGATAGTGAGAAGCCGCTAAGCTTCTTATCTATCCCAGGAGCAAAAGAAGTGGGGATAGAGCTGCATTCCTTATCAAAATCTTTCAATATGACTGGTTGGAGAATTGGTTTTGTCGCAGGAAACGCTAAACTAATTTCCGCATTTAAGGCAGTAAAGGATAATTATGATTCCGGTCAATTTATTCCAATCCAGAAAGCAGCAGCTTATGCTTTATCACATCCGGAAATAACAGAACAAACAGCAGCCAAATATTCACGACGTCATTCAGCATTAGTAAGCGTATTGAATGCATGCGGGTTTCATGCCGAAAAACCAAAAGGATCATTCTTTTTATATACAAGGATTCCAAAAGCAGTTACAAATGGACCAGAGTTTCAGTCGGCAGAGGAATTCAGCCAATATTTAATCAAGGAATTACTAATATCCACTGTTCCTTGGGATGATGCAGGTGCCTACATCCGCTTTTCAGTCACATTTCAAGCGGATGGAATGAAGGAAGAACAGCGTGTCTTGGATGAAATTAAATCTAGATTAAGCACGGTGCGTTTCATCTTTTAAGGAGGGATGAAGAAATGCTGTTTACTAAAATGCATGGCTTAGGAAATAATTATATCCTCTTTGATCTATTAGATAATCCGGTTAATGTACTACAAGAACAGGACTATCCCGAACTATCCAGAAAAATTTCCGATATTAACTTTGGAATTGGTTCTGATGGAATTATCCTTATTTGCTCATCAGAACAAGCTGATTTTAAAATGAGAATATTTAATGAAGATGGTTCGGAAGCAAAGAATTGCGGAAATGGCCTGCGCTGTGTTGCAAAGTTTCTCTATGATCATCAGTATGCTCAGGCAACCCATTTTACGATTGAAACGTTGGGGGGAGTCGTGAATGTTGAAGTGGAAGTTAATAATAATCAAACGGTAGAATATGTCACCGTGGATATGGGAGAACCGAAACTATTAAAAGGAATGATCCCAATGAAAGGAGATCCATTTTCTGCGGCCATTAATGAAACGTATACCTTTGGTGAAGAGGCGTACAATCTGAGCTGCATATCCATGGGGAATCCTCATGCAATTATGTTTGTTGATAATGTCCATGAAATACCACTCGAAGAAATTGGACCAACAATTGAATATTCTAAGTTATTTCCGGAACGTGTGAATCTAAGTATCGTTCACGTTAAAAACCGAAAGGAGTTGGATTACCGGGTATGGGAAAGGGGTTCAGGAATTACAATGGCCTGTGGAACAGGTTCCTGTGCTTCTGTAGTAGCAGCTACATTAAATGATTTGCTTGATAAAAATCAACCTATACTTGTTCATCTTCCAGGAGGGGATCTAACCATAAGATGGGATGAATTTGGTCATGTATGGATGCGAGGAAAAGCTTCTTATGTGTGCCATGGAGAATTAGATAATGTTTTTAACTTAAATAATAACAACCAAAAATTAGGGGGAATGATGTAATGAACAGAGAAGATATTTTAAAAAAGGTTAAGGAAAATAACGTCCAATATATTCGCTTACAATTTACCGATTTATTCGGAACGGTAAAAAATGTGGAAATACCTATTAGTCAATTACAGAAAGCCCTCGACAATCAAATGATGTTTGATGGCTCTTCTATTGAAGGTTTTGTTCGCATAGAGGAATCGGATATGTATTTATATCCTGATTTAGATACCTTTGTCATTTTTCCATGGTCATCAGAAAAAGGAAAAATTGCTCGCTTTATATGTGATGTCTATAATGCCGATGGAACACCATTTAAAGGGGATCCCCGTAACAATTTGAAGCGGGTACTACAAGAAATGGAAGAACTAGGATTTACAAATTTCAATGTTGGCCCGGAACCTGAATTCTTTTTATTTAAACTAGATGAAAAAGGGGAACCGACACTTGAATTAAATGATTATGGTGGTTATTTTGACCTTGCTCCAACAGATTTAGGAGAAAACTGTAGGCGTGATATTGTATTAGAACTGCAAGAATTAGGATTTGAAATAGAAGCCTCTCACCATGAAGTTGCACCTGGGCAACACGAGATAGACTTTAAATATCAAGATGCATTAAGAGCTTGTGATGACATCCAAACTTTTAAACTTGTTGTGAAGACAATTGCTCGCAAACACGGATTACACGCTACCTTTATGCCAAAACCATTGTTTGGTGTAAATGGGTCTGGCATGCATTGTAACCTAAGTTTATTTAGAGGTAGTAAAAATGCTTTTTATGATCCTAATGGGCAGTTGGAAATCAGTGACACGGCACGGAACTTCTTGGCGGGAATCTTAAAACATGCAGAAAGTTTTACAGCTATTACAAATCCAACGGTTAATTCTTATAAAAGATTAGTTCCGGGATATGAGGCACCATGTTATATTGCGTGGTCAGCAAGAAACCGGAGCCCACTTATTCGTATCCCAGCTTCACGTAAATTAAGTACTCGTGTAGAGGTACGAAGTGTTGACCCATCTGCAAATCCATATTTAGCATTGGCTGTTTTATTAGCAGCAGGATTAGATGGAATTAAAAACAATGAAATAGCACCAGAACCAATTGACCAGAATATTTATGCAATGTCACCTACACAACGTAGAGAGTTCGGTATTGATGATTTGCCTGCTACTTTAGCTGAAGCGCTTGGTTATTTAAAAGCGAATGAAGTAATAAAGAATGCTTTAGGTAGCCATTTATTCGAACATTTTATAGAAGCAAAAGAAATTGAATGGGATATGTTCCGTACACAAGTGCACCCATGGGAACGTGAACAGTATATGAGACAATATTGATTATTTTAAGGAAACGACTTGCTGTAGGGAAGATTACTAGATGATATAAAAGTTGGGAGGCTTGTACTCCCACACTTTTAAATAAAAGATTAATTAGGGAGGAAATGGAATGGATGACTTGTATTTAATTAATAGCATGTGGATTATAATAGGTGCAATTCTAGTTATTTTCATGCAAGGCGGTTTTATATTACTGGAAGCAGGTTCAATAAGAATGAAAAATGCTGGCCATGTTTCTGGAAAGACCATCTTTTCATTTGGTATTTCTTCTCTAGTATTTTGGGCCGTTGGTTATGGATTTATTTTTGGAGATAATGGAAACTTCTTCGCAGGCATGTCTAATTTCTTCTTTTCTGGGACTGAAGTGGAGGGAAGCTCTTATTCAGCATCCGCTTTCTTTATATTTCAACTTGCATTTGCTGGAATCTCTTTAGCTATTGCATTTGGTGGATTTGCGGAACGAGCAAAGCTTTCTGTTTACCTAGTGTTTGCCGTACTATTCTCTGCGCTTGTATACCCAGTTGTTGCTCACTGGATATGGGGTGGTGGCTGGTTAGCGGAACATGGAAAACAGGATTTCGCTGGATCTACAGTTGTTCACTTGACTGGTGCAATGGCCGCATTGTCTGCTACCATTCTGCTTAAACCAAGAATTGGAAAATATAATGCAAATGGAACTGCAAATAATTTAAGTGGACATAATCAAGTGTACTCCGCTTTAGGTGTTTTAATATTATTTATTGGTTGGTTTGGATTTAATGCTGGAAGTACGTTAGGTGTAGAGGATGGGTTCTTTGCGTTTGTTGCTTTAAATACGGCTTTAGCGGCAGCTGCTGGGGCAATTAGTGCTTTGCTTATCTCATGGGTTGTATTAGGTAAATCTGATATTCCGACTATGTTAAATGGAACATTAGCTGGACTAGTAGCTATTACAGCGTCCTGTGCATTTGTAGAAGTATGGGCATCCGTTGTTATTGGTTTTATTGCTGGAATCATGGTTTTTTATAGTGCAAGATTTTTTGAAAAACGTAAAATAGATGATCCTATTTTTGCCCTTTCAGTACATGGGCTTGCAGGTGTATGGGGAACCTTGTCAACAGGATTATTTGCTACACCAGAGTTAGCAACAGTCGGTCAAGCTGGACTATTTTATGGTGGGGGATTTACACAGCTAACCGTTCAAGCGATGGGTGTATTCATATCTGCGGCCTATGCATTTGGAATGTCATTTATCATACTACTAATCATGAAAAAAGTGTTAAATGGACTAAGGGTGACCGAAGAAGAAGAGTTGATAGGATTAGATATGAGTGAACATGGTAGCTACGGATATCCGGAGGCATTTACAAATAATAATAAAATTAAAGGATTAGAAACTGTCGTACCATACAAAACGGAAACCTCTCAGCTAGTTAATGATTAAGGAGAGTGGACAATATGTTGATACATCATTCGTCCTATTAATCTATTAATCTTAAAAAAGTTGGCATGACCAAAACACTGTAACTTACCAGTTTAATAATGGTAAGTTACAGTGTTTTTCATGAATAATTTGAACCCTCATTGGAAATATTACCAACTTAGGATTTCAATATTTGTCTATACATAAGACATTAAGAATCCACCTACTGCACCTGTGAGTACAATAATCCATGGTGGAAGTTTCCAATAAACCAACATACTGAATAGAATTGCTGCTAGTGCAAAATCAATTGGTGCATGAATAGAACTAGTCCAAATTGGATGGTAAAGTGCAGATATTAGGATACCTACTACGGAAGCATTTACGCCTATCAAAGCCCCCTTAATTTTCGGATTACTACGTAAGGCATCCCAAAATGGCAAAGTACCTAATATGAGTAGGAATGCAGGTAAAAAGATTGCGAACGTTGCAAACAAACCACCTTGCCAGCCGTTAATGACGGTACCAATATATGCAGCGAACGTAAATAGAGGTCCGGGAACAGCTTGAGCTGCACCGTATCCGGCAAGAAATTCCTGTTCAGTTAACCACCCTACAGGAACAAATTCCTGCTCTAATAGTGGCAACACCACATGACCGCCACCAAATACAAGAGAACCGGCGCGATAAAAACTGTCAAACAAAGCAATCCATTCTATTGAAGTAAGGTTACGAAGTATAGGAAGAATTAATAATAAGCCAAAGAATAAGGTTAGACAAATATATCCGAATCGACGTGAAATAGGGAAATGTGTAACCGATTGTTCTTTCTGCATGGTTTGCTGCCTGAAAAGAAGAAAACCGACAACACCCGCCAATAAGATGACGCCAATCTGTGAGTATGCTGTCTGCCATAATAATGTGACAACCAGTGCAAATAAAGCAATTGTTTTTCTTTGAAGATCAGGAGCTAAATTCTTCGCCATACCTAAAACTGCATGAGCAACTACGGCAACAGCAACGATTTTTAACCCATTGATCCATCCTGCATCTTCTATTCCAAATGTATGAAGAAAGGAGGCGAAAATAATCAGTGCGATTACGGATGGGAGTGTAAAACCAAGAAAGGAAATAATCCCCCCTAATATTCCCCCACGCATAACACCAATACCAATTCCAACTTGACTACTCGAAGGTCCGGGCAAGAATTGACAAAGTGCAACTAAATCTGCATAGCTTTTTTCATCCATCCACTTGCGTCTTCGGACATACTCTTCATGAAAGTAACCTAGATGTGCGATAGGTCCACCAAATGAAGTTAGTCCAAGTCTGGTGGAAATGATTAAGATTTCTAACCATGTTTTCATTTTATTTTCTTTCTTTTTATTCATGTATGCACCACCTTACTAATCTTTAATCTCTTTAAACAACTCATAGGCTTTATCCCTTGCTTGATCGAGAATAACTTCCCCTTTGCTTGTTGCAGTATAATATTTTCTGATTTTCCCTTCGACATTTCGATTTTCTTTTAGCAAAAGGCCATCTGATTCCATACTGTGAAGAATTGGATATAATGTCCCTGCGCTGATTTCATATCCATGTTCCTCAAGCTCTTCATGCATCCAAGCGCCATAAATCGGATGTTCCTTTGCATGGTGGAGAATATGTATTTGTATAAATCCTAGGAAGAGCTTCCTTAGTATTTTGTCTTCCAGTTTAGTCCACCCTTTCTGTTAATGAAGTTAATATCGAAAGGCGATATTGTTAATCGATATTAACTAAATTAGCATATTCTATTTTGCTATTCAATACCCTTTGGGAAACTAAAATAAATTTTACATTGAGTTAACATTTTTCCTGCTGGGATGGTAACTTTTCTTTGGTAAATAAAAAGGGATTGACAACATACTTATAGGGCATCTTTCGTAGTCGATGAGAAATATTTAATGACCGGTGATATTCTCTTCGTTAACTCGATTGGAAGGCCAAATCTTGCAGGACTTGCACAAAGTTGGTCAGTGATTTAAAAGAGACACTTTATAATTTGATATCAACTATCAGAAGAACTAATTAATCGTTGTGCTATTAGATAAAAGCTAATCAATATCATCCATTCATCTAAAAATTGGTTTAATAATAAAGACATAATCAAACAGAGGAGAGATAAATATGACAACAACAAAATTCAGGTTAGAACCCTTAACTTGTCCATCTTGCATTAAAAAGATTGAATCAAAACTAGGAAAAATGGATGGCGTGGAAGAAGCAAAAGTATTATTTAACTCAAGTAAAGTAAAAGCTACGTATAATGAAAAAAATGTTTCCAAAGAAAAATTACAGGAAACAATTGAAAAGTTAGGTTATCCAGTTTTAAAATAATGAACAAAACGAGCAATTCTCGGATAGAGGGCTGCTCGTTTTGTTTATACATTCATCGAACACGAATGTGCTTGTTTCATATTTTTTGATGGAAGTTATTTTTACGCTCGTATTATTTACTAAAAATATGTAAGCAGAAACAATTGGGCACTCAAATGTTTTCATGAAAACTTGATGACGGTCAATTAATTAAGTCGGAAAGGATTCTATAATAAAAGTATAAAGAAAAGCAGTTGAAGAGGAGGAGGTAACAATGATGAAGGCAGTGTTACAAATTGAACCACCCGTATGTGCTGGCTGCGTTAAAAAGATTGAAGATCATCTATCAAAAATGAATGGGTGTCAAATCTGTCAACGTTTCCCCCCCAACTAGGAAAGGTTCGAATGGAATTTGACCGAATTAAGGTGAAGGAATACCAGTTAGAAAAGTCAATGTCAACGCTCGTTTTCCCCGTCTTATCGATGAAAATTAACAGAGAAAAGAGAGGATAAAAATGATTCGATATATTAATAAACATAAAAACCATATTACCGCAATATCAGCCATATTATTAGTTCTTGCAATCATTACACATATCACAGGTTATCACGGTTTACGGCATGGAATCCTACTTGCCGCAACGATTTTCGCAGGTATTCCAATTTTCATCAAAGCTTTCCAAGCACTTCGCATGAAGGCTTTCAGTATTGAGTTACTTGTTACTATCGCTGTGATTGGCGCCATCTTTATTGGAGAATATGTGGAATCAGCAGTTGTTACGTACTTGTTTCTATTCGGTGACTATTTAGAAGCACGTACATTGGAAAGAACAAGATCTTCTTTAAAAGACCTTGTCGATATGGCCCCACAGGAAGCTACGGTAGTTCGAGATGGGGATCAAATGACCCTTCTTGTTGAAAATGTAGTCGAAGGGGATCATGTAATCATCCGTTCTGGTGGAAAGATTCCTGTTGATGGGAAAATTATTACAGGTCAAGCTTCTTTAAATGAAGCAGCAGTTACTGGTGAATCTGTCCCAGCAACAAAGAAATTGGATGACAACGTATTTAGTGGAACAATTGTCGATAATGGATACATTGAAGTCATTGCCGAAAAGATTGGGGATGATACGACCTTCGCGAAAATTATTGAACTTGTCGAAGAAGCACAGGAATCTAAATCAAAAACAGAGAAGTTCCTTGATAAATTTGCCAATATCTACACACCGGCTGTCGTCGTATTGTCTGTCCTTGTTTATGTCTTTACAAGAGATTTACACACAGCCATTACGTTCTTAGTTGTCGCATGTCCTGGTGCGCTCGTTATCGGTGCTCCCGTATCGAATGTCGCTGGTATTGGAAATGGTGCGAAAAACGGGGTGCTCGTCAAGGGTGGAGAAGTGATGGATAAATTTGCAAAAGTCGATACACTCGTTTTTGATAAAACAGGTACATTAACAAAAGGAAAACCAGAATTAACAGACATCCATACATTTGATAAACAAGATGAAAATGAATTATTACGATTGGTTGCCCAAGCAGAGACCATCTCTGAACACCATTTAGGCCAAACAATCGTGAAAGAAGCAAAAGCAAGAAAATTGAATTCAGGAGAAAAACCTGAAGATGGAGAAGTCATTAAAGGGAAAGGACTTCGAGCCAATATAGAAGGGAAAATGCTCACAATTGGTAATCGGAAGTTAATGCATGCTGACAACATTGACTTGCCTTCTGAGTTCGCAGCATATGCCATCGAACGTGAGACATCTGGAAATACAGCAATCTTTGCAGCAGTAGATGGGAAAGTCCGTGGAATCTTTTCAATTGCCGATCAAATCCGTGATGATGCACCAGCAGCATTAGCGGAAATGAGAAAAAATGGTATCAAAAAAATCATTATGCTTACAGGTGATAATAAACACACCGCAGAATTAGTTGCAAACCAATTAGACTTAGATGAGTTCTATACAGAATTATTGCCGGAGGATAAAGTAGCGTATGTGAAGAAATTGAAAGAAAAAGGTCATGTTGTAGCCATGGCTGGTGATGGAATCAATGATGCCCCTGCCATAGCAACTGCAGATATCGGGCTTGCGATGGGTGAAGGTGGAACAGACATTTCAATGGAAACAGCCGATGTCGTCTTAATGGCAGATAAGCTAAAACAATTCTCTCATGCCTACTCTTTATCAAAAGCAACCATTCGGAATATGAAGCAAAATACATTCTTTGCAGTCGGTATCGTCTTTGTCCTATTAGCAGGTGTCTTGGGAGGAACTGTCCACTTAGCATCAGGTATGTTCATCCATGAAGCAAGTGTATTGCTCGTAATTTTAAATGCAATGCGACTCATTCGCTTCAATCATAAAAATACGAAAGAAGATACAACCATGCAAGTAGCACATGCATAAGTAAGAGAGAATTTGATTTATAGAGGGAGGTGATAAGCACAATCTAGTAGATTTCAGAGTTTACGATGAACCAAAAAATAGTTACTGAAGGAATGGAAAATGGAATAACAAACGGATACAGAATCGTTTGAATCAGAAGTCATCATCAAATCAATTATATATGGGCAAATAAAATTTAATCCAATCTTTTATACTATACACAATTTAATGCATTCAATTTATTTTCATACTTCTTTTCGATAGTTATAAGGTATTTTTTATGGACTGGAGAGAATGTTATCACAGGGTATTTTTAATTTCCTATCCGTTAATACTAGTTATAAAGGAGTGGAAAGATAATGCTTAAATTGCAAACTGATATTGAAGGGACAAAGGCATACTTTGGTGACGTACATAGATTATTTAAGTCTAACGGGTTTACCTTCTGTAGTAATTTTGAATATGATCATGGGAAATTTGATATGGTTTTGTGCCGGGAAGGGGGAGAAACAATTTATATCAGAATTCCCTTTGATGTTTTGCAAGGGGAACTGGATCACCCCAGTGCATACATACAATTTGGCCAACCATATGTCATAAAACATATTGTGAATACAGGACTAGATTGGGATGAAAATTCGCTATTGACGACAACAGGTTTTAATCAGTTCCAGGAGCCTGTTGATAAGGATGGAAAGATATTGGATAAAAGTAGGTGGGAGGAAGCTGGTGAGCAACAGATTCATCGTATGTTTCTTTCACTAAATGACTCGCGAATTTCCTAACATCGGTACATGAACATTTTAATGAAACAAAAATCGATCTTTCTTCTATAGATAAGGTCGATTTTTATTATGATTAAATCAAATTGCTATGTTCTCGCCCAATCCCAGCACATCACATTAGAGGTATTCGAAATCGTATGAATAGTAAAATTTACATTCATTAAGGGTTTATGCTTAAATAAATATAATACAGGAGTATATATAGGCCTGGTAGCGTCAAAATAGACAAAAGAGTCGTCCACATCGAACCCATCGCCGCATAATCCGTGTCCCCACCAAATTTTTGTGCATATAAGGCAATAGTTGGAGCTGCGGGCATACCGGAAACAAGTATTGCTGTTGCCAATAATGGAAATGGCAAAGAATAAAAGATAAGTGGAAATAACAATAAGGGAATAATTAGCAGTCGTAAACCTGTAACGATCCACAAGGTTTTATTTCTTAAAAGGAATAGCGATTTTTTCAAGTTCATATTTGCAACAAATGTCCCTATTACAAGCATGGATAGCGGAATGGTCATGTTCCCAATACTTTTAAGCATATCAGATACCATACTAGGCCAATGAATAGGGAGAACAAAGATTAGAAGTCCGATGAAGGTTGAAAGAATGCCTGGATTGAGGAAAATCGTTTTCCATGGAACATCATCTTTCTTACCCACAAAGAGATAGATACCATATGTCCAGATCAAAATAAGATAAGGCAAATTAAAAAGGGTGACATATAACGCTCCGAGATCAGGGAAAAGACTGGAGATTAATGCAAAACCAATAAAACCTTGATTCCCGAATATGATGAGACCTTCAAATACACCTTGTTGGTTTTCAGGCAATTTCAAAATCCTTCTCATTAGAAAAGCAATCACACAAGAAATGATCAAAATGAAAACAGATATGGGTATAAGCCAGAAAAGATGGCTTGCAATCTTCATAGTATAAGGCTGGTCCATGGAATAAAGAATCAAAAAAGGCAAGGTTAGCGACAGAATAAGTTGCGTTAAAACCTCAATCGAATGTTCATTAAGGATACCTTTTTTTCTTGCTAAAAATCCTACAAAACCAATTGCATATAATACGACTATTTGCTGCAAAAACACTGCTAAACTCACCATCATTCCCCCCCTTGCCAATAGAATATGAGATGGATTATCTACTGGTGTCTGATACATAAGGCATATAGAGGTTTAATGTGAAAAAACCCCGTATCAATATAAGATACAGGGTTTTAAATCTTAAGGATTACTTGTGTTGACAAACATGGAAAAGCGATAATATGTTTGTCTTAGATAAAAAACGTTTAAAAAATGATGTATGTTTAGATCAAAAGAATCGTCAAGTAGTCCATCTACATTAGTTATGGGCTATGTGACGATTCATTGTACTTTTTCCACTGTGCAATAATAAAGCAATAATCATCTATTATTAATCCCTCGTTGCAAATAAATCATTTCTTCGGCAAGTTTTTGAATTCTCTCGGAAACACTTTGATCTATAATTTCATCACTTTCCAAGTTAAAGGAGTCATTTTGGATATAGACATTCCCGGTAGGAATCAGTCCTTTGAAATAAGAAAGGACAGGCTTTAATTGATATTCTGGTACAAGAAAATGATTGCTGGACCATCCTGTTGCTATAATACCAGTGACTTTATATTTAAAGGCATTTTCAGGGAGAAGGTCCAGCAGGTTTTTTAATGCACCAGAAATGGATGCCTGGTAAATTGGCGTACCAAACACGAGAAAATCAGCAGATAATATTTTATTTACAACAGTCCAAGTGTCATCATTATAATCTATTAATGGGCCACCAACAGAAAATTCAATGTCATACTCCCTTAGGTCAATTAATTCCTTTTGTATCGTCGAGTCAAGAAGTTGGGCCTCGACCAAAACATTATTTACAGCTAGAGATGTTTTGTCACCAGCAAGTGCCCCTGATATTCCGACAAGTTTCATCATACACCCTCACTTTATAATTCGTATTTTGATTAAATATGGTATTCTTTACATCTTATTTAACAAATGTGTGTTTGAAACGTTTTACTGAGCTTTTCCTTTTTTAGTGAAGCTTATCTTATGCTGATTTTCCATGCAACTAAATTGCTTATCCCCGAGCGAGATTAATCCACTTGCCATATGATATGATGTTGTTAGTAAAAAAATAGATGGTAGGGGTTAGAGTGGTTTTTCTTATTTGTTTGATTATTGGATTGTTTACCGCTTTGATTGGTTCAACAATGGGTTTGGGCGGTGGAATTATCCTTATTCCAAGTTTGTTATTGATGGGATCTATTTCGGATAGTTTTTCCTGGGTGACACCACAGTCAATTGTTGGTGTTTCGTTGATAACAATGATTATTACAGCTTTAGCGTCCACGCTTTCATATGCTAAAATTAAACGAATAGACTATAAGACGGGTATTCTGTTACTTAGCGGAAGTATTCCTGGTGGTATGGTTGGATCTTGGCTAAACCAATTTATTAATTCACAGTCCTTTTTATTATATTTTGGAATGTTAATGATTGTCATTTCCCTTTTGTTCTTAATCAAACGAACAACGTCCAGTAAAAAACGCTACGATGGAGACATGCGTGGTGTACGGACGATTGAATTATATGGAGAGACATATCAATACCGGATAACCATTCCGGTTGCATTCCTTTTATCATTCGTTGTTGGTACGTTATCCGGCCTGTTTGGAATAGGTGGGGGATCGATTATTGTTCCTGCTTTGATTTTATTATTTGGAGTACCGACACATATTGCTACAGCTACCTCCATGTTTATGATTCTATTTGTAAGTATATTTGGAGCATCAACCCATATTGCATTGGGGCATATTCCGTGGGAGTACGTCATTTTCTTTATACCAGGATCCTGGATTGGTGGTAAACTTGGAGCAAAGGTGAATCAATTGCTGCCTGGAAAAGCGCTTGAATGGATATTGCGGATTCTGCTTGTTTTTATTGGATTGCGTATGATATATCAAGGTTTATAGTTAGGAGTTATATAAATGGAAGAAAAGCTTTATTTTTATTATACGAATGATCTACATAGTAATTTCGAACAATGGCCACGAGTATCAAGTTATTTAAAGAAATCCAAGGCACTCCGAAAACGAAGAGGGGAATCTAGCTGGATTATCGATATCGGCGATCATGTGGACCGTTCCCATCCAATTACGGAAGCCTCGATGGGTAAGTCCAATATCAAACTATTAAATAACGCAGATTATGATTTTGTAACGATTGGAAACAATGAAGGTATTACCTTATCACACCAAGATTTATATCACTTATACGATGAAGCGGATTTTCAGGTCGTGTGTGCAAATCTCAATAGTATGGATCAAGTGGAACCGCCATGGTTGAATAAAACAATCAAGATTGAATCGGTTAATGGAATAAAAATTGGTCTCATTGGATTGACTGCACCATTTAATGCGTTTTATGAATTATTGGGCTGGCATATTTCCAATGAGTTTGATGTGCTTGATTGGCATATTGCTGATTTAAAACAGTCCGTAGATGTTATTATCGTCATGTCTCATCTTGGTATTAGTGTTGATCAGGAAATAGCAAGAAGATATGAGGATATTGATGTTATTATTGGTGGCCACACCCATCATCTATTACGTCATGGTGAATATATAAATAATAGTGTCATTACTGCTGCTGGCAAGCATTGTTCATTTATTGGTGAAGTTATTTTAACATGGGATCATAGCGAGAAAAGTCTCGTGAAAAAAGAAGCTTATACAACCGATATAACAAATACTGTTAAGGATTTGCCAACAGAGCAACATATGCAGGAAATGCAACTGGAAGCAGATCAATTACTTGGCCAAACGGTTGTACAGTTAGATCAACCGATGGAAGTCAACTGGTTTACTGAAACACCAATAATAAAAGAGTTGACCAATACATTAAAGGTTTGGACGAAAGCCGACGCTGCGATGCTGAATGCTGGCATGTTGCTTGATGGATTGCCTGCAGGTGCTGTAACACACAAAGACATACACCGTATTTGTCCACACCCGATTAATCCCGTTGTTGTTGACCTAAAAGGGGATGAGCTAATTGAAGTAATCCGTGCTGCTCTCTCCCATGATTTTATGGAATTAAAATTGAAAGGTTTCGGTTTTCGTGGTGAGGTATTGGGCAGGATGATGTTTTCCGGTCTGAAAGTCGAAACAGCATATCATAAAAATGGAAAAGAGTATGTGAAACAAGTTTTACTTAGTAATGGTCAGCCAGTTGACCCAGATCATACGTATTATATTGCAACGGCAGATACATTTACATTCGGCCGCCTGCTACCGGAAATTGCCAAATCAGACACGAAGCATTATTTCGTACCAGAATTCTTGAGAGATCTACTTGCACACACACTTCGCACTAAGTTTTCCGGAAGGTAGTTTTCTACAAGATTGGTACTTAGATACTTGTCCAATAGAAAAATTTAGTTTTTGCTACGAAATCTATAAACTGCGCCATACCTACTGCTTCGGAAATACACTACGCGTCTTGCTTTAGGGCTCGCGAAGAGCATCCTCGTGAACAGGAGTTTTTGTGTATTACCGTGTCCTAGGGTGGAATGAAAGCTATCACTTTATTGATTAGAACATGAAATTCAACTATTATGGCAGTTGATTGGAGCGAAGGACAGTTGACTCCTGCGGGAATAGCACGTGTCCGCGGAAAGCAACTGCCCGTAGCGGAAATCAACCAGCAGTTACGTCGTAGTTTGAGAATATAAAATAACAAACATTAACCAAAGAGCCTTCCTAAAAGACTATCTCGGAGGATTAGTGACACGTTGCCCCCTGATTGCATACAAATATAAGGTAAATTGCGAAGGGGGCAATCATTTATTATGATTACGATAAATCCGCTTGAAGTAGATGGAATGATGTTCACGGCCGTTAGTGTTGAGCTTCCAAAAACAACTCTGTTAACGATTTCCAATGATACTGGCTACATTATGTGTGCAGCATTGGACGTGGATATCTTTAACGAGATTCCGAAATTAAAAGAACGTCATGTTGTAGCAGGCCGGGCTATGGGCGTACGCACGATTGATGAATTATTACATGCACCACTGGAAAAAATAACCGATGCATCGAAAGAACATGGTTGGGAAGTTGGCATGACAGGAAAAGATGCTCTACTGAAAATATCATAACACTGCTTTTGTTTTTTATTCTAAGCCCCCTCATACAAGCATAAATTGTATTTGAGGGGGTTTTTAGATTGAGATTCAAGAAACGTTATCGGAAGAAAAGATTCACAACGCCTCCAAAACATTATATTGTGATGATAACATTACTCTTATTTATAGGAAGTATCATTTTGAGCATCTGGATCGTTGATAAGGAGATTGAACCGGTATTAATGGAAATTGCTGAAGTGAAGACAGATGAATTCGCAACACGTGCCATTAACTCTGCTGTTAGATTTGCTGAAGACTATAGCTTCGAAGATATGTTACATATTACGTATGATAATGAGGGGAATTTTGTAACATACAATTATAATCCATCCATCATAAGTGAAATTAATCGAGTGGCGACAGATAGGGTGGAAGAATTCTTTATAAATGTAAATCGTGGAGAACCATTAGAATTTGAGGACCCAATTGGGGAACCACATGAATACAATGATGGAGCAGAAGACCTTGCCAAACAGGATCCTACATTAATAGAGATCCCTTTAGGGCAAGTCACTGGAAATTCAGTTCTTGCCAACCTTGGTCCTAAAATACCGATAAATCTGGAAGTTGTTGGCAACGTGCGAACGAACATTATTCGTGAAGATGAAGAATTCGGAATCAATGGTGCCTGGGTGTCTTTATATATTAATGTGGAGGCTGACGTGCAAATTGTCATCCCATTCACAACAGAAGTAAAGACCGTCAATACAGAAATCTACCTCGATGGCGGAGCAATTATGGGCAAAGTACCTGACTTTTACGGTGGTGACGGTGATGGTGATGGTCCGTCCATTGCGATACCTAAGGATGACTTGCAGAGTGACTGAAAATCTTGTATAGTTACTCTATAATTAAATATTAAACCTTATCAGATCGGTGAGGTAGAGGCGCAAATAATATGAGTAATTAATCGGAGGATGACAACGATGATGGTTGATGGAAGGATTGTTTGCCGAAGCATAATTTGAGTCAAACTTACTATTGCTGGTACATCTCCTGAATAAAGGGTGTACTGTCATGCAGACGAATAAGGGTGTGTATGGAGAACTACTGATCGAAATGGAGGATAACGTGTATATTGTAGAAACAATGATAGGTTATTTTCTGTCGTTGTTTTTTTGTGTGCAAAATTAATAATGCATACTCGTAAACTAGCCATTTCGTAATCACTATGTTCATCTTCTTGCACAATCAAGAATACTACTATTGGAGGTAACATAATGGAAGGAACCATTTTTTCAATTATTCCGGCTATACTCATGCTATTGCTAGTCATATTAACAAGAAAAGTATTACTATCATTAGGTGCAGGGATTGTCGTTGGAGCACTCATGATTCATGATTTTAATATTATAGATTCATTAACGGAAATCTGGGCAGTCTTTGTTGGAATTTTTGTTTCCGAAGGGTCTTTAAATACAGGAAACCTGCTATTATTAAGCTTTTTATTATTATTAGGTATGATGACAGCATTTCTGCAAGCGTCTGGTGGAAGCAGGGCGTTTGGAGAATGGATGATGAAACGGATAAAAACTCGTACAGGGGCACAAGCGATGACAGGTGTTTTAGGAATCATTATATTTATCGATGATTACTTTAATAGTCTAGCTGTTGGTCAAATTGCGAGACCATTAACAGATCGTCATAAAATTTCTCGTGCAAAACTTGCTTATTTTATCGATTCTACTTCAGCTCCAATAACAGTTATTTCTCCTATCTCAAGCTGGGGAGCTTATATTATTGGTATCCTTGGTGGTCTATTTACTGTAAATGGAATTACGGATATCCAACCATTAACAGCTTTTATCCAAATGATTCCGCTAAACTTATACGCGCTTTCTTCCATATTACTTGTGTTCTTAGTGGCCTATTTAAAAATCGATATTGGACCAATGAGGACACATGAAATACGTGCGATTGAAACAGGAGCACTACTGAATCCAGAACAGGATAAGGTACCCGGAGATTTAAGTGGTACGTTTGAGCCACATAAATCAGGGAAGATTATTTACTTAATCCTGCCAATTATTGTATTGGTAGTTGGCACGGTTCTGTCCATGATTGTTACAGGAGCTAATGCATCTGAAGGTACGATTACTATATTAACGATATTTGCTAATACAAATGTTAATCTTTCCTTATTTATTGGAGGGGTTGCTGCTGTTTTAACATCGTTATTATTCCACTTTGGGCTGAGTGCACCAAAAGTAAATGTAGGGAAGATTTTCATCGAAGGTATCAAAACGATGCTGCCAGCCATTTATATTCTGTTATTGGCATGGATGATTGGTTCCATTATAGGGGCTCTTGAAACAGGAACATACTTGGCAAAACTAGTTAGTGATGCTTCGATTAGTCCGTCCATGCTGCCAGTTCTGTTCTTTATCATCGCAGGAATAATGGCGGTGGCAACTGGTACGTCATGGGGCACATTTGGTATTATGTTACCAATTGCAGTTGAAGTTGCAGTCATCTCTGATATTGATATGCTTCTCCCAACATTAGCTGCAGTACTAGCTGGGTCTGTTTTTGGGGATCATTGTACACCTATTTCAGATACAACAATTCTTTCGTCAACAGGTGCAGGAGCAAACCATATTGATCATGTGGTAACACAATTACCATATGCCTTTATTGTTGCTGGAGCAGCTACCATAGGCTATTTGTTAGTAGGTATTACGAATATGGTATTCATACCATTACTAATTACACTTGGAATCGTACTAATTATAGGTATTACCATTCATTCTGTTAATAAGTCAAAAATGAAAAAAGCATAATCTTTCTAAAATAATCTTTCATCATTCTGATGAAGGATTATTTTTAGGTTCTGAGCAGAACAATTAATAGAATATTTAAAAAGTAAATTGACATAGGCGAAAAGCGTTGTTATAATACAAGCATAAATGTTAGAAAAGAAAGAAAATTTAAAACATTACTTTTTACTGTATTGCATAAGATTGGAAGTAGAAAGGTTAGAAAACTAAGGTGTCACTAAGTTTTTAAGTGACGACCTTAGTTACACTTATGCAGTAAGAAAGTATTGATACTTTCTTAACTGCAAAAAGGGGAGGTCAATACATGGAAAATCGTTCGCAATGGGGAACAAGAGCTGGTTTTATTTTGGCTGCAGTTGGATCTGCAGTTGGACTAGGTAATATTTGGCGCTTTCCGGCGGTTGCCTATGAAAATGGGGGAGGAGCCTTTTTTATTCCATACCTGTTTGCACTTCTAACTGCCGGCATTCCGATACTTATTATGGAATTTACGATGGGACATAAGTATCGTGGTTCAGCTCCTTTAACGTTTAGAAGAATGAATAAGAAAACAGAATGGGTAGGCTGGTGGGGAGTTTTAGTGGCATTTGTCATATCCACTTACTACTCTGTTATCATTGCCTGGGCAATATCATATTCTATTTTCTCCTTTAATCTAGGCTGGGGGTCAGATACAGAAGGGTTCCTATTCGGCGATTATTTAAATTTAACTGTTGATCCAGGACAGACGGGAAGCTTGGTACCCGGGGTCTTAATTCCATTAATCATTGTTTGGATTGTCGTTTTAGGTATTTTATTTAAAGGTGTTAAAAAGGGAATTGAACTTGCAAATAGAATTTTCATTCCAGCATTAGTAATTATTTTTCTTATCATTGTTATTTATGCATTAACATTGCCAGGAGCAATTACTGGCTTAGAGGCGTTCTTTGCACCAGATTTCAGTAGGATAGCTGACCCGGATGTCTGGGTAGCAGCATATGGACAGATATTCTTTAGTTTGTCGATTGCCTTTGCGATTATGATTACGTATTCAAGTTACTTGCCGAAGAAGTCTGATATCACAAATAACGCTTTTATTGTAGGTTTTGGTAACTCCAGTTTTGAATTGCTGGCAGGTATCGGTGTCTTCGCTATTTTAGGATTTATGGCAACAGCTGCTGGTGTGGGGGTAGATGAAGTAGTTGCTGGTGGTGTTGGTTTAGCTTTCGTCGTATTCCCAGCGATTATTAATGAATTCCCTGTCCTTAACGAATTCTTTGGTTTCCTTTTCTTTGCTTCATTGGTTTTAGCAGGATTGACTTCGTTAATGTCAATTACGGAGACATATGTTGCAGGACTTGTAGATAAATTTAAAATTTCCAGAGCAAAAGCAGTTTTATTTGGTGGCGGTTTGGCAGCGGTTATTTCATTACTCTATGCAACACAGGGTGGACTGTATTTCCTTGATGCTGCAGACTATTTCATTAACCAATTTGGAGTTGCTTTGATCGGATTAGTAGAAGTTGTCATGATTGCCTGGTTCTTGCGTGAATTAAAAGGACTTCAGTCATATGCAAATGAAATTTCGGATATTCGACTCGGGTCATGGTGGACGATATGTTTAAGTGTAGTTACACCAATTGTATTGGGTTATATGATGTTTGGACTGTTTAAACAAAACCTTCTAAAAGAATTTGCGACAGATAATGGTAACTATGAAGGTTATTCCAACACCTTTATTATGTTTGGTGGATGGGCAGTTGCGGCAGCAGCACTATTAGTCGGAATATTAATGTCGTTTACGAAATGGAAAACGACTGAAGCTGTTGAAGAAGAAATAGAAAAGACGGGGGAGGCAAAATAATGAGTGTTGGGGCTATTATTGTCATGATCTTTGGAATTGTAATTATATGGGGAGGACTTGGAACTAGTATTTGGAATGCGATTCGAAAAACAAAAGACGCAAAATAAAAGAAAAAAGAGCCTTCCATTTTTTGGAGGCTCTCATTTTTAATTTTTATCCTTTGCCATTCGTTCCCATTTAATCAAATATGGATAGGGATCGAACGACCATTCACTATATCCATTATCTTTATACATTCCATAATGAAGATGGGGAGGGAATTTCCCGGATGTGCCAGGAGGTCCATAGCCTGTAGACCCGACACTTCCTAGGACATCCCCAGGTTTCACAACTTGGCCAACTTTTAAATCGTCGCTAAAACCACTCATATGTGCATAATAATGATATATATTGAAAATATCACGTATTCCAACTCGCCAACCACCATAAAGATTCCAGCCCATCATTTCAATAACACCGTACGTGGTCGAATGAACGGGAACTCCATAATTTGCAAAGATATCTGTTCCTTCGTGAATTCGATTTCCTCCGAATCCGCGTTTGTCACCCCATGTATTCCGGTAACTGTAATTATGGTTTGTGGCCACTGGAAAGTCTCTGTCCGTTAAATGAATATCCTGAAACGTTTGGAATACTTTTGATGTATTCATAATGGTTTGTACCGTTAAGTCACGATTGTAATGGTTCCAAAGTGCAATTCGAATATCATCTTTTGAAGGTCCATATTCAAGAAGAATCATTGCCATTGTATAGAGAACATCTTCTTCGTTATCTGGATCTGCAATTCCATCTCCATTCCCATCTTTTCCTTTCCCGTTGAATGTATCGATGAGAGTGATTTCTTTCAGTGAGGAACTATTACCTAGACCAAACCATTTTTCTGGCTGAATTTCGATGGAGATGATTTGCTCGGGTTCGTCACTATTCTTAATATTACGCTCGTAATTATCAATTGCTGCTAAATAGTACCATGGAATCTGTGTTAATGCTTCTGTCTTCTTAAATAGAGCCATACGCTCGTCATAAATATTTTCCTCGTCGTCCTTTTCTGCATGAACATCATATGACTGTAATAGAAAAAACATTATACTTAAGCATATTAAGATAACCCGAAAGGACATTTTCTCACCTCCAATATGAATGAATTTGCAAAGCTTAATTGTTCCTTATTTCCTCATTATCCTTTCCTTGTGAAGACTTTTTCATTTCTTTAATAATCAGGTTTATGGTGTTATCGTAATTGCGATTTCCAGTTGAAGAATTGTGCAGACTTTGAATGTCATGTATTAGTGTTTCATTATCAGAGACATGAATGTCGAAATAGCTTGGCATAATTGACATTGCTGTTCGTTTGGCAATATCTGCTGCTGAACTTTCAGATGTTCCTTCATTTCTGTCATATGCAATGAGGACCTCACGATCTGTAACCAGTGTAGCAACTTCATTAAAGCCATTATTCTGTAAAATAATGCGAGTAATCATATCAGCCATTTCATTGCGGTCAATCGAGAATGTCTTATTCCTGTTTACAGTATCATTTTCAAACTGTTCCTTTGTATAGCGGACATAGCCGATTTGAGAGTTCGTATTGTCCCCGGCAGGTGCTTCATAATTTCTGGATGGATCCAACTCGTCTACAATCTGTTCTCTTTCAGTCATTGTATTATCATTGGTATTACATCCAGCGATAAATACAATACCAATAATAGCTGCAATAAATAATGATCTCATGTTTTCCCTCCTAACATATTATCAGATATCTATAGTTTCTTTAAAAGTCAGGAATTAATGCATGTAAAATATTTGTGGTTTCTATATTGGTTCGTATGGTAAACTAGAATCAGTTTAAGAGGTCGTTCAAAAAATCGGGTGAAAATGACACATCGCATTTCTTCGTTGGCTTTCCTTTTCGCTCCTTGGAAAAGAAAAACATTTTTCCTGCGTGCAAGATCGTTTGCTCGCGCTAAAATATTCAGGGATCTTCTACTAAAACCGTCCACGTCCTGGGACTCCGGTTACTCGTCCCGCCGAAAACATTTGTGGACAACGTAGAAGTCACCACATCCTGTGGAAGCCATGCCGCTTCGAACTGCTTGGTCCTTTTCATCGTCCTTTTTGAACACGCACTTTAAGTGGGGTGAGTTTCTTGGTCGAACTGAATGGAAAGAATTATGAGATTATAGAGGATATTAAAGATGGATTTCAGGAAGAAGCATTAAAAGCCCGATATTCTGAAATATTAGCGAAGTACGATTATATTGTAGGGGATTGGGGCTATGATCAGCTCCGATTAAAAGGGTTTTATAAAGATAGAAATGCGAAAGCAGCAATTGATTCAAAAATAGGTACATTAGACGATTACCTGCTGGAGTACTGTAATT
Source organism: Oceanobacillus rekensis (assembly GCF_002153375.1). Lineage (GTDB taxonomy): Bacteria > Bacillota > Bacilli > Bacillales > Amphibacillaceae > Oceanobacillus > Oceanobacillus rekensis. The sequence goes on from NZ_MTBQ01000002.1 coordinate 647,213, forward strand.
TTGGTTGTGCTTATTTTGTACTGAAAAAATTACCGAAGTAGACATATAATTCGAAAGGCGACTGCAGTTTTACCAGCAGTCGCCTTCTGTTTTGGTCATAATTCTTTAATTATTCTTTCCCATCATGGGTTGGGTGGGCACCATCGGCTTGCCTTGGTAAGCCTTCATGCTGAGCTCTATCGGGAAAGACATATGCACTGTCACGATATTGTCCCTCTGTCCATGGTTCAGACTTTCCTGTAACCTTTTCATCCTGATTCATTTCTGAACCATATGCACCTTCAGGAAATTCTTCTGGTATCAACTGATTTCTTTGTTTTTCCACATTCGAAAAATCCGAAAACTCTTTCTCGCGATAATCCTTCAATTGAAATCACCACCTATTCTTTGCAAGGGGAGGATGCATTCACTATAGTATGTGTGCAAATGTAAGGATTATTATAAATTAAGGCTCTTAACTGCTGGTTTTTTATCAGTATGTAGAAACTTCGGCAACCGCTCTGGGAAATACAATGCGCGCATCCTAGGGCGGCTGGTGAGCCCCTTCATGCTGAAGCATTTCATTTTGAAGGGTGGCTGCTTAGTTTGCTTTATCTTTCACATCGTATATAACCCCTAAATTTCTTCTCAAGAAGTCTTCCTAAACGAAATAGTGCATCCTCATTACCTGTTGCGCTCATGATTTGAACACTGATTGGCATATTGTTCTCATCGACACCTACAGGAACCGTTAATGAAGGCAGGCCCCATACATTCGCATATGCTACATATGGCATAAACTGTAAAAATGTTTTTCGGATGGAGAATATCTCTTTAAATACTCGGCCATGTGGGAGTGCGCCAGTATGATATACAGGGAAAATCAATAACCGATTTTTTAGGTAAGTCGCCAGTAATTCATCCCCTTGTTCCAGTGTTTCCTCAATCTCACGTATTCGCTTTAACGACGGACGAAACATCTTTGATCCCAAAATCGCCCATGAAAGGTAGGGATGTACCTTTGTCCGCTGGGTTAGTTTTTCTTTGAAAAAAGAGGTATATACATTTGATCGATCATTGTTGTAAGCTTCTAATTCGATTAATTTGCTACCCTCAATGGACATTATTTCCTGCCAAATTAATGAACTGTTTTCAAAATAGGGTGGAATTGCCCGTTTCGTTGAGTACGTCTTTCCCAGAAGAAGATTAAGCTCATCAAGAATTTCCTTTGTGGTTTGTGATAAGGGATAATCCATGTTTCCTGGTAGTATTTCAATTCTAAATCGATGTAATGGTTTAGCATCCAGTGATGATCCTGTAAGTATTTGAAATAATAATTTCATATCACGGACAGTTTTACCCATCGGTCCGATTGTCATCATTCGCTCCTGTAGTGGATGTACTACTAGTGGGTAATGGCCATGGTTTGAAACTTGGTTCATTCCGGGTTTGAAGCCGATTACACCATTAAAGTGAGCAGGAAAACGAATCGAACCACCGATATCTGAGCCAATGCCAACAGCAGATCCACCTACAGCAAGGAGTGCGCCTTCACCACCACTGGAACCTCCTGCAGTTCGGTTAATATCCCATGGGTTATTTGTTCTACCATATAATTTGTTTTCTGTTTCTTGGCAAAAACTTAATGCAGGAGTATTCGTTTTACCTAATATAATGGCACCAGCATTTTTTAATTGGGTAATAACCTCTGCATCTTCCTTGGATATTAAATCCTGTCGATGTTCAAGCCCGCCGGTAGTTTTCATCTCTGCCACTTGTAAAGATTCTTTAATACTAATTGGAACACCATGCAACGGGCCTATTATTTCATTTCTATCGATTAATGCATCCATATCATGTGCTTCTTTGAGAGCCATCTCGAAACGATCTTCTACAAGAGCATTGATTGTGGGATTCTGTTCGGAGATATGTTTGATATAAGCCTGAACGGCATCGGTACTGGTTATTTCTCGTTTCTGAATGGCATTCGCAATCGTCGTTGCATCCATATTGATTATCTGTCTTTCTTCCATATTTTTCCCTCATTATATTTTCGTTATTTTAAATATATCATGTTGCAGCTTATATACCTAAAAAAATATGATATGATAAATTATAGACAGTTAATGGGGGTAATATGTATGTATTTCGTAGATCGAAGTAAAATTGAGCGAACGCTCTCATATATGGAAGGCATTCTTAGTGAAGTTAAGAAGCAGTCATTCAGTAGCTTGATGGAAAAATTAAGTTTGGAACGGATGGTTCATGTATTGATTGAGTCTATGCTTGATGTAGGAAATATGATGATTGATGGGTTTATTATGAGAGATCCGGGAAGTTATGAAGATATAATTGATATTTTAATTGATGAAAAAGTATTGCCAACTGAAGAAGAACCGGCCTACAAGTCATTCATTGGTCTTCGGAAAATGCTAGTTAATGACTATACAAATATTGATCATGCTGCATTGCTTCAGACGATGGAAAAACATGAAAGGGTATTAAACCAGTTCAGCAGCAATATTCGTATCTATTTAAAGAATGAACTTGGAGTAGCTAACGCTTTTTCAAATGAATGAGTAGATAAAACAGGCTAAAGTTAAAAAGGAAAAGCTGGTAACTCCTGAAAAAAGTTTTCTATCGAAAGAAGTGTCGGAATGAAAAAGTATAAAGGTTATTTAATTGACTTGGATGGAACAATGTATCGAGGAACGGAATCAATCAATGGTGCAGCTGATTTTGTTGACGAACTGTCTCGGAGAGGTATTCCTTATTTATTCGTTACCAATAATTCATCCAAAACACAGGAAGATGTTTCCAATAAATTGAATTCAATGGGAATAAAAGCGGAGCCAAATCAGATTGTTACAACAAGTCTCGCAACCGCAAACTATATTCGGTCACAGAAAGAGCAAGCCCGCTGCTTTTGTATTGGTGAAGACGGACTGCATCATGCTTTAGAAGCAAGTGGCATGGTAATGACAGATGTGGACTGTGACTTTGTTGTCATGGGAATTGATCGACAAGTGACATATGAAAAATTTACAAAGGCGTGTATTGCCGTACGAAATGGTGCTGCATTTATATCTACCAACAGTGATATTGCCATTCCAACCGAACGTGGTCTCCTACCAGGAAATGGTGCATTAACTTCGGTTGTTGCAGTCAGTACCGAGCAACAGCCAACATTTATCGGTAAACCGGAAGCAATCATAATGGAAGAAGCTTTAACTTTACTAGGTTTGACAAAAGAGGAAACGTTAATGGTAGGCGATAATTATAATACAGATATTAAGGCTGGAATCAATGCAAGTATCGATACATTAATGGTATTTACAGGAGTGACGCCATTTGAAGAATTGGCAAATGTAGATATCCAGCCTACATACCATGTACATAATCTGAATGATTGGATAGAACTTATATAGGCATCCTACAAAATGGAAAAGGCCGTGTACAATAATGTACACGGTCTTTAATTTTGCTATGACGGAAAGTTACTAATTATGCATAAATATTTTTTAAATAATTTTTTCTGTAGTACTAATAATGGAAACAAGCTACTTACACATCGACATCGTCCAAATCATCTGCATCACTATGTGCTAATCTGCTGGATGCTGCAGCAGCGATCGCGCCGACAATATCATCAAGGAAGGTGTGGATTTCACCGCTGGATTTATCGTTTAGCTTTTTTAGAATTCCTGGTTTTTGTTTGTCAATATATCCGAAATTAGTCATTCCTATAGAGCCATACACATTCACAATTGATAATGCGATAACTTCGTCGATTCCATATAGGCCTTCATCGATTTCGATTGTTTTCTGCAACGGTTGATCGAGTTTCTTTTGCTCTGCAAGAACATCGAGCTGAATTCCTGTGAGAATTGCATTTTGAACCTCTCTTTTTGTAAGTACTCGGTCAACATTATGCAGACATTCATCCATCGATAAATTTTTATGATAGTTGGATTGTAAATAATAGACCAATTCGGCAATATCATTTAATTCTACCCCACGTTGTGTCAGTAATTTTCTTGCCTTTACCTCGAGTTCACTTTTTGTAGTATATTTCGCCATTAGATCACCTTTTCATTTTTTGTAGTTAAGATATCTTCCATTCGTTCATACACTCTTATTAAAAGGGGAAGTTCAAAAAGTACCATATGATAAGCGGCAAATCTCTTCGTTGTCTTGCTTTTTGGCTACTTACTTATTAAAGTTTTAATTTCGTTCCATGTTAGGGAAAGATTCCTAGGTGTCCAAAGCTACGCAGCCACATTTTTCAAGACCCAATTCGGCACCCTTTTAAAAAAATAAAAAGGAGAGATTGCATTGCCATTGGAAGAAATGTTGAATATCCATTACCGTATCCAGTCGGACGATAAAGTATTTCTAGGTGTAAAAGAAGGATACAGGCAGGGTGATAATATCTATGTTACCATTTCTGGTAAGAACAGGGAAACAATTCTAATGGAACAAGCTGTCCTATCCTATTATTTAAGAGATAATTCAGTAGAAATGCTTGCAATACCAATCCCAAATTTGAATGGTGAATGGTACACACCCTATAAAGATGATTCTTGGATGGTTTTGCATATGAAAGAAGAAAGGAATGAAAGTCGTCTTAACGATAAACCAATCGGCCGCCAATTAGCGGAACTGCATCAGGTCGGTGGAAAATTTAGTTATGAGCCTAAAGCCATATCAAGCTATGGCAAATGGAAAGAACTATGGATTGAAAAATTAACAACCTTTGAGGAGGTAATCGAGGATCAGGCAAGGGAGACACCTTCAGACTATTACCGGACTTTGATGGACTTTCTGCCATATTTAATTGGTATAAGTGAAAATGCGATTCAATATCTTCAGGAAAGCGAGCGAGAAAAACGCATTTTAGATACCGACCAAGGGACAACAACATTTATTAGATTCGATCAGTTTATGGAACAGTCCATAGTTTGGACGGATCAACTAGCCTATGATCATCCTACAAGAGACATTGCTGAATATATACGTTCTTCCTTTTTAAAAAATGACAGCCCAAAAAAGATTATAAATTTTTTAAATGATTATCAGACGGTATCACCGCTTTCTATCTTCGGTTGGCGATTAGTTTATGCACGTTTACTCTTTCCTATCCAACTCTTTGATTTTATAGAACAGGGATTTACAAAGCCACAGAAGGAAATCGAATTAAGAAGGATGATTAAAATCCAGACAGCCTATGAAAAACAGCTCCGGGACTTTTATGAAATGGTAGGGGTGGATGCTGAAAAATGGGAGATCCCTGTGATACACTGGTTATAAAGAGGAAAGACGGACAGGATAATAATGATATTATAAATGGAATTGATGCAATAACAAATGTTAGGTAAGAAGAGAAAAAAGGCAGACAAAATGGATTGTCTGCCTTCTAATATAAAAGATGTCTTTAAAAGACTTGTTCGATTTCTTTAACACCAGGAACTTCTGCCATAAGTGCGCGCTCGATTCCTGCTTTTAATGTAATTGTGGAACTTGGGCAATTGCCACATGCACCCATAAGGCGAAGGAGAACAATACCTTCATCATCCACATCGATTAACTCGACATCTCCACCGTCACGCAGTAAGAATGGACGTAATTTATTCAATACTTCTTGTACTTGTTCTTGCATATCCATCTACTCCTTTCCATACTCCCATTATAAATTGTTCATGCCAAAAAATCTATCTTTAGAATTATATTAAGTATCCAGTTAATTATATTTTACCTTTATATGAACATTTTGTAAAATGAAAGTATCTACATTTAAGAAAAAACGAAAGGTGGGGGTTAAATGGGAACAAAGAAAGTTACGATTACCATTTATGGAGCGGAGCAAATTTGTGCCAGTTGTGTTGGGGCGCCAGGGTCAAAAGATACATATGAATGGCTCCAGGCTGCAATTGGAAGGAAATATATCGATGACCCAATTGCATATGAATATATTGATATCAATCAACCACAAGAAGAGGAAAAGCATCAACAGTTTGTGAAGCGGATAATGGAAGAAGACTTATTTTACCCGATTGTCTTTGTTAATGATGAAATGGTCGCAGAAGGGATCCCGCGTCTGAAGACGATCTATCAATCATTGGATAAATATGGTATTCAGTTGCAGGCATATAGAATTCAGGAATAAAAATTTGGCTGTTTCGCATAGATTGTTGTTATCTGCCTCGTAGTCGAGATAAATTGCGAAGTAACTGCTAGTAGAATTCTTTTATTATGTGCTTTTCCCGCCGTCCGGGATCGCTCTGGGCGGATGCGCACCTTAGGGTACGGCCTCAGCCCCGAAGAGAACTAAGCAGTTAATTGTTTACACCAGCTCTGGGAAATATACGTAGACTCCAGCCCGGAGGAAAGGCATAGGTAAGACAACATAGCGCTATAGCGCAAGTTGGCTCACCAGCCGCCCTAAGGTGCGTGAAGTAATGTTTCCCAGTGCGGTCGCCGAAGTTGCTACTTACTGATAGAAATCAACCAGCAGTTACTTCGCAGTTTAGATAAAATGCTACGAAGGTTAAAAAATATTTATCCTTTCAATAGAGACCAAATTAAAATTAAATGGTTGAATAACGGCAGTTGTATTTGTATACTTAAGATAAGTTAAATGAGGAGGTCCGTAAAATGGTCATTAATATTACTGAGAATGCCAGTGCCCAAATCAAAGAAATGATGAAGGAAGAATCGGCTGACGTACATTTCCGCTTTGGTATCAAAGGCGGCGGTTGCAGCGGATTATCTTATTCAATGGGATTTGATTATGAAGTAAATCAAGAATTAGATGTCGTAGAAGATATAGACGGAATTCCTGTAGTTTTATTCAATCAGGATGTTCCCATTATAGAAGGAACAACAATTGATTTTAAACAAAATATGATGGGCGGAGGGTTTAGTATCGATAACCCGAACGCAATCGTATCCTGTGGGTGTGGATCATCTTTCCGTACGAAGGATAAAGTAGGAAGCCCAGGAGACTGTTAAGATGAACCGAAGCGCAACACGAACGCTTCTTTTCTAACTCAACAGAACAAAAAACCTGCCAGCAATATTATTTGCTGGCAGGTTTTAAAAATAAAAAAGCATAAGCATTAAGTTCTTTATGAAGTTTTTAGTAAGGGTAAGCCACGTCCAGCTCCAGCGCCCAACGACTGATAGACTTCCTTCACCTCCGTCAGATAAGTCAACATCGATTCACTACGTTCCCAAAGAGTTTTCCTTGATCTTCAAAAGTTGTTATGGAAGTTCAACAAAACCGCCACATCACGTGGCAGGTGTTTTGATGGGGCGAGTAATCACAGTCCCAACGTTGAACCACACCACATCGTGTGGGGCGCAGTCTACAAGCGCTAAACCTAGCTTTAAGCTTTGGCTCCTTAAAACATTGCTGTTGAATGTTTTGGCTGAATACGTGCTTTTGGATCGATATAGTTTTTCGCGTTATTGACTGCTGTTGGACCTTCGCCAAAGCCGGTTACAATTAGCTTTACTTTACCTTCATATGTGCAAATATCTCCTGCAGCATAGATTCCTGGAATATTCGTTTCCATTTTCGTATTTACGACAATACTATTTTTCTCGATGTTAAGGTCCCAATCTTTTATTGGTCCAAGGCTTGAGATGAATCCATAATTACAGATGACATCATCGACTTCAAGTTCCATCTTTCTTTCACCTTTTACTTCTTCAAAAACAATTTTATCAATTTTATCTGACGTGACAATGTCTGATGGCGCAAATGGTGTAAGCACCTCTACCGAAGAATTCATCAACTGTTCTACACTATGTTCATGTGCACGAAATTGATCGCGACGATGGATAAGTTTCACATTCTTTGCAACCTTTTCAAGCATAAGTGCCCAGTCAACTGCAGAGTCTCCACCGCCCAGAAGTACAACGTTCCTATCTTTAAATTGATTCATGTCTTTAACATAATAATGCAAGTTATTTCCTTCAAAACTTTCGCTATTACCGATGTTTAAACGGCGTGGTTGGAATGCGCCGTTTCCTGCAGTAATAATAATGGTCTTCGTATAATGAACTTCACCGGTAGTGGAGGTCATTTTGAACGAATTGTCTTCCAGTCGTTCTAGTGTGTCGACCGCTTGTCCAAGAACAATCTCAGGATCAAACATACTAGCTTGCTCCTCGAGTTTATCTACTAGTTCCTGTGCACGAACATTTGGGAATCCCGCTACATCATATATATATTTTTCCGGATAAAGGGCTGTTAGCTGTCCACCAGTATGTGGAAGACTCTCGATTATTTTTACACTAGCCTGGCGCATTCCACCATAGAAAGCTGTAAATAATCCAGCTGGCCCCGCTCCGATAATTGTAATATCAAATACTTTTTCAGACATAGTAAACCCTCATTTCTAACTATTAATTTCTGCCAGTTATATCGTACCATAAACTGTTCAAGCATGCGTACATATAATCTTCAGAGAAGATCCAAGGAAGAGAAAAAGCATTAAAATCTATAATTAGGGTTGAAATTTATAATGAAAAAGGCTAGTATATAAAAGGTATTGTTACAAAAAGATTACAAAGAGATTTTATTTTTGTAACTTTTTCATTGATTCATAGTTATTTCAATGGTTTGCATTTTAGTGAAATTTATCAAATATTAAACAACTAAGATAATTGGAGTAGTGAAATATAATGAACAAAAAACATATAGTGATTTTGGGTGCTGGATATGGTGGTATGATGACAGCAGCAAAATTGCAAAAAAATTTGCATCCAAACGAAGCTGAAATCACACTAATAAATAAAAATGATTATCATTACCAAACCACATGGTTGCATGAGAATGCAGCTGGAACACTTCATCATGACCGAACTAAAATTAAAATTAAAGATGTCATTGACTCAAACAAAGTCAAAATCGTTTTAGATGAAGTCAAATGCATTAAGCCGGAGGAAAAAGCGGTTAAATTGCAAAATGGGGCCATCCATTATGATACCCTTATAATAGGATTGGGTTTTGAAACAGCTACATTTGGTATACCTGGAATAAAGGAACATGCATTTACGATTGGAAATATTAATAATGCCCGATTATTAAGGGAACACCTCGACTTTAATTTCGCTAGTTATCATAATGAATTAGAGAAAAAAAATGCCCGTCTAAACATTGTCATTGGTGGTGGGGGATTTACTGGAATTGAATTTGCTGGAGAATTGGCAAATCGCATTCCACAACTTTGTGAAGAATACGATATTGAAAAAGCACAAGTGCGTATCATAATCATGGAAGGTGCCGCTACTGTCTTACCTGGTTTTGATGAGCAACTCGTGGAATATGCAATGAATTCCTTGGAGTCTCGTGGTGTGGAATTTATTAATGGAGCACTGTTGAGAGAATGCAAGAAAGATAGTATTGTTTACGAAAAAGATGGTAAGTTATGTGAGCTTCCAACAATGACAACGATTTGGGCAGCGGGAGTACGCGCGAACTCCATTGTGGAAAAGTCTGGTTTTGAAACGAATGGTGGCAAAGTAGAAGTGCGATGTGACATGCGTACACCTGATTTTGAGGATGTTTTCGTTATTGGTGATTGTGCATTGATTAAAAACCAAGAAACTGGTCGAGCTTATCCTCCAACTGCCCAAATTGCGATCCAGCAGGCAGAAACAGTGGCAAATAATGTGAAGGCAAGCATCCACCAAGAAGAAATGGATAGCTTCACACCAAACCTGCAAGGGACAATTACTTCGCTTGGTAATAATGACGCGATTGCTGAAGTATTTGGACGTAAATTATTTGGCTGGAAAGCTTCGTGTATGAAAAAAATGAGCGATAACCGCTACCTGTTAAAATTAGGTGGATTAAGTCTCCTCATGAAAAAAGGGAAATTTAACTTCTTTTATTGATAATATTTAAGGCAATAAAGCAAAGGCCCCGAGCGTATAGCCTTTGCTTTTTCTTTAATTTATTATAAAATGGCTTTTGTATGCTTACATAGTTAGTAAAGGTGAGGGGAGATTATTCATTGATACAATTAATCGTATCCATTCTGTTATATTTTGTTATATTTTTCGGGATAGCTTTTATTTTGAATATGCTTTTAAGAAGGACTTGGCTCATGTCATTTATCTATCCGTTTATTGTGATTATGATCATAGATAATATTTCCACATGGAGTTATTTTACAAATACGGGAGAAGCAATGGCCACGTTATCTTCTGAAGTAACTAGTTTGGCAGTAATGGATATCGTTATTTTAGGGTCGGGATTTATTGGTACCATTGTTTCCGGATGGGTTATAAAATTCTTGCGTAAGAGTGGATATCAGATGTTTTAGTAATTTTTTTGAATAAAATTTTAATAGATTGGAAATGATAACATCCAAGAGGTGTTATCATGAAAAACAAAAGAAATATTTGGCATTTAGTGATGGTTCCGCTGATTATGGTACTGTTTTGGCAGGCAGTAACATCCATTGCAAATGTCAGTTGGAGTGAAGACCTTGTTGAGCCGGCAAATGCCCAGCCGTATACTCCACAAGCTGCAGTGTACAGACATATTGCATTAAAAGATAAAGGGTTAAATGTTTTACCAGCAAATCAAAGGCAAATCTCAAGCGATGAGATTGATACTCCCGAGACAATTGAAGAAGCAATTGATTTTGAACAATATCCAGTTGAAATGGTTTTGGCTACAGGCTACACCGCTGGAATTGAGTCGACGGGAAAAACACCTAATCATCCTGAATATGGGATTACTTTCTCGGGTGTTAAGGTGAAGCGAGACTTGTATTCTACTATTGCAGCAGATTTAGATGTTTATCCGATTGGGACAATCCTGTATATACCAGATTATGGATATGGTGTTGTTGCCGATAAGGGTAGTGCAATTACAGGAAATAAAGTCGATTTATTTTACAACACTGTTGACGATGTTTATTCCGAGTGGGGTAAAAAAGAAGTGGAAGTATATGTCATTGAAATGGGTGATGGGAAACTGAGTGAAGAGCAACTCATCCAACTAAATGAAGAAGAATCCATGCAGGTATTTAGACAACAAATGAATGAGAGTTAATATGAAAAGCAAGGGAACTTGAAGGTTCTCTTGCTTTTTGTTTTGCTTCTTTGGGACAAGAAACCTATTCCCAGGTTCCTCTGACTTCATGCTAATTTAAGTATAGCTGCTGTTCTTATTTGTTAATTGCTTGTGAGCATAGTCGAAGTATTAATTCTTTCATATCGACGAGTCGTGGAAATTTAATTTTTTCGGTGGTTCCAGCTATTACTAACGGTACCAGCGTTTCCTGTTTGTGTAATGAACCATGTGCTGCACCACTTAGGTGGAATGGGTTCGATTGAGATTTGAAATCACAGCCAGGTTTAGCATTAACTACAATGAAACGGCCTGAATGGGAATGCAGGGCACTATAAATTCTAGCTAATGCATCTGGATAATCCCCATAGGACAATTGTTTATTATTTGTCATATGTAAATCTAGAAGATTGGGATTTCCTTCAATTCCCCATGTTTGGTTATATACATCCTTATAATCACCTGTTGGAAAATAACGTAATGAACCTTCTCTCATACCTGACTTGATTTGGATATAATTTTCTTCCTTCCAGGCAATGATATCGATCCGTTGATCATTTTTAACTTGTTCAACAATAGCAGATAGTGGAATATTTTTATCCAGTACATAAATATAGGCCATGCGCTGGTTTACACATAGTACAAGCTGGTCCTTTTTATGTACAGGACGTTCGATTCGGGCTATGCGATATTTTTTTAGTATTTTACGCAAGTCAATAATAAATTTCTTATAATTGGCCCCTGTTGGAGAATGACCATTATCGCCCATCACCATCCATACATTTCGATTTAGTGCTTCCTCCCAGCTGGAATACATATTCAACATTTTTTGAATTTGCTTGTCAATCTTGGCAATGCCCTTTATATCCATCGGTCCTTTAAAATGGATACGACTGTCTAAATCTTGGAAGATGCAGAATGTAAACGCTGGAAGGTTATTTTTACGAATTAAATACTTAAGCTCCCGAGCGGTATATTTATAATTTCCAGCAGCTATTTGCGGTGTGAATCCATGTTGCCTTAGTTTGGAAAAAATTCCTAAAGACATGATGGGTGGTGTTTTCGTTGTCCACTCGCCATTTTCAAAGCGGGTCAAAGTGCTGAGCAGTCGAGGAACACGTAACTTTCTTGGTGTATTTCCACGATAGACAAACGAATTAATCGAAGCAGAAGGGAGGCCCATCTCAGCTAAATCCTCATAAATCGTCGAAACCTTACTGCTTAAATGCTCATTATTTAGTCGATAAAGCATATTATGGACGGATCTGCGGATACCTAATCGAAATGTTTCACGAAAACCTGTCCCATAGTTAATAATTTCTTTTCTGGAGTCATCGAACCAAGTTAACCCTGGAACATGGTGCATGTCAGCATATGTACCTGTTAAAAGACTGCTATCGATCGTTACCGACATTGTTGGAAATGAACTAACCATATTAGGAATATAAGTCCCATTCTCCATCAGAAATTCAAGTGCAGGAGCACGTCCGGTTTGAACAGCTACTTCCAACGGCTCAGACATTAAAGAATCGATATTTAGTAAGATTATTGGTTTTATCGTTTGTGGATTTTTCTTCATATAGTTTCATCCTCACTACTAGCTATTGGTTTGTAGTTATTGTTTGACTTTTAGCTTTTAATATACGGCTACTTTCTACTCGTAGTTATTACTTGGCGAACAGAAAGAGGGAGATTATGGATATTAAGACTTATCGTATATTAAATATAATTTCAACAATTCATTTAAAAAATGGGAATTTATATTTTTTCATGATAACCTAAATAAAAAAGCTAAAAGGGTGGAGTAACTTTATAATGAATATTTTAGTACAAGGTGCAGGAGCACTGGGAGGCTATTTCGGTGGTAGGATATTAGAGGCTGGTTATGATGTTTCATTTTTTGTGAGAGAAAAGCGGGCTGCCAGTTTAACAAAAGAGGGCTTGAAAATAACTAGCCCTGAAGGAATGTTTGAAAGTAAAAATGTAATGGTTTTCACTAGACTTGAGGAAATTAAAAACATCGATTTGGTGATACTCGCAGTAAAGGGTTATCATCTTGACCAAGTTATACCGCAAATTCAAGCGATTGTAGAACAGACTGATGCATTTGTGCTGCCATTATTAAATGGTGTGGAACATTTGGAAATACTACAGCAAGCTATTGGGGAAGAAAAAGTGTTGGGAGGTTTTGCTTCTATCATTGCAACGTTAAATGAGCAGGGGCATATCGTACATTCAAGTGGCAGCAGTGCGATCAAATTTGGTGCACTGCATAACGACCAAATAGAAGTATGTAAGCAATTGGAAGCGATGAATCAGCATGTCAAGACAAAAATTTTAAGAGAAGAAGCTATTTTAAAACATATGTGGAAAAAATACATATTCATTACGGCCTTTTCTGGAATTACTTCAGCAATGCAGTTGCCAGCAGGTTTTATCGCGAATACAGAAGCATCGTTTGCTACTGCTGGAAACGTAATCTATGAAATGAGTATGCTTGCTGAGAAAGAAGGGATTGTTTTAACCGAACAAGAAGTAGAAGGAATGGTAAATAGGCTAAGAGGCTTTTCCGGTGAAGCAACATCTTCCATGCATCAGGATATGAGAAAAGGTCTACCTATAGAAGTGGAGCATTTACATGGGGGAGCATTAAGAATGGCCGCCAAACATGGTGTGACTGTTCCAGTTATTGAAACATTGTATGGAATTTTGAAACCTTATGAAAATGGCAGACCTTAGTTTGGAAGGGAGGTTTCATACCTCCTTTCAAACGAATACTTGGAGAAACGATTTAGTTCGTTCATTTCAAAATAACCAACCCGATCGCTGCAGAAATAAAGCCTATAAGTATTGAGGTTAAAACATAAATTGCAGCTAGCTTTATCTTTTTTGTTAGTATGAGGTTTATAGTTTCGTTGCCAAAGGTTGAAAAGGTTGTGTATGCTCCGCAAAAACCAACACCGCTAAAATACCATAACCAATCACTAATTTGGTTCGTAAGATAAAAATGAGCGATTATTCCAAGCAAAAATGAACCTGTGATATTAATAATCCAAGTGCCGACTGGAAATGGGTGCAGCATATGTATTCCTCTATTAATCATGTTTCCCAATAGATACCTTGCTCCAGCGCCTAATGCACCACCTAATCCTATTATCCAAATCACGTAACATCGCCTTCTTTTAATGCTAATTTATAACCTAAATAAGATAATAATAGTCCTAATATTATAGAAGCCAAAACATAGAGCAGTCCCAACATAAAAAGACCTTGTTGCAATAAGGCAATCGTCTCCGCTGAAAAGGTTGAAAAGGTTGTAAATGAACCAATAAAGCCTGTTCCAATGAACAAGGTAGTGTTCGTGCTTATATTGTTCTTTTGACCTACGAATGTAAGAAACCACCCTAAAAGAAAGCAGCCAATGAAGTTTATTAGTAGGGTACCTAAAGGAAAACCATTGTTTGTATAGACCCATTCCCCTAAAGCATACCTGGAAATTGCCCCGAAAAAACCACCAATCATAACGAATAATGTATTCATTTAATCACCTTTTCCTAATATAAACAAAGACTCTTATTAAGAGATTGTTACAATTCTCCTATCCTGGTAAGTGTTAGTCTTCCTATACTCTACGAACAACAATACAAAAGATGGTTATATTATATCATTTTTTGCAGAAAAACTAACCGAAGTATTCGATTAACCCACCCTATACCTCCTAAAAGCAGTTATTCTTCCCATCGAAAAGCATTTACGAAATTATATAAATTACTTGGCATTTTATTCCAACTCACTGATGCCTAAAGTTAAATTAATATTTACAATCAAATATATGTTTGACTATTTGAACAAAAATGCATAAGATAATAATAATCAAACTTATATTTGAATATGGGAGTGAATGATATGATGAGCAAGGATGTATGTGAAACAACGTGTATTGATGAAGAAAAAGTGATTAGGGTTCAAAATAACCTATCTGAACAAAATCCCTTGGAAGTTGCAAAGATTTTCAAGGCTTTATCAGATGATACAAGAATTAAAATTGCATATGCTTTATCTTTAGAGGAAAAATTATGTGTATGCGATGTTGCGAATATTGTAGGTTCAACGACTGCAACGGCATCTCATCATTTAAGATTATTGAAAAACCTTGGTCTTGCTAATTATCGTAAAGAAGGAAAGTTAGTTTATTATTCACTAGATGATGAGCATGTGAAGCAACTTATATTACTCGCCTTTGCACATCATAAGGAGGTGCCTGAGGTTGGATGAAGCAGCGAAAACAATAGATGAGAAAAAAGTATATCGAGTCGAAGGATTTTCATGCGCTAACTGTGCAGGGAAATTCGAGAATAATGTTAAAAAAATTCCAGGTGTTCATGATGCAAAAGTAAATTTCGGTGCATCGAAAATATCCGTTTATGGCAAACCATCAATCGAAGAATTAGAAAGAGCCGGTGCTTTTGAGGATCTAAAGGTAGCTCCTGAAAAACGAAGACAACAGACTATAGAAGAGGTTGAAAAAGGAAAAAAAGATGAGAAAGTACCTTTTCATAAAAAGCATAGCACTTTACTAACTTCGATATTATTTCTTGTTTTCGGTTACCTATCTTTGTTTGTCAACGGTGAAGAAAACATTGTAACTATTTTATTATTTTTAGCATCCATGTTAATTGGAGGATTATCTCTTTTTAAAGTCGGATTTCAAAATTTATTACGCTTTGAATTTGACATGAGAACCCTAATGACAGTTGCCGTTATTGGTGGCGCTATTATAGGTGAGTGGGCTGAAGTTTCTGTAGTTGTAATTCTCTTTGCAATCAGTGAGGCAATGGAACGGTTCTCTATGGATAGAGCAAGGCAATCGATTCGATCCTTAATGGATATTGCTCCAAATGAAGCACTTGTTAGGCGTAATGGAAAAGAGATAATGGTCCATGTGGATGATATCGCTGTTGGCGACATTATGATTGTAAAACCAGGTCAAAAGATTGCGATGGATGGCGTGGTTGTAAATGGCTACTCTGCCGTCAATCAGGCAGCAATAACAGGTGAGTCTGTTCCTGTTGCCAAAACAATTAACAATGATGTATTTGCTGGTACTTTAAATGAAGAAGGTTTGCTTGAGGTTAGAATAACCAAACTTATAGAGGATACTACCATTTCCAAGATTATACATCTTGTCGAAGAAGCACAAGGGGAACGTGCTCCAGCTCAAGCTTTTGTTGATAAATTCGCGAAGTATTACACGCCGATTATTATGGTAATTGCTGCGTTAGTTGCTGTAATTCCTCCTTTATTTTTTGAGGGCAGCTGGGAAACATGGGTATATCAAGGCTTAGCTGTTCTGGTTGTTGGTTGCCCTTGCGCATTGGTTATATCCACGCCAATTGCCATTGTTTCAGCTATCGGGAATGCAGCGAAGAAAGGTGTACTTGTAAAAGGCGGCGTTCACTTGGAAGAAATGGGTAACTTAAAGGCGATTGCATTCGATAAAACAGGTACACTAACAAAAGGAGTTCCAGTTGTAACTGACTATAATTTGCTAGATAATCAGATGGAAGAAAAAGCGCTTCTCTCTATTATTACGGCCTTGGAATATCGTTCTCAACATCCCCTTGCCTCAGCAATTATGAAAAAAGCAGAGGGAGAAAACATTTCCTATTCTGCTGTAATCGTTGAAGGTTTCTCATCTATCACGGGTAGAGGTATTAAAGGCACCGTAAACGGAACAACTTACTATATAGGGAGTCCAAAGCTTTTTAAGGAAATATCTGTTACTGATTTTGACCCAGATATTGAGGAAAAAGTAAGAACCCTGCAAAACCAAGGAAAAACTGCCATGATTATTGGAACGGAGCAAAGTGTCCTTGCAGTTATGGCTGTTGCTGACGAGGTCCGAGAAACTAGTAAAGACGTAATTCGTAAGTTACATCAGTTAGGAATCGAAAAAACAGTTATGCTGACTGGTGATAATAAGGGGACTGCAGATGCAATCGGAGGATTTGTCGAAGTATCCGATATTCAAGCAGAACTGATGCCACAGGATAAATTAGACTATATTAAACAATTAAGGTCGGAGCATGGATTTGTTGCGATGGTTGGGGATGGAGTCAATGATGCGCCAGCTTTAGCTGCTTCAACAGTTGGAATCGCAATGGGTGGTGCTGGAACTGATACAGCAATGGAAACAGCTGACGTTGTTCTAATGGGAGATGACTTAAGAAAACTTC
Source organism: Oceanobacillus rekensis (assembly GCF_002153375.1). Taxonomy (GTDB): domain Bacteria; phylum Bacillota; class Bacilli; order Bacillales; family Amphibacillaceae; genus Oceanobacillus; species Oceanobacillus rekensis. The sequence goes on from NZ_MTBQ01000002.1 coordinate 664,520, forward strand.
CTTTCGCAGTCAGACTAAGTCGAAAAGCTCTCAATATAATCAAAGCTAATATAGGCTTTGCAATAGCAATTAAATTTATTGCCTTACTGCTGGTTATACCTGGTTGGCTAACACTCTGGATTGCTATTCTTTCAGATATGGGGGCAACACTTCTAGTAGCATTAAATGGTTTAAGACTTATGCGGGTAAAAGAATAAATTTCAGAAAATCAATCTTATGAAAAAAATTAAATTCTTTTATTAAAAAGGTTTTATTTAAGGGATCTTTTTGCAATGGCTGTTGCATTTTAAGTATCGTAGTTGAGATAAACTGTGCACTACCCTCTATTCATGTACGATACTACACACAAAATCGAAAAAACAATGTAATTTTTAGAATACAGCCTATAGAAAGACTCATGCTTATTAGTGGATTAATATGCATGAGTCTTTCTATTTAATAAAAAAGCGGGTAAAGGAGGAAAGCTATGATAATTCCTGTTAATCCACCGAAAAAAACTTCAATGGGCTGGTGTCCGAGTAGTTCTTTCAATTCTTTACGCTTCTCTACTTCTCCCTTTTTATTCCAATCCTTTGCATTGTCTGTGAAGTATTGAAAGTCTTTGATTAAACGATTTAGAACAGCAGCTTGTTCTCCAGCCTGTCTTCGCACTCCAGAAGCATCGAACATTGTAATGACACTAAAAATACATGCCAATCCAAATACACTTGAGGTTACTCCCTCTACAATACCAATTGCTGTAGTCAATCCGGTAACAGCAGCAGAGTGACTACTGGGCATCCCACCAGTACTAAATGCTAGTCCTGGCTGGAATTCTTTTGTAAAGATTAATTTAATGGGAATCTTAATAACTTGGGCAAATACAATGGCCGCTAAAGCTGCCCATAAAGGGAAGTTGGAAAACAAAGCCATACAGTCATACATCCTTCCGCTGATCGAAATCCGTTCCTATACCGGTTCTCTTTCGTAGTTTTTTTAATTTTACCATACAGAAGTTTCCAGGTAAACGAATGTATGGTTTAATAAGTTTCTTATGTAGCCGTCTATAAAAGAAAACAGATTACCTACTTTTAAGGCAATCTGTTTTCACATGTAATTTATTTTATGACGGCATCTAAAGCAATTTCCATCATTTCATTAAAAGTTGTTTGGCGTTCTTCGGCTGTTGTTTCTTCACCAGTAAGAATATGGTCGGAAACAGTTAGAACAGATAATGCCTGTCTTCCATATTTAGCTGCCAATGTATACAATGCCGTTGTTTCCATTTCGATTGCCAGTACTTGATATTTAGCAAGCAGTTCATTGACTTCTTTTGCATTGTCGCGATAGAATGCATCACTTGTAAATACATTACCGACACGTAGGTTAAGCCCTTTATTCATCCCAGCCTCATATGCATTTCTCAATAGCTCAAAGTCGGCGATTGGAGCATAATCAATACCATTGAAAATTAATTGGTTTGTTTTTGAGTCGGTTGTCGCCCCTTGAGCTAATATGACGTCACGTACCTTGACATCTTTCTGAATGGCACCACATGTTCCGACACGTAATAGTTTTTTTACATCATAGCTTTGTATTAGTTCATTAACGTAGATGGAGATGGAAGGCACGCCCATACCTGTTCCTTGTACAGAAATACGTTCACCTTTGTATGTACCAGTATAGCCATACATGCCACGAACTTCATTATAAAGTTTTGCATCCTCCAGATAAGTTTCCGCGATAAATTTTGCGCGAAGCGGATCCCCGGGTAAAAGAATCTTATCAGCAATCTCACCTTGTTTAGCACCAATATGAACACTCATTTAATTTCCTCCTTATTTCTTGAAGTAACTTTATTAAAGGCTTTTCCCTAAAAGTTTCTGACTAGTGTTGCTCACTATTCCACCGAGGAGATTAGTTGTTTATGCTACAAAATATATAAAACTACGATGTAACTTCAGGTTTAAAATACAAGATGACTGCTAATGCTGCCGTCCGGATCGCTCTGGTGGAAGTGCAGCTTAGGGCACGGCCTCAGCCTCCTCGAAAAAATCACTCTGCGGGGGCATCGGACACGTTTAATTTCTGCCAGGAGTCACCGCCCAGAGTGGTTCCCGAAGTTACTTATCCTATGTCGCAGTTTATCTGAAAGCAACAATTCTTTTCGGTGGGACGAGTAACCGCAGTCCGGAACATTGCAAAAGTAACCTTTTAAAATAAAGTTATCATAACAGGGTGTTAAAGACAAATTTCCGTTAAAATCGGTGTTTTTTGCTTTATAACTTTCATAATATCCTGTAATTGTATATAATAAACGTAGGTTTATGTGAACCAATTAACAGGAATGGTTTAATGAATAAACAAACAAGGACAAATAGATATGGAAGGATGAGATAAAATGAAAACACAAACTTTTACTATTACAGCGGAAACAGGGGTCCATGCAAGACCTGCAACACTACTCGTTAATAAAGCGGGCCAATATAATTCTGAGGTAGAGTTATCTTATAGCGGAAAAAAAGTTAACTTAAAATCTATCATGGGTGTTATGTCTCTTGGAATTCCTAAAGGTGCTGAAATCGAAGTATCTGCTGAAGGTAATGATGAAGAGGAAGCATTGAATGGTGTTAAAGAAGTTATTAAAGAACATTTAGGCGAGTAAGTATGAAGCTAGGGAATTGCTCCCTAGCTTTTTTTCACCGGCAGTTAAGGAGGAAAAAATATTTTCTTATTGCATAAGTGAACCTAGGGTCGTCACTTAACAGCTTAGTATAACCTTAGTTTTCTAATAAAATTTATGATAGTAATTTTCTTCTAAACCATTCAGTTTTAACAGTGATTGACGGTTGAATTCACTATCCACCAAAGCTATTTTCTCTTTGTAATCTTCAACAGCCTTTTTCAGTGATTCTCCATAAGCAGGAATTTCAGCTTCGAAAGGGTGTACTGCTGCTTTTTTGACATTCATTTTTTCATGGAACGCAAGTGCTTTACGTTCATGGAAAAAGACATCTTCATGTTTTCCGTAGTTATGAAGATCTCCTTGAAGCGGATGTTTTATAACTGCTAGCACCTCAATTAGATAATTTGCACCACGATCCTCTTTTACTTCACCAATGTATGTACCAGAATTATAATGTGCTTTGACAATATCTGTACTTTTAACTTCCGCCATTTTATCACTCTCCCTAAATATATTGTGCCAAAGATGTAACAGTTTAGCGAATATTTGATCCTGAGGTATTGGTTACATTGAGAAATTTGGTATAATAGGTAAAGAAGGGTGTGAGGAATGATGATGCCATTTCTTTATTTTCCGGAAGATAAAGCAGAATATATACCAGCTGTCATCACACTGGCTATTTTTATAATCTTGGCAGTAATTGCGATGTATTTTATGATAAAAAAGTCAACAAAAGATGAAGAAAATTTTAAAGAAAAATACAATCAGCAGTTGGAAAATGCCAGTAACAAAGATAAGTCAAATTACTAAACCAAGTCTCCTTATTCTGAAAAGATGAGGGGCTTTTTTTGTTTAGTTTACTGCTTAAATGCAGATACTGAATAGAAAGAATGCAAAAGGAGATCATGTTATGCGGTTTATATTTTTATTTACCCTATTGGTTCTTACAGCCTGCCAGTCAGACAATCCGACTACACAAGTAGTGGAAATGTACAATAGTTCAGGTGATATGGTAGGAAATGCAACATTGAATGAAAGCGAAGATGGGGTTGGAATAGAACTTAAATTGGAAGGGCTTGAACCCGGATTTCATGGAATACATGTCCATGAATTTCCTAAATGTGAAGGACCAGAATTTACAACTGCAGGTAACCATTATAATCCGGAAGGGAAAGAACACGGGTTGATGCACCCAGAAGGGCCACACATCGGTGACTTACCAAATATTGAAGCGGATGCTGGTGGTCTCGTAGAAGCAGAATTGATGCTTGCAGGTGCAACTTTACTGGATGGTAAAAACTCACTTTTAAATGAAGATGGTACGTCTTTAGTTGTTCACGAAGGGCAAGATGATGGTGTCAGCCAGCCGAGTGGAGAATCAGGAGTTCGAATACTTTGCGGTGAAATAAAGAAGGACAAGGACAGCGAAGAATCAGAGGAATCACCAACAGACCCAACCGAATCGAATGAGGAGCAGAAAGAGTAGCGGTCGTATCATAAGAGAATAATTAAATGCATGCTACGTGGCTGGCTTGTTCAACTATGAAGGCGTGATAGATTTAGTATTCGTTATTTTATTACACCAAAGAGCACTGCATTATGCAGTGCTCTTTGGTGTAATAAATTATTTTTGTATGTTTAAATAATCAAAGTGCCTTTACCGCTTTAATAATGCGCTCCACGCCTTCTTCTAATGTGGCCCGTGGGCAGGCGATATTGATTCGCATGTGTTTGTCGCCCTCGTCTCCGTAAGAAACGCCAGCATTGAGACCGACTCTTGCCTTTTCTATCATGAATTTATTCAATTCTTTATTATTCATACCAAGTTCACTGCAATCAACCCAAAGTAAGTATGTTCCTTCAGGCTGAACAACTTTCAACTGTGGGATATGTTTATCAAACATTTCCGTTACGTAGTCGGTGTGACTTTTAAGTAATGCTACCAGTTCATCAAGCCATGCCTCACCGTGTGTATAAGCTGCTTCGAGTGCTGTATTCCCCATAGTGTTCAACATATTATGCAATCCTTGCTTACTGAATGTTGCTTCAAGTTTTTTTCTCTTGTCCTTATCGGTTGTTATTACATAGGAAGCATCCAGCCCAGCGAGATTAAACGTTTTGGATGGTGCCATACATGTAATGGTTTGATCAGCAATTTCTTCAGAAAGGGATGCAATTGGAATATGTCGTTCCCCTGGAAATACGAGGTCACTATGAATTTCGTCGGCAATAATCATCACATTGTATTTCAGGCAAAGTTTTGCCATCTTTTCTAATTCTTCCTTTTTCCAAACTCGGCCGACAGGATTATGTGGTGAGCATAGAATAAAGGCCTTCACACCACTTTTTAATTTCTTCTCGAAGTCATCGAAATCAATCGTATAATAATTATCCTTATTTATAAGCGGATTCTTAACTACAACCCTGTCATGTTCGGTAATCACACTGTAGAACGGTGTGTAAACAGGTGTTTGAATGAGTATCTTATCATTCGGTTCAGTAAAAGCTTGTACAGCCATATGCAGGCTTGTTACGACGCCAGGACTATAGGATAACCATGTTTTGTCGATTTTCCACCCATGCCGTTTCTGCAACCATTTAATAATTGAGTCAGACACATCATCATCGATAACGGTATATCCATAAATTCCATGCTGTGCACGTCTTACCAATGCATCATTAACTTCATCAGGTGCCTTAAAATCCATATCTGCAACCCACATTGGTAGAACATCGTCAGACTGGAAGACTTCCTTAAGCATATCCCACTTAACGGATCTCGTGTTTCTGCGTTCAAATAATTCATCAAATATACCCATCATCTGCCTCCTAATATTCAAGTAATGCTATTATACCAAAGAAAAATGTCAAAAAAAAAGCAAAGCGTCTAAACGCTTTGCCTACAGGGGGAATACGAGAAAGTCTTACACTCATAGTATTACCCCGTGTTGAGAAATATAAACATTCTTTTTAATTTTTTTAAAGGCGTTTTTCTAATTCTTCTTTTTCATTTTCAAAGCCAGGTTTCCCTAAGAGTGCAAACATATTTGTTTTGTATGCTTCAACACCTGGCTGGTCAAATGGATTTACACCAAGCAAGTAACCGCTGATGGCACAAGCTTTTTCAAAGAAGTAAACCATATAACCAAACGTATATGCATCAAGTGCAGGCAACTCGACGATTAAGTTTGGAACATCACCATCTGTATGTGCAAGCATCGTACCTTGGAATGCTTTGTCATTGATTTCGTGAATTGTTTTTCCAGCAAGGTAGTTTAAGCCATCGGAATTATTTTCTTCTGCTTCCAATGTCATCTCTTTTTTCGATGTGTTCACATGAAGAACCGTTTCGAAAATATTTCTGCGACCTTCCTGAATATATTGTCCCAATGAATGAAGGTCAGTTGTGAAATTGGCAGAAGAAGGGTAGATTGCTTTTTGATCCTTTCCTTCACTTTCACCAAATAACTGTTTCCACCATTCAGAGAAATATTGCAAGCTTGGCTCATAATTGATCAGGAGCTCAGTCACTTTCCCTTTGTTATATAAAACATTTCTTACTGCAGCGTATTGATATGCTGGGTTTTTTTCAAGGGATGGTTCAGCGAAATCATTCATCGCATCTTTAGCGCCTTGCATCATATCATCAATCGAAATACCACTTACTGCAATCGGAAGTAGTCCAACAGCCGTCAGAACAGAATAACGTCCACCAACATCATCTGGAATAACAAATGATTCATAGCCAGCTTCGTCTGCAGATGTTTTCAATGCACCTTTTGCCTTATCCGTTGTTGCATAAATACGACCTTTTGCTTCATCTGTGCCGTATTTTTCTTCTAGGTACTTTTTGAAAATACGGAAGGCAACTGCTGGTTCTGTAGTTGTACCACTTTTTGATATAACATTAATAGAGAAATCTCGGTCCTTTAGCACATCGAAAAGCTCGCTCATATATGTAGAGCTTAAATGATGACCGACAAAAATGATTTGTGGTGCATTCCGTTCTTCTTTAGAAAGCAGGTTTTGGAAGGAATGGTTCAGCATTTCAAGTGCTGCACGGGCACCTAGATAGGAACCACCAATTCCAATTACAAGCAAGATATCGGAATCATTTCTAATCTTTTCAGCGCTTGCTTTAATTCGCGCATATTCTTCTTTGTCATAGTTTTCAGGTAAGTCAACCCAACCGAGGAAATCACTACCGGCACCAGTTTTTTCGTGAATCATTTGGTGAGCCGCTTCAACGAAGGGGCTTAAGTTCTTAACTTCCTGCTCATCAAAGAATTTCAGAGCTTTATCATACGTAAATGAAACATGTGTCATTGTTATCCTCCTTATATGTACAGTAATAATACATTTTAACTTTAATCTATTAGTATTGTGAAATCAAGAACAAAGCAAGTAGATTTTCTAACTTTTTAGATAAAGGTCGATAAATGCAAAAAAAAGAGGCATACGTGGCAGATAATAACTTATCTACTGCGTATGCCTCTTTTTCAATACAGAAGAAAAAGGTCACTAACCTAGCATTGCTTTTGGTTTTTTATTTTTTCTCTGATTGATCGATCCACTCTTGAAGTTTGTCCTTCAATGTGTTGAAACCAGATGTATCATTGTCCTGTTGGTATGCAGGTTGTGATTTTTTTGCTCTAGGTGCTGCTGGTTTCTTTGGTGCTTCTTCTGTTGCACGAATGGATAGGGATACTTTATTTCGTGCTTCATCAACGTTCATAACTTTTACTTTAACGTCGTCCCCTACTGATAAATGCTCATTGATATCTTTAACATATCCATGTGTGATTTCTGAGATGTGAACTAATCCTTGATTTTCATCGTCTAAAGCAACGAATGCACCGTATGGTTGAATTCCTGTTACTTTACCGTCTATTATCTGACCAGCCTCAAATTTGTTAGTCATGCTGAACAACTCCTATACCTATATTCAATTCTTTATACACAATATATTATTATAGCACAGTTAATCGTTTCTAGCAAATTATTAAAAAAACAGGAAGGGGAGGTTACCAATGAGTTAAAGAGATTAGGGTATCATCTTTTGTTAAAATTCGTTCTGCATCTGGATGGATAAAATAGTCATCACTATTTTTAAAACCGAGTACCAGATATCCTTTCAAATACATTTGCCTCAACACTTCATGATAAGGTTGTTCTTCAAGTTCTATTGGAAGTTTTAGATGGGCAAATTGTTGTTGCCGCAAAATTTGGATAATATCTTCAAAGGGTGTAGCCATTTTAACATTGGAAATTTCATGAAAAAATAGTCCACTCATAAAATCATTGGACCGGATAATTGTCGTTGCACCTGCCCGTATCGCGTTTTCAATCTGAATTTTAGACAGAATTTCCGCTACAATCGGTACTTCATTATTATTCCCCCGAACAGCAATTGTAGTAAGTATCGTATAATTATCTGATTGCCGTTCATTTTTACCTATATCAGCACTAATTAGAACCCGATTGGCATTTGCTATATTAGCTTTCATCAATACACTATCCTCGGTCGCATCCCCATGAATAAAATGGACAGGATATTCCTGGAAAGTTATATGGTGTAACGACTTGTCAATCAATACAATCCGGGTGCTTGGGTACTTTTCGTCGACGATACGGATTAGTTGTCTTGTCCGTTCATTCCATCCGATAAAAATATAGTGGTTCATACCTTTGAAAGGAAGTTTTCCATTTTCAAGATCCTGTTCGCGTTTTACGGTAGCAGTCGACAAGGAAGTAATATAAAACGCAAGTAAACCACCACCAGTTAGAATCAATAAAATGGCAATGATTCTACCTATAGGTGTTAATGGAACTAAATCACCATAACCAACCGTTGCCCCTGTAACAAAAGCCCACCAAATACCATCAAACAAAGTAGGGAATTGTATGGGCTCTGCTATATGCATGAGAAAGCCAAACAAACACATCACGAAAAAAATAGTAATTAACAGTTTAAGTGCAATTGGAATACGAAAATAAATCTGTTTAAAAAAACGCATATACATAACTTCACCTTGAGCTTAGTTAGATTTTTAGTTAGTATGCTCATCCGTGTAAAGAAGTATGCTGATTTTGAGGGATATCGCTTTTAAAATCATTAGAGATTTTTGTGTTGTTTTAGTTAAATAATCATATTGATTCAATTCTTTGAGTGATTTAAGAGTTTGATTTTTCACTTATTGAGACGCAAAAAAACGAGTATTGAATTGTATAACAATTTAATACTCGTTTTCCACATTGATTCATAACACTATTGTAATGTTTCTTTCAAACTGTCATAAACATCTGTCCAAAAGTCCGTGTGATCACGATAGGATTTTGTCATGAACATATGCATTTCATTCGATTTTTCCTTAAAGTCTTCTGCGTCCTGTGGTGGTAGTTTGCTGCGGGAGTCGTCAACAAATTTTTGGACTCTTTCTGCACGTGGCCCCCATTTGGCCACTTCATTTCCATTTTCGTCAATGAAAACAAAGATTGGGATAGAGCGGGCTTTACCATTTGTCAGGTACTGATCCATTAATTCCAAGTTTTGATCGCGCAGGAGGATTCGTACTTGAATCTGTGCTGCTTCTGATAACTTCAGCAGTATAGGAAGATTTAACATGGCATCACCACACCAGTCTTCCGTTAAAACAATTGCGCGAAGATTTCTATCACGCAATTGCTCGAAAAAGGCTTCGTCGTTAGGCAAGATAAAGTTATCGTAAATTTGTAAAGTATCTTCCTTATGCTTTTCCATTGATTCAATATAGAGATCTGGCTTCATACCTTTTTCAAACCAATCATTCAAACTCATCATTCATTCACTCCTTAGAAGAGGATGTTCAAAAAGTCCGGTAAAAATGACACATCGAATTTCTCACGAATGCTTTCTTTTCCTGCGTGCGAGAACGTTTGCTCACGTATTAAAAGCATACGTTCCGCTACCGGGAGCTACGCTACCTCGAACTTCTCGGTCCTTTTTACCCTCCTTTTTGAACACACACTAGAATATAAACTTGTACTGAAAGTTTACCCATTATTTAACATGGCGTAAACAAAAGTGCTCTTCAAGTGAAATTTTGCTATCATGAAATTAGATTATAAGTTTTCGAGGAGGTACAGTGGATGGCTAAAGCTAATCAGGACTTTTTATTGGAATTATTAAAGACACCGTCTCCATCAAGTATGGAAATGGAAATTCAGAAAAAGTGGATCAACTATGTGAAAGATTTCGCTGATGAAATACGCACAGATAATGCCGGAAATGCAATTGGTGTATTAAATCCAGATGCGCCATTTAAAATATTGCTTGCAGGACACTGTGATGAGATTGCACTAGTAGTGAATCGGATAGATGAGAATGGCTATTTGCATTTTGATAAAATGGGTGGAATAAATCCAAAAGCTGCAGTTGGAATGCGTGTAACAGTACTTGGTTTTAATGGAAATGTTACAGGAGTGATTGGTGTTAATGCCCAACATCACGGTGGTTTGAAAAATGATTATGGTCTTGAGGATCTATTTATCGATTGCGGCTATAATTCAAAAGAGGAAGCTAAGGCATATATTCAAATCGGTGATCTTTGTGTATATAAAACAGAACCTGAGATTTTAATGGATCGTTATGTTGCAGGCAGGGGACTTGATAACCGGACAGGAGCATTTATCGTTGCAGAGGTTTTAAAACGTCTTTCTGAAAAGGACGTAAAGGTAGGCGTTTATGCTGCAAGCACGGTCAATGAGGAAACGAATATGGGTGGAGCATATTTTGCAGCGGCTGGTATCGAACCGACAATGGCAATAGCTTGTGATGTGACATTTGCAACCGATTATCCTGGCGTTAATAAAAATAAATATGGCGATATCACACTTGATGGTGGTCCAGTACTAGCAAAAGGTGCACCAATTAATATTAAAATTAATCAATTGCTTGAACGAACTGCCAAAAAGCTGAATATGGATGTCCAATATGAGCTTACACCGAGAATGACCGGTACAGATGCAGATAAGATGAGATTAACTGGCAAGGGAGTTCCTGTTTCATTAGTATCCTTGCCATTACGTTATATGCACTCACCAGTGGAAACAGCAAGTTTTAAAGATATAGAAGAGGAAATTGACTTAATTGTCACGATGATTGCTGATATGACTGGAGAAGAAAGTCTAAATCCACTGGAGGATTAACCAGAACAAAAGCTTAAAGCTAGGTTAGCGACGTATGGACAATCCTTTAGCCGCGGAGATAAAGGAAACCGGGGGCCTACAGGAAATAGGTCAGTTCGGTGTTGCGACTAATGTTTTCGGTGGGGCGAATAAGTGCAGTCCCAGGACGTCGCGTTTTTAACCGAATATCCTTTTAATTTACCGATGTTGAGTTAGATCACAGAGGGTGAGGGAAGTCCAATACGCTTCAGCGCTGGAGCTAGCTGGACGCGGCTGTTTATGTCAGTGAATGAACTGTTGCTAAATTTTTATATTTAATTCATTGTTTAGAAAGCCGATAAACTCCCTTGAAGAGTTTATCGGTTTTTTGATAGCAGGTTATTCAGAAATTTACCTCTTGCAATCATAGGAATATATAGTATACTATAAGTGTACAATTAAATAATCGATTCCAATCTTCGGGGCAGGGTGAAATTCCCGACCGGCGGTGATAAGCATGAATGCTTAAAGTCCGCGAACCTATGGCAGCTTTGCTATACGGTTGACCTGGTGTAATTCCAGGACCGACAGTTACAGTCTGGATGGGAGAAGATGTCGTGCCTTACTTGATGTGATTAGTCACATCATTATTTGCCGGTGAATTTATAACCCTAAAGCCCTTATTTGCTTTAGGGTTTTTGTGATTTTTCGGATTTTAGGCGGTATTCCTTCATTACGAGTGCGGAATCGATCAAATGAAGGAGGAATATGATGATGCAAAATTCAACCAAGCGATCATCAAATTTATTAAAACTTATTATTTTAGCATTACTGGGAACCATCTCTCTCGTATTATTCTTTATTAATTTCCCATTACCATTTTTACCACCATACTTGAAAATTGATTTTAGTGATGTACCGGCATTAATGGCCTCACTAATATTCTCACCAATTGCAGGTGTTATTGTTGTAGCGGTAAAAAATATTCTTTATTTAGCAGTATCTGGAGCGGGAGACCCAATTGGGGTTGCAGCAAATTTCCTTGCTGGCGTCATGTTTGTCGTACCGGTTTCAATTCTTTATCATAAATTCAGAGGTACAAAAAGTGTCGTATCAGGTTTAATCGCAGGAACAATTATTATGGCTGTAGGAATGAGTGTACTCAATTATTTCTTTGTTCTACCCGCATATAGTTGGTTTATGGGTTGGGAAATGACAGATCATGTGATTTGGACATCTGTATTGGTAGGTGTACTGCCATTCAATATAATTAAAGGCATTGTCATTGCGTTGTTATTTGTTCCGCTATATATCAAAATGCGCAGCTGGATAGAAAATCAACAAGCAAAATTTATATAGAATAAATAAAAAGCTAATCTCAGACGAGATTAGCTTTTTAAATTCAACCAAAAGGTCATCCTCATATTAAAGGGGGGACCTATTTTATTCCTCTTCTTCCACTAAATTCCTCGCAATCGGCATAACTTCTAGCCGCTCTTCGGGGATTGGTTTCCCTGATTTTTCGCTGAGACCGTAAGTACCGTCATCTATGCGTCCTAGTGCATCATCAATTTCTTTTAGCCGATCCTCACGCATGAGGTTCAAACCAGCATCACGCTGTTGTTCAAATTGCTCTGTACCCATGTCTGCCGGGTGGTTGTCGAAATTTGCAAGCTCCTGAATTGATTCATTAGGTCCTTGATTAGGAACCGATTCTATTTCCTGTTCCGTTTCTTTTCTCATTTGTAAGAGTTTTTCCTTAAAATATGCAAGCTTTTCTTTGCTAAGTTGATTACTCATTATTCCATCCTTCCTTTCAGTTGGAGGGGCTAAGTTCAAGTCGCATTCTTATTTGTTTAAATCAGCGCCGCAAAAAGTAGTGAAATACCTAAAAGAAATCCGTAAAATGTGTTTGTTTTTGCAGTTGCTACCATCGCAGGCATCATTTCAATGGCTTCTGTTTTTCCACGGAATTTTCGGATTGCATCACTTGCTTTTATCATACTAATGAATGTAATGATTGACCATAGTGGTAAAATACCGATGATAATTAAGACAGCAGTGATTACATAGGCAATAATCATTGAAACAGCAAGCAATGTAATTGATTTTTCCCTACCAATCAAAACAGCAATTGTTTTTCTGCCGCCTATTTTGTCTCCATCACGATCACGAATATTATTAGACAAATTGATACTACCAATGAAAATAGTGATCGGAATGGAAATCCATATCATGTCTGCCGTGATTGTTGCCGTTTGAATAAAATAAGTAATGCCAATAATTACCGATCCCATAATTACTCCCGAGAAAAGTTCACCGAATGGGGTATAAGAAATTGGAATCGGGCCTCCAGTATATAAATAACCGAATGCCATACAAACTAAACCAACTACTGCGATCCACCAGCTTGAAGCAATACAAATATAGATACCGATCAAAAGGGCAATACCATAGAAGGCAAATGCGAGATTCCGAATTTTTTTAGGTGCAATCCCATCCCTGACAATGGTTCCGCCGATACCAACTGATTCATCTGTATCCAAACCGAGAACAAAATCGAAGTATTCATTAAACATATTTGTTGCTGCTTGGATGAGCAACGATGCAACTAACATGGCTATAAATAAAAGCCAATTAATGGAACCTTCATTGAAGGCGATCATTGTTCCAACAAAAACAGGAACAAAAGATGCTGTAAGTGTATGTGGACGTACTAATCGCCACCAAACGTGAAAACCATCACGTTCATTTAATACTTGCTTTATTGTCGAATTATCTTTCGATTGCATGTATCCGTTCCCCCTGATTTTTATATCAACCATATTAATATTAGGTAAATAAAAGAAGCGTGTCAATCAATTCCGGCAGTTCTACTGTCGATTTTTGTAGAAACGGAAGGCTTTTCTTGAGAAAGTAATGAAAAGAGCTTAAAATGAGATAGGATATCTCTGACTTCAGGATATGACGGAGGTTTATATAGATGATTGAAATCAAAGAACAGCAAGTAGCATCCATCCTTGATGAGGTTATTCAAGGGCTTCAGAAAGAAGAGGACTCGAGACTTGTCAGTATAACTAAAAGAATAGAAGAAACGGATCCTTTATCTTTCTTTCGTGCTGCTAAACAATTCGGAGAAGATCGTACATTTTGGACAAGCTCATCCCAAAAGCTTTGGCTTGTAGGAGCGGGAAGGGCACACCAAATCAGTTCAGATTACTCCCGTTTTGAAGAGACAGAAAAACAATGGGACCAAGTACTAGAGAAGGCATTCGTTCATAATCCATATGAAATTCCAGGGACAGGGCTTGTTGCTCTTGGTGGTTTGTCTTTTGATCCAAAAAAGAAACCAACCAAATTATGGAATAAATTCAAACCGAGCCATTTTACAATTCCTAAATTTCTATTGACGAAATATGATAATAGATATTATTTTACAATAAATGTGTCTGTGAATAAAAATGATCATGCTAAACAACTGGCAGATGAACTCCATATAATGGAAAAACAATTGATGGTAAGTTATGTAGAAATGACAGATGAACTAACCATTACAAATGAACTTGAGATTGACCCGGAAGAATGGAAATCCAGTGTTCAAAAAGCAATGGAGGAAATTACACATGGCAGTGTAAAAAAAATAGTTTTGGCACGTGAAGTCCGTCTGAAGTTCGATCGGGAAGTAAATATCTCAACCGTTTTAACCAATCTATTAAAGACACAGCCTAACAGCTATATTTTCGCTTATGAAATTGACGAAGACTGCTTTGTGGGAGCGACACCCGAAAGACTTGTAAAGCTTGAAGGAAACAAGCTTTTATCAACATGTCTCGCAGGTACAGCCCCGCGTGGCAATACCAAAATAGAGGATTTGAAGTTTGCTGATCGACTGTTGAACGATGAGAAGAATCGAGAGGAACATCATTTTGTTGTGAAAATGATCAAACAGGCAATTAATGATTATTGTACAGATATAACTATTCCGGATAAGCCTGTTGTGTATCCTTTACGGAATTTACAGCATTTATATACACCAGTAACAGCAAATATAAAGAAAAGCTACAGTATTTTCGATATCATTAAGCAATTACATCCAACACCAGCGCTTGGTGGAACACCGCGAGAAGAATCACTTGCATTCATCCGTAAGCATGAACAATTGGATCGCGGTTGGTATGGAGCGCCAATTGGCTGGATGGATAGTAATCATAATGGAGAGTTTGCTGTAGCCATTCGCTCTTCTCTCATTCAACGTGATGTGGCATCCCTTTTCGCAGGGTGTGGGGTAGTAAAAGATTCTGATCCTGAAAGTGAATATGAAGAAACGAAAATTAAGTTTATGCCGATGTTATCTGTTTTGGGAGGCAAAAAATAAATGAATCATACAGAAACATTATCAAGATATACAGCAAATTTTGTAGATGAATTAATAAAAAGTGGTGTAACGGATGTTGTTATTTCACCAGGATCCCGTTCTACACCACTTGCATTGACATTTACGGAGCATCCACGGGTTAAAGAATGGGTGATTATCGATGAACGTTCTGCAGCTTTTTTTGCAATGGGGATAGCGAAGCAAAAAAATCTTCCTGTAGCTCTTGTATGTACATCAGGAACAGCTGCAGCGAATTATTTTCCTGCGATTGTGGAAGCACATTACAGCAGGGTACCGCTCATTGTCCTTACAGCTGATCGCCCTCATGAATTAAGGGATGTTGGTGCGCCACAGGCAATTGAACAAATAAAATTATATGGCGATTATGCAAAATGGTTTCATGAAATGGCCTTACCAGAAGGCTCCCCGGAAATGTTTCATTACGCAAGAAATAAAGCAGCAAGGGCGGTATATATGGCTCAGGAAGGAAATCCCGGACCGGTACATTTAAACTTTCCTTTCCGGGAACCGCTGAATCCAGACTTTTCTTTGGAAAATTTATGGGAATCCCCAACTGGACAGCAACGTACGCAATCGGTTAATCCAGTGCTTGACGGTAAAAAACGTTTGGCAAAGCAACAGGTTCAGGAGCTTGTAGATAAACTTGGGACTGGCCAAAAAGGTGTCATTGTATGTGGTCCGCAAACAGATCCGGAATTTGCCTCTGCTGTAACGGAACTTGCAAGTATTTGGGGTCTCCCGGTTTTGGCGGATCCACTATCACAGGTACGCACAGGTAGCCATCATAAAGATCAGGTTATCGAATCATATGATGCTTTTTTAAGGAATGAATCGATTCGTGCTAAGTTAAAGCCGGATTATATTATTCGCTTTGGTGCCATGCCTGTTTCCAAGGCATATCTTTATTATGTGAAGGAACATAAGGACCAGGAGCAATATTTGGTGGAAAATTATACGGGATACAGGGAACCAACAGGAAATGTAACAGAATTCATTTTTGCGGATCCGGTAATGCTCTGTGAGGATTTAGTTGCAGAATCAGCCGCCATTGATGTTGATACAGGGTGGTTGAACATCTGGCAGGAAATGAATAGTATTTCGAAAAAACATTTGCTGAGTGGTGTAGAAACCGCGATTACAGAAGGGGAAGTTGTCAGAGGTTTATGTGACGTCATCCCGGAAGACAGCACATTGTATGTTGGCAACAGCATGGCAATCCGTGATGTGGATTCATTCTTATTGACGACACATAAGCATATGTCCATACTTGCCAACCGCGGTGCAAATGGGATTGATGGGATGGTTTCAAGTGGTGTCGGAGCGGCAACAGCAGGCAAGCCAGTTACATTATTATTAGGTGATTTGTCCTTTTTCCATGATATGAACGGACTGTTGGCAGCGAAGCATTATAAACTTAATATCACTATTTTGCTCGTCAACAATAATGGTGGAGGGATTTTCTCATTTCTGTCCCAGTCAAGCGACAAAAGGCATTTTGAAGCACTGTTCGGCACACCAATGGATATTGAATTTGAAAAGGCCATCACCATGTACGGTGGAGAGTATGCTCAGGCAACAACAGAGGATCAATTAAAGGAACTGCTTTATATAAGTTACCAACACGTGGGTCTTTCTGTCATTGAAGTAAAAACAGATCGATCTGAAAATGTGGAATGGCATCGGGCTATATGGAATGCGATTGAGAAGGAAATACAAGAAGGGGACTGATATTTTTGTATTTTTCCAAAGACAACAAAACCTATTATTATGAAGTACGTGGTGAAGGGTTTCCGGTTGTAATGTTGCACGGCTTTACGGGAAGTTCTGCAACTTGGCAGAACTTTATTGATAAGTGGGGCTCTGGCTATCAGATCATAACGATTGATTTACCAGGCCATGGGAAAACAAGGACGCCTTCGTTACGTTCCATGGAGGAATGCTTACAGGACCTTAATAAACTGTTTCAGTCACTGGGATTGGAAACCTTTCATCTCTTGGGCTATTCCATGGGCGGCCGAACTGCTCTGTCATACACGATATTATATCCAGAACAGGTAAGCACATTAATTTTAGAAAGTGCATCACCTGGACTTGAAGATGTTAAAGAGAGAAGGCTGCGCCAGAAAAATGATGAGATGCTTGCAATAAGAATCGAACAGGAAGGTGTTCCATCGTTTGTAGATTATTGGCAGGATATTCCGTTGTTTCATTCACAAAAAAGTTTGCCACTTAAAGTTCAAAAAATAATCCGTTCAGAGCGGCTTTCCCAAACGAAAGAAGGGCTTTCGCTATCCCTACGCACCATGGGAACAGGTAGCCAGTTGTCTCTATGGTCACGTCTTCGGACCCTGGATATGCCAGTACTTATGATTATCGGCGAACTTGATCCGAAGTTTGTAGCGATTAATAAAAAGATGCAAAGTAAATTGAAATCGGGTAATCTGAAGATATGTGAAGATGCAGGACATGCAATTCACGTGGAAAAACCCAGAAATTTTGGTAAGATGGTAATAGGGTTTTTAAATGGTACAACTAAACTTGATTGAAGAACTACATATTAATTATATTTAAGGGGGATTTATGATGACTGTACAATGGCAAAATGTTAGAAACTATGAAGAAATTATTTATGAGAAATATAATGGAGTCGCAAAAATAACCATTAACCGTCCAGAAAAACGCAATGCTTTTACACCACTGACTGTTCAGGAAATGATTGATGCGTTTGCAGATGCACGTGATGATTCTTCGATTGGCGTAATTGTCCTTGCAGGTGCAGGGGAGAAAGCATTCTGCTCCGGTGGTGACCAGTCTGTTCGTGGCCATGGTGGCTATGTTGGAACAGACAACATTCCACGTCTGAATGTATTAGATCTACAAAGTTTAATCCGTAAAATTCCAAAACCAGTAATCGCTATGGTTTCCGGCTATGCAATCGGTGGGGGGCATGTACTGCATATTGTTTGTGATTTAACAATTGCTGCAGATAACGCTATTTTTGGACAAACCGGACCAAAAGTAGGAAGCTTTGACGCTGGATATGGTGCAGGCTACCTTGCACGCATGGTTGGACATAAACGTGCACGTGAGATTTGGTACTTATGCCGTCAATACAACGCAGATGAAGCATATGAAATGGGTATGGTGAACAGTGTTGTTCCACTTGAGAAATTGGAAGAAGAAACATTGCAATGGTGTGAAGAAATTCTCGAAAAATCACCAACAGCACTTCGTTTCTTGAAAGCATCTTTCAATGCAGATACAGATGGACTAGCTGGTTTACAACAACTTGGCGGTGACGCAACATTACTTTATTACACATCAGAGGAAGCAAAAGAAGGCCGCGACGCTTTCAAAGAAAAAAGAAAACCGGATTTCAAACAATTTCCGCGTTTCCCTTGATCTGAAATAGGTCGCACGATACAAAAACCTTTGCTGACAAATAGCAAAGGTTTTTGATTTTTTGTTTTGCGTAATGTTTTGCACTCCGGCTTGTACTCGCCCTGCCGAAGATAATTGTTGCTTTGTAATTGTCGCAGAGTTGAGATAAAGTGCGACGTAATTGCTGGCTGTTATCCAAAAACATGCGCTTTTGCCGCCGTCCGTGATCGCTCTGGGCGGATGCAGACCTTAGGGCACGGCCTCAGCTCCGAAGAACCGAAAACCACTCTTCTGGTCTTCGGACAAGTGCTTTTCCCGCAGGACAAGGAGGGCTTCGGCAACATTTGCATCTTCGTAAGAAAATTGGTTTGTATTTCCGAGGAGTCACCGCCCAGAGCGGTGCCGAAGTTTCAACACCATATTTACAGTAATCAACCAACAGATAGTTCGCAGTTTATAGATTTTGTGACAATACCAAACTCTTTTCGATGTCACAACCCATGGTGCATTCCTAATCTCTTAGAAAACAGCTATGATTTTATATGAACACGTTATTGGTTCTGTCAGTGGGAGGATTGCTTAAATCAGCATCCGAACAGATGTGAAACCAAGCTCACGATACATATATGCGAGGAGGATGAATATTAAATGACAGAAGTTATTCCGCATTGGTTAACGAAGCAGGCTGATTTGTCTCCAGATTCCATTGCAATTGAACTAGATGATGGAAGCACGGTAACATTTAATACACTAAAAGTAAAAAGCCAACGTTTCGCCAAACAGTTAGCAAACATAGGCGCTACAGAGGGCGATCATATAGGGATTTTATCGACCAATCAGGTGCCAATGATTGTGGCAATTCATGCACTGAGTTATTTAGGTGCTATTGGTGTTCTATTAAATACGCGCCTGGCTAATGAAGAGCTTAATTATCAGTTGAAGGATGCTGAAGTTTCCATCCTGCTTACTGCAGACGATTTGAAAGAAACAGCAAAAACATTAGACGTAAATAATATACAATCCTTCTCCGATATTGTAGCACAACCAGAGGAACAGGTAACGTTAAAGACGGAGCTATCCCTTGATGACACATTCACAATTATCTATACATCTGGAACAACTGGTTTTCCAAAAGGTGCGATCCATACTTATGGGAATCATTGGTGGAGTGCTATTGGATCTGCTTTGAATCTTGGCTTGAATCAAGATGATAAATGGTTGATTTCACTTCCTGTTTTTCATGTGAGTGGTTTATCCACTATTATAAAAAGTGTGATTTACGGTATGCCTGTTTATCTATTTGAAAAGTTTAATGCGAAAACAGTACATCAAGCAATCATGGATAAGGGAATTACCATCGTTTCTGTCGTAACCGTAATGGTGCAGCGACTTTTGGAACAGCTAAAAGATGATAGCTATCCAAACACATTGCGCTGTCTTCTGCTTGGAGGAGGACCAGCACCAAGACCAATGCTTGAGAGTGCCAAGGAGAAAAATGTTCCTGTATTCCAATCCTATGGTATGACGGAAACTGCTTCACAACTTGTAACACTTTCACCAAAAGATGCACTTGAAAAAGTCGGTTCAGCCGGAAAGCCATTATTTCCTGCACAGTTAAAAATTGCAGAAGCTTTAGATGGCACTATAGGTGAAATTCTTGTCAAAGGCCCCATGGTAACAAAAGGCTACTTTAAAAATAAAGATGCGAATGAAGAATCATTTGATGATGGCTGGCTGGCAACAGGTGATATAGGATATTTGGATGATGAAGGATTTTTATATGTTGTGGATCGGAGAAAGGACTTGATTATTTCAGGTGGGGAAAATATTTATCCATCTGAGATTGAAAGTGTCCTCAGTGGCATGGAACAAATTAAGGAAGTAGGTGTGGCAGGAAGGACGGATGATGTCTGGGGACAGGTGCCAGTTGCATTCATTGTAACAAATCAGGAAGTATCCGAGAAGGAAATTTACAAATATGCTGGAAATTTTCTGGCAAAGTATAAATTACCTAAAGAAATTCACTTCGTTAAGGAACTCCCAAGAAATGCTTCGAATAAATTGGTGCGGAATAAATTGATTTATTTAATATGATCTCGAACTTCATGCAGTACAAATTTTTTTATCCCCACTGTAGTTCCTTGGATTATCAACCTTAGAGTGGTTGTCTGCCTGCAGGTTAATACAGGATAATTATTTTATAACAGTTACTCCAAGCATATATGATAATGAAGCCTAATAATAAGCCTAAAAAGTATAACCAATTGAATTGAGGAGTATTTGCCTAAATGACAGGCGGATACTCCTTTTTTGGTTAAATTCCTGCAGATGAGCCAAATTAAAGACAGGAGGTGCTCGAAATGGAAAAAGAAAAATATTATATCAATATCGGTACAGGAGAAATTTCCGAAAACCGCTATCAAAATAATGATGATTATGTAATCTATGCAAATTCTGAAGATATATCCTTGTTAAGGGCCACCATGGAAAATATGCATGGGGCAAGCTTTGATTCGTTTATACGTGCACATATTCCAATCATGCCATACCATAACGACAAGGCTAATGATGAGTATGATGCCAATATGACTAAAGCATTTCGAATGGTACATCAACTCGGGGATGAGCAGACAAAATCACATATTGAATCCATGGGAATATTATCGGACAATCAATCATAAGCAGTTAAATTATGGAATATAAGTAAAAGAAAGTGTTTAGCCTCTTCAGATAAAAGGAATAGACATATAGAAAACACTTTATCAACAGGGGGGAATTAAAATGGGAAAACACCTAGTGAAAGTAAAGTGGATTATACCAATAGGCCTCATCGCGTTGTTCGTTCTGATTGGAAATCTGACAATAAATAAAGAAACTGCTTTTGCAAGTGATCATCTACAAATCGAAACATCCTCTTCCATAAAAGAAGTAGTAAATGTACAGGGAGAGAAAGAACTAACACATGAAGAAATAGTTGCATTAACCAATAGATTCATGGAAATTCTCGTGCAGGATATTGACTCAAATTATAAAGTAATTCAGTTTGATACAAAAGAGGAACTTCTGAATGAATTTGAAAAAGTAACAACGAAGGAAACAGCAATCCAACTTGTTGACTTTTATTACACGGAAAAAGTAGATGGACTGTATCTTTTGCCAACTGAGACACCACCATGGTTTCTAGAAGAAAATGATTATGATATGATAAGCATGGATGCTTCAACAGTAAAAGTTGTTCAGGATAACTATACAGAACTTGACGGCGACTACCAATTGGAGTTGGATTTCACATATGAGACCGATTGGAAAATAACGAACATTATGTATAATTAATTTTCCAACCAGCAAAAAAGGCAGTTGAATTATTTGATAACATTCAGAGATTACTACAACAATGAAGTAAAGCTTTCCTTTGAAGACCATCCCTTTTCAGAAAATCCTAGGCATGTTTGGGTAATCTGTATGCATAAGGGGCAGTGGCTTTTAACAAAACATAAGGAACGTGGATTAGAATTTCCAGGTGGGAAAGTTGAGGAAGGAGAAACAGCAAAAGACGCTGCCATTCGGGAAGTAATGGAAGAAACAGGCGGAACTATCCAGAATATTAGCTATATTGGACAGTACAGGGTAGATGGTAGAAGCGACACGGTAGTAAAAAATGTTTATTTTGCCACCATAAATAAACTAACAGAACAGGAAACCTATTATGAAACAGATGGTCCAATTCTGCTCAACTATATTCCCGGCAAAGTTAAATATATCAAGAAATACAGTTTTATTATGAAAGACGGAGTTCTGGAAAATTGTATGAAATATATTAAAACGAAAAACATGCAATAAACAAAGATCAAATCCGGTTGGGTTTGGTCTCTGTTTGTTGTTGGAATACGCTGTTTCCCAAGTGGAACAGAAATATATAGCCCACAAAATCAGGCTATATATTTCTGTTTCTAATCAGCCAGCGTTCGAGTTTTTCCACTAATTTATACATAATGCCTGCCAAGATTGCAATAATAACAAGACTAGACATAACGAGGGTGAAATCAAAGACTTGAAATCCATAAATGATTAAATAGCCAAGGCCTTGTTTAGATACGAGGTATTCCCCGACAATGACACCAACCCAGGAAAGCCCAACATTTACTTTTAACGTAGAAATCATCGCCGGCATTGCTGCTGGGAAAATGGCTTCCTTAAAACATTGCCATCTCGTTGCACCGAAACTTTGCAATACTTTTTCATAATTCGGGTCTACTTCATTAAATGCTGAAAAGACAACTAAAGTGGTTACAATAACTGAAATGATGAATCCCATGGCAATAATGGAAAGATAGCCAGGGCCTAGTGCAACGATAAGAATTGGACCGAGTGCTACTTTTGGCATGGCATTAAAGACAACAAGATATGGATCCATAATTTTTGCGAATCGTCCAGAAGACCAGAGCATGGTGGCGATAAGGATTCCGCCAATGGTACCGATAATAAATCCGATGATTGTTTCAAAGAGAGTAATCTGTAAGTGGCTGAATATGGAACCGTTCGCAAAACGGGTCACAATCAGACTGACAACTTTACTTGGCGAACTGAATAACAATGGATCAATCCAATAGAGGCGACTGGCTATTTCCCATATGGCAATAAACGCAATTAGAATGGATAATTGCCATGAGAGAACAATTTTTTTCTCTCGCTTCAATCCTTGTTGATAGCGTTCAAATAATTGACGGTCATTCATCTGGAATCTCCACCGCCTTTTTAACTGATTCCTTAGCTTCGAGTTCATCCCAAATTTTATCGAAGAGAATTTGATATTTCGGACGGCGCCTGACCATGAATGGTACTTCATTTCGCAATTCGATTGGAACTTCATATACTTTTGCAATGGATCCAGGGTTCGCATTCATCATGAAAATTCGGTCGCTCATGGCAATCGCTTCACCGATATCATGCGTTACCAATATTGCGGTTTTGTGATAGGATTTTAGTAAATCAGCAACAAGATCCTCTAGATTCAGTTTCGTCTGATAATCGAGTGCGGAAAAAGGTTCATCAAGCAATAAAATTTTTGGGTCATTAATAAGTGTTCTAACCAAAGCTACACGTTGGCGCATCCCACCGGATAGTTCATTTGGATATTTTCCGGATACAGCTTTTAAGCCAACCTCATCAAGTAATTGAGTTGCTTGATTTTTTAATTCTTCTGTTTTTTTATTGTTGATTTTTGGGCCGAGCAAGACATTATCGATAATTGTTTTCCATGGAAAAAGATAATCCTGCTGTAACATATATCCAATATCCATTTCCGATTCACCAATTGCATGGCCTTGAAGTAACACTTTTCCTTCTGTCTGTTGGATAATACCAGCGATAATGGAGAGCAGGGTAGACTTTCCACAACCGCTTGGTCCCAGTAGTGCGACGAATTCACCTTCTCTAAGTGATAAGGAAATACTATTTAATGCTTTTGTATAACTATCTTTTGAAAAATAATGATGGGAGACACGGTCCAACGTCAAAAATGACACAAGATCTCCTCCTTTTTAATCTGTCATTACTCTTTCAGCATAGTCTGTGTTGACTAAGTCATCATATGGTACATCTCCTGGAAGTTCACCAGCTTCATCCATAATTGATTTCAGATTATCCCACTCTTCCTCATCCAAAATTGGATCGGTAGCAAAGGACCCCTGACTCTTATAACGGTCAATGGAGGATGCAAGCATTTCTAAATCTGTATCCTCAAAATATGGTTCAATCACTTCAGCGATTTCTTTCGCACTATGTTCCTGGACCCATTGTTGTGCTTTGTAAACAGCACGGGTAAAAGCCTCTACTGCTTCATCATTTTCTTCCATGTAGCTTTGTTTCGTCATGAAAACGGTATATGGTACTTTGCCAGACTCCTCACCAAAAGATGCTACAATATGTCCTTGACCTTCTTTTTCAAAAACGCTTGCTGTTGGCTCAAACAACTGAACATACTCATAATCACCGGAAACAAACGCTCCAGGGATATTGGCGAAATCGATATTCTGAACCAAATCGAGATCTGCATGTGGATCAATACCATGCTCTTTTAAAACAAACTCACCAACCATTTGTGGCATGCCTCCGACACGTTGCCCTAAGAAATTACTATCTTTTAGGTCTTCCCATTTAAAATCTGGTTTCGGATCCTTTGCCACTAAAAATGTCCCATCTGTTTGGGTTAATTGAGCAAAATTAATCGCATAATCCTTGGAATCCTGTGCATACACATAAACCGACGTTTCTGATCCAACAAGTGCAATATCCGCACCGCCTGATAGAAGAGCTGTCATTGTCGTATCGCCACCCCATGTTGTTTGGAGCTCCACTTCTAGACCTTCTTCCTCAAAAAAACCCATTTCCAGTGCCACATACTGTGGTGCATAAAAAAGTGAACGCGTAACCTCCGCTAAATTTATCTTCGTTGTTTCTTCAGAATTACAAGCGGAAAGGAAAACAAGGAGAAAACCTGACAATAGAGCGATAAATCTAATTTTCTTCATACAATTCTTTCCCTTCAAAATAGGTGATAGTTTATTAACATATTTTATGCAAATCGGGAAAAATGTGTGAATGCCTATATTGGAAAAGTTGTTAAGCGGTGAATTGAGCACTACATACGAAACTAAATAACAGCACTACAATACGATTGCAAAAAAAATCGTAGCCTTCCTTGTCCTGCGGGAAAAGCATGTGTCCGCGGAAAGCATCCGCCCGGAGCGATCCCGGACGTAACAGTTACCTATGGCAATGTGTAATTACTTCGTGTTTATCCCGAATACGGGGGAGATAAATACAATCTATGCGAAATAGAAAAACAAAAAAGCCAGCCTCCATTAGGAGACTGGCTACCATTACATAGGCTGACCAATAATTCACTTATATTAACCTTTGTATAAAGGTCCTGCTTGCTTGATATCATTACTTGCCAATGTAAATTTCTCAAAGTTCTTTTGAAATTTAAGTGCAAGTGACTGTGCAGCTTCTTGATAGGCTGCTTTATCAAGCCAAGTGTTCTTAGGAATAAGAACTTCATCAGGAACACCTGGTACATGCATCGGG
Source organism: Oceanobacillus rekensis (assembly GCF_002153375.1). Lineage (GTDB taxonomy): Bacteria > Bacillota > Bacilli > Bacillales > Amphibacillaceae > Oceanobacillus > Oceanobacillus rekensis. The sequence goes on from NZ_MTBQ01000002.1 coordinate 690,196, forward strand.
ATTTCCAATCCAAAGACATCATCTTTTGTAGTTTCAACAGAATTCAATTCACCTTCCAATGCTGAGTGAACCATTGCCCGAGTATAAGAAAGCTTCATGCGTGTTCCATATCCATAGGAACCACCCGTCCAGCCGGTGTTAACCAAAAATACATTGGAATCGAACATATCAATCTTTTCTCCAAGCATTTCAGCGTATTTTGATGGTGCCAGCGGCAGGAATGGTGAACCAAAGCAAGCTGAGAATGTTGCTTGTGGTTCTGTCACACCACGCTCTGTTCCAGCAAGTTTGCTTGTGTAGCCACTAAGGAAATGATACATTGCCTGCTCCTTTGTTAAGCGGCTAATTGGTGGCAATGTTCCGGAAGCATCGGCTGTCAAGAAAATGATTGTATTCGGGTGTCCTGCAACACTTGGTATGACAATATTATCGATATTCTCGAGTGGATATGCCGCACGTGTATTTTCAGTTAGTGAAATATCATCATAATCTGCAATACGAGTCTTTGCATCTAAAACAACATTTTCCAGCACAGAACCATAGCGAATCGCATTGAATATTTGCGGTTCCTTTTCCTCAGACAGATTGATACCTTTTGCATAGCATCCGCCTTCGATATTAAACACGCCGTTTGGACTCCATCCATGCTCATCATCACCAATCAAACGACGATAAGGGTCTGCTGATAATGTTGTTTTCCCAGTACCTGAAAGTCCAAAGAATAATGCCACATCACCTTCTGCCCCGACATTTGCCGAGCAGTGCATGGACAGAACATCACGCTCTGGAAGCAGGTAATTCATTATTGAAAAAATTGATTTTTTGATTTCGCCTGCATATTCCGTACCTCCAATTAATACCACACGTTTTTTGAAGGAAATCAAAATGAATGCTTCCGAATTTGTACCATCTATAGATGGATCAGCTTTAAAGTCAGGAGCAGAAATCACAGTAAACTCAGCTTGGTGATTTTTTAATTCGTCTTCTTTAGGGTTGATAAATAATTGTCTTGCAAATAGATTATGCCACGCATATTCATTGATTACCTGAATCGGCAAACGATATCTCTCATCAGCTCCAGCAAAACCTTTAAATTGAAAAATTTCGTCTTTTTCATTTAAATAGTCAATTACTTTTCTATGGAGATGATCAAATACTTCTTCTGCGATAGGTTGATTTACTTTGCCCCAGTCAATAATATCCTTAGAAACTTCATCATTAACAATAAATTTATCCCCTGGTGAACGACCAGTGTATTTTCCAGTTGAAGCACAAACTGCACCAGTTGAAGTCAACATTCCTTCATTTCGATTTAAAATCTTCTCCACTAATTGTGCGACAGATAAGTTTTGATAAATATTCTGATGGTTGTAAAGCTCTGTTACTAATGACTTTTCCACAGTTTTCATATTGAAATCTCCTGCCTTTTTAAAGGTATTGTATGCTATAATGGAATAACTTTCCACGCTATTTAACTGAATCTAGTTATTAGTATAACACATTGATTTTAATAGTCCATACTATTTAAAAAGAAATAATGAAAATTATTTGACATCGTTTACATTTTCTAAACAGTTGACAGTTTGGCTTTGTTTCGTTAATCTAAAATTTGAACGGATACTCTCTTATTCAGAGTCGGTGGAGGGACAGACCCTTAAACGTTGATGTATCAATGGTTACAGCCGATTTATGAGAGTTGGTCCCATTACAACTTACTTAATAACCAAAAGACTACTTCCTATATATATAAGGGGGTGGTCTTTTTTTGTTAATCAAATTTGCTTATCAGGATTTCTTGGATGACAGGAGATTTAATAATACTACACCTAAGAATATAACCAACTACACTACATTGCTGGGTGAATTTATTAACTATTGTCATGATAACGATATTGTAAATGTTGAAGAAATTACTTACAAAGTTGTCAAAACTCACTTACAGGAATGTCAAAAAAGGGGTAACAAGCCTAGTACTATAAATACGAAGCTTTTAAGAATCCGTGCTTTTCTAAATTACATGGTGGAATGTGAAGTAATAAAAGTGAATCCAGCAAAAAAAGTTAAACGTCAAAAAGAAGATATTCGGATTGAAGTATTTACAGATGAACAAATTAGGCAAATGCTGAACTACTATAGAAGGATTAAACAACGTGATAAAAGTTATTTTGCATATAGAGATTATACAATTATAGTTACTATTCTTGGGAGTGGAATCAGAAGGGGAGAAATTATAAACCTTGGTTGGTCTGATATAGATTTCATCAATAATAATATTTCAATTACAGGTAAAGGAAGGATAAGAGAAACAGTTCCGATAACGGAAAAGTTATCCAAAGAGTTATCAGCTTATAAAACATTCTGTATGCACTACTTTGGAAGTCTAAGCGAGTTTGTTTTTGTAGGAAGGAATAACAGGCAAATGACATCAAATGCTATTTCATTGATGTTTAAAAACTTATCAGAAGTAATGAACTTTAAAAATGTAAGGGTTTCTTGTCACACGTTTCGTCACACATTTTGCCATAGACTAGCTATGAGTGGTATGTCGTCATTTGCAATTCAAAAATTAATGCGTCATACAAATATAAGCGTAACTATGAGATATGTCGGGATGTGGGGAAATGAATTAAGAGAACAGAACGACAAATACAATCCATTAAATAACATGGATATTTAACTAAGGAGAGGTGTAAACAGTATGAGTAATTATTATCAAATATTTGATTCTAAAAAGAAAGACTTATATGTAGGTGTTACTAGTCATTATACGAAGCTTCCTGATGCTAAGAAAGTGTATAGACAGTCAAGAGGTGAAGAAACAGAAGATGATTCGATACTTATTGAGATTTCTAATAGGGGTGCTAATGAAGTTGAAGCTGTAATTACCTTTGGTGTAAAAGAAGGAGAACAATTTGCTTTAGCTTTATTAAACCTATGTAATTCAATAAAGAGATAAATAAAAGAAAAAGCCACCTGCTACAACAGGTGACAAAAAAATACACTATAAAATATAAATACTGTATAACCAGCATTTCAATACCTTCAATTTATCAAAAAAAGTGATAAAATGCAAGGCTTAGTTTCCTATTGCTTTTTTTAAATCGAAATGTTGGTTTCCAGTTACTAAGGGGAAAATTGAAAATGCAATCAGGAAATATAGCGAATTTTAACCACTTATCACAGTTTACAGATATAAAGGACTTTAACAACAATATAGAACAGTGGATGTTAGATATTAAAGAGAAGTTTACTAAATCGGAACTTGTGGCATTAAAGCGTTTAATACGATTTTCTGCAAAAGTTACTGGTGTATGCAATGCAAAGATAAGCACTATCGTATCAGCTACACATGAGAAGGATGGTGCTGGCATCAGTAGAAGTACATTTAAACGTATGATTACAAAAGCTAAAAATTTAGGGTTAATTTCAGTACACGAAACAGTACGAAAAAATGGCAGTAAATCCAGCAATATTTATGCATTTATTCGTTTTTGCGTACAAGCTGAACCATCCAAAGTGGAAAAATTGAACCAACCACAAACAAGCAATCTTTCTAAAACTAACAACACAAATAATAATAAACGTAATACAGACGTATCAACTGAACAACCAGCTAAAAGTATTGAATTGGAAAACCAAACATTAGATGCTTCCTTTACCAGCCAAAGAGTACCAGCGAAATTCACTAATTTTGTTAAGAATTTTTATAATAATGCAATTCAAATTGAAGAATACTGGAAGCTTGTAAAGATTTCAGCATACAAAAATGATATATCTTTAGATGTTACTGAAATTGCAGTAAAGGCATTTAAGGCACTTGTAAGGAAAATTAAATTAAGTACAGTACATAATAAATATGGTTTCTTTTATGGTATTTTAAACAGGAAATTTAAAGCAAAATACATGGAAGATTTATTTAATGAAGTGTGGGAAGCTTACTAAAGAAAAACTACAGAAATTAAATATTTATATTTCTATTAACTAAAACTTTAATGAATAATGTAATTTTTTAATATATAATGTCATTATGATACTGAATTATCATAGTGAGGTGAGAACTGTAAAAGTTAAATTAGACTACATAAAAAAAATTGCTGGAGTGTACAAGAAGGTTAAAATTATAAAGGTATCAAACCGATTTTTGAAAAGGTCTATTTCAATCACAAAAAATATATTTAATCTAATTAAAGAGAACACCATTCCGATTGTAATTAGTTTAATTGTAATTGGGATATTCTTCTTTTCGTTTTATATTGAAATAGCAAATGATAGGGCGGACAGTTTTCTAGATAAAGGGTTTTGGCTTGATGAAATTCTACCTAACGTTATTGCTGACTCAATTGGGGTAGTAGTAAGCACTTTTATTATAGCTGGTTTATTTAATTACTTTCAGAAAAAGAGAGAACTTAAAATGATGTATAGTGTTTTGGGTAGTAAGTTTGAGAATCTTATTGATTTATTAGGTAGAAATCTATTGTACTTAGTTAAAAGGGATGAGAAATTTATAACACCTAGAATTAAAAACGAAGAAATAATAATATTACTAAAAAAACTAGCTAATAATAGCGGTGAACATATTGACTTTGGAATGTTTAATAAGGATTTTAAAATATGGGATGTTACAAAATCGACATCTATAATTGATGGTTTTTATCAGGAGATACCAAGTATAAAGGAGTATGAAGGTAAATTCTATATCTTCTACAATAAAATACTAGTTTTAGAGTCTAAACAAAAGGAACTTCGGGTTGTTTTAGAATATTTAAATTTCTCAGAAAACAGGGGTTTATACAGTTCTACGTTAGAAGAGTTAAAATCTGTGGAGTGTGAACTAAAAGATAAACGGTCTGCATTAATTGAACACTCTAGAAATGATAATAACAAAGAAATATTAAACATTAAATTAAGAGAATTGCTTGATGGGTTTACCAGTTTTTATCAAACAAAAGTTAACTATTTTGTGAAAAATAATAGTGATTTATTGCCCATGGATATAAGGATGTCATTGTTGAAGGTTAAAAAATATGCAAATGATTATTCATATGCAATTAGAGAGTTCGATTCCCCTACATTAATAAGGAAATATGATAAAGAAGAATACAGAAGAGTAAAAAGAAATGATAGTATAATGGCATTAAATAAATTGTCATCTGAATTAATTCTACTATCACGATATTTTAAAAGTATAAAATAGACATACAATTACAATGATAACTGAAGAAAAAGGAATCTATGGCATTTAAAAGAGAACTGTTTCCAGTTCCCTGAAGTTTGTCAGTTTGTTATGAAATTTTTATATATAATTCTATATCAGGATTACCACTTGTTGAAATTTGTTGAATAATATCATGCATTAAGAAGAAAATACTTTCTTCAATTTCTTGTGTAATTTTATAATCTAAACCTAACAATCCAAGTAATACGATATATTTCAATTTTAGTTTATTGTAATATTCATACCTATTCAGTTCACATGCTTGTCTTAATTCAGTTATTTCCTTTACTGTAACACCAGCAAGTGATTTCTCAATAATATTTGTTACCAACCTGCTATGTGCTTCTATGTTTAAATTCAATTCCTTTTTGTTTTTCATCTTTATTTTTCCACCTTTACTTGTTTAATATTTTTAAGTTGCTTACAAACCTTAAACAACGAATGGTGTAATTTCAGACACAACTTAGAAGGAATTTTATTTATATTGTCGAATTTAAGTATTATAAGATGAAAGGAATTGATAAAATTGGATAAAAAAAAGCTGATTTACAGTATTCTGAAGGAATTGGAACAGGGAAATGTACCTGAACGTGAAGATTATGAATTAAGAATCGAACAATGGGGAGAAATTGTGTTACTAATTAAAAATGAAGGTTATGCTACTGGAATTGCAGTGGCTTTTGGTGATAATACAATAGCTGAAGTTTCAATATCATCAGCAAAGATTACAATGAAAGGAATAGAATTTTTAGAAGAAAATAGTGGTTTAGCAAAAACCTATAAAGGAATTAAAGAAGTACGTGACTGGTTTAAGCTTTAGATAGTTGATAACTATAAGGAGATGTTTACGTGAAAGAATTTTTTGAGTTACTAAGATATGATGCCTCTGATATTCAAATGAAGTTTAGTCGAAGCAGTATTGAAGGTAAAGGTACTTCACAAGAGGTATCTGATTTTAGGGAACATGCAGTTCAGTCTTTTGTTCAAAAATATTATTCTTTTCCATATAGAATTTCAAAAGGTGGAATATATGATAGTAATGGTCAGAGGTCCGATTCAATAGATTGTTTAATATTAAATCCAAATCATCCAAATACAGTAGATTCAAATGGAAAACATTCGTTAATAATTGCTGATGGTGTGGATGTTGCAATAGAAGTGAAACCAGATATTGCTAATAAGCATGAACTAATTAGAGGTCTAATCCAAGGTCTTTCTGTAAAAAAATTAAATAGATTTGATACTATGTTTAACGAAAAGACAACTGGAAAAGAACTTGTTGAACATTCTAAAAAGATACCTTATTTTATATTTACCATGAAGGCAAAAAACAATTTCTATGATTCTCTAAAGGAAATAGTTCAATATTATTTGGAAAATAATGTTAGGAAAAATGAACAATTAGACGTTATTGTTATCTTTAATAAAGGAATTATTGCAAACTACAAATATAAGGATACTTATCGTTGGAGTATAAATAATCATCCTGATGAAGTAAAAGAAGGATGGTTTTATGAGGAATGGGGAGAAGATACTCTTGCAGGATTTCTATTTCATTTAAATAGAGTTTATCCCGCAGAAATGAGAATATCTAGACCGCCTTTAACAAACTACTTTACTTCAAAAAAGATAAATGTTACCCCAATTGCATATGCGTTTAATTAATGCTTATATATCACATTGAAGATATGTTTCTAGTATTGTACGCATTCTCTTACTAGGAATATATAGATTAATTGGTTTACCTTCCCTAACACGTGAACGCCATATCCACTGTATTAATTCAGATAAAGCGTATAAATCCTGATTTACTTCTACACCTTTTGATTTAAAGAACTTGTATTTGTACGGATGCATAAACCGATTTATTATGTATGCTAAAGATTCTTTTTCTTTATAATCATTAGTAGCACGTGCATTATGGGAAACAAAACCTTTTGTATATCCTTTACCTTTTAATTTAGGCTTATGGTCTTTATAACAAGTCCACATGTTTACTTTTGCTGGTGTACCAGCGTTATTTCTGAAGAAACTGTATATATTCTTTTTCAGTTTAGCAACAAGGGCAGTATTCACATCTTTGTCAAACCATGATTTAGATAAACTGAAATCAATTTCACCAATATTATTTAATTTACCTTCATAGATGTTAATTAATGATTTTATTAACTCTTTATTATATGGTTCTTTGTTTTCGTGGTCTACCAGTACATAATTTTCATTAATCTTTTGAACTGCTTTATATGAATAATTTAAATGGTACATATCATAGTAGTATTTTTGTTCTTGTGCTTGGAAAAGGTACGTCAATATATATACTTCATTGAATGCGTTGAACACAGATACTGGGAATGTCCAAAACAAAATAGTGTTTTCAAAAAAAATAAGATTTTCATTTTTAGATAGCACTTTAATTTCATTATATTTAGTATGCTGGTACTCACTGTTTTCATTCCAATGTATGATACCAGTATCAGAATCAATGGCAATCATTCCAGTATCACGTAGTAGGTTTAAATCATCTTTGTTTAAGTCGAATTGGTCAACCACATTCATTACTTCATCAAGAATCAAGGTATAATTACCAACCTCAAGAAGCTTTATAATTTCTTCATCTGCATTTTGAAACAGTGCATGGGTAGAAACTATGTCTCTTTCATCCATGATTAACCTTTTCAGGTTGTCCAACTTCCCATTACCTTTATTTAGTGGTTCTACAAATTTACGACTAGTTACAGATTCTTTTACACGTTGAACTTCACTTAAAAAGGGGGTGATATAGATGAAATTATTTTCTGTATCAGATTCATTCATGTGTTGTATTGCCCATGATGTTTTACCGCTTCCCATTATGGAATCAATTACATTAATATTAGTGTTGGTATTGGTTTTGTTTTGCATCTAGTATCATCCTATTCTTGTTATGTCTACAAACCATTAACAAGAAAAAAGGAAGAAACAGACAGCATTTTGACACCTTCAACAATATCCAAAATAATACTTAAAAGTAATGCAGCACTTCAAAAGTGCTTAATTGGTAAACAAATGTTGATATGACAGGGTTTGTGGCACCTTCCCTTAAAGAGAGATATATATAAAGGGGTTATTCTAAAAGATAAAAGATATGCTAACGCAGGGAAGAAAACCACTTCCCACATAATAAAGAAACTTGTAAGAAACAATAAAATTAATCTGAAAAGGTAGATGTATATTTCAGAGTGAGATATTAACATTTTTTATGTTAGTTATCATCTTGGAAGTGGTGCTTTTCCCACTTTCAATGCGTAAGCAATTAATCTTCTATGATAGAATTAAACAGAAGGTGGTTGATAAAATTGAACTTAAAGGGCTATACATTTAATTCTAAAGAAGATTTCGTTTATTATATTCATCATTTGATTATAGGAATTTCAATTAATCTAAAGAGATATGAAAGGCAAATTAATGAGTTAGGTGAATATATTGAAGAGAGGGATTTAGCTGCTAGACCTAAAAGAGTAGTTTCAACTGAGATATGTGAGAATTATGAAAGTATGCTTAATTACACTTCAAGTTATCTAATGAATTTATTTGGAGACCAAGCTAAATTCGGCATTTCATATCAAAACTATAGAAAGCAAGTTTTTAAAAAAAGTAAAGAGTTGAATATAGACTATGTTCAAATAACTGAAGAACAAAAAGAAGAACTTAATGAAATAACAACTAGCAGGGATTGGGGTAGCCATGTTCCAGTTTCTTTACTTCATTCATCTAGTCAGAAAGCATTTAATTTAAGGTTAGATATAGATACGCCAATTTATATAGCTGAATTTAAAAAATACCAGGGATTATGGTTAGTAAGTTTATATGATATAAACTTTAGAAGTTTGGAAGGTCTTAAAGGTCTATTCGAATTGGTAAAACAAGATTATGAAAAGTTAACTGGTAATCCGTGTAGAATAGTTACCAATAAATATCCAATTCGTGATATTAATGATTTAATGATTCCAGCAATATCAAGTGGGATTCAAAAAAAAGAAATTAAGTCTATAGAAGATATTCAAAAAATATATAAAGGTGAAAGAGAAATCTAATAAAGGTAAAACGATTTTAGTTGTAATTACTTTATTTCGACAAGGGGGTTTGAACTTATCATTTAAAGGTGCTACTGAATAATAAAATATGGCTATAGATAATAATGGTTAGAAAGTAATTGCAAATGGGAAGGGATAGGGAAACAATGTTAAATAACAAGACTGTTGAATTACCATTTAGAAAGCCATTGACTATTAATGAAATGAAATTAGTTGAAAAAGATAAACAGTTCTTTAGAAGAAAAACACAACAAGATACTATAACGATTTATCCAGCAAGAAATGAATACTTGTTGGTGTTAGATACCGTTTGAAGGAATTGATACACGTATGTTTGATGATTTGGGTATGAAAGATTACCTAAACTTGGTGGGGCAATACTAGTTGGGGGAAGTTTATGTTTACTAGATGGAATTCGGGTAATGTAAAATATACTGTTGTAACTGGTGAAATCCTTTTACTTTTCAAATGCATATTAAACCGTTGTAGTCTTAATTGTGTACAGAATGGACTGTATAAGCGTTATGTAATAGTGCTGGGTGTTTATGTGGAAATGCTTTAAAATGCAGTGGTGATGGTGTTTTTGGTGAATATGGTTATGCTTAATATAGAAGGGTGATGAACTGTATTGTGAAGTATGGTGCTGGTGGACTGGTGGGAAAAGTGGGGTATCTGCACGTGAATCTTGTATGATAGAAGGAAACTGAATTATATTGAAAATCTTTCTCAATTAGGTTTTATTGAATATTATCTTTCAAAAAAAGAACCAACCTTTTTAACTGGCTGATTCTTCACGCTTCTTTATATATCGGTGTAAAGTCATTCGTGATATACCTACTTTTTTAGATGCTTCAGTTATGTTAAAGCCATCATTATCCATTAAGAAGAAAGCATATTCTATTTGTTCTTTGTCTATTGCTTTCCTTCCTATCTGTTTTCCTTTAGCTTTAGCAACCGCTAAACCTTCCTTAGTTCTTTCGCTGATTAAATCACGTTCAAATTGAGATAAGCCACTGAAGATAGTAAACATTAATTTACCTTCAGATGTAGTTGTATCTAACCATGATTCATTTAATGATTTTAGATTTACACCTTTTTCTTCAAACAGTTCAACTAATTCTATTAAATCTTTTGTGCTTCTTGATAATCTTGTTAAATCCTTAATTATTACAGTATCATCTTTTCGCAACACTTCCAGCATTTTATTTAGTTGTGGTCTATCCTTTTTTGTACCAGTTATCTTTTCAAAATATATCTTTTCACATCCAGCTTCTTTTAATGCTTGTTCTTGTCTTTCTAAGTTTTGTTCATTTGTACTAACACGCATATAACCAATATTCATATGTACCAACCTTTCTATAATATGTAACTGTAGTTAGTGTAACAAAAAGGGTTGTTTCGTACAAGTGTTACTCATTAATTATGTTACATAGTTTTGTTACACGGCAAAGCCTATTAAACCAGCAATCATAATCTACACTGCAACTAGTAACTTTATTGGTCGTTAATGTTACACCTAAAAAGTTTCAAGTTCCATATGGGAAAGGAAAGTATATACACCTGAAGGGATAATATAAGGGTGGTTTATTACGTGTTCCTGTTTTAACCTTTATAATTAGTAGGGTCTAGAGGTGGCTTTAAAATAGGGGGTATGTGGGTGTCTTAAACAAAGGGATTAGGCTTTACACCTCAATCCCTAGAGTAGCCTGTGCATGCCTTATTTGTGCCTTATATCGGCAATGCTGAATAGTCCGGTATATCCCTATGCTGAAAAGAAGCAAATAGAAGCTAATACAGAAGCTTTATAGCATAGCTATATGTATATTAGATTGTAAATTAAATGGGTGTGGGGGTGTGACTGTGCTTCCTGTTATACATTGATAAGATTAAACATTAAAGGACAAAGATAAATGACTTAACTAATCTAATTACAATTGATTCTAATAAAGAAACAAACAAATAAATAAAAGATTACTTAAACTGATTCTTCTTTACTGATTCAGTTACATGTAGTTGAATAATCAAAATCATAAGCATAGATTCCCTGAAAAGATTAAGGGGCATACCATGGGGAGGGGCATGCATGTTCTGTTCCGTTATCCAATCATTTTCACAACCACCATTTTCAGTCAATATATTTCCCCACCTGATTCCCCTGAATATTTGCAGAAACTTACAGGGGGTACTTCCATAATCCACTGAATAATATTATTCAACTTTATAAAAATAATTTCCCGGCAATTTTTAACTAACTTATTTTCCCCACCAACTTTTATTAACTTCTTTTTCCTTATCCTTTTCAGTAGCTTCCTTTACAGATGTTATATCTATTTCTTTGGCAGTAATTATGTATACAGTAATGTACACAAAACCTATCATTTATCTAATTATATATTAATTACGCTGGAATGTCTTACTTCTTACAGGAATCACGCACTAATAGATAGGGAAGTCATACAGGCTTCTACTAAAATCAAAATTAATATGGTGTAGTTTTAGTTTTAAGGCTGATACGAATGGTTTTCTTTAACAATCAAACAATCATGTGCCGATTGGTTGCTTTTCTGAAGTAAGGTTAAACAATTCTGAATGAATTAGAAGATTTAGGATTCAATAATTTAATTAAATTAGTGTGAATCGAAAAGGGTTGCTGGAATTATCCGGCACTCTTTTTTTATATGGAATTACTAATAAATTATTAGTTATGGGAGGTGGCTGGAAATGAATGGTTCATTAATGAAAGATGTTAGATACGTTACAGGATTTACACAAAAACAATTGGGGGAACATCTTGGTGTTACTCAATCTGCTATTGCACATATGGAAGCCGGTAATTTATTCATATCAGATGCAACAAAGAAAAAAGTCATAGATTTACTGGCAACTAAAAATATTGGACAAGAATCTATTTACTTATTATCAGAATTAAAAAAGAAGGGGTGACAAGATGCAACATTTAACTGAAGGGTTGAAAACATTGAAGGCAATTCAAAAGTCTATGAATACTGAAGGGCATAAGCATGAATTAAATCTATTATCTATTCTTGTCGCTGAAATGTATCAGGAAATTCAGGATAAAGGCATCAAGTACTTTGTCAATTTTACAAGTGAGAAGGAACATATTCAAACTCATAAATATTTAGCTACCAAAAATAAGAACCGTTTACTTGGTGATTTAAAAGAACTTCAGGCAGAACTAAATAAGAATAAAAATGCATCTATAACAAGATGTAATTCTTTAATAACAGGATTGATTGAATCGAATCTTTACATTACTGAGGTGGAAGATAAGATTAGTCTTTTCAAACCGTTACGTAGGGCAGAATTTAAGAGAGAGTATTTCACAATATAGGAAGGGTGTAATAAATGGTTATGAATAATGAAGTTAAGCCACCGGAACAACTTAATGATAGACAGATAACAATTGCTAAAGAATGGGTTAACAATGAACTGAATGCAAGACTTCCACAAAGTGAGTTCTGTAAGAATCATAATCTTTCTACGGCAACTTTGGCTAAACTAAGGAAAGAAAATATTGACTTTCAAAACTATGTGAAAGCCTTAAAAGGGGAGTTAATATCTAATGATGAAGTGAGGGCATATCAGGTAGCAAAACAACACATCATAAACCGTGTCAACAGTGATAGCCCAACTGAAAAGGAGATTCAACAGTTCCTTGAACATTTCGATTATGTTGTGCAGTATGAAAAGATAAAGGCAATGGATGCACTCGGAATTAATAAAGCTGGTGAATCTACTTCCAATAATAAATCGGTAGAAGAAAAGAAAACTATGTTGTTAAACAGATTAAAAAAGAAGTAGTTGAATAATAATAATCAAAAAAACAATAAAGGGGAATGTATATTATGCAATCAAAATTTCAACAAAGACAGGAAGCCGTAAACAATATTAGACAAGGTTTTGCAGAACAAAGACAAGAAACAAAGGTTCAAGCTGAATCTAAGAATGAAAATGTATTGGATATTGATTTTAATGAACATAGAAAGCTTACAGGTGAAGAAAAAGAAACCTTGTTAACTCAACAAGCTGATGCAATTATGCAACTTACAGAACGATTAAACAAACTTGAAGGGGGTCAACAATAATGGCAGATAATCCAGCAGTATATAATAAGGTAGAAAAGATAATTGAAAAGGCTGATGTAGTTAGAAAACGATTTGCAGATTCAAAAGAAAAAGCTATCTCTGATGCTGAAGAATTGCAACAAACTATTCAGGATTTAGAAAAACAAGAAAAGGATATTTATTCCCTGTATATTATGGATGAAATAAATGTTACGGCTTATGAAGATATTAGGGCTGAAGCTGATAAAAAACGACAAGAACTTGCCACACTTCAGAAAAAAATTAATGATATTGATGAACTGTTACAATATGAATTGAGAAAAGTTCTTTCTGAATATGCTAAGATTCAACAGCAATTTAATGTAGAAAAAGAAAAACAATCTGCTGATACTAAAAAGCAACTTGAAGAAGCAAAGGAACAGTTTTTACAACAGGTTGCAGATATATCTAAGGAAGAATATGAAACCTATCTTTTAGGCAGTAAAATTAAAGATATTATGGTAGATGCTGGTAGAGATAAAAGAAACTATTCAGACTACTATAGTCCATATATTACTGGGTATGCATTAGCATATGGCGATAAACTTAATTTTGGTACAACAGAATTAAGTCGGGTTTATCAGGCAAGAAATAAAAATATAGGAAAATCTATTTATTAATTTTCAATGGCTGGTGCTTAATTGCACCGGCTTTTTTTATATCCAAAACTGAAGGGGGAAGCAATTGATGGCAAAAGCAAGTAATAGCAAGGCTAACAGGAAGGGCAGAACTGTATCAGGTAAAGATGTATCTGAAAAGGAACATACTAAATTGCATATTATTATTCAAGATGAAAACAGGGAAACTAGTATTCTAAGATACTTCCGTAACGAAAAAGAGAAACAAGCATTTATTGACTATATAAAAGGGGTTGTTGTAGATGAAAAAGCTTAATAATTGGCTCAAAAGTATATTCGGGGGGAATCCGGTTAATCCAAGTACTACTACAACAGAAATAAAAGAAGATACAAAGGTAACTAACCGCATCAAACAGTTAAGGGAAGGCATACAACACCTTAATTATACCTATGATACGAATTTACAAGGCTTACAGGATACATATAATAGTAAGCTGGTTCTGTACAATAAGCAGTACCAGCAGTTTGAAGAAGTATTTAGAAAGTATCGTAATAAAGCCGTATCAGATGCTGAACTTGCTGAAGAAAAGAAGCTATTACAGGAAAAAGAATCTGAATTACAAGATGCTGGTGCATTGATTCAGGAAGTAGCCGGATATAAAGCTGAAGATATTCAGGCACATACTGGTGAAATGGAAGCATTGGCAGAAGAATTTACAACTGATATTGCTGATAGCATCATAAATAAAGCTTCACACCTTCAGGAATTGAAACAACAATATTTAAGTACACTTTCAGAGATTCAAGCCTTGTATTCAGATGTAGTTGAAGCTGAAAAAGTATTGAATAATAATAATCAATTCAAAAGTAAAATGACTGATACGCTTGGATTAAAGACAGAAAAAGCACCTTTAAATATTGAAGCACTTTCTCTAAAAGATGATGTGATAATAAACCATTTAAAAACTCACTAAAGTCTTAGTCTTAGGAAAAAAGTCTTGTAATATTTGGAAAAAATGTTACGATTATTACAGTAATTATTTCTAAAATATTACAAAAAATAGGAGGAAAGATATAATGGCTAGAGAAAAGGTGAAAAAACCATTTTATAAAAAATGGTGGGTTTGGTTAATTGCAATCATTGTTGTTATAGCTGTTACAGGTGGCGGAGACGAAGAAACCGCTACTACGGAAGCAGAAGCGGATTCAAAGGAAACTACTACCTCAGGTGAAGCTGAAAAACAAGGGGAAACAGAAGAAACAGAAAAAGAGTTCAGTGTTGGAGAAGAAGTAGCAGTTGAAGATTTCACTTATACTGTTAACGGAGTAGAAGAAGTTACTGAACTTGAAATGGAATACATGGATTCCTTAACTACTGAAGGTAAATTTGTAGTAGTAGATTTAACTATTGCAAACAATGACAAAGAAGCTAGATTTGTAGATTCCGAGATGTTCCGTTTAATCGGTACTGATGAAACTGAGTTTTCTTCTAACACTGAAGCTGATATGTATGTAAATGATGATATTGGATTTTTCTTAACGGAAATCAATCCTAAGATGAGTAGTACTGGTAAAGTTGTATTTGAACTTCCTGCTGAAGAAACTGGTTACACACTTCAAGTATCAAGTGGATTTGGCTGGTCAGGTGGAGAATATGCCAATATTGATTTAGGTAAATAATATATTATACTCACTGCAGGCACTTTCAATTGGAAGTGTCTTTCTTTTTAGAAAATTAAACTACTGCTTGTTAAATTATTATAAAAATTGTATACTGTTTTATGTAACAAGTACACTATTTTATAATTTAAATTACAATTACATATATGAAGTAGTCTTAAGTGTTCGTGAGAATATTATTTTAACGGTTCAGCCCTGTGTATTAAACAGTTGACAGTTTGGCTTTGTTTCGTTAATCTAAAATTTGAACGGATACTCTCTTATTCAGAGTCGGTGGAGGGACAGACCCTGTGAAACCCAGCAACCATCACTTCGGTGAAAAGGTGCTAACCTGAGGCAAGGATCATTCCTTGAACAATAAGAGCGAAAGGCCAGGTTGTAGACCCTTTCCTCATGCATTGTGGGAAAGGCTTTTTTGTTTTTTTAAGGATAGCGCTGCCTCGATCCTCAAGATCCAATTTGGTAACTTTTTATTTTTTTTCAAAAGTTCTAAAGGCAGCAGACCACTGGTCACTTGATAATTGTTTTACCTTCCTGAAGGTACTTTGAATAATATAGTATTAAAAATTGATAATTGAGTTCCGTAACACATTATAAAGGAGAGTTTAGCCATATGGCTACAAATCGTCGTCTATTTACATCAGAATCCGTAACAGAGGGACATCCGGATAAAATGTCAGACCAAATATCTGATGCCATTCTGGATGAAATTTTAAAGAAGGATCCATTTGCAAGGGTGGCATGTGAAACTACCGTTACAACAGGAATCGTATTAGTAGCAGGTGAAATTTCCACCAGTACATATGTAGATATTCCTGCAATCGTTCGTGAAACAGTTAAAGGAATAGGTTATACGCGTGCAAAATATGGTTTTGATTATGAAACATGTGCCGTACTTACGGCAATCGATGAGCAATCTGCTGATATCGCGGGTGGAGTTGATACAGCACTTGAAGCACGTCAAGGGAAAATGAGTGAAGAAGAAATTGATGCAATCGGTGCAGGAGACCAAGGGTTAATGTTTGGTTATGCCTGTGATGAAACAGAGGAATATATGCCGTTGCCTATTTCACTAGCACATAAACTTTCCAAACGCTTAGCAGATGTCCGTAAAGAAAAGGTTTTGGATTATTTACGTCCAGATGGAAAAACACAGGTAACCGTAGAGTATGATGAAAATGATCAGCCGGTTCGCATTGATACAATTGTTATTTCCACACAGCATCATGAGAATACTACAACCGAACAAATTGAAAAAGATATGATTGAACATGTCATTCGTCCAGTTGTTCCTGCTGACTTGCTAGATGAATCTACAAAATACTTGATTAACCCAACTGGTCGCTTTGTAATTGGCGGTCCACAGGGTGATGTTGGTCTAACTGGACGTAAAATCATTGTTGATACTTATGGTGGATATGCTCGTCATGGTGGGGGAGCATTTAGTGGGAAAGACGCTACTAAGGTAGACCGTTCCGCTGCATATGCAGCAAGGTATGTTGCTAAAAATATTGTTGCTGCTAAACTTGCAAAGTCATGTGAAGTTCAATTGGCATATGCAATTGGTGTAGCTGAGCCCGTTTCCATTGCGATTAATACATTTGGCACAGGGAAAGTGAGCGAGAAAGTTCTGGTCGATGCTGTACGTAAATTATTCGACCTGCGCCCGGCAGGAATTATCCGCATGCTTGACCTACGTAAACCAATTTTTAAAGACACTGCAGCCTATGGACATTTTGGTAGAACAGACATTCTGTTCCCGTGGGAGAAGACAGATAAAGTTGATGAATTGATTGCAATGACGAAATAATGATATAACGATTATTGCTGTACAGCTCTTTATGGGTTGTGCAGCTTTTTTTGTTTAAAAGGTTTAAATAATTGTTTCTTATCAGAATACGATTTGGTAGGGTGAAATTATAAATAGGAAAAAGGGGGATCTATTTGTATGATGGAAGTGACAGTTCATTGATTTTGGATATCGTTTTTATAATAGTGGTTCTTTCACTAATCATTTTCATTTTCAATTGCAGCATAAGAAAATTATTGAATGTTGAACGTCCGAAATGGTTCTCTAATCAGTATGTAAATGATAAACATAAAAAGTATGATATAGGTATACGAGTAATTTCTGTTATCGTTTATATGATGGCTGTGTTTTACTTCATTTTTAATTCCCCAAATCTAGGCATGGAAACGACCTTATATTTGTTTGTCATCGGTATGGTTTTTTTGGCAATTCAAGAAATAATTCGGTTTTACATGGAATGGAAATATTTAAAAGGAAAGAATAATTATTTATTTACACTTTTTCAGTTGATATTCATCATTGCTCTTGTCATTGTCTTAATCAGATCCGGGTTCTTCGGTATATTTCATTTTTAACACTTTCCTTAAAGGAAATCACTATTAACTAAAGGTGCTAGAATACTACAAGTCGATTACCAAAACGATCGGCTTTTCTGTAATTAACTTAATAAGGGCTTTATTCGAAAATATCTTTGATTAAACTTTAGGACTGGGTTACTTGTCTTACTGTAAGGAATTGTTACTTATCTTAGTTAAATATTTTATAAAATGATTGATTTCTATCGGTATGTAGAAACTTCGGCGACCGCAGCGATCCCGGACGGCTGCAAAGCACACGTATTTGGAATTGAGCCAACAGTTACTTCACTTTTAATTTTGTAGATAGAATCTTAAATACATGGTAGTTAGTTCGTAGTTTATCTCGACTATGCAGATGACAACAATCTATGAGAAAACAGTCATTCGAAATAGCATATCTAAATTATTTTTTGGAACAATAATATTGGAGGTGATTAGAGTGAAAAAAAGAAAAGTTAATCCAGTAACAGATGGTTTGAGTTCTCCTGAAGTAGAAGGGCAAGGGACGACAAGAAGAGAAACAGGAAGCAGAAAGGCTGATTCTTCAAGAAAAAAGCAAAAGCGTTATTAATATGCTTTAAGTAATTTAACAGAAACTGTACGCTTCCGGATATTTTATAATAGTGAAAGGGATTAGCGTTGCAGCTAATCTCTTTTTTAGCAGTAAGAAAGTATAGATATTTTCTTACTGCATAAGTACTATATTGTTTCCATTGTTAATAGCACGTTTTTCTAATACTGACCTCGTTACGTTACAGTGGTGCTTTTTCGTAAGTACGGCCATTAGATTTTGATACGTAAGGCTACAAGAATGATAGTTTTAAAATTAAATACTTAAAGTCCCATATCCGTGTGCTCTTTATAATACTTCCCTTTCTCCACATACGATTTCCTTACCCTTTCCATTTCGGCATAATCAGCTTCTGTCAGTTCACGTACCACCTTGGCTGGGCTCCCCATAGCCATTGTATTAGGTGGAATCTTTTTACCTGGTGGGACAAGACTTCCAGCACCGATGAATGCGCCTTCTCCGACTTCAGCTCCGTCTAATATGATAGAGCCCATTCCAACAAGCGCATTTTTGCGGATAACGGCAGAGTGGAGGGTAACCTGGTGTCCAACGGTGACATCATCTTCTATGATAAGTGGGTTGTTTGGACTTTGATGCAGCATGGATAAATCCTGTATACTTACTCTTTTTCCAATACGTGTAGGTGCTACGTCACCTCGAATGACAGTTTTAAACCAGATACTAGATTCCTCTCCTATTTCAACATCTCCATTAATAACGGCGTCTTTTGCGATAAAGGCAGTATCATGAATTTTTGGATAACTATTTTTATAATGGTCAATCATATTTTTATCCCCCTAATTTTAAGTTGTGTTTGCTGTTTATAATGATGCTATAATTAGTATAGCAAATAGTAAAGATTAATTACGGATTAATGTATTGGAATGGAGGAAGCGATGTGAGTCGGGTACCAGGCAATACTATATTACTTCTGCGGTCCAGCTTTCAGAAGGTTTTTCCGATGGTGGATAAGGAGCTTAATTATTGGAAAAATCGGGCGGAGCAGATTCCAAATGAGGAATTACGGTCACAGGCAATTGCGAGTATCGATTCCAAAAAATTCCACTGTCAGGGTGGGGGTGTATATGCATTACTTGCCGGTGATAAGGAAAGGGTAGCGGTTCGATTTATTGTCGCCTATCAGACAATAAGTGACTATCTTGATAACTTATGTGATCGAAGTACCTCACTTAATCCATTTGATTTCAGGCTCTTGCATCAGGCAATGAAAGATGCGTTGACACCGGGAAATGATCTCAGGAATTATTACCAACTTCGGGAGGATCAGGATGATGGCGGATATCT
Source organism: Oceanobacillus rekensis (assembly GCF_002153375.1). Taxonomy (GTDB): domain Bacteria; phylum Bacillota; class Bacilli; order Bacillales; family Amphibacillaceae; genus Oceanobacillus; species Oceanobacillus rekensis. Next base: position 710,130 of record NZ_MTBQ01000002.1, read on the forward strand.
TGGGGAACTCGTCGTAACCTGTCAGCAAATCCTAAAGGAACTTAATGGTTATTCCAATATTAGTGAACAAATATGGAGCCTTGAAGGTTTGTATGCTGATTTACAAGTACATAAGCATGTGGAAGAGGGGGAACGGATTCCTCGTTTAACGAACTGGTACGAGGAGAATAAAGAAAAAGAACCTGGGCTTTCATGGTTTGAATTTGCAGCAGTATCAGGCTCAACATTAGGAATTTATTGTCTCGTTTCCTATCTGCTCGGCGGAAAAATAAACAATAAAATTTCTGTTGATATATATAACGGCTATTTTCCGTATATACAGGGATTACATATCATGCTCGATTATTATATTGATCAGCAGGAAGACATGGAAGAGGGAGACCTGAATTTCTGTAATTACTATAAGAATGAGAATCATCTGAAGGAGCGGCTTATCTATTTTATCAAGCAGTCGAACAAACACATCAAACAACTTCCAGACCGGAAATTTCATGAAATGATTGTTCAAGGTTTGGTTGGCCTTTATTTAGCTGATGAAAAAGTGAAGCGAATAAGTGGGTCAGATGAGATGTGTAAAGCGTTACTTAAAGCCAGCGGAAATGCTTCGAAATTTATAAACTTCACAATAAAATTTTATAATAAAATGGAAAGTTCTTAAGGAGGATATAAAATATGTATGAGCTGAAAACAAAGGAAAATGACAACAGTGTAATTGAGTTTATTGAAAATGTTGATAGTCCGAAAAAGCGGGAAGATGCTTATAGGCTTCTCGATATTTTCACCGAAACAACTGGCTTCAAGGCAAAAATGTGGGGACCAAGCATTATCGGATTTGGTTCGTACCATTATAAGTATGAATCCGGCCATGAAGGTGATGCACCATTAGTAGGATTTTCGCCGCGTAAAGCAAAACATAGCCTGTATTTTGCAACTGGTGATGACAGACGTGCAGATCTACTCAAGGATTTCGGAAAGCATACAACAGGGAAAGCTTGTGTGTATATTAACAATGTTGCCGACATAGATATAGATGTTCTAAAAGCATTGATTAATCGCTCCGTTGAATTTCTATCCAAGTAAATAAAAAATGGGGTTACCTGAGAAAGATGACAGGTAATCCCATTATTACTTATGTTTTTCTTTTACGGTTTGATAATAAAATATAAACAGCGATGCCTCCATAAGTAATCAATGTTCCAATAATTAAGCGGGTTGATTCCACCATCGTTGTATATCCTAATAGGAAATCAGGTAGACTAAAGAATGCTGGAATGACCAGTAATATCCATGTCTTTGCCCAATAGGAAAATGCGATAAGGAAAATTGTTGTAACGACAGCAATAATAATGGTACCTGTGATTCCAAAGCTAATAGTTGGCGTTGAAACAGCTCTATCCAGAAAAATTAGTCCTATAAATAGACCAATTGGCATTCCCCCAACCAGTGCAAAAATGATTAATTCGTTTACAGTTGATAATTGATTTGCAGAAATATACCGGAAAGTAAAGGATATTCCGGCTAAAAATAGAGAACTAATCCCAATAGAACCAAGTATCTCAAGCAACGAATAGGATAATGGTCCATCAAACACATCCCCGATAATGATAATGGAAAATACACCCAAAATCATCAAAGGTATATATTTAAACCACGATTTATAGTCGACAGACATTTCTTTGGAAAGCTGCTCCATATAGGATTTAGGTGAAATCCCGATAATATGTTCAATGGATTTCCCATTTTTCTCCGCCTCTATTAGGTGATCTTTCAGTTCTTCAATAATTTCATTTGTTTCTTTTTCATTTTTCCCGCTTGAAAAAAGATACACATGCAAATCGTCGAGAAACTTTCTACTCTCCTTGGATAGTACTGCTTCCTGCTTAATCATTCTCCCAACTCCTTTTGATTACTTGTTTCATGATTAAGCACATTATTTACATTACGCTGCAAGTGATACCATCTTTCTGTAAACCTCTCCAATTCTTCCTCACCTTTTTCTGTTAGTGAATAATATTTCCGTTTTGGTCCTGCAGTAGACTTTCTCAAAGTCGAAGTAACGAATTGTTCTTTTTGCATCCTTAGTAATAGGGGGTAAATCGTTCCTTCACTGAAATTTAGAAAGCCGTATTCTCCAAGTTTTTCAGCGAGCTCATAACCATAAACTTCTTTATTTTTAATAATTGCTAACAGGCAACCATCAAGAATCCCCTTCATCATCTGTGTTGTTGACAAGCAATATCGACTCCTTTAACCTTGTAATACAAGGTATTTAAATGTGTTGAACATATCTTGTATTGCAAGATATAAAAATAGTATATAATTGTTTACCTTGTAATGCAAGATAAAATAAAATCTTATAAAGGGTTTAGAGCTGGTTATATAGAAATATATATAATAAGTAGAAAAGCTGAAATAGAGTGAGAATCGTAATGAAAGAAGTGATTCCCATCGCTTTTATGAACGGAGAGGCTTTGAAGTCGAGGCTACTGGATTTTATAAAATGTTAAGATGAGTTTTTTTAAGAATTAATTGCGTTTTAAGGATGGTGATAAGGTGTTAAAACAGGCATGGATTGTTTCCTTTATTCGCTTTCCTATGTTAGTTGTTTCCTTATTCATGATGTTTTTGATATTTAGTTTCTCAGGTCTAGAGTTTCAGTTTCCATTTTTACCGGAAATGTCGACATTGTATTTTACTGTAGTAAATATTTTATGTTTCTTTCTCTTGCATAGAATAGTGAAAAATGAGGGACGTTCCATTAAGGAATTGACCGGATATAAGCGGGAACGTTTGAGGAAGGATATTTTATTTGGGTTTCTATGGCTATTTACACTTTTTATTCCATTCGTACTAACCGTCATGGGTGTCATGTTTGTAATTTATGGGGCAGATATGTTCCAACAATTTGAAGCCGTTTTTGCGGGAGAGGGAGCTGTTCTTTATGAGCGTCCATGGTGGCTGATGTATTTTGCATCAATTATCTCGCTACTGTTTCCTATTTTCAATGCACCGATCGAGGAATTGATGTATCGTGGTTATGCGCAACCAATATTTATGAAGCATTATAACAAGATGTGGATTGGTATTCTAATTCCTTCCATCGGCTTTGCTTTACAACATACGATGCTTGCTGCAACCTTTGAGGGAGCATTTATCTATGCGGCTGCATTTTTTGTGTGGGGAATTGGCAGCGGAATTAATTTTCATAAACAACAACGACTATTCCCACTAATTATCTGTCATTTTCTTGTAAATATTAGTTTTAGTATTTTTCCGATTCCGTTTCTTGTAATGGGAATTTACTAGATTATTTAGGGATTTTGGAATCTTGAATGAATAATTGGAAGGGAAATCAAGAATAAGGAATGCAATGGTGATATGACAGACAACCGGTGAACCTTGTCTTGATTGCGTGAGGGGGATTTTTGATTAAAATACTCATTCTTATCTTATTTTTTTATTTCTTACATTCCCTGCTTAAGGGAGAACATAAGATACTTAGAATTATAGTTTACAGTTATTTTATATTACTATCGATTACATTTGCAGTTGGACTTATAAACATATCTTCAACGTATCAGTTGTCATACGCACCGTTGGATGGTGGTTTTCAAAAATTAATGAGTTGGGTAAGTGTTTTTGGTTATTTGTTTCTAATTCCGTTGATTATATTAGGGATATTTAAATTGTACAAATTGATCTTTTCGAGATTTCAAGCAATGGCTATACAATTAGTGATGTTCGTTGTGATGCTTGTGAGTTTGATTGTTGTTGGATATGCAGCATATATAATATTTATCTTGACGTTTTATGGATTTGCACCATAAGTACTATGGTGTATTAATTAAGAACAAAGGACGGCGTAATCGTTATGAAATTGAATAAGGATGATCAGTATTTGAAGCGTGTTTATTTAAAATCAGAGATGATTGATTCATGTGATCACTTTCCGTTTAATCTTTCAGCCGTAAAAATGATGGAGAAGTTAGTGTTTCATCCAAATGTAACCTATATCGTTGGTGAGAATGGGATGGGGAAATCTACTCTGTTGGAAGGAATTGCAATTGAATTAGGCTTTAATCCAGAAGGTGGCACAAAGAATTTTAACTTCTCCAGTTTTGATTCACATTCTATCCTAGATAAGTATTTGCGACTCGTAAAAGGGGCTTACTTGCCGACTGATAACTTCTTTATCAGGGCTGAAACTTTTTATAATTTGGCGAGTAATATAGAGGAAATGGATTCAAGCCCAGGTGGGGGATTTATTATTGATTCATTTGGTGGGAAATCATTGCACCAACAATCACATGGCGAGTCATTTTTTACGGCCTTTATGAATCGCTTTCAAGGTAGGGGCTTATATATTCTCGATGAACCCGAGGCAGCATTATCCCCGTTAAGACAATTATCCATGTTGTCGAGAATTCATGAATTGGTAAACAAAGAATCACAATTTATTATTGCTACACATTCCCCGATAATGATGGCATATCCCGATGCGAAAATTTTACAATTAACAGAGGAGGGAATGACTGAGACACCATTAGAAGATACAGATCATTATGCGGTAATGAAACAATTTTTCGAAGATAAGGAACGACTATTTCATCATTTGTTTAATTGAGGGTGTACATTAGAAATTTGGAAGTGCGGTTACTCATCCTACCGAAAAATTGTTGTCTATGCTACAAAATCTATAAAGTTCGAATATCTGTTGGTTGATTAGTATAAATATGGTGTTGAGACTTCGGCGACCCGCCCGCAGCAATCCCCGGACGGCGGGAAAAGCACATGATTTGGATATCAGCTAGTAGTTAACTCGCAGTTTACCTCAATTGCGAGAAATAAAAATTTACAAAAAGAGTCTTAATCAAAGAAAACATCTGAAACTTTATGGCCATTCTATTCGTATAGAATAAAGACACAAGGGGAGTGACGGTGGATGGAAACAATAGCATTCGTATTTGGGGTACTGGCATTTGTTTTCGCTGTTAATACAAAAACGCAAATTAAAAAGTTGGAGATGCGTCTGAAAGATTTAGAAAAGGAGCGAAAGTAATGAATTCCCAAGGGCAAGATAAAAAAAAGAAAGGCAGTGTTTGGGACTGGTTCGTGGATATCTTGTTATTTATACCAGAACTCATTATTATTCCGTTTCGACTGATTTTTAGAGGATTAGCTGCACTAATAAAATTTTGGAATTAAATAATGGATGATAGCCGTAAAAGGAGCACGCTTCTCAACTGAGAAACCAGCTCCTATTTTTGGAATAAGCTACTTTTTCTCTATCGCTAAAATAAATGGTGGGTCGTTTTTCTGATTAATAAAGCCATAGCGCAATACATTGTATTTTTTCTGGTCCAATTGAAACAAGTATTTCAACAAAGATTTCTTTTCATCTTTGCCACCTTCATGCCCATGGTATACGACAAGAACAACAAGACCCCCTTTTTTTAATAGGGATAAAATAGTATCTACAGCAGCCACTGTGGAGGCTCCTTCAGTAATGACGGTTTTATCACTTTTTGGTAGGTACCCGAGATTAAAAATGGCACCAGCGATTTCAGTGTTTTTTATATAGTCAGCAATATTTTCATGGCTATCGTGGATGAGCGAAACATTTGTCCGCTCATGGAAAGTTAATGCTTCTTTTGTGTTTGCAATTGCCTGTTCCTGAATATCAAAAGCATAAACATATCCATGTTCAGCGACAAGCTTGCTTAAAAAGAGGGTATCATTCCCATTTCCACAAGTTGCGTCTATTACCACTTCACCTTTTTCGACCGTTTCTTCTAGTAAATAATGTGCATAATTCAGGATTCCTTTTAACATGGATGAGCATTTTCCTTTATTATAGATTTTTATTTCATTTTATTTTAACACGGAGGGGCTTTTGCATAAAAAGAATATAAATTTGGAATATTGCTGAAAAGGTTTGTAAGTTCTTCAAAAAATGATAACATTAAATGATCGTAATCGATGTCGTCTTGACATTGTGGCGTGTTTTCATTATAATTCGGGTAAATAATTCAACGACTCTGATAAGGATTAGTAGTAAACTTTTCTCAGGCATAGAGAAGCAGTGTTTGGTGGAAACTGCTCTGAGGAATTTTATGAACTCACCTTTAATGTTGCAGAAGTGAAACAAGTAGCTTATGTCGATTTATCCGCGTTAAGGATAACAAGCGAACGCGAATTTGCGTTAATTTGGGTGGTACCGCGGGAGATACAGCTTCTCGTCCCTTCTTTAGGGATGAGTGGCTTTTTTTATCGTTTTAAAAGCCCAAACGAATACATAATCTCATCTTAAAAGTAGAGTGTTGAGCAGTGGAAGGAAGGTAAATAAAATGAGTTTTAACCATCAGCAAATTGAGAAAAAGTGGCAGAAGCATTGGTTGGAAAATAAAACGTTTAAAACGGAGACCTATTCCGAAAAAGAAAAATTCTATGCGCTTGATATGTTTCCATATCCATCAGGGGTTGGACTGCATGTTGGGCATCCGGAAGGCTATACCGCAACAGATATTCTAGCTCGAATGAAACGAATGCAAGGATATGAAGTCATGCATCCAATGGGCTGGGATGCATTTGGACTTCCCGCAGAACAATATGCCATTGATACAGGAAACAGTCCCGCAGAATTCACGGCAAAAAATATCGCAACGTTTAAACGTCAAATTCAAGAACTTGGTTTTTCCTATGATTGGGATCGTGAAGTAAATACGACGGATCCGAATTACTATAAATGGACACAATGGATCTTCATCAAGCTATATGAAAAAGGACTTGCATATATCGATGAAGTTGCAGTTAACTGGTGTCCTGCGCTTGGAACCGTTCTGGCAAATGAAGAAGTTATTGATGGAAAAAGTGAACGTGGTGGACATCCGGTTGTTCGTAAACCAATGAAACAATGGATGCTGAAAATTACAGCATATGCAGATCGGCTATTGGAAGACCTGGATGATCTTGATTGGCCAGAAAGCTTGAAGGAAATGCAGCGTAACTGGATTGGACGTTCAGAAGGTGCTGAAGTAACATTTGATATTGAAAATCATGATAAAGATTTTACAGTTTTCACAACACGTCCAGACACACTTTTTGGTGCAACATATGCAGTGCTCGCTCCAGAGCATCCATTTGTTGATGAAATTACAACTGCTGAACAAAAGCAGGCTGTTAAGACTTATTTGAATGCTGTGCAAACAAAATCCGACTTGGAACGAACAGATCTTGCCAAAGATAAAACCGGTGTATTTACAGGAGCATATGCAATTAACCCAGTAAATAATGAGAAAATGCCGATTTGGGTTGCGGATTATGTCTTGATGAGCTATGGAACAGGTGCAATTATGGCGGTTCCTGCCCATGATGAACGTGACTATGAATTTGCGACAAAGTTTGATCTGCCAATCGTTGAGGTTGTTGCCGGTGGCGATGTAACAAAAGAAGCATATACAGGTGATGGCAAACATGTAAACTCTGATTTTCTGAATGGACTAGAAAAAGACGAAGCAATTTCCAAAATGATTGACTGGCTCGTTGCAGAAAATAAGGGCGAAAAGAAAATTACGTATCGCCTGCGTGACTGGTTATTTGCAAGACAGCGTTATTGGGGGGAACCAATTCCAATCATTCATTGGGAAGATGGTTCAATGTCAGCGATTTCTGAAGAGGAGCTGCCACTGGAACTTCCAGTTATGTCTGAAATTAAGCCGTCCGGTACAGGAGAATCCCCGCTTGCCAATAATAGTGAATGGGTCAATGTCGTTGATCCGAAAACAGGGATGAAAGGACGTCGTGAAACAAATACAATGCCACAATGGGCAGGAAGCTGCTGGTACTTCCTTCGTTATATCGACCCAGACAATAGCGAACAGCTGGCAGATCCAGAAGCATTAAAAGAATGGTTACCGATTGATATTTATATTGGTGGCGCAGAACATGCCGTACTGCATTTGCTATATGCTCGTTTCTGGCATAAATTCTTATATGATATCGGAGTAGTATCCACAAAGGAACCATTCCAGAAGTTATACAACCAAGGTATGATTCTTGGAGAAGGTAACGAAAAAATGAGTAAATCCAAAGGGAATGTCGTAAATCCTGATGATATCGTTGTTTCTCACGGTGCTGATACATTACGTCTATATGAAATGTTCATGGGGCCACTTGATGCATCTGTTGCATGGTCAACAAATGGTCTTGATGGTGCACGAAGATTCCTTGATCGTGTTTGGAGATTATTCATTAATGATGATGGGAAACTAGCTGATAAAATTGTAGACGGGGATAATGCCGATCTTGATAAGGTATATCATGAAACAGTGAAAAAAGTAACAGACGATTTTGAGCACCTTCATTTTAATACGGGTATTTCCCAAATGATGGTCTTCATTAATGAGGGTTATAAGGCAGAAAGTATTCCAAAGACATATGTGGAAGGTATCGTAAAGCTGCTTTCACCAGTTGCACCGCATATTGCTGAAGAGATTTGGGGAAAACTTGGAAACACGGAAACAATCAGCTATTCCAAATGGCCAGAATTTGATGAAACTAAATTGACCGAAGATGAGGTCGAAGTTGTCCTGCAGGTGATGGGCAAGGTTCGTTCGAAGATAACTGTGCCTGTTGATATTTCCAAAGAGGAACTGGAGAAGGCTGCATTGGCTGATGAAGGCATGCAGAAGTGGCTAGAAGGAAAAACAATTCGTAAAGTAATTGTCGTTCCAGGAAAATTAGTTAACTTCGTAGCAAATTGATAACATGAAAAAAGATCTCTTCTTATTTAATAGGAGAGATCTTTTTTTCCTTTCTAGTAACAGATAGTGGCTGAGCCTCTATTTTTTTCTATCCAGCCGGTACCCACTCTGTTTTTAAAATAACCCAGTTACCATTTTCGTAATACCAAAGGGTTTCTATCGTACCAAGACCATCTGCATGATATGCTCCACTTATTTGCTTAAAACTTTTTAAACCATAGCCTTTACTATCACTGATTAGGTTTGGTTCGAAAAAAGCTATCGGATCAATCATTAGATCAGTAGGCTTCAGCAGCTTACCATTCTTATCATAAATACCGAGCCGTATATAATCTTCTGCCCTGTCTTTTACATCCACTACAATTGGTTTACCGTTTGGTGCAATTTTGATTGTTACATTAAAGTTTTCTTCAAAATTACCATTTACATATTGTTGGTCAGGCAAAGCAATTTCCTGCATTTCGCTATTTGCAAATGTATGAAGGTTGCTCGTGTATAAGCCACCGCTTCCACCGGTAGGACTTTGATAAAAGATATCTTTTATCCCATCATGAGTTAAATCAATAAATTGCAATACAGGTTCATAACCACCACCATAATTGATTTTCCAATCAGCACCTGACGTGGTAGTGACTGTTATCCAAATGTCCTTGTAATACTGTGTATCAGGGGAAAATAGTATACCTTTAAGATCGATAGTCTCATTATCTCCATCCCCAGTAACATCTTCCTTATAGGTTTCAATTAAGATTGGCTCTTGTGGATCTGTCTCAGCGGCAAATGTAACAGACGGCACCATTAATAATAGAAGAAACAGTAATTTCATTGCAGAATCCTCCGTTCCTTTAATAGGTATAAAAATAGTTTTCACAAAGTTAGATTGCGCGTTGTATTTGCATCCTATACATAATATCCGTAAAATTAAGAGTGTATAAAATATAGAGGAATATAGAAGGGTGATTGTTATGGCAGATATTAAAGAAGTAACACCATTAGAAGTAGAGGAAATGATGAATAAAGATAATATTGTTGTTATTGATGTAAGAGAAGATGAGGAAGTAGCACAAGGGATGATCGAGAAGGCTAAACATATTCGACTAGGCGATATTCCAGAAGCTGCTCCCGAATTAGATAAAAGCAAAGATTATATCCTAGTATGTCGCTCAGGTGGTAGAAGTATGAAAGCATCACAATATCTAGATGAACAAGGTTTCAAAGTTATAAATATGCAAGGCGGCATGCTTAATTGGAAAGGCGAAGTAACCATCTAAACAAGAAAGGAAGCAAGGGACGGTTCTCCTGCTTCCTTTTTTATGTAGAAGATAGAGGTTAGCTCTTTAATGGGGATAATTTCCATCAATCTTAGGTTGATTTTAGACCTGGATTAGTGTAGTATTAATTTTGCTGTTTAAGCGCGGTTTATGCCGACTTTAAATTGCAACTAATCTTTTTCGACAGATTTCAAAAATAGTGTTGACAAGATTTGCTAAGAAATGCTATAATAATTATCCACACAAGAAACGAAGACAACTTATATTTCACAATAAAAATAATGTTGACAAGCGCTCGTTGAATGTGTTACAATAATTTGGTCGCTGTTTTTAAGCGTCATACAAATTTGCTCTTTGAAAACTGAACAAAACAACCAGTATGTCAAGGGAAGAAAACATGTTTTTCTTTTCAAACAACTCATTAAGTTTTTACTTATTGAGTATGCAACAAGCTAAGAATACAAATGGAATTGACTGATGTTGATTCTATTCAAACACTTTTATGGAGAGTTTGATCTTGGCTCAGGACGAACGCTGGCGGCGTGCCTAATACATGCAAGTCGAGCGCGGGAAGCAACCAGATCCCT
>NZ_MTBQ01000018.1 GCF_002153375.1 Oceanobacillus rekensis
GCCTCGGTGAGTTTTCTCCTTCATTACAGAAACGGCTTTTTCAAAAATATGGTATTGATAATCCTGATATGAATAAATTGCAGTTTCATTTGATGCTCGATGAGTTTTTCTAAGAATTAATTCATGAGCGGATACATATTTGAATGTATTTAGAAAAATAAACAAATAGGGGTTCCGCGCACATTTCCCCGAAAAGTGCCACCTAAATTGTAAGCGTTAATATTTTGTTAAAATTCGCGTTAAATTTTTGTTAAATCAGCTCATTTTTTAACCAATAGGCCGAAATCGGCAAAATCCCTTATAAATCAAAAGAATAGACCGAGATAGGGTTGAGTGTTGTTCCAGTTTGGAACAAGAGTCCACTATTAAAGAACGTGGACTCCAAC
>NZ_MTBQ01000019.1 GCF_002153375.1 Oceanobacillus rekensis
ATTAGCCTTGCTTTTTTATTAATCCAGCTTCAGCTCCTAGAAACTACCGTCATAAGCAATTGACATTCCAAACGCTAAAATTCGAGCGTTTTCCAGTCTCTTACTTATGCGTCCGTTTCTGAACAGTTGCTTCAGCCTTTTTATTATTGATGTCGTTGATTACTCTTATTTAGTTTTCAAGGTACAAACAATCCAAGAGATTTGCTCTCTCAAAACTGAACCAAACAACCATGTATGTCCTTACTGATAGAAACAAGTTCCTATCAGCGTTCCGAAATATCCTTAGAAAGGAGGTGATCCAGCCGCACCTTCCGATACGGCTACCTTGTTA